>CAWAKF010000017.1:0-80688 GCA_963782435.1 uncultured delta proteobacterium
TGAATATTTTGCCCCGACCGTAGATGATTTTCGGGATATCCCCGGGCTGGAAATTGAGCCCCCACAGGTCAAACGTTATTTTGTTCAGGTCCAGCCCAAAGTCCTGGCCGCATTTCAGAAGGAAAGAAATTTAGGAAAATTAACCCCGGAAAAGGTGGCTGAGGAATTTGTTTATCAAAACACTTTCAAATTAAATCAGACCTATTACAGTTCATTAGGGGATAAGAAGGCCTTTGTCCTGTCCCACGGCCGCAACATGATGATCCTGAAAATCGTCGGCTATGCGGAGATGGTGGCCAAATATTATAGATTGGACGATTTTAAGGCCCATGTCTGGATCGCCCATCAGCGCTATCCCACCAAGGGCCGGGTTTGGCATCCGGGCGGCGCCCATCCCTTTCCGGCTCGATGAAGCCCTGGTTCATAACGGCGATTTCGCCAATTATTATTCAGTCAGCGAATATCTTTATCAGCGAAACGTGGTGCCTCTGTTTTTGACCGATACGGAGGTTTCGGTCCTGGTCTTTGATCTCCTTAACCGGGTCTATAAATATCCCCTGGAATACATCATTGAATCCCTGGCCCCGACCTCGGAAATGGATTTTGACAAGCTGCCCCGGAGAAACAGGATTTATCGCCAGATCCAGACCACCCAGATTCACGGTTCGCCCGATGGCCCTTGGTTTTTCATCATTGCCCGAAACTTACCGGTCAAAAGACTTATCAGTTGATCGGCATTACCGATACGGCCATGCTCCGGCCCCAGGTCTTTGCCCTGCAAAAGGGAGAGGTGCAGATCGGGCTGATCTGTTCGGAAAAACAGGCCATTGACGCTACCCTGCAGTCCCTGGCCGGGGAAGATCCCCGGTTCGGCACCATTGCCGACCGTTATTGGAATGCCCGGGGGGGAAGTTATACGGACGGGGGCTCCTTTATTTTTTCCGTCAAAGAATCAGATCCCGGGAAATGGAATCTGTCCGTTCAAGATAAATTCGGCAGGCCTATCGATATCCCACCCATCGGATTCCATTGGATTTTCGAATCAAACTTAAGCCCACGCCTTTAAAGGCGGCCCCGGCTGAAAAAGTCCGTCAGGCCCTGGAATCAGGGAAATTGGCTTCTTACTTTGCGTCCTTGCTGAAGTCCATCCAAAAATGGGACTATGCCCAATTGGCCGGTTTTTTGGATCATCTTCTGGTGTTGGCCAAAGAGGAGAAGTTAAAAGAAGGGGTTGTGGAATTATTGACCCTGCTGTTGGATCGAAGGTATCCCACAGGGACGAAGCGCCGCCGGTCCATACTGCAGCTGGTCACCCGCTCTCTTGAAAAGTTATTTAACGAAATTCCCCTAATAAACCAGGGCAAAGTAACCCCTTTTCTCAAGATCGATTATGCCCATCGTCTAACCCTTCGTGCCCCGGAGGCCGGAGAAAACACCCTGGTCATCAATGGTGAACATTTCCCCCCCCGAGGAGAAGACTGTGATGCCCGTTTAGTGGTCAAGGCGTATGAACTGGGCTGGACACGGTTTATCGGCTATGGATACCGGGGGCAGCGATTCCTTGGCTGCGGCCTGGGACCGGACACCAAGGGGGTCCACATCGATGCCTATGGGAGCAGCGGCGACTATCTGGCTTCCGGGATCGATGGATTGGAAATCGTGGTCCACGGCAATGCCCAGGACCAATTGGGGCAGATCCTCAAAAGCGGCAAACTGGTGGTCCATGGCGATGTGGGCCAGACCTTTCTTTACGGTGCCAAAGGCGGCGAAGTGTATGTGCTGGGCAATGCTGCCGGCAGGCCCTTGATCAATGCAGTGGGCCGGCCCAAGGTAGTCATCAACGGCACGGCCCTGGATTTTCTGGCCGAATCCTTCATGGCCGGGGACCCCCATAATGGCGGAGGTTTTGTCATTGTCAACGGCTTGACCATTGACACCCAGGGCAATATCATTCCCCAGGAAACACCCTATCCCGGAGCCAATCTCTTTTCCCTGGCCTCCGGCGGGGCCATTTATATCCGGGACCCTCAGCAAAAAATAGTGACCGAACAGCTTAACGGCGGGGAGCTCGTCCCCTTTTCCGAAGAGGATTGGCAATTGATCCTGCCTTATCTCCAAGAAAACGAACGCCTCTTCGGCATTTCCATCGAGAATCACCTGTTGACCGTCGATGGTCAAAAGCTCACGCCTTCCAAAGTCTTTCGCACCGTTCAACCGGCCAAGCCAACGGCCGTGGCCGACGGACTGGATGAGTGGGAATAAGAGAAAATGGAAAACCAGAAATGATGCCTTGACATCAAAACAAATGATGCTATAATGCCATCATGAGAACGACCCTTAACATAGACGACGATGTTTTGGACAAGGCGAAAACCGTGGCGACAAAATTTCGTAAACCCTTCCGTCAAGTGGTTAATGAAGCCTTGCGTACCGGACTTAAGGCGGTGGAAGATCCTCCGCAAACCCGGCCCTATCGCACCCGTCCCCACAAAATGGGCTTGAAAACCGGGAGGAATTTGGACAACATCCAGGCCCTCCTGTCTCAGATTGAGGGGGAGGATCACCGGTGATCCTGGTTGATGCCAACCTTCTCCTTTATGCTGAAGACCAACAGAGTCCTTTCCATGAACCGGCCCGTCAATGGTGGGATGCCCAATTATCCGGGTATTCTCCGATATGCTTGTGCTGGACCGTCATTAATGCTTTCATCCGCATTGGCACCAATCCCCGAGTCTTCGAACAACCTTTATCCCTTAATGAGGCGATCATCCGAGTCCAAAGCTGGCTGAATCAACCCTGCACACGCCTCGTTCAGCCGACCAGCCACCATTGGATCGTTTTTCAAAAAATGCTATCCGAAGGCCAAGCCCCAGCAAACCTGGTAACAGACGCCCACCTGGCCGCCCTGGCCAGTGAACACGGGTGTGTGTTAATGTCAACCAACACTGATTTTTCCCGCTTTCCGAGTATTAAATGGAGGAATCCCTTAAAATAAGTCACTAATCTTATTCAGGGAAGCCTTCAGCGACGGCAGTAACCTTACTGACTTTATTCCCCCGCTCAAAATCTTCTCCTCTCTCCCCCTTTCAGCTATTGGCTTCTACCCCCCCTCTTAGCGCTTTCCTAAAGCATAGCGCTCAAGGAGATATGCTTTTTTTATACTTCTCAAGGGAAAAACTTATTTTTGACATTTTTTTAATTTTAGAGTATCCTCCGAATTGGTTGGATATTTTCGGAGAAATTAGGAGGATAACGATGGCTTTAATTCAACGAATTTTGTCCCTTAAGCTCCCAGGGCGGCAATCGGCCTTCTTCTGGGGTCCGAGAAAAACCGGGAAGTCCACCTACTTAAAAGAAAAATATCCACAAAGTATTGTTTATGATTTTCTAAAAACCGATCTTTTATTGGAATTTTCTAAAAGACCTTCTTTGCTGCGGGAACAATTGTTGGCTAAAGACAGCCATCTTTTAAGGCAGCCTATCATCCTGGATGAAGTCCAAAAGGTGCCGCAACTCCTCGACGAGGTTCACTGGTTGATCGAAAATATGGATCTGCAATTTATCCTTTGCGGGTCAAGTGCTCGAAAGCTCAAGCGGGGAAAGGCGAACCTTTTGGGAGGCCGAGCCTGGCGGTATGAATTGTTCCCATTGGTTTCGGCCGAAATAGAGAATTTGAACCTATTGCGAGCCTTAAATCATGGGTTGATTCCTGCCCATTATTTACAGGATCACTATGAAAAGTCTTTAAAGGCCTATACGCAAGACTATTTGAAGGAGGAAGTTTTTGCGGAGGGTCTGACCAGAAATATTCCCGCTTTTTCCAGATTTTTTGATGCAGCCGGGTATTCCCATGGAGAGGTAGTCAATTATTCCAATATTGCCAGGGATTGCGGGGTTGATTCCAAAACCGTTAAGGAATATTTTCAGATCCTGGTGGATACCCTCCTGGGAAGGTTTGTGGAGCCTTTTAAAAAAAGGCAGGATCGCCAAGTTATCAGCCGGTCGCCCAAATTCTATTTATTTGATGTCGGGGTTGCCGGGGCGATTTCGAAACGCCGGATCCCGGAACTCCGGGGAGAATTGTTTGGAAAGGCTTTTGAACATTTTATTCTTATGGAAATAGCCGCTTATAATGCCTATAGGGACTTAGGATTTGACATAAATTTCTGGCGCACGAAAAACGGTCTTGAAGTCGATTTTATCCTGGGGAAAGGAGAAGTAGCTATCGAGGTTAAAGGAACCCATAGGGTTGATCAGAGGGATTTACGCCCCCTGTCTGTTTTCATTGAAGACTACAAACCTCGAAAAGCCCTGATGATCACCAATGAAAAAGAAGAAAGGGTATGGGGAAACCTTCGGCTGATTCCCTGGAGAAGATTTTTGGAACAACTGTGGGCGGGGAAAGTCATTCAGTAGATCTTCCACCTTCCCCTCTCTGCCACCCTTTGTCTTTTGACTCCGAACCTTCTTCCCCGCCTCATGCCTCACGACCTTTTTCTCCTCCCTATGAGCAATAGTCTTTCGGCTATGAGTTGATTTTTCCTCCTTCCCCCCCCCCTTTTAGTTTAGTTGCCGAAAGTCTAACGCTCCTGCCAATTGCGGGCGTCGAATGTTTTTTAATTTCTTCTTGACTTCTCCCCTATCCCCCTTTATTTACATAGCATTATCTTTAAACCTTCAGTTTTGAAAGGAAATTTATTTATTTGTCCCCGAACGACAAACGAGAAACAACGAACGTCTTTAGAGTACCAGCCACCCATATCTGTGAAGTAATCATTTCCTGGCTTTTTGAAGCAAAGTTTTCCGGCCAAACAGCCGGCTGAAGTGATAGCAAAGCAGCTTTTTCTTTATTACAATAAGTTTGGTTCATTGAATAAATAGTGCTTGAAGGGAAAGCTGACAAGTGTCAATGTAGACAGCTTGTTGCGGCAGATTTTATCAGTGAAGATTTTCCGGGTTGGTGCAAAAAGAACTTGCGCCGATTACCCGCAACTGGTATATATCTTATTGATATCGATATAGATATTGGTTGCGACCGATTTTCGCGAATCGGACGTTTTGAGTAAAACCCGGAAAATCTTCATGGTGAAATGGTATGCGAAAAGTGATCGAGAATCAACTGAAAATTGGCCAGGTGGACATTTCGAGCATCGACATCGATCTCAAATGCCGGGACGAAATACCGCAATTGTTGATGGGCTTGCAGACGATTTATAGGGACCGCCGTTTGCGGGATGAGGTATTTGGAGTTTTGAAAAACATCGTACCTTCCCATGTGGACATGGGCAACGGCCGACCCGGGATGGATCTGTGGAAGATATTGGTACTGGGGACCTTGCGATTGAACTGCAACTGGGACTACGACAAGCTGCACAACATTTCCAATGAGCATAAGACCGTGCGAGAGTTTTTGGGGCATACGATTTATGAATTTGATCAACGATACAGTTTGCAGTCGCTGAAAGACAACCTGGCGCTTTTCACTTTGGATCTGCTCGATGAAATCAATCAGATAGTGGTAAGAGCCGGACACGATCGGGTTGGTGGTCAAGGGGAATTTCGGCTGAAGGGACGTTGTGATTCGTTTGTGGTGGAAACCGATGTTCATTATCCTACCGACATCAACTTGCTATTGGATGCCATCCGTAAGGTGGTGTTTCTGATCGGGGAGCTTTGTGATCAGTTGGGAGTCACCGATTGGCGGCAGTATCGGCATATTTTCAAAAAGATCCGGAAGCAATTTAACGTGGTGCGCCGGCTCAAACATTCGTCATCAAAGAATGGTGCGAAAAAGGCTCAACGGGAGCAGTTGATTATCGAGGCGCATCGGCAATACGTGGATTTGGTTGATCATTATGTGCAGCGAGCCCAGGCCAGCCTTGGTGTTTTGAATGTGCTGGATATGGGCACGATGGCCCAAATAATGGTCATTGAAGGATATATCGCTCATGCGGAACGTCAGATCGATCAGATTCGACGTCGCGTTTTGGAGGGTAGCGCCATTGCCCACCAGGAGAAGGTGTTTTCGATTTTTGAAGAGCATACGGAATGGATATCTAAGGGAAAAGCCGGAGTGTCTCAGGAGCTTGGATTGGGAGTTTGTGTGTTGGAAGATCAGTATGGTTTTATCATGCATCATCAGGTGATGGAACACGAGAAGGATGTCGACCTGGCGGTGTCAATGGTCGCCGAAGCCCAGCGGAGATTTCCGGCATTGGCGGTGTGCAGTTTTGACAAAGGGTTTTATAGCCCTGCCAACAGAAGCGATCTTGGGGTGTTGCTGGAGGAGGCCGTGCTTCCCAAGAAGGGGAAATTGTCCAGAAGCGATAAACAGATCGAGTACTCGGAGCCCTTTGTCGAATCCCGGCGCAAGCACGCGGCCGTGGAATCGGCGATCAACGCGCTTGAGAATCACGGTCTGGATCGTTGTTTGGATCATGGATTGAACGGCTTCAAGCGCTATGTTGCGCTGGCAGTGCTGGCGCGCAACCTTCAGAAACTGGGATCACTGCAACGAGAAAGGGAACTTAGGAGGCTGAAGCGGAAAAGAAAACTGGCTGCCTGAGACGGTAACCAAAGCGACATAAAAAATGGGATAGAGGAGAAGTGTTTCCAAAATTCACTAAAACCAAGCTTGAAATCAGTTATCCGCCTTCCAGAGGATGCGCGAACACATTTTAACTCCTAAAAGTATTTTTTCGTATGCCAGCGTATCTCAAAAAATTGGGGTTTTCGGTCAGACACTAATTAGGAGAAAAAGTCAAGAGCAGACCCCTTTTCCTGAAAAGAAAAATGCAAAGGAAATAGACCTGATCCTCGGTCCTCAAACCTGCAAAAGTAACTTGACCTAACGGGTTTAGGCTGTGTATCATTAAGGTATACACTTTAAAATGTCTCATATTAGGGAGGTAAGGGGACTATGGCCAAAACCGCTATGACTCATGCCCGCCTGACCCCGGAAGTCAAACGACAGGCTGAACTCATTTTAAAAAAACTGGGAATTTCCATTTCGGCGGCCCAGGAAGTTTTTTATCGACAAATCATAGCCAACAAAGGGATTCCTTTTGATCTGCGTATTCCCAATGATAAAACCGTTCAGACCATGGATGAGGCCCGTAAAGGAAAGGGTAAAATATACGGTACGGTCAAAGAATTATTTGACGATCTGGAGCTTTGATGCTGCCGATCAGACCAACCGTACAATTTAAGAAAGACCTGAAAAGAGCGGCAGGGCAAAGGAGGAATCTCAAAAAGGTCGAGCAAGTCCTGGAGACTCTGGCTGTGCCCAAGCCCTTGCCGGAAATACATAAAGATCATAAGTTAAAGGGAACCTGGAGGGATTTTCGGGAGTGTCATATCGAACCCGACCGGCTTTTAATTTGTAGTATAACGGATTTTGAACTTCGGCCGACACGTCTTGGGACTCATGAGGAGTTGTTCCAATAATCAGACTTTCCCCTTCCCGATTTTATTCCCTCTACAAAAACGAAACTCTCAACTCCGACCTTTCTTTTTTGCCCCTTCCGCCCTTTGGTTTAGTCGCCGAACGCCGAACGTCTTTTCTCCTTGATCTTCTCCTCCTTTTTCTTCTACCGATGATTAATAAGTCTTGATTAATAACCAGAAAATAGCTTGACATAACGACCAATATCGTATAAAATGGTCACCATGATTCTTAGAAATCTGCAAAATGAAATTAAAGAATTAATTGCTCAAAAGCGGTCTATTTTCTTGTTCGGGCCGAGACAAACCGGCAAAACCACTCTTTTGAACGAAATCAGCTCCCATTACCGGAAGGTGCTGGATTATTCCTTTTTAAATATCTCCTTAAAACAAAAAGCAGAACAACAGCCCCAGTTTATTCAACAGGAAATTGAAGCAGCCAAGCCGGATCTAGTGATCATTGATGAAATCCAAAAGGTTCCGGAGATTCTTGATGAAATTCAATGGATGATCGATAAATCCAAAGTCGTTTTTGCTATTACCGGATCATCCGCCAGAAAACTGAAACGAAAAGGGGTCAATTTACTGGCCGGAAGAGCCGTAACCTTTCGTCTGGATCCGTTTGATATTTCCGAGAGGAAGCGGGCCGTTCCGGAATTAAAGGGAAGGAATCAACTGGAAAAAATCTTAACTTTTGGGGATATGCCGGAAATCACCCTCTTGGTGACCCGGGAAAAGATTAAACTGGTGGAAAATCTGCTGCGTTCTTATGTAGAAACTTTCCTGGAAGAAGAAATCCGTATGGAAACTCTCGTCAGGAAAATAGGGCTTTTCGGGAACTTCCTGCGGATGGCGGCTGAAATGTCCGGGAAGATACTCAGTTTCCGGGAGCTTTCGCAGGACATCGGGGTCAGTCACCAGACCATTTCTTCTTTTTACAACATCCTGAACGACTGCCTGGTGGTCGAAGCTGTTCCTCCTTTGCTGCCCTCCTCCAGCCGGCGAAGGCTGTCGAAGGCAACAAAATTCATTTTTTTTGATTTGGGGGTTCGAAATGCTTCAGCCGGCCAGATGACGGATAAGGGTATTGCGCCGGAAGAGTGGGGCAACCGCTTTGAACAGTGGGTCGGCCTTTCTCTGATTCGATATTTCCGGAGCCGAAATTTGAAAGGGTCGGTTTATTATTGGCGGGATCATAACGGTCCGGAAATCGATTGGATTGTGGAAACCAATAACCGTTGGATCCCGGTAGAAGTGAAGTGGACCGACCGTCTCCAACCGAAGCACTGGAAGTATTTAAATCAGTTTCTTCAGGAAAATCCTGAAAAGGCAAGCAAAGGCTATATTATATTTACGGGGGATCGGGCCAGACAAATCGACCGGAATATTATCGCCCTTCCCTGGTTTGAGTTGAATCAAATTTTCAAACCCTAATCCCGGCAATCGTCCAAAATACTGTGACCGGCAAACATAACTTTTTCTTTCCAATTTCCCGGTCCAATTTTTTACCTGTCTCCGAACGCCGAACACTCCTGCCAATCGCAGGCACCAAACGTCTTTTCTCAAATATTCCTCATACCTCACGCCTATTTTCCCCTTGACATTTCCCCTTTTCCCCTTTATTTTCTTAGTATTACCATTGCACCTTCAATTTTGTACCTTGTTTTTTAGAATTTTGATCTTTTGGCTTTGGGCTTTGAGGGTTAAATTTCTTATCTATCGCCGAACGACGAACGCCAAACTTATTTTTCTTACCCCCTCTGAGCTTTGAGTTGTCAATATTTCTAAGTCAGCATTTCCTTGCTTTTGATTAAGTTGTACGGGGAAACGTCCGGCTGAAGTGGTAGCGAGCAGCGTTTTATTTATTGCAATAAGTTTGAATCATTGAATAATTATGATCAAAAGGCAAGAGCAGACCCCTTTACTAACCGTAATACCCTGGTTGTAATAGCCAGATGATTATGTTTTGTACTCTTTTTGATTCACGCTGATCAGGGAATCCTCATGGCCGTCAAGGAAGACACTCCAAGGCAAGAACAACAACGAGTTCTCTGGTGAGATTGTTGTGGCATCTCGTATTGTAGATTATCTGAGTTCTGGGCTATACAAATCTCCAGCGGCTTGCCTCAAAGAACTTATCAATAACTCGTATGACGCTGACGCAACTGAAGTGAATGTCTTCTTAAAGCCTGATGCAGATCGGATCATTATAGAAGACAATGGCTATGTGGGATGGACCGAGCTGACTTCGAAAAACATTTCAAAAGAATCAGCGAGTCCTACAAAAGATTAGCATAGGACAAAACTGAGTCTGAGTAGGGCAAAGATCGGTAAAATCGGCATTGGATTCATCGCAGCAAATCAGATCTGCGAGGTCATGGAAATTCGGTCTTCAAAGAAAGGCAGTGCCGAACTCCTTGAGGTCTCCATCCGCTTTGATCTGATGAGGCAGAACATCGAAGAACGGAGGCGCAACCAAGGCGAAGTTGCAAAAGGAGACTATGAAGGAACTGTCTCAATGACTGACTCGGAAAGCCACTTCACCCAGATCTTCCTAACAAGCGTCCGCGGAGATCCGCGAACCATCCTCGCCGGTGTCGCTGACAACGAATTCGTATCGGGAAAGAGGGCACTATACGGCCTATCAGCAGAATCGACGGAAAAGATTCTTAAGGAAAAGGATGTTAAGACGTGGAACGAATTCGATGCGTACTCAAAGAACATCCTCAAAATTGGGTTAAACGTTCCCGTCCCATATCACAAAGAGTGGATCCAAAAACCCTGAGACCCAAAGTTAGAGATGTTGAGGAAAATGTATCTTCTACAACTTCAAAGTGCTAATCGATGGCAGCGAAATCAGGAAGCCTCTCGTGTACAACCATTCCACCAAGAACCTGATCAGTAGATTTAATTTTGAGGGTGAGCACGTATCTGCACGTGGATACTTCTATGCTCAAGATAGTGCAATAAAACCCAGGAGCTTCAGGGTGTTCTAATCAGAATCAGAAATGCCGCTGTTGGTGAATATGACCCAAGCTTTCTGAACTTCACACTAGCATTGGGCCTTCGTTTCCGTCATGGATCTCTGGAGAAATCATGACTGATGATCGACTTGAAGAGGCCATGAACATCGACAGACGCACGCTACGGATTTCACATCCTGCCTACGTCGAACTTCAGAAAGCTCTTCACAAGCACATCGCAAATCTAATCAAGCAGGTACGTACAGAGATCTATGGAACAAGGAGCCACGAAAGAAATGTTGGGAAAGCAAAGGACTGTAGCTCGGAAGATCATCGAAGTAGCTGAAAAGGAGGTTACCAGTATCTCCCCGAAAGCGGCTAGCAGTATGAAGTACGCCTGGTCAGACACCACACGAGCGAAGACAAATCAGAAATCCATTTTGAGGAAATTCACTGTGGACCAGCTATATCGGATTGTGGTTGAAATAGCAGAAGAGATCCTTAACCAGCGCAACTCGACAAATTTCTAAGCAGGCTAACGGAGCGGATTAAAAAGTGAATGAGACGAACACGGCCCGTTGATCTGGCAATGTCTG
This sequence comes from uncultured delta proteobacterium, assembly GCA_963782435.1. Lineage (GTDB taxonomy): Bacteria > Desulfobacterota > RBG-13-43-22 > RBG-13-43-22 > RBG-13-43-22 > RBG-13-43-22. The sequence goes on from CAWAKF010000017.1 coordinate 11,003, forward strand.
GCAGAGCGCATGGAGAAAAAAACAATCCGGTCTCTATGGTTGGAGGCAGTAAAGGAGGTTGCCGAGGAGTATCCGGAAACGGATGTTCCCTGGTATATCACACTCAGTGGCGCCGAAGCCCAAGACATACAACTGCTCGATAGACGAGGGCCTCCTCTCCCTAACAGAGGTACGGTCAATTCAAGCGAAAGACCAGCACAAGGTAGTAGCGGTAGAGAGCAACAATCAGGCAATCCTGGACCTTCAAAAGAAGCTTCCAGGTCTCAAGATAAAGCGAGCCCCATTTCAAAGAGCTCATACGTGGCGATGGCCTCTTTTCTTGGCCTCAAGGTGATGACGAAAAGGTACTGTAGGGCCCACATTGTCAACCTTGATCTCAATGACCCACTCAAAGGGTACCGATAATGGGGAAGTGTTTTTCCCTGTGTTATCCTGGATCAGAAAGCTCTGCCAACTTCATTCAAGGCCACCCCGTTATGATTGGACTCTTTGTCTTACACTCCATGGTGCAGTGGTATGGCCAGAAGAAGTGAACGAATGGACCAAGAGTTTTTTTGCAGAAAATCTACGCCGGGAGCCTAATTTTGCCAAAAACTGTGAAGAATTTCTTGGAGAAGAGCTAGTCACTCAAGTAACAGGCTGTTCTCCTATCAACTTCTCCACTCTTGATCGAACAGGACAGCAGAAAATCATCATGGTGATGGTTCCCAAGATGATCGCAAAATTAGTTCATAACGAAGGATGGAATGTCTCAACAGAAGCGAAACCTTCGCTATGGTCAAGAAGGATTCGCCCCGATGGTGACCTGGATAGTAAGGTTCACCTGGAGTCAGAAGGTTCTTCAAAACCCGATGCACTCTACCGCGCCGCATTGAAGGATATATTTTCCAGTGCAGGAGTTGTTACGGATAGAGGTAAAATCAAAACAAAAAAATTTTGTTAGGATACTTCTTAGGAATGGGATCAAACTCCTCATATTGGCGATCAAGAAAGCCAAAGAATGCATGCAGACTTGGTAGAGGATATCTTGTACAGTGTGATGCCCTCGACCTTCTGGGAAGTCTGCGGAATGAGTGTGCCGACATCGTCTTCCTTGATCCACCATTCAACCTCGGAAAAAAATACGGATCCCGTGGAGTTAAGGCAGATAAAAACAGCTGATTCAAAGTACGAACAGTTCATGCAAAGCGTACTAAAAGAGTCCGTAAGAATCCTCTGTCCTGGAGGCGCTCTTTACTTGTATCACCTCCCACAATGGGCAATGAGACTCGGTGCCTTCCTACATGGCAAAATGAGCTTTAGGCACTGGATAGCAGTCTCTATGAAAAATGGATTCGTGCGTGGAAACCATCTCTATCCAGCTCACTACGCACTCCTTTACTTCTCAAAGGGAGTACCCAGGACTTTTAACCGCCCAAAAGTGCAGCTGCAACATGCCGAAGTTGCGGTCAGTTTGTGAAGGACTATGGAGGATATAAACGTTACATCGAGTCTGGCATTAACCTTAGCGATATCTGGGAAGACTTAAGTCCAGTGAGACATGCCAAATATAAGAAACGATCAGAGAACGAACTACCTTTAGAGCTTACTAACAGAGTAGTAAAAATAAGCGGAAGGAAGAACGGCCTACTTGTAGATCCCTTTGTAGGTTCAGGAACTTCCATCATTTCAGCCTATGATGCAACAATGAGGTACACTGCCAGCGACAGAGAGGCCAAATACTGCGACATCGCTGAGGAAAGGCTAAGAGAACACATTGAGAAGGAAAATATGAAAACTAAATCAGCAGACACCATACATATATCAAGCCAGAACATTAAATAGGCATGGTGTCCCTCGATTCAGCGAGCTTATATGGTTTTTTTAAATGCCTCTCTTTAATGTGATTATCTAGTTATGAGTTAAGATAGGCCTATGTCATGGGTTTGGTTCACATAATAATTATAGAAAGAAATTTTATCGAGGTTAGGGCATGAATCCTTATGTAGAGAAATCCTTTGAAACTCTACCCTAACGTTGCAAAAGAATTTAACAAATTTTTAGATTAGGCTGCCATTTTTAAAGCATCTAAGAATTCGAACAAACCTTGTTTAACGATGTCATTACCGCTCATCGTAAGCGTCAGGTTGCCTTGGGGTGCGGTGAGCCTACCGGCTCTTTGAAGAAACCGATGGCGAATCCACTTTAATTCATGAAAGGTCCAAAGAGAGGTTCTTTTTTCATTGGTTCCTCGATCTCTCTCGTTGGTCGCCATTTGTAATTCCCGATTCAGATTATGGGCAAAAATAGCCGCCAGAAGATAACATTGATTCCCAGAAAGTTTCTTAACGGCGATATAATCCATTTGGCTTTGGGTTTTTAATTCGCTAAAGACATTTTCCTGGTTCCCTCGTCCATTGTGATAGATCAGGATTTTTTTAGCCGAAATCCGCTTGTTGGTGACGATGACCTTATATTCGTACCCATATTCTAAAGGGATAAAGAGATCCAATTGGATAGGGCCTTTTTGAATTTCTTTGCATCGCTGTCGGATAAAGACAAACCGAAACTTGGCTGACCATTTTTTAGGCTTCCAGGGGGTTTCAAAATAGGACCAGCGATTATTTAAGTGACGCCAACGAAGGCGATTTTCGATCATTGATTTCAATTGGGCAAATCGTTCAAAGGGGACGGTCAGGGTAAACTCAATAGACTCCTGGTCTAATAAGGTCACAATCTCCTGGCTGAAAAAGGCGCTATCCATCCGGACCTCAAGGATAATACCCGGCAGTTGTTGTTTGAGCGCCCCAAGACATTGTTGGATAAACTCCTGGGCACCATTGGAGTCATGGACATTACCAGAGCGATGATAAAAATCAAAGACTTGCCCGGTTTGAGCAATAGTACAAAACAGAGGATAATAACTCCGGGCTCCTTTCTTTTTCTTGTTGAATCCGACGGCAGTTCCTTCAGCTTTTCGAGAAGTGGATAAGACCGATCCGTCAAAGTCAACGGTTAGTCGACTCAGACCGGTTTTTTGGAGACGTTCGATAACCATCTGGCGGTTCAGAACTGAGTTTTCAGAATGGCTTTGGAATCGGTACTCTTTAAGGCCCGACAAACGGTGGAGACATCTGGTAATCGTTTCATTCCTAAAAGCCGTTGAACAAGAGGATCATCTTTATAATAGTCCATGTCCCGAAGCCTTCGAAAGCCCAATAGTGGGAAAGGGGACGTTTTCCACTGAGTTCACAAACCCTTCCGGAAAATAGTTATAAGATAAAAGTGTCAAAAAAGGGACGTTCTAAAGTTTTTAAGTTCACGTATTAAAAAATAGGACGCTTTTAAGTTATTAGGCTGGTATGTGGTTTAGATGTCGTATGAACGAAAGGTCCCAAGAAATATATTTTCAGCAAATGGTTAGGGCCACTTTCTTGAATGATGCAAAACTCTTAAAATCTGTACCGCCGTTCCGCGAACCCAATAAACAACAATAAATGGTGTTCCGAAAATTACCAATTCCCGGGTGTTAGACAACCTACCGGGTCTGCCCATATTCGGATGGTTTAAAAAGATATTCTACTCCTTCTTGAACCCGCTCAGCTATTTTTTCGGCAGCCGGAGGATTGTCTTCAGCGATAAAGTGTCCTGCCTCTCGAAGATCACCCACGGCTTTCAAGGTCCACTCAAGATGCATGGCTATTTCTTACCCCATCTTTTAAGTTCCTTAAGGGCCTTATCGTGACTGACTATTTTTCCGGATTGAGCTTCGGCCATACCTTCTTGGATTGCTTGAACCTGCCACTCTTGAACGGCTACAAACTCCTCTATCGCCATAGCGGCCAGATAGGATTTTGACCGGTCCGTTGCTTTGGCCAGACTTTCTAACCGCTCGGCCAAACTTTCCGACATTCTAATAGACATTAACGATGTCCTCGGCATAATAATCTCCATAAGCAATGTAATTTTAAAAAATTACATGATAATCTATTGTAATACTTTGTCAATACAATTATTACACAATAGGTCATTAAGAATCAATAACATATGGGAAAGCAATGATGTGGGGTTAAGGGGATGCCCTTTGGAAAAAATAATTCTCAATGCTCCAGCCCTTGTCGTGGTAAGATTTTCTTTTTTACGGATGGAAATATATATGCAAAGGGCGTCCCCAAACAACACTTCCTTCACCAAGCACTTTCTAAAAGAATGTTTCCTCCCACTATTTTCAATAAAAAGTCGCAAATATGACATTTGCGACTTTTTATTGTTGATTTTTTGATTGTTTTATGCCATGAAACAGCAAGGAGATAGATATGAGCAAAGCAAAAGACGTATCAATTTCATTTGGCAGGATGAAATTGAAAGATAAGGCAGCACTTCTCCGGGACCGATTCCAGAATAAGCCCGACTTTACTATTTCCGATGCCGCATCCATCCTTCAGGAAAAGCAATCAACGCTCTACTGGACCCTGTATAACCTCACAAAAAGTGGCTATATTTCTCATACCGGCCAGGGCTTGTATTCCTTTCAAAACAAGTTGGCGGAATCAATCCAGCCGATCCTCTCAACACTGGCAAATAGGATACTCAACGTCCTCGGTGAAACCGGATATGATTTCTTCATCTCCGGTCTTGACATCCTGACCGTCTTCATGGATCACCTCCCAGAGACCTATCCCGTTCTTCTATTCTCTAAGAAATCCGACACCGATGAGGTTGCCAATATCCTTTCAAAGAATAAAATCGACGTTGTCTCCTATACCCATATCCAGGACTACACCGCAATTCGGCGGATATCCTCCATAGGTGAGCTTGCCCTTCTGATCCCTACACAGGAATTTTCCTATGCAACCAATGGATTGGCCTCTTTTGAAAAGGCTTTTGTCGATCTCTATTATGAAGTCAGCCGGAGGCACTATCCCCTTTCCATTCAGGAGTTGGTCAGGATTTACCTTAATATGAGACGGAGAATATCTGTGAACACAAACCGGATGGTCAAGATCGCTTCACGCAGAAATATCCAGCAGGACATCCGGTATATTGTGGAACACGATACCATTAATAACGCCGCGAAGGAATTTGTCGATAACCTGATAAAGCGAAACCTGTAAATGAATTTCGACCATAATGCCCTGATCCATAGTCGAAAGTGTTTTGACGCGATACCCTTGCCGAACGTCTGGAAAAACTCAAATTTAACAATCTGGCCCGGATGGAGCTTTTTCTATGGGATTTAGAAATCTTTTTGCAAATCCAGGCTATCCTGAAAGATAAAATCGTTCTGAAGGGCGGTGCCGCTGCCCAGTTCTATCTGCCTATTGATTATCAGCGAACCAGCGTTGATATCGACATGATCTGTGCCGGGGAACTCAAAGAGGTTGAAGAAACTCTATCTACTATTGAACGAAAATTTAAAGGTATGGATGACCTCTTCAATGCACGGCCCCATAAACCAAAAGATCCCAAGGCCAATCTACCTTTGATGACTTACTACATGGATGTCCCATCAGTCTGCACAGCCAAGGAACTTTTCAGAAAAAACACACCCGGCACCCAGGAAATTAAAATAGAGTTTCATTTTGAAGACGGACCCTTGGCAATTCACCCAATGTCTCGCCCACAGATCTTTGCCCTGGAGTCCCGGCAGATCTATCAGCTCCTCCCGTTAGACGATTTGATCGGAGACAAACTGACCACTCTGGGGCCGCATACAGTCGGCATCCCCATGGAGCGGGCCGACGAACAGATTAAGCAAATTTACGATATTTTCTTACTTCCTTAATCCAGCGATAAGCTGATAATGAAATAAATTTTGTTATAAAAGACGATGAGAGTAATTGATCCTGAAACGAAAAAATATAAAAAAACCCTGAATCATCTTTGGATTATTCAAATGGGACCATCCTCTCCGGCATTAGGCCCAAAGGTCGATTTTCAGGACAGACCTCTCCGGAAGAATACAGTTTTTCAAAATCAAAAGGGGTTTAACCGTTCATCCACTGGAAGAGGGTACGGGGGACAAGGAAGGAATCCTTTCCCAAGCATAGACAAAATCTTTCCACCAGCGATGAAGGACCGAGATCTTCAAACGGATCTGTCGGCCTCCTGTTGTAACCTTAGCGGCCACCAGCCCGATACAACGACGAATTCGTTTCACATGCTTTTTGCGAAACGAGGGAGGAAGAACCAAGTCCCTGATCCAAAGAGACAGATTATACGCCAGTTGCGCACACAGGAGATAAGCCCAGTTGGCCATGAAGGTTCCCATGGGCAAATGATACAAAAATTCATGGGTGAATTGGCCAATTCGTTTTTCGGTGGTTCCCCTACGAGCATGGGTCTTCATCAGTTTTTGGATATCCCCTTCTTTGTTGGTCACCACCACATAATACGAATAGGTCTTAAACAGAACACGTTGGCCGGACTTATCCTTTTTCTCCTCCCGACGAACCAAAAAACGGTAAGCCTGGGGCCACTTCACCGGTTGATACCAGACTTCGCTATAAACCTTCTCGGGATCTTCAAGGTCGGGCTGCCAGTCTGGTTCGCTCAGCCCCTCAATCTGCCTCATCAGGGGCGCGTATTGGTCGGCCGTAATCGAAAACGTCCATCCCCGCTTTTCACAGAACATGACGACATCTTTATTAAACAAGGCCGAATCACTCCGAAGATAGAGGCTCTTAATCTCTTTGGGGATCTTTTTTTCCATCCTACGCAGAAAGGCCACCCCCTTAGCCCCCGGATGGGTATTCCCGGAACGGAGTTCGGCCTGAATCAGTTCATCGGTCTCATGGACAAAACCATACAGGGGTTGAAGAGAATAAATCCCATTGTAACTCTTGGCCGCCCCTTCTTTTTTCTGCCCATAGACCTCATGAACTTTGGCATCGACATCCACCGTCCATTCGGTAACCGGTTCTCGCCGCTTATATACCTCTTGATAAATAGCCCCCAGGGCCTTGTTCATTTGAAAAATATGCCCCAAGGAAAACCTTCGGCAAAAATCACCGGCTGTAGTCGGATCGGGAATATCGCTACGGCCAATCGCCTTCTGGATGGCCACATCCTCTCTCAACGCTTCCAAGTCATCCAAATAATCTCCGCCTACAAAGGCATTGGCCGCCAAGGCCAGAATATGTTCCGATTCCGGATATCCCCGTTCTCGTTTCTTAACTTTAACCTGGGCATCCAAAATCTTGGGAATGCTCAAGGCTTCTGCCATGGAATAAAAAAGCGAAAGACCTGTATGAACAGTCAAAGGTTCCTGAGTCACTTCCAGTCGAACCGTGTGCCCTTTGCGAATAGACAAGGGTACTCCTTTTCGGAGTCTCTCTGGAACCTCGGTTTTCACTTGTTTCATGAAATGGCCTCCATTCGGTCAATATCTCTTTTACCCAATGTTTATAGGCCATTTGTGAGTTTTTATCAATATAATTCAACTGCTATCACTGGATTAAAGTTACTTCTTAAATTCAACTGGAAAAATATCGATCAGCCACGCATCAGGAAAGCACTTCTGGCAAGGGCGAAATCGGAAGCGCACCAGCGTTCCTTGACCGCAACCATGGAGGAAATCTTCTAGGACATGATGGAACAAATGAAGCAACTTTCTGTTATAGATCTGGAAAATGATAGAAATCTATTGAAACACATTAATGATTTCCAGAGCCTATATGTGAGAAAAGAGTTGAATCGCTCGCCAGCGGAATGGGCGGTTAACGGCGCCAAAATTCGTCTTCTTCTTGCTTATCTGAGTAAGAATAAGGATGCAACTAATCCTCTAGACAGCCTTTTTCAATGTGAACAGAAACTCGAATTCGATCACCTGCAAGGTGCTGAAAAAGGGCGGTTGGCTCGAAGATTCAGAGAGGAATTTTCAAAGGATTTTGAAAAATATAGCGATTATCCGGCAAAGGTACTCAAAGGAAAGAGTCCTGCAAGAATCTTGTGGGCTGTTGCACACACGGATAATATCGATGAACTCGTTTCTTGGATTAATGATTTTATCAAAAATGAACAATGACAGCACACCTAATAGGCTTTTGTGGACGAAAAGAATGAAGACAACAAAGATGACGATGACGACAAGGATCATGATCATCATCACAGTCATAGTAAAAGAATTACTGTGATGAAAAATAATAAAGGGTAATGACCAATTAAATGATGAGGTATTTACAGTGAATTCAGAGAGAATCCGAAATTGGCCAACAAAAGAACGCCCCAGAGAAAAGCTGCTCCTGTAAAGGAAAGGGGTCAAGTCTGCTCTTGACTCTTACTCTTTATTAATCAAAAAACAAGCGTGATATACAAGCAGAAAAACTAATGTTTTTATTCAAAAAAGAGAAGCTACTGAATCAAAAAAACTGATGTTCTACTATTTTTAATATCGCCGGTCAGGAAACCAACCAAAATGACCGGTGAAGAAACCAGCCGGCGGGAGGAAAGGGCGGTATTCAACGACACGGGACAGGCATAAAAGCAAGCCACGACGCTGGGGGATCACCAGGGAATAGAGTGCCCCCCAATCATTTACCGCCATAATTTATTTTACAGGTTAGGATTTATTTTTTCTTCGATAGCTAGGCCCTCCCAGGATAAGGACCTCGGAGTTATGAACGAGACGGTCAGCGATAGCCGTGGCCACCGGGGTGGAATCAAAGACCTTTCCCCAGTCAGCAAAGGGCAGGTTAGTAGTCAACAGAGTTGATTTAACCGTATGCCTTTGACTGATGACTTGGAAGAAGAGGTGCGAGCCCTGGGGACCAAGAGAGAGATAACCGAGTTCGTCACAGACCAGGAGGTCCTGAGATTGATAGTAGTGAAGCTTTTTGAGTAAAGAATGATCGGCTTCAGCGGCGATGAGGTGATTGATCATATCCATGGTATTGGTAAAGAGGGCTTTGATATTAGCATTACAGGCAGCGAAGACGAGCGACTTGGCCAGGAAGGTTTTACCGGTACCGGGATTGCCGATGAGGATGACATCCTGGTGTTTGGAGATAAAATCGAGAGAGAATAAGTTCAGGATCAAGGTTTTCTGATCGAGCCGGGATTTATGGTGATGGAAGTCAAACTGGTCGATAGTGGGTTTATCGGATAATTGGGACTGACGGTACCGGAGGGTAATAGCGGTTTGACGACGGGCCTCCAGTTCATAATCGGCCAGACGGTTCAAGACGGCCGGGAGGTTGAGATTTTTTTGAGCGGCCTGATCGAGGACGGAGTCCAGTTGTTGGGCCATGGTTTTGAGACGGATCTGGATCAGTTTATCTTTAAGGGTTTCCAAGTAGACATGATTAATCCTTTCGTTTGAGGATATAGGCGTCATAATCGGCCAGGAGGGGCTCCTCCAGACGGATACGGTTCAGGTCCTGACGTTGGAGTTGAACCGGGGGATGATCCTGCTTGGGAGATTTTTCCTGGTGGAGGATGTTTTCCACATAATGGGCGCCATAGGCCTTGTGATCCAAGGCCCGCTTAAGGGCCTGGATGAATAAAGGGGTTCCAAAGCGGTCTTTCAAGGCCAGGAGTTTGGCCAGATTTTTTTTAATCGGCTGTCCGGTGTGGGCCAGACCTTCCAGGAAGGTTTTGGCCTCTTCGCCTAAAGAGATAAAGACAGAGACCTCGGTGGCCAGCCACTCCTGAGGCCGACGTTTAAAGGCCGCCTCCCGATGATCCGGAAGTTCTAATCGTTGTTTTTTTTCCCAGCAGCGGGTATGGGTAGCCAGGGTTTTCTCGTGATGGTAAATAGTGACGGTTGTTAGATCAGCCTTGACGATCACCGTTTTACCAATGGCCCAGGGAGGGACGGAATAAAAGTTACTGTCGAAACGGATAGCAAAGTCGGGGTGGACCTTAAGCGAGAGGGTCTCCCGGCAGTCGGGAGTAAACTCCGGCAGGGGTTGAAGGATCTCTGGTTTAAAGCGATCTACCGGTCTCTCCCCGGTCGTCTGATGAAGCCGGCAATTGGCCTGGGTATCCAGCCAGTGCCGTAGCTGGCGATTGATATCCAGCAAGTCGGTAAAGGTTCTCAGGGGCCAGAAGTTATGCCGGAGGTAATGGATCCCCCCTTTTTCGATCTTGCCCTTTTCCTGAGGCTGATAGGGGTGGCAAGCCCTGGGAGTAATCCGGAAGGGTCTTAGGAACTCCAGGAAGGCCTCATTAAAGCGGAGGATAGAGCCTTCTCTCTCTAAGACCGCGGTGAGCATATTATCGGTGTTATGTGGCCAACATTAAAGATTGTATGCGGAGTGAAGCCAAAAAAAATACTTTGATTCACTCCGGACTTTTATGGCTTCACTCCGTTTACAATCGAGTTGGACGAAGCCGTTTTCTCTACTCTATGGGAATTTAATACTATGGATTCGAGATCTTCGTCAAAGGCTAACGGATCTTTTTTACTATAAAGCTTAAAGTTTCTCATGTTCCAGTGTCTTTTTTGTGGTTTGTAAGCAACCAAACTGCCATGAACTTAATGATATTTTGGAAAAAGGGCATTCTAATACGTCGCCTTGCAAGAAGGAAATTAAAAATCGAGCTTGCCGTAAATCCGCTGTCGTCATGGCGGCGATCTCCCGTGCACCGGGTCCAGGACTTCAGATAGAAAAAGCCTTCCTTTTTTGCAATACGGGCAAAGTGTTGGATCAATTCCTGTTATCTTCTCAAGAAGTTCCTGCCAACCTAACCGCTCTTCTGCGGTTTCAGTGACAGGGACTCCAAACAGTTCCTTACACTTGGCCAGTTTGGTCTTCCGGTTCCTGGCACTCAGTATCCCATAATACCTGATTTTGAAAAACTGGTCCGGCAAAATATGAAGCAGAAAACGACGAATGAATTCAAAGGCAGCCAGAGACATCTCTTTGACTTTATCGCCGTCGGCATAGTCCCTGTATCTTATGGTGACTTGACCCTCTTCAAACCGGATGATTCTGTTATTGGATATGGCTACCCGATGCGTATATCGCCCCAGGTATTCCATGACCTTTTCCGGCCTTTTAAACGGCGGCTTACAGTAAACATGCCAGTCTTGACGGTAAAGGCCGTTTAAGAGTTTCTTGAACTTGCTCTTCTCTTTTAGTGGGCTGATCTGGCCGTCAAACCTTAACCGACCTGATTCATAGGCCTGTTTTAAATAATCCAGAAACTTTCCTCTGAAAACTTGGGAAAGAATCTTTACCGGAATGAAAAACTCAGGCTTGGTGGAAATCCATTTCTTGTTGTCAAAGGATAAACCACCTCCAGTTACAATACAGTGGATATGCGGATGGTCGATTAGGGTCTGGGACCAGGTATGCAAAACACCGATAAAACCAATCTCCGCCCCAGGTGCTTCGGATCGGGAAAGCTTCTTCAGTGTTTCAGAAACCGCTTGGAATAGGATACGGTAACTCACCGCCTGGTTTCTCAAACAAACGGGCCGTAACTTTTCAGGGATTGTAAAGACCACATGAAAATAATGGGTTGGAAGAACTTCCTGTTTCCGGGCTTCCAGCCACCGTTCCTGGTCCAGACTTTGACATTTGGGGCAGTGCCGATTCCTGCAGGAATTATAGGATATAATGATGATTCCGCAGGTGTCGCATTGGTATTTGTGCCCCCCAAGATCCGCTGTTCGGCAGATCTCAATGGCCTGCATGGCTCGAAGATGTCTTAAAGGCAGGTTGTGAATCTGGCGGTACTGCGGACCATAGGCACGGAATATATCGGCAACCTCTATGGGCCTTGCCATGAAAGGCCAACTTATTTCTTAGGCTTATCCGGTTCCTCCTCTATAAGGTCTATAGGACTAACAACGGTATAAAGTTTCTTCTTGGCAACATGCAAATAAATCGAGGTCGTTCTCTGGTCTGAGTGGCCTAATAACCGCTGAATATAAGGAATCTCTATTCCATCCTCAAGTAGATGGGTGGCAAAGCAATGACGAAGGGTATGAACAGAGACCTGCTTTTGGATCTTGGTCTGGCCAAACGCTTCACGGAAAGCCACCTGTACACTTGAAGGGCACAGCGGCTAACTCGGCCGTATCGATGGAAACAACCAATCCTTTGGCCGGTACTTTTTCCAATAATCCGGAGTATCTCTAAGGTGCGGTTCCCGAGCAGGGTGTATCGGTCTTTATTGCCTTTGCCCTGGGATACACGAATCAGCATCCTTTGGCTGTCTATATCGGGAACCTTTAGATGAATCGCTTCCCCAAGCCTCAATCCACCGGAGTAGATCGTCATCAATATGGCCCGGTATTTCAGATTCCGAACATGATCTAAAACGGCGTTTACTTCGCCTTTGGATAAGACCACCGGAAGTTTCTTTTCTCGCCTGCTTCTTGGGATTTTCAGTGCATCCCAATCTCGGCCCAAGGTGGTCTGATAAAAAAATTTCAGGGCACTGTAATGCTGGCTAATGGTTGCTTGGGAAGAGTTCTTTTCTTTTAGAAGATAATAGAGAAATTCCTGAATAGCGTTTTCGCCCACATCTTCAGGGGATTTTCCATAATGGCGCACAAAGTTCTTTACGCAGTTGAGATAGGTCACAACGGTTCGTTCACTGAGGTGCTTTAACTCCATGTCTTGTTTCATTTTGTCTTTTAAAATTCCCATATCCTTTTTCCTTTCTGATGAAATATTTTAGTTTTCAGAAAGAATACGGCATGGAAGACAAAAATCATCTAAAAAGAGATGGGCGCCCTATGTCTCTGTTCATTTAATAGCCTAATTTAATTGTAAAAAATGGATATCCTGGGAAAACTGCCGCGGAGCGGCTTCGTTCCAACCGGATTATGTGGCCTTACGCCCTCATAGACCGCCTTGGAAGCACATTGCATAGTTTTATGGCAACATAATTTTTCGGTACTCGGTATAGACTCTCTCCATCAAATATATTTAGAAAGGAGATTGTCTATGCTGGAGCGTTATTTTGTAAAACCGGATACTATTGATCGGATCCGGGCTTCATGGATTGGGGAGCTGGTAGAGCAGTATGTAAAATGTCTTACCGAGAACCACTATTCAGCAAGAACTATCTTGCGGCGCGTTCCGATCCTTATGAGTTTCGGAAAGTACGCCTGGGGACGTGGAGCCAAAACATGGGAAGGCTTGCCGGATTACGTCGATCCGTTCGCTGAGATGTATTTTCGGCAACGTGGCTATAACCGCAAGAGCAAACACGCCCACAAGCAAATTACTGATGAAATCAAAAACCCGATCAAGGGGATGCTTGATTTCGTCATACCCGGCCTTAGCGGGAACGGAAGAACACACAAAACCAATCCTTTTCCGGGTGTTCCAGATTTCTTTCACTATCTAAGGGAAGAGCGCGGGCTTAGAGAAGCATCGATAGATCTTTACAAACATCATCTGCGGTCGTTTGAGGGCTACCTTTCTCGTATAGGGCTCCACAATCTTTCCGAGCTTTCGCCTGTTGTGTTAAGCGCATACCTTACGGAGCACTGCGTAGGTCTGAGTTCATCGAGCTGCACCGGACTCGTAAGTTCCATTCGGGTGTTTTTGAGATACCTCTTCAGAGAAGGAGTAATAAAGCGTGATTTGAGCTTTGCTGTCGAAGGCCCCCGCAAGTACCGTATGTCTGATATTCCACGCTCCATAAACTGGAACGACGTACAACGGATGCTGGAGACCGTTGACCGCAGGACCACTTATGGTAAGCGTGATTATGCGATTCTGCTTCTTTTGGTCACCTATGGGCTCCGGGGCCGGGAAGTCGCGGAACTGACTCTGGATTCAATCGACTGGAAGAAGGAGCAGCTATATGTCCCAGGGCGTAAGGCAGGTCATTCGACGATCTATCCGCTCTCACCCATAGTTGGTGAAGCCGTCCTCGATTATCTGCGGGTCCGTCCTCAAACATCCGATAGGCATATCTTCTTCCGGTTCCTTGCTCCGCTGAGATCGTATACGTATAGTGCTATTTCCAGCCGTGTTACACACTATCTGCATAAGGCCGGCATCAGCGTTTACAGAGCCGGTTCCCATACTCTTCGGCATACCTGCGTGCAGCATCTCGTGGATGCCCACTTCTCCTTCAAAACCATCGGAGACTACGTGGGCCATCGTTCGGTAGATTCCACTGCAATATACACAAAGGTCAACGTCGAGGCCCTCCGGGAAGTCGCCTTGGGAGATGGGGAGGACCTGTTATGACACATACACGGTCAGACTATACGAGTTGCATGGCGGATAAGATCACGGCATTTCTTGCATACAAACGCGCATTGGCCAGGAAGTTTCAAACAGAAGAAAGCGTGTTTCGTCTATTTGACCGCTACCTGTTCGAGAACAATATCGGCCGCCTTGATGATATCACGCCCATGTCGATTGAAGGATTCCTCATATCCAGGCCGCGGAAGTCTCCCCGGAGCTATAACCATCTGCTTGGAGTCATTCGATGTCTTTTCTCCTGGTTGGTCGGGCAGGGCATACTCGACCGATCTCCGGTGAAAGCGCGACCTCGGCAGGCAACCACGAAACGGCTGCCGTTCTTGTTCGGTCCCTCCGAGGCCAAAAGGCTCCTTGCGGCAGCGGACGACCTGCTCGATAACCCCCGTGCACCCCTTCGCGGACAAACTTATTCTATGATTTTCGCGCTCCTTTATGGACTCGGGCTTCGCGTAGGGGAAGTATCGCGCTTGTGCGGGAAGGATGTGGATCTTAAGCGCTGCCTTCTTGTCATTCGAGAAACCAAGTTCGCAAAGAGCCGTCTCGTTCCCTTTGGTCCCCATATGGCAAAAAAGCTTGAGACATATCTCCGTCTCCGTGGTGAGATCGAACCCGATTCTCCAGTCTTCTCTTTTACCCGGCAAAAGCCCGTTCACCCCTGTACCATTTCTCAAACATTCCATCACATGTGGCCGGCATTGGACCTTGATATACCTCCCGGAATCCACCCGCCGCGGCTGCATGATCTTCGCCATGCATTTGCAACGGGGACACTGCTTCGCTGGTACCGGACAGGCGTTGATCCGGCATCTCGGTTGATTCACCTTTCCACTTTTCTAGGTCATGTGAGTCCCTCGTCAACAGCGGTGTACCTTTCGATCACTCGCGACCTTCTCGATCAGGCTAATGAGCGATTCGAACGCCTTGGCAATGCAGCAGTAAAGGGGGTGAGCAATGACTCTGGGACGTATTCTTTATTCGTTTTTCGAAGACTACTTGAAGGTGCAAAAAGGAATGCGTCCTGCCTCGGTGAAGGGATACCGGGACGCCATCAGGCTGTTTCTCCAGTTCGTCGCCAAGGAGCGGGGTTGCAGGATATCGAAATTATCTTTTTCGGACTTGACACATGAGCGCGTCATTAAGTTCTTGAGATACCTGGAAGAGAATAGAGGTAACCACGTCCGATCTCGTAATCACCGTTTAACTGTCCTTCGCGTCTTCTTCGATTATGTGGCTACCCGCATACCGGAGATGCTGTCGGAAGCAGGCCGGGTAACAGCCATTCCCACGAAACGTGCAAATCCTCCAGAGACGCACTTCCTGTCCCGTGACGAGATTCACGCCATCTTTTCTAATCTGCCAACTACGGGAAGGTTTTCATTACGGGACCATGCACTCCTCCTTCTCCTCTACAACACCGGAGCCCGCGTACAGGAAGTGGCGGATATTTGCGTATCCAATCTACAGCTATCCGCGCAACCGTGCATTCATCTTCATGGTAAGGGGGATAAATGGAGGGTCTGTCCTCTCTGGACTGAAACGGCGAATCTTCTCAAGCAACTTTTGAAAGAGAACCATCTTTCTACGGACGGTCCGGTTTTTGTCTCGCACGGCAAGGCACTGACCCGCTTCGGTATCTACAAAATCGTCCATCGCCACACGAAGCAGTTGACCATAGGGTCTACATCCCGTCAGGTTTCTCCGCACATCTTTCGCCACACGACAGCTGTCCATCTACTGGAAGCAGGGGTCGAGATTAATGTAATCCGGGGTTGGCTTGGTCATGTGAGTCTCGATACCACAAATCGGTATGCTGAGATTACCTTACGGATGAAGGAAGAGGCCCTCAAAACCTGTGAACCTTCGATATCTTCGGAAGGATTCCCCCGAAGACCAGTTTGGCGCGATGATGAAAATCTTCTGAAATGGCTCGATTCCCTATGAATGTTATGTTGCCAAAAGGAAGAGATCCTCCGTTTGACTTCAATAGGATTCGGCTGCCCGTCCACATAATCCGGTTGGCCACATAACCCCGACAACTTGAAAACGGGAGTGGACCGCAGTGACTGGTATACGCCAATCATTAATAAAACCTACCAGGAAATGGCCGAACACTACAACACCGCCGTGATCCCGGCACGGGTCAGAAAACCTAAGGATAAGCCAAATGTCGAAGGCTCGGTCAGAGTCGTATCCACATGGATTACCGCGGCTCTCCGCAACGAAAAGTTTTTTTCCTTAGAGGAATTGAACCGGGATATCCGTTCAAAGCTGGAGGCCTATAACCGCCGTCCTTTCCAGAAAAAAGAAGGCAGCCGATACCGTGTTTTCTTTGAGGAAGAAAAGCCATTCCTGGCGCCCTTACCGGCTGCCTCCTATGAACGAGCGACCTGGAAGCAAGCCACCGTTCAGTTTAATTATCATATATCCGTAGACAAGATGCAATACTCTGTTCCTTACGAGTATATCAAGCAGAAGGTGAATGTACGGGTAACGCGCAATGTGATCGAGGTCTTTTACCAGAACACCCGTAATCTGTGCCCATAAGCGCCTCTATGGATATCCCGGACAATACAGCACTCTTGAGACCCATATGCCGGAAGACCATCAGAAGTACCTGAAGTGGGATGGAAACCGCTTTATCTCCTGGGCAGAAAAAATCGGACCCCATGCCGTTATGACCATTAAATCGATCCTGGCCTCCTACCGGGTAGAACAGCAGGGCTATAAGAAGCTGTCTGGGCCTTTTAAAGCTGGCCGACCGGTATTCCGTGGAGCGCCTGGAAGGGGCCTGTAAAAAGGCCTTATCCTATACGCCACATCCGAGCTACAAGAGCATCAAAAACATTTTGGCCACCGGCCAAGACAGGCTATTGGATGAACGGTCCCAAGAAAGATCTTCCGTCCCGAATGAATATGGGTTCACCCGCGGCGCCGGTTATTATGGGAGGTAAGATCATGATCAATAGTGCCACTATCAACAAGTTGATTGAAATGCGCCTGACGGCTATGGCCACGGCCTTCCGTACTCAGTTGCAGGACAGTTCCATGCATGGGTTTTCCTTCGAGGAACGCCTTGGAATGCTTGTGGACGTGGAATATGCCACCCGCAAGAACAATCGTCTGCACCGGCTGATTAGGAATGCCTCCTTTGACCAGCCCGGAGCCTGCATCGCAGACATTAATTATCGCTCCGGGAGAAAACTCAACAAAAGTCTGATTGAGCGTCTCTCCAGCTGTGAATACATAACCGAGAAGCATAATATCATTATCCTTGGTGCCACAGGGGCAGGAAAATCATACATTGCCTGTGCCTTCGGCATGGAAGCCTGTAAACGCCATTACACCGTGAAATACATCCGTCTCCCGGAATTACTGGCCGAGCTTGCCATTGCCCGGGGAGAAGGGAGCTTTAAAAAAAGTATCAACCAGTATAAAAAGTACAGCCTGCTGATCCTGGATGAATGGATGCTGGTTTCTTTAACCGAA
This sequence comes from uncultured delta proteobacterium, assembly GCA_963782435.1. Taxonomy (GTDB): domain Bacteria; phylum Desulfobacterota; class RBG-13-43-22; order RBG-13-43-22; family RBG-13-43-22; genus RBG-13-43-22. Next base: position 28,648 of record CAWAKF010000017.1, read on the forward strand.
ACCGAGGCCCGGGATCTGTTGGAAATTATTCACTGCCGTCACAAAACGGCATCCACCATTTTTTGTTCTCAGTTTGCACCAGCCGGCTGGCACAAGAAAATCTCAGAAGCGACCCTTGCCGATGCCATCCTGGATCGCATTGTCCATGATTCTTATACTCTTGAAATCCAATACGTTGATGCCAACCAGGACAAATCCATGCGAGAGGTTTATGGGCTTGAGAGCAAAAAGAAAAAATAGCGGTTAATTTATTGTTTTTTGGGTTCCGCTCCGGAACCATTGGAACCTCTGTCCGGATTGGTTGGCACCAACCATCCGGACAGGGTGGTCTCTTCGACCGGTATATTCAATAACCGATATCAATGTAGTAAAATAAATAAATAGCCTATTGACTTAGCTGACCCAGCTTTTTGAACATTAACTCATCCCTTGTTATGGTGCTTGTCGAAGCACAAGCAAACAATAAGCGATGAAACACTTCCCTACCCCAAAACCTTCGATTGAAACGATAACATACTTCTGAAAGATAGCTTTGGAGATGTTTTCTTGATACACCTCTATGGGGCCCAGCAAAAACCGCTTTTGCATTGGCAATGATCTTATGAGTCCAAGGAAGTAATTGCATAGAATCCTTGGGATCACGAAGAACCGCCCTATTATGAACTATCCCCAGCTTTTTAGACACCGTCTGATAACTCCTCCAACCATCTGAACGAATAGCTTTAATCAATGGTTCAATTTCATCCACTGAAACATCAAGCCTCTTCAAAATGTTTTCGATTGTCTCTGCCTCAGCATTTTCAGCTACAAAAGCATGAGCAAACCGGGGCGTTCTTCTCCATCATTATCTTTCCAAACAGAGACCGCTACAATAACTAATTCCTTTTTTTCCGTACCACGACCTCTTTTCCCCGAAAAACTTGGGCCAAAAAACGATTCATCAATTTCTACCAACCCGGCTAATGTATATTGGGCATCTCGATCGGCCATAGCTTTGCGCACTTTGTGGGCCATTGTCCAAACTGTTTTATAGTCTTTGATTTCAAGTTCTCTGGCCATTTCATTTATGCAAACCCCTGTTTTTGAAGTTGCCATTCTAAAAATTAGCATAAACCATTTCAGTAGTGGTGTTCTTGTTTTGTGGAAAATAGTCCCGGATGTAAGTGAAACCCGGTTACGGCAGTTTCTACATTTGTATAGACGTTGTTTAGTTGAAATCAGCCAATACTCTGTACCGCCACACTCCCGGCAAACAAATCCTCTTGGCCAACGTGTCTTATACAACCAAGCATAACAGTCTTCCTCATTTTGAAATTCCTCTTGGAATATTAACCAACTCATTTTTTCATATTTTGGCCTAACCCCTATATCCCACATAGGGTTAATAGTAAATGATTGGGTCAGCTAAGTCAATAGGCCAAAATAAAATTATGGTGTCTTAAATGAAATAATTTATAAGATTTTTGGCTATTATTTAAAGAAGACCAAATAACAATAAATCATCAAAAAAACTGGCCCCGAAAAAATAAAAACCCAATCCTTCGATTTTCTTGTTGGGCGCTACACAACGTAAAAACAATCGTTACAGATATGAAACCTAAATTCAACAAAGAGATTCGATGTTCATCTTCCGCCTTTCTTTATTATTTAAGTCTTAATTAATGTTGAATAACGATATACGAATAATAACGTACCCTACTTGTTATATTATTCCTCAAACTCTATTCTCTTCTTCATTGAACACCACTTTAAGCTCTATTGTACCTTTAATCGGAGCACACCATACCTATTTAATGTTCTTTTGGTTATGATATAAGTAAGGTGTACCCTGATTCTTTGAATGGCTTCCCGCATATATTGGCTTAGACTTTTATAGGACAGGTCCCGGCAAGATCGAGCCGGCCGAACGGAATTAGCCGCTAACGAGTTTAGGATTACCCAGACCGAGGACAAACTATTGCGCGATGGGATAAACAAAGAGACAAGTGGGCCATTGAAACTCATCGAAAAGTAGGAAGAGAGGTTAGAAAGGTAATTGAAAAACTTGGTGGCACTTTGCCGGAGAATTTGTCTCCAGAAGAATCTATCAAGAAGCTGACGGGAAGAAAGAAAAAGAAATTAGAAAATAACCCCGATCCTTCAAGCTAAGCCTTTCTACTTTTTTACGGTCGACCTGGCAACATTTCTTCTAAAGAACTTTTTAATTTTCTATTAATTTTATTTCTTCCGGCGTTAGGTTGTAGAGAGCATAGACGAGGTGGTTGATTTCGGCTTCGAGTTGGGGGACGGAGGGGCTGTCGGGATCAGGCAGGATGGTTTGGACGAGTTTGATGATGGGGGCTTTTTGTTTCTCTGTTGCAGGGAAAACAGGAACACCTCCCACATACATGGAGTTATATCCCAGGAACCCATCGGAACGGGTGGCAGCCTGAAGACTGATCCACCATTTGCAAAGAAGTGAATTTAAGACAGCCAAGAGGTAAAGGGAGTTTTTTAGGGATGATATTTGCCTGTAAGTATTACGAATAAAGGGACGAAGTTTCACACCATTCCCCGGCAGTAGAAACTTCTTTGAACTCTCTTTTTTTAATATAAGGGGCGATTTCTTCTTGAAGTTTTTGAAGACTTTTCTTGGCTTCTTCAAAACGAATTTGATTGTCTTTTTCAATTTGTTTTTTAGGACCTATTTTATCACTCATTATTTTCCCTCTCTAATTCCTGCGGAGAATGAAAGGTTCTTACTCTCTATACATTTTGAGGCTTTATTTGAAACAAGGTTATTTGTTCTGATATACAACTCGTAAACCAATTCCCAAAAATTGTCCTTAACATTTTTTGGTTCTATTTGGAGGCCGCATTCTTTCGCTTCTTCCCAATAAATTGGTCTGCCATGTGTTTTTGTTCGTTCAGGTGTCAAAAATATTTTTATCCTATTTTTAATTTCTTCTTCAGGGAAATCCCTCATCATTCCAGAAGCAAGGGTTCTAATAGCAATGTCTTCGGCTAAGGACTGAGCCGCCCTAAGCTCTTTAATTTCCCTTTCATCATAATTTGCTAATTGTTGTAAATAGGGTTGCAAATTACCCTTTTCGTTTACTGCTCTTGAAAACAAATCGTCATAGCTCTCGATAACATTATAAACTGAAAATCTTTTAACTGTATTGCCTTCGGGGATTGTAAGCTGGGGATCAATTGGGCCTAACTCTGATGTTGGCCCCATAATAATCTTACTTGCCCCAAAACATATCATTGTTGCTGCAGATTTTGCCTTTCCTGGTACAATTGCCCAATACTCGTCAGTTCCACTATAGCTCCTGCAGACATTAACTATCCTTTCAGCAGCAAGGCCATCACCGCCGGGTGAATTAATGAATAAAGCTAAACCGTTGGATAGGTTCAGTTTTTGCAAAACCCCTTCCAACATATCGGCATCGGCATCTTCAATCATAACTGGAAACCTAAAACTTGTAAAAAAAGAAATTACCGGCCGTTTCAGTTCTTTTTCTAACTCATTGAAAATTTTTTGGCGAGTTTCTGGCCCTTGATTCTGTTCCGTTAATACCCTTTGAATTACCGGAGATGGATTCTCTTTTTTCATAAAATTTCCTCTTGGGCAGAATTATACCATATAATCTATCGGGATTTCACTATGTTTAATTAAATTTTTTTAGCATTAAATTTTATTTGAATTTTCAATTAGTTTTATCTCTTCCGGCGTTAGGTTGTAGAGGCCAAAGATGATGTGGTTGATTTCGGCTTCGAGTTGGGGGACGGAGGGGCTGGCGGGATCGGCCAGGATGGTCTGGACGAGTTTGATAATCGGGGTTTTTTGTTTTTCTGTTGCTGGGAAAACAGGAACACCTCCCACATACATGGAGTTATATCCCAGGAACCCATCGGAACGGGTGGCAGCCTGAAGAAAAATTGCGCATAGGTCTCTGGGGATTTACACCGGAGACAGGTCATATCGGCTGTTTTTATACGCCCCGACCGATAAAACAGCAAATTACTAAAAATGGACAGAAGGCCATTCATCTTGCCGCACAGGTGGTCCAATCACAGCTCGGCCCTCTCCTTAAACTGCCGCAGACCATCCAATAGTGGCAGGACGTGGTCATCTCGAGATTTAAGGTCCAGATAAATTTCCAAAGAGGCAATTCGGTTGTAGGCTTCTTCTGCCCGTTGGGCTTTAATATAGTTTCCTTTGTTTAAACTTTAAAGAATAGAGCCCCTCAAACAATACAATATTTTTATTAATTTTAGTTAGTTATAAATTTAGGCCACCAACTTTATTGTTTAAACAAACATAATTTTATTGTTTATTATCATTTCTAACTAATCGCTTTTCTCCTCCACTTAGGGGCACGTTTACTTCCGGTATTTTCTATAATCCCTTTACTCCGCAAATCGGTCAAGAGATTATGGACCATACCTTCTTTTTGTGAGATCGAGATTCCTTCAGGAAGCTTATCTACCAATAACTGATTAATGTCTTCTCTCGAAACAATATGATATTGGTCAATCAATTTCAGAATTAAATCCTTATAATATTGCCGGCCAAGTCCCCGATGTAAAATATGTTTGGCTTTTTGTTGGGTAACTGCTGCCAGTTTAGCACTGATATAAAGGTTTGGGTATCTACCTTCCACTAATCCGAGTTTCTTAAGCCTTTGATGGGTCTTATGTTCGATTCGGATTCCTTTTTGGACTTTGTCTAAAAGGATCACCGCCCAGAGATCAAGGTCCGTTCTCTCCATCAGAAGCCGGGTATATTGTTCGTTTATCACCTTCCCGCGAATGGTGACGACAACTCGGGCCGGGTCGGAAAGGTCATAGTCGGGCATTGGGAAAAATCGTTTCATTTGCGTCTGAAACATGCGCTTGATTCCTCCGCCCTGGGTATCAATCATATTCAGATTGACCATGGCCCGGGCCAATGAGGGATTCCTATATACCTCCGACGGAGAATCCTGCTGTATAACAGTCTCTATGTCGCCCGGCAGAAAATTTCCCATATTGGTAACAATCAATCTATCGGGTATTTCAACCAAATTGATCCGGCCGCTCAGGGTATAATCCTGGTGGGCAATGCTGTTATGAATCGCCTCACGCAGTACCCAAGGATCATATTGCTCTATCTCCACAGGAAACAAGGTACCGCTGGGTAATTGGCGGATGGTCAGGTTTCGAATCTTGGACAGGACCCGATCCACATTGAGGATGAACGGCGGGTCAAAGTGTTCGTAGTCTTTTTCCTGGTTTCGTTCGTCTTTGAGAATCCAGGTAATACGGGCCACGGCTGGAGAAATTAAAGCGGCCGATTCAAGTTTACCTAAAAGGAGGATGGCGCTGTTGATTAGGGCTCCCCTTATGGCCAGACCGATCTTATTGAGAAATGTCTCGTCGTCCCAGCCATCCGTTTCTGTCTTTTTGGCAGGAAACTTTACCTTGTATTCTTGCCGGGCTTTTAAAATGGCTTCAGGATCAAGATCGAATAAAGTAGCCCGTTCACAAACGTGAACCGACCAGTCCGTACGGCGCTGCCAAATGGCTCGTTCCTTTGCTGGATGCTTGGCCAACTCCGTTTTGGAGGAGCCTACACGGATATAAGTAGAGCCAAAAAATTTGACAGGTTGATTATAGGCAGGATACACTTCAAACAGGACAAGACGTTTTCCTTCCACCGTGAAAGCATACCATTCGAATCCTCCCTGGGGCTGCAATCCACTTGACAACCAGAGGAGCAAATCCTGATTTCCCTTGCCTTTTTCTCTTAAAGGGTCGAAGCCGGTGCCGACAACCGCATGGGTGGCATTATCGATGCCGAATACAAGGTAACCCCGTGGTTTGCCGTGAAAACAGGCGGAATTGGCTAACGCCGAAAGGTATTCACCAAGTTCCTGGGCCGGAAGGTATCCGGCTTTGAACTCCAGCCATTCCGTCTCTGAGGGCTCCTTCAGAAGCCGATTCAACAAAGTGATAAGATTGGTCTGGTCCATATTCAGTTCTTTTTAAATTCCAACCCCATGGGCTCCAACTCTTTTTCTTTATATTCTCTTTTAGGACGCGTTTGGATTTTCACCTGGTAGTCTGAAGGTAAAGGCTTTGGTTCCTGGATTAAACCGGCAATCTCTGGATCGGTAAAAATAATTGCCATTTCCTATTCGCCTTTCTGTTGGTTCATTTTTAATTTCTTTCTCTCGATTTTTCGAGATCAAAGGATCACCCCCATGACCTGCTTTTATCCGCCGCCTTATCCAAGATTCAAGACCTGATCCCCGGCACCTACAAGCCGTTATCTCTGTCCGATCTCGTCTTGATGTCCGGAAACCTAAGATGTTTCTCATTCCTTCTTTTGGGGTGGTAAAGGACGGCAACGGATTTGATAATCGGTAACTACGGAAAAATTACCATCCCATTCAATATCGGATTGCATGACTTCTAATATACGGTGATTATCATTTTCCGGACTTCTTTTTTGGAGCCTGAATAATATTACCCCACCTCCGGGAGGCAGTCCCCAGCGATAGGCCAATTCACCGAAATCTTTGTCATGGGTAATCACGATTCGGTTTTCCGATTCGGCTCGAGATAATATTTCATCATCAGGGGCAGAACGCATCGATTCCTTTGCCGATAAAACGTCATGACCGAGTACCCGTAAGGCCTGTATTACGCCACTGGATATATTCTCGTTAGCCAGGAATCTCATTGATAATGATCTCCTTAAATTTTAAATCCGGCGGGGGATAGACACGCTCGGCATGAAGCATATCGCTTACATACATCAGGCAGGCCTGGATGTCTTCCTTGGTTAGGTGATTATATTCTTGAAGGACCTGTTCGATTGTCCATCCGCCCGCCAGTAAATCTATCACAAACTCCACTGCTATACGGGTTCCTCGAATGGTCGGTTTCCCGGTTAAGATTTTAGGGTCCAGAATAATTCGTTCTTTTAAGTCCATTTCTTTTCCTTTCCTTGTAATTGTTCTTCAAAGAAAATCTTGAGCTAATCAATACCTTATAATCCCCTTGCTCCCCATAATACAAGAGTCGTTTAAAAACTTACTGCCGCTGCTCCCATTCTTCCAGGCGGCCTGCGGGGACTTTATGGATGTTGATAAATAAGGGCACAAGGCTCCTTAATAATGACAAGATGGTAGTGACAAGAAAAAATATTTCAAGCCCCGTAAGGTTAAGAACCACCTCTTTCATAATAGACCTCCTCTGCTATTATAATTTTATTTATCGATACAATATATCTTTCTTGTGAAGAAATTAAACCATTTATTTGTCCGGTTAATTAGAATTTTCTATTAATTTTATTTCCTCTATCGTTAGGTTGTAAAGGCCGTAGACGAGATGGTTGATATCGGCTTCGCGTCGGGGGACGGGGGGGCTCTCAGGATCGGCCAGGATGGTCTGGACGAGTTTGATGATGGGGGCTTTTTGCTTTTCTGTTGCAGGGAAAACAGGGACACCTCCCACATACATGGGTTTATATCCCAAGAACTCAACTGAACGGACAGTCGGACGTTGATTGAAAAAGGCATAAATATTAATCCATCTCGTTTTTTCGATATTAATGGACCGCTCAAGTGAAGCGTTTTAATCCCCCAGCTTATGTAAGATTCAAAATCTGATTTCCAGCTAAACGGACTTCAGCTAAACAGCGCCCTCCTCTGGGGCCTGCTCTTTTCGAATCTGCTCATAAACTTCCTTGAGAAGGTGTTGGCTTACCGTCTCTCGGAACTGGTCTTCGTTCATGAACTTGGCCGTGATTTCCTCGTTCTGATCCATCCGGTCGATGAAAAGCCCCTCCAGCGCCTTGCGGAAGACGTAGCCGAAGTTCTCCATCGTGTTGGCCACGGCCGCCTGGCGGAGGCTGCTGTCCGCCACGGCATCTTCCCGTATCGACTCGAAGAACAACTGGTCGCCCGGCTTGAACTCCGTGCCGAAACGCTCGTTGAGAATGTCGATCAACTTGGACAGCTCGATCTCGTCGTCCTTGCGCCGTGCCTGTGCCCACGGACGTAGGCCCCGATACCGGCTCATGCCTTGCCCGGCTCCAGATCGATCGAACCCTCGCTGATCTTCTGCAGCCGGTAGAACTTGAGCGCCACATCATCGTCGAAGTTGTAGACCGGCCCCCGGTCGCCCTTCGGCAATTTCGTGAGCAGAAACCGGATGTACGAGTACAGCTTTTCCAGGTCGGAGTCCTGGAAAGGGATCACCTGCGCCATGAAAGAATACAGATTTCGAAAGGCCACCAGCGTCTTGCGGAACTCCTCCTGGGCTTCTTCTTCAAGTCCGTTGTACCGTCCGACGGCCGGATCGATGCAGGCGTTCATCCGGGCATGATCGGCGGGCGTCTGATTCCGCTTGGGCCTGTAGAAGACCTTGCAGAACTCCTCGACCTCGGCCTGATAGTAGACCTGGTGAGCGTCCAGCTTGGCCTGCAGTTCGTAGAGTTGCTTGGGTTCGGCCCGCTCGCCGATGATCGTCTGCTCGTAGTAGGGTTGAAACGCCTTGAGGATCTCCTCAGGCTCATTGACAAAGTCGAGGACGAAGGTGTCTTCCTTGCCGGGGTGTGTGCGGTTGAGCCGCGAGAGCGTCTGCACGGCCTGGATTCCCGCAAGCCGTTTGTCCACGTACATGGTGTGCAGCAGCGGCTGGTCGAATCCGGTCTGGTACTTCTCGGCCACAAGCAGCACCTGGTACTCCTCCGTGCCGAACCGTTCCGGAAGCTCCTTCTCGCGGATGCCCTTGTTCATGCCCGACTTCCGTGTATTCCACTCCCGGGACGTCCGGGTCGATCACCGTGCCGGAGAAGGCGACCAGCGTCTTGATCCCCGTGTAGCCTTTCTCGGCAATATACTTGTCGAAGGCTTGCTTGTATTGCACCGCGTGGAGGCGGCTGGAAGTAACCACCATGGCCTTAGCCTTGCCGCCGATCTTGTGCTGGGTGAAGTGGCGGAAGTGCTCGACCATGACCTCGGTCTTCTGGGCGATGTTGTGCGGGTGAAGGCTCATGAAGCGGGCCAGGGCCCGGGCAGCCTTTCGCTTTTCCACTTTGGGATCGTCCTCAATGGATTTGATCAACCGGTAGTAAGTCTTGTAGGTGATGTAATTTCGGAGCACGTCAAGGATGAAACCCTCCTCGATGGCCTGGCGCATACTGTAAAGATGGAAGGGCTGTGGTTTGCCGTCCGCGCCCTTCGTTCCAAAGACCTCCAGCGTCTTATACTTAGGGCGTGGCCGTGAAGGCGAAAAAACTGATGTTGGGTTGATGGCCGCGCTTGGCCATGGTCTTAAGGATTTCTTCCTCGTAGTCGGGCAATCCTTCCTCTTCGGCTTTCGTCCTGGCTTGTTCTTTGATGGCTGCTCCCGCAAGCACACCCTTGAGTTCGGTAGCCGTCTCGCCGCCCTGGGAGCTGTGCGCTTCGTCAACGACAACGGCGTATCGCCGCATTGGCAGGTCTCCTATTTTCTCGGTCACGAAAGGGAATTTCTGCAGGGTGGTGATAACGATAGGCACGCCCGAACCGAGGGCCTCAGCCAACTGGGTCGAGTTGATATCGATCTTCTGGACCACTCCTTGCTTGTGCTCGAACTGGTAGATCGTATTCTGAAGCTGCTGGTCCAGAACCACCCGGTCAGTGACCACGATGATCGAGTCGAAGACCTTCTCGTCCTTCTCGTTATAGAGACTGGACAGCCGATGAGCCAGCCAGGCGATGGAGTTGGACTTGCCGCTGCCGGCAGAGTGCTGGACGAGGTAGTTGGTCCCGGGCCATGCCTGCGCGCGTTGGCCACGAGCTTCCGCACGCAATCAAGCTGGTGGTAGCGGGGGAAGATCATCGTCTCCCGCATTACCTTTTTGCCGCCGAGCTTCTTCTCCTCAATTTGGAGATGGATGAACCGCGCCAGGATGTCCAGAAAACTGTGCCGCTCCAGAACTTCTTCCCACAGGTAGGCGGTCTTATAGCCGTCGGGATTCTCCGGGTTGCCCGCGCCACCTCCGCAGCCCTTGTTAAAGGGCAGGAAGTGGGTACTGCGGCCCGACAGGCGGGTGGTCATATAGACCTCGTCGGTATCGACGGCGAAATGGACCAGCGTGCGCTTCTTGAACTGGAAGATCAGGTCGGTTGGATCGCGGTCGTTCTTGTACTGCGTGACCGCATTGCGCCAGGTCTGGGCCGTCATGGGGTTCTTGAGTTCCATCGTGGCGACCGGGATTCCGTTCAAGCGCAAGCGTCACGTCGAGAGTGTTGCCATGCTTGGCCGAGTAGCGGAGCTGGCGGGTGATGGTCAGCCGATTGGCGGCGTAGAGCTTCTGGGTGTCCGGGTTCATGCCGCTGGCCGGTGCGAAATAGGCCAGGCGGAAGAGCTTGCCGAAACATTTGAATCCATGCCGCAAGACCGAGAGGCATCCTTCGTGGTCGGAGTTAAGCGCCCGGCAAAGATCATCGAGCAGTGTTTCCTCAGCCTTTTCCTTCTGGAGGTTGGCAAGGTATTCCCATTCCTTTGGCTGAGTCTTCTGGATGAAGGCTATGACATCTGCGGGAAAAGACCGAGTTGCAGATCGAACACTTCGCGGTCGCCTTTTTCGTAACCGCTTACCGATATCAAATGATCTTCGATGGCGGTTTCGAAAGCCTTTTCATTGGTCTGTGTCATTTGGTCTGTCCCAGGATAAACCGTGCTCGTTCATGTCGAAGCATCTCATAGGGTGTCATGAACTTAATGCCCAGTCCAATACAAGCATTCGGGATCTTGATCTTTTTTGCTGAAGGAGATGCTACCTCATGGGTTACGACCGTATATTTATGAGCCAGGGCGTAAGCCACTAAATAATAGTCGGCGATTTGAAGAAAAGTACTCACGGCAGCAGGTTCATACCCTTGACTCGTCGACCAATTGCTGACCGAACCAAGAGCAGGCAGCATGGCGGCATCAGGCTTCAGGAAGAAACTCGAACCACGTTGGCCAGCCCAAATTGCAAGATCGTCGTCCCCGGCTTCTATCTCATCACCGACCTTCTCTATACTGAAAACTTTTTTTGCCGTATTGTTCACAATAAGCCATTCCCAAAAAGCCGGACAAAAATCAAAGCCATAGTGAAGGTTTTTGGCCTGTATAAAGACATTAGCATCCAGCAGGTAAGCCATCAAAGCACCCCCAACCGGTATCCAAGTTCTTGGAAGGTTGCCAGCTTCGAGAATCCAAGTAAATGAAATGCGTCCCGATGCAGTGTTTGACCTTCCAGTGTGCTGATGACCAGTGCGCGGGCAAAGCGTTTACTGACCCGGGCGGCTTGAGTCAGGTAGAAGTTGCCGCCGCTTCCTCCTCGAAATGGCTTGTAACCGTCTTAGTTCCTCATCATAGGCATCCCAAAGTTCTTGACGAGAGAGACCGCCCAAATCATGAATTCGTCGTAGAATAACCAGCGTACTGACTTTAAAATGGCGGGCCAGGCGGTTGACTTCGTTACCTGAACTGATTATTTTTTTGATATTCTTCCCTAATTACGAGAAAGAGGTACCAGAAGCTCGGCGGCAACCTGATTGCACCAAATCTCGACTTTATTCGAAGGATGGGATACCGGCCCGATGTCGGAGATCCCCGATTCCCCCAGCCAAAGATGGGCCAGTTCATGGGCGAGCGTGAACATTTGACCGGCTTTCGTGTCTGCCCCGTTGATAAATACCAGGGGTGCGAGGTCATCGGACAGAGCAAATCCTCTAAATTCAGCGGGGTCCAATTTGCGGCGGGTATTGCTTCCGACAACTCCGCTCACCATCGTCATCACCCCAAAATCATCCGTCTGTTCAATGAACCTTCGCAAGGCTTCGGTCCATGTCGGTAACTGGCGTCTCTCTTCAAGGTCGAAGGAGAGTGATTGCCGGATGTCCGCCGCAGTAGCAACGATGTCACTGGTCAGATCAGCGGAGCCGATAAACGGAAAGCTTCTCTTCTCCGGTAGATCGAGCAAAATCTACGGTACCACTCCTGCCGCTGTTGGCAGATGTAAATCGTTTCCAGCAAGTCCGGGCTGGGGTGTTCGAGATACTCATTTCCGATCGTTCGGAAGTCGGGGATCGGTACGGATTCCAGCGGCGGTTCCTGGAGAAACAAATAACCGACTGGCACATGAGTGGCCTTAGCAAAGCTTTCGAGCTGCTTGAGAGTCGGGTTTGCCTCGCCTCGTTCCCATAGCTCGAGTTTCGGAAACCTTCGAGCCAGATCAATTGCCGACTGCCTGGAACGCTCGCGTGCCCAACGCAATAATTCAGATTTCACTCCAACATGCATCAGGCGACCTCCTTGCGAACGTCGATTTTGCCCGTGACGGCCGCAGAATGATGGCTGTTCGATATTCACGTAGCGTTTCTATCGAGCAGAGACTTTCTTGGCCATTGGATCAAGAACAGATGTCTTCCGTTTCCAAGCTGTTTTACGATCTCATTCTGCTCGAAATTGGCGGGCATAGAACAATCCATGATTGGTGTAGCGATTCGGCACTGACATTCTGGATTACGTGGCCTGGATGAAGCTAATCCGATCCAGTCCCAGTAGCCTTATAAGAGCTGACAAAAATAGCTGACAAATGTCGGAAGCATGTCTGTTTTGCTTGAGTCTGGCACGGATAAGGTATCCAGCGTAGGCATTGTCGGTCCCTAGATTCTAAGAAGAGGAATGCTTCCGCGACCGTTGCTCCACTCCGGGCGAACAAAAGGTCGCCTTACTTCAAGTATGGTATGGTCGAGCCATATCTTCCGGTAAGTGACTTGAAAGTTTCTTTGCGGAGAGTCCCATTCTCATCCACATCAGTGATTCGGACATACCGAGGCCATGTCGCATCATCGTATTCTGCCGATTCTGTTCGCGGCCATATCCTCAGTGGTTCAGCCAAAGCGAATTTGAACCGAATTGCTCCCCAATGCTCAGGTATCTCCCCCAGCCATTCGATACCAGAATCCTTCATCTTAGCCTTGGGATTGAGGCCCTTGGTAACGGCGTGGCTAATGAGGGCGATGCGTTTCTCCTGGAGAAGTTCGATCTGTCGCTGCTTCTTCTCGATCAACACATCGATCCGCGCCGTTTCGCGGTCCAGGAACAACGCGATGTCCCGCTGTTCAACTATGGGCGGAACAGGAAACAAGCCGTTGTCAATCCAATACTTGCCCAAACCAAATCGTGTAATCCCGGTAGCGGCAACTCTGAACTGATCATTGATCCCTCGGGCACAAAAAGAACGGAAAAGATATTTACTATCAATCTGGTCCGGGTTAGGGCGCACCTGTGTGAGATGATATCCGCAAAGGACCCCTTCGTGGTTCCCGATCACGCATGCTGGAATCGCAATATCATCCCACGATTCTGAATCCTTGTTATGAGAACGTCACCATCTCGTAATCTGAACTTGCGAATTTCTGCGATAGTTGCCGTGGCTTCCATCAACTCATGGTCTGCTTTGATAAAATCTTTGTAGTAGACGTCGACGTAGTTACAAAGACACACCGGTTCTTCGCCCTCGACATGGTGTTGCTATCAAAATGCAAAACTGCGTAGAACGGGATAAATTTCAGCTTTTAACAGTCCAATGTTCCGGTATCTCCCCAACCATTCGAGCCATTGCAACCGGTAGGTTTATACTGCCGGATTATGCGTGCTCTTGCTCATTCGGTCACCTCCGCAAGCATGTCCGCAATTTCCTTCTCGATTTTCTTGAGGTCGGCTTCGATCTCCTCCAGCGGGCGCGGAGGCGTGTACTTGTAGAAATAGCGGTTAAAATTGATCTCGTATCCGATCTTGGTTTTGGATTCGTCCACCCAGGCATCAGGCACATGGGGCAGGACCTCCCGTTTCATGTACTCGTCTATATCTTCTTTGAGCGGCACATTTTCGTAGTCGCGCAGTTCGGTATCGGGCTCAGGGTTGCCTTTGGCGTCGGTGCAGATATCCGCCGTCTTCATCCCGCTCGGCCAGTGGCCATGAGAATCGCCTTGAAGAGCGGAGGCGGACGTCTTGATTCCTGTTTCTTTGAAGGCGTCTTTCATCAGGCTCCGCAAATCGTCTCGGTTCTTGATCACACCATTGGATGTGAGACCGTGCAGGGCATGATAAGGATCGCCTGCTGCAGCTTCAGCCCTGCGGCGATCTCGTCCTGCGCCGCCTTGGTATCCTTGCGCTTTTTACTGGTGGCCAGATTGATGAAGGCGTGGTCTCCTCGAACGTGCGAATCCGCTCCTCATCTGACGGCAAAGTTGAGCCGAAGCGGGCGTTCCACGGTGATGCGCCGGTAGCCGAAGTCCTGCGTTATCGAAGATCCGGACATGCTCGCCGTCCTTGAAACTTCCATATAGCCGGGTGATCTCGTCGCGTTGATCGTCGCAGACCTCGTTGCGCTTGTTGCCGAGGGATTTGCGCATCTTCTTGAAGAAGCTGGTGCCGTCCACGAGCTGAATCTTGCCCTTGCGGCTCTGGCTCCTTGCGGTTGGTGACGATCCAGAGGTAGGTGTAAATGCCGGTGTTGTAGAAAAGCTGGTCCGGCAGGGCGACAATGGCCTCCAGCCAGTCATTTTCAATGATCCAGCGGCGAATTTCGCTTTCGCCCGAACCCGGCTGCGCCGGTGAACAGGGGCGAGCCATTGAAGACGATGGCCAGCCGCGTGCCGCCTTCTTTGGGGTCCTTCATCTTGCTGATCATGTGCTGAAGAAAAAGGAAGGAGCCGTCATTGATGCGCGGCAGCCCCGCGCCGAACCGCCCGCCGAAGCCCTGTTCTTCGTGCTCCCGCTTGATGAAATCGGCTTCCGGCTTCCACTCCACGCCGAACGGCGGATTGGCCAGCATATAGTCGAACTTGTGGCGCGGAAAGTGGTCATCGGTGAAACTGTTGCCGAAGGCGATGTGCTCGATGTTCTGGCCCTTGATCATCATGTCCGACCCGCAGATGGCATAGGCCTGGGCATTGTAGTCCTGGCCGAAGACTTCCAAGCGGGCGTCGGGGTTAAGCTCGCGGACATAATCTTCGGCGACGGACAGCATGCCGCCGGTTCCGCAGGCCGGGTCATAAAGAGTCTTCACGATGCCCTTGGTGGTGAGAACGTCGCTGTCCGGCATGAAAAGGAGATTCACCATCAGACGGATGACCTCACGCGGGGTGAAGTGATCGCCGGCCTCCTCGTTCGACGCCTCGTTGAAGCGCCGGATAAGCTCCTCGAAGATATAGCCCATCTCGATGTTCGAGACGACGTCCGGATGCAGATCGATATCGCAGAACTTGGATACGACGCAGATAGAGCCGATCAGCCTTGTCCAGCTTCGCGATGTGTTCCTCAAATCCGAAGTGCTCGATGATCTCCCGGGCGCGGCTGGAAAAACCCTTGATGTAGTTGGTCAGATTGGCGGCGATGTTGTTCGGGTCGCCCTTGAGCTTCTCGAAGGTGTAGCGGCTGGTGTTGTAGAAAGGCACTCCGGTGACACGGCAGAGAATGGGATCGATATTTTTAACCTTGCCGCCCGAGAGCTTCTTCTGCTCTTCAAGGACCTTGTCTTTGGTGGGTTCCAGGACGCAATCAAGCCGCCGCAAGACCGTCAGGGGCAGCATGACATCCTTATACTGGTTAGGGCGGTACGGTCCACGAATGAGATCGGCAACCGACCAGATGAAATTGGCTTTTTCGTTAAAGTTATTCATCCACCCACCAAACAAAATCGAATCCGGATTTTTTCGGTGGGCTCCAGGGATGGATAAAGCCGGTAAAATCCACTGGAATAAAAATATCCGACCAGAACATCAAAGAAGCGGGTGTCCTTGATCAGGACCCTGAATCGTTCCAAGAGATTCCGGTTTTCCTGGTTGGTGATGAAGGTCAGGTCGGTAGTCATTTTCCCCTCGATTAAATAGGAACACCACCTTGATGAATCTAATAAATTATAGCAACCTCTTGAAAAATAATCAAATATTACTTTTTGCCGAAGGTTTTTCCCGGATGGGATTGATGAGTGGAAGAGGGGATTGCCAAGAGAGGGAGATTTATACTGCTCTCAATTCCTCATCCACGTTTGCGGATATACTCGGACAAATAGCTCATGCCAAGAAAAAAGACAGTCAAACTGATGATGCCGAAATAGTGGTTGAAGGCCAGGTCTATTTTCTTTGCATTTATTTTTTTCTCAATTCAGATTTATCCATACCGCTCCTGGCGTTCCCTGAAGATCAAATGTTTCTCCCGCTGGATTTCCTCAATCAATTCCTGCTCAGTGGGCAGGTAGATTTTGTATTTGGAGGCGAATTTGTCCTCGGCCTTCATTTTCTTTATTGTTCCGCCTTGATTCCTTTCAAATGTTCTTTCCCCTTTTTGGTCAGCCGGTATTTCTATTTACTGCTTGTGAACTTTCCGGGAATGGTTACCGTCAGGAGTTGCTGTACTTCCCCGCTGACTTCCCCGGCAACTTCCTTGGTAAAGGTGCCGCCGACAGGCCAGATGAGTTCGTCTCTCATCCTTTCACTTCCCAACGCCCGGCCTTATCGATAGCCATTCGGTCTTGTGGCAGTTTCCCCGTCATGCTTAGCTTTCATCCTCTTTGTTCGTATCCGACAACCCCTCAGACAGCTCCGCTTCGATCTCCTCGATGGTCGGCAGGGAGGACTTCAGCTCGTCGGGCAAGGCCCTGGTCAACTCATACTCCGATACGCCAATGGGCTTGTCCATTCCACGCAGGGCATATTCCGCCAGCACCTTCTTTTTATCCTGACAGAGAATCAAGCCAATCGTGGTATTGTCGCTGGCATGCCTCAAACGGTCATCGACCACGTTGCAGTAGAAATTCATCTTGCCGGCATATTCCGGCTTGAAAGGCCCGATTTTCAGATCAACGACCACAAACGCCCTGAGCCGGAGATGGTAAAACAACAAATCGATATAGAAGTCTTCCTCTGCGATATCAATGTGATACTGCCGTCCGACAAAGGCGAATCCCGCACCCAACTCCAGCAGAAATCGTTCGAGGTGAGCGATAAGACCCGCTTCCAGTTCCCGCTCACGAAAAGGTTGTTCCATCGTCATGAAATCAAAAAGATAGGGATCTTTCAACGTGGCTTGCGCTAATTCCGACTGCGGTGCAGGCAGGCGCAGGTCGAAGTTGGTCACTGCTGCGCCTTGGCGCTTGTGGGTGTTGGACTTGATCATGGCGGTCAGCGTGTCGCGGCTCCAGCCTTGGACGATGGCCTGCCGGGCATACCAGAGACGGGTTGGTAAATCGTTCAACTTCTGGATGAGAATGACATTGTGAGCCCAGGGCAATTGTGCAACGATCCGTTGCATAATTGTTCCGGCTGCTGTTGTTTCAGACAATTCTGTCACGGACTCTATCCCAATTTCATTGGACGAGTCCTTTTCGGGCAATTTGGCAACCGCCCGTTGCATAATTGAATGAAGGCTTGGGTATTCCTTATAAAACTGGATCATAAGGCGCAAATTGCGCGCGGAAAAACCTTTTTTTTCGGGCAAATCGCTCTTCAAATCAACGGCCAGGCGAGGAATAACACCCGCTCCCCAGCCTTCAAGATGCTGGCGCTCGGATATCATTTGACCAATATCCCAATACATCCAGAGCATTTCGGCATTTGCCGAAAGGGCTGCCTTGATCTGGGCTTGCCGGATGCGCTTTTTTATATCTGCCAGGAGTTCGGAATAGCGTGCAAGATCAGACGGTGGCTTCTTCATTTCAAATTTCTCCCTTCACCCTTCTCCTATCCTTTCTCATCCCACATGTCACGATAGGCATAGACATACGAAGCAGTCGCCTCCGGATCTATTTTGAAGTAGTAGCGGCAGAGCTTTTTGTATAAACGCAACATCGCTGAATCAAAATGATTCTTGCGGCCAAGGCCGACTCCAGCCGTGACTCCAGCCGTAACTCTGGCCGCGACTCTGACAAGAAATACATCGAAGAACTGGCAAAGAAGGGGGTCTCCCCGCAGAAAGTCCCCTAGCGCTTTGCGTTCTTTGGCGAACTCTTTCTGCACGCTGCTGATAAATATACGCTGTTTCATTTCAATAGCACTTATCTAAAATCCGAGTTTTTTAAGGATGGATTTCAGTGCCCGATCCGTTTCCCTCGCCTCTTCCTCCAGGGCATTCAATTCTTCTACGATCTCAGGTATGGGCCGGTATTCCTCGCCTTCTCCTGTGTGAATGTAACGGCTGGGGGAAATGTTGTAGTCATTTTTTGCTATTTCTTCCCGGTCGGCAATTCGGGAGAATTTATCCTCTTCCTTCCAGGCATTAAAGGTTCCGGTGATCCGGGTGATTCCCTCTTCGGTGATATAGTTTTTCGGGTCCCCTTTGGCAAATTCCCGTCCGGCGTTAAGGAGGAACAACCGGTTCTTCCGTTCCTTTGATTTGGCTTTGTTCAGGAAAAGGATGATCCCCGGGGCGGTGATGTTATAAAAGAGATTCTCCGGGAGATAAATCACCCCTTCGATCAGGTCCTGTTCCACAAACCATTTGCGGACTTCCTTTTCCTTATTCTTGGAGGCATTGCCCGACCCGCGGGAAGCCGCCCCGGTGTCCAGAACAATGGCCGCCCGCCCATTCTCATTCAGGCTGGCCAGCATATGTTGCACCCAGCCCCAGTCGGCCTTTCGGCCGGGAAATCCGGCCCCTTTGGGGAAGCGGTCCAGTTCGTCGTTGTCATAATCTTTCTCGACAAACCAGTCCTGATTCCACATGGGATTGGCCACCACCCGGTCGAAGGTTCAGAGGTGGTTGTGCTGCCGAAACTTGGGATTGCGGAAGGTGTCTCCGATCTCGATCTCCCCCTCCATGTCATGGATGATTCGATTCTTTGTTTTTATTTGTGCTATCTCATTTATAGTCCCGGATCAAAACAAAAACCCCATCTTCTTATTCAAAAAATGGAGTCTAATTGGATTGCTTCATGGACCAGTCTTTCGATGTGATAGGGTTTGCGACTGCGACTAAATATAACAACCTCTTGAAAATTAATCAAATATTACTTTTTATTGGAGGATTATTCCAGAGGGGAAAGCTGAATAAGGGGGGAGTAAAGCCGCCCTCAAACCCTCACCCGCGCTTGCGGATATATTCGGACAAATAGCTCATGCCAAGAAAAAAGACAGTCAAAATAATAATACCGAAATAGGAAGTGTGCTGGAAAAGCCAGCGGCTTAGAAGGATCGCCAGCCCGAGGCTAAGGATAACCCGTATTAACAATTTTAACAAAGGAGACATAGATTCAATTCCTTATTTCTTTCTCCAGTCATCGGATTCAGGGTTGTTAAAGGTTTCTTCTCAACCAATCCAAAGCCAAAACCGTTACCCGGTCGGGCAGGGTCTCGGAAAACCATCCTACTTTATAGGAAAAGGTCTTTTTCTCTTTCCCGGCCAGGGCCAGGGAAAGGGTTTGTTCCCCTGCCGGACCTTCCACCCAGACCCCCAGCCCCAGGTCGCTTGAAAAAATTTTCCTGGTTTTTTTCGCCAGAAATAGGGCCATAGCCTCTTTTTCGATGGACGGTATTGGGAAAGGCCATCCTTCACTCAATGCCAATACCAGTCCACCTTTGAAAAAAGTACTGCCCGTGGCCTGGAGTCTTTGACTGATTCTCCCGGCCGTGAAGGTTTCCGCCAAACTAAGAGTTTTCCCTTTTTGTTCCAACAATCGGGCCGACACCCCTTCCAGGGTTTCATCGTCCTCGCCAAAAATCAAGAAGCCCAACCGTTCTCTGATCTTGGATTCCATGTCGGAAATAATCGACTGGGTTTCATTTTTATTCTGACCGTGGGCCGTGATCCGAATCCGGATTTCTCCTAAGGAAGCCAGCAGACCGATAACCGGATTCTTGCTGGTTCTGATGAGATCGCCGATCTGTTCATCTACCCGGCTCTCTCCCAGGCCACAGACCTTGAGTACCTTATATTCAATCAGCCCCTGGTCCTTTCCCAGTTTCTTCTTAAAGAAGGGGAGAACCGTGTCCTGGACCATCTTTTTCATTTCCCGCGGGACACCGGGCAAGACGGCTATGATGCTTCCTCTTTGTGTTTCCAGAAAAAATCCCGGGGCTGTTCCCTGGAGATTGGGAATGAGGCGCGCCCCGGCAGGCAGATAGGACTGTTTTCGATTGTTGGGGGCCATGACAAAACCGGCCCGGTCAAAAAATGATTTTATCAGTTTAAATAACTTGGGGTGAAAGACCAGATTTTTCCCGCAAACCTCGGCGACAATCTCCCGAGTCAAATCATCCTCGGTGGGGCCTATGCCTCCGGTGGTAATGATAAATCTTGAACGGTTAAGAGCCCTGCGGATGACCGAGATCATCCGTTTTCGATCATCCCCGACCATGGTTTGAAAGACGGTTTCCAGACCGATCTCCTGGAGCCGGGCAGCCAGGTAGGAGGTATTGGTATCAATGATCTGGCCTAACAGGAGTTCCGAACCGATGGCAATAATTTCGGCGGTATTTTTTGGGCTCATTTTCTCCAACTCTTTTCCCATTTATAAAATGTCCTATACTTTACGGACCTTTTTCCAATCCGGTTTCCTTTTTTCAAAAAAGGCGGAAATGCCCTCTCTTTTTTCTTCGGCCGGGACCTGGTCTTCCAGATACCCACCCATGGCCCTGGCTTCGTCATAGGGTAAATTATAACCCCTGAGGAGGTGTTCTTTCCTGGCCCTCAAATGGGAGGGGGAGTTGCCCATCAGTGTGTCGGCCATTTCAAAGGCCGCTGCCATCAAATCTTTGAGGGGCACGATTTTGTGAATGATGCCCATCCTCAGGGCTTCCTGGGCATCGATCCTCAGACCGGTGAGGCTGAGATACATGGCATTGGACATCCCGATATTGCGGGCCAATAAATGGGTTGAGGAGGGAGAATGGGCGCCGAACCTGACTTGCTGCAATCCAAAGGTGGCGTGTTCTGCGGCGATCCTGATGTCGCATTGCAGGGCATGGCATAACCCTCCGGAAAGACAGTAACCGTTGATGGCAGCGATAATCGGTTTATAAATCTTAATATCCCCTTCATGAAACATTCTTCCCCGGGGAAAGGGGATCGGGGCAGCTTCTCCTTCCTTTGGAGGAACCATGCCTCTCATATCGGCCCCGGCACAGAAGGCTCGATCCCCGGTTCCGGTGAGAATGGCCACATAAAGATCCGGATCGTCCCTGAAATCACAAAAAGCATCCCCCAACTTTAAGCAGACTTCTCCGTTGTAAGTATTCATCTTCTCCGAGCGGTTGATGGTAACCATAGCGACAGGGCCTTTTTTCTCATAGAGCACTAAAGACTCGGACATGACACCCTCCTTACGTTTTTTTAAGCTGCTAAATTGACAAGTCCAGTTTTTTGGAATAAAAGAGTAGTCAATAGAAAAGAGACGTCAAGAAGAAAAGAAAGGAATACAAACCAATGAAGTATCGATCTTTTGGCAGGCTTGATTTTCAGGTGTCGGCCCTGGGTTTCGGGGCCATGCGGCTCCCGGTCATTGACGGCGATCAAACTAAAATCAATTCATCCGAGGCCATTCGGATGATCCGCCACGCCGTTGATCACGGGGTCAACTATGTGGATACGGCCTGGCCCTACCATGGCGGAACAAGTGAAGGGGTGGTCGGAGAGGCCCTTCAGGACGGCTATCGGGAAAAAGTAAAATTAGCCACCAAACTGCCGGTCCGGTTTGCCCAAACCGCTGAAGATTTCGACCGCTTTTTGAATGAACAGCTGAAACGATTACGGACCGATTACATAGACTTTTACCTCCTCCATGGACTAAACAAGAGGACCTGGCCGAAAGCTCGTGATCTGGAGATTTTAAAATGGGCGAAAAAGGCAGTAAAGAGCGGAAAATTCCTGCATCTCGGGTTTTCATTTCATGACGATTATGAAGTCTTCAAGGAGATTGTCGATGCTTCTGATCAATGGGAATTCTGTCAAATTCAATACAATTTTATGGATACGGAATATCAAGCCGGAACAAAAGGACTCCGTTATGCGGCCGAAAAGGGATTGGCCATTGTCATTATGGAACCCATAAGGGGGGGAACTTTGGCCAAACAACCACCGGACACCGTTTCTCGATTATGGGAATCAGCCCCTACAAAAAGAACACCGGCCGAATGGGCCTTTCAGTGGGTCTGGAACCATCCGGAAGTCTCCACCGTTCTGAGTGGTATGTCCACTATGGAGCAGGTTATAGAAAATATAGCATCAGCCGATCGTTCTGGAATAAATCTGTTGACCGAGGAAGAACTGTTATTGGTGGAACGGGTACAGGAGGATTATCGAAAACGGTCTCCTGTCCCCTGTACCAATTGTCAATATTGCCTTCCCTGCCCAAATAACGTGAACATTCCCGGAGTATTGGGTTTGTACAATGATGCCTTCAAGTATGGCGATGTGAAAAGATCCCAACTCCTTTACACCATCCGAGTCCAGGAAGGTGAAAAGGCAGATCAATGCCTGGATTGCAAAGACTGTGAAGAGAAGTGCCCCCAGGGGATCGCCATTTCCGAATGGATCAAAAAAGCAGACGAGTTACTGGCTCCCAAGGGTTGAACAGGAACCGCAAAAACGTTTCTCGACATCCCTTGGGCCGGTTGATATCAGAAGTCTTAATTAGGGAATAATCCCCTCTTCTTTGAATTGTTCGATATCCTCCCAGGAATACCCTTCCTCTATGAGGACCTCCTCGGTATGCTGGCTGAATTCGGGTGCCGGCATCCGGATGGTCGCCGGGGTCTCGCTCATATTCACCGGGCTGCCCATGATCTCCATCTTTCCATAATTAGGGTGGTCGTAAGGAAGGAAAAAGTTATTGGCCCTGGCTTGAGGATCGTTGGCGACATCAACCAGGGTCTGAACCGGTGAGGCCGGGATGTCCGCTATCAGAGGTTTCCATTCGTCAAGGGGCCGGGTTAAAAAGGTCTCCCTGAAAATATGGTAGAGTTCCTTGCAATTTTCCTTACGGGCCTCGATGGTGGCGAACTTGGGGTTGGGTTCCAGTTCTTCACGGCCGATCATTTTGCAGAATTTGGACCAATAGCGCTCCGCCTGCAGGGCATTAAACCGAATCCATTTGCCGTCCCTGGTTTCATAGGTATTGGCCATGGGATTAGGCAGGCGTTCCCGATAAAAATCAGCCAGATTTTTGATAGCCCTTCGGGATTTTCCGATCAGCGCATCCCGTTGTTCCCTTTCTTCCTCCGTGCCTTCAAAACCATCTGTTAATCGATATTCCATCTCATCCCGACCTGTGGCCAAGGCGCCGGCCACATCAAAGGTCAACTGATAAAGACCGGTAAAAAACAGGGAGGTATCGATCTCTTGCCCGACACCCAGCCGGTCCCGGGCATAGAGGGCATTCACCACACCGAAGGCCAGGGCGATACCGGCCACGTTGTCTCCGAAGGCCGGTCGGGAATTGGGACCGGACATACCGGGAATTGTCAGCAGGTGGCTGACACCCGACCTGGCCCAGAAGACCGTCGTGTCGTAAGCAGGCACATCTTTATCCGGGCCTTCCAGACCATGACCGGTGACGGAAGCATAAATTAGCCTTGGATTCAAGTCATGAAGGATCAGGTATTCGAGCCCGAATTTTTTTCGTTCGATCAGTCTAAGGTTGGTTAAAAAGACATCAGCCTTTTCCACCATTTTGTAGATAATTTTCCTGCCCCCTTCTTTGGATAAGTCGATGGCCACACTGCGCTTATTACGGTTAAAGGCCTCCCAATTATAAGGGATATCGGAGGGTATCCCTGCCGGGCCGCCGCCGGCGCCGGCCTGAAGATTCCGCCAGGAATCTCCGGTGACGGTACTCTCTATATGGAGTACATCCGCTCCAAAATCAGCCAGGTGTCGGGCACACATAGGTACCGCTGCAACCTGGGATACATCGATTACCTTAATCCCCTTAAGGGCCATTGGTTTCATTAATTTTCTTCCTCCTGGGTCTATAGTCTATTTTTTTATTTCCGGTTTTAAAATTCTTTTAACGGTAAGAAGTATAGGGAAAGAAGAAAAAGGGATCAAGAATAAAAATGGCAAGCAAGATAAAGGGAAGAAGGCCCTCTTTCGAATGAAAGGTCTTGGGGATCGGATAGACTGTGCCCTTAAGTAAAATTCGCCTATATCCAAGTGGGGCTATTGCAATTTGAATGAAAAGAATCTCGATTACTTGTTCTCGTTTCCGAGCCTTGGGGTCACTTCAACCTTCCGGAGGCTAAGGTTTCCGGTATCATGCTTGGGTTTGAATATTACTGACGGGCCTAGTTTCGCTGAAAAAGTGAATCCCTCGGTTTCCCGTATGTCTCCGTATTTAGCCTGCAATGCATCCAACGGACCGATATCTATGACCTGCAGAGGGCAGCTGATAACGCATATCGGTTTTTTTCCCTCGGTCAATCGGTCTAAACATAAATCACATTTCTGCATTCGGGCATTGGCTTCTTCTCCGAATTGTGGGGCTTGATAAGGACAGGCTTCGAGGCAAAGACCGCACTGATCCTTCCCCAGGCAGATTTCCCGGTCCACCGTTACAATTCCGTCTTCCGGCCTTTTGACAATCGCCTTCTCCGGGCAGACCGAAACGCAGGCAGGGCTTAAACAGTGGTTGCAGGTTGCTGGAAGAAAAGCTACAAATAAATTTGGATACTTTCCTTTTTCAATGGTTTTTACCCTGATCCAACTGGCGGGTCCGGCGGGAACATCATGCCAGTCTTTACAGGCCACCACACAAGCGAAACAACCCATACAACGATTTTCATTAATATAAATTCCGTATTGCATATTTATTCCACCACCTTCTTTATTTCCACCAGGGCTGTATGAGGGGTGAAGGCGCCACCCGGTGAAATGGCGTTTTTAGTGAGCACGTTAGCGCAACCTCCATAATCGATCCCGTTTTCATCCGGATCATACCAGGCCCCCTGAGGAAGGGCGACCACCCCCGGCATAATCCTTTCGGTCACCTTGGCTGGAATTCGGACTTCCCCCCGGTCATTGAAAACCCGGACCAGATCTCCCGGATGGATCCCTCTTGATTCGGCATCGAGGGTATTCATGGAAATCGATTGCATTTGCAACTCACGGAGCCAAGGCAGATTATCGAACTGGCTATGGGCCCTCCGTTTAAAATGGGGGGTAATGAGCTGCAGCGGGTATTTCCCGACCTGTGGGTCATTTAGGCTCTCCCAGGTTTCCATATAGGTAGGGAGGGCCGGGAGCAGGGGATCGTTTATCTTGGCGATTATTTCCGACCAGATTTCTATTCTTCCAGAAGGAGTACGGAATGAAAGCGGCTGCGTTTTTTCCATTTTCGGTTGACTGACCCCTGCCGGTTCATCAAGCTTCACCCGGTAGATTCCTTCATTTTTCAGAGAGCCAAAATCCGGTAAATCAATTTCTTCAGATACTTTGGCTACAATATGCTTTACCCTGTCTTCATCCGATTGATTACCGTAGTCGGTGAGGTCGAGCTTTACAGCCAGGGCCTGACAGATATCGAGCTGGGATTTGGATTCCCCCAGGGGTTCTATTGCTTTATTGAGGAGACCATATACGCCACTGTGCCTTGGGGCTAAGATGTCATTCCGCTCCAAAAAGGTACAAACCGGTAAAACAATGTCGGCATATCTGGCTGTGGAGGTCATAAACTGTTCCGTAACCAGGATGAAATCCAATTTTTGAAAGGCTTTGACAGTCTTGTTAACCTCTCCGAGTTGATTCAAGTAATTCGTGTTGGACAACCAAATCATCTTATAGTTGTTGGGATAACCACCCTCTTTTCCCTTAAGGATAGCATCGGCGAACAGACTCACGTTGACTCGAGCACTGGAGTTGACACTGGCCCCGCGGTAAGGGAGGGCGTTCCTACGGGGAGGCGCCCCAATTTCTACCTGATTCGGCGGACTGGAGAATTGGGGATTATATTTCATGATTTTGGTGGGAGGCGAATGCCAGTTCGGGGAGAGCCAATTCCCGCTGATGGCCTCCAGGGCGGCGGCGGCCCGATGGTACTGCTCGCCATAAGCTGTGCGCCCCGGGCCGATGCTGGTCACCAGAGCGGCTGGTTTGGTGCAGGCATAGGCGCGCGCCAGATCGGCAATAGTTGCAGCCGGGATGGAACTGATGGCCTCGGACCATTCCGGGGTTTTAGCCACCCCGTCTTCGATGCCAAACAGATAATCTTTAAACTTATCGAGCCCCGCGACATAAGATTGAATAAAGTCATTATCCTGCAAATTTTCCTTGAGGATTACATAAGCCATGGCGATTAGTGCGGCCGCGTCGGTCCCCGGGCGTATGGGGATCCACTGGTCCGCGAAAGTAGCCGCCGAGTCCGTATATCTGGGATCAACACAGATAATCTTGGCCCCTCCTTCCTTCGCCTGTGTCAGATATAGGGGAACATTGGTTCCCTGCTCGGTCGTTACCGGGTTCCAGCCCCACATGATGATGAGCCTTGAATTAAGATAGTCTTCCGGCCTGTGTTCGGTTTGGGTGAATTTCCGCCGCATCCCATAGGTCACTCCGGCTGAAAAAGTGGCCCCCTCATGGGAGATGAAACCCCAAGGTGCTGTATAGCCTCCAAACAGACACAATAGTCTATGAAAGGCTCCGACATGATGCAAAGTATGGGGATCGCACATGGAGCAGAAATGGAGGATAGCCGCATTGCCGTAAGTGTTTTTGATGTGTTTCATTTTTCCGGCAACGGTTTCCAGGGCCTCATCCCAGGAAATTCGGGAAAAATCTCCGGCTCCTCGGGCTCCGGTTCTTTTGAGCGGGTAGAGAAGCCGGTCCGGGGCATAAACGCGTTGACGGTAGGCATGGCCTCGAGCGCATAAGCGAGGTTTATTTTCCTCATCGGAGGGCTCAATCCGCACGATCCGGTTGTCTTTCACGTGGACTTTCATTTCGCAGGTGCCGCCACAATGGCTGCTGCAAATACTTCGGATGATTTTTTCTTCATGGTTCTCTTTGTCCACTATAATTTCCTCCGGTCTTTATCCCCCTGGCTATGAAACGATAAAATTAGAACCCTCTTCTTTTGTTTTCAGGCAGGGGGGTAACAGTAAGATCTGTTTCCGTTTTCTATTTTTAAAATCTTTAAAAGGGTTAAGGTTTGATCATTACCTTAATAGCCCCGGGATCCTGAAGCTGTACTTTGAAGGCCTCGGCAGCCTCGTCCAGTGAGAATCTATGGGTAATCAAGGGTCTTGCGCTAACCTTACCGTTCTTAAGAAGCTCGATCGATGCCGGGAAGTTGCCCCCCAGGCAGCCGATGAGGGAGAGGTTCTTGGCGATAACACTTTGGGGATTCCAGGTAAGGGGTTCCTCGTAAACCCCGACCAGCATAATTTTTCCGCCCCCCGGGTCATGGCAATCGATTGATCGAAGGTCGCCTGGGTGCCGACACACTCAAGGACGGTGTTGACCCCCATGCCGCCTGAAGCCGCCATAACCAACCCAACTGTATCCTCTTCAGCCGCATTGATGATGATATCGGCTCCATAGGCTTTCGCGGCTTCCAAACGCGAAGACCTGCGGCCACTGGCCGAAATTTGAGAAACTCCCATGGTTTTCAGCACTTGAACGGCATTCAGACCGATGACACCCAGGCCGATGACGGCAATGGATTCATTCTCCTTGGGCTGGGCCCTGTTGACCGAGAAATAGGAAATGGAGAGAGGCTCGACCGACGCCCCGTCTTCATAGCTTAATTCTTCGGGTAGGGGGAAGACACTACGACCGAGGACGGCAAAGGGAACATGGACATATTCGGCCATCGCCCCTGGAAACTGATAACCGAGAAGGGCCATGTCGGAACAGCGATACCCCTTTCCCTGGAAACACCAAAAGCAATTTCCGCAAGGTTTGAAACCGACAGCCGTGACACGCATCCCTGGTGTGATGCCCATCACTTGAGACCCGACTTCGGCCACATCACCGCTGAATTCGTGGCCGAAAATGGTCCCGTTCTGACCGTCCCGTTTGTAAACGTGCAGGTCGGAACCGCAGACGCCACAGGCCTTCACCTTGATAATGACACCATGGGGTTCAAGAACAGGATCGGGTACGATTTCCGTCCGGATATCCCTTGCGCCATGCAAAACGGCAGCTTTCATTTCATTGCTCCTCTCTGGTCGGTCCTGATCCCCTTGGTCCGGGAATTTGTTGAAGAGTTGGTCAAAAATTAATTATTAATGGAAAGAGTATAGGGAAAGAGGAAGATAGGATCAAGAAGAAAAAACGAAAAAAACGAACCTGTTTGAATTTAAAGGGAACTGGGGGGCTCCCAGTTAAATTGGTAAGTGGAGGTCCGGCTGGTTAGAATCCATGAAGTAAAATTGCATAAATAGGGCGATTTCCTTTTATTGATAATGCTTGTCAAAATAATTATTTCACTTGCCCTTTATTATTAAAAGAAAGTGTTTTCCTTTTGACGAAGGTCAAGGGGCATGTTATCATATGGCTTACCTCAAGGAAGAACAGATTCCATAATTAACCAAATAGTCTTCCGGATAGGGAATAAACGCTTGATTGAAAACGCAGGTTTTTAAGAATTTTTATTTAAGGCAAATTAGTGGTGCGATTAAGGGCAAATAAAAAAGGGATAAAACGGATTCAATTTTTTCCGATTATTCTTTTTGTCTCCTTTTTCATTGGGGTCACCATATATTCCCATTATTATGGTTTGTCGGAAATTGATGTGTTTTCCTCCAATCTATC
Source organism: uncultured delta proteobacterium (assembly GCA_963782435.1). Taxonomy (GTDB): domain Bacteria; phylum Desulfobacterota; class RBG-13-43-22; order RBG-13-43-22; family RBG-13-43-22; genus RBG-13-43-22. Next base: position 57,412 of record CAWAKF010000017.1, read on the forward strand.
TTTTGAAAATCCTGATCAGGAAATCTTGTTGTCGGGTCAGAAGAACTTATCCAAAATATTGGGGCCGGGTCTTCCGGCTATAATACAAAAGCATATCTTAATGAAACGGTTTTTCAATGCTCCTCTTTTAGAATTTCTTCCGGAAACCATCAATCCCACTCTCCGTTGTTAATAAGTCACGATACCTTTCCGCCTTCAAAACTAAATTTAGAGCACAATAGGGGGTGTTTGTCATGTTCGGTATCGGAACTCAGGAATTGATTATTATACTGGTAATAGCCTTTGTAATTTTTGGGGCCAAGGCTCTCCCTGACTTAGGGAAGAGTCTCGGTCAATCCATTCACTCCTTTAAAAAAGCCTTGGAGGAGCCCCCCAAGGAAGAACCCAAAGACAAGGGTGAACAAAAATAAAAAGTAAAGCTTGATTTTTCCAGAAATTGGAACTAAAACCGAAAATCAACTTTCGGTATTTTTTTTAAAAGGAAATGAACCGGTTGGCAGGTGCTTTTCTGAAAGGGCACCTGCCGTTGGTTTTAAGTCTAAAAAACAATAAATGAATTGGTGACGGGAGAATAATTCCATGGACTATCAAGAATTCATGAAGGTCATGTTGAACATTTTTCATCAAACCGGTTTTATGGGGATGACCTGGGGGAATGTAGTCATGTGGCTGATCGGTCTTTTTTTTCTCTATTTAGCCATAGTCAAAAAATATGAACCTCTGCTTCTCCTGCCAATCGGATTCGGAATTTTTCTCGTCAATTTTCCCTATACTCCTCTAATGGGCGTGGGTAAAGACGGAACCCCAGAGTTATTGCAGGCTTTCTATCGTTATGGGATTTCCTGGGAGATCATCCCTTGCGTCATCTTCCTGGGGCTGGGGGCCATGACCGATTTCGAACCCTTAATCGCCAATCCCAAAACCTTGCTGATAGGTGCCGGGGCACAATTGGGGGTTTTTATTACCTTCATTGGGACCATACTTTGCGGCTTTACCCTCCAAGAAGCGGGCTCAGTAGGGATCATCGGGGGAGCCGACGGGCCAACGACTATTTACCTTACCCAGGCCCTGGCCCCTCATCTTTTAGGGGCCAATGCCTTGGCGGCCTACTCCTATATGGCCATGGTTCCGCTTATTCAACCACCCATTATGCGCCTTCTAACCACCGAGAAAGAAAGAAAGATCACAATGCAAAGTCTCCGCAAGGTCTCCAAAACGGAAAAAATTCTCTTTCCCCTTATTGCGGTGTCCATTATTGCCTTGCTTATTCCAGCCGTTATCCCATTAATGGGTATGTTCATGTTTGGAAACCTGATGAAAGAATCGGGTGTTGTCGGTCGTCTGACGGAAACAGCCCAAGGGGACTTGATGAATATTGTAACCATTCTATTGGGGATTTCGGTAGGAGCCACCATGCAGGCCGATAAATTTCTGAGTGCCAAACCCCTTTTGATTTTTGGTTTTGGGATCCTGGATTTCGCCTTTTGTACGGCTGGTGGGATCTGGACGGTTAAGGTGATTAACTGGTTTTTGAAGCCCGAACACAAAATGAACCCCTTAATCGGTTCAGCCGGGGTTTCGGCCGTGCCCATGGCCGCCAGGGTATCCCAGGTGGAAGGATTGAAATACAATAAACGAAACTATCTTCTGATGCACGCCATTGGACCGAACCTGGCCGGAGTTATTGGGACAGCCGCCGCCGCCGGAATGTTCATCGCCATGTTTAAATAACAGGAGAAGACGGTATGGAAACAATAAATTGGGGATATGTATTGAGTACCTTGTTTATCCGTTTTGGCGGGGTCTTTATCCTGCTGGCCATTTTACAGATAGGCCTGGTTAGTTCGAGTAAAATTATCCATTACATCGAATCCCGTCCATCATCCAAAAAAAAGGATAAAAAGAAGAGCAAAAACAAGAAAGGGTAACATTCACTCCTTCTCTGCATTTCATGACACGATTAGCCTCAACGAATCATTCTATCTCAGGTGAGACAGCCCGGCCATCCAGCCTCTCAACCCCTTATATCGATTCCTGTTGGCTTTAGGATTTTTCCTTAAGACTTATCCAATATCATACGTATATCCAGACCCTGGCACCCTTCGTGCTCCAGGAATACGCGGAGGGGATTAATGTCAACCTCTCGAATCTCGGGGTGATCACAGAGTAACTGGGAAAGGCGAAGCAGAACTTCTGTCACCGCTTCAAGATCGGACGGGTTTGAGCCTCGAGCCCCCTTTAAACATGGCTATTCCTCTAACCTCATTGATCATCTCCCTGGCTTCCCGCTTAGTAATGGGGGCTATGCGCAAGGAGACTTCGCCAAAAATTTCCACAAAAATTCCTCCCAAACCCACCAGGACAACAGGGCCGAATTGGTCATCCTGCCGACCGCCGATGATAAGCTCCCGTCCGCCGGTAGCCATTGGCTGAATCAAAACTCCTTCAATTTCAGCCTCCGGGTAAACCTGTTGGATTCTTTTGAGCATATCCCGATAGGCCTCGGCCACGCCGGCTTCGGTTCGCAGGTTCAGTTGCACCCCGCCGACGTCGGATTTATGAGAAATCTCTTTGGAGATTATCTTCATGGCTACCGGGAAGCCTATTTGCCTGGGCCGCGTTAACAGCCCCGATTTCATCGGGAACCGGAATGCCCCGGACCATAGGAATCCCATAAATATTCAAGACCTCGCCGGCCTCGTTAAGCAAGAGATCCCTTTTCTCCATTTTGGCTTTGTTGAGAATTGATCCAGCCTTTTCCTGGTTCACCGGGAAGGTATCAATTGTTTTAGTTTCGTGGGAACGCTCGATTTCTTCATTATAGCTGCGGTTCAGTTCCAGCGCCCGGACGGTCTCGACTATCTGGGTGAAGATCGGAAAATTCAGGTTACGTTTCAGCCAAGCCACTTCCTGGTCTTCCGTGGAAACATATACGGCCACCGGTTTCTTATATTGTTGGGAAAGTTCTGAGATTCGGCTCAACAGCTCACGAGATTTTTGTCCTTCGATCAAAGGGATAATGGTATGCAAGAAAGCAATCCCGTCGACCCCGTCTTCAGCTAAAGTCCGTTCGACGATTCGCAGAAAAAAATCCGAATCAAAAAGGTCTCCGAGGTCCAAGGGATTGGTCAGTTTAATCACCGAGGCCCGGAAATGTTTCTCAATCTCTTCGATGAAATTTTTGGGGAACTGGGCCAGCTTCAATCCGACTATTTCGCAAACATCGGCCGCAATTACCGCATGGCCGCCGGAACGGGAGATGATCGCCAGATTTCGGCCGCGCATCGGAGGCAGATGTAAAATCTTAAGATCATTGCCTAAAGTAGTCCCATCGTTTATCCGGATGATACCACACTGGCGAAAGGCGGCATCAACCACCCGATCATTGCTGGATAGGGAGGCCGTGTGCGAGGAGGCAATCGATTTTCCGAATTGACCGATATTGGCCTTGGAGGCCAGGATAGGCTTGGGGGACCTGCGGGCCACCTCCATGAGTTTCCGTCCGTTTTTAATTCCTTCCAGATGGAGGTAGATGTAATTCGTGGCCGGGTCTTCGATCAAATATTCCAGGAACTCTTCGGTCTGGATGTTAAGCATGTTTCCTGCTGAAACAAATTTATTCAGCCCAAGACCTTCGTTCCCCATCAGGTTGAGCACCGACATGCCCACTCCGCCGCTCTGAGAGATTATGGATATGTCTCCCAGACGGACCATGCGTTTCAGGGGGGTAAAGGGGGTACAGAGTCCGTTTTCAATATTGATCACCCCGATACAATTCGGGCCGACGAAGCGGATGCCCCATTTCTCGGCCACCTGGATGATCTTTTCCTCAATCTTCTTCCCCTCGTCCCCGTACTCGCGAAAACCGGAGCTTTCGACGACGGCCCAAAAGATTCCTTTCCTCCCGCATTCATCGAGGATATCGGGGACTGTTCGGGCAGGGGTAAGAATGACGGCCAATTCTACAGGACCGGGAATATCCAAAACGGACTTATAGATCGGCCTTCCGGCCACCTCGCCCCCTTTCCATCCCACCTGGTAAATGTTGCCCTGAAAATCGAATTCAGTAAGGTTATAAATAATTCCAAGCCCCATATTATCCGGCGAGGCCGAAACTCCAACCACCGCTATACTGCCAGGGTAAAAAATATTGCGCATAATCCCTCTCTTGATTGGTTGTAATTTTAATTCTGAGTTTTTTCTTCAGAGAATCTTATTATAGAATATCCGAACCGACCTGACTTCGCAAGAAGGTTTAAATGGGAAAGGGTTTCAGACAGGCCTCCCCGGCCTTGAAACTTTAGACGTTGCCCTTTTTCCGGGAGATTTGTCCCCGGGTACTGGGAATAACCCGGAAATAGTTATAAAATAAGGGTTGACTTATCCCTGCTATCGATTAATATTACCCATGGATATTTAAAAGGATTATCCGCTTAACAGCCGCATAGAAATCAAACCCGCTTTGTTGGCTCCGAACGCAGATCCCTTTATAGAAAAAACATGAAGTTAGACAAGCCATCGACCGGATGAAACTCTCCTTCGCCGTAAGGTATAGTGATGAATAGCAACAAGGGTGAAAATTCTAAAGGGTTATCGTTAACACAACTTACTAAAAAAAAGATCTCTTTGTTTTTATTTTTCTTTTTATGTGGCATCCTGGCTTTGGGATTCTGTGATCCTGTTGATTGTGTGGGTTCGCCCTTCGAAGCAGACTCGGTTTATAAAAATGGCACTGAGCCGTTGGATACTTCTCTTAATAAAATCCAAGCCATTCGCATCGGGTTTAGCCATCCATATCAAATGCCATTTGAAAATAGGTTTTATTTGATCGATATTTCCCAAGAATTATATTTAGAATATCCTTTGTTTTGCTCAGTTTTTACCTATCGAGCCCCTCCTGCCTTAGTATTCTAAGAAGAATATTCTTACACGATTACTCTGGGGATCTTTACCGGCTGTCAATAAAAAAAGTTCAAAGCAACCCATATTAATGTTTAAGAACCGATTGTGGTTAAGGCCACCGCCAATTCAAAAATCTTTGGTAATGGGAGTTGGCTTATCTTTAGAAAGGGTATGATCGTTGAAATTTAAAATATTTTATGGATGGTACATTGTTATTTCAGGTGCCGTTTTAACCTTTTTTTTCGGTTCGATCGTCGGTTACGGTTGGACCGCCTTCGTAACCCCCATTGTGACCACATTTGGCTGGAGCATGGCCCAAATTTCGCTGGCTTCTTCTCTGCGCAGCCTGGAAATCGGCGTTTTTAATCCGCTTTGGGGACCGGCAGTCGACCGCTGGTCACCCAAATGGTTGATGAGGATTGGAGTGGTTTGCGCCTCGTTGGGTTTATTCTGTTTAAGCCGAATGAATGGTCTGATTATGTACTATATCGGCTTCCTCCTGGCTGGAATAGGAAGCTCACTGGTTACCGGGATGCTTCCTTTGGTGGTGATATCCCGATGGTTCCGGAAAGATATCGGAAAGGCCAATGGCCTGTTTTTTATGGGCGCCGGGCTTGGCGGGGTGGCGATTCCCTTAGTGGTCACGGTTATAGACAAACTCGGTTGGCGGACAACCCTTTTGTATACCTCGATCGGGTTTTTGATCCTGGGACTATCGGTGTCTTTTCTTTTTTACAGCCGGCCAGAAGATCATGGCCTATTACCTGATGGAAAGACACTGGATCAGGTTGCGGGACCGGGGACTACCCGGACTTCGGGCGAATTCGGCACCAATGTTAAAGAAGCCATCAAAATGAGGGCATTCTGGCATATCGCCGTGGTGACGTTATTTCAAAATGCCACTCTGAGTACCGTCATGCTATATTCTTTGCCTTACTTAACCCACTTAGGCATGAAAAGAACGACCGCCGGTACCGTTGTGATGCTTTATACTTTTGTGAGCCTTTTTGGACGGATCCCCTTTGGGATGATGGCCGACATTTTCAGGAAAAGTTATGTGATAGCTGTCTCTCTGTTCTTACAGGTAATCGGCCTGTTCATTTATTGGAAAATGGACGGCGCGAGCCCTTTCTGGCTTATTGTGCTTTTTGCCGTTCCATATGGGTTCGGTGTGAGTGGAGTCATGCCCCTCAGGGCTCCGATCTTAGCCGAGTATTTTGGTTTAAAAAACTTCGGAACCATTTTTGGTCTAACCAGCGTTTTTATCGCCGTAGGAAATGTGATTTCGCCGCCGCTGGCCGGATGGATTTATGATACGTTTCATAATTACAAGGTCTGGTGGATCTCATTGGTTTTTTTCGGAATTGCGGCTATTATATCCATCTTAACCATCCCGCAACCACCAAAGGGAGCTGGAAACGGATAAATAACCCTTTCAAGTTTTCAAAAGGGGTTGTTCGCCTCCGATTTAAAAAAACCAACCTTTGTTGGGTAGGGAAAGATATTTCCTCCCCCAAAAAAAAATGAAAACCGTCAATCTTTGGCCGAGGTGGTTCAGGGGAATCATTTTCTTTTGACGAAGTTAGTGTGAAAGGCTAACATAATACTGACAAAGACCCCCCTTTTAATCCTTTCCTTAGAGTGCCAAAAGGGTTTGTCTGATCGGCACCATCCAGAGAGGATTAAGACGGGCCTTTTTCCAAGAGAGAAACAGGAAAAATCTATGCGGAACAATTTTCATACTGATAGCCACCATTGGTGGGTCTTGGGAACGGTGAGCATCGGGATTTTCATGGCCACCCTGGATGCCAGTATCGTCAATATAAGCCTGCCGACAATCATGGCCGATTTTAAAGCCAGTCTGGGTATATCGGAATGGATCATTCTGTCTTATTTGCTGGTGATTACCGGCTTGCTGCTCCCTTTCGGCCGGCTGGCAGATATGACCGGCCGTAAGAAGGTATTCCGATTCGGGTTTGTAGTTTTCAGTCTGGGTTCAGGTCTTTGTGCCCTTTCTCAAAATCCCGCCCAACTCATTTGTTTCCGAGCTCTTCAGGCCGTAGGGGCAGCTATGCTTATGTCCAACAGTTTTGCCATTATTACCGCTGTGTTTCCCCCGGAAAAACGAGGTCGCGCCCTGGGCATTGTGGGAACCGTGGTCGCTACCGGTTTTACGGTCGGTCCAAGTTTGGGAGGTTTCCTGGTGACCGCCTTTGGCTGGCGATCGATCTTTTCTATCAATGTTCCAGTGGGGCTGGTAGGTATCATTATGACCACCTATATCATCAATGAACAATTGGTTTCTCCTACTTTGGGACAAAAGAAAAGCTTCGATTTCCCGGGCGCGGCCTTGATCGTCATCGGCCTTTCTGCCTTGCTGCTGGGTCTGACAACCGGTCAGACTGGAAGATGGGAAACCCCTCTGGTCGTTTTTGAACTGACCCTGGCAGCTTTCACTTTAGCCTTGGTCCCGATCTGGGAAGCCAGGACTGCGCAACCCTTGATTGATCTAAAATTATTCAACAACCGAATTTTCAGCTTCGGGAACCTGGCAGGGTTTCTTTCCTTCCTGGCTATTTCGACCAATGCGTTTTTGATGCCCTTCTTTCTTCAACTGGCCCTTGGCTACAGTCCTTTCGAGGCCGGTTTACTCATGACCCCCACGGCCTTGACTATAGCAATCGTAGCCCCTATCAGCGGCTGGCTATCCGACCGAACGGATCCGCGCATTTTATCGACCCTGGGTCTGGCGATCAACTCTTGCGCTTTGTTTTGGCTTTCCATGTTGAAGGCCCAATCCGGTTATCATGACGTCCTGATCCGGCTGGTCTTATTGGGTATAGGGCAAGGATTATTCCAATCTCCCAATAACAGTTCGGTCATGGGGGCGGTCTCCCGCGAAAGTCTGGGAATTGCCGGGGGCTTTCTTTCCATGATGCGCAATGTCGGTCAGGTTGTCGGGATAGCTATGTCTGGTTCCATATTGGCCGGCACCATGGTCCACGTTGCCGGACATGCCTCCTTTCATGTCTTGCATTCCGGAGATACGGCGGCCCAGAGGGCCCCGGTCCTGGCGGCCTTTATGCATGGGATGAATCATGCCTATCTGGTTGCCGCTCTGATTTGTTTTCTGGGCATGTGGACTTCGCTGGTAAGGGGCAAACCAGTATCTGTTGCTGTTTAAAGCTAATTCCCTTCCTAAGGAGTGAGGCTGTGCGGGTTTGGAAGATACCGTTAAGCCATCGGGCGCGGGGCAAGAAGGGGCAGGCCTTAAAACCGCGGGCATTCGGGTTAAATCGGTTTTCTGAATTTTCATTCTATTAATCCACCCTTTGGTTAAATTGTTAAAGATAAATTTTTAGGTTAAAAGTGTAAGAATCCTAATAGCACGAGAAAGGATAGGACAATGAAATTAATTATGGCCTGTGCCCTGGTGATAACAAGCCTGACCGTAGGAATCCTTGAGGGTTTCGGGGGGCAGGTTTCCGAAGACCCGGATCGTTCGGTTCAGGTAGGCGACATCAAGATGGGCTATCGGATCTATGGCAGCGGGTATCCCCTTTTGATGATCATGGGCTATGGCAGTACCATGAGGCTGTGGGAACCGGGGTTAATCCGTGCCCTGTCCTCTTCTTTCAGGGTGATTATTTTTGACAATCGAGGTATGGGGAATACCGACGCGGGGCAGCGTCCATTCACTATTGAACAATTTGCAGATGACACAACCGGCCTTCTGGATGCTTTAGACATACAGCAGGCGCACATATTGGGTTGGTCTATGGGAGCGTTGATTGCAGAGGAGGTTGGAATTCGGCATCCCGCCAAGGTGAACAAATTGATTCTGTATGCCGCTCACTGCAACGCTAATTTATTTCCTCCGGCCCCCGAAGTTATACAGAAGTTGACAGACTCGTCCGGCACCCCTGAAGAACAAGGGATGAGATTTATCAGCCTGCTTTTTCCTCCCGATTGGCTCCAAAAGAACGGGAAGCGTATAAAAGAAGTTTTTTACCGTCCTCTTGGAAACATCTCACCTGAAACCGTGGCTAAACAGTCTCAGGCGATTACTAACTGGAAAGGGTGTTGCGACCGCTTGGGTGAAATCAGGTACCCCACATGGGTCTTGGCCGGAACCGATGACGTCCTTGTACCACCCCGGAATGCCTGTTATCTCGCCGAAAAAATCCCTAAAGCACAGTTGTTTTTGTGGGAAAACGGCGGTCATGGTCTGATGTTCCAATATCCGGAAAAATTCTGTGAAAAGGTGATCGATTTTCTCAAATGATAGGCCTGATTTATTCGGAGAAGCCGTTTTCATTTTCAAGTAAGGAGGGTTTTTTCCATGTCCCGAAATTCAAAAGATAGGTCTGCCTCCTCTTCAACCGGACTTGGGCGCCGGGAATTCCTGCATACACTGGCCTGGTCTGCTCTGGCCCTCTCCGCTCCTAAATCGACCTAGGGCACGATGGACAAACGGCCCAATATCATTGTCATTGTAGCCGATGATCTGGGGTATTGCGATACCAACCTTTATGGCTGCGATCGGCACCCCACGTCTCATCTCAACGCCCTGGCGGTTTCCGGGGTCCTGTTTACCGAATGGAGCTAAATGTCTAAAGAAATCTATCGGGCTGGTTAGCATTCCTTCTTATTTGGACGTGCCTGCATTCTTGAGCCTTGACAAATATTTTTAAGGAGATATTATTACTTAAAACAATTTCGATCCTATAGGGCGATGGAGGTGACCTACATGGCAGATTCCCAGGAATCTTTAACTCCCGGTCTTAGGTTCAATCGGATGAAAAAAGGCCCCGGGGCACAAAGAAAAGCCCATGGGAGAATGTATCATTTTCATAATTTTGCCAGGGCTTACAAGAGCTGGCTTGTCCCCTACATAAAATCACGAATTTTCTCCAAAGAATTCAGACCCGTTTTATCCTTTCTCTATACAGATCTTAATTGCAACATCGATTGTCATTATTGTTATGCGAATAATAAAGAGCCCGGTATGACCAAGCAGGTGGCCGAGGATTCCGTTGACTGGCTCAGGTCCACCGGCTGCCGGGTATTGGCCTACATGGGCGGCGAGCCCTTGCTGCGCAAGCGGTTTATTATTGACCTGACCCATTATGCCGTTGAGAGGGGATTTTTTGTATATCTCCCCACCAATGGCATCCTCCTTGACAGGGATTTTATTGATGAGATAGGTCAAGCCGGGGTCTCCACCATCAACCTTGCCGTTGATGTGGTCGACCGGCGGGATGGATTGCCCAAATACTTTGAGCGGATCAAACCTCAGTTTGAATATCTTGTGCAGCAGGAACACCAATATGGTTACATCACCTTCTTTAATATCAATATCACTGAAAACAATGTGGAAGATGTCTGGAAGCTTACGGAGATAGCCCATGAATACGGGATAGCCTCGGATTACCATATCAATGAACCCCCCTTGGTTAAGTACGACAATTTCAAGCATGGAGAGGATGGGGGGTGGATCAAGGAGGGGAAATTTCAGGCGGTGGACGAAGTGATTGACTGGCTTATCGAAAAAAACCGTGAAGGGTATACCATGGTCAATTCCCTTGAGCATCTAAAGAATATGAAACTATTTGTCCGTCATCAGTTGCCCTCATGGCCTTGTCAGGCCGGTCAGATGACCATGATTATTCGTCTGGACGGTAGTTTTGCGCCCTGCTTTGAGTTATATGGGGATGATGAAGACTGGGGGAATATTTATGACGGGCCCAAATTTGATTCGATCAAGCTGGCTGAACGAAAGCTCAAGTGCAGTCCCCACTGCCTTTCAACCTGCAACTTTCAGGTGAATCATTATACACAATCCAGTGTGTATTCGCTGCAGTGGGTGGCGAAGCACGCCTATGCCCAATTTATGGGCGTGTCTTAAAGGTGGGATTGTTTACGTCAGGAAACTTGATTGTCGATCGGGAATCACCGATTTCCCTTGCGTCTTTGGTTTGGGGACCAATGATCCGTTATGACTGGTTCGACAGGTAAAAAGATTTCTTATTTAACACTGTGAATCTACTTGGTATTTTGGATACATAGCTGATCAATTTCATTTCCACAAGCATAATTTTCTTCAAAAGCTTTCTTGATCGCCTCTTTTTTTTATCTTGCCGGTGGTTGTTAAATAAAATCCTGTGAGAATAGAAGGATCTTAGGTTCTTTTGGTTCTTAACCATGTCTATGTGGCGAACATCACAGAATCGCCGCAACCTTATAACCTAACAGCGTTCATGTGTTAGGCATTAAATAGGATTCATCGATCACGCTACCATTATCACCCTCGGAAAAAAAGGATTGACTTCTAAATGGCTTTTTGTAACCTTCTATCATTTTAATTGCGGGTGGAGAAATTAACCGGCGACAATTGATTTCTTTATGCGATAATATTCCCCCCGCCCGATTGCCCGGTTTGACCAGTAATTTTTTTGAACCTGATTGTTGAGTGGAGTAATAAGGCAAGAAAACGGAAAAAGTTTCTTGCCTGGAGGCGGTCATGCGGAACTCACAATCGAATCTCCCAACCTTTGGCCAGTATGCAGAGACCCTCTGTATTCCCGCCGTGCTGATATTTCACCGTCTTTGTTACAGCATGGTTGGCACCCACCTATCCCGGGGTTCCACCGACTACAGCCCCCTGCTGCTCATAGGACTTGATGAACGCATACCCTATATTCCGGTGTTCGTGCTGCCCTATCTATTCATTTGGGGTTATGCCGGATTTATTATTGGTTATAGTCTTCTTTTTCGAACCTATGACTACCTTTTATTCCGCTATTTCTATCTCAGCTTCATGTTGATGACCTGCATGGAATGCCTGCTGTGGCTTCTCTTTCCTGCAAAGATCTCTATCCGTGTCGAGCCGGGGGTTCTTGCCCTTCACGGTTGGCTCGGCAAGCTAACTGCCTATGTCTACCGTCGGGCTACTCCCTGGAACGTTTTTCCTTCAGCCCATATCGCTTCCGCCTATGCCGGCTGGTTGTTCTCCGCCCATTTTGCCAAGCAGAAGCACCGCTGGTTGTTTCTTTTCTTGTTCTTTCTTGTCTGCCTTTCTGTGCTGTTCATCAAAAATCACTTTCTGTTGGATATCTTGGGTGGAATGATTATGGCCCAGTTCATCTACCGCGCAGTCTTTCTTACAACCTACCGGCATCGTCTCCTCCACGGGATTTCCGGGACCGTCTTGCTTGCGATTTGCTTCTCGGCTGCCGGGCTGGCGGTCATCTTTTATCGGGTGCTATAGTCGTTGAATGTGAATATTTAAACAGGTGGTTTCATGACGTGTTTAAATGTCAAATAGATTGACTCTCCCTGAAAAATCATTTTTGACGGAGCGGAGCAGGTCATACTAATAAGACTTTACATTCGAGGGGCCAGAATAAAGAGAAAGGACCCAATTAGCTTTTTAAGTTTCTTTAACATGTCTATCCGGCAAGTATCGTAGGTTCGTTGCATCCTAATAATCTAAGAGCTTCCCTGCTTCCTCACCCGTTTAGGGTTTATTGGCAGAAGTTATAGGAATGACGAATAGATCCCTTCTGCAGGGCGACTTCACCTACAAGTGTTGCATGAGGATATTCATGAAGGTTGTTGATTACGATTGCAAATGTGCAAAAACAAAGGCGGGGTCATTTCTAACTCTATTGATGCTTCTTTTGTTTATTCTCATACATCAATTTATCCGCTTGAGCAAGCAGGACATCTATGGAACAAGGATTTTTGGGATCAAAACAGGCAGTACCAAAGCTCATGGAGAGCCTATGGGGGCGCTTTGTTTGGAGAGGATGGTCATTCAGGACCTGCTCGAAACGGTTGATCAGTTTTTCGGCAGAGAGCATAAAGTTGTTCATGGCCAGGATGACAAATTCATCGCCTCCTATGCGGGCGATGATATCCGATTCCCGAAAGGTTTCTTTCAGTATCTGTGATATATCCAGCAAGGCCTGGTCCCCTTCTTTATGGCCAAAGTGTATCATTAATTCCCTTTAAATTATCCAAGTCTCCGAAAATGAGCAACATCTCTGTTCCCATCCGTTGGGCCGTCTTCAACCCTTGTTCGGCCATGGTAAAGAAACCCCGACGGTTATAAGAGGCCGGTCAGTTCATCTTTAAGGGACAAGGCCTTAAGAGCTTCTTCGGCCCGCTTGCGTTCGGTGATGTCACGAGCAATCCACAGAAACGAATGTGGCTTACCATCACGATAGATAATAGATCCCTTGGTTTCCACAGTTACATACGTACCGTCCTTGCGCTTTAATCTATATTCAGATAATTCATTCTTAAATCCGGTTTGAACTATCCCACTAAAATCTTTCAATCCTTTAGAGAGATCATCTTCGCTTAACAAAGATGCAATACTAAGGCAGCGAATATCGGGTTTGTCATAACCCAACATGTTCAGGGCCACCTGATTGGCATTGACAAACACACCTTCAAAATCGGTGATGTATACGGCGTCATGCGAGCGTTCAAACAGGGCGATAAAGCACTCATTGTTTTCCTTAAGTTGTTTTTCTGCCAGCTTCCGCTTCTGTCTTTCTACTCCCTCTTTCAACTCCCGGTCAATCGCGGGAATAAGGCGGTGTAGGTTGTCCTTCATGATATAGTCTTGAGCCCCGGCCTTCATGATCTCAACGGCGGTCTCCTCACCGATTACACCGGATACGATGAGTAGGGGGATGTCGAGTTCGGTATCCTTTAACAATTCAATGACATCAAGAGCGTTGAAGTTCGGAAGTTTATAATCGCACAGGATCACGTCCCACAGTTTCTCAAGAAGCGCAGAGCGAATGGCCCCGGTCGTTTCCACCCGTTTATATGCCGGATCGAAACCGCCCTTTTGAAGTGCACGGATGACCAGCAGTGTATCATCTTCTGAATCCTCAATCATTAAAACCCGAAGGGGTTTTCCCATCTTCTTTCTCCTTACATCCCTTGATGAGGCGGCTCATTCCAAAGGAGCCAAAAGAGGCCGTGGAATTTGACGGCCTCCGTGAACTGTTCAAAATCAACGGGTTTTCGGACATAACTGTTGGCGCCCTGTTTATACTTTTGGATCACGTCCTTTTTCTCTATAGATGATGTTAGTCAAAGGGATCATGCATAATTAAGCAAGGGTCAATAAATACCGATTAATATCCATTAACCGTGACTTCATCTGATTCCCGTTCTTCATTTATGGTCCCCCGATTAATAGAAAGTTAAAAGTGATGCCCCATGAAATTATCAATCGAGCTTATATCCCTTCGTCTGAAAAAGTCTCAAGCAGACCTCCACCACCTCAGGATCATAAAGGATACCCTTGTTCTGTGAGATTTCTTCAAGAGCTTTATCAATCCCAAAGGCGGGACGGTAGGGACGGTGGGAGGCAATGGCTTCAACCACGTCAGCTACGGCCAGGATGCGAGCCTCGATGAGGATGTCATCTCCTTTCAACCTCCGGGGATAGCCGGAACCATCCATCCGCTCATGGTGCTGGTAGACTATCTCTGCCAGGGGCCAGGGGGATTCTACATTCTTGAGAATCTCGTACCCCTTCTGAGGGTGTTCTTTAATTAGGGAAAACTCAATTTCAGACAGTTTTGTCGGCTTGGACAAAATCTCGGCAGGTATTGATAGTTTTCCAATGTCATGGATGGAACCGGCCATGCGCAGGCCATCGATTTTTTCTGGGGAAAGTCCCATCTCGGTAGCAATGGCCCGGGCCAGGTCTGCAGTCCGAGTCTGGTGACCGGCGGTATAAGGATCTCTTGCTTCCACGGCGGACACCATGACCTGGATTATCGAGCCAAATGCCTTCCTGAGATTCTCAAGGGTATCTTGGAGTTTCCTCTCCACCTTCTTGCGGTCGGTGACGTCCTTAATAAATACGGAAACACCTTCTTTGGTCGGATAAGAGCTAATTTCATGAACAAGGAGCTCATTTCCCGGATAACTGACTGTCAACTGCTGCGGCTTTTTAGATTTAATAGTCAGTAAATACATATCCTTTACTTGTTCGCGGGCCTCATTGTCCGGAAATGTTTCCATAAGAGATTTCACGAGAGCCTGTTCTGCTGGAATTCCTGTAAGTTTTTCACTCGCCTTGTTCCAGTAGGTGTATCTGAGATTTTTGTCCATTGCAAAGAATACATCAGAGATACTCTCGGCGAGGTCTTGGTATTTATCGGTGGCCGCCAGCATTAACTCCACCGCCTTCTTTTGGTTTGTGATGTCGGTTACCATAGAGAGATAATACTGTAATTCGCCGTATTCATCGCGAAAGCTTGAAACAATCAGATTACCCCATAGCACCTTTCCGCTTTTGTTGATATATCGTTTTTCAGTTTGGTAAAAGGGTATTTCTCCTCGTCCGACTTTCTTAACATTCTCCATGTCTTGCTTGAGATGATCGGGATGTGTTATATTGGCGAAGGTCATAGAATGGAGTTCATCCGCTGAGTATCCCATCATGCGGCAAAATGCGGGGTTAGCTTTCTCAAATACAAATGATGGCGAGGTGATGACGATACCTACCTGATATGCCTCTTCAAAGATTTTTCTGAACCGCTCTTCGCTGGTTCTTAACGCATTCTCCGTCCGCTTGCGCTCGGTGATGTCTTCACCGGAACTGAGGGTGCCAATTACCCGCCCTTGTTCATCGCGAAGCAACGTATTATGCCAAGCGATCTGCCGTATCTCGCCACTCCGGGTGATAATGTCATTTTCGATATATTCAGTCAGCTCTATTTCACCGCTAAGAAGGCTTAAAAAAACCGAAAACACTTTTTCCATGTCATCTGATTGAGGTAGACAGGTAGAAAACCAGGGCTGGCCGATAAGTTCATCTTCCTCACAGCCAAAAAGCTGGCAGCCCTTTCTGTTAATTGTGGTGATCCTTCCCTCGGTATTAAGGGCGACGATTATGGCCTCTACCGTATCCAGGTAGCCTTGAGCACGGTCCCGTTCATGCTGCAAAGCCTCCCTCGCCCGCTTGCGCTCGGTAATGTCATGACTCAATGAGATTATGCTCACGGGCTTCCGTGTCTCGTCCCGCATAAATGATAGGTGATTCTCGATCCAAACGATGGAACCGTCCTTTCTGTATTCTTCCAGTTCCAAGATGCGGCTTCTGCCGGGATCTGCCGCAGCAACGGCTTCCAGTTTCATCTCTTCTTCAAAGACCTTAGCTATAATCTCCATGGATTCAGGTGTCAGGACCTGTTTAAGGGTCAGCGCCAAGGCCTCTTCAACAGTGTATCCCAGCAAACGCATGATAGAAGGGCTGACATGGGTAAGACGCAGATTCATGTCCATGACCATTATGACGTCCACCATATTATCCACTACCAAACGATAATTCTTTTCGCTTTCCCTGAGCACCTCCTCCGCCCGCTTTTGTTCGGTAACATCTATGAGTATTCCCTGGGCGCCCTTAAACAGGCCGTCTTCCATGATGGGTCTTGGTTTTCGTCTGCGCCCATCGGATATCACCGGATTTGTTGATGACTCTATACTCAGATGGGTATTCTATACCTTTCCGGAGTTCAGAAAACCATTCCTGTCCGACTATTCAGATCATCTTTATATGCCAGCTCAATAAAGTTCTTCCCAATGATTTCAGTCGAGTCGTATCCCAGTATATCCCTGATGGCCGGACTGATATAAAGGACAACACCCTGATTGTCCAATTCATAGATGACATCTCTGATATTCTCCACCAAACTCCGGTATTTCTCTGCGTTTTCTGATTTTTTCAGTGTGGCATTTTGCGAGCGCAATTCCATCAGCTCATCTATAAGTTGCTTTTTTGTCTTATTATCATCTTTCATAAAGTCACCTATTATTAGATAGGATGATTAAAACAAAAAACCCCACCTCTCGGGTGAGAAACGGGGTTTCCATAAATCCTCCATATTCTTGCTCCCTTTTGGGGTAAAGTGTGCGGCTGGAAGACGGTTATCTTACTGATGTGGCTTTTGTGGGTCACATTATACACATTTTTGGGAATAGTGGATAAGGATTTTTCATTCGGCTGGAACCCCAAAGGTGGAGGGGTCCTTCAACGAATAGCGTTTATACTCTTCCGTTATTTCAAGAATAGAATTTAGAGGACTATAGGAAGCTATTGATTAAACACTTCGATTTTTGGAGGGATGAATTTCACTTGATACAATTCAAGCCCCATTTGTTTTGACCGACAGACGGAAAAAGGATCAAATCTTAAGTGTGTTTCGCCATAAAATTAAGACAATTCTTTCCTGAGTTCTTCTTTTTTTATCTTCCCCGTGGCGGTTAAGGGAAATTCCTTGACAATCTTGATCATCGGCACTTTATAGGTGGCCATATTCTTTTTGCACCATTCGGTGATCTCCCGGGCAGATATCTTTCCTTCGTAAGTCGAGGCCAATTTAACAAAGGCAAAAGGGACCTCCCCCTTTTCCGGGTCGGATTTTCCGATGACCGCACTGCCGGCCACCGCCGGATGCCGGCCGAGAAGGGTTTCGATCTCCGAAGGAAAAACACTCATGCCCTTCATCTTGAGCATTTCCTTGCGACGGCCTAAGAAATGGAGATACCCCTCTTCGTCCAACATGCCGATGTCACCGGTATAAAGCCAGCCGTCTTTGATGGACTTAGCGGTTTCCACCGGTTTATTCCAGTAGGCCTTCATCAGAGAAGGGGTTTTTATGATAATTTCACCTTCCTGCCCGAGGGAGACCAGGTTTCCGGTCTCAAAGTCCACTATCTTGAAAAGGGTGCCGGGCATGGGCAGACCGCAGAATACCGGTTTTGATTTCAGATCCATATCGTTGTTCTGCATCCCGTTGGTAAAAGTATCAACCGTATGGGTCTCGGTCATTCCGTAAGAGGATTCTTTCAAAATGCTTCCGGTCAGCTCCTTCCAACGCTGTCGGTATTCGGGGGTCAATTTCTTGATAAATGAAGAACACCCGACTGTTTTAATCGACTTTAGATTAAATTTTTCCAGATCCGGATATTCCATGATCTCTAAATAATTATCGACCACTCCGCTCATAGTGGTCACCTTGTACCTGTCTATGGCCGTTAACACGGCCTCGATATCCCACCGGGCCAGTTGGACCAGAGTGGTTCCGGAAAAGACCGGGGCGATAACCCCTTCGATTTCTCCGGCGATCCAGAAGATCGGAAAGTACCCCAGGCTCACTGGGTTTTCAACCGGGCCTTCCTCTCTGGCCCCGGTGGCAATGGCGCACCCAGCGGTGTAGATCATGTCCCTCTGTGTATGTTCACAGCCTTTAGGCAGACCGGTGGTCCCACCGGTATAATTCAGGGCAGCTAAATCGTCCAGCCCCACATCCACTTTCGGATAGGTCGGCTCCTGTTTGGCCAGGGTGGACATCATATCCAGGGCTCCGGGGCAATTTGGTCCCGGTTCCAGAAGGCCTGCCGGTATGGGAATGGTAGGCTCCTTAGGTAGAAAATCGGAAAAACGGGTGACCATCATCCGTTGCAGTCCGGTCTGATCCTGCACCGCTTGAACGATGGGAAAGAGATGATCGAGAACTACAATGGCCTTGGCCTCGGTATCCTTTATTTCATAGAGAAATTCATGTTCCTTGAACATAGGGTTTACCGGGACGTGAACGCAGCCCAATTTAAGAATTCCATAAAAGGCGATGAGAAACTGGGGACAATTGGGGAGGAAGACCGCAACCCGGTCTCCCTTATGAAGGTTGTTTGCAGCTAAAAAGGAGGCGAAGCGGTTGCTTAGATCGTCCAGATCCTTAAAGGTTAACTCCTTGCCATAAAATATCAAGCAGGCTTTATCGGGGGTTTGCCTGGCCCATTCCCGCAAGTAGTCGGTTAAGGGGATCTCGCCAAGTGGGTAGATCGGTTCCCTGGGAAGGTGATCTGGCCAATTTTTTTTCCACAATTGATTCAGGTGGTCAAGATAGGCTTTCTCCTCCATATTTTTTCCCTCTGTTTCTAATTGAGTGAATTAATTAAGGTTCTTAAATTAGTTTCGACATGAAAATTAAGAGCTCGCATTCAATGGGAACGGGGGGTCCTCTTTTTGGGGGTTGTCCACCTTAAAGCCCAAAGTTTCTTTGCCGGGCCAAAATTGGAACATTGGTCCGAAAGCAGGCCTTCACCATAGCCTGAAACGGGCTTGGATGTATACCCTGCTCCTAATGAACTTAGCTTTTGGGCCGGGATGGGGCGATGAGTTACCCTTTGGACAACCCCAAAAAGAGGACCCCCCGTTCCCTGACAGCAAAAAAAAGTCTATATTACTTTGAGATCCTTAATGAATACAATAACCAGATTATCCTGATACCTTTTTAAGCAACCAGGCCATTCTTTGCCCAAGGGTTTTTACCATCTGAATGCCCTCTTCATCTTTGTCCACTTCCCCTATGTTCCGACCAATCCCGATACCCCGACCGACAATGAGCATTTGCCCGGCCAGAAAAAAGTGATTCATAGAATCAAGGGTGTGTATGCCGCCGGTCCGGCGTAAAGCCGCCACGGATGCCCCCCACTTTATTTTTATATAAGCCGTTATTGGCTAAAGACACAAAACCGGCCCGATCAATCAGGGCCTTCATTTCGGCGGTGACGTCGGCAAAATAGACCGGCGAACCCAGGATAATCCCATCGGCCAATATCATCTTTTCGATGCATTCATTGGCAAAATCGTCCTTGACCGAACAGCGCTGATCCTTGTTTTCAAAACACTTGTAACAGGCCCTGCACCCATGAATCTTTTTACCGGAGAACTGGACCAATTCCGTTTCCAGTCCTTCCGCTTCCAGTTCACGGAGGACATAATTGATCAATATGGCAGTATTGCCGTCTTTCCTGGGACTGCCATTGAAGGCTACAACTTTCATATTATTTCCATCCTTTCTGAGTTATTAATTATGTAAGATTGGAGATTTAATATCTTATCAGGGTTTCGACTATCATGGCAAATTTTTTCTAACGTAATATCACAAATAGTCAGTCCAAGATAATAGATAATTAGGTTGCCAGTTACTAGGAGAAATGTGCATCTGAGAAAAATTATCCGGGCCAAATGAGAGAAAGATAATTTGGAAGTCTGCATTGAAAATTCGATGCAAAAAATTAGTCCTTTTAATTATTTTTCGTTCAACTGCTTTATCGAATTTCGTGATTTATTGGCAGCAATACTGTTTGGGGCAATTTCAATTATCTTCTGGTATTTTCCTTTGGCTTCTACAAAACGTCCTTGTTTTTCCAGACACGCGCCCAACATACCGTATGAATCCAACCTGAGATCATCCTTACAAAGAAGCACCGCTTTTTCAAATTGGTCTTTTGCTTTTTCACAATCGCCGCTGTTTTTAAGTAATTCCCCCCAATAAAAAAATGCAGCGCCAAATTCAGGATTTAGTTCTATTGCCCTTTTGAACTTTCCGGTCGCACCATCGACATCATTTTGAAGCGCCAGACATCGCCCCCAAAGCACAAAAGCATCTGGCTGCTCTTGCCCATCGAAAGCTGAAACAACTTCGAGTTTTTCAATAGCATCTTTGAGCTTGTGCTGTTGCATGAGGATACCCGCTAGATTGAGATAAGATTTTGATGATTTGGGGTCTATCCCAATGGCTTCTACGAACTTCTGAATCGCCTTTTCAGGCTCACCCAAAAACAAAAGTGCAACACCCATATTATGATGGGCCTTTGCGGACCTTGGATCTTTCGCTATCGCCTTCTCACAACAGAGAAGCGCCTCCTTGTATCTCTTTTGCCCCAACATGGTTTTCGAGGTTTCATGATATGTTTGAAAATACCGTTATCATTTGACACCACATAAAAGGATCAAAACTGATAATAGCTGCTGGTTGCTTATCGGATCGAACTATTTTAAAAATAAGTTTGGATTGATGTCGAGCCTTATTTGCATTGATCTCTGCAAAAAATTCTTTTGTAGAGTGAGCATCAACATCAAAGATAATAACATGGTTTTCCCTTTTCCCTTCCTTTGTTATCATTCCTAAACCAAAGACATCATGAGAAACTATTACTCCTCCCAAGTCAGATTTAATTTTGCCTCATCTTTTGGATTCAATTTAATGTCATCAACAGACAAATCACCTTTTTCAATAGAAATTTGTACATCTATCTGGTAGACGGGAAATCTTGGTTATTTACAATCTTTATTAGTGATTTCTTATTATAACCAGGACTAACATCTATCGAATCTGGGGCTACAAAAAGAGGAAAAAGTTTTTTTGTCGGTCTCTGTTTTTATCTGATTACTGAGCATGGCTTGAGTTTGCTGTTTGATTTCATTCTGATTTTTCAGCATTTTGTCTTGAAGTTTTTTCGTCCGAGTTGCCTCTTTCCTAATATATTGTATCGTTGCTTTATCAAGGACCTTGGTGCATTCGCTCGTTCCCTTCGGGAAGGCACCAAGTTTCCAATCTATTTCACAAGATTCTTTTCCTGTTCTTTGTCAAAGAGAAAACTCCCCGCCCCCCTTAGCTATGGTTCCACTCCCAGATGCTTTGATGCCAGTAGATGTTTTTTTCCAGCTACCTCTGAAACCTCCTCCAAAATCTCTTGGCGATTCCCACCGGTTGCCTCAACACACGAGATATAATCAGCCATCCGCTGTGTCACGCACCGGTTGGCGTAAGGCTGATATCCTCTTCAACATTATAATGTCTTGTCCAGAACGAACGAGTTGGGAAAACGAGTAGAACCGTTATTACAAGTCTGATCATATAGGACCTCCCCTCCCCCGATTTCATCTAAAGACGGGTTGTTTAGTAATAAGGAATAAATAGAAGTAGTTAATTGATTAATACTCCCTTAATTAAGGGAGGTCAAGGGTGAAATTACCTCGGGTTTCACGTCTAAATTGAAGCTTTGCCTTTGAAATGTTGCATTCCGAAGGAAGATTCTTTTAAAAGCAGGAAGAAGTGATTTATGTCACCATTCACTACCTCATGGGATATGATTGGTTTTTGGGCGAGCCTTGCATGTGGTACGAAGGCAAGTTAGGTTTATTTTTGAATGACGGTGAGATCGAGCAGCCGGTCGCCATGAATGACCCGCATGATGATTACCCTTGATCCTTCCATTCGAAAGATCGTTCGGTAGTTGCCGTAAAGGATATGCCGACACTCTTTACCTAACTCCTGTGATTCGGGAATAATCGGACACCTTTTGAGGGAAATTTTCCAGGGAATCGATTTGCCTTTTGATTTCATTTACCCAATGGTCTGCGGCCGCTGGATTATCTGAGGCAATGGAAGATGTCCAAAATGTCGGATTCGGCGACCCCGGTGATCTCACCCTGGTACTTTTGCACGGTTTTTTAGCTCCTTCAAAAATACACGTGCATTGCGTGTTCGGTGTTCCCTCACGTCGCCTTCGGCTTCAGCCAACAACAATCCAAGGTTTAATGCGTTCAGTTTGTTTTCAAAAACCCCCACGTCCAACAATACGGCGTCCGGCCTGCCATTGACGGTTACAATAATCGGGCGCCCGGTATCGTGCATTTGTCTGTGGAAAGTGGTCAAGTCTGCTCCTGACTCTTGCAGGTTTTAATGGGGGGCCAATTAATGTCATTTGACCTTTAGGAATGGGGGGTGATTATATCCCTTGTATCCAGTTCGAAAGCACTTGTTTTATTCTTCTCAGGCGATGGGAATCAACTTCTCCCAACTTACCAATAAGAATATCCTCACTGGCTACCGCCAGTCTACTGATTCTGATAATGCTTGGTAGCTTTAAACCGGATTGTTGAAAATCTGAATCCTCGGGAGAGATCATTTCATCAAAATTGGGAATTTTTTGGTCAAGTTGTGAGGAGATCATACAAATCAACCAGTCGTTATATTCACCCGGTAATTGTCGAAGTACAAGGGCAGGACGTAGTTTTCCATCTGTGTGATCGGTATGGGGAAACTTAAAAAGCACTATCTGACTTTCAGCTATCATAAAAATGATTCCTGAAGATCTTCAATGGAATAAAGCGCCGGCTCATCTTCCATCCCGCGCATTGCTGAAGAGAGGGAAAAATCAGTCCATTTTTTTCTTTCTTTCTTGCGGCTTTATTTTTAAGGTATTCTATGAAGTCGAGAACTTCAGCTTTTTCAGTTTCCTGCAGGTTATTTACCTTTTGAATTATTATTTCTCCCAAACCCATAGTATCCCTCCTCTCATTTGTTGATAAGAAGTTGCTTGATTATTTGAAAAGTATATGGAACGAAAAAGACACAGTCAAGAAGAAAATAGGGTGAAAAGCGAGGGGGACAAAGGAAATCTTCTGAAGAAAATGAGACTATAATATAAAGGAATGGACTTTGTGAATAAATTTCAGTTTGTACTCTTCCGATTTTTCACAAA
>CAWAKF010000018.1:0-276386 GCA_963782435.1 uncultured delta proteobacterium
AGGTTTTTCTCATAACTCACCCAAACTCACTTCAGCCTTGCCTTACGCAACCGACAAATATATTTATTAATTCATGATTTATCCTTAAAGATAGAACACGCTCTTTCCCATTGATTCACTGAAAAATTTGGATTTATCCTGAGGATTTCGGCGGCTTCAGCCCGAGCCTCTTTCTCCCGCCCCATCGCTATGTAGGCAGTTGCCAGATTAATATGGGGAAAGATGAAATCAGGATTATGCAGAAAGGTCTGCATGAATGGCGGAGAATGTGGGTCGAGGGTCAAATCTTAAATAGACACCAACTTTTTTTTCAAAAAAAGAATAAACTAAGGGACCTTCAATTTATTCTTCAATCCTCTCGATTTTAAAAATAACCGGCCGAAAGCCGTCGGTACAACAGGCCAGGGTAGCCCCCTTTTTCCTTTACCCACGGATAGTTCCCCCTAAAAAACATATGGGCAATATCCCTTTGGATATCGGCAAAGGCCCAAGTGCAAAAACCCGGAGGACAGTCAATATTATCCAGGATAAATTCCTGACCGGTCTCAAATCGGTCGCATTCAGGCGTCATTCGTTTTTCATTTACGGTCAGTGGAGGATTGTTCCCAAAAAGATCGTTCGTATTCAGTCTTTTTACTACCGTTATTTTTAATTGACTCATGGATGTCTCCTGATCACGTGGATGGCCCGTAGGGGCGGGTTTGAAACCCACCCCCACAAGGTCTCATTGAGGATAAGGGCGTCGAAGACCCTATTTTGAATGAAATAATAAGACATTGCTTATTTAGGAAGGAAGTATAAAAAGAGAAAAAGTGGAAGTCAAGGAGAAAACAAAATCAGAAAATGGGGGGAACGGGTATTTTCAAAAGGGAAAAAGACCAAGGAAGAAAAGATGTACCATTAAAGAAGCCAAAATGGGGGAAGAGAGGAATAATTCCTGCAAAATTGAATAGACCTACCCCATCAACTCTGATGTCTTCTTAACCGATTGAATAATCAGTTAAAACCTCATGATCGGGAACGGCTTCCTCATAATCGGGAAGCTGGGAGTCCGAGTAATCTATCTGAAGGTCGAGGGCCTTGGACTTGGGTGGGGGGCTCTGGTTAGGTTGATATATTGAATCCCGTTTGTACTCTTCTGATTTATTACAAATAAAACTTACACCATTACAGGAAGAAGGGCTTCAGGTGACCACCTATCCTCTTAAAATAAAACATCATTTCTTCCACTATACCCCCCAAAAACCTCCACAGTTCAAATAGAAATAAAAGTTGAACCCATCAATTTCCGGTAAATTCTGACCATCCCTAAAAAGATTTCTAATGGAAAGAGGGCGACCGGGAAATGGAATGGCCAAGGCCCGGTCAATAAGGTCTGAAATAAAATCGTCCCCCATACCCGTCGTCTATAACTATTTAATATTCAATTGAATTTAGACGTCAATTGAATCCACCTACAAGGCAATAGAAATGAGAAGTCCGAAAAATGATGATTTACAGAAGAAGTGGGGAGTCTTTGAGACAAACTAATTTGTATGACGGCTATCCACACTCCGACTAATTGTTTGAATCCATTATATGCCCGAGTGGCATTGGATAAGTGAGTCCGGGAGCAACAGCTCCCGGACTGGAAAATCCCGTTTTTTCCACTTGAAAAGACGGAATCATAATAGCTTTTATATCAGATCCCGTTTCTACTGCTGAAAACAATATAAACGTGCCCCAGATGCACACCCCATTCCATTTACCCAAAACTCTCCCGACCAGTATTGATCAGGTATGCTCATTGTCCGTTCTTGAATTGTAGGCCCATAAGGTTCTGAAATACTGCTGAACGGCAGTTTCGTATGTCATATTATCATGCCTTAAAAGAGACTGATTGTAGTCCTTTTGAATAAAAAACCCCACCTCTCGCTTGAGAAATGGGGTCTATTATTCTACCATCGACACTCCTTGGTTTAAAGGTTGCCAACATGAAAACTTTATTAATTTAAATAGGTTTTCGTACCTCTTTACTGGCAAGAAGTCAATAAATTTAAAGTATTTTCATCGAATATCATTTGAAATCTTATGGTTTTTCAATTATGGAAGTTTGAGGAGTATATGAAGAAGAAGCTACTTGACCGGTTATGACCCATCTACAAGTTATGATATCAACAAGTTAGTTGAAGAAACGGTGGGAATAAACGCCACCTAATGCCACCCTAAATTTTAGCAATGATTGGTATTTTGAGGCGACATTCGGCGATTCTGATAGCTTAGACTATTGTCCTTCAGGGTTGACAGATTTTTTTTTAGAAAAGGTTGAAGAATATGGAATGGATTACGCCCGAGAACAATGGGACAATCAAGAAGAGTATGAAGATTCGTTTAAGAAAATTGCCACGGACTTTATCCATAGATGGAGAATGAATATACTTAATGGGATAGGATCATAAAACAACTACCTCAAGACAGGATAGTATTACCTTTCTTAACCTTGTATTCCGAGACCCTCATATAATTAAACCATGGAAGCCATTCTTTTCAAGTCTGATTTATTAAAACATAAGAAATCCTTGAAGATCGTTAAACTCGACAAAAAAATAGCCCAGAATGCCAGTTTGACCTTGACAATCTCAGATAAATTGTCAGTTGTTGGGATAGGCTTCCAACAGGATTTAGAATGCCACGCCCAGGAATGGGGAACAATAATAGTCCGTTATCTTACCTGGCTAAGATTAATAGAAACATTGAGATTCGCGCAGGATGAAGAAATTCAACTATCGGCAGAAAACGGAAAAATTAAACTTGGAACGATGGAAATTTCTGATTCCAATATCCACGTGACCCGAAGGGATAAAATACCTCTTGAATTTCCTTTTAATGTCACTCCTTTAGATATAATAAATTTTGTATCAATGCATGGACTTGAGAGGATAAAAGCGACAGGATTATGGAATACTGTTTTGGAAGTTATCAAAATAATTCGGAAGGATTTATTGCAGGCATATGATCCGCTAAAACAATATGGGGTCCGTCCGTTAGATCTTATTAAAATAATAGAACATAGGATGGGCCTGAAAGAAAATGATCATGATTTGTTTATTCAACTATTGCAAGAGGCGGAAGATTTAGATCGTTAGAGCGTGCTAGTTTTTATCATTGGGTTCAGAAATGGATTAACTTTTCGCGTGAATACACAGGGGGGGACGACGGTGGTTCGGCTGTTCAAGGACTCTGCATCCCCTCGCTCATACAAGGAGTTCGCCTGCACGGTGCACTATCAGGGAAAAGAATATCGAGCCGGGATCCCAGCTTCAAATCTTAAGGATCTTTTTGAATTTGTACGATCAGCCAGTATATGCCCGCTGGGCGAGTGCGGACTCGGTCTTGATGGTACCTCGTATGAACTTACGATCGATGAAGGAATTGCCCTTGCAACCTATCGGTTGTGGATGAATCCGGTATCAGGATGGACTCCGCTTACTGAGATTGCGGACAGGCTTTTACAGATCGGTTTTCAGATCTCCGGTCAATACCTGCCATGAGGAGGCAAAAAGCCACGAGCGCCTGGTCGGTTATGGTGCGAAGCATTGAACCTTGGTCGGTGACGGAAGAAACCGGTACCCAAGGAGAACCTGGTAAGGGTGAAGTGCGGTGATGGAGCAGGTCTCAAAGGTTTTTGTTTTTGGGTCGAAAAACCAGCGTAATACCAGGGTTCAAGGGTCTATCCTCTCCTCGTCAATGGCTTCCCGGGGAGCCCCTTCTGCAAACACGAGACGTATTGTGATGAAAAGCCCCTCGGGATTTCCCCCGGCGGCGTTTCTGTTGGGGATCTCAAATGCATATGCGTTACTGTGTGTAACCTATGTAAAACAGCAGAAACCAGGAGGCTACAACTGGAGCATAATATATCCCGTAAAAGACAGAAAAGGTAACCCGACAGAAAAGCAGAATCGTGGGTTATTGCAAAATATCTCTGTGAAAGGCTTTGGCTAACCAAAAGGGGGACGACCCAAAGACAAACTCTGTCTTCATCATCGATTCGTCCTCTGAGACATACGGACATACCGGAATAGTAACGGATTTGTCAAATAACGGAAAGAAAAATAAAGTGAAGCATGCTAACAGGGATGTAGAAGAAGGGATATCAACGGGAACCTACGAGAGGTCAAGTACAAGCACAAATAAGTGGAAATATACCACTTCTAATAGGACAAACTGGAGTAAGGATTACAAAATCTACGGTTTTGTCTATAAGCCATAACAAAACGTCGTCTGGCCGGCAATTAGTCGCCAGCCAGACAAATTGATTGAAAAGACTGCGGCTCAATTCCCCCCTTTCATTAAGTCAGACCACAGCCATGAATATCAAAGAATACGGAAGTGATATGCTGGAAGAAAATAAATTATAATTGGTTCATATCCCAATTAGTTGATAGGAAATAGGGTTAAGCAGATGATAACAAAAGAAAATGGACATCCGGTATCTCTTGGGGATATAAGTTTGTTGCCAAACAAAACAAAACCCTTGGAGGCCTGCGATGTCCAAACTCAGTATAACACCCTATTTCCCCTTTTGTCGAATTCGAGTTATAGATCAATTTGTCTATCCCCAAGCTCACGAATCTTGGCTGAAGGTTGTTCCGGACAAGCGATTTCAACCCATCTGTCACCTGTGTGGTCAGAAGGCCCTCCGGGTTCACAGTTGGAGCCAACGCAGCATCCGGGATCTGAATCTGGCATCGACCCAAGTATATCTTCATTGCCATTTTCGAAAGATCTTCTGCCTCACTTGTGGACAGATTGTTATAGAAGATCTGGAGCTTCTCCATCCCTATTTCCGAGTTACCAAACGATTGGCCTTATATATTCATTGTCTGTGCCGAGTCATGACCGTCAAGGAGGTAGCCGATCATCTTGACCTAAATTGGAAAACGGTTAAAAACATCGACAAATATTTTCTGGAGGCCCAATATGGAACCCCCCATTTTGACGGACTTCGTCTTTTGGCTGTTGATGAAATCGCTATTCGAAAAGGACATCGTTACTTGACTGTTATCCTGGATTATGAATCCGGTCGCGTAGTCTGGATCGGCCAAAAGCGTAAAGCCCGGACCTTAAAAACATTCTTTAATCTACTGTCCAAGAGTCAAAAAAAACACTTGGAAGCCATTGCCATGGATATGTGGGACCCCTATATCAAAGCCGTCAAAGATAAAGTACCTCATGTCCAGATCGTCTTTGACCTGTTTCATGTTATAAACCAATTCAGCCGAGTTATCGATAAAGTCCGCAATAGTGAATACCGAAAAGCTTCCAAAGATCAAAAAGAGATCTTTAAAGGAGCCAAATACCTTTTGCTTAAAAATACCGTTCGGCGTTCTAAGGAGCGGATCCAGTTAGCCGAATTGTTAAAACTTAATGAGGTTATTAACACGGTGTACATCCTTAAAGATCAGCTAAAACATATCTGGTCCTATAAGTCTCGAACCTGGGCAACCAAAGCCCTGGATCATTGGTGCGCATTGGCGCGGTCTCTTCAAAATAGGACCGTGACCAAGTTCGTAAACACTTTAGAACGGTACAGCTATGGCCTTATCAATCACTGTGATTACCCACTCCATACCAGCGTCCTGGAAGGGGTGAATAACAAAATTAAAGTCATTAAACGAAAAGCCTATGGCTTTCATGACCTGCGTTACTTTTCTTTAAAAATTTATCAGGCTTTCGCCAACTAATCGGGAGATGATCCTTATAATTTAACTATTCTGGAGCCAGCCAAAACCACCTTGACCCTGGTATTTCTGATTATTCAAAAATATCCAATCCAGTGGAAAAAATCCTGTTCGAAAAATGAATAAGAGTTGAGCAGGCTCTTATGTTATTATACTTTCAACTAAAAAATAGAGAGATGACAATGAAAAAAGCGGAATGGTACAAAAAATACAGGGTCTTCTTGATCGACGGAAAAGAACTGCCGGAAACCTATCGGGGCAATCCGACCAACCAACTGGTGGATATGCTGGCCCTCATCGGGACCAGAAACAACCTGGAGGGGAACTCCAAGGACAAGATCTCGGCTATGGGCCATCTGAGCCGGGAATACCGCCTGGCCCCAGTCGATCAGGTATAACCTCGCCTTCTAATCCAGAAGACCCTACTAAACTCATCTCAACCCCCTACCCGAGCCTCCGGCAGACGAAAAAGGGAACTTCCTCCCTCTCCCCGAATGGAAACCCGGCCAGCTCAAACCGACAAACTGGTCTCCCCACATACACCCACCACGAAAGGTCATGACCGATGATAATTCGTAAAAGATAGGCCGATAGATGGTTCTATTGCCTTGTTTCCAAATTTGGTTTTAGCACTCCTTCTTGGAATGGGGGGACCACATGCTCCCCAGCCTCTTTGATAATTGGGCAAATAGGCATCTTTGGCCTCTTGCTCAGGAATAGGAGTGGTTGACGTTCTGGGAATGGCGGTCTCATTTAATATTAGTTTTATTCAAAATGGGTATGGGCATTTCCTTCAATCTCTTTGGCTTAACCGGTAGCGGTAAGCGAAGAAGATATTCATTTTCGTTCCTGTCACGACAACAAGCCATTACAATTTCATTGGGAACAGTAATAGTGAAAACAGCCGGGTCGGGAAGATTACAAAACCGGCTTGCAAACCATGCAGCGGTACCGGGTAAATCTGTCCATGAAAAACTGTTTACCCTTCTTTTTTCTTCCTCGACCGCTCACCCCTCTGTAAAGAGTAAAAGTTTCCTGGTCTGGCATAGGATCTCCTGCTATGCGTAATTTTTCAATATCTGCCAACTCGAATAAGAATCTCAACACATCCATGCTCCAATGTGAATTATTCGTTCGAGTTGCTTGATAAGCATATAAAAGGGCCTCTTCATATCTGTCCATTTCCTTCAATAAGTGCCGATTATCAAATACAAAACACATGGTAATCTCTTCAGAAATCACAGACTGAATGTGGGGGACGTTGCCTTCTTTGCAATCCTCTATCACACTTTTCACTATCAATGGATGGTTATCAAAAGTCTTTAAGTTCAACTCTCTCATAAAACCCATACCCCCTTTTTTCAGATAGTGGTCAGGACACCAGCCCAACCCAAAAAAAATCCATCATATTTTAAATACGTTTAATACGATTAGGCTCACCGTTCGTAGGTCAGAGACAAAAGAATCTGGTTGACCACGAAAAGTCTGGGGGGGTGTGAGCAGAGGCTCCTATAATTAGGAATTCCCCAAACTCACTCTCCTCCCTCTTCCCCGTTTCCAGAATTTCGCGCATTCTCTCCCGGGCCTGGGGGATTGATGAAAAGCACTTCGAGCCTGTTTTGAATCTGCACCCCAGGCAACATAGGATTTCCATCCTTATCCGGATAAACGATATTTTCTTTTAGCAACCCAAAATGTTTCATCCCGAGCTCAATCGCCCGAAGCGGGTCCACCATTTTAACATCTTTGACGTATCCCGCTAATTCCTTTTTCTCCCCTTTCCCGGTAAATAACTCATTGACCTTTAGCCCGACAACAGCCAGCGCCTCCGGATCATCCCATTCGGTCGGGTTTTTGATGGACCCATCTTCGTTGTAAATCTTGCGTTTATCCGCTTTGCTGATTTTGGCCAGGGTAGCCAGCAAACTGACCGGCGTAAAATCCAACTCAGCTAAATATTCTTTTTCATAATATTTAACCGCCTCAATTACTTGATCTTTTTGGAGCTCTTGATTTGCAATCTTACCGGCATTTTTTTGGGAATAGCCGGCCTGAATGGCTGACCAGGCCCGCCTTCCCGAGCACGCATAAAAATAAGCCAATCGGTCCTGTTTCTTGGTCAGTTTCCCGCCCGTCTTGACCGGAACAAACCTTTCGCCACGTTCTTTCTCCGGAATCCCCGGTATCAGCAACTGCTCATCCATCTTCTCTCTCTCCAAAAGGGGGACATATAGGGGGGGACAGACATCATGGGGACAAAACCCCCCTTTATAGGGGGGTGTTATGTCCCCCCAAACTGTCCCCCAAAGGGACACTAAATGTCCCCCAAATGTCCCCTATTTGTCCCCCCAATAATACCCATCAAAGGTTTTGATCAATCCCTTGGATAGTAATGTTTCCCTGGATCTTTTAAAGGCCTTTTTCTGTGCCTCTTTATCGCCATCGGAAATACCCATGCGATAGGCATTCATTCTCCAGGAATCTATTCCGACCACCTTATCCCCCGGCAAATAAAACGACATTTGCTTTTTTATTTCTTCAGACGGATCTATGCCATATTCTTTTATGGCCGCAGCCAGCGCCTTTAAGGCAATGGCTGCCCCGCCACGGATAGGAAGATCATCCCTTTTCCCCTCTTTTATTTTAAGCCCCGGATTATAGATCGGAACCAATGAAAACACCTGATCACCATCGATTGTTTGATAACCGGTATCCATTTCTTCTAAATCAAAAAACATGGAACGAAAGGGATCATAATCTTTTTGTCTCTCACAAATTAACTTGAATTGCCGAAATTCTTTAGTTAAAACGATCTTAAAGGCCGTATCGGTCGCTCCGGTCAAAGCAATAGCTCCCCTGGGCCCTTTTGTTTCGTCTTTTCCGGTGTGATGAACCAAAACCACCATGGCCCCAATTTCTTCCCGGATTCGATCGCACGATTTAACTACCTTTCCCATATCCATCGTGGAATTTTCATCTCCCAGCATAGACCGGGCCAAAGTATCGAAAAAGATCACTTCTGGTTTAATTTCTCTCGTAAGATTTATTAGATCCTTGAGTTCCCGTTCATCATCAACCAGGCAAGGCATAGGAAGTAGATTAAAATTTTCCACTTCTTTTCCCCAATACTTTCTCCAGGCCTCAATCCGTTTTAAGACTCCGGATTGTCCTTCAGCTGCGAGATCAAGCACCTGGCATGGTTTCACCTGGTGATCGTGCCAATCCTTTCCCGTAGCGATAGACAAACCCATATCCAACGCCGAAAAAGATTTGAAAGAACCAGGCGCACCATAAATCAAAACCAAACCGGATGATTCCGGTAAAACATCTTTGATCCGATATGATAACCGAAGAGACTCTTCAAATTTATCATGGAGCTGATCCGAACAGATCAGCCTCTTCTCAAATTTACTCTTCTGCGGGCAAAGGAGGAGCCGAACAGCTTCCAATCCTTTCTCCAGCGCCATATCATTAAAATCGGTTCCCTGAATCCCTTCAGGGAACACATAGGGTAATCCGGTATTCCCGCGGCCGTTAATCCCGATTACCATTGGTCTTATGGTCATTATCGGCGGCAACCACCAACCGACCATAACCGGTTAAAATTTTCGAAACGGCCACCAGGTTGTTTCGGTCGAACGATACGATCACCTGGGATCCCGTGGCGGCATGAATGCTGGCCCCGGTGGTATAACCCTCACAGAGATAAGATATTTTTTTGTCCCCGAAAATAGTATGAAAATGTCCACTTACGGCGCCATCGGGTAAATTTTTCTTTTTCCCATCCGGATAAATCTCCTGGAGAGAATGAATTACCCCTTTATTATCTCTCATAGGGATCAATAATCGGTCTCGGTCCTGGCGAATACCATGAACCTTGACACCCTTCCTGACCAGGTAGGGATGATCCTCTGAAGCTTCCGGCGAACGATTCCATAACTCGTTCGCTTTTTTCCTGCCTTCGTCGTGCAAGCGCAGACGAACATCTGCTCCTTTTTTAACGGCTTCAGCAATTTTTTTAACCGCTTCCGGGCCATCATGGGAGGACCAGGTACGTTTTTTCCCGCTCCTCCAGGAACCAAAAGCGCCGGCGGCAAATCCATCCTCCGAATAGAAGACGGCCCATCCTGCCTTATCACCTCTTTTACAATCCGGTGTGTCAAATCGTTCGATATCACCGGAACCGAACTTTCCGGCCTGCCGAGTCCCGCTTTTTCAATTTCATCGATGAACCCAATTAAAGGGTCTTTTTTAGGGGGATCGTTAAAATCGATCATACGTGATAATTTTTCCAAACCTCATCAGAGGCCTGTAATTCCCGTAGGGTTTCAGCAATGGATTGACCACACGGTTTCCACCAATGAAATCGCGGATCACTATCACAGGGTATGACCAGTTCATCCCCCTCGATAAATGGTTTTCGAAATGGGCCAATTTTGTTGGGGACCAATGATTCGAAACAGGAAGCAACCAGCAATTCAATCTCCCTCCTGGAGTATTGATCGACCGGTTTCCCGGTCAAACCATGGTCCTTTAAAGCTAATCCCAACTTTTTAAAATTAACGAGCATAATCGTGAACCATCTTTTCGATAAAATTCTTAGACCAATAAAAATGAAGCAAACAGGCGGCCCTGTACTTGGTCAGGCTAAAATCATTTTTGGCCCGACAGCCAACTCGTTCCAAATGATCAATCTGCTTATCGGTAACTGGATCTGCCAACCATCTCTTGGTTTTTTCAGCCGATTCCGAGCTTTCATAGCATCGCAGAAAATCATCCGCCTTGGAAAGACAACTGATCTTTCCCCCGATCGCCAACAAGCGGCCGATATTTTCTCCCCTAAGCTGCCCGATGGATAACCAATCACGATTGTTCCCGGTAACACAGAATACCCAGGCCTCAAATCCACCGGCAGAGAGCACCTTTCCTGCTCCAAACAGATCAAGCCATTTAAAGGGAGATAAATCCATTATTTGGATCTCCGTTAAAACGACATCGGATGTTTTGTCGTCATGCGCTTTTGATCCTGAAAATCTGAAATCATAACCACAAACAGGACATAACAAAACCTGTAGCGGAATGACGGTTGAACAATGTGGACACACCTTCTCAGAAAACTCCCCTGGAGGCGGATCATCCAATCTGGGTTGAATTTCGAGATCCTTAAGATTGGCCAAGGTCTCGCCGAAATCCAGCACCAGGCAATCCCTCTTGATCACCCCAGGATATAACTCCGGATCAATCACCCGAAGCCCTCCGGCCGATCATTTGCAAAATTGTCGATTTAAACGAACTGGGACGTAAAACCACAATGCAACTGGTCGGCGGAGAAACCATAGCCCTCGGTCAAAACCGATACATTACACAAGACCTGGGAATCTCCATGATCATAACGGTTCAGGATGTCGGCCCTTTGATGGTATGGCCAAAAACATGTTCCGCTTTAATCCCTTGATCAAAAAGATACTCGCAGATGGATAACGGCGTGACGAACCGTAGAACAAAAAACAATTGTCTTTCGGCCTCCGGCCACCTTTTGCCATTCGTGGAAAATACTTTCGTTTATCGGACGGGTATTCATCAGCAGATCCACCTCTGCCATATCAAATTCCCCGGAAGAGGTTTTTCGTATTTGCTCTATTTTCCCGGCAAGATCAGGAAGGGACGCAATAAAGGTACGAACGGGAACCAGAAAACCTAAATCAATTAGCTGGCGAATAGAAATAACGGCACAAACATTATCGAAAACCGGTTTAAGCTTTCGGTTATCACCCCTGGCCGCTGTAGCCGTAAACCCGGCAATACGGCAGTTGGGATTCTTAGTCCGGACCCCTTCGACGATGCGCAAATAGGTATCGGCTCGGGCATGATGCGCCTCGTCGATAACCAGATAATCCAAAAACGGTATTTTATTGATTTCCTCAGCCCGCCCCAGGGTTTGAGCCATACCAAAGATCGTTTCTCCTGAACATCTTTAATCCCCAAACCGTACACCGATGAAGTCCGATGGGGATTAATGGCATGGAAATTTATGCCTGTTTTGTTAACCAGCTCCTCTCGATGCTGCAAAATCATTTGCCGGCCACCCAGTTTTTTGAGTAGCCAGGAAATAATCAGGGTTTTCCCGGAACCGGTCGGGCTCACGGCTAACGTATTATCCCGGTCCTCCAGCGCTTTAATGGCCCGGGATACCAATTCTTGCTGATAAGGTCTGGGAATCATTTAGCCCATTCCGGAATATCGTTATCGTCCTGGGCAGAAGGAACAGGACGCCCCTGGCCGGTTTTATTTTTACCCGCCAAAGGCGATTCGTGCTCGATGGATTCTCCGGCCATTATCCGATCATAAAAGGGCCGATCCGGTGTAATCGCCCGCTTGATCGTATTTTTATCGTCATAGCCGTCCCTCCCTTTTTCGATCCCTATTTCCACCGCAAATTCAAGATCGATTAAATCAGCAAACGTATTAATCCTTCTGGCCTCTAAAGCTCTTTCACTCTCATCCTTGGGTCTAATTCCCCTGGCCGATTCCAAAATGCCGCGAATAAAGGGTCGAGCAATACAGCCGTTTTCTTTGTCCCTCGGTTGCCCCTCCACAGCCACATTCTGATATATCTTTCTATCCCTGTGGGGATCAGAAATAACCGTGGCCTCCAAATTTAAATATTCAAATCCAGATCCGGATCGGCTGAGCAAACCATCTTCCCCATATCTTCCCGGACGTATAATTATAACAACCTTCACCAAAGTCTTGGCCGGGATCAGATTTACCCAATCTTGTTCCGGCGCATCCGAATAATCGTATCCCATAGCGTCCTCCTTGTATTAATTTGTCTTACCGGTCTTAGGCGATGATCGCTACAACCTGGACTTAGATCCGGCTCCAATTCCGGGAATTCCATAGCCAGGTAAAAAGCGGTATTCCTAACGATCAACTCCATTTTTATTTTACCAGGGGAAGCCAAAGCAGGAATCGAAGCACTCGGCGGTTAAACCCGGCAACATCCCGATTAATAGCTGCTTGTACAGTTTTTTTTTCATAAGTTTTTCCCTGTTATGATTTCAGATTGAGGAGGAACCGGGCGGCAGCCAATTGCGCTCTGGCCATCATTGGGAGAACTTCTCCAAATAGATAATCATCCTGGAAATAATACAGGCAGCAGCGTGAACGATGTCGGTTTCAACCAGGCAAGTGGTTCGTGTGGAGAGCTGAACAGGTCTGGGGTATTTTCCCACTTTTTACTCCAGCCCACCAGGTGCTCCTTGAAACCGCTATTATCTTCAAAATTTCCGGCAACCGGAGAAATCTCACTTCGGATTGATCCATTAACTTTTCCTTCTTGGATTTTCTTTTTTTGATCGGACTTCTGGATAAGTTTGATCCCCTGAGTTAAAATTTTTCATGTTATTATTTAGAATTAAACATAATACACTATTATGTATCATAATTAACAAAAAAAATTAAATCTCTTTTTTGAGCCAAATTTTATTAAGATTAATGACAACCATTGCTGAATACCTCTGCAAATTTGCTTTCATCCTTTCAATTCCTTTTACGAAATCCATTATTGAAACTAACCTGAAAGGTTGTGACCCTGGAACTGGTTCGGGCTGTTCGGGATTGGGTACAATAATAAGGAAATTTTCTTCCTTCGTGAATGTTTCATTTACCCAAATTTTCAGCCTTCCCTTACGAATTTCATCGTGGAGGTACTTTATTGCATTACGAATATGGTCAAAGAAAGCCCCAAACCGGAAAGTTCTTTAATCAATAACAAGTAAAAAATATCAGTTTTGGAATAAGAGCGAGCTTTCCCACGTCCCACAACCTTTTGAAAATCAGGAAAAAGGTTTTGCTCTGTATAAAAAAGAACCCTCCGGTCAGTAAACCCGAAATTTTAGCAACTTCTTTCCTCGTCCAAAAGTCTTTCATTATTTGATTCATAATTATGTATTCACCTTTATGTTTTATTTTAATTATTGTTTAACACCCAAAATCTTTCTTGTCAAGAAAAAATTTATTCTATTCTTATTGAAATTGGAAAAATCGTTTCCCCTGCTTTTAATCGGTCCAGGTAGTCGGCCCAAAATTGCATCATTTTTCGACGTTCGGGCAAGTGAGCCGTTCGGTTGTAGGCTCGTCCGAGAGGGTCTCTCACAGCGTGGGCGAGTTGGTGTTCAATCGACTCCGGCTGTTGATTTAATACCTCATCTAATATTGTTCGAGCCATGGCTCGGAACCCGTGCCCGCTCATGGTCTCCTTTTCGTACCCAAGCCGTCGGAGTGCCGCCAAAACGGTGTTGTCACTCATGGGCCTGGCAGATGACCGGATAGATGGGAAGACATAACGGCCTCTACCTGTCAGCCCTTGCAGTTCTTTCAATATCTCCACTGCCTGCCAGCATAATGGAACCACGTGGGCCTGCTTGATTTTCATTTTACCTGCCTGAATGTTCCAGACGGCCTGTCAGGTCAATCTCAGTCCACTCCGCATGGCGCAGTTCCCCGGGCCGGACAAAAAAGAGAGGCGCCAGACGCAGAGCACACTTGGTTACAAAATGCCCCTGGTAGCTATCCAACGCCCGCAACAGAGGTGCCACATCTTTCGGATCGGTTACCGCAGCATGGTGTTTTTCATTCGGTTGGGGCAAGGCACCCTTCAGGTCTCCAGAAGGATTCCGTTCGGCCCTTCCCGTAGCGATCGCATAGCGGAAGACCTGGCCGGCAATGGTTCGAATACGGTGGGCGGATTCCAGGGCCCCCCGGCTCTCCACCCGGCGCAAGGCTGTTAAGAGCTCAGTGGCCTTGATCTGATTGATCGGCAGCTTGCCTAACCAGGGGAACAGATCCCTCTGCATCCGGCTCATGATCGTTTCGGCGTGACCAGGGGTCCAGGTGGGATAAAATTTAGCGTGCCATTCCCGAGCGATGATTTCGAAACTCTCCTTTTCCCCGTTTTCAGTCTCTTTCTGGGCCTTTTTGGCAGCCCCGGGATCTATCCCCTGGGCCAGCATCTTTCGGTCCTCCTCCCGCTTTAACCTGGCTCCAGCCAGGGATATTTCCGGATAGGCGCCCAGGGCCAGGAGTTTTGCCTTTCCATTATATCGATACTTCAACCGCCAAAGCTTCCCCCCGATGGAGTAACCAGGACAAACAATCCTCCTCCATCAAAAATCGAATATTGTTTATCCTTGGGTTTCGCCTTAGAGATCTTCTGGTCAGTCAAGGGAATTATTTTTTTCGGCATAGATTCTCTCCCGATGTGATGGACACTTTTTCCAATTTTGGGTATACGCTAAGATTTTTGGTATATTTTATGGTCAAATATATACCCAAAAAGTCTGGATTGCAAAGGATTTCTTTGGACGGTGTCGGACGAATTGAAATAAAAAACCCGCCTTTTTAAGCGGGTTATGTACTTATTAGAATTTTATTGGATTAGGTTCTGGTGGAGGCGGCGGGAGTTGAACCCGCGTCCGAAAATACATCACTTAGGCCTCTACATACATATCCTGGCTACTCAAGTTTCGCCTTCCAGGGATCCGCCAGGCGGGAGACCAGAAAGGCTATCCTGTAAAGTGTTTCGCCCTCCCGATTACAGGCCAT
The DNA here is from genome assembly GCA_963782435.1 of uncultured delta proteobacterium. Taxonomy (GTDB): domain Bacteria; phylum Desulfobacterota; class RBG-13-43-22; order RBG-13-43-22; family RBG-13-43-22; genus RBG-13-43-22. The sequence goes on from CAWAKF010000018.1 coordinate 15,327, forward strand.
TCGGTCAGGCTATCCTGCTAATCGTCACCCTTATTCTCCACGCAGGAAAGAAGAACAGGATGTCGGCCGACTAAGCGGCCAAGGCGTAATCGTAGTTGTCTGCGATTATTGTTTCCTATCTGTTTTACGAGCCGATAGGACCTCGGTATGCCACCTAAGCTAAATATCCCCGTCGAAGCCGTTTCGCCCCCTTTCTGTAAACAAGCAGGATTTACGGGACCTAATTCATCCCCAAAACCTGATCTATTTTGATTAAATATAATAAATTTAAGACTAAAAGTCAAGTTGCTTATTTTTACCGAGAGTTCGGCCTTCCCATCCCTGCCTCCCTCGGCCTAAGCAGACTTTCTTTAAATTGGAGAAGACCAAACAACATCAGCCCGCAGGGAGACCTACCCTCCCTGCCCCATGAAATTAATTTGATATGTCACCGGGATTAAATGCCGGTTTATCCCGGAATGTAATGTTGCTTTGCTCTTGCCATCTGGTTTCGTATAACATCCTTTTCCCCCCAAAAAAATGCGATATAGGCTGATTTTAGGGGTCAAACTTGACATCAATTTATTTTAAATCAATCACTTAACGTGGCCCGACCCGGTTTTAGGGTTTTAGGTTTTACGGTTTTCACGGTTTTCCAGGGCAGGCTTGGCGATGGACCAGGTTATTCATTGCGGTCCTCTCAACCACAAAGAATAATATCTCCGCGTCCCTGTGAGCTCTGTGAGAGATAGGCCTTTGTCCGGCTTTTGTCTGTGTGATTCTGTGGCAAAAAGCATTGGATAAACGTCTATCAATGGCTTTGATTTTCAGTTCTCTGCCCATGACTTTCCTTTGGTGCCCCATCTACACACCCACAAGATTCTCTTGAAAAATTAAAAAAGGTTTCAAATGTAAAGATTAAAGATTTGACCCCGGTTCGCAATGTGTCAGATTTAGTTCCACCCCAGAAAGTTTTTCCCCGTAATACTCCAAAAGAAAAGGATATTTTTGACAAAAATTCATTTCTGTGATAAATTTTTCATAATGAAACCGATTATATTTGACCCTCACGCTAAGAAGCGGATGAAAGAACGAAAGGTTACCAACGAAGAGGTTGAGTCCGTTCTTGAAAATCCTGATTATTCTGAAAAGAGTATTAAGGAAAGATATAATGCTTTCAAATGGCTTGATGGTAGATACCTGCGGGTGACTTATAAAGAGGAATTCAAACTTACCCTGGTAATTACGGTCGTTATCAGAAAAAAACCTTTTAGGAGTTAAAATCATGAAAATTGAATACAGCAAAAATATCGATGCCCTATATATAAGGTTAAGAGAGGCCGAGATAGGGGACTCCATTGATATAGAAGAAGGAGTAACGGTTGATCTGGATGATAAGGGTCATATCGTGGGGATAGAAATTCTTGACGCCAGCGAAAAAATGGATATATCAGACCTCGTTAATATCAATATTGAAAACCTTCCCTTGGAGAAAGTGGCCTAATTACTTTCGTCGGGTTATTTTCTTCGAGTGCTACTCCCCCTCCCCTAATCTCCACTTAAGGGGCTTTCGATTTCATTTTAGTTTCGGTCCTTTTTCCCTCGCACTTCGCGGTCGGCTTCCCGCTTCATATCCTTCTTTTTTATGGCTTCCCTTTTATCATAGAGTTTCTTCCCTTTGGCCAGGGCCAGCTCGACCTTGGCCTTACCGCCCTGGAAGTACAGTTTGAGCGGGACGACGGTCAATCCTTTCTCCTGGATCTTACCGATCATCCGCCGGATCTCCTGTTTATGGAGGAGGAGCTTTCGGGTCTCGGGGTAGGATCCTGCTCGTTTAACGGGGAATTTTCATAGGGGCTGATATGAACCTCATGTAAAAACACCTCCCCGCCCTTGGGTTTGGCATAACTGTCTTTCAGATTGGCCCTTCCCAGGCGGAGGGATTTGACCTCCGGTCCGGTCAATACCAACCCGGCTTCAACGGTTTCCTGGATTTGGTAATCATGATGGGCCTTGCGGTTTTGGCAGATGATTTTGATGTGTTCGGCCATATATGGTCTCTTTTAGTCTGTCTGGTCTATTTGGTCCATCGTGTTTTTTGGGTACTTGGGTTCATTGGGTTTATTGAGTATATTTTAACTTAGTAAAGCATCGTCCCGTTGATCCCGAAACTATCGGAGAACAACTGGAACATTTCCTGTTTGACATAGGTATTGATCTCTTCGGTTGTATTCAACGCAAAAACTTTGGTTAAAAACTTCTTCGCCTTTTTATGCGAGGCCATGCGGATAATCCGTTTGACCCGGGGAATGGACATGGGGTTCATACTCAGTTCATCCAGGCCCAACCCGAGTAAAATCGGGATGTACAACGGTTCTCCGGCCATCTCACCACACATGGCAACCGGGATGCCGGCCCGGTGACCGGCTTCAACGGTTTGCTGGATCAGGCGGAGGATGGCGGGATGCAAAGGTTGATACATATGGGCCACATGTTCATTAACCCGGTCGATGGCCAGGGTATATTGAATCAGGTCGTTGGTTCCGATGCTGAAAAAATCCACTTCCCGGGCCAGCGAATCGGCTATGGCCACGGCCGAGGGAATCTCGATCATGATGCCGATGGGAATTTTGGGATCAAAGGGAATTTTTTCTGCCTCAAGATCATCTTTCACCTCTTTAAGGATGGCCTTGGCCTGGAAAACCTCATCGATGTCGGAAATCATGGGAAAGAGTATTTTTAATTTCCCATAGGTACTTGCCCGTAAAATGGCCCGCAGCTGGGGTTTAAAAATATCCACCTCTTTCAAACAAAAACGGATCGCCCGCAAACCCAGGGCCGGATTCATCTCCTCGGCCAGGTCCATGTGGAGGCAAATTTATCGCCGCCGATGTCGAGGGTTCGAATAGTCACCGGATTGGGGGCGATGGTTCGGACCACATTTCTGAAGCTTTCAAAAAGGGTTTGCTCGCTGGGCAATTCCTTCCGGCTTAAATATAAAAATTCAGTCCGAAAAAGACCGATCCCCTCCGCGCCATTGGCCAATACGGTGGGGATCTCTTCCAGAAACTCGATATTGGCCAGAGTCTTGATTCGGAATCCATCCTGGGTTTCCGCCGGCAGATAGCTGTATTTGGCTATCTCGGTCCGGTATTCTGCCAGTTTTTCCTTTTTTTGTTGATAAGCATATATCGTTTCCGGATCGGGGTTCAGGATCACCTGTCCATCGCTGCCGTCTACGATAAGCCAATCTCCGCTGCCGATCGATTGAGTGATTCGCTCCAGGCCGACCACAGCCGGGATCTCCAGTGACTGGGCAATAATAGCCGTATGGGAGGTCTTTCCCCCCATGTCGGTGACAAAACCCAAAACGTTATCCAACCGCATCTGAGTGGTATCGGCCGGGGAAAGATCATGGGCCACAATGATAACCTGTCCTTGAATCTCGGCTAAATCTTCAACCTTCTTTCCGGTCAGATTCCGGAGGATTCTTTCAGAAACATAAACCACGTCGTTAATCCGACCACGAAAATACTCATCCTTAATTTTGGCAAAGACTTCCTGGGCGTACTCAACGGCCTTTCAAAGGGCCCATTCGGCATTGATCTGTTCGGTTCGGATCAATTCCAGGGTTTGATCATAGATCATCCGGTCCTTTAATATTAAACGGTGAGAGTCAATAATACCGGCATGATCTTTTATTTCTTCCGGGATATCTTCAATGATCTGATGGAGTTGAAGATCGGCCTTGGTCACCGCTTCTTTAAATCGTTCAATTTCCGGCTCGATCTGACTGGGGTCGATAAGGTATTGATAAACCACCTTGACCCGGCTGCGGTCCACCAAATAGGCCTGGCCTATGGCTACCCCACCGGAGGCCCCGACCCCTTTCAGAGGGACGTTCATGGGTCCTTTTTCCATAAATGGATTATTCTTCTCCGAACTTGTCATCAATCAGCCTTTCCACGGCTTCTAAGAGTTTATCGGCGTCGGGACCATCGGCCCGAAGCGAAATGGTTGAACCCACGGGACAAGCCAGGGTCAAAATACTTAAAATGCTCTTTCCATCCACTTCTTCCCCATCAAAGCGGACGGTAAAATCAGAGGAAAAACTATTGCTTATTTGAACCATTTTAGCGGCGGCCCGAGCATGAAGGCCTAATTTATTTTTTATGATTAAATCTCGTTCCATATCCGTTTGGATCTCGAATCTAGGATTTGAAATTTCAACCTTACAAAACCCTAAATTTATATAATAGGGACTCCTCGCCTCATTTTCAACCATGGTTATCCGTATTGGTTAATCCATTCTGTATAACTTTATTTTACTCAGAATTTATTATCCCTGCGATCAGTGAGGGAAAATATGTTTACCTATCTTTTTATCAATTTACCTGAGCCCGTCTGACGAAGGAGGAGTCTTATTTTCCGCCGGGGAGAGCAAAATGGTGAATTCCCCTTTGGGTTCCCGGTCCGACAATTGCCCGATGAGTTCGCTGACCGGTCCTGAAATAATCTCTTCATGAACCTTGGTCAGTTCGCGGGTCAAGGTAACCTCCCTCTCTCCCAAAAGGTCTTAATCTCTTCTAAAAGGTCCCCCATCCGGTGTGGCGCCTCATATAGAATGACGGTTCTTTTCTGTTCTTTCATTTCCAGAAGGATCTTTTTTCGACGGCTTTTCCGCCGGGGTAAAAACCCCAGGAAGACAAAAGAGTCCCCCGGCAAACCTGAGGCACTTAAAGCACATATCAGGGCCGACGGCCCGGGGATGGGGACCACCGATATCCGGGCCTGGTGTGTCTCCCGGACCAATTCCCGGCCGGGATCGCTGACACCCGGGGTTCCGCCGTCGGTCACCAAACTGATCTGTTGTCCCTGATTCAATCGTTCGATCAGATAGGGAATTTTCCGATATTTATTATTTTCATTAAAGCTGATCAAGGGGCAATGAAGATCATAGGCGGAAAGGAGTTTTTGCGTCCTTCGCGTATCCTCGGCCGCGATCAGGTCAGATCCTTTCAAGACCTCCAGTGCCCTCAGAGTAATATCCTTTAAGTTACCAATAGGCGTGGCTACTACATAAAGCGTGCCTTTTTCTTGTATGACCATAAATTATTCAAAACACGTGAAAGTGCAAAGTGCAAAATGCAAAGTTTAAAGAACTCAATCTCATAATCATAAAATGATACGAGAAACTGAATTCTTGATACTGGATACTGGATGGTTGATTTAACTAAATAGCCGACACGAAATTAAAATGCCGAGGCTGGATGCTTGATTAACTTTTTTCAGCATCGAGTACCATTTTTTGTTTTTATCCAGTATCAAGAATTCAGCATCCAGTATCGTCCGGTCAAAGCTAAATAATCTCTTGTTTTATAAAATTGACAGCTATATTCTCAAACAATCTAATATAAGAATCTAATACGCCAGATCAAAAGCATTTCGGAACAGTTCTATTTTTTCCTGCCCCAGAGCCAGATCGATGGCCACCACATCAAACCGGGCCGATTGGTCTAAAAGCGAATGGCGTTTCAAATAATCCAGGGCCACCATGGACAGCTTTCGTTGTTTCCTGGGTCCCACCGCCCATTTGGCCGTTCCAAAATCATCGTTCAATCGGGTCTTGACCTCTACAAAGGCCAATGTCTTTCCCTCCCGGGCAATGATATCAATTTCTCCCAGGGGAGACTTAAAATTCCTCTCCAGGATTTTATACCCTTCCTTCCTGAGTAGTTCAAAGGCCAGATCCTCTCCGGTCCGGCCCAGCCGGCTTCGAGGGTCTTTAGCCGGTGCTATCGGTCTCACCGGGAACCGTTCCTCTAAAACTCAAACGATGGAGTGAACAGGGTCCGTACTGCTTCAAGGCAGCCAGATGTTCCCTCGTTCCATAGCCCTTGTTTCTAAAAAAATTATATTGCGGGAAACGGTAATGACACGATTCCATCAGCTTATCTCGAATGACCTTAGCAATAATGGAGGCGGCCCCGATAGAGTGGCTCAAGCGGTCACCCTGGATCAGACACTTCTGAACCAAAGGCTGATTCAAAGGACGATTCCCATCGACCAGGATCAAGTCGGGTTTTAGCCGAAGGTTAAAAACCGCTCTTTCCATGGCCGACAGAGAAGCTTGGAGGATATTTAAATGATCAATTTCCCGAGGTCCGAGAAGCCCCAGACCTACAGCCAAAGACTTTTGCTTGATCAAAGGGAAGAGGGAGGCTCTTTGTCTGGAGGTTAACAGTTTGGAGTCGGTCACGCCGGGGATAAAAACCCCGGGAGGAAAAATAACCGCCGCTGCCAGCACCGGTCCGGCTAAAGGCCCTCGCCCGACCTCGTCCACTCCGGCAATCAGTACGGTCCCCGTCTGATCAATTTTATTTTCATAATAATATGAGGGTTTCTTAACAGTGCCCACAATCACCCGATCATCAACCGAAGGGGGCAAAAGATCCGGTTCGGAGTTGCAGATTGCGAGTTCGGAGCAAACCCGACTACTCCAAACTCCGAACTCAATACTCCAAACTCTTAAGGTTTCAGGCCCGGGAGGCCGCCGTATTCGGGTTAACCCGTCGTTCTTTAATGCGGGCGGCTTTTCCTTTTAATTTCCTCAAATAATATAATCGTGACCGACGGACTTTTCCTCGGCTGACAATGTCAATCCGATCGATTGCCGGCGCATGGAGCGGGAAAATACGTTCCACACCCACACCATAGGAAACTTTTCGCACTGTAAAGGTGGCTCCGGTATTTCCTTTTCTTTTTCGGATGACCACCCCTTCAAAAACCTGGATCCGTTCTTTTTCCCCTTCTTTTATTTTAACATGAACCCGAATCTGATCTCCGGTTTTAAAATCGGGCAGATCCACCCGCATCTGTTCTTTTTCCAACATGGTCAAAGCATCCATTCTATCTACTCCTTTTCCTGGCAGGGGTTTGAAATAGTCCCTTCGGCTGAATTGCGGTTCGTCCTCTTTGATTCGGGTACTCTTAGGTATGCCTCAATTCTCAAGACTTACGCGATTCGCTTCCGGACGTTTTTGCCGCCCCTTTATTAATTTTTTCATCTGTTTTATCGTTCCGGAAGTCCCCTAACATCTCCCGGTCTTCCGGACTCAAACGATCTTCCTCTATCAGATTCGGACGTCGTTTTATGGTCTTGCTCAAAGATTGAAACCGTCTCCAGGCTCGAATTTTTTCATGGTCCCCGGAGAAAAGAACCTCGGGAACCTCATGTCCTTTAAAAGTTCGGGGTCTTGTGTATTGAGGGTACTCCAATAACCCTTCTTCAAAAGATTCTTCCTTCCCTGAATCGGAACAACCCATAACCTCGGGAATCAGCCGGATCAGAGTATCCAAAAGGACCAGAGCCGCCGGTTCCCCGCCGCTTAAGACATAGTCCCCGATCGAAATCTGTTCATCGCAGAAATAATCGGCAATGCGTTCGTCAACCCCCTCATATCGTCCGCAAATCAGGATGATTCGCGGACGGAGGCTCATTTCTTTGACCCGAGGTTGTTTCAGGGGGGTTCCCTGAGGGGTTAAAAGAGTTACCCAAGGTTGCGGCCCGGAAAGCCCCTTCAACCAGGTTAAGGCCCTGCCGATGGGCTCGGGTTTCAGCACCATCCCCGCCCCACCACCAAAAGGACGGTCATCCACCGTCCGATGCCGATCTCCGGCAAAATCACGGAGATTGAATATCCGAACTTGGACCCGTCCTTTTTCGACCCCACGGTGCAGTATCCCTTCTCGTAAGGGAGAGAAAAAAAAACCGGGGAAGAGGGTCAAAATATCAATGACCATTTTCAGTATCAGTACCCCCGGATGAATCATCCAAATCCCGGACCCGGATTTCTTTTTGGGGCAGGTCTACCGAAATCACAAAATCCTCAACAGCTGGAAGGAGTAATTCACCCCCCTCGTCCCGGATGACCCAGACGTCATGAGCGGATGTGGAAAATATCTCCTCCAGGATGCCTAAAAACCGGCCTTGATCATTAGTTACCCGGCACCCGATCAGTTGGTACCAGTAATATTCTCCTTCAGGAAGGGTTTGCAGATCCTTCTCTTCGATGTATAGGGAATATCCGCACAGGGCTTCAGCCTGCTGACGATTATCCAGCCCTTGAAAATGTAGGAGTACGGAATGGGCCTGAATTTTGACTTCCGAGATCAACAAGCCCTTCATTTCTTCACCTTGATGCAAATACACTTTACGCCCGGCGAAGAAACTCTCATCGGATGCAGCATAAGAATGGACCTTCACTTGGCCACGAAGCCCATGAGGTTTGGCCACCTTGCCGATCAAAAGAAAGCCCGAATTCATCAAAACAGGTTTTATTATTCCAGAATTTCCAGAACCGAGCGTTTTCTGATCTTGGTGGAGGCAGCACTCAAGATAGTTCTCATAGCTCTGGCAGTTCTCCCCTGTTTGCCGATCACCTTGCCCAAGTCCTCCTTGGCAACTTTTAATTCGATGACCGAAGTCTGTTCCCCTTCAATTTCATTCACTTCCACCTGATCCGGATGATCCACTAAGGCCTTAGCAATGTACTTTACCAAATCCTTCATGCCGCTTACCTCCTCCTTTTGAGTTGCCGGTTGCCCGTAACAGACTGATTCCGCTTATGTGCCCTGGCTATCAGTCAGCCAGAGGATCCATTTTAGTGAATCGGTTATTATCACAGGAGAGGGGTGAGGCCATCCGCCTCAACTATTATCGTTTATCCCTATTAGTACGCCGCTGCTGCGGATCAAATTTTTAACGGTCGTGGTCGGCTGGGCACCAACCGAAAGCCATTTTTTCAGTATATCCTGTTTCCAGGAAATGGCCGCCGGTTCTTTATTGGGGTCATAAGTCCCGACGATTTCAATAAACCGGCCGTCTCTTGGGGACTGGGAATCTGCCACCACCATCCGATAAAAAGGCTTTTTCTTGGCCCCCATTCGAGCCAATCTGATCTTTGTCGCCATAATATAGTTACTCCTTTTTTCCCTTTCCTTAATATAGTACCCAAAAACCATTAAAAAGGCAAGTATCCTCTTTGCATGGCTTTTCGGCCTCCCTTGCTGAATTGTTTGAGCATCTTTTGCATCTGCTCAAAATTTTTAAGCATTTTATTGACTTCCTGAACCGTGGTCCCGCTTCCCTTGGCAATGCGCCGGCGTCGGCTTCCATTAATGATCTGATAACTTTTTCGTTCTTCAAGGGTCATGGAATTTATAATGGCTTCCGTCCGGATCAATTCTTTTTCGTCGGGCTTCATCTCTTTCAAGCCCTTGACCCTGTTGATGCCCGGGATCATCTGCATCATCTGTTCCAGAGAACCCATTTTTTTAATCTGTTTGAGCTGATCTTTAAAATCATCCAGGGTAAAGGTTTCTTTGCGGATCTTCTTTTCTAAGGCTAAGGCCTGTTTCTCGTCAAAATGGATTTGGGCTTTTTCGATCAGGGAAAGGACATCCCCCATACCCAGGATGCGGGAGGCCATCCGATCGGGATGAAAAGGTTCCAGGGCGTCCAACTTTTCTCCGACCCCAATAAATTTTATCGGTTTCTGGATAACCGATTTGATAGACAACGCAGCCCCACCCCGGGCATCTCCCTCCATCTTGGTCAGGATGATACCCGACAATTCCAGCCATTCATTGAATTTTTGGGCCACATTGACGGCGTCCTGCCCGGTCATGGCATCGGCCACCAAAAGGATTTCATTGGGCCGGACCCGTTCCTTGATCTTTTTAAGTTCCTCCATCAAAGTCTGGTCGATATGCAAACGACCGGCAGTATCCAAAATCAGGGGGTTTAAACCGTTTTGCTTCCCCCATTCCAGAGCCGAAATACAAATCTCCACCGGATTATTCTTGGGGTCGGAAGGATAGACTTCAACGCCGGCCTGTTCACCCACCTTGTGCAGTTGGGCAATAGCGGCCGGACGATAGACATCGGCAGGAACCAGACCCGGTCGAAAATTTTTTTCTTTTAGATATAAGGCCAGTTTTCCAGCCGTGGTGGTTTTTCCGGAACCTTGAAGGCCGGCCAACATAATGGCAACCGGAGCACGTCCGGCCAGATTGAGATCCTGCCTGGCCCCGCCCATGAGATCGGTCAGCTCTTCCTGAACAATCTTAATTACCTGCTGGGCCGGAGTGAGACTGGACAGGACTTCCTGCCCCAAAGCTCTATCTCTAACGTGGTCGATAAATTCCTTGGCAACTTTGTAGTGGACATCGGCCTCGAGCAAAGCCAACCGGACCTCTCGAAGCCCGTCCTTCATATTGGTTTCGCTTAATTTACCCTGGCCTTTCAGTTTTTTAAAAGTCAGGTTTAAACGCTCGGTTAAGGATTCAAACATCAGCGGTCTTCCTAAAAAGTTATAAATTTTTGATTCTATTATCTATTTTATATAATGTCAAGATATTTTTATCAATTTTAATCGGCACGGACAATGGAAAAGGTCTAATCAAAAATACCTGTAGTTTTTTGAACTCGTAAAGGCCCCATTAAAAGCAATAGAGGAAAATTCCTATCGGGGTTTAAATTTACCACCAGTTGTTTTTTCGAGAGAATTTCTTTTTAATTTGCTTAGATTCTTAATTTTTGGTATGTTCCGGAATTATCAATTGATATTGAGGTCTTTCGAATGCCCTTTTGGAGAACCGACAACCCCGACCACATCATTATCCCATTTATCGAAGGGGATGGAACCGGCCCGGATATCTGGCGGGCCACCAAACCGGTCTTAGAGGCCGCCGTCCAAAAAGCCTATGGGGAGCAAAGGTGTTTGGAGTGGCTGGAGGTCCTGGCCGGAGAAAAGGCTTTTTCTCAAACCGGCAGGTGGCTGCCGGACCAAACCCTTGAAACCATTCTTCGATTCGGGTTGGCTTTGAAAGGGCCATTGACCACCCCGATAGGCCAGGGAGTCCGAAGTCTTAATGTCCAGATCAGACAGGTTCTGGATCTTTATGTCTGTCTCCGACCGGTCCGCTATTTTTCCGGGGTCCCCAGCCCAATGCGTCATCCCGAATTGGTAGACATGGTCATCTTCAGAGAAAATACCGAAGATGTCTATTCCGGCATTGAATGGCCGGCGGAAAGCGCTGAGGCCATCGAACTCAGCGAATGGATCGAAAAAAAGACCGGAAAGAGAATAAACCCTGCCTCCGGAATCGGAATCAAACCAATGAGTCGTTCGGGAACTCAACGCCTGGTCCGCCGGGCCATCGAATATGCCTTGCGCCGCCAAAAACCAAGCGTTACGTTGGTCCATAAGGGCAACATCATGAAATTTACCGAAGGGGCCTTCCGTACTTGGGGATATGAATTGGCTCTGGAAGAATTTCTCGATGAAACAATAACCGAAGCGCAACTCAACCAACAACCGCCTGATTTTAACCCCCTAAAAAAAGTCATCATCAAAGACCGGATTGCCGACATGATGTTCCAACAGGTCCTGTTGAGACCGGCCGAGTACTCGGTTATTGCCACCGGTAATCTTAACGGGGATTATCTTTCCGATGCCCTGGCTGCCCAGGTCGGGGGGTTGGGTATGGCCCCCGGGGCCAACCTGGGTGATCATTGTGCCGTCTTTGAGGCCACACACGGCTCGGCCCCTCAATATGCCGGCCTGGATAAGGTCAACCCCGGGTCTTTGATCCTTTCCGGGGCCCTTCTCTTGGAACATGTGGGCTGGCAGAAGGCAGCCGACTTGATCTATAGCGCCATGGAAAAGACTATCACGGAAGGTTTGGTCACCTATGATCTGGCCCGCCAAATGGCCGGTGCCCATGAAGTCTCATGTTCCCAATTCGGCCTGTCTCTCATAGAACGTCTGTAATAAAGACCTGTTGGGGATCCGGCTTTATCTCCCTTTTCTTCCCGGCGAAGTGCCCTTTTTGCCGGACTTTTTTACATACGCCGGGCAGGGAAATTTCCGGATTATGCCCGGCCTGCGAAAACGACATTCAATGGCTGATCCCCCCCTACTGTCCCCGTTGCGGCCGGCCTTTCCCCAAAGGATCAACTTCGCACTTATGTGCCGACTGCCTTCAACAGAAGAGTTCTTTTGATTGGGGACGGGCAGCCGCTTTGTATCAAGGGGTTTTGGCCGAGGCCATCCAGCGGTTTAAGTATCATGGAGATGTTAATCTGGCCGGCCCTTTAAGTTGGTTCTGGAGGAAAATAAACCTTGAAGATTTATCCTTTGAGGCCATTATCCCGGTCCCGCTTCATCCGGTCCGGCTGCGGGAAAGGGGGTTTAATCAAGCCCTTCTGCTCAGTAAAACCCTGGGTAAAATCCACGACAAAAGGGTCTTATCCGGCACACTCAGGCGTATCAGAAATACCATCCCCCAAGTCCAACTGGACCATACGGAACGGGCGAGAAACGTCCGGGGGGCCTTCGCCGTCACCAACCGGGAGGAAATAATGGACAAATCCCTCCTTTTGGTTGATGATGTCTATACTACCGGTGCAACGGTGAACGAATGCGCCCGGGTTTTAAAAAAATCCGGAGCCAGGGAAATTATTATTTTAACTCTGGCCCGGGTAGGAGTGGAATGAAAAATAAAATTATAACCCAATCGCGGATTATTGGGTTAATCGGCGATCTCCAAAAAAAAGGACAAAAAATTGTTTTCACCAATGGATGTTTTGATCTCCTCCATGTCGGCCATGTCCGCTACCTTGAGAAAGCTAGGACCTTTGGAGACTGCCTGATCGTCGGTTTGAACAGCGATCGATCCATACAGCAGATCAAGGACCCGGCACGTCCATTAATATCGGAAGCGCAGCGGGCCGAGGTCTTGGCCGCTCTGGAATGTGTTGACTATATTGTCCTCTTTGATGAAGCCGACCCCTTCAATTTGATTGAAGCTATCAGACCGGATGTCCTGGTTAAAGGGGCCGACTGGTCCTTAGATAAAATAATCGGGGCCGATCTGGTAATTTCCTATGGCGGGGAGGTGCGAAGGGTGAATTTGGTCCCCTCAATTTCCACCTCGGAAATTATTAACAGAATTATCTCCCGATATGGTCAAGGCAATAAAAGCTAAGCGCGAGTGACGGGTTGTTGGTCCTTATCGTTTGAAAAGGGAAAACAAAAGGGTCAGAAGAATACTGATGATAAGACAGGTAGTGATCGGGAAATAGATAGAAACCTTCTCTCCCTTATAAAACAGATCCCCGGGCAATTTCCCGATCCAGGGAATCTTGGGCAAAAAAAGGAATAGCGTGCCGACCACAACCAGAATCAAGCCCAAGGAGACCAGTGTTTTTCCTAATCCACTAAAAAAATTCATTGTTTTCAATAAGCGCCCAGTTGTTTATTAAGTTATATTGTAACTTCTTCCCCTGCCTGGTGTCAATAAACTTAATAATTCCCTTTGGGTAAACCCCCAAAATGCCGGTCGCCGGGCGTCAAAATCGCCTTTTCAATTTTCTGCCCATATAGGGGAACAAGAATTATTTTATTGATGCCTAAAGTAATTTGTTCGTTTTCATAAAGATATATTGATTTTTTTACAATTCGTCCTTATTATACTACAAAGTTGTAACCCTTGAAAAAGGAAGCAAAAAAGGAAAAGCGAGGAGGGAAGCGGGCCATGTCCGAGAATGAAGAAAAAGGCTTTGTATTTAAGGACCGCAGGAAAATTTTTTCAGAATCAGAAAAAGAACCTGAAGGTGGGGAAACCGCCAGCCAGGCAGAGAAAAATCAGGAAAAAGTTCAGGAAAAACAAGAACCGAAGGAATCTCCGCCTCACCCCCCCCTGCCCGAGGTCAATTTCTCCACTTTTATTGTCTCCTTGAGTACAGAGGTCTTATTTCATTTGGGGGAATTCCCCCATCCGGTTTCAGGGGAAAAACAAAAAGATTTGCCCATGGCCAAACATGCGATCGATACCCTGGCCATGCTGAAAGAAAAAACCCAGGGAAATCTCTCCGAAGAAGAGGGGAAACTCCTGGAAGGCATGTTATATGATTTGCGGATGGCCTTTATTCGGACATCATAAGTGAAACATTTCGGAATTCGGATCCTGCAATCGGCAGGGGAATGCGGAATTCTAAAGTTCAAAAGCTGAAATCGGAATTAAATAATTTATAACCTCATTTTATTGTCTTAGGCCTTAAGGCCCGATTGCCTCGGGCAGCATAAAACATGAAAAACAATTTCGGCGAATCCTGCATTGCAGGACTTAACGCTGAAGGGCATTTTTGTATTATATTTTAGGAGGGCATTGGAATGTCAGACCATTTAAGAAAACACCGCTATTTGTGGACACTGATTGGGGTTTCTTTCGTATCGGTGATTGCCGGGTTAATTATTGCCGCCAATCTGAACTGGACCCATCCTCTTTCAGCCAAAACAGAACCCCCAACTGTGGGGGGATATCCCTCTTTTGCCGATTTGGCCCAGGCGGCCTCTCCGGCGGTAGTCAATATCAGTACCACCAAAAGGGTCCGAGGGGGAGGCCGTGTCTTTGATTATTTCATGGGGCCTAAGGATCGGAGGAATCCCATGGATGATTTTTTTGATAGATTTTTTGGAGGGGATATTCCCCAACAAAAAGAATACAAACAAAAAAGCCTGGGTTCAGGGTTCATTATCGACGAGGAAGGTTATATCCTAACCAACAACCATGTCGTCGAGGATGCCGATGAAATCAAGGTCCTCTTAACCGATCACAAGGAATTCGATGCCAAAGTGATCGGCCGGGATGCCAAGACTGACCTGGCTTTGATTAAAATAAAATCCTGGAAAGGGCTTCAAATGATTAAACTTGGAAATTCCGATGAACTCCGGGTCGGCGATTGGGTCGTGGCTATCGGCAATCCTTTTGGGCTGGACCATACGGTTACCGCCGGTATTGTCAGTGCCAAAGGCCGGGTAATCGGGGCGGGTCCTTATGACAATTTCATTCAAACCGACGCCTCCATCAATCCCGGAAACAGCGGGGGCCCCTTACTTAACCTCAAAGGAGAGGTGATCGGGATCAACACGGCTATTTTTGCCGGTGGCCAGGGGATCGGATTCGCCATCCCAATCAATACGGCCAAAGAACTCATTTCACAATTAAAAGATAAAGGGAAAGTCACCCGTGGCTGGTTGGGTGTCATGATCCAAAAGGTAACCCCGGACCTGGCTAAATCCTTTAACCTCAAGGATGAATCCGGAGCCCTGGTCGGAGATGTTACGCCCGGGAGTCCGGCGGACAAGGTGGGTATCAAACCAGGGGATATCATCATTGAATTTAATGGAAAAGCCATCAAGGAAATGAATGAACTTCCGAGACTGGTAGCGGCGGTTCCGGTAGGAAAAACGGTTGAAGTCAAGATCTTACGGGACGGCAAGCCTCAAACATTCAATGTCCAGGTCCAGGAATTAAATGACAAACAATTAGCCGCCGGTCCTTCACAAACAAAGGAAAGTCTGGGACTATCCGTCAGGGAGTTCACCCCTGATCTGGCTCGACGTTTCAGAATGGATTATGAGCCGGGGATCCTTATTATTCAGGTTCAGGAAGGGAGCCCGGCTGAGGAAGCAGGTATTCAAGAGGGTGATTTAATAAAAGAGGTTAACCGAAAACCGGTCAGGGACCTTAAGACTTATAACGCCCAGATCGGCAGCGTCAAAAAAGGAGGCAATGTTCTCTTTAGAATCAAACGGGGAGGTATGAACCTCTTCGTCAGCCTTCACCTGGGTGACTAAATCGTTTATTATTGAAAAAGGGGGCGATCTCATCGCCCCCTTTTTTTTATTCTTTACCCTATGAAAAACATATCCGAAGTAATCAAAATCGAAGCACCGGCCAAGGTTAATCTTTTTCTGGAAATCCTAAGGAAAAGGGCTGACGGTTATCACGAAATCCGGTCTCTGATCCAGCCGATCCGGTTATTCGACACCCTCCGGATCAAGATCGGAGGCAAAGGATCGAAAATCCATTGCCCAAACCATCCGGAACTGGAAACCGAATCTAATCTGGTTCTTCGATCAATCCATCTACTGGAAAAGGAGTTGAACCGCCCTTTATCCTGCACGGTCCATTTAATAAAAAAGATCCCCATCGGAGGCGGCTTGGGTGGGGGAAGCAGCGATGCCGCGGCTGCATTAACCGGTATAAACCAATTGTTAGGTTCGCCGGTTCAACCGGATCGCTTGCGGGTGCTGGCCGCTCAAATCGGATCGGATGTCCCCTTCTTTTTATCTAAAAAAACAGCCCTGGCCCTGGGCCGGGGAGAACGGATCGAACCCTGGCCGCCCTTGCCTTCCTGGTGGTATGTCCTGGTTTACCCTGGATTTTCCATTTCTACTTCCTGGGCTTATAGTCAGGTAAAATTCCCGTTGACAAAAGGGAAAAAAACAATTAACATTAAAAGGTTAAAGGCCAAGAACAAATTCCTCGGGAAAGACTGGATGAAAAACGATTTTGAAGAAATCATCAGGCCTTTCTTCCCCGTAATCGATCAAATAAAAACGGCCTTACGGGAACAGGGGTGCTTTCAAGCTTTGATGAGCGGAAGCGGTTCCACTGTGTTTGGAATCTGGGAGACAAAAAAACCGGCCCAAGCCGCCTACTTATATCTGAAACAACAAGGATGGGGAGAGGTTTTTTTGGCCAGGGGTTTGTGAGCGTTCAGCGACCGGAATACCCCGGGGTAGATTATCTGGAAACGATGAACGACGAACTCCGAACGATCAACGTTTGTTATCACTGTTGGGGTGTCGTCAAGCGGTAAGACACGGGTCTTTGGAACCCGCATTCGGAGGTTCGAATCCTCCCACCCCAGCCAATCAATTTTTAATTGCGGATTGCGGAATTCAGGTCAAATACAAAAAAATATTCAGGATGGTGGCCGACAACAATGGATAATCAGATAAAATTTTTTACAGGCAATTCCAATCCCCAATTGGCGGAAAAAATCTGTGCTTATCTTGAAATGGATCTGGGGTCCATCCAGGTCAGGAGATTCAGCGACGGCGAGATCTTCGTCGAGATTGGTGAAAATGTCCGTGGCAAAGATGTTTTTGTCATGCAATCCACCTGTTCTCCGGTCAATGACAATCTGATGGAACTATTAATCATCATGGATGCCCTCCGAAGGGCTTCGGCTCAACGGATCACCGCGGTCATGCCCTATTACGGCTATGCCCGTCAGGATCGCAAGGTCGCCCCCCGGGTCCCTATCACGGCCAAATTAGTGGCGGACTTGATTACGGCCTCCGGGACCAAGCGGGTGTTGACCATGGACCTTCATGCCGGACAGATCCAAGGTTTTTTTAATATTCCCGTGGACAACCTTTTTGCCGCTCCGGTACTTCTGGACTATATCAAGGGAAATTTTAATAACAATCTCGTGATTGTCTCTCCTGATGTAGGCGGGGTGGAGCGGGCCAGGGCGTTTGCCAAAAGGCTCAATGCCCAAATCGCCATTATCGATAAACGCCGGGACCGTCCGAACTCCTCTGAAGTTATGAATATTGTCGGCAACGTGAAAGGCTGCAGTGTCATCCTTTTGGATGACATGGTGGATACTGCCGGCACCCTGGCCAAAGCCGCCGTGGCTTTATCCGAGCAGGGGGCAAAAAAGGTATTTGCCTGCGTCACTCATCCGGTGCTTTCCGGACCGGCTTTGGACCTGATTATGGATTCCCCTATGGATCAATTGGTGGTCACCGATACGATCCCCTTACAGGGAAAGGCCACCACTTGCCCTAAGATCAAGGTGCTGTCCGTGGCCCCTCTCCTGGGAGAGGCGATTCGAAGGATTCATGACGAGGACTCGGTCAGTTCCTTATTTGTTTAACAGGCTGATGAAAAATCCCCATACGGATATTTTTGATCTCCCTGTATAACTACTTTATTTTATTATATTTTTTGTGTTAGAAAAGTTAGTTTTTGTTCACCGCAAAGGCACAAAGAGCGCAGAGAGAATCATTATTATTCAATCCCGTGAGAGGCGGGATTGAATAATACAACTATGGCCTTCGGCCAAAAAATTACCCACAGGGTAGAGAAGGTTATTGATGGCCGGCCCCTCACTGGCTATCAACAAAATATTTTCTCCTTTGCGCCCTCTGCGTCTTTGCGGTGAGAAGAGTTATTTCAAATAGCTAAGCCGATAAAGTTTTTTGCATATCGATCAGAAAAGCAAAAGGAAAGGAAGTTAATATAGTTATGGAACAGGTAGCCTTAGAAGGTTTTATTCGAAAACCATCCGGTAAAGGCGGCGCCCGTACTTTGCGGAGAACAGGGACTATCCCGGCCATTTTTTATGGACCGGAGACCGAACCAATCCCTATTCAGGTGGCTAAAAACACTTTAGAAAAAACCTTAAAAAAACAAACCAGCGAAAATATCCTTTTCCAATTGACCATCAAAGGGGATGGCCAGGATTCGATCAAGACAGCCATGATTAAGGAGCTTCAAAAAAACCCAGTCGATCGGGAGATTCTCCATCTCGATTTTTATGAGGTTTCCTTATTCAAGGAGATCGATGTAACCGTCGGGCTGAAGATTATAGGTAAGGCCGCCGGGGTGGAAAAAGGAGGCCTCCTCCAGGAAATATCCCGCGATGTGGAGATTCGCTGTCTGCCAACCAATATCCCAAAATATTTCGAAGTGGATGTGAGTGCCTTGGATATCGGAGATTCCATCCATGCCGGGGATATTCAATTGCCCGAAGGGATTCGTATCCTCTCAGATGCCCATCTCACCCTGATAACCGTGGTTCCGCCTATAGAAGAAAAACCGGCGACCGAGGAACCCGCTGAGGGAGCCGAAGTGGAAGTAGCCGCTAAAAAAGGCAAGGCCAAAACCGAGGCAGAGGGGTAACCTTCCCGGTGTACCTGATTGTCGGCTTAGGGAACCCGGGTAAAAAATATCAAAACACACGCCATAATATGGGTTTTTTGACCCTTCAGGCATTGGCCCGCCGTCATCAAATCTCAATAGAAAAACGAAAATTTGAAAGTCATTACGGGTTAGGAGAAATACTTCGAAAAAAGGTCATTCTTCTAACCCCTTTGACTTATATGAACCTGAGCGGTTCGGCTGTCGGCTCTCTTCTGCGATATTTTCAGATCTCCCCTGATAGTCTGATGGTCATCCATGACGATCTTGACCTTCCCTGGACCCGTATGCGCCTATCGAACAAAGGTGGGGCCGCCGGGCATAAAGGCCTCTTGTCCATATTTGACCATATACAGACCCGGGAATTTATTCGGATACGCTTAGGAATAGGCCGTCCCCCGGAAAGAATTCCACCGGAAGCTTATGTGCTGGAACCCTTTTTAGCCGAGGAGAAAAAAGAACTGCCCAACGTGATTGAACGGGCCTGCGAAGCGATTGAGGTTATCCTTGACCAGGGAATCTCAACGGCCATGAACCGTTTTAATGTCCGAGAATCAAAGACCGAGGCTTAAAAAACAGATTTGAAAATTTGTAACACATTAGCTGTTTATCAAATAACTTATTGCCAAAAACTCACTATGATTATTAAGCCTTTTACAAAAATAGGAATATTCTTTTTACTTACCCTCCTCAGTTCCTGCTCCTTTTTCATTCAAAAGCCCTTACCGGGAAAAGAACCCGTCCAATTCCAGTTGGTTTCCGAAGGCGATTGGCCCGGTTGGGAAGATGATTTGGACCAGGTTAGTCTGGAGCAGGCAGTTATTCAGAGTTTGACTTATCTGAAAAATCGACCTGGGGATAAAAAATTTGTTCTGGAATCTTGGGAAATTTCCAATAAAGAGATTCTGGAAAGCTTAACCCTTTTTCTTGAGATTATAAAAACGAATCCGGATAACGAATCCCGGTTACAGCAGATCAAAACCCATTTCAACCTCTATCGAGCCGTCCAAAACAACACCCCCTTGCCCCTTCTGCTCACCGGGTACTATGAACCCACTCTCCAGGGCAGCCGCAATCCTTCTCCCCGGTTTCAATACCCGGTTTACCGCATGCCCGATGATCTTTACATTATAGACCTGGGAAAATTTTCTAAAAAATATCAAGGTCAAAAATTGAAGGCCAGGATCGAAGAAAACCAGGTTCTTCCCTATTTTACCCGGGAAGAAATTGACAGCGAGAACCGTCTGGAAGGAAAAAATCTGGAAATTCTTTGGGTGGATGATCCCATCAAACTTTTTTTTATGCAGATCCAGGGATCCGGCCAGGTTCTTCTCGAAGACGGTTCTATAGTTAAGTTGGGTTACCAGGCCACCAATGGTCACCCCTATTATCCCATTGGCCGGGAACTGATTCGCAAAGGGGTGATTAAACCTGAAGACCTTTCACTCCAGACCATTTATACCTACCTTAAAAATCATCCGGAGGAGCAAGCAGCCATATTAAATTTAAATCCCAGTTACGTTTTTTTCCAGGAGGTCGAGGGAGGACCTTTCGGCAGTCTGGGCTTACCTCTTACTCCAGGGCGATCGGTGGCCGCCGATTTTAAGTTTTTCCCGCCGGCGGGTTTGGCTTGGTTGGAAGGATGGAAACCGCAACTGGATAATCAGGATCAAATCCGCTATTGGGTTCCTTTCGGACGCTGGGTCTGCATTCAAGACAGCGGTGGGGCCATCAAAGGTCCTTCCCGGGTGGATCTCTTTTGGGGCGGTGGACAGGAAGCGGAAACAGCCGCCGGCCATCTCCGCCACCAGGGAGCAATTTTTATTCTATTAAAAAAAGAAATTAAACCGGTATCATAATAACAAATCCCTCAGTTTTTCAGCTTCTCAAAAACCACTTCCAAAACGGCTGCCCTTTAGCTTATCACCCCTCTTAATTATTATTCCAAACCTTCTGCCGGTCATACCCCCGCATCCAGGAAACCAAAAGTACCCTTTTAATCTGAAGGAAAAACAGACCTGAAATTTGAAACAATCATCTCCTTTTTTATTGCCGCTGGATGCATTCTTTAAGTTTGAGATTGATTTAACTGATGGATATGTTTTATATTGTCATCTAAAAAGCTCCTTACTTATAACCGTCAACCGTTAACGAGAGGCTGGTTCATAAAACAATCAGACAAACCCCTATTTTTTGAAAAAGAAGATAGGGTTTTTGTTTTTTGATGTGGGGGGAAGGTTTCTTTGTAAGGCAACTCAGGAAATAACTTCAGGAGAAGTAATGGCCCGATATATTGTTAACTTTAATAAATTTATAATAGCCTCATAGTGAAAAATAAACCCCATCAAAATTAGGATCCCCTAAGGAAAGGAAAATCCTTGGCGAAACATGACCAAATGCCTAAATATCACGAGTTAATGAACCCCCTTCTGGGAGCCCTTCAAGAACTTGGAGGGTCGGGTTCAATTGAAGAAATTTTGACAAAGGTTTCCTAATCTCTCGATATCCCGGAAAATGTTCTATCAGTTCCTCACGATCCTGAAAAGAGTAGTCAAACGGAAATTGAGTATCGTCTTGCATGGGCTCGCACGTACCTTAAGAGATATGGAATAATTGATAATTCTGAAAGGGGTGTCTGGGTAATAGTTCCTGATAAACGAGAAGTCAAAACAGTTAATCCTCAAGATGTTATCAAAAAAGTTCGAGATATAATCAAGGAAGAACGTCAAGAACATAAGGCAATAGAACAAACTGAAGATGAAATGCCTGGAGAACAGGAAACATGGCGGGGCAAGCTCCATCATGTTCTAACAAAGGAATTATCTCCAGATGCTTTTGAGCGGTTAATTAAACGTCTTTTACGAGAGTCTGGATTTGTTCAGGTGGAGGTAACCGGTAGAAGTGGAGATGGGGGAATTGATGGAAAGGGAATCATCAGAATCGGTGGGTTGCTTAGCTTTCATGTCCTCTTCCAATGCAAGAAGTACCAAGGAACTGTCTCCTCTGGAGCAATCCGGGATTTTCGAGGGGCTCTAATTGGAAGAGCTGATAAGGGTCTTTTTGTCACAACAGGTACATTTACCAGAGACGCTGCGAAGGAAGCAAAAAGGGATGGTGCCACTCCGATAGATCTCATGGACGGGGATCAACTTGCAGACAAGCTTAAGGAGTTACATCTTGGAATTAAAACCGAGATGATTGAAAGTGTGGATATCGATCCTGATTGGTTTAAAAGGATTTAATAAAAAGTCGTTCAACATAATATTCCGACTTAGGGTTAGGAGACAACAGCAGACCTGATTCTATCTTCATAGATAAAGTAATTTAGGAAGACTTTAGAGGTATTCCAGTGAACGTTTGAAACTTTCAAGTTGGCACGTCCTGGTCTGGCAGAAATGGCTCAAGGATCGCAAAGGTCGTCGGCTTACCAAAGAAAAACATCGAACATTACCAGAAAATCGTCGTCGCTTTAAACGAAATCATCTTCTTATGTCAGAGATTGATAACATCATTAACGCCCAGGGTTGCTGGCCAGACGCCTTCCAAACCAGCAGAGAAAAGAATTCGACGAGCTACGAGCCAGAACCATTCGAATATCTTAAAGCTGCTGAGGAATAACCTGGATATGAAAAAATTAAAGATTAAATAAATTTACTATGGAAAAGAAATTATTAAGCAATCTATCTGCTCCCGCCAATTTAAGACGTTAAGAGGTAACTATTAGGAGCAAATGGCTTTCACAGAGATCAATCATTATATCCCTCAGTGGTATCAGAAGCGGTTTCTCTGCCAAAGTCTTAAAGAACAAAAATTCTATTACCTGGATTTAAAACCCGAGCGTAGCGACCAACCGGGGGGAAGGTTTCATTTCCGGCACGATATTCGTAGGCTGGGTCCTAGAAATTGTTTTGCTCAGAAACATCTATATACCCTTTTTTTTGGGGATAAGGCGGCTGACGTTATTGAAAAACGGTTCTTTGGGATGATAGATCAACTCGGTGCTGCCGCAGTAGATTTTTTTTCTGATTACGTCATCAGTGAAAAGGCTGAGAAGGCTATTAATGATATATTGAGATTTTTAGATGCACAAAAACTACGAACACCCAAAGGTCTAGATTTCATTAAGAAAGCAGCCCAGAATAGTTCGCATCAAATGGCACTTAACTTAATGGGTCAACTGTGGCAATATCACATTACGATCTGGATGGAGGGAATTTGGGAAGTTCTTCATTGTGACCAATCACCAACGAAGTTTATAATTTCCGACCATCCCGTAACTACTTATAACAAGATGTTATTCCCACTTGCGAAACAATGCCGATACCCTTTTGATGCACCCATCGAATTTATCGGCACGCATACGATTTTTCCTTTGAACATAAACCGTTGTCTGGTTATCACTAACCTGGAATATGTTCGAAATCCATGGATTAATCCACTCCGATTACGGGAAAATCCGAGATATTTTGCAGAAACAATTTTCGACATTCGTACAGTTCAAACTGGACGAAAAATTTCCGAAGATTATGTGCGTTCGATCAATTATATTTTAAAAAAACGGGCAAAGCGTTACGTTGCGGCAGCGGAAAAAGATTGGCTATATCCTGAAAGATACCTTAAAACTACAATGTGGAATAAGCTCGGTGACCGATTTTTTTTGATGCCAGACCCTCGAAAGGTTTCCTTTACTACAGAAACACTTATAGGTTACAAAGATGGGACAGCTTGGGGGATTGATGAGTACGGTCGCAGACCAAAGGAAAATGATTCGAATATTAAAGCAAAAAGAAATATTGAATGGGAGACGTTCCAAAAAGCGAAAAGATCTTGGGACAACCGATTTGGCCCCTTGTCAACAGAAGATATAAGGAGATATTTTTAAAACGTAATTTAGTTAAATTGAATTTTTTAAGTAAAGTCTTGTCGAATCGCTGGAGAGTTTACTTCTCCAGTTTGTAAATTACCCGACTATTTCGTTTTTCCTTATCTACTTGCTAACCGCAAAGGTAGGTGCTAACAGGTTCATATACAGTCTAAAAGAAGAAGTAACGAATTTAGGCGAGGGGGAAAAAGTGGATATCAATAAAGTTAACCTGTTGTTGAAATTTTTATTCGAGTCGCAGGGGATGAAGATTCCGGCAATAGGGAAGTGGGGCAGACGGTTGGTTCAAGATAATTAATGTTAGAGAAGAGGAAATAAAACTTGTCCCGAACCTACAGACTTTACATAGATGAATCAGGAGACCATTCTTATGGAAAAAAGGAATTTAAAAAATTACGAATATCAGGTGAAGGAAAAACCGTTGAATTCCCTTTCCCCCATTTCCCTGAACTGGAAAAAGGCGACAAGCGGTATCTCGGCTTGACCGGTTGTGTAATTGATTCAGAAAAATATAGGCTTCAATTCCATTCTAAGCTTGAAGAACTTAAGCAAATGCATTTTCCTCATAATCCTGACGAACCCTTAATTTTACACAGAGCGGAGATCATAAATAAACGGGGTGCATTTTGGCGGCTTAGGCAACCGGAAAAGGAAAAAGATTTAATGGAGATTTTTTGACCTTCCTAAGGGAGATGGATTATACGGTCATTACCGTTGTAATTGATAAAAAGGCCCATGTTGAGCGATATCAGGAATTTGCTTTTCACCCTTACCATTATTGCCTTGGGGCTATGCTTGAGCGCTATTGTGGATTTTTACATTTTAACAATGCCAAGGGCGATGTATTAGCTGAAAGTAGAGGTGGATCGGAAGATAAGCAACTTAAAGAAGCTTATTTCAATATTTATGAAAGCGGTACTCAGTTTAGACGGCCTCCTTTCTTTCAAAATGTTTTGACAAGCAAAGAAATCAAAATCAAACAGAAACAGGCCAATATAGCAGGATTACAACTCGCCGATCTACTCGCCCATCCTTTGAAACAGGAAATTTTAATCGAGAATAATAGGGTCCAAGAAGTTAAAGAAGAGTTATTTGGCGGAAAAATTTGCGAAATTATCAAGGAGAAATATAATAGACATTATTTCCAAGGACGAATTGAAGGGTTTGGGAAGGTGTTTATAAAATGAAAAACCGGGATATACCCGGCCTTTCACGCTAGCCCTACACGGGCCATCCACCTCCAAAAATTTGGATTAGTTTCAGGTTACTAAAATTATAGAGGATGTCAAGGAAAAAATATAGCTTCTAAGGAGTCGGACACACCGAAGAGGGTGAATTACCACTTGGTTTTTCAAAGAAGCCCCAAAATCATTAACCGTCTATTTTTACAATAAAAAACAGGGGTTTCATTAGAAGGAATTAGAAAAATGGATAACAACAAAGTTGATCTTTTATTAAAATATATCCTCGCAGCAGAAGGGCAGGAAGATTACGGCAATCGGGAGGTAGGGCCGATTCATCTGGTCAAATACGTTTATTTGGCGGACTTGGCTTTTGCTGAAAAGCACAGTGGGGAGACGTTTACAGGGATCCCTTGGCGTTTCCATCATTTTGGACCATGGTCCCCCGATGTTTTTAATCGAATTGCCCCAGTTGTCCAAGAAGTTGGTGCCCAAGAAAGAAGCATATCCTCTCCCAAATTGGAAGAGGATATAAAAAGGTTTTCTTTAGTTGATGAAGATCTGTTTGAGCAGCTTGATCGTGAACTCCCTCTAATTTTAACACTCACCATTAAAAGATTAATTCATTTATTTGGAGACGATACTACCAGCTTACTCCATCATGTCTATCGGACCAAGCCAATGCTGGAGGCTGCACCCGGCGAACAATTATTTTTTAAAATAGAGACCTTTGAAGAAGAGGAGCACCCCGAGGTTTTAAGCAAAGTTTCCGATGTTGTGGAACTTTATCGAACCCCCTCAACAAAGAAAAGGAAGGCGGATATGAAGGCCTTTAAAGAGCAAATTCAGGCTAAGTTGGCAGAAAAAAAATTACAAAAGGCGCAAATTAAATATTCCGAACCGCCCCGCTATGACGACGTTTTCTTTGAAGGAGTGAAGTGGCTGGACAGCCTGGCAGGAGACCCCGTTAAAGAACAGGAGGGGGAAATATCTTTCTCGGAAGATATTTGGAAATCCCCTGCTCGAATGGTGCCTGATGTATCCTGAGGATACCATCCAAACTTATGTTGACCCTTGGTGGGAGATAGATGAAACTCCTGGTTTAAAGAGGGGGCGATTGATTAGAGGGTTCTTACCCCATGTTTCCCAAGTGCCCATGGTGCTCACCCCCATTGGCCGATCAGACCCCACCAACCATGAACGAATGGATTATAGGCTTGAGCCTTTAAAGGCTGTGAAGTATCCTAAACTCCCTCGTTTGCCTGTTGCTGCTCTGCCTCTTTTTGAAGGGGAGGTATTAAGTGTATACAAAGCTAAAAAGCGCCCCCTATTGGTGGTAAGTATTGGTGGACCGGAGATCCCCAAAGCAATTACCAAAGGATCCCCCAGATGGCAGACCTTACCGGCTATGTTGGTGGCCCCTTTTTACGGGGCTGTCTTTGATGGGAGGCGAGCCGGATTTAATGAAGAGTTTGTCCGGAGGGTCCGAAGGTGTGAATATCCCCAGTATTTGTATGACAGACTCCCTATAAGAGGGCCTACGGAAGAATCCATTCTTCGGCTCGACCATCTCCAGCCTTTTCCGCTTTTCGATCAATCCTATCAATGGACTCCGCATTGCCTGAGTGAAGAAGCGTTGATGATCCTGGATGAATGGCTCCAATGGCTTATTGAGGGATTTTTACCTGAGGATAATCTCCTTGGAATGTATAGAGCTGGGCTTACGGACCTCGATATTGGAAAATAAATTGACACCGTCCTGATCAGGTTGCACGATGAAATTCAGCGGGATGACAGTTGGGCCAGAAATAGGGCATGGCCTGATTCGGTCCTATTAGGCAATGTAGAAAAATGTCAAAGGGAAGTAAAATGTTTCCTGGTGAAAAAAATTGGCAACAACACAGCGAGAAATAAAAGGGTGTTCAGGATGACATTTATATAGACTCTGAAATAGGCTGAATACCCGGTATCAACGATGAACCAGAGTAAGAGGCCGGACCACAAACAATGCCGGGACCATTTCTCTTTTTTCTTAAAGGGATATCGGGCTATAAAAATAATGAAGATTCCCCATCCGGCCACCGTTGCCCCCCAGGTGCCATAAATCCATTTTTGAAATTCCCTGGCCTCACCCGGAAGGGTGCCGGTTCCCCAGAATACAGGGTTGATTAGATTGTCAAACAGGGCAAACAGGGCCGTTCCACTGAAAAAGGAGATGAAAAGGCCGAAAAGAGAAACGAGGATGCCAACGAAAAGCAGCCATCTTTGCCAGAAGTTAAAATTACCCATGGTATTTCCGAATCTCCTTTCGGATGTTTTATCCGGTTGGGTAGGACTTCAACATAGTTAAAAATCTTTAATTGCCTTTCACATTGAAGGGGATCAACAAATGATATCGTTTGAATCCCAATCCTTTCTGCCGGTTCAAGGTTAGCAGTCAACTCATTGAAAAATATTGTCTCTTTTGATGCAAGTTTCTCATTTGTAAATCAAAACCCAAATTTACTTATGAATCGCAGTCAGGTCGATCCCTTCAACTACAGGCTTCATCCGGTCCAAAAGCACTCCCAGCAATTTGATGGCATTAGGATCCTTTTCCACCTCTACCCCTCCGATGATAATCAACCAGATACGTATTGCCAGAAGCAGACCGAAAGGATAATCGGTCATACAATCATCGAGACTGTAATTGGTGACACCCCCTTCAATCAGACCCTGATGGTATATCGCAATCAGCTCTTCAGCCTGTTCTTTGGTAAGAGGATTTTTGCAGTTGTTCAATAAGAAAAAACAGGGATCGAACAGACCCATCCCCGGGCAGCAGCCCTGCCAATCAATAACGACGATCGTATTATTTTCTCGGTCAAAAAAGAGGTTATCCAGACGCAAGTCTTCATGAATGAAGGTATGGGGACGGGTTTTGGCGTAGGTGTCCAGATGATTATTGTTCTTCTTTATCCAGTCAAACACTGTCTGCATCTTTTGACTGATCTTTCCCGGATAGGTTTTTTGGATAACGGGCTGCCAACGGTTCGACAAAAAACTCATCATGTTGCTGAAATCACTGTGGTCCTTAAGCCAGTATTTCCGGAGCTGGGGACTTTCCCAAAGGCCGGCGTGCGCAATACCCAGGGATTTCATGACCATTATTGCCTCTTCAAAGGAGCAGCCCTCCAATTGGGTGAGTTGTTCCAGATTACTGATATCCTCCAGCAGAAGAATATATCGTCTCTTCATTCGCAGGTTCCGAAAACCCGCATAAAGAAAGTAAAGCCCGACCAGGCCTTGCGGGAGACTTGCATATCGTCGATAGACTTTGTTCATCCATTTTTCCCCCTTTCCCCGGTCAAAATCCGAATAGTAGCATTGCGGTGTCCGTAGGGGGAAATCCGGCAGGATCTCTTCATACACCCGGTTTTCCCGTTCATAATTCCAGAAGGCCTCCAAGAGCAATCTGCTTTTCGCCACATGGGTAGGGATCTTGGCAATCATGGTCGTTGGTAGAGTATTATCCGGCTGTTCATACTCGAGGGACAATCGGGCCAGCGTGCCCACATACCCTTTTCCTTCTCCGATGATTTTACCAGTTCAATCTTTGAACGGAATTATTTTTCAACATTCCCGACTTACTGAGCACACCGGAGAGCCACTTGGCGGTAATCTCATCCATCATTGGTTGGGATAGACCGGTCTTCCATACGAACTCCTTTTGGTTAATTGGGACAGCTCGTTCAAAGTGGGAGATAATACACCCTAACCATCAAGTCAGCAGCCGGCGTTTTTAAACTACGGTTCAGGTAAATGCGAAGCGTCATTAAACCGGCGCACCGTAACAATACCATTATGAATGACGATGTGGCTGATGGAACCATTGTCAGCATTAATGAAAGCGAAGGGACGGGCACCTGTCGCCTGGGCCAGGATGTGCCCAATCACACCGCCATGAACCACAGCCACCACCAACTGGTTAGGATGATTAACCGCAATATTGTTCAAACCCCGGTTGATGCGTTCATGAAAAATGTCTAAGGGTTCAGCGCCGGGGATAACATCCCAGCGCTCCTCTTGTCTCAGCCGAATAAATATTGGGTCATTCTCCGCTGCTTTGATTCGGAAGATTCCTCCTTCCCAATCGCCGAGGGATACCTCATGTAGGTTGGGCTCAATGATCGGTTCAATGCCCAGATGCTCACAGAGTGGAGCCGCCGTTTCTTGCGTGCGTTTGAGTTTGGTCACATAAACGGCGTCGATTGGAAGATGCCGCAATCTTTCACCAACACGGACCGCTTGTTCCCTCCCCACTGTTCCAAGTTCCGGATCACCGTGCCCATCAACCAGCGGAAATGGCTTATCAGATCGTGCCGGTCGCGATTCACCATGGCGAACTAAAAGGATTTCGGTAGCACCCGACGGGCGTTGAAATCGATGTTGGCGATATTCTTTCTCTGCCAAAACAGCCTCCTTTTTTAAAAACAATACACCGGAAACCGGATTAATTGAAAAGGTGAAAAAAATCTTTTTGCTCTATTGCCGGATAGGATGGACTCGGAAAAAGTCCATCAACAGACCCCGTCTATAGCAGGGCAAGACCCGATCCCGTTGGCGACCGGATTTCCCGCCACTTGAAAAGT
This sequence comes from uncultured delta proteobacterium, assembly GCA_963782435.1. Classification (GTDB taxonomy): domain Bacteria; phylum Desulfobacterota; class RBG-13-43-22; order RBG-13-43-22; family RBG-13-43-22; genus RBG-13-43-22. The sequence goes on from CAWAKF010000018.1 coordinate 44,849, forward strand.
CGGTTTTTAGCTTTTTACGGGTTTATCAAATATAATAATGAAGGTATTGTCAAATATTTTGTGTAAAATTTTAAAGAAGGAGAGATTTTGGCGAATCCACTTCCCGGCACCATCCGACGAAAGGCCGGACAATCCGTTCTTAGGCCATGCTCTAAATGAAATTCATACCCAAACATTTGATCCGGATTCTCTCTTGCCACGAAGGTTCAAATAATAAAATTTTCTTGAATAAAAAAAATGGCGAGACTATTATATCATAATTATAATCTTATTAAGTTAGTCTCAACTTTTCAAGTAGATTTGTGGTTAATTCAGAATTTGAGTAATTGGCTCTCAATACCAAATATTGGATTGGATCAAGGGGAGGTGTTTTATGAAGTTAAAGGGCAAAATCGCCATTGTGACCGGCGGCGGAGGTGGATTGGGTGAAGGAATTTGCCTCTGTCTGGCCCAGGAAGGTGCCGATGTGGTAGTCAGCGACATAGACCAGAAACTGGCCGATGCCGTGGCGACGAAAGTCCGGGAGAAAGGGTCCAGGGCTCTGTCTGTCAAGACGGATGTCAGCCAGGAAGACGACGTCAAAAACCTGGTGGATCAAACAGTCAAAGAGATGGGTGACCTTGATATTCTTATCTGTTGTGCCGGGATCTCCGGGTATGCAAACCGGGAAGCCGTCAGTCTCGATATCGAAGCGCTGCCGGTGGAACAGTGGGACGAGACCTTTGCCGTGAATATGAGGGGCGTGTTTCTGTGTAACCGAGCCGTGGCTCCTCTTTTTCGCAGGAAGAACCAGGGCCGGATCATCAATATTTCATCAATTGCCGGCAGAAAGGGATCCCAATTGCTGCCGGCCTATCATGCAAGCAAAGCCGCCGTAATCAATTTTACCCAAAGCATGGCCCTGCAGATGGCACCTCATCACGTTAATGTGAACGCGGTCTGCCCCGGCATCATCTATACGCCCATATGGGAAAGAGGGGCCGAAGTTCTGGCCAAAGCTCACCCGATGTTCGCTGACACCGGTGTCAACCCCAAAGAGGCCCTGGACATGGTAGTCCAGACCTCGATCCCTTTTAAAACGTATCAGACCCCGGAGGATATCGGGAAGGCCGTGGTCTTTCTGGCCTCAGAGGAAGCTAAAGAAATTACCGGACAGGCCCTAAATGTCTGCGGGGGAATGTATTTTAGTTGAGGCCGTTCCCCAACATTAGATTCTCAGAAAATATCAACTGAGAATTTGTTTTATACTTATTGTATTGTTACGGGTTGCATGTTGCGGGTAAAAAATTGAACTGCTTACTCAATAAACTCGTAACCCGTAACTCGAAACAACTAGTTCAAATATCGTTAAATGGATCTTCTATAGGTAATACATTGTCCAAATCCGTAGGAATCATAGCCAATCCAGCTTCGGGCCGGGACATCCGCCGTTTGGTGGCCCATGGTTCGGTCTTCGACAATCAGGAGAAGATTAACATCCTCCGCAGAGTTCTCAAGGCCCTGGACGAGGTTGAAATTGAACAGGTTTTTGTCATGCCTGATTTTGCCGGTCTGGGAATCAGGGCTTCGGAAGATCTTGACCTGTCACTCCAGGTCTCGTTGCTGGATATGAAAGCCTGCGGGAGCCAAGAGGATTCTTCGGTGGCCGCTGCCCTTATGTTGGAATTGGGAGTGGGCTGTCTGATCACCCTTGGCGGAGACGGTACTAATCGGGTGGTGGCCAAGACCTGCGGCGACATCCCTCTGGTTCCCATATCCTGCGGGACTAATAATGTATTCCCCTATATGGTAGAAGGCACCGTAGCCGGTCTGGCGGCGGGATTGGTGGCTGCCGGTCAGGTCAACATAACGGAGGTTGGTTTCCGAGCACCCATTTTGGAGATCCTCCGGGACGGGGCACCTGTGGATGTGGCTCTGGTTGATGTGGTTATTACCGACGATCTCTTTACCGGGGTTCGTGCTGTCTGGGACGTGGACAAGGTAAAGGAGATATTCCTAGCCCGATCCCGGCCCTCAGCCATCGGCTTTTCATCGCTGGGGGGGTACGTTTGTCCCTTGCCCCTTCACAGTGGATTTGGTTTACATCTGGTTTTGGGAAACGGAAAAAATCGGGTTAAATCCCCTATCGCCCCCGGTCAGATTTGCTGGGTATCTATCGATTCCTATAAAAAATTCGGTCCCCAAGAAGAAATACCTATCCTAAGTAATCCGGCTATGATCGCCCTTGACGGTGAGAGGGAAATCAGTATACATTCGGGAGAACGGTGGTCGGTTCGCATCAACCCTACAGGTCCGTGGGTGGTGGACATTGAAAAGGCGGTGGACAGCGGCTGCCGCTGCCATCTGTTTCACGAGGAAATAACATCATAACATGATGAGGAGAAAATATTTTATTCAGGCTGCTCAATAATGTCCAAGGCGCCCGAAACTTCGAGGAATGAGGCTTTTTCTAAAACCTGTTAATGAGAAAAAGGAGGTAAAACATGACTTTAACGAAAGAAAATCTTATTACCCTTTATACCAATCTGATAAGGACCAGGGCTTTTGATCGGGCTTTTGTCCGGAGATTAGGGGAAGGGAAGCTGCTGGGTTTTTACCATCCGGCTGATGGCGGGGAGGCCCCTGGCGTGGGCGCCTGCAGCTTTTTACGCAAGGACGATTATCTGTGGGGGCACATTCGTGGACACGGCCTGCCCCACATGATCAGTAAAGGGATTGACCCGAAATACTTCATGGCCGAACATGGCGGCAAGGACACCGGGATGTGCCGGGGAATTTCCTCATTCCATAGTGTGGCCCCTGAATACGGACATATGGGAGCTGCCGGAACGATCGGGTCCGGGTTTCCGGTTACCGTGGGTTATGGCTTGGCGGCCAAAAAAAACGGCCGAGGACAAATCGCCATGTGTTGTTTCGGCGACGGGACCTCCAACCGCGGGACCTTTCATGAATGTTCTCTAATGGTGAACAATTGGAAACTTCCGGTGGTTTTCGTTTGTGAAAATAATGGAATGGGTATGTATGTGCCGGTCAAGGACTCCCATCCGGTGCCGGATATCGCCGACCTGGCCCAGGGGTACGGGATGCCCGGGGTGGTGGTTGACGGGCAGGATGTCATTGCCGTGGCTGAGGTGGTTCAAGTGGCCGTGGAGCGGGCCCGGCAGGGAAAGGGCGCTTCAATGATCGAGGCCAAATGTGAACGCTTCTGTCCCCACAGTGTTGGAGTGCAGGATTTTTCCGGCGCCGATATTCGGCCGGCGGAAGAAATCAATCGTCTGCGGGAAACCCGGGATCCGATCAAGATTTGCCGTCAAAAGTTAATGGAACAAGGGGTGCTCACCGAAGAGGATGTGGTTCGTATTCAGGCCGAGGCCGATGCCGAGGTTGAAGCGGCGGAAAAGTTTGTCGATGAGAGTCCGAACACCGATCCTTCCATATTTGAAGAATTGCTCTACGCGAGATAAGGAGGAAAAATGGCTGAAAAATTATATGGTCAGGCTATGTCTGAAGCGTTGTCCGAGGAAATGGAACGGGACGAAAAGGTATTCATTGTCGGTGAGAGTGTTCGCAGTGGAGGAATCGCCAGGGCGTATACCGGGTTTTATGAGAAGTTCGGTGCCGACCGCATACTGGACACCCCCATTTCCGAAACCGGGGTAGCCGGAGCCGGAATCGGGGCGGCCCTCTGCGGTTACCGGCCGGTGGTGGATCTCATGTTCGCTGATTTTATATTTGTGGCCGGAGACGAAATATTTCTCAAAGCCCCCCAGTGGCATTTTCTGCACGGCGGCAAGGTTACCATGCCCGTGACCTTCCTGGGCGCGGTCGGCGGTGGATTGAAACTGGCCAACGAGCACTCCAAAACCCCGCTGGCCCCCCTTTTACACTTTCCGGGGATCAAGGTCGTCTTCCCTTCCACACCCTACGACGCCAAAGGACTTTTAAAAACAGCCATACGGGACAATAATCCTGTCTTCTTTTTATGGCACAAGGCCTTGTCCTTTTCGGCCGGAGAAGTCCCGGACGGAGAATATACCATTCCTTTCGGGGTGGCCGACGTAAAGAAAGAGGGGTCGGATGTGACCGTGGTGGCCGCCGGGATGATGGTCCACTATGCCTTGAAGGTGGCCGCTGATTTGGAAGGCCAGATCAGTGTCGAGGTGATCGACCCGAGATCCTATGAACCTCTTGACCTGAACACGATCTTAAAATCCGTCGAAAAAACCGGACGGCTGGTCATCGCCGACGAAGATACCGAGCGTTGCGGGTTCGCCGCCGAACTGGGATTCCAGGTCATGGAAAAGGCCTTTGATCTACTGGACGCACCCATAAAACGGGTCTGTTCTCCCAACTACCCGATTCCCGGCGGCTATGTCGAAGCGGCCTACCTCCCCAATCCCGATAAAATCGCCGCGGCCGTCAAGGAAGTGATGGGGAGATAATAAATAAAAATTTCAAAATACAAAGTGCAGAATACAAAGTGCAAAGTGGAGGGTGTAAGGGTTAGGCTTACGCTGAACGCCGAACGTTTTTTAATCGACAAGGAGATATAATAGATATGGCAACCAAGGTAGTCATGCCTAAACTGGCCATGATGATGAAACAGGGAAAAGTTGTCGAATGGAAGGCCAAGGAGGGAGAGCGGATCAATAAAGGACAGGTCATCATGGTCATCGAGACGGAAAAGGTGACCTATGACATCGAGGCCTCGACATCAGGATACTTTCACATCGTGACCAAGATCGAGGAAACCGTGCCGGTTGACCATGTAGTGGCCTGGATCGCCGAATCGGAAGAAGAATTGAAATCCCTTCAGGCTCAATCCCCGGCACCGGCGGCGGATGAGGAGGTTTCCACGGCTGCAGAAAAAACCCCTCCGATCTCTGCCCAGAGACCTCCGGAAGGCAGGGTAAAAATTTCCCCGGCCGCCAAGAAAATTGCGGAGGATCATGGTATTAATTGGAGCCTATTGACAGGGACCGGCCCTGGAGGACGTATTGTCAGAGAAGATATCGAAAAAGCCATCGAAGCCGCCAAAAGAGAACCGGCCGCGGTGGTGACGGCAGAATGGAGCGGCGGAAGTTTTGGACGGCAAAAGGGTCAAACAGGCCCTTCCTTTAAAAGGGATGCGGGCGGCCATCGCCGAACACATGATCCGAAGCCTTCAAACCGCGGCCCAACTGACCACGACCTGTGATATAGATATGTCGGAACTGATTCGTATCCGTAACTCGTTTCTGTCCAAAGAGGAAGCAATCGGGGTGAGAATTTCTTTTACTGATCTGCTGGTTTTCGTCCTGTCCAGGGTTTTGAAAGAACAGCCCAGGATGAACTCAAGCCTGATCGACAACCGAGTTATTTTGTGGGAGGATATTAACGTCGGTGTAGCCGTGGCTATTGAACTGAGTGAGATGGAAACCGGCTTAATTGTTCCGGTGATCCGAAATACGGATCAAAAATCTTTGCTGACTATTAGTCAAGAGGTCAAGGCCCTGACCAAAAGGGCCAGGGCCATGCAGTTACTCCCGGACGATTTGGGAGGAGGGACCTTTACCATCACCAATTTCGGGGTCTTCGGTGTCGGCTACTCAATAACTACCCCCGTTATCAACCAGCCTGAAGCGGCTATCCTTGGAACCGGGGCAGTAGTAGACAGGGCGGTGGTCAGGGAAGGCCAGATTGTTGTCCGTCCCATCATGCCCTTAAGTCTTACTTTTGACCATCGGCTTTTGGACGGTGCACCTATCGGAAAATTTTTTAAACGGTTCCAGGAGCTGCTGGAAAACCCCAATCTTTTGCTGTTAGGAGATTAATATGTACGATGTCGTCATCCTTGGAGGAGGGCCGGGCGGATATGCCGCCGCCATCCGCGCTTCTCAGTTAAAAGGAAAGGTCGCCTTGGTGGAAGGTACGGAACTCGGCGGGACCTGTGTGAACCGGGGTTGCATCCCCAGCAAGGTCTGGTTGCGCTCAGCCTATCTTAAACACTGGATCGAGCGTTCCGAAGAATTCGGCCTTAAGACGACTTTACAGGGTTGGGACCTGGGAGCCCTCGTCCAGAGGAAAAATGGAGTGGGTAACGACATCAGGGGAGGCATGGGGGCGCTCCTCAAGAAAAACGGCGTTGATCTGATCATTGGGCGGGGCATTTTGAAGAACTCGAAGGAGGTTTCCGTCGACGGAAAATCCTATGAGGCTAAAAAGATCATTATCGCCACCGGTAGTTCTCCGGCCGTGCCCGCTGTCCCGGGGTTGGTCGAAATGGCCTTGACCGCAGAACAGGTATTCGACCTTGAGGAGTTGCCGCCGTCGGTCCTGATCCTGGGAGGCGGCCCAATAGAGGTGGAATTGGCGGCTATCTTCGCTGCCTTCGGCACCAAAACAACTCTGGCGGTTCCGGAGCGGCGCATCTTGGTCCAGGAAGACAACGGAACAAGCCAGCGTTTGACCCAGGCCTTGAAAGACCAGGGTATTGAAATCATCAGGGGCGTCCTGGCGGATGAAATCATTAAATCCGAAGGTGAGGTCAGCGCCAGATTCAGCGAAAAATGGGTGAAGGCGGCCCGCATTGTCGTCGGTGGACGTAAACCTAACACAGCCGGGATGGGTTTGGAAAGCCTGGGTCTCAAACTGAAAGACGATGGGGCGATAAACGTAAACGATAGGCTGGAGACCTCTGTCACCGGGGTCTATGCCATAGGGGACGTTACCGGAGGCTGGATGCTCAGCCATGCCGCCAGCACCATGGGGGTGACAGCCGCCGAAAACGCTATGGGTGGAGAGGCGTTATTCCGTTCCCATCTTGTGCCTCGGGGCTTGTGGACCAACCCTGAGATGGCCGCTGTGGGAATCAGCGAGGAAGAAGCCGGAAAACAGGGGCTCGACATCAACGTCGGTTATTTCCCCTATCCGGTCAACGGCCTGGCCATGCTGCGAGGCCAGGTGGACGGAGCGGTCAAAATCATATCAGAGGCCAAATATGGTCAAATATTAGGGGTGCACATCGTCGGGGCCGGCGCGACCGAGCTCATCGGTGAGGCCGTAATGGCCCTGCAGTTGGAATGCACCGTGGACGAATTGGCCCATTCCATCCGCATGCATCCCACTTTTTCTGAATGTATGATGGATGCGGCCCGGGATGCATCCTCCTGGGCGCTGTATTTACCACCTCGTTAAGAAATTATCTCGAAAAGGAGGATTCTTAAATTGGTACGAAGAGCGGGATATTACGATGACGTTTTTATCGGATGTTTTACTCCCGAAAAATTAACTTACCACCCTCCCCTTTTACATTCCGATTCCTTTCCTCCCTTTTTTTTACTATTATCATAAAATCGACCGACAAAGACATACCGACGGCGGAGACATTTATTTCTTACCAACTTTCTAAAAATGAAACTATGAAATGCACCTATTACCAGCTTGGGTTGATCGATTATGAGAAGGCCTACGATCTCCAGAAACGGCTCTTAGCCGAGAAGGCGGCCGGAAAGGAAGAGGAAACCCTACTTTTACTGGAACATAAGCCCACCCTGACCCTGGGAAAATCAGGAAAACTGAAAAATCTTCTCATAGAAAGGGAAGAACTGGCCGAAAAGAATATTCCCCTCTATTTTACCGACCGGGGGGGAGACATTACCTTTCATGGGCCGGGCCAGCTCGTTGCCTATCCGATTCTCGATCTGCGAAAAAGGGGGAAGGATATCCATCGGTATATCCATGAACTCCAGGAGGTAGTGATTCAAACCCTGTCCGACTTTTCCATTGTCGGGGAGAGAGATCAAAAACATGTCGGGGTCTGGGTGGACCGGGACAAAATCTGTGCTATGGGGGTGGCCGTCCACAAGTGGATCACCATGCACGGCCTGGCCCTCAATGTTGATCCCGATCTCAAGGCTTTTTCCCTAATTACCCCTTGCGGGATTGTAGGCCGGGGAGTGACTTCCATGGCCAGGCACAGGGAGAGCATCCCTTCCATGGAGGAAGTTATCAATCGTTTTATCACCCACTTTTCCCGCATTTTTTCGATGATCTTGGAGCCGGGAGCCATCAAGCCATTGGGGTTGTGATTATGCCGGAAAGACTTCCACACTGGTTTAAAAAAAAGATTCCCGATTCCAGAATCATGTCCGAGATGGAAGGGTTGATCGGAAATCTGCATCTTCATACGATCTGCGAAAGCGCCATTTGTCCCAACCAGGGGGATTGCTTTTCCAAAAGAACGGCGACCTTCCTCATCCTGGGCGACGTCTGCACCAGAAACTGTACCTTCTGCGCGGTCAAAAAAGGGATTCCTCTTCCGGTGGATGAGGATGAGCCGGCGCATCTGGCTGAGGCAGTGACACAGATGGGGCTCAGGCATGTGGTCATTACCTCGGTGACCAGGGACGATTTACCGGATGGGGGGGCGGCCCATTATGCCAAAGTTGTGACCGGGTTAAAGGAGAGCAACAGGGATATTACCGTGGAAGTCCTGATTCCTGATTTTCAAGGGTCCCAGACGGCATTGCGAGCAGTGGTCGATTCTCGACCGGAAGTGATCAACCACAATATGGAAACAGTCTGTCGACTTTATCCTGAAGTAAGACCTCTGGCCGATTATCAACGCTCATTAAACCTCTTCCGGCGAATAAAGGAATTTGATCCGCGGATCATCACCAAATCGGGATTCATGGTCGGCCTGGGGGAAACCCGGGAGGAGTTGTTAGAGGCCATGAAAGAATTGAGACATTCCGGTTGCGATCTCCTGACTATCGGCCAATACCTTCGGCCTTCTCCCCAACACCATCCTGTGATTCGGTATATCCATCCGGATGAATTTGAGGACTATGCCCGCCTGGGAGGGGCGATGGGGTTTGCTGCAGTGGCCTCGGGGCCTCTGGTCAGAAGCTCTTTTAGGGCCTCGGAATTGTATAACCGGTGGCGGAGCCGACAGGGGGAGAATTCCGAATCTATTTAAATTGGCGATAACTCATTCCTCAAATCTTATTTTCACCCCACATCAGTCTTGGATAAATCCGAACTCAAGTCCCGGTGTTTTCAAATACAGCCTAAGGCCAACAATTGGTTTTCACATTGGGTTGGATTATCGAATTTTATCGTTTGAATCCCAATCCTTTCTGCCGGTTCAAGATTAGCGGTCCTATCATCGATAAAGATCGTTTGTGCCTTATTCAACCCATACTGTTCTATTAGACAGGCATAGATTTCCGGTTCCGGTTTGATCAAGTGCACCCGGCAGGACATTACTCCACCCTCAAAGACATCCCAAAAAGTGTAAACCCTTTCAATATATTCCATTGAGGCTACATGCATATTCGACAAATAAAAAAGCCTGTGCCCTTTGGCCTTAAGACGGTGCAGTAAAGCCACGGTTCCCGGTAATCCCACTAAGGCCAAAGGCACCTGAAAAAAAAGTCCGGCAATCGCCGATTCCGGCAAACCGGTGCGCTTGGCCGCCCGCAAAGTGGCCTCAGGATATAAGAGGGTTCCGCGATCCAGTTCGTCCCAATCGGGATGATTGAATATTTTGGACCTGACCCGTTCTTTATCGGTTTGTTCGGTGAATACTCGGGCGATGATCTTCTCCGGTTCCCAGGTGAATACGACCCCGCCCAGATCAAAGACAATATTCACTCCGGTTTCTCCATATTTGGTATTATCCGGTCCTCTTTGGTTTTTATTCTTATTGCAATCCTCGGTAAACCGCTGTCCTTAATTCCACAATGTGGTTCTCCAGTTGGGGGACCCCGGATTTTGTAGCCTGGGCAACGGCCAGTTCGATATCATAAGGTTGCCTGATAATGTTTATGGAAAATGGTCCCTTTCCGGTCATATCTCCCAAACAAAAAATCTTTTCAATTTTTCTATCTGTAATGTCCGCCAGCACCGATTCCAAAGCAGGAAGGTTTCCGTGTATATCTGAAATAATGGCAATCTTATCCAATTTACCCATGTTCTTTTTTAATCTGACCCCCCTATTCTCTTTTAAGTTTGAAAGATCTTCCCCATGACACCAAGATTTGCCTTTCAGGCCAATAGGCCCCCGTCCATAACCAGGGTATGTCCGGTAATATAACTGGAAGCCTCCGAGACTAAAAAGAGGACCGGTCCAAGCACCTCCTCCACCCCGGCCAGGCGACGCAATGGATAACTTTTTTCTGCCTTTTTTCGAGTTTCCGGATCCATCCGCTCCCGAACCCGCTCGGTCAGGGCCTGAGAGGGAGCCAGGGCATTGACCCGGATATTGTATTTCCCCAGGTCCCAGGCCAGATTCCGGGTCAGCATAATGATCCCCGCCTTGGCAATATTATAGGAACCTCTTTTGGTAAAGGCCTTCATGCCGGCGGCCGAGGCCATATTCAGGATAATTCCCTTCTTTCGTTCGATCATGCCTTTAACCGCGGCCTGGGAACACAAAAAAGCCGCCTTAAGATTATTATCCATGACCGTTTGCCAATCATCCAACAAGGTCTCATGTAAGAGGGGAGAAAGCCCGGCCCGGCCACCGGCGTTATTGATTAAAATGTCCAGACCTCCCAACCCCTCTTCTACCTTTTGAATGAGGTTCTCAACTTCAGCTTTGTGGGTCAAATCAGCCAGGACGGCAACGGACCGGCGTCCCAAACCCCGGATGGCCTCCGCAACTCCGGTCAGATCTCCTTCTTCCTCCACTCGATCACAAACCGCTACATCAGCCCCGGCCTCGGCCAACGCCAGGGCAATGGCCTTGCCCAAACCCCTCCTGCTCCCGGTGACCAGCGCAGTTTTTCCTTCTAACGATAGATTAGGTATGCTCATTTTTTCCTCTCGATGGATAAATGTTTTTGATAAGAAAACATCTCAAAGGTGAAAATCTTTTGTCTCTCGCCCGCTTCGCTCGAGATCACAGGGAACTCAGAGAGAGCCATCCAATTCATCAGCCACCGGTGTCTTGCAATTTCGGCATCGTTGGGCCCCTCGGAATAAAGGTTTCCCGCAGGAAGGACAATGATACCGTTCCAGTTCTGAACGAGCCCATTCGATACTTCCCTTTTCATCGCCTTGGCCCGCAACGCAATTCCTCCAAATAGGGATGGTCCTTTTCATCACCCTTAACCCGGTAGCCAGGTTGAAATTTTCTATGAGACTGCAGGGCCATTCCCGGCATTGGTGACAGGAATAATATCCTTTAGCTTTTACGCAATCCCTGATTTGGCAGCTTTTACAGTATCCATAAATTTTTTCCGGCGGATCGGACTGCATACAACCCAGACATTCGGTTTCCTCCGGGGCAGTCCCATAGAGATTCCCCATAGTGGCTTTGAATTTCTCGTTCCCGTCCCTGGTGGCGATATACACGCCGCAGGCCCCACAGTATAATCCGCAGGGGGCCATTAAATTTCTGTTTCTGATTTCCTCTTCTTTCCATCCCTCCATAATTTCCTCCTCAAATTAGGGTGAACAATTTTTATATTATTAAGGGTCTAAAAAATAATATTAACCAAAAAGGACCGGGGGGATTTATTTTTGGGGTTGTCCACCTTAAACCTGGAAGCTTCTATGCCGGGCTATTTATTTAACTAAATCAAGAGCAGGCCCCTGGGGACCTCCAGGACCTGCGTTCGAAACAGGCTAAGGTGCACCTGGGGGCCTCCAGGCCTGCCTCGAATCAAACTTTCCTGGACTTGGCCGGGATAGGGTGATAAGTAACCCTTTGGACAATCCCCAAAAATAAACCCCCCCGGTCCTCAGCCTAATGTGAATCAAAACGTTTCACATCAAGATTATTATGAGCCCCTTAACAAACACTCTCGATATTTTCTACCCCCAATATATTACCCCGTCACCCTTCTTTCAGCACCGCCGCAGCAGCCAATTGATACTGCCTTCTTATCCAGGCCTCGGCCTGGTCCCGGGGTCTGGTTTCATCGGCAGGGAAAAAACCGGCCGTTTTACTTTTGACGGCCATCTCTTCCATTGTCAGTCCCTGAGAATGGAATTCCCTCACTTCAAACTCCAGTTCATCGAAAAAGGCCACATATTTTTCAACCATCTCCTTACCACCCACCTCTCCGTGGCCGGGGACCACCCGATCGATATCCATGGAAAGCATTTTCTTAAGGGCCTCCTTCCATTTCCCAAAATGGGCCTGGCCAAAAAAAGGAAATTGCCCCTCCACATTATCTCCGGTAAACAGAACTTTCTCTTCAACCAGATAAATCATGATGGTTGCCGGCGAGTGCCCTCCGACATATTCGAGGAGGATGGTGGCATCTCCCATATCCAAGGTAAGCCCCTTATCAAAGGTAATGTGCGGCCTAACCGGGTCAAACCGGTCAAGGTCTGACTCCTGATTGAGGAGAACCTCAGGGAAGGCTTCTTTGATAACTTGTTTTAAAACCGCCTTATTTTTGAGGTAATCCATGCCTTTGGCCGCTTTGGTATGACAGATCACATTAGGCGTCAAAAAACTATTTCCCATGACATGGTCGTAATGATGATCGGTATTGATCACATAAGCTGCTTCCCGGCCTGTTTGCTTTTTGGTCAGCTCTGCCCACACCCTGGCATCCTCAGCCAGAAAAGGGCTGTCCACATAAACAAGTCCCCGTGAGGTGGATAAGCAGCTTACATTGGCCCCTAAATAGCCGGTCTCAACCAGTATTCTTTTTTGAATGGTCTCCATGATATGTCCTTTCTTCAATCCTTTTCCGAAAAAGGTTCATCTCAACCCGTTCCTAAATTCTTTCCAATACGGTATGACGGGCTTTTCAGCCTGCCACAGGGGGTCTCTTATTGAACCAGGGCTGAGCCTTTTCCAATTGGGCGGCCAAACGAAAGAGCCTGGCTTCGTCCCCGAAAGGCCCAATGAATTGGACACCACAGGGCAGACCCTCGGAAGTCCAATAGAGGGGAACTGACATGGCCGGAAGTCCGCAAAGATTGGCCAACTGAGTAAATGGAGTCCTTTCCAGGCTTTTTTCGACCATCTGGTCCACCAGACCCGTCCCTTTTAAGAGCCAGCCCAATTTTAATGCATTAATCATCTTCAACAAAAATCGTTCGGAAGTCTTTAGTTGTAATTCGCCGATTTGGGCCGGCGGATAGGCCGTGGTAGGAGTGAGATAGAGGTCAAACTTTTTAAAAAAACCGCCCATCTGACGAGCCGCCAGATCCCAACCTTGTAAGGCCTGGAAAAGATATCCTGAAGAAAAGGTCCGGCCTAACAGGCCGAGGGTCCAGGTCAGAGTTTCAACCTCATCCGACCGAACCTTATGCTTCAAGAGTGTTCCAATCTCCTCAAGGTGGGCCGCTACAAACCCGAAATACATAGCCAGGTAACTTTTGGCCAACCCCTGGCCGTCAATATCAGGCCGTGTCTCTTCCAGATGGTGCCCCAAACTTTCCAAAAGGCGGGCGGCCTCTTCGACTGACCTAACACATTCCGGGTGGACTGCGGTCCCGATTGGGGATTGGGTACTGAAGGCGATCTTTAGCCGTCCGGGATCTTTTCCCGTCTCTTCTAAAAATGGCCTCTCCGGTGGACGGATATCATAGGGGGCACCCACGTCCGGGCCATGAGTGGCGTCCAACATGCCCGCACTATCCCGGACCGATCGGGTGATGACATGATTTTGGGCCGCTCCCAACCACATCTGACCATGGTCCGGGCCGCTGGGGTTGCGTCCACGGGTTGGTTTTAACCCGAAAAGCCCGCAATAAGCCGAAGGGATGCGGATGGACCCCCCTCCGTCATTACCGGCGGCCACAGGAACCAGACCGGCAGCAACCGCGGCGGCGGAGCCTCCGCTGGAACCTCCCGGAGTATGGGAAAGGTTCCAGGGATTCCGGCAGGGACCAAATAAGTCAGGTTCGGTGATGCCCAGGAGGCCGAATTCAGGGGTATTGGTTTTGCCGAGAATAACGGTCCCGGCCTTTTTCAAACGAATGACTATTTCGCTGTCAAAAGCCGGCACATAATCCTTCAGGGCCTTACTGCCGGAGGTCATGGGAATCCCGGCGTAAGCATAGTCCAGGTCTTTAATAAGAATAGGAACACCGGCAAATGGCCCGTCAGATAATGAATCCGAAGCAGCCCGGCGCCCCTGATCATACATCCGGGTTACTACCGCATTTATTTTCGGATTAACCCGTTCTATCCTTTCAATAGCCTCCTCGCACAGTTCCGTAGGAGTGATTTGTCCCTTTCGCACCAACTCGGCCAAGCCCAAAACATCATACTGATCGTATTCTGCAAAACGGCTCATGGTTTTTCCTTTCCATTTGAGGATCTTTTATCTTTAATATTTAGCAAATTTTTTAGATATGAAACTGGGCCATGAAACTCCTTAAGATCTTATTGAAAGGGGGTTATTGCATTAAGATTGAAAAAGATTGTATTGGATAACCAGATAAATTGTCAATTAAAGAATCGGACGATCCGGGTTCTTCTTTAATCATTGACAAATTATTAATCAGATTATATGATTTAGTCAGATTATAATTTTTGGAGATGAGAAATGAAAACAATCACCGCTACCGAGATGACTCGAAAGTTCAAGCAAATGATGGATTTGGTGGAATTCCAGGGAGAAGAATTGATCATTGTCCGAAACAATCATCAGGTCGCCAAGATAATCCCGGGGCCGGCCAAAATGACGGCGCTGGAAGCCATGAGCGATCTATATCGGACCCTACCCGAGGATGCGGCAAAGCATTGGATCAAAGATAGTCGAAAATTTCCTAAAGGGTCTCTTTCCGAGGTCAAAGATCCATGGGCTTCCTGATCGATACTTGTATCTGGGTTGATGTGGAGCGAGGGGCTTTATCTCCTGCCGATGTAGCCGGAATAACCGGCAATGATCCTGTATATCTTTCCCCGGTTATCATTGCTGAACTTAAATTCGGAGCGGAAATCGCGATAGACCCTCACATCCGACAGAAAAGACTGGCGGCTATTTACCGCCTGAAAGGGAAACCGATCCTGCGTATTGATGAAACCACCGGGGAAATATTCGGTAGTTTGGCCGCCCAATTAAAGACAAAAGGGGTCCAGTTCAAATATCGGGTTCAGGATCTCTGGCTGGCCAGTCAGGCCATTCAATACAGCTTGAACTTCCTGACCTACAATCAAAAGGATTTTGAAAATATTCCAGGCCTGTCTTTAACTATCGTAAAAAGATAGGGATATCTGATTTCCGTGTCCAACTGACTGTCCTTATTCATTTGAAAGAAAAATTACTCCCCTAATTTCCCTATGCCCTTCTTAAATGCCCAAGGTAGTCCCGCCAAAGTTCCAAAGCGGCCATGTTCTCAAATCGGGCGCCTTTTTCCTTGCACCGCGGCACATCGAAGAGATAAACCTTCCTTTCCTTTACAATAGCCCGGGCCGCCTTTTCAGTCCAAGGAGAAATACTGAAGATAAGGAAAAACCATTTTACTATGCTCACCGACGTGGCACGCTGTTCCGCCACGTCCGGTGCAGCAATTTGTTAAGCCTTCTTTTCAATTAAATAGCCCGATACATACTTATGAATGATACTTGAAACCAGAGTCTGGTATGGAATACCTTCTCGCGCCGCAATTACCCGGACCTCGTCGAGATCTTTGGAAGACATTCGAATGTTAATCCTTTTATCTTTTTGAAGGGTATTTTTTGCGTATTGCTGCAGCTTCTTAATTTCCTTTTTTGCATTTTTGACCGGCACCCATTCTCCCCGTTCATATGATTCCAGGATATCTTTTTCCTCTTCATCTAATATTAACTTTTTCATGTCTTTAACCTCACGTATTTATTAGTAGCTTTTCTGCTGGGGATAATGGTCTTGAGGAATATTTCATCATTATTTTCAACATACGGAACAAGATAAACATAGTCCTCAATCATTACCATTGCGATCTTTTGCCCGGGATACTTATTTCGATTTGGATGTTCAATAGTATCAAGAATTTCTCCTCTTTCCATTAAAATGACCACTTGCTCGAAACAAACGCCTCTGTCATTCTTGAGCCTCTCATTTTTATCATTATCCCAGCGGAAAATATTCATAGAATATATTTACGACAATGTGTGCCTTATGTCAACAGAAATTATGATGGGGCTTAACTTAAAGATCACCTGCGGAGAGAAGCGGAGTCAGATGCAGCAACTGTGACCATTTTCCGTTCTCCGTTATTTCAAAAAAACACAAAACCCTAAATAAAAATAAAACTGCTCCGGATTATATCCATTATTACGGACAACGGACACGATCTTCCTGCCCTTCACGGAACACAGTCCCCGGACACATCGGACTACGGTTTTCCACCTTTAACGGACACGAGTTACGGACACGGATAACGGTTCTTCCGGAACGGCCTTTCCATTTTCCGATATCCCCGCAGGGAAGGGGGCAAATCTTTACTCTTAACAATTCATACTATTTCTTAAAGGAAATTGATTCTTTGACAGGTGTGAATCCAAACGGAAAGATTAAAAATCAGGGGCTCTTCCATCTAAGTTTTTTTAAAACCAACGACGTCGCTTCTTACCTTTTCAAAAAAATACATTAAGTCAATTCAGAAACAACGTCCCATTTTACGTTCCATTTTATAATAATACCCTCCTTTGATCAAATTAAGGAATTCGGAATCTTGCTCTAAGAGTATGCCGATTTGAGGCTGGATCGAATTCACGCTGGATATCATCTCGGTCTCTCCGTCCTAATCGAGTCCAGGTTGTTTGAGCGTTAGGGGCCGTAGTCGTATCAAATCCGTTTTGCACAGATTTGCGATTGTTGATTGACAAGGGGCGGCGGAAAACCAGCACGCCGGTCTTGACACCGGCATAGGGCTTGAACACTCCGGCGGGCAGCGACACCACAGCCAGCAGATCAAAATCTTCGACTAACTTTCGCCGAAGCTCTACATGGGCGGAGGTGGAACCAAACAGCAGTCCTTCCGGCACCACCACGGCGCAGCGGCCACCCGGAGCCAGGGCCTCCATCATCACGCCCAGGAAAAGCAGCTCGCTTTTCTTGGAGTTGGTGGGCAGGTCCTTGCGGATGGATTCCTTGGGGAGCACACCGGCAAAGGGCGGATTGGAGAGGATCACCTTGTAGCGGCGGCTCAGGTCGTCCTCGGTCAGGCCGCCCATATCGGACAGGGTGTTGGCGCGTTTGACGTTGGCCTGGCGGATGCCGTGGAGCACCAGGTTCATCATGGCGATGCGCATCATCTGGCGCGACACGTCGATGCCGTAGATGGAGGCTTCCAGGATACTCCCAGTCGGGAATCTTTTCTCCCGGCGCCTTTGCGGTAGGTTTGCAGAGTCGGGATGGCTTTCTTGGCCTCTTCTAATTGATTGTCCGCTTTTCTCCAGCCATTCCTCGCCGTAGATGGGCACTTCCTGGGGCTCGTTGAATACTTGGCCAGGATATACTCCACGGCGTCGATGAGAAAGCCGCCCGTGCCACAGGCCGGGTCATAGATGGTGTCGCCAAAGTCCGGGTCAACCATCTCCACCATCATAGTGCGGATCTGCCGGGGCGTGCGGAACTGGCCGTTCAAGGCGGACTGGCCGAGATGGGTCAGCAGATATTCGAAGATGTCGCCTTTGACGTCGGTGCCGAGTTTGGCGAAGTCGATGCCGTCGATCTCGTCCACCACCTGCTTGAGCACGTTGGGATCCACGATTTCCAGCACGGCATCGCGGAAATATTCGGCGATCTGTGGCTCGTCCTTGACCAGCGAGGCCATGTAGGGGAAAACCTCGTCGCGGACGAAATCGCGCAGATCCGGTGCCGCTCTTGAACCGCCATTTGGACCAGCGGATAACGTTCGGCCTGTTTGGGATACAGAAGCGTTCGTTGCCGTTGTCCGGTTTGCCCAACGAGGCGGGCTCTCAGTTCGCGGTTGGATTCTTCTTCGTCGAGCAGCTTGAGGTAGATCAGATAGGAGATCTGCTCGATATAGGTGACCGGATTGGTGACGCCACCGGCCCAGAGGATGTCGGTGATGCGGTCCAGTTTCCTGCGCAAATCCTGATTCATCAACTGCTCCTTATGCGACTTTCTTCATGAAAACCGATTCGTTCATATCTTCGATGATTTCCTTGAGTCCCTTCTCGCCGAAGAGCTCCACGCCCAAGTCCTGCCGCGTTCAGGATGGAAAGCGGCGGGCTGAAACAGATCATCCAGCTCATACTTGCCCGGGCGATGCCGCGGTTCTTTAGCAGGGAGAGATATTGCGCCTGCTGGGGGGTGAGCGATTTGGCCACCAGCCAAGCGTGGAAGTTTTCGGTCAGTTCCTCCTCGCGGCGGTTTGATTTTGAGGCTGCCCAGGGCGGCCTTGATAAAGTCGATCAGGTTGCCGCCCGGGTTGCGGTAGGCCCGACGCAGGTTGTCTTCATTGAAATACATCTCCGGCCGGTTGAGCTCGTCGGCGAGCGCCTTCTCCTCTTCTTCGGTCAGCAAGTTCTCCTTGCTGACCTTCCGAATAATCGGGTCATCCTTTACGGCGGACCGAATGGTCTTTTCCCAATTGGTGACATAATCGCGCTTGTCGACGCGCTCGCCGTCCGGCCCGACCTCGACATAGGTGACGGCATGCAGCCATTCATCTTCCAGCCCCAGCTCGATAAGATCTCCCGGAGGTCCTGGGCGGTTTTGGCTCGCCGCCTGGAGCTCGTCCCCGTCCGGTGCCGGTAAAAACGTCGGTATCGCTGTCATTGAAATATTCGTGATTGCCGAAGAAAGTCGTAAATGACGAACTTCTGTTTCTGGATATGGTCTGCGGTGCGGGTTCCGCGTCCCCGCATCTGCTGGTAGAGGATCGGGCTGCGCACCCGGCGGCACATGACCAGGTGAAGGACTTCCCGGCAGTCAAAGCCGGTATCCAGCATGCCGACGCTGACGGCCACCTGGGGATAATCCTCTCGTTTGAACTGGCGGATCAGGTCGTCGGCGTCGGCCACGTCGCTGGTGATGACTTCGGCATATTGGCCTTTGTGTTCAGGGTGTAGTTCGTTCAGATAATGGGCCAGCCGTGCAGCATGGTGCTTGGTGATGGCAAAGACGATGGTCTTGCCAGGGCCGGTCTTTTGACCGGGAGCCAGATCCTTGTAAGTTCTCCCATGCGAGCCGGTCGAATTCCTCCATCATAAGCCGGTTGGTTGTCTTCGTTGGTCCATTGGCGTTCGAATTCGGCCGGGTCATAGATTCTCCTCCTCGACATCGGCCCCTCGGCCAGGATAACGGTGATGCCGGTGGCGAAATTGTAGGGCACCAGATAACCATCCTGGAATGCCTCTGAATGGGATAGGAAAAATCCGGCTGGTCGATCTCGCATTGATAGAACTGGAACGTATTGCGTTCGATATATGCTGGCCGGCGTTGCGGTCAGTCCAATATGCAGTGCATCGAAATGGGTGAGGGCGGTCTGCCAGGCGCCATAAATGGAACGATGGCATTCGTCGGCAATGACCACATCGAAATAGCCGCTGGTGAAATCGGATATCGGCCGATCATGGTCTGGAGCAGACAGACCGTGATCTGCTGTTCCTGCCGGACCGTGCCCGGGCGCAGCCAATAACTGCTGTATTGGTTCAGAATGTCCTGAATGGCCTCAAGGGCCTGTTTGGCAAGCTGCTCGCGGTCGACCAGAAACAGGATGCGCTCGGCGCGTCCGGCTTGAATGAGCCGCTTAAGGTAGAGACAAACAAGGTCGGTTTTTCCGGTGCCTGTGGGTAACTCGATCAGGAAACGGCGCTTTCCCAGTTCGACGGCATGATCAAGGGCCTGCATGGCTTCCCGCTGGTAGGGTCGCACCGGCGGGTCTCGCCCTGGCGTATGTAATATTCCGGGATTTCAATCGTTGCCAGCGCCTTTCGCGTGGCCGCGCATCTCCACCAATCGCTCAAGATCACGGCGGGAAAAGAACGAATTGACAATGCGGGCGTCGTCGTTGCCGTAATCCCAGAAATAGATAAGTTCGCCGTTAGTCAGGAAAATAAAAGGAGAACCTATTTCTTTGGCATAAGGCAGGGCCTGTTGTTTGGCTGTATAGGGCTCTATGGCCGAACGTTTAGCTTCAATGATAGCCAAAGGAAGCCCGCGTTGGTTTAGGAGAACGTAATCAGCCTTTCCGGTTGGAATCTCATCCCCGTCCGGGGTTAAACGGCTTACCTCCTGTGTGTAGAGGGCATGCCCTTGGGCAAGGGTGGAGGATCTGATATATTGCTCAGTCAGCACTTGTCTTTTGTCGACAGGATCCCAACCGGCCTGTCCTAATAAGTCATCAATAATGATCCTGGCATCTGCTTCTGTTGTATGTTCTTTCAAATGGACTCCTTAAAACAATCGAGTTCGTTACTGATACCCTGGGAAATAATCAGCCAGATTTTTCCCGTTAAAATAAACATCACAAACCACTCGGCCGCGGTCCACTTTGTAGGCCGTCCCAAGTTCAATCTGTTTTCCAAGGATCAGGTGGACAAGCCTTTCTTTGGCAGCATAACCGGATAATCCCGGGAGCTCCGGTGCATCAAATCCGGTGGGCCGTACTCTTGAACCCGTCTGGCCATTCCATTTCCCTTGAGGCGTGACCTCAAAGGTATCGCCGTCGATAATGGAAGAAACTTTAAATGGTGACATGATTGCTCCTTTCTTTCTTAGGGATTTTTATCCCCTTTTTGCTTTAGATAGGAGCAATGAATATGCCAAGTAAATGATTCTTTATATCCAGTTGTTTTTAAATTGTATTATGCCTTTCTAACCTTTTGTTCTCTGGATGTAATTTTAAACCTAAGTTTAATAAATTACAACCTTGGTTTAAATTTAGGGCTTAATTTGCTGTAGAAATTTGTGGACCGCCTGAGGTGTAATCCCCAATAGGCGAGCTGCCTTACTTTGGTTCCCTCCCGAGGCTTCGAGGGCTCTTAATATTAATTGTTTTCTCGCACTGGTGAGAAACTCATCCAAGGAAAACCCCTCATAAGGGGCGGGGAGGGCTTCCAATGGATCGGCATAGGTGATGGTATGTGTAATTAAAAGGTCATCAGCCTCAAGGACATCGTTTCGACATAACCTCACTGATCGCTCAATTACATTTTCCAAGTCCCGGACATTTCCTGGCCAGCTGTGGGCCTGTAATCTCGAAAGGGCTTCGGGAGAGAGTCTTTTGGGTTTGCGTAATGATCCATTAATTCTATCAAGGGCATGAAGAGCAAGGTTAGGAATATCATTGCGTCGTTCCCTTAAGGGAGGAAGTTTTAGTTCTCCAACATTAAGACGGTAATAAAGGTCTTCCCGAAATTTGCCTTGCCTAACAAGTTTCTGTAAATCGCGATTAGTGGCCCCGACGATACGGACATCAATCTTATGAGGCTTCTTGTCTCCAATCGGCTCGACCAGTCCATCTTGAAGGACCCTTAACAATTTGGCTTGGGCTGATAAAGGCAAATCTCCAAGTTCATCCAGAAAAAGGGTTCCTTTATCGGCAATTTCAAACTTTCCGAGTTGATCCGAAATTGCTCCGGTGAACGCCCCTTTTTTATGGCCAAAAAGAAGACTTTCTATCAGATCTTCCGGAATTGCTGCACAATTAATCGGCACAAACGGCCCGTTTCTCCTATCACTGAGACGATGAATAAAACGAGCAATAAGCTCCTTCCCTGTACCCGTTTCGCCAAAGATAAGGACAGGAGCGGTTGAAAGGGCTAACATAGCCCCTGTTTCAAGAATACGATGCATCTTTGGGTGGTCACCAATAATACCAAGTTGAGTAATTACGGTTTCAATGTTTAATTCGTTATTATCGGCTTCAAAAGCTGTCCCAAACTGTGATCGAATGATTGGGAAGTGGTGGGAAGTTAAGTCTACTTCGCTTACCGTTGGTTTTTCTTTGGTAACAAAGTGCGGAGGGCGAACATGGAGAATCCGAGCGGGGATTTCCCCGGCAGCTGCCAAAAGAACCCAACAGGCATGCATTTGGGGGGTTCCGGAAGCAATGGATATAAAGAAATTTGCTGCCTTAAGTTTTTCCTGAATATCTCTTATACGAACCCTTAACCCCTTGAGTATTGCCAGATAATCGGTCGGGTCATCGAGATCGATATCAAGGATTTCAACTTCAGATTTATAATATCGTTTGAGAATCGCTTTTTGAGTATTTTTTGTTATTTTCTGGGTAACAGGTGTATCGAAAAGATAGATTTTTTCAAAGGACCGCACAGAAAGAAGTGACAGGATCGGCCCTGGTTGTTCTTCCTGACCAATTAACCCTTTAAAAAAAGGATCATGAAAGCCTGTAAATGTGAGTAGGACATCCATTACATTGTTTCCCAAACAGGAAAAATCTCTTTGAGGTTGGCCTTTAATCTGGATCATGTGATATTTTTTCCTTCAAAAACCTCATAGCAAAAAACCCCATCTCTTTTTTAAAAAATGGGGTCTTATCGGATTACTTCATGGACCAGCCTTTCGGTCAAAATTTAAAATCCTCTTCACCACAGAGCCAGGAACGATTTTTAAGAATAGGTTAATTGACCTTTTTAACCGGGAAATACTTACGACTATAGAAATGAAACAATGGAAAAAGAAACTGCAAAGATACGAGAAAATATATTGTGGCTATCCAATGGAATTGTCAGAGAAATATTACTATTCATAAAAACCCCCAAGAGGCCATTTAAAAAAAGGGGCTTGCAGTATCCATTGGGTAATTGTTATATTAGTCCCCATTCAAATCATGTTAGGAGGAGGTTCTTTTTATGGCGGATATTTTGGAGATTATACAAGGCAGAAGAAGTGTTCGAAATTATCAGGATAAGCCCGTACCTGAGGATGTTTTGAATAAGGTATTGGAGGCCCTTACGCTGGTCCCCGTCCTGGGCAAACAGCCAATGCTGGGAAGTGGTGGTGGTTAAAGATCCGGAGACCAAACAGAAATTACAGGCCACCTTAACCCCGACCAATCCGGCCGGCAAGGCTATGGTGGAAGCACCGGTTATCCTGGTTCTCTGTGGCCAGTTGCAAAAAGCGGGTTTTTATAAAGGCCAAGTCAACCACCAAGCTCGGGAGACTGGTTTCTTATATGACTTGGGAATCGCCACTCAGTCGGTCTGTTTGACCGCCCATGCTTTAGGTTTGGGTACGGTGGTGGTGGGGCTTTTCGATCAGGATAAGGCCAAGGCGGCCCTGGGGGTTCCGGATGGATATGAACTGGTGTCTATGCTTCCCCTGGGATATCCGGAGAAGGTTCCGGCCGCTCCCAAGAGGCGGGAAATCGGGGAGTTTGTGCATCAGGGGAAATTCTAAAAAACAGAAGCCAGAATCCAGGAGTCAGAAGCCAGAAGTAAGAAGACAGAATCCAGAATTCAGTAGGAAGGAAAACCTGGAAAAAGGTTCATTGTTTTTATTCTGGCTCCTGGCTCCTGGCTTCTGGATTCTGGTTCTTCCCCCTCATGCCTTGCGCTGAAAGAGATGCTTAATGGCGCTCCAGCCCATCTTGCGGCGCAGGATCCCCAACTGATCCTGCAGGGGCAAATCCTTGGGGCAGACATCTTCACACCCCAACAGTCCCATACAACCGAAGATCCCTTCGTCGGTCCCGATTACCTCAAAATAATCTTTATCTTTGCGCTGGTCCCGTGGGTCCATCATAAAACGGGCGATGCGGTTTAAGGCCACAGCCCCGACAAAGTCCGGCCGCATATTGGCCGTGCCGCAAGCGGCCACACAACAGCCGCATTCGATGCAACGTTCCAATTCATAGATCTCTTCGGCCCGACGGTTTTCCATTCGGTCTTCTTCAGCCGCAGGATCAAAGACCTTATCCGTATGGATCCAGGATTCTACCTTCTCATTCATGGTCCGAAACCAGTTGCCGGTGTCCACCGATAGATCTCCGATCAGTTTAAAAACCGGCAGGGGCAGAAGGGTGATTTCATCGGGCAGATCCTTGGTCTTGGTATGACAGGCCAGATCGGGCCGGCCGTTGATCAGCATGGCACAAGACCCGCAAATCCCGGCCCGGCAGCAAAAGTCAAACTGAAGGCTTGGGTCCTGTTCCTCCCGAATTCGATTCAGGACAATAAATATAGTCAGGCTGTCGGTTTCTTCCAAGGAAAAATCCTGCATATGCGGTTGAGAACCAGGTACAAGGGGATTAAAGCGAAAGACATGAAACGTCAGTTTTCGGGACATGATAAGAACCTCGTTTATTAGCAATTAGCTGAGACGTTTGAAAAACGCCCCCTTTTGCCCAATCTCTGCGTCAGGCGGAAATGATAATCCTCGAAATACTTCCATGTATTCCTGTGGTTATAATTTCCGCCTTCCTTGATCTTGAAAAAAATTGAACTTTTTTCAAAGGTCTCTGTCTATCAGCGACCAGCTCTAAGATTTTTTGGTATTGGCTGACAGCTGATTGCTTAAAGCTTTTATTTATTCATTAAATTCAGGGGCCGGTTCCGGCTCTTTAAGCCCGCAAACCTCCGGGTCTTCAGAACAGATGATGGTACAGGTCCCATATCCTCGGTCTCCCGGAGGGATCTCCCAGACCTTTGAATTGGATTCATAGGTCAGGGAAGGAAGGCTATCCCCTTCCTTCCAGGTGGCCAGGGTTCGTTTCAACCAATCCCGGTCGTTTCGTTCCGGATAGTCTTCCCGGGCATGACACCCCCGGCTTTCGGTACGGACCAAGGCCCCATAGGCGATGCACAAGGCCAAGCGCATCATGCCCTGAAACCGGATGGCCAGGGAAAGTTCCGGGTTGGCCCCCAAACCATTCGATTTGAGGCCTATTTTTTTCGCCCGCTCGTATAAACCTTGCAGGTTGTCCACGGCTTTTTGCAAATCCTGATGGTTGCGAAAAATGGCCACCCTATCCATCAATTCATCTTGCATGGCTTTTCGAAGTTCAAAAACGTTTTCTTCACCGTCCCGTCTTTGAATCAGCTTTTCGATGCGTTCTTCATCTTTTTTTAAAGCCTGGCGAACCGATTCGGTTTTAAACTGGACTTCATAGCCCTCCAGAAAATCCGCGACTTTTTCACCTACAATCTTCCCGGCCACAATGGTTTCAGCCAGGGAATTCCCCCCCAACCGGTTGAAGCCGTGCAAATCCCAGCAGGCGGCTTCACCGGCGGCAAAGAGTCCCTTCAAACCATAAGCCGCCCCATCCCTATTGGTCCGGACCCCGCCCATACTGTAATGCTGGGCCGGGCGGACCGGGATCATCTGGGTGATGGGATCAATGCCCAGGAACTTATTACAGATCTCTTCCACTTCCCGGAGCTTGGTCTTGATGTGATGGGCTCCCAGATGGCGGATGTCCAGCCACAGATGGTCTCCATAAGCGCTTTTAACACCCTTGCCCTTCCCGGATGTGGTGGGTCATCCAGCGTGAGACCACATCCCGGGAGGCCAGTTCCTGTTTGGCCGGTTCATAGATGTCCATGAACCGTTCTTCATTGACATCCTTTAAGGTCCCGCCGTCTCCCCGGCAGCCTTCGGTAACCAGGATATTGGTGGGCACGATCCCGGTGGGGTGAAACTGAACGGCTTCCATATTTCCCAGAGGGACGATTCCGGTATCCAGGGCCATAACCTCTCCGGAGCCGTCATTGATTACGGCATTGGTGGTTTCCCGGTACAGGCGGCCATATCCGCCGGTGGCAATCAGGGTGGCCTTGGCCAGATACACCCGCAGGTTTCCGGTCTTTAAACATCGGGCCACGAGCCCCGTGCAGGTCTCCCCGTCGTGGATCAAAGAGAGGGCCTCCACCCGGTCGTGGACCGTCACACCGAGTTGGACGACCACATTATCCATGGTGAATAGCAGGGTGTGGCCGGTTCCGTCTGAGGTATAACAGGTCCGCCATTTGGCCGTGCCTCCGAAATCCCGGGCCGTGATCAGTCCTTCTCTTTCTTTGGTTCGATTTTTTCGTATTGTTTTCCGGCTTTGAAATAAGTGGTTTTGCCGGCCACGACCCGGTTCCAGGGAATCCCCCAGTGGGCCATTTCCCGTACGGCGACAGGAGCGGTTTCGGCAAAAAGGCGGGCCACTTCCTGGTCGCAGCCCCAATCCGAACCTTTGACCGTATCGGAGAAATGGATATCAGGGCAATCGCCTTCGCCCATGCAGCAATTTCCCAGGGAGGCCTGCATACCGCCCTGGGCGGCCGATGAATGGGAGCGACGGGGAGGAACGATGCTCAGACAAAGTGCTTTAAAACCCCGGGAAGCCGCCTCGACGGCCACCCGTTCGCCGGCCAGCCCGGCCCCTATGGATAATAAATCAGTGTAGTAAGTTTCCAAAATTATCTCCTGTTAATTGGGCAATACGTTCTTTAAATGCTTTTTCGAACAGGTTTATTACGAAATAAATATGGCTATAGGCACCTGCGGACAGGCAGGGGCGATCGGCTATTGGAAGATCAGAATCCGGAACCTGGTTGGCCCATTGCCCATCGCTTATTGCCCCCGTTAAAATTTCATCTTCCCGGCTGCTCAAAAAGCCTGATAGCCTTGAAAATCCTTCTCTACATAACCAAAGTATAAAAAGTATATAAAGTCACGACCCCGATGATCAGAAAACAAAGGGTGAGGATATTTTCCAATCGTTTAAAAAAGGGCCGGTTGGACCTTTTGATGATCCCCCATTTGACCCCGATCCGGTAGAAGCCGATCCCGACATGCAGCTCAATCATAGGAAGCAGTATTATATAAAAAACAAGCCAGAATCCCCCCTGGATACGGGCCGCACTTTTAGCCGCCGTGATAGGAAGATTGGTCAGGATAGTCCACATATGAATGGAACCCATAATGAGGACGATCATGGCCGTTCCGGCCTGGACCACCCACAACCAGGTATCCAGATGATGAAGTGTCCGGCTATGCCGCCAGATGGCCTTTTGTTCCTGGCTGCGGAAGGGGACTTTGCGGGCAGCCAGGATAAAATGGAGCAAAAAGGCGGCTCCGATAAACGGCCCGCCGGTCTGGGCCATATAAGTGTCTTCCAGGAATTTGGCCAGGGAATTCATCGCTCCCGGCCCCAGATTGATACTGGCCACCAGGATCATGTGACTCCACATGAAAAGGATTAACCCCAAACCGGTCAGCATTTGTAAAAAATCAAGGTAGGCGGCAGTGCGAAAGGTAGTTCGTGTATAAGTAAGGGTTTGGCTGGGCATGATTCCTCCCGAAAAAAAATCCTGAAGGGTTTAACCTTTCCTAATGGAAGGGGTGAGGATTTTATATCAAGGGCTTAGGGGCTTGTCAAGGGTTAGCTTATTTTTAGGCCCGTTGTAATATCAGACCCTTTAAATAAAGGCTTTCGGGAAAATTGATTAAGATCGGGTGATCCCGGGCCTGAAGCCTTTTTTCCAGAAGGATGATTCTGCTACCGGCCTTTTGAGCCGATTGGGACAAAATCTCCAGGAATAGCGATTCGGTAACATTATAAGAACAGGAATAGGTACTCAAAATTCCTCCCGGGCTAAGACATCGTAAAGCCCGGCGGTTGAATTCCTGATATCCCCGAAGGGCAGCGGATACCGCTGCCTTTTTCCGGGCAAAGGGTGGAGATCCAGGACGATCAAATCAAATTGTAGGCCTTGTTCATCAGCTTCTTTAAGATAATCAAAAATGTTCTTCTTTTGAAAGGAGATATTGGAAAGGCCATTCAACTCAGCGTTCTTTTGTCCCCAGGCCAGGGCCTGGGCCGAATCATCCACAGCCAAAACCTCTTTGGCCTTTAGGGCCAGGTGAAGGCCAAACCCGCCGGTATAACAAAAACAGTCCAAGACCCGCCCCTGACTCTGGGGATATGAAACCAGATGGAGCCGGTTTTCTCTTTGATCCAGATATGCCCCGGTTTTTTGACCGGACACCAGATCCACTTCATATTGGATAAAACCTTCTTCGACCCGGACCCTTTCGGGAACTTTTCCGCAAGATGTCCGAACCTCCAGAGGAAGATGTTCAATGGATCGGGCCTCTAAATCGTTTCGGATCAGGATGGAATCAGGATGAAGAATCTCTTGAAACATTACCACTAATTTATCTAATATTCTATCTATTCCAGGAATAAGAGCTTGAACGACCAAATGCCCGGCGTACCAATCGGTTATCAAACCGGGGATACCGTCAGCCTCTGAGAAAACAAGCCGACAGGCCTTATTTCGGTCCAGGAATTCTGTTCGACGATCGACGGCCCTTTGAAGGGCCAACCGCCAGTAGGTCTGGTCGATGGTTTGGGGATCTATGGTAATACAACGGAAAGTAATCCGGGAATGGCGGCTATAAAAGGCCCAACTTAAGAAAACCTTCTGCGGGTTGTAAAGGGCTACAATATCGCCGTTTTCGGCTTGATCGAAGGCTGGAGACATCATCTCGGAAAATCCAGGGATGGCCGGACCGAAACCATCTTTCTCCTTTTGGAGTTAATGTCGCTTTGGGGTTATTCATGGAAATAGGCTGAAGGCTCCTGCCTGTCGCAGGGGCCGAAGACTGAAGGCTGAAGACTGAAGACTCCTGCCCGTCGCAGGGCCTGAAGGGAAAACAAGAAGGAAATATGTAGACCAAAAGTTTATGTTTGTCATATAAGCTGATTGTTATCAGGTTTTTTTCCTAAAAACATTCAGCCTTCAGTCTAATGGTCTTCAGCCTATCCGGTCTTAGTCCTGTCTTGATCAATCCACCTGAATCTTGTTATTCTTCCAGCAAAGGTCGGAATTTTTTTAAATCAGTCAGAATTTTTTTCATTCCTTTAATGACACAGAAATGGGGGTCCGGGGGGATTCGAACCGATAGATTGAATCTCTTTTTGATGCGTTCGGGCCAACCCTTAAGCAAAGCCCCTCCCCCCACCAACGTGGCCCCATTGTTGGATATATCCGTGGTCAGTTCAGGTGTCAAAGATTCCAGGGCCAGACCGATTCCATTGAGTATCTTTCGGGTGGGGGATTCCAAGGCCAGACGAAGGTCGGAGGTATTAAGCCGGCTTTGCCTGGGAAACCGATAAAGTCGATTAAACCCTTTAATGTCAAAGGAGTAATCCTCATCAACCGGGGCCACACTGCCATGAAGTATTTTCAAGATTTCAGAGGTCTTCAACCCAACGGAAAAATGATGCCTGAGTTCGATATCCTGCTTGATGGCCTGATCCAAGGTATTGCCGCCGATTTTAAGAGAAATGCAATTGACCACACCGCTCAGGGAAAGAATAGTTATTTCTGTGGTCCCCCCCCCAAAATCGATCACCAGGTTTCCGGAAGGGGCTTCAAGGGAGATCTCTGCCCCCAGGGCTGCCGCATAGGGCTCCCGGATCAAAAAGATTCTGGAAAAGGGGAAAAGTTCCAATTGCTTTCGATAAGCCCTGATTTCCACATCCGTCGCACCCCAGGGAAGGCAAAAAAGGACATTGCGCACTATCCCCATTCGGTTTTTCAGGACCTTTTTTATCAGGACATGCAGGAAGCTTCGACACACCTCAAGATCGGAAATAACCCCGTCCTGCAGGGGTTGAATCACCCTGATATGTCTGGGGGCCAGGCCGAACATTTCTTTGGCCTCCAAACCGATGGCCAGGGGTGCCTTATTTTGATTTTTTAAGGCTACAAAGGTGGGTTCCATCAGAAAGCTATCGTCCGCAAAAAGATAGGCGACCGAGTAAGTGGTACCCAAATCAATGGCCAGATGATGCAATAAAGGCATGGGTTATTTTATCAACTAAAGCCCTTCCTTGGCTAATTCTTCTATAAGTTTCTTTTGATGGTCCGATAATTTTTTGGGGATTTTAACTAAAATCTTGATAAACTGATCTCCTTTGCCTTTACCGCCTAAAAGAGGCAGCCCATATCCTTTTAATCGCAATTTGGATTGGGGTTGTGTTCCGGCAGGGATATTGACTTGAAGTGATTTCCCTTCCAAGGTGGGGACCTCCACCTTGGTTCCCAGAATCGCCTGGGAAAAACTGATTTCTTTTTCCACCACAAGATTCTGCTCTTCTAACTTGAATATCGGATCCTCCAAGACCTTAATTTGAATAAAAAGATCTCCGGAAGGTCCACCGGTAAAGCCAGGTCCCCCTTTGCCCGGAATACGCAGTTTTTTTCCTGTGGAGATACCCGGTGGTATTTTTACCATGACCTTTTCGGTCTTTTTACCGGTCGGAAAAGATAACTGCTTCTCGGTTCCTAATGCCGCTTCCCGGAGGGTAATGGACAGTTCGTACATCTGATCCTCCCCCCGTTGTGGTCTGCCGGCCCCGCCATGCTGGGCAAAGGGATCACCATAATCAAAACCCTGACCACCCCGGTTAAAGGTATAGGTTTTATAACCCCCTCCTCCCGGATGACCGGTCCGCTGGCCGAAAATATTCTCGAAACCGCCGCCAAATCCGAATTCCTTAAAAAGATTGCTGAAATCGAACCCCCGGAAAATGTCCTCTTGGCTGTAGCGCTGCTGGAATCCATCGGAACCATAGGTGTCGTATTGTTTTCTCTTTTCTTTATCGCTCAGGACCGCATAGGCCTCGCTGATTTCCTTGAATCTTTCCTCAGCCTTTTTATCTCCCTTATTCCGATCAGGATGATACTTCATGGCCAGTTTCCGATAGCTTTTCTTGATTTCATCTTCAGAAGCCTTTTTGTCCACCCCGAGAGTTTTGTAATAGTCTTTATCGCTCATATTAATTCCTAAGTTTTGAAATTTTCCATTTTGTTAAAGAGTAAGTTCATGAAGTAAATAACTTTTATAATTATATCCATTTTTTATGTTATGTCAACCGAATCCGTGGCCGGAAACAACTTAACTCGACAATCTTTTTAATTGAAACCTGGTTCATCCGATGGTACCCTTAACCTTCCAAATTTCCTTATTAAGTAAAAACAAGTGGAATCATTTCTAAAACATTTAAAAAGAATCCCTTTGGGGGAGATGATCTGTTTTCATCAAAGGATACCGGCTCGGCCCTCCCATTGGGGCCATCCAAAGGTTCCTTTTCCGGATTCGATTCAAAAGGCTTTAAGCGAAAAGGGAATTACCCGCCTTTATGCACACCAGGTCGAGGCCCTGGAGAAAATTCAAACCGGAGAACCGGTCATCATCTCAACGCCCACGGCCAGCGGCAAATCACTGATTTATATCCTGGCCAGCCTGCTTAACCTGATTCAGGACCCTTTTTCTAAGGCCTTATACTTGTTTCCGATCAAGGCCCTGGAACAGGACCAAGGGAAGATCCTTGAGGAATGGACGCCTCATCTGCCTTTATCCGCCAAAACCCTTTCAGCTATATACGACGGGGATACCCCGGTTTCCCAGAGGAAAAAAATTCGTCAAAATCCCCCACCTATTCTAATATCCAATCCGGATATGCTCCATATGAGCATCCTGCCCTATCACGAGCAATGGAAAGAGTTTTTCAAGGACCTGAAATTGGTAGTCATCGATGAAGCCCATGTCTACAAGGGGATCCTGGGGAGCCATCTGGTTCAAATCATCCGGAGACTGCGCCGGATCTGCCGTCTCTATCAAAGTGACCCCCAGTTTGTCTTGTGCTCGGCTACGATTGCTCATCCTGAGCTTTTTTCCGAGTCTCTGACCGGCCTTTCCTTTCAAGTGGTTCAGGAATCCGGCTTTCCCTCTCCTGCCAAACATTTTCTTTTTCTAAACCCGGACATAAGCGCATCCGTCGTAGGGGCCCGACTCTTTACCTTTTGTCTTTCCCAGGGGAAAAAAACCATCCTTTTTACCCAGGGTCGGAGAGTGACGGAACTGATTCATATGTGGGTGGAACAGATGGCTCCGGCTTTGAAAGGAAAAATCAGCTCTTATCGGGCCGGTTTCCTGCCCGAGGAACGAAGGATTATCGAACGGAGATTGGCCTCCGGGGAGTTGCTGGGGGTTATAACCACCAGCGCCCTGGAAATGGGCATCGATATAGGCAGCTTGGACGTTTGTTTGCTGGTCGGGTATCCGGGAAGTGTGATCAACACCTGGCAACGGGGGGGAAGGGTGGGAAGGAGCCGCAGGGAATCGGCCATTATTTTGATCGCCCAACCCGATGCCCTCGATCAATATTTTATCCGCCATCCGGAAGATTTCTTTGAACGCAGTTTTGAAACCGCCGTGGTTGATCCGGACAATAGTCCCATCCTCAAAGCTCACCTGACCTGTGCCTCGGCCGAGCTCCCTCTTTCACCTGAAGATCCTTTCCTTCTGCCCTCCCAGCATCTTCGGGAGATGAGGGAACTGGAAAAAGAAGGCCGCTTATTATTGACTGCCAGCGGTGACCAATGGGTATCAGCCAAGAGACATCCTCATCGGGATGTCAATATTCGATCCATCGGGGAAGCCTTTACCATTCTTAAAGGGGAGAAAGGAGCCGTGATCGGAACCCTGGATCGGCTGAGGGCTTTTAGAGAATGCCATCCCGGGGCCATCTATCTTCATAAGGCCGAAGCTTTTCTGGTGGAACGGTTAGAGCTTAAGGAAAAGAATGTTTACGTAACCCGAAAAGAAGTCAATTATTACACCCGAATCGTTGCCCAGAAGGAGACCGAGATTATCCAGCGGGAACAGGTGCGGCCGATAGGGAACTTTCTGATTAATTTCGGCCAAATTTTGGTAACCGAAACCTTTACCGGCTATGAGAAACGGGCCATTCATGGGCAGGAACTTCTGGGGGTCTATCCTCTGGAACTACCTTCCCAGACCTTTGAAACCGAGGGGTTGTGGTTAGAAATTGAAGAGGTGATTCAGGACCAAATGAAAATGCAGGGGTTTCATGTCATGGGTGGTCTTCATGCCCTGGAACATGGGGCCATCAGCATCTTTCCCCTCTATGCCCTCTGTGACCGGGGAGATATCGGTGGGATTTGTTACCCCCATCATCCTCAAGTAGGCAAAGGGAGCATCTTTATTTATGACGGATATCCCGGCGGTGTCGGATTGGCCAAAAGGGGCTATGAAATAATAGAAGGTCTTTTGGAAAAAACCCTTCACCTAATCTCAGAATGTCCCTGCGAGAAAGGCTGCCCTTCCTGTATTCATTCGCCACAGTGTGGATCGGGGAATAAACCTTTAGATAAGCAGGGGGCCATTTATCTGATCCAATTGCTCCTCGGGCAAATTCCTCTCACGATTTCAGAAAGGAGGCTCTCCCCGCCAATGGACACCTTAACCAGCTTCGAATCGAATAAACCCGATCCGGGAAAACCCCGCCTCGGCTTCTTTGACCTGGAAACCCAGCGTCTGGCCGAGGAAGTCGGGGGATGGGGGAATAAACACCTGATGCGCTTATCCGTGGGGGTCGTCTATGACAGCCAGGATAATCTTTTTCATCATTATCACGAGGCGGATATCCAATCTTTAATCGAGCACTTGAAAAAATTCGACCTGGTGGTTGGATTTAATGTTAAAAACTTTGACTACGGGGTTTTAAAAGGGTATTCTTCCTTTGATTTTAATTCACTCCCAACCCTTGATTTATTGGAAGATGTCTTTTCCTGCCTGGGTTTTCGTTTGAGTCTGGACCACTTGGGACAGAAAACCCTGGGGGCACCAAAAAGCGGGAACGGACTTCTGGCGGTTCAATGGTTCCGGGAGGGAAAGCTGGAACCACTCATCGAATATTGCCGGCAGGATGTAAATATAACCAAATCCCTGTTTGAATTCGGCCAAAAAAACGGGCATATTTTATTTGAAAACAAGGGCGGCCATGTGGTTCGTTGTCCGGTTGAATGGGGTATGGATCGGATCAATAAAATAAGAGAGAGAAATAACCGGTAACGATGGAAAACAAGCATGGCCTTGGAAGGTCGTCCTTTCAATTTCCATATCCCAACATTTAATGTTCATCGAATTAAAATAGATGGTTGCCGGAAGTTAAATTCGGCAATCCGAAATCCGAAATCAAAAATTGATAAAAGGAGGTAACCCCTATGCCGATTTATGAATATGAATGCCGGGATTGTCATAAAAGGTCCTCATTCCTAATCATGAATCTGGAAAAAGAAATTCCGGAATTACGTTGTAGAGGCTGCCACGGTCTTAATCTGGACCGGGTGGTTTCCAGGGTAAATGTGGTCAAATCCGAAGAAGCCCGGATGGAAAGTCTGGCCGACCCCTCCAAGCTTGGGGGACTGGATGAAAATGACCCTAAGAGTGTTGCCCGGTGGATGAAAAAAATGGGCAGGGAAATGGGGGAAGAGATGGGGGGAGAAGATTTTGATCAGATGGTGGATGAAGCCATGATGGAATCGGAGAGAGGAGGCGGCCTTGGGGATGAAACAGGTCCTTCCGATTTCGGAGACGATTTTTAATTAAAATCAATAAGCAGGATTCGGTCCGTCTATGTCCTTTCAACATAAAGTCGGTTTTAAGTTAATCCTGATCTATTTATCTTCTTTAATCCTGGCCCTATCTGCTGTTTTATTGGTAACCGAATCCATTATAAGCCAACAGGTCCATAAGCGGCACCAAAAGAGACTGGACACCCTTACCGAGAAAGTCCTTTTCAGTCTGGACAAGCAAAAAGATCAGATCCGTCTGTTGGCGACGGCCATTGCCAACTTCGGGCGAATGGGCCCATTGGTCGCCAAAGAAGATAAGAGAAATATCCAAAATTTGATCTATCCGGTTTTTCAGGAATCCGACCAGGACATTTTATTGGTTGTCCAACAGCAGGGGAAGGAACTGGTGCGGTTTGAATCGGAGCAGTTTCATTCATTGGAGCCCGGGGAAAGGCATTTTATAAAAAAGGCCATTCTTGGAAATTATGGAGTACGTTTAAGCAAATGGGAACAAGGAATTATCGTCAGCGGCAGTTCACCGATTTATAATGAACAGGAACTAACCGGCCGGGTCTTTACCGGGATATTGATCGACAACAGCTATTTGGACGAATTAGCCAAAGGAATGGATTCTTTCATGGCCATTGTCCGGGAAGGGAAGGTCATCGCCAGTACTTTCACTCCAAAGGGGGGAAATGGGGATGAACTGGAATTTTCCGAGGACATACTGAATGACATCAAGGCCTTAATGGGTCAATCCCTGCCGGTCCTGGTTGAAGAAAAATCCTACACCATGAAATCCCTGCCCCTTAAAGACCGGGGCGGCACCATTATCGGTTTCTTGGTTATTGGGCTATCCCGGGCGGAGCTCAATCAAACGGTTATTTATTTGCGCAGGACTATCCTGGGGGTGGGAGGCGGCGGCGCCCTGCTTGGAGGCCTCTTGATGATTGTGCTTACCTCAAGGATGAGACGACAAATCGCCCTTCTTTCCAAAGGAACCGAAAGAGTTACCTCCGGGTTTCTTAATGAATCGATCCCGGAAATCAGCAAAGACGAATTGGGTGTTCTGGCCCGATCTTTTAACCAGATGGCTCAAACGCTTGAGGAACGGGATAAAGTACTGAAGGAGGAGAAAGAAAAAATCCTGGCCAACGTGGACTTTTTATCCATGATGGTTCATGATATTAAGGCCCCCATGGCCGGAGTCAGTTTAATGATCGAAACCTTGTTGGAAGAAAATCTCTCTAAAGAAGTGAAACATCGTCTGGCCGGTATGGGGGAAAGCATAGAAGAATTATTGGGACATCTCTATAATGTCTTAACCATTTCCAAGATTGAAAAAGGGCCTTTCACCCTCCAGTTAGAACCAGTGGACCTCAATGCTTCCGTGGCCTATGTCTGTTCACAATGTCAGGTGATGGCGGATCGAAAGGGGATCCATATTTTGGAGAAACTTGCCCAGGATCTGCCCCCTTTGCCGGCCGACGAGTTTTACCTGGAGCGGTTAATCTATAACTTATTGATCAATGCCATCCATTGGACCCCCCGGGAGGGATGCATCACCATAAAAACAAATCTACAACTGGAAGATAAAAAAAGAACGATATCCCTGGAGGTAGCCGACAACGGTCCGGGAATTTTCCCGGAACAAAAACCCAACCTGTTCAAAATATTTATTTCTCCCCCGGAAAAAGGGGACTTGAACGGAGCTCATTCCGGGTTGGGGCTGCATATCTGCCAATCCATAGTCCAAGCTCATGGGGGAACCTTGCAGGAGGAAGGAAAAACCGGGGAAGGGGCACGATTTATCTGTGCCTTTCCCCTTGGTTCGGAGTAATTAATTTGAAGATTGTGGTATAAGCCCTGAGCAGAATACTCTGTCCTCCGGCCTCCGAACTTAGGAAACATAATAATATTTGATTAGGTAATCTATGGCTCAAATCTTAATCGTCGATGACGATCTCAATACCTGCCGATCCTTGATTACGGCGCTATCCAAAGAGGGGCACCAGGTTTTTGAAGCCCATTCCGGAGAAGAAGCCCTGGATAAAATCCGTATTCAGGAAGTTGATTTAACCATCATCGATTTAATGATGCCGGGGATGAACGGTTTGGAATTTTTTCAAACCATGAAAACGCTTCACCCCGAAGTGGTCGCTGTTATGATTTCCGCACGGCCCACGGTAGATATAGCCGTCAGTGCCATCAAAAGCGGGATCTACGACTTTATTACCAAGCCATTTCGCTTGGGTGAAATAAAAAAGGCCATTGGGAAGGCCTTGGAGGCCCAAACCCTTCTAAAGGAGAACATCCGCCTTCGACAGGCCTTGAGGGAAAAGGCTTCTTTTTCCAAGATCATCGGGAAAAGCCCGGCTTTTATCCAAGTCATGGATATGGTTCCCAAGGTGGCCTCGACCCGAAGTACCGTACTTTTGTCCGGTGAGAGCGGAACCGGAAAGGAGATCATCGCTGAGGCCATTCATTTCGCCAGCCCCCGGGGGGACGCCCCCCTGGTGAAAATCAACTGCGGAGCCTTAACGGAATCCTTGCTGGAATCGGAGTTGTTCGGTCACGAGAAAGGGGCCTTCACCGGGGCCCATCAACAGAGGATGGGCCGTTTTGAAACGGCCAATGGAGGGACCCTTTTCTTAGACGAGATCGGAGAAATGAGCCTGGCCATGCAGGTCAAACTCCTTCGGGTGCTTCAGGACGGGTCTTTTGAACGGGTGGGCAGCAGCCGGACCATTCAAGTGGACGTACGGGTGATTGCCGCCTCTAACCGGGATCTCGAACAAGAGGTTAAAGAAGGGCGGTTTAGGCAAGACCTCTTCTATCGATTGAATGTCATCACCCTTGAGATCCCGCCTCTCAGGGACCGGATTGAGGATATCCCTTTGCTGGCCGCCTATTTTTTAAACAAATACTCTAAAATAAACGGGAAGAATATTCTGAGTCTATCACCGGAAGTCCATCAAATATTGAGTAGTTATTGCTGGCCGGGAAATGTGCGGGAACTGGAGAATATTATTGAAAGGGCGGTTTCGCTTTGCTCGACCCAAACCATTGAACTACCGGATCTCCCCCCCAGGCTTAAATTTGAAAGTACGATTGAAAAAGCGGTATTACTCGGCCGGCCTCAAGAGATAGAACTAACGGCGATCCCCCTTCAAAGACCCGATTCCCCATTTACCGGCAGTTATATGGTTATTCCCCTGGGGATTTCGCTGGATAAAATTGAACAGTCCGTCCTGACAAAAACGCTGACAAAAACCAAAGGAGATAAAAAAGAGGCCGCTCGTCTGTTGGGGATCAGCCTTTCCAGTCTCTACAATAAATTGAATCAAAAGGAACCATAGTCCCAATGGCCCTTTTAAAAAATATTTCTCTTGCTATACTGGTTTTAATCCTGATCGTCTCGGCCGGCCCATATGAACTTTCAGCAGCCCCGAACAGACCCAAGACCAAGATTACCCAGGGAATTCCCGGAGTGGAAACCAAGATCAAGCAGGTGCCCGGAGAGAACGTTTCTACGATCCCTCTCTGGAAAATCCATTGGGAAAAAGCCCGTCAATCAGTCCTGCTGAAAAAATATCCAGAGGCCGTACTGGATTTTCAAAAGGCCCTGTCTTTAAAGCCAAATCTGGACGAGGCCCGGTTGGAATTGGCCCAGGTTCTGGTAACCATGGATCGATGGGGAGATGCGATTCCCGAATTGGAAGCGGTTGCCGAACACCAACCGCTTAATCAAAAAGTTCAAAAGGATTTGGCTGACCTTCTCTCACGAAAAAAGGAGTATCGCCGAGCCAACGAATGTTATGTATCGCTGTTGCAAAAGGATCCGGATAATGTGTCTATCCGTCTATCCTTGGCTTCCAACTATTATCAACTTAATGAATTGGAAAAGGCCCTGATTGAATGGCGTCAGATTCTTATTCGGGATCATCAGCATGTTGAGGCCCGGACTCGTCTAGCCGAGGTCTTAGGGGCCACCCGGCGCCTGGATGAATCCATCATTCTTCTGGAAGGTCTGGTTAAACAATTTCCCAAACAAACCAACCTAAAGAAAAAATTAGTTCAGACTTTGATAACGGCCAAAAGAAATAAAGAGGCCCTTCCTTACCTGCAGGAGTTGAATCGTCAGGATCCAGGAGACTCGGAAATTCAATTATGGTTGGCCCAGGTCCTATCGGCAGGGAAACAATACGATCAATCCCTGACCTATTTGGATGCCTACTTGCAGAAAAAACCGGATCAAAGCAGCGCCCTCATTGAAAAAGCCCGGGCCTTATTTTTCACCGGAAATTATTGGCAGGCTTTAGAAATTTATGAAAAACTCAGGAAAACGGAACCCAACGATGTAGAACTTCAACGGGAGATTGCCGAAGCCTATTTTTCCTCCGGAAAAACCAAAGAGGCCCTTGCAGAATACGAAAATTTAGTCAAACAGTTTCCCAATGAATATCAGCTCCATGAAAAAATCGGGGAATTGTATTTTCAGAACAAGAATTATACCCAGGCCATTCCCCCTTTCCAAAAGGCCCTTACCCTCGAGCCTGAAAGCACTATTGCTCAATTGAACTTGGCCCGGTCCTACAATTTTTCCGGTGAAAAGGAAAAGGCCTTGCCCCTTTATCGTTCTATTTTATCAAAAAGAAATGACCGGAAATTAAAAGTTGAAATGGCAGACCTTTTGTTTGATATTCAAAAATTTCCCGAGGCTTTCTCAATTTTTCATCAAATTTTGAAAGAACAACCGGAGCTTTGGGAAGTCCGCTTCAAGTTGGCTACCGGGTTATATCACCAGAAAGAATTCGGGCTTGCGGCCCGTGAACTGGAAACCTTGATCCGGATAAAACCCGATTACCCCGGCATCTGGATTCTGGCCGGTTATAATGCCTTGGATCAAGGCGATTATCCCCAAGCCCAAAAGGCCTTTCAAAAGGTTCTGACTTTAGGAGAAGATCAGGGCAATATTCTTTTCCGGCTGGGAGAACTCTCCCGACTGCAAGGACGTCCCTGGAAAGGAAATAATTATCTGGACTGGGCTTTGACCATTAAACCCGGCGATCAGGGGATCCTGCTGGAAAAGGCCATGACATTAATTGACGGGGGGGGATTTTCCCAGGCCCGTAAAATCCTGGAACCGATGATTCAAAATAACCCTTCCAGTTTCAGGGTTCAACGGGCCTGGGCCTGGCTCATGGCCGTCCTGGATCGGAGAGATGAAGCTGAAGCTGGCTGGGAAAAATTGGAGAAACGGTTTCCTTTGGAACAAGATATTGTTTTTAAGGATAGGGCGGACTTCTACTTTCGAAAGAAAAAAATGGAGCTTTCTCTGATCGCCTTAAAGGCCTCCCGGATAAAAAACCCTAAAAATCTGGAAGTTCAGAAAAGGCTCGGACGGGTCCTGCTTCAACTGGGAAGGTGGGAAGAGGCCGAAACTTTCTATCAGGACCTGGAAAACAAAAATATCCTCTTAGGGGAGGTTTATCTGGCCCAGGCCCTTCTGCTGATACATCAAGGGAAAAATGATTTAGCCAAGGAAAAACTCTGGAAGGCGGTAATAAAAGCCCCTGATTCTGTAAGAGTCCGTTTCTGGTTATGGCGTGTTTTTACCCAGGAGAATATGGGGAAAGAGGAGTTAAAAAAAATTGAGGAAACCCTCATGAAATTTGCCCGATCGCAGGAAGGCGGTCTCTTGGAAATGGCCGAAGGTTATCAGGAGATTGGAGACCGACAAAAAGCCTACACCTGCTACCGTGAATTGATCGAAAAAGGGGAAGAGGATGACGATATCCTTGGTTCTGCTGTCCGACTCTCCGATTCCTTTCCTGTTAAAGGAAAAACTGATACGTTTCAGGAAATCCTGGAAAATCTGCAAAAAAGATTTCCCCGAAACCAGATGATCACCCGGCGTTTAATTGAATTTTACAGTCGGGAAAAAGAATATGGACTGGCGATCAAAGCTATTGACGGCCTATTGAAGGTGGAGGATCCATTGGATCCGGTATTGACAATCAGTAAAGCCCGTCTTCTCGAACGTTGGAACAAGCATACGGATTCGCAAACCACCTATCAAAAACTACTGGACCCGCCGGTGGATTCGCTCTTCCAGACACAAATCTACGACCTCATTATTAAACAAGAAAAAATCGATGATTCTTTTTTAAAGGAAATCACTGGAACCGAAAAGGTCTTTTTTGTTAATCCCTTTTATGAGGAAACAAAAAGAAAGGTGGAGTTTCTTCCCTTAGCCCCCGACATGAAAAACAAGCTTAAAATCATCCTGGATGATTTTAAGGCCAGAGCCATGATTCAGAAGAAGGTGTTCCTGGAAAAGGAAGGAAAGGATTTGTTATGGAGAAATCAATTTATCCAGGCCAGACCTTTTTTTGAAGAATTAAAAGATATCGACCCGGATAATGAAGAATTACCTTTGGATCTATATAGAGCCTATCGGAGTCTGAATTAACCGGGGCAACTAAAATTTCATTTCTTTTGGTCGGGTCGGAATCCTTTCTTTCCCAATTTCAGTTTAACATAAAGGCTTTCTGCATCGAGATGAATTTCCCCCATATTGGGATTCCATACGATGGAAATGTCTATGCTTGGAATGCACGCGTGTGCCCCGCGCGTGTCATGCTCCTGGCCTGACGGGGGATGGACTCGCCAGCCATGTTAAACCGTCACGGGACCCGTTAATATTTTCCAAGTCAACGTCCCAAAATATTTCTTGACAATATCTTACAGGGGAGTAATTTATTTTTTGGTTCATGTCCGGCATACCTTCAGATGAAATGAAAGTCTCCGGAGAAACTTTACCTCCTTTGATCCCCCAAGGAATCTTCGGATGCCTTTCAATCCCCTGACGGATAGACAAATAAACTAAATACATCTTGGAAATGCAGAAATATCTTTCCCTAGACAGGAGTGCCTGATGACTCGTAAGGTTTCTTTTCTATTGATCGGCTTTTTTCTTCTGACGCCCTTTGCCGCTTCCGTCGCTGAAGATGAGAGGAAGATGGAACCCCACTTTGTTATCAAAGGGTATCAGGTGGAGGGAAACACACTGATCCCCTCCGAAAAGCTTGATCAATTGCTTTCCGTTTTTACCGGACCAGGGAAAAATTTCGAAGCAGTACAAAAGGCGAGAAGGGCTGTCGAAATTGCCTACTATAATAAGGGCCTTACGGCGGTACAAGTGGTCATACCGGAACAAATCCTTAAAAACGGCTTCGTTCGTTTAAAGGTCATTGAATTCAATGTAGCCAAAATAAAGACTGAAGGAAACCGATTTTTTGACGAGGCCAACATTCTTAATAGCCTGCCGGCGTTGCAACAAGGGAAATCCCCAATATGGCGGTCCTTTCCACAAATCTCAAGATGGCCAATGAAAGTCCTGCCAAAAAGATTAACCTCCAGTTCAAAAACAGCGACCCAGAAAATAAAGTTGAGGCCACAGTCGAGGTGAGGGACGAGAAGCCCTGGAAAGTCGGTCTTACTTTAGACAATTCCGGAGAGGACCGGACCGGATTGTGGCGCCTGGGAGGCCTCTTACAGCATGCCAATATTTTCAACAGGGATCATCTCCTGACCCTTCAATACATCACTTCCCCCACCAAACCGGATCAAGTCAGCACCTACGGCCTGGGTTACCGACTGCCTTTTTATAACCTTGGGGCGGCCTTGGATTTTGTAGGGGCCTACTCCAATGTGTCTTCGGGTTCGTTAAATATAGATTCAT
Organism: uncultured delta proteobacterium; assembly: GCA_963782435.1. Classification (GTDB taxonomy): domain Bacteria; phylum Desulfobacterota; class RBG-13-43-22; order RBG-13-43-22; family RBG-13-43-22; genus RBG-13-43-22. The sequence continues at coordinate 86,854 of CAWAKF010000018.1, forward strand.
CGACCGCGATGCAGATTAGCGGGAAGGGAACCATATTCGGCCTACATTACAATCAAAACTTGCCTGGGATCAGGAGGTATGAACATAAGGTGATTTTGGGCCTGGAATACAAGGCCTACGTCAACGATATCAATTGGGAGGGAAACCAGTTGGGAAATGATGTAACAGTACATCCCATCTCTTTGACTTATGCCGGCGCCATGATCTTGGACAAATTTTCCGGCGGCTTTTTCCTGGGGGCTTCCTACAATCTGCCCGGCGGTTGGAGCACTAAGGACAAGAGAGAAGACTTCGAAAAAATACGCACCGGAGCCCGGGAAGATTATACTGTTTTTCGATTCGGCGCCAATCTTCTCTATCCATTTTTCAATGACTGGCAGGCACGGGCCGTCTTTAACGGCCAATATGCCAATACCCCCCTTGTTCCCGGCGAACAATTCGGCATTGGCGGAGCCAATTCCGTGCGGGGGTTTCAACTCCGAGAGGCCGCCAATGACAACGGATACACGGGAAGCTTTGAGTTGATTTCCCCAAACCTGGCCGGGATGACCGGACTTAAGCGTGTCCTATGTCGGGCTCTGATCTTTTTCGACCGGGGAGAGGTTTCCCGGATCAAACCATTGCCGGGAGAAACCGGCAATACCAACATCTCCAGCAGCGGGTTCGGTCTGCGGATAATGGTCAGTAAATATTTCGCCATCTCAGCAGATTATGGATTTATCATTGATCAGGTCGACCCTGGAAGAGGAAACGGAGGGGGGCTTTGGCATATGACGGCCACTATCATGTATTAAAAGGTGGAATAGGCAAGAATGAGAGGGTACGAATGAAAATAAAACTTTTCAGAAAAAGGGATTTTTTTCATCATTTCTTAGTTCACCATACAACAGGTTATGTAGTGTTCCTGCTTATTATCAGCAGCACCAACACGATCCTGGCCCTTCCTTCCGGGCAGCAGGTGGTGAGCGGGCAGGCGGTATTCGACACACAAGACCATACCCTGATCATCAACAACACACCCAATTCGATTATTGACTGGCAAAAATTCTCGATCCAAGCCAATGAGGCGGTTCGGTTTATCCAAAAGAACAACCGGAGTGCCGTCTTGAATCGGATCATTGGGCAGGACCCTTCCTTGATTCTCGGTTTTCTGCAGTCCAACGGCAGGGTATTTCTCGTCAATCCAAATGGACTGATCTTTGGTGAAGGAGCCAAAATTGATGTGAACGGGCTTGTGGCCTCTACGCTGGGCATAAGCAACCAGGATTTTCTGACCGGGCGATATAACTTCAGTGCCGGGCCTACGGCGGCAGCCATTAGGAATCAAGGGTCTATCACAACACCTGAAGGTGGAAGGGTTTATTTAATCGCACCGAACATTGAGAACAGCGGAATAATAAATTCCCCCACAGGTAATGTACTCCTGGCAGCAGGGCACAGTGTGCAGCTTGTAGATTCTGTAAATCCTGACATTACGGTCTTGGTCAGTGCCCCTGAGGATCAGGCCCTAAATCTCGGTCAGATTATAGCTCAGAGCGGCAAGATAGGTATCTACGGTGGATTGATCCGGCAAGCTGGCACGGTGAATGCCGACAGCGCCTTGATCGGAGAACGGGGAAATATCGTTTTAAGGGCCTCTGCCGCCATCAACCTGGACGAGGGAAGTCAAACCAGGGCTGATGGGCCTGACGGCGGGCAGATCACCATTCAGAGTGAGAAAGGAATTACAAGGGTTTCCGGTTCGGTCTCGGCTACGGGTAGTGCCGGCACCGGAGGAGATGTCCACATCCTGGGCAGTCAGGTCAGGCTGAACGGCCATGCCTGGGTTGATGCTTCCGGAAAAGAGGGCGGCGGAACGGTCTTGATCGGTGGAGATTATCAGGGTGGAAATCCCGCTGTTCAAAACGCCCAGGAAACCTTTGTGGGTAAGGATGTGGTCATTAAGGCCGATGCTTCGGAAACTGGTGACGGCGGCAAGGTTATAGTCTGGGCCGACGGCCAGACCGATTTTTCAGGTGCCATCAGTGCCAAGGGGGGGATTAACGGCGGGGATGGAGGAACCGTGGAGGTATCAGGCAAGCAGAATCTCTTTTATCATGGGACGACCGATCTCTTGGCCCTCCAAGGCAATACAGGCAGTCTGCTCCTGGATCCGACAGATTTGACTATAGGAACCGACATCACCGGTGCAGCTTTAGGCATAGCGTTGGATTCGGCCAATGTGATTCTTCAGACAGGCGATACCGGAGCAGAAGCCGGAAATATCACCGTAAATGAAACAGTGAATTGGAGTAACGGTAACACCCTTTTGATGAAAGCTCACAACAATATACTGATAAATAATGCCATCAACAACGACGCAGGAGGGCGGCTGATCCTTCGGTCCGATGCCGATGCCAACGGCAGCGGGAATGTCCTTTTCGGCGGTACTGGTCAGGTGACTATTACGGGAGGAGGCTTCGCTTCAATATATTATAACCCGTCTGGAGGGTTTACCTCACCGACCTCCTATTCCGGTTATTTTACCGGAGTCACTCCCGCGGCTTATATGCTGGTCAATAATGTCAACCAGCTGCAATTAATCAATACCAACCTTTCAGGCACTTATGCCCTGGGGAAAAACATCGACGCCAGCTCTACTTTCGGTTGGAATGCAGGGGCCGGTTTTGACCCTATAGGAATCTGGACCAATCGTTTTTCCGGAATCTTGGACGGCAATGGGAACACGATCTCAGGGCTTTATATCAACCGGCCGACGACGACTCAAGTCGGCCTATTTGGCGTCATCGATACCGCCGTCATCCGCAATATTGGATTGGTCAACGTGGATGTAAAAGGTGACTGGCGAGTCGGTGGATTGGTCGGACATAATATTGGGAGCACCGTCAGCAATGCCTATATCACAGGGACGGTGACTGGAACCGGACAAAGCGTTGGGGGTCTGGTGGGGATCAATGACGGAGCCATCGACAATTCTTACAGCAAGGCGGCAGTGAGCGGGACCATTTTTGTCGGCGGGCTGGTAGGAGCGAACTACACCAACGGGACCATTTCCAATTCCTATAGCTCCGGGCCGGTAACCGGCAGCGGTGGTGGACTGGCGGGGTTTAACAGTAACATCATCACCGGAAGTTACTGGGACACCCAGACTTCTGGCCAGGCAACCAGTTTCGGCGGCACAGGTAGAACAACCGCTCAAATGATGGCGCTGGCCACATTCGCCGGCTGGGATTTTGTAAATACCTGGGGGATACAGGAAGGTACCTCTTATCCTTACCTTACGGGGGGAGCCCTTGGAATCAGCGGGACCACTATTACGATTGTTTCCTCCCCACCCCCAAGTCCCACCCCCGAGCCCATCCCCGAGCCTACCCCCGAGCCTACCCCACCTCCTTATATACCTCCCCCAGAACCGGCGCCCAAACCGACAATTACGATTACAATTTCTCCGACGCCGGATATTACCCCTTCAGCCAATATTGCCTTGCAGATTGCCGCAAAAAATACGGCCATTGCCCTCGCCAAGGGAACGGATTATTTCTATTCTCCCTGGAGCAGCAATGTGCCCTATTATGCATCTTGGGACGATTATCTGAAGGCTCATCCCGTTATGGCCATTTCGTGGACGGATAGTGCACCCCATTATGCATCCTGGGATGACTACCTGGCCGAGCATCCCTGGTATGTGACCGCCCTGGCCATGAACCGCAGCCCCCAAATCGACGCCGAGGGCCGGTTTATCGACGGGTTGGTCGGACCACTCGACTATCTCACCACTGTCGGTTCCAGCGGCATCGGATTTGCCGGACTGCAACAGGGCGGGTCATACAAAGGGTACAGCGAAACCAGCGGCTCCTATCTGACCGAATTGTCCTGGCAAGCCACCGAACTCGATCGGTTGCTAAAAACTCTGGCGGCGGAAACCCCCTACGATCCGGAGATCGCCAAGATGTGGGAAGAGGCAGCGGTCGCCAAAGCCACACTGAACGAGGAGTTAAACAAGGTCCTGGACAGCCTAATCAAGAGCGGAATTGATGAGGGCACCCTCGACTTGCTTACCCCAAAAGCCACACAGAATTCAAATCTTGCTGATCTGCTGAAAGATGCCGGCGAAGATGTTCAAGGGACAACCCAAACGGGAAAGGATTATTTGGCGTGGTTGGAAAAATCGGCCAACCAGCCGGAAAACTATTTAATAAACTCACTGTTACAGCAGCAATATGACTATACAATGAAGCAAGAAATAATAAAATATGCCAATGAAAAAAATGAAGTAACAAACGAATATGGAGGAGTAGGACTTTCGGAAGAATATTTCAAGGAAGTTGTCGAAAATAAATACGGACAACTCATAGAAAACGAAATCAATAAATACGAAGCAACGAAAGAAGCAAAGAAAGAAGCTGATGATCAGATTATAGCGGGATTAGAGGATAAGTTTGGAGTTAAATTCTATAAGGTACCTGGTGGGTATTCATCTCTTGAATTCGGCAAAAAAGAAATAGCCGAATTGTTTAAAAAGGATTATACGGGAGAATATTTATTTAGTACTCTCTTGGACACAGAAAAAAAGAATTATTTTGACCAGAGATCGAAGGCGATTGAATATTTCAATGCATTAAGCCCCGCTGAACGTGCTGAGCTTCTCCAGGATGAAAATTTAACTGATGCCGGTCGAGCCGTCTTGTCCGACAAATACTTTACCGACCTCAAGAATTACTTAATTGATTCAGTACTCAGTGAGGAAGCGGGTTTTGCCTGTATTCCTTTGTTATAAACAAATTTAGATAGCTATGGTTTTAAGAATTCAAGGAGGGGAATCATGAAAAATCCAAGGGTATTCAGTTTCGGGGCTCTAATTCTATTATTAGTGGGTACTATTTGGTTAGTCGGAGCTCAGCAGGCAATGGCAGCAGACAATCCGGCATTGAACAACGCGATTTCCGAAAGCCAGAAAAATCAATTGCAGAATATTTTCAGGAAATATGAAGGGCTGCTCGGACCGCTGATGCAGAAATATACGGCGGAAAAGGTTACGCTGACCCAGTTGATCAATGCTGAGAAGTTCGATGAAAAGGCGATCCGGGTACAATTCGCCAAGGCTGCGCAGGTCGGCGCCGACGTAACCGTTACCAATGCTAAACTCAGGAAGGAGATGCGAGAAGTCCTCAGCAAGGATCAGCTTGACAGCCTCAAAAAAGGTCGGTAGTGCAGTTACTGACGCGGAGGTTGACCGGATGCTTTTCCGGCTCGCCACGCCTGTCAAGATAAAGTAAAGACCTCGCCTCGGCGGTGGCCTGTGAAAGTGTACTGCCGTCTCGCAGGCCACCTCATTTCTCCCCTATATCAAGGATCTTTTACAGCCTTTCTACCCGAAACGAGAAAGATCGAAATCTTCTCCTGGTCGCCAAACAGGTGCAACTGACGGCAGAACAGTCTTGACTGTGGGGATCGTTTTAGGGTTGCGTTATCAGGTCAGGAAAATTGGAATTTAATTCGGCCCATGCCCGTCTGAATTAATCTTTATCGCTGTCTTGGTTTCCCCCCTCCTTTTTCCTAGCCACTGCTCCTTAAGGATCTTTCTTTTTAAGGCCCGGTGCCAATCGGTGAAGGCCCCTTCGCCCCGGTCCTGTTCCTGATGATCGGTCATCATTTTTAGTTTTCCTTCCAGATCATCCAGCATATGAACCATCAAGGCCTCTCGAGTTTGGGGAAGGACCGGGGAGCCGAATTCCAATTGGCCGTGATGAGCGAGTATGATATGTTCCAGTTGGGTCAGCAGCTTGGGGTCATCCCAAATCAGTTCTTTGGACGCCTCCCGGATCATGGCCCAGCCCTGGGCCAGATGACCCAATAACTGGCCACCATAGGTATTATGGGAGGAAAGATACCCTTCCAGTTCCTGTAATTTACCGATGTCATGAAGGACCGCCCCAGCCAGGATCAGGTCCCGATTCAATTCCGGATAGAGCTTGCCGACCTCCCTGGCTAAAAGGACTACACGGCAAGTGTGTTCCAGAAGGCCTCCTTTATAAGCATGATGATATATTTTAGAGGCCGGCCACTGCTTCCATCCTTCCTCATAAGTCTCGAGTAATGAAAGGGTCAAATTTCGCAAAGTGGGGTGATTGATTTCCTCTTGAACCCATTTCAGTAAATCATTCCAAAGGGAGGAAATATCCAACGGAGAAACAGGGATCAATAAATCGGAGTTAAACCCGGCCAGATCGAGTTGTTCGGAAGACCAGTGCTGGATTCCTTTGATCCGTTCGATGCTTAACTGGGGTTCATCCTGGTAGGTTTCGACCCGACCGGCAACACCGGCAAATTGACCTTCGGCGAATAATGAATCGAACTGATCTACGGCCTCACTCCAGATCTTGGCTCCCAGGGTTCCGGTTCGATCAGCCAGAGAGATATCCAGATAATCTTTCCCCGTTCGGGTCTGTCGCCGTTCCTTTTTTTTGATTAAAAAAAACTGATTGATCCGATCACCAGGTTTTAGATCTGTGATGAAGGTGTGGAGCATGAGAGATTCCTTTATAATTCAAAAGTCAAATTTCAAAGTTTAAAGTTCAAAATTCGAGATGGTCTTTTTCCCTTGTATTTTAATGAAGTGAAGGAAATATAAGCTGGGATTACTTTCATTTTTCATTTTGAGTTTTTCATTTTGAGTTTTGAAATTTGAATTTTAACAGGTGCCTTTATTCTGGATTCTTTGGTTTATAATGTTTCTCAATCGCCTGTACCAGTCCCGGAATAGTATATTCCTCAGCCATGATGTCAACCTTTAGCCCGTTGTTCTTTGCGGTTTGAGCCGTTATGGGACCGATACAGGCAACTGTTATATTTTTCAGCAAAGAGAGTATTTCCCCTCTGGCAAACAGGGCCAGAAAATTGATCACTGTGGAAGAACTGGTAAAGGTCAGGCAGTCGACCAGGCCTTGGGTCATTTTTTCTTTCAGATCTTCCTTCCCCTCCTGTGCCGGAAAGGTTTGATAGGCGGGAACGATCAGGACCTCGGCCCCCATCTGTTTCAGTCCTTCCGGCAGGACTTCCCTGGCTTGTTCCGCCCTTGGAATCAAAACTTTCAGATTCGCCAACGGAATTTGGGATAGGGCTTCCAATAAATGCTCGGCCTGAAATTTTTCCGGAATCAGATCGGCCTTGAGATGATATTCCGACAATGCCTGGGCCGTAGCCGGCCCGATTACCCCGATTTTTATCCCTTTTAGCAAGCGCAAATCCAGATGGAGATATTCCATCCGATCCAGGAAAAATCGAACCCCGTTGGAACTGGTAAAAAAAATCCAATTATATTCTTCGATCCGCCGGATGGCCTGATCCATTTCGGACCAGTCAGAGGGAGGACCAATACGAATGGTGGGAAATTCCAGACATTCGGCCCCGAGGTCGTTTAACCGGATGACCAGATCACTGGCCTGTTCCCGGGTCCGGGTAACCACAATGGTCCTGCCGAAAAGGGGGCGGTGTTCAAACCAGTTCAGGGTTTTCCGTAATTCAATTACTTTTCCAACGATAAAGATCGCCGGAGGAGCCATGGCCTCCTCTTCCACTTTTCGGATTATAGTTGCCAGAGTTCCGGTTATGGTCTTTTGATTGGGGGTGGTTCCCCAACGGATCAGGGCCGCAGGGGTTTCGGACTCCAAACCTTCCTTCAAAAGACCCTCCACAATGGAAGGAAGATTTTTTACACCCATTAAAAAAACCAGGGTCTCGGCCCGGCCGCCCTGTTTTTTCGATCCTTGAGCCAAAGCCTCTTTGGTCGGATCCTCATGGCCGGTAAAAAAAGCCACGCTGGTATTGTATCGGCGATGGGTCAAGGGGATACCGGCATAGGCCGGTACGGCAATAGCCGAAGAGACTCCGGGTACGATTTCAAAAGGGATATGGGCATTGGCCAGTTCTTCGGCCTCTTCTCCGCCCCGACCGAATATAAAGGGGTCTCCCCCTTTTAATCGAACCACTTTTTTACCAAGCAGGGCTTTGTCAATGATCAGTTGATTGATTTCATTTTGGGGCAGGGTGTGATCTCCCCCCTTTTTGCCCACATAAATGATCTCCGCCGCCTTGGAAACATGCCGTAATAGTTCAGGGGAAGCTAAAAAATCATAAATAACCACCTCCGCCTGTTGGAGGAGTCGCACCCCTTTCAAGGTAATCAATCCGGGGTCCCCCGGACCGGCACCCACTAAATATACTTTTCCGGGTGATGTTTTCTTGAAGGCCATCATCATATTGTTTTTCCTAAAACGCTTTCCAAAATTTCCTGCCCCCCCAAATCGAGAAGCCTTTCGGCCAATCGGATTCCCAAACCGGTTGGATCGGCAAGGGGACCTTCAAGTCGACCTTCAATGATGGTCCTGCCATCCAGTCCGGCTATGAGACCTTTAAAAATAATCCGCTCCCCTTCAATCCAGGCATGACCGGCTACGGGAACCTGACAACCACCCTGGAGCCGGCTTAAAAAAGCCCTTTCAACCCGGGTGCAAAGAGCCGAGGTCTCATGATGGATAACCCGGACCAACTCCAGGACCCTGGAATCATCTTCCCGAATCTCCAAGGCCAATGCCCCCTGCCCTACTGCCGGCAAGCAGATATCCAGGTCCAGATACTGACTGATTCTTTCCTGAAGTCCCATTCGATGGAGACCGGCCGCGGCCAGGATTATCCCTGCCAGACCTTCGGATTCAATCTTTTTTATACGGGTGTCGAGATTACCTCGAAGAGGGATCATTTCGAGGTCCGGTCTGTTTCGCAATAATTGAGCCTGCCGCCTCAGGCTGCTGGTGCCGATTTTTTTTTGGGGGGGGATTTTTTTTAATAAAAGCCCCTCCTGGGAAATCAGAACATCTCGCGCATCTTCCCTAACCGGAATCGATCCAATGGTCAACCCTTGAGGTAATTCCCCGGGCAGGTCTTTTAAACTATGGACCGCCAGATCGATCTTTTTTTCCAGCAGGGCTTCCTCAATTTCCTTCACAAAAAGCCCCTTGCCGCCTATAGCCGCCAAGGGGACATCCTGGATTTTATCGCCTGTGGTCCTGATGGCCACCATCTCGATTTCAAGATCGGGGAAATGCCCTGACAGGGCCTCTTTAACCCAGGTGGATTGCCGCAAGGCCAAAGGACTCCCACGGGTTCCTATTTTAATGGGTTTCATTGGCATGAGAAAAAATAATGGGTAACCGCTAACGGGAGTAAAAAAAAGGAATAAGGTTTAAGCCCAATGATTCATTGACAGGAAAAAATTGATATCGATCTGTATACCTCGGCACCTTTAACCTGTCACCCTTCACCTCTTTAGTGGCAACTGGAACAGTTCCCGGATGAACAGCTTCCACAACTGGAAGAACTTCCGGTTCCGACGAAACGATCGGTTCCCTTGAAAGCAAACTTGGACATTTTTTTTTCCAGGTTCTCCTTTTTGCACTGAGGGCAGCAAACGGATTCGTTGGATTTAAAGACAATGGTCTCAAAATTCTGACCACAATCCAGACAGGTATATTCAAAAATAGGCATATCAAAGTCTCCTTACATTCATCTTCATTTTAAACCTCCATGACCCTCGGTAGCACCACGAAGCCTGAAGAATAATTTAGTGGCTATAGCCTTTTTAATTTATTTCTATTTTCCTATTAAACATAATCATTCTCGAGTGGCATTTCAAGCCATCTTGGCCCAACCCTCCAGCAACGCCGCCCCCAACAGGGGAACCATCAGTTCGTGATGTCCGATCAGATAATACCCTTGTCCTCCTTCCAGAGTGGGGCGATGGACCACATTGGTGGAAGGGCGGTAATGGCGGATAAAATCCATATTCACCGTTGTAAATTGGCTCAGTGGATATCCTAAGTTGCGAACCAAAGTAACGGCTTTCAGAAAAATCTCCGGCAGAATGACAGCCGAGCCGATATTCAGGAATACCCCTTTTTCCAGTGATCGAACAACCGAACAGAAGGTCTGGAAATCCTTGTGACTGGTTTGTCCGGTGGCTCTGGCATCCATAGAGGGATGGAGATGAATGATATCCGTACCGATGGCCACATGAACGGTCACCGGGACGTCAAATCGACGAGCCATGGCCAAAAGACTGTGGGACAAATAGGGAAATTTAGATCCCAGCAAAGCATCCCCTACGGCCTCTCCCAACCCCAATCCTTTTTCGGCCCCTTTTTTGATCGATTGGTTTAGAAAAAGGGCTGTTTCCCGGGACATTCCAAAATTCCCGCTGCCCAGTTCCTTTTCCACATCCTCGGAGGTTTTACCGATCATGGCCAGTTCGGCATCGTGGATGATCCCGGCACCGTTAAGAGACAAGGCGGAAATGAATCCCTGTTTCATAAGTTCAATAAGGATGGGATTCAGACCGACCTTGATCACATGGGCCCCCATGGACCAATGGAGGGTTTTATTGGCTTGCCTGGCAGTCAGCATGGCCTTGACCACGGACCTAAAATCCCTGGCCCCTAATAAATTAGGCAGAGTTTCCAGAAATGCCTGAAAGGAATTACCCGGAGACCAGGCCTGGGCAAAATCCTCCAGGCTGACCTTGCTTTTTCGGTCCTTCAAGGAATAGGTTTTAAGCCCTTTCAGGGCCGAACGGGGAATGCCTTTTGGTTTCATGGAAAAAATAAGAATAACAGCTTGTTCAGGATAGAAAGAGTATAAGGTAACGAAAAGACAGGGTCAAGGGGAAAAACAGGGGAAAAATAATTGAAAAAAAAAGGAAATTAATCCAGGTCTTGAATTATAAGTTACCCTATTGATACTTAAACAAAAATTGGATCAGTAATAACCTGAATAACATCTTAGAGGTTTTTATGTTCTTCGCATTAAAATGATCACAACGGTTTTTCACTGGTTCTTGGCCGCCTCATCCAATTCTTTTATTCTGTTCGCCTCCTGTTCTGCAGCCGAACGGGCTTTATTGATGGGGGCCTGAAGTTGATCGACAATTTCCTTGGCGGTTTTATCAGTTAATTTTTCAATGGTCCCCTTTTTTTCTTCGGATGCCTTTTTATCGGAACAGGCAAAAAAGGTTCCGCAGACCAGGACCAATCCCAAAATAAAGTATATCCCTTTTTTTTTCATAGGATCACCTCGATGAAAAGAGTATAATTAAGACCCCTCGAAAGGGCAAGGAGGAAAAAGAAAATTAATGAATCGAAAGCAATCATATTTGATCTGGACGGGACTTTATTGAACACCATTGAGGACCTGACCGACGCCATGAACCTGACTTTGAGTCGTCACGGCTTCAAAGGACACGACCAGGAAGCCTACAAATACTTTATCGGGGACGGGATTGAAACCTTGGTTAAGCGGGCTTTGCCTCCGGAAAGCCGCCAGGAAGAAATGGTCGCCCGATGCGTTGTCACTATGCGGGAAGAATACGCCTTACGCTGGGATAATAAGACCCGCCCTTATCCGGGGATTCCCGAACTCCTGGATGCCCTCTCCCAAAGAGGGTGGCCTGTTTCCATTCTTTCCAATAAACCGGATGACTCCACCCGGATGGTTGTGGCCAAATTGCTGCCCCATTGGTCGTTTCAAGTCGTTTTGGGTGCCCGGCCCTCGGTTCCTAAAAAACCGGACCCGGCGGCAGCCCTGGAAATTGCCGAACTTCTGCACCTGGCTCCTGACCAATTTATCTATCTCGGAGATACCGGAACGGATATGAAAACCGCTGTCAAGGCCGGGATGTTTCCAGTTGGGGTATTGTGGGGCTTCCGTACGGCACAAGAACTCCTGACCGATGGGGCCAAGGTCTTGATTCAAAAACCGTTGGACTTACTTCAATACTTATAGGGGTCGCAGAAAAAGATTAAAAAGCGTTAACACTCTTAGCTAAGGCGGGGTCCTTTAGAATTTTTTTAGCAAACTTTAAATATTTGGCCACGATGGCCCGGACAGCCAATTGCAGCGTATACGGTCGAATGGGTTTTTCCACCAGATAGGTAATGTTCGAGGCGACGCACATGTTGACTATGTCATCACTGACATTTCCGGTGATAATAATGGTATCCTGATAAGCCAAAGGGTACTGGTCCACGATGGATTCCAGGAAACCAAACCCTGTTTCGTCCTCCAGAAAAACATCCAGGACGAAAATGGCCACCGAAGATCTTTGTTTCCGGCAGAAAGAGATTGCCTCTTCGGTCTTGGTAAAGGCATACACCTGCCCCCAGGAATAGAACAACTTGATCATCATGGCAATGACATCACAGACAACCGGGTCATCATCGACGATAATTACATCCAGACTATCGACCATAAATCCTCCCTTGGATCAGAACGAGCTGTTATTTTTCAAGGAAAAACGGACATTCAGGCTATCTCGTTGAGGATTATTTAAGAAAACCCAACCTCTGTCAACACAAAATTTACCCGCCTTGTCTTAATTTCCTCTAAATTTTGAGCAGGGGTTTTAATTATCAATCCCCGGTTTTTAATAGTAAAAGATCATTCAATCATGACAAATCCATAACGATTCTGGAGGTCATTTTTATCTTGAAGGACATCACAGGGCAATCCAAGGTTTCGGACGGTCTTGTAGATATCTATACCGAAACTTTGATCGCAAGGACGAACTTTCTCCGGTGTAGGACAGGGTTTCCCCCGGTTGACAGCACACGCTCGGCATAGATTGCAGAACCTCACGGCAAAGGCAAAATAAAAGCCGTCCAGGAAAGCTGTTCGCTCGATCTCCAAAACAGCCAGGCTTACTTCCCTGGCGTCATGGGAATGGACCAGGAGAATTCGTGAATATCGGCTAATCATGGCCATCCGTTCCTCCATGGTTGTCCCCCGTGTATGACACCGGATACTTTGCTGAAAATAATCTTCACAACCCCAGCGGCATTTTAAAATGGCCCGGATATCAAAACAAATATTCTGAGGGGAAAGCATCATGGCATTTTTCATCTTGAGTTTTTTCGCTAAAGCAATATATTTTTCCATTTCCTCCTCCTGGGTTTAAAAGAAGTTGTTTAAGGGAATCAGATATGCTACATAAAAGCCGGACCGGCAGGCCCGATTATAGGACGATTCTAAAGATGAAATCAATCTAAAGAATGATTAATAAAAGGAAAAACAAATGACGTCAGAGACCTTTTACACAGGCAAAAAAATACTCATCACCGGCGGATTGGGATTTATCGGAAGCACCCTGGCTATCCGTCTGCTGGAGTTAGGGGCTCAAGTAACCCTTGTGGATGGTTTAATACCGGATTTAGGGGCCAATTATTTTAATATTGAATCGGTCAAAGACCGGGTCCATGTGGTGGAAGCTGAACTGGGGGATCGCACTGCGATCGATCCTCTGGTCAAAGGGAAAGATCTGATCTTCAATATTGGAATGCACTCCTGTCATCTGAGATCCATGACCGATCCCCTCTTTGACCTGCAGACCAATGTCCTTCCCCAGGTCCATTTTCTGGAGTCCCTACGGACAAATAATCCCCAGGCCCGGGTCATCTATATCGGCACCCGTGCCCAATTCGGACAGGCCCTGACCATTCCCATTACCGAAGATACGCCACCCAATCCCAAGGATATTTATGCGGCCAGCAAACAGGTGGTTGAATGGTATCATCTGCTTTATCAAAAGATCTGTGGACTCCGGGTAACTTCCCTGCGCCTGGGCAACACCTATGGTCCCCGGCATCAGATGCGCCATGCCCAGTACGGGGTTCAGAATTTTCTGGTCCGTTTGGCTTTGGAGGATCAGGAGATCAAAGTCTTTGGGGACGGCAGTCAAAAAAGGGAGATGATTTATATTGACGACATCGTTTCCTGTCTTCTCCTGTTGGGAGAAAATCCGAATTGTGTAGATCAGATATATTGCGTGGGGAGTGCCGAATCCGTCACATTCCTCCAGTTGGTCGAGGCGATCATCCGGGCGTGCGGATCCGGGCGTTTTGTCCATGCGCCTTGGCCGGAGGACCGAAAAACCATCGAAGTAGGCGATGTGGTCACTGATTTTTCCAAATTGACCGCCCATACAGGCTGGAAGCCGACGACCCAGCTGGCTGAGGGATTGTTAAAGACCGCAGATTTTTATCGGAAGAACCGGCAACATTACTGGTAGTCGTCATTCTGTGAAATGATGCTGGATTCAGGAATTGGGGGATTGAGGAATTGAGGAATTGAGTACCTACAATTCCTAAATACCTAAATTCCTGAATTCCTAAATTCAAGAATCTACTTTTCCTGAAGGGAGTTTGGTGTGTTTCCTTACTTGACGGTCATAATACTGGGCCTGGTGGAAGGGTTAACCGAATTTCTTCCGGTTTCTTCGACCGGCCATTTGATTCTGGCGGGTCATCTCCTTGCTTTCAAAGGAAGGATGGCCGAGACTTTTGACATCGTCATTCAGCTCGGGGCCATTCTGGCGGTCGTTATTCTTTATCGCCGCAGATTCATTGATTTAATCCCAAAAAAAGGCTGGGTGAATTGGCCTATAAAAAAAACCCAATTCAGCGGCCTTCAGGGATGCATTTTGTTGGGTTTAACCACTCTTCCGGCTTTGATTATCGGGAAATTAGCCTATAAGTCGATCAAAAGCTATCTTTTTAACCCCACCAGTGTTGCCATAGCCCTGGCGGTGGGGGCTTTTGGTATCCTGGCTATTGAAAGGTGGCGGCCAAAAACCAAGGCCGGTTCTCTGGATGCGATCCACTGGCCTCAAGCCCTTTTTATAGGACTTTTTCAGTGCTTTTCCATGTGGCCGGGGATATCCAGGGCCGGGGCGACCATTATCGGCGGGCTTCTTAATGGGCTGGATCGAAAAACAGCCGCGGAATATTCCTTCCTGGCCGCAGTCCCGGTCATGATGGCCGCCAGCGGGTATGATTTATATAAAACGTGGGGACAATTCCAAAAAGGGGATATTGTTTTTTTAGGAATCGGTTTTGTAGTTTCATTTATTGTAGCCTATTTTACCGTAGCCGCTTTTATTAGGCTTTTGGGGCGGTGGACCCTAAAGCCCTTTGCCTGGTACCGTCTGGCTTTAGCCCCTGTTGTCCTGCTTTTTTGGCCGGATTAAAGAACCATCAGAGAGGTATCATCATCGATTGACTTCAATCTGGCGGACATTTCCTTTAAAATAGCCAGAACTATTTCGGGGTTTTCTCTAAGAAGGGTTTCAAAATTATCCCGGGAGATAGAAATTAATCTGGTATCCGGGGCGATAACCGTTACCGTCGCCGTCCGTTCACTTTCCAGGAGCATGGCGATTTCTCCAAAATAATCATTCTCTTTTATGATCCTGATGACTTTCCCTCTTTTACTCACCGATAAAGCGCCGGAAAGAATATAATACATCTCCCCTCCGATCTCACCCTCCTCAAAAACAATCTCTCCCGGACCGAAAGACTTTATAAACCGTTTCGGGATCCTCCAACCGGCTTTTGGGTTGAAAAAAAGACCTTTGAATAAAAGGGCTTCTTTTCGTTTCATGTTGGCTATAAACTCAGCTCCAACCAAAATGGCAGCGAAGGAGTAATAAACCCATATGACCAAGAAAAACAAAGCCCTGAAAGACCCGAAGGTAAAACCGTAATGGGGGGTAACCCGGAGGATTAAGGAAAAAACGGGCCGGATCAGGGACCAGAGAAAAACGGTAACCAGGGAACCGGTCAACAGATAAAGCCATTTCACCTTAACAGGGACAAAGAAAAGGAAAAAGAAAAAAAGAACGATCAGGGCCATAAAAAAGGGGACGAATAGATAGCCGACCTCAAGAACCGTCGGCAAGTCGATTAATAATGGCCCGACTAAGAGTGAATGCATTAATTCGCTCAAGACCAAAAGGATAAAAATGGCCAGGATGATAAGCCCCCCCAGACCGTCCCATAATTTGGCCTTGAGAAAAGATAACCGTCGTTCAAATTTAAAGATCCTGGAAAATATATTTCTGCAAGCCTTGGCAAAAGGAATGATAAATCCAAGAAAGGTAATAAAAGTGAAGACCTCCCACCAGCCCCTGTATCGGCCGAGAGTTTGGACCTCCTTGAGTATGGCCCGATTGATTTTTGGAAACAGGGTCGGGAAAAGCCTCTCTATTCCTTCGACAGCTGATTGAGAAGTAATCAGGAAACTCCCTAACGGATATACGGCCATTAAAAGCAAGGGAATCAAGGCCAAGAAACTGTAATAAGACAGGGAAGCCGCTGCTTCAAAATCATTGTTTTTTTCGAAAGAATGGAAGGTTTCTTTTAAAACCAAAAAGAAATTATTGAAGTTTTCTCGAACAGCAAGAAATATTTTAAGGTTTTTTATCATCCCATTAAAGAAATATGGATAGAACTCATCCTTATAAATTTCTCATTAAAATTCGAAAACAGTTTGAGTATAGGGATAACCTTTAGTCAGGTCAAGATGGAAAATATTTTCTAAAAGGGGGATCTATAAAAAAACCTAATTATCTTCCATTGGCTGATAACCCATAGGATATTTTGGACGCAGCGGTTGTCCTACCCGGTGCATTGACCTCATCGAACAAACCGGCCTTACAATCTTCTTGAAATAAAAATGAAATCCTTTATTATCATTATTGTTTCCTTTGATTCTCGGAAAAGGGCTCCCTAAATCGTGAAAATTGGTCGAAGGATTCAGCCCTGCCCTGACGGGGCTTGAATCCTGTCCCCCAAAGGCGGGATGGAACCCTGCATTCACATTAACTTTTGCAGAAAGGAGAGATATCATGAAGGGGAAAAAAATGGACTATTTTACCGCCCTCTACAATGTGGCCCGGGTCATCAATGCCTCTCTGGAACTCCCCCAGGTATTGGCGGAAATTGTCCACTGTGTTACTGAAACCATGGGAGTTAAGGCCAGCTCATTACGCCTCCTGGACCCTCGCAAGAAAAAATTGCTCCTGGCGGCAACCTATGGTCTGACGGATGGGTATATCCGGAAAGGCCCGGTCCTGGTGGAAAAAAGCGGCTTGGACCGTAAGGCCCTCAAAGGGCAATCCATCTGGATTAAAGATGCCCAGACCGACAAAAACTTCCAATATGGGGGACGGGCCAAAGAGGAGGGAATCAAATCCGTCCTGGTGGTTCCCATGGATGTCGGGAAAAGGATCATCGGGGTTTTGAGAGTCTATACGGGAAAGGTTCATGAATTCGGCGAAAAGGATATCCGGTTTCTGGAGGCTGTTGCCAATCTAAGCGCCATCGCCATCGAGAATGCCCGGCTCCATGAACACCTGAAAACCGAGTGTGATCTACTTTCGGCCCACAAATACCGTCTGGACGATAATTGAAAGGGGGGAGCAAAAATGATTCGTTTGGGAATAAATGGTTTCGGCCGGATCGGACGCCAGGTTTTAAAGCTATCATGGAAAATACCCTAAAACCCTCCAGGTCGTGGCTATCAACGATCTGTTTGACACGGAGACCAACGCCCATCTCTTTAAATATGACACCAATTATGGCCGTTTCCAGGAAAGTGGTTAAAGTCGAAAAAGACCGCTTCTCTGTCAACGGGCAGCCAATGATAAGTTACGCCTTCGCAAGATCCCTCCACCATTCCCTGGGACGATATCGGCGTGGAAATGGTGGTCGAGAGTACCGGCCTGTTTACCACCGGTCCCAAGGCCCAGGCCCATCTGGAGGCCGGGGCCAAAAAGGTGATCATTTCCGCCCCGGCCAAGGAAGTCGATCTGACCGTGGTGATGGGGGTAAACCAGGATCAATACCAGCCTAAAAACCATCAGATCGTTTCCAATGCCTCCTGCACCACCAATTGTCTGGCCCCGCCCGCCCTGGTCCTCCATCAGGCCTTCGGGATTGAACGGGGCATGATGGTTACCGTCCACTCTTATACCAACGACCAGCGTATCCTGGATCTCCCACACAAAGACCTGCGCCGGGCCCGGGCCGCGGGCCAAAATATCATTCCCACCACCACCGGGGCCGCCCGGGCCTTGGCCCTGGTCATACCCGAGCTGGCCGGCCGGTTTGACGGTTATTCCCTCCGGGTCCCCACGCCGACGGTTTCGGTGGTGGATTTGACCATCCAGTTGCAGAAAGCCACCACATACCGAGGAATTACGGGAGGTTTTGAAGAAAGCCGCCGGGGGTCGTTGCGGGCATCATGGCCTGCGAAGAAGAGCGGCTGGTTTCCATGGATTTCAAGGGGAATGACCATTCTTCCATTGTCGATCTGGAGTTTACCCAGGTGCTTCTGGAGACTATGGCCAAAGTGGTCACCTGGTATGACAACGAATGGGGTTATTCTTGCCGGGTAGCGGACCTGGCCGATTTGATGGCCCGGAAGGGGATATAACCGGTTAAAAAGGCGGATGAACGGTCATGAATGTAAAAACATCCATACCGTTCAATTCCGCCCTGGTTTTTTCACCGTTGATCACCCGGATCATCAGGTCCATCATCTCGGTCTGTAATTGATTCAAAGGTCGGCCTTCCACCAGGCTCCCGGCATTGACATCCATATCCTCTTTCATGGCCTCGTAGATCCTGGTATTACTGGCCACCTTGATCACCGGTACCGCCGGAAATCCCCGGGGTCCCCCCCGGTGGAAAAAAAACATCAGTTGTGCCCCGCTGGCCGCCAGCCCGGCCATGGAGTCCCCGTCATATCCGGGGCCGTCCTGCAATATGAGTCCGTGTTCGCTGGGAATCTCTCCGTAATCCACGACCTGGTTGATAGTGGTAGTGCCCCCTTTGGCAATACAGCCCATGGATTTTTCGGCAATGGTGCTCATGCCCCCGTCCATATTGCCGGGAGAGATAACCAGGCCGGCCAGTTCCCCCATTACCTCCCGGGTTATGCGTTCGGACCGCTCAATCATGTCTTCAATACGTTTGGCTACCAGTGCATCTTTGGCTCGCCTGGCCAAGACATGGGCGGTCCCGATCATCTCGGTATTTTCCCCGAAAATCACCGTGGCCCCCTTGGCCACCAGTTGGTCTGCGACCGTACCCAGGGCCACATTAGCCGTCACACCGGACATGGCATCCGAACCGCCGCATTCCATAGCCACCATCAGTTGATCCCAGGGGAAAGCAACTCTGGGTTGACCGTTTATTTCCGCCAGTATCCGGTGGGCAACCGCACCCCTTTCACCGCAGTGGCCAGAGAACCGCCATCCTCCTGCACATTAAAAACCTCAATGGGTTTGCCGGCCTCTGCGATCAAGGGGAGTAGACGTTTAGTATTGGAAACCTCACAGCCCAGCCCGATCAGGACCACTCCGCCCACATTGGGATAAGAACCAGGCCCGAGAGAATCCGGAATAAGATTTCCATGTCTCTCGGTCCTCCCCGGCCGCATCCATGGGAGTGGGTAGGGCAAACTGCCTCAGGGACTTCCCGGGCAATACGGTTTGACCACCCCATTGACACAGGAAACCGTAGGCAAGATCAAAACATGGTTGCGGATGCCGAATTTGCCGTCTTTCCTTTCTTGACCGCATGATGTTCCTCATCGCTTCCACCGTTTGCTTTCCAGATTATGGGTATGAACCCATTCCCCTTTTCTGATATTTTGGATGCTTACCGCCACGGTTTCGCCGTATTTGATGATTTCCTCCTCCTACGGAGATATCCCCAAGGGCTAATTTTGTGACTGGCTGGAATGCTTTCCAGGGCCGGAAATCCTTCCAACCCAATGGCCACAACCTGTTCTCCTAGCCCGATAGTCCTCAAGGCCACGGCCACGTTGTCCCGGGGATGAATAACAAGAATGTTTTCCTCCATTTCTTTCTCCTTTAACGATTAATCTGCGGACTTAAAATCTTGCCTATTCCTCCTTTTCAGATCCTTCCCATCTCCCAGGCCGGGCCGATGTCGGATCCAAGGGCTCTTCGCATATCTTCTTTGGGCTTGTATGTGAGCAGCACCGGATTGATTTTTCTTAAATCAGGAACCCCTCCGGTCAAAAAACGCTCCTCACTGTAAACGGAAACGATTTCTCCGATGAAAAGTTCCTCCATCGGTAGATCGATAGTTCGTTCAACCGGCACTCCACGTTGCAGGCACACTCTTTGATCATGGGTGCCGTTTTCAGTTTTCCGTAGAATGTTTCGAAAACCCCTGACTTGTCATGGTGATGACCTGAAACCAAACCGCAGTAATCCAGCCGGTCGGCCATTTCCACAGAAGGAATATTGATGCTGAAGGTTCCATTTTCTTTAACACCGGCATTGGTGTAATGGGCTTTATTCATGGCCGGCTAAGACATAGGGGGGCTTCGGATTAACCATGGTAAACCAGGCCACGGCCAGGTAGTTCGCCTTGCCGGAAACATTTGCCCCTACCAGGGAGCAAGGCATGGGATAAAAGACTCTTTCCAAGGGTAGTTCAACCTTCTCCATATCAATTCTCCTTATTCAATGAGGTTTTTGTCTGGCGTGTCAGCCAAAGGCTGTTAAAGCTCGTTACCAGGGCGAGTCGAGGATCTCCATCACATCAGGCGGACCGTTGATCGGCCTCGGGTTCATCCGCACCGGCCCATAGGTCATGGCCCGTTCGGCAATATCGTCAAAATTTTCTCGTTTGATATTTACTGCCCGCAAGGATCCGGGCAGATCCAAGGAGGCAACCAACTCCACAACCAGGTCCGCTGCCTGTTTTTGGGGTGAGCCCATGGCTGCCGAAAGGGCCCGTTGCCGTTCGCCGTTAACCGTTGCATTCCAACGCAGCACTGCCGGTAACATAACACAAGACGTATAACCATGGGCTACGCCGAAAGTCGCTCCAAGGATGTAGCCGATTCCATGACTGGCTCCTGAACCGGCCCAATCGCCTGCCACATGCCGAATTGGGCATCCAACCGGGCCTTGAGGTTGTCCGGTTCGGCCTTGATCCGGGGAAGAGCCAGGGAAAGGAAGTGAAGTCCTTGCAGGGAGAGGGCTTCGGTTTCCGGGTTGGCCAGGGGCGAACAATAGGACTCTACGGCATGATCCACCGAGCCGCCGCCGACGGCAACCAGTAAATCCGCTTGGACAATACGGGCGGCGGACGTGGCGGCGATGACATCTTCGGGGGCCGCGGGCGCGAATCGCCTCGTATGTTCCAACATGACGTGTTCCAAGGGCCTCAACGATCCGCTGCAGCGGACCGTTCTTTAAACGACTCAGAGAGTTCGTTGAGACGACAAACACCCGTTTCGACCCGTAGCCGGTCGACCCCGGCCAAAAGGGCCTTGTCCGCCGGTTGACCGAAAACAACGGACTCCTGTGCCTGAGTAGTAAATCGGCCGCTTGGCAGGTCATCATAAGTGTTTTTCACATTTTCCTCCCCGGCATTTAAGTTATCAATAATGGAAAAAGTATAAGACAGGAAAAAGGCCGGGGTCAAGGGAATTAACAGAAAATTAATAGGAAAATAGGGAACCAAAAGTTAACCTGTTAGAATGGATAAGTAATTAACGGATTCGGCTCGTAATTACCTCCCTTAGTAAGGGTCTCAAAATAAAGGGGGCACTCACTAAAAGATGCCGATAAATTACCCTTTTCCCTACCGACAACAAGTCCTGTTTTGAGACGAACTCCAGGGCCGATCAAACCTTCCTTGTTTGAGATTCTTATTGACAAATTGACGAGTGATGATATCAAGAATCTTTCAACTTGATAAAATAAAATTATAAAATGAAAAGGCTCACAGATGGATTTCAATTCAGGAAAATTAATTTATTTTTCTCCCACCCATACCACGAAAAAAATCATCCGGGCCATTGCATCAGTATTGCCTTTGGATCGATTTGAAGATCTGGATTTAACCCTACCCGATGCAGACAGACGAATTTTTCCCGAAGTTGGCAATGAATTGACCATCCTCGGGACCCCGGTTTATGCCGGGAGGGTGCCGGCCGTTGCGGCTCGAAGGCTTAAACGGATTCAAGCCAAAGGGTCTCCGGTCCTGGTAGTCGTCGTCTATGGTAACCGGGAATTTGAGGATGCCCTCCTCGAATTAAAAAACATAGCCATCCAACAAGGATTCAGACCCTTCGCCGCCGGGGCTTTCATCGGCGAGCATTCCTATTCCACAACAAAAGTACCCATCGCCAGTGGACGGCCGGACGAAAGTGACCTTAAAAAGGCCATGGAAATGGGAACAATGGTCTTTAAAAAACTACAACGTATTTTAGGGCTTAAGGATTGGTCTATCCGGAAAGTACCGGGGAATTTTCCTTATAAAGAGAGAATGCCGATTTCCAATGAATCCCCCCGCACCCAAGAAACCCTCTGCACACTTTGTGGAACCTGCGCGACCGTGTGTCCGACTGCGGCGGTTGTCCTTAATGATTCGGTTGTTACGGAACCGGAATTATGCATTTTATGCCAGGCTTGCGTGAAAAATTGTCCTACCGGGGCCAGAATTACGGAAGTGCCCAGAATTAAGCAATTGGCCGAATCGTTACATTCGAATCATTTTAATAGAAAAGAACCGGAGTTTTTTTTATAAAAAAGCAAAACCGGAAAATAATCCTCATTAAAAGAAAAGGGGAAATAAATGACCTCGAGAGAAAAATTAATGGTTTTCAGTCCCGGTCGGATCGGCAAACTCGAACTCAAGAACCGTTTGGTGAGATCGGCCACCTATGAGAACGCCGCCAAGGAACACGGAGAAGTTACCGACGACCTGGTGGATCTTTATAGCCATCTGGGTTCGGGAGGGGTCGGGTTGATCATGACCGGAATCACCAGTGTGCTGTCCAAGGCTCACTCCCCGCACCGATCCATGCTTATTGACAGCGACCAATGTATCCCCGGGTTAAGGAGGATTTCCGATACGGTCCATAACCTGGGCAATGGATGCAAAATTATGATCCAGTTGCATCATCCCGGACGGCAGATTATCCGGCCCGAAGATGCCGCCAGAATAGGCCCCTTTTTTCCGCCGGCCCTTTTGGCCGCTCTCAGGCGCAACCTTCCTGAGCCATCTCCTCCTGATCAGGGACCAAAAATTGAACCGCTCTCTTTGCCTGATCCTGTAGCACCTTCAGCTTTACTGGACCTCATGTTCGATAGAACCCCCCATGCCCTGACGCTTGAAGAGATTGAGGAAATTGTTGAAGCCTTTGGTCAAGGGATCGGGCGGGCGCAGGAGGCCGGATTTGACGGAGTCCAGCTGCACGGAGCCCACGGATGGCTTCTCAGCTCCTTTCTCTCTCCTCATACCAATAAACGTAAGGACCGGTACGGCGGATCAACAGCAAACCGATCCCGAATCATTCGGGAAATCGTCGATAGGGGCCGAAAAAAAGTGGATACGGATTTTCCCATCCTGATTAAGATGAATACAACGGATTTTTTCCCTGATGGTACTGATCTGGAGGAAGCGGCCAGAGTAGCCGAGATTATGAAGGACATCGGGATGGCTGCTTTGGAGGTTAGCGGTGGTATGTGGGAAACGGTCATTAGGGGTAAGAAGGAATTGGGATGGCCCCCCTACTTACTGCCGGAATCACGGACCGGCATAAAAAGAAAGGACCAGGAGGCTTATTTCCTGTCCGGGGCGAAAGTGGTCAAGAAGCAAACCGGGTTACCGGTCCTGCAGGTGGGGGGTATGAGGACTTTGGACCGGATCGAAGAGGTACTTCAATCCGGAGCGGCTGATTTTATCTCTCTTGCCAGGCCCTTGATTCGTCAACCGGATTTGCCCAATCTATGGCTTTCCGGTCAAAACCCGGGAAAAGCCGATTGTATCTCCTGCAATGCCTGTATCGGTGGTGGGAATGCGGTCTTGAGCTGTCGGCAATTGAATCCATAAAAGCGGATTAGTTTGAAGGACTATAACCCCAGATAAGTCTTTCGGATATGGTCATCCTGCAGCAATTCCCGGGCCGGACCATGCTTGATAATTTGTCCGTTTTCCAGGACATAAGCCCGTTGAGCCATGTGCAGGGCATAATGGATGTTTTGTTCCACCAGGAGGATCGTGGTGCCTTCCTGAATCAGTCGTTCAGCTACTGACTTAGCGACCTCTTTTTTGGCCTCGTGATCGCCCATTATTAATTTTAACTTGGCCCCGCCCATGGATTTTATCCCGCCCCGGGCATTGATATCATCCACGGCCATTTTATTCGTTCGTTGCATGGCGATCCCGATGTCAGGGATAGGACAAGTAACAGGCTTAAAGAACTTGATAAAGCCAAGAAATACTTCTCAAATTCCCGTTTTAATCTTAATTCTCATAAAAAACCTGGCATTTCTCCTTGACCAGGATAATGGCTTGTTATATAAAAGAAAATATAAAAACAGGGTTTGAGGATTCAAGGGATCGAGGACTCAAGGGAAAAACATATAGCCTTTAAAGAAGGTCCGGCTTAAAAAATAAGAAAAAACTTCTTTAAAAATTGATCACTAGTGGAGTGTATCAAGGATTGGTTTACAATAGCCCGGTCCTGTCATTCCTGCGAAAGCAGGAATCCAGGTTGTATAGACTGGATTCCGGATCAAGTCCGGAATGACAACCTTGGAAAGTGAATACGTTTACAGTACATTAGAACCCTTGAATCCTGGAATCCTTGACCCCTTTTGCCAATTGATTGGGGGAAGGATTGTATTTTTCATGATTTACGGTATCGGCGTCGATTTGGTTAAAATTGCACGGATTCAAAAGGCCATGGAATCCTTTGGAGAACGATTTCAGCGGAAGGTCTATACTGAAAGGGAACGGGTTCTTTGTCTGAGCAAACCCCGGCCCAACCGCTACTGGGCCATGCGCTTCGCCGCCAAAGAGGCCTTTTCCAAGGCTATCGGCCTGGGGATGCGCAAGGGAATTTATTGGAAGGATATAGAAGTAACCTCCAATTCGTTCGGCAAACCGGAATTGATCCTTCACGGCCGTGCCCGGGAAATTTGTTTTGAGACAGGGATTAAAAACAGTTTCCTGACCTTGAGTGATGAAGATGGATATGCCGTCGCTGTCGTTGTTTTAGAAGTATAAATAAACATGAATCCAGAATCCAGGAGCCGGAATTTAGAATGAGGATGACTCGATAAAATAATTTTAGTTTTATTCTGGATTCTGAATTCTGGATTCTAAATTCTTTTTTTTGGTAAATAATTATGATCCTGACCACAGCATCACAAATGAAACAACTGGACCGGCGGACTATTGAAGAATTCGGCCTGCCCGGCACGGTCTTGATGGAAAATGCCGCCCGTGGTGCGGTCCAGGTCGTTCAAAGTCAGTATCCTCAAGCCCGGTCACTGGTGATCTTCTGTGGCAAAGGAAATAACGGGGGAGATGGCCTGGTCATGGCCCGTTATTTTCATTCTCAAGGTCTAAAGGTAAAAGTTTATTTAACCGGATCAAGGAGTGAATTAAAAGGAGACGCCGCCCTTCAGTTCCTTCTAACGGACAAACTGGGGATCGCAATCACTGAATTAATAGGGGATATTAATTTCCCGGACCTTAAACAGGAAATTTTTCATTTTGATCTATTAGTAGACGCCCTTTTGGGCACCGGATTGGAAAAGGAAATTAAAGGGGTTTTCCGGGACTTGATTCTATTAATGAATGAATTGCCGATACCTAAAATAGCTATAGATCTCCCTTCCGGCCTTTCTTCCGATAGCGGTCAACCCCTCGGATTGTGTACTCAGGCCGACCTGACCGTCACTTTCGGACTGCCTAAGCTTGGCCAGTTCCTTTTTCCCGGGTGCCGGTATGTGGGAAGGCTTTTTATTGTCGATATAGGCCTGCCGCCTGCCTTTTATCCGGGTCCAGACGAAAGGGTTGAGCTCCTTTTGGCCGAGACCCTGGCCAGGTTCCTGCCCAAAAGAGACCCTGAGAATCACAAGGGTTCTTATGGTCATGTGCTGGTTCTGGCCGGATCAAAAGGAAAAACCGGGGCGGCGGCCATGACCTGCCTGGGGGCCTTGCGAGCCGGTGCCGGATTGGTCACTCTGGGTATCCCGGAAAGTTTAAATGGCATTATGGAAGTCAAATTGACCGAGGCCATGACTGAGCCCTTACCTGAAGGAGAGCCAGGGTCTTTAGGCCCGGCGGCCTTAGATAGAATTCAATCCTTGTCTGAAGGGAAAAAGGCCCTGGCCATTGGCCCCGGTCTCTCCACCTTACCTGGGGCAACAGCTTTAGTGAAAGCTCTATTGGGGCAAATAAAAGAAACCCCGTTGGTAATCGATGCCGATGGATTAAATGCCCTGGCCGAATATCCGGAAGGGCTGAAGTCCCTGGCCGGCCGGGCCATTCTGACCCCTCATCCGGGGGAAATGTCCCGATTGGCAGGACAGCCGGTTAAAGAAATTCAGGCTGACCGGATCCGTAGCGCCCGTGTCTTTTCCAGAAAATTTGGAGTGGTAGTGGTGCTGAAGGGGGCCAGAACTGTGATAGCCGACCCGCAAGGACCAGTCTATCTCAATCCGGTGGCCAATTCCGTATTGGCCAGCGGAGGAACCGGGGATGTTTTAACCGGGCTGATCCTTGGCTTTTTAGCCCAGGGGTTATCCCCTGTCGAAGCAGCCTGTTCGGGGGTTTTTCTTCATGGGCAAGCCGGGGCCTGGCTGGCTTATGAGCGCTGCGGGCAAGGGATCCTGGCTTCGGAACTGTTGGATAAAATCCCGGAGCTTATTTCCCAAAAAGGGATTTGGCAAACGCCGGACCGGGACCTCATCCCTTTAATTAAAGAAGTGAAGCCGTGCGGAACCCAAAACGTTCGTCGTTTCCCGTTTGGTGTTCGGCGAAAAACAGCATAAAATTAATCAAAAAGATTCTCAAAATAGGATAAACATAAAGCCCCTTTTTCATCGGAACGAGGGAAAATGGTATTTGACTTCTTTTCACATTTTCATTGTTTTTTATTCATCAATGAACGACGAACGCTCCTGCAGATCGCAGGCGCCAAACGTTAATTGGGAGGTTAGACATGCCCCAGGCCAAAGACATCATGACCCACAAAGTGATCACCGTGAAAGAGGATTTACCGATTTCGGAGGTGGCCCAAATTCTGACCGAAAAACACATCAGTGGTGTGCCGGTATTAAACGCCAACCAAGAATTGGTTGGCATCGTTTGTGAAAGTGATATTATCGACCAGACCAAACGGTTCCATCTACCAACCGTGGTTAATTTAATGGGTTATATTGTTTTCCTGGAAAGCGGGAAAAAATTCGAAAAGGAATTAAAAAAGATGATTGGCTTTACCGCCGGCGATATCATGACACGGGAAGTAAAGACCGTCACCCCGGAAACACCGCTGGAAGAAATCGCCACGCTCATGACCGAGTCTCATGTCCATTCCATCCCCGTCCTGGATGGAAAAAACCTGGTCGGGATTATCGGCAAAAAGGATATTATCCGTTCATTGGCCCAATAAGAGGTTGGCGTTTTGGACGTGGTTGTTTATGAGGGAGAGATCGAAGGGGAAGAAGCCACCGAACAGTTAGGACAACATTTAGCCCCGCTGCTTTCACCGGGGGATGTAATCGCCTTATATGGAGAATTGGGGGCCGGGAAAACCTGTCTGGTTCACGGCCTGGCCAAAGGACTGGGGGTGGAAAATGGATTGGTATCCAGTCCCTCTTTTTCTTTAATTAATGAATACCCCGGTCCGATTTCGATTTTTCATATGGATTGTTACCGCCTCGCCGGCGAGGAAGAAATCCGGGAACTCGGGCTGGAAGAATATTTTGACGGCCCCGGGATTTCGATTATTGAATGGGCGGAACGGATCAAAGTACTCCCGGAAGATCGGTGGGATATTTATTTGACTATACTGGACCATTCCAAGAGAAAAATCAGGATCACCGCATTAGGTTCTATGGTCAACCGTTTAAAAAAAATGGAATCTTAAATTCGGAATCCAGGAGTCAGGAGTAAGTAGTGATAGCAATAAGGATACAGAAAGAACTATTCTTTTCTTCTGGATTCTGACTCCTGGATTCTATATTCTAAAAAGAAAATATTTATATTTCTCAAGCAGGAGGAAATTCATGTCCTTGATTGTTCAAAAATACGGAGGAACCTCGGTCGGTTCCATAGAAAAAATCCGCAATGTGGCCACGCGGGTCATCGCCATGAAGGAAAAAGGGCATGATATGGTGGTCGTCCTGTCGGCCATGTCGGGGGAGACGGATAAGCTCATCCGACTGGCTCTTGAAATAACTGAAACCCCCAATCCCCGGGAGTTGGATGTATTGGTATCCACCGGGGAGCAGGTTTCCGTGGCCCTGTTCAGTATGGCCGTTCAAAGTCTGGGTTTCAAGGCCTCTTCCCTTTTAGGTCATCAAGTAAAAATCATTACCGATGATGCCCATGGCCGGGCCAGGATCAACGAAATCGATACCCGGCGGATTATGGAAGAGATCCGGAAAGACAAAATCGTAGTGGTAGCCGGTTTTCAAGGCCAGGATGAAAAGGGGAATATCACTACTCTGGGCCGGGGTGGTTCGGATACCACGGCCGTAGCGGTAGCCGCGGCCTTAAAGGCCCAGGTCTGCGAGATTTTTACCGATGTGGAAGGGGTCTATACCACGGACCCCAACATATGCCCCAAGGCCAGAAAGATGAAAAAAATCTCTTATGAAGAGATGTTGGAAATGGCCAGTTTGGGCGCAAAAGTCCTGGAAATTCGTTCAGTGGAATTTGCCAAAAAATTTAAGGTCCCGGTTCATGTCCGCTCGACCTTTACCAATAAGGAGGGAACGATGGTGGTTCAAGAAGATAAAAGCATGGAAAAGATCCTGGTTTCAGGAGTCACCTGCAATAAAAACGAGGCACGGATTACCCTCACTAAGGTACCGGATCGTCCGGGGATTGCGACCAAGATTTTTATCCCCATCTCCGAGGCAGGGATAGTGGTGGATATGATCATCCAGAATACCAGTGCTGAAGGATTGACCGATATGACCTTCACCGTGCCCAAAACCGATTTCAAGAAAACCATGACCATCGTCAAAAAGGTGGCCAAGGAGATCAAAGCTGAACGGGTTCTGGGAGACGAAAACATCGCCAAGGTCTCCATTATCGGATTGGGAATGAGGAATCACGCCGGAGTGGCCACCACCATGTTCTCGGCTCTGGCCAAAGAGGGGATCAATATCATGATGATTTCCACCTCCGAAATAAAGATCTCCTGCGTTATCGATGAAAAATACACTGAATTGGCAGTCCGAACCCTGCATAGCACCTTTCATTTGGACGAGGAACCAAAATAAAGATTTATTACGGATTTCGGATTGTGGAATCATTTTGGAAAGTTTAATGCGAAAAGATTGAGTTAGAGAAAAACTCTCAATTCGAAAATGTTTTATTCCAACGTCAGTGATCGTCACTTTCTGAATGAAAGAAAAGAAAAATTCTGGACCCATTATGAAACCCATTGAAATCTATGATTGTACCCTTCGTGACGGCACCCAGGCCGAGGATTTTAATCTTTCGGTGGAAGACAAAATCCGGATCGCCCAAAGACTTGACGAATTGGGCGTCGATTACATCGAAGGAGGTTGGCCGGGTTCCAACCCCAAGGATGTACAGTTTTTTAAATCCATGAAGGGTGTCCCTTTGAAAAAAGCACTCCTTTCCGCCTTTGGCAGCACACATAACCCGAAAACGCCGGCAGAAAAAGACCCTAACCTGAAGGCCCTGCTTCAAGCCCGAACTCCGGTCATTACCATTTTCGGTAAAAGCTGGGATGTCCATGTCCGGGACGCCTTGCGAATACCCCTGGAAAGAAACCTCCGGATTATTGAAGATTCTCTGGCCCTGGTTCGACCTAAAGCAAGCAGACTCTTTTACGATGCCGAACATTTTTTTGATGGCTATCAAGCCAACCCGGAATACGCCCTGGCTACTTTAAAGGCGGCAATACGGGCCAAGGTGGATTGCCTGGTCCTTTGTGATACCAATGGAGGAACCTTACCCTCCCGACTGGCCGGTATTATCCGGGCCGTTAAAAAGGAAATTAAGGGCACCCCTTTGGGTATTCACACCCATAATGATTGCGACTGTTCCGTGGCCAATGTGATGGCCGCCGTGGAATGCGGGATAAGACACGTACAGGGAACGATCAATGGATTTGGGGATCGCTGTGGTAATGCCAACCTTTGCTCCATCATCCCCAACCTCCAGTTAAAACTCGGGCTCCAGGCCCTTGGTCCAGATCAGTTGAAAAAAATCCGGGACATTTCCCGTTTTGTCGACGAACTGGCTAATATCCGCCACAATAAATATCAACCCTATGTGGGAGACAGTGCCTTTTCTCATAAGGGAGGAATTCATGTCAGCGCCGTTGCTAAAAACGCTGAAACCTACGAACACATTCGCCCCGAGCTGGTCGGAAATGTGCAAAGGATCCTGGTGTCGGATCTGGCCGGAAAAAGCAATATCCTC
Organism: uncultured delta proteobacterium; assembly: GCA_963782435.1. Lineage (GTDB taxonomy): Bacteria > Desulfobacterota > RBG-13-43-22 > RBG-13-43-22 > RBG-13-43-22 > RBG-13-43-22. Next base: position 117,210 of record CAWAKF010000018.1, read on the forward strand.
TCCAAAGCCAAGGGGTATGGATTGGACGTTTCCAGTAAGGATCCGGTGGTATCCACCATCCTTTCTCAGTTAAAAGAACTGGAACATCAAGGTTTCCAGTATGAAGGGGCGGAAGGATCTTTTGAACTGCTGATGAATCGGGCCATGGGGACCCGGCAGCAATATTTTGAGCTGGAATGGTATCGGGTCACCGTCCAGAAGGTTCGGGAAGATCAACCTCCCGTTGTCGAAGCGACCATTATTGTCAAGGTCAAGGATCAGGTTGAACATACGGCCGCTCTGGGGAACGGGCCGGTCAATGCCCTGGATAACGCCCTAAGAAAGGCCTTGCTGCGATTTTATCCGGAATTAAACGAAGTAAGTCTGGATGACTATAAAGTCCGTGTTCTCTCCAGCGTTGAAGGAACGGGGGCCCGGGTCAGGGTCCTGATCGAATCCGGTGACAAAGAAGACAAGTGGGGGACGGTCGGGGTTTCCACCGATATCCTGGAGGCCTCCTGGCAGGCCCTGGTAGACAGTATTACTTATAAATTATATAAGGAAGAGAAGAAAAAGGCACTGGGGAACAAATAAACCCGGAGAAAAAATTTCGGATTTCGGAATGTGGAACCTGCGCCTGCACGCCCGCAGGAGCAGGGGTTTGCTGATTAAAAAACAAAGAGACCGAAAATTCCGAAAAGTGGCCAGATTGCTACTGAACCTTGAATCCCGGTCTTTACACTTTAAATTTTGAATTTTAAACTTTGAATTTTGAATTTTCATTTTTATGGACCTTATGCCTGTTATTGAAACTGAAGATTGCGTGGGCTGTGGAAGCTGCGTAGAGATCTGTCCGGAAGTTTTTGTTTTGAATGACAGCCTTGAAAAAGCCCAGGTAATAAACCCCAACGGCTGTTCGGTGGAAAAAATCGAGGAAGCAATAGAAATATGCCCGGTAAATTGTATCCGGTGGGAGGATTAAAGGCTGATGCTGGATACTGGATAAAAACAAAACACCGATACTGGTTCAGACCGCCGATTTTGGATGCCGGATGCCTGTATGACTTTATCCAGAATCAAGGATCGCTTTTCGATTTTATCCAGTATCCAGAAACCAGTAACCAGTATCCAGCATCTAACCAATAAGCAATCGACAATCTTAAAAGTAATGATTATGGTATTCAATCAAAAGCTCTCCACACCCTCCTCATTCACCCTTCTCCAACAAAAAGGGCTTTTTATTTTTTCCATTCTGATTCTTGTTTTTTTAGGTTTCCACTTTTGGGAAATAACTCAAAAATCAATTTTGTCGCAAAATATAATGACGAAACCGGGTATAATGATTGAATTAGAAGGAAAAATTCACAGGCCCGGCCTCCTGACCTATGCGAAACCGCCCTTGGTTCAACAGGTAATCCAAGATGGCGGAGGGTTCGTGACGGATCAAGTCATTTCTACCTCTGAGGGGAAAGAGGTTTTGGATCAAGAAATGGCTCTCGTTGTTGAGGCTGAAAGGAACGGAAAAATCCTAATTCACCAAAAACCCCTTTCAATCAAGGCCCTCTGGATTCTTGGCCGACCCATACCGCTTAATCGGGCCACGGCCGAAGACCTGGACCGGCTTCCCGGGATCGGCCCGGGCACGGCCAAGCGAATTGTGGAACACCGGCAAGCCCGGGGAAGTTTTTCATCCCTGGGTCAGTTAATGGAAGTAAAAGGTATTAAAGATAAAACCTTTGAAAAGCTAAAAGGATATCTGACTCTATAGCTGATAGCTCAAAGCTCATAGCTTTTGGCATAAAGGGAAAGCAGGGCTTAAACTATGAGCTATGAGCTATGAGCTAAAAGGAGGATTTATGATTTCTTCAGGCAATATTAAAAGAATCGGCGTTATTACCAGCGGCGGGGATTGCGGTGGTCTTAATGCCGTCATCAAAAGCATTGCTCGGGAAGCCTATGCCCTGGGAATAGAATCGGTTGTTATTCCCAATGGTTATGCCGGCCTTTACAACCTGATGGAGCTGAAGGATGTGGTTTTACTCGATGCCGACCGGGTCAGCCGCATCGAAGCCTCTCTGGCCGGATCGGAGGCCGGCCATTCCCGGGTCAAGATCAGCAAAATTGCCGATCCCAATAAGTACGAACGGATCAAAGAAGGTCTTAAAAAATTCGGAATCGACGCCCTGATTATCAGCGGTGGAGACGATACCGGCAGTGTAGTTATGGATCTCAGTTCCCGGGATATCCCCTGTGTTCATGTCCCCAAAACGATGGACCTGGATCTTCAACCCTACAGTGTCGGCGGAGATTCCTCCATCAACCGCATCGCCATTTTTGCCCGGGATTTAAAAACCACAGGCTTAAGTCATAACCGCATACTGGTTATTGAGGTCTTCGGACGCTATGTAGGACATACGGCTTTCCGGGGTGGTGTGGGGGCCGAGGCCGACTGTATCCTGATTCCGGAAGTTCCCGTTGACTTTGATGTGGTCTATGATCATATGTGGAAAACCTACAGCAGCCGGATAGAAAGAAGTGATGTTAAGGCCGGAACCTATATCATCGTTGTGGCCGAAGGGATGACCGACGCCAGCGGACAATTGCTTTACGATGAATCGGCCGGAGTGGACGCCTTTGGTCATAAAAAACTGGCCGGAGCCGGAAGATATGTCCGCCAGCAATTGGAAAAACGGCTGAAGGACGATCCTGTCGTTCCTGCCTTTATGAGGCATGTAGGCATGTATGCCCCCGGTGTTTATGAAATACCCGAGGTTAGAGAAGTGACCCCCGGACATCTGGTACGGTCCGGACAGTCTTCAGCCTTTGATGTCAATTTCGGCCAAAAGGCCGGCGCAGCCGCGGTTTTACTCTTATTGCAAGGGAAAACCGGCACGACCCTGGTCAGCGTGACCGGGAACCAGATCAGTTATATGCCCACTTCAGAGGCCATCAAACGGCGGGGGGTGGATGTCGACGAATTGGCCCTCTTTGAAAGCCTGGGGACCTGTTTTGGCAGAAAACCCCAGGTGTATGACTATCATCTTGTGAAACAAAAAGGGACGCCGGAAAGACACCTTTAGATTTCGGATTGTGGATAAGTCCATTCGGCGTTAAGCGTTCGTCGTTCGGCGAAAAAAGGATTAAATGAATGGCAGAAGAACTATTTGAATTTGAAAAGTTAAGAGTTTATCAGAAAGCATTAGAATTGATTGAGAGAGTTTATCTAATCGCCAAACTATTTCCCAAAGAAGAAAGGTTTGGTTTGATAGATCAATTTCGAAGAGCTGCGGTTTCTATCGCCCTAAATATTGCAGAAGGCAGTGGTGGCACTAAAACTGAATTCAGACATTTTCTAATAATTGCCCGACGTTCAATCAGAGAATGTGTGGCTATTATTGAAGTGGCATTTAGACAGGAATATCTGTCTTCAGGAACGAAAAGAGAGTTGAGATCTGATTGCGCGGATATGTCACGAATGATCACAGGATTGTTAAAATCAATTTCGCCGAACGCTGAACGCCGAACGCCGAACGGAAAATGTAACCCGTAACGATATGATTGTTCTTGCCATCGAAACCTCCTGTGATGAAACCGCAGCCTCCGTGCTGAAGGATGAAAAGGAAATCCTTTCCAATGTGGTCTATTCGCAGATCGCCCTTCACCGGCCTTATGGCGGAGTGGTCCCGGAACTGGCTTCCAGAAGGCACCTGGAGAATATCGTGCCCGTGGTCAAAGAAGCCCTGACGCAAGCCGGCCTGACTTTGGAAGAGATCGAGGGCATCGCCGTCACCCGGGGCCCCGGTCTGGTAGGAGCCTTATTGGTGGGATTGTGCTTCGCCAAATCGTTAAGCGCGGTTAACCGCGTCCCTTTAATCGGGGTCAATCATATCGAAGGGCATATTTGTTCCACCTTTCTGGAAAATGATGTGCCCTTCCCTTTTTTATCCCTGACGGTTTCCGGTGGACATACCAGCCTTTTTCTGGTAAAGGGGGTTGGGATCTATGAAGTTTTAGGACAAACCCGGGATGATGCCGCCGGTGAGGCCTTTGATAAGGTGGCCAAACTGCTAAGCCTCGGATATCCGGGTGGGGCCGTTATTGAATCGCTGGCGGAAAAGGGGAAAGCCAATATACGTTTTCCTCGGGCAATTCCTTCCGCCGAGTCGTTGGATTTCAGCTTCAGCGGAATCAAGACGGCCGTGGTCAATTATGTAAAAGGTTTCGGGAATCCTTCTGAAAACTCTAAGGTATTGCCTCTTGAAGACATAGCCGCCTCTTTTCAGGAAGCAGTAGTGGATATGTTAATAAAAAAGGTCATCCAGGCCCGGAAGAGGGTTCAAATCGAACGTCTGGTCCTGGCCGGGGGAGTCGTTTCCAATGGTTATCTGCGTCGCCGTTTCCAACAAATGGCCGCGGCCGAAGATTTGGAATTGTTTATCCCCTCTCCCCATATCTGTACCGACAATGCGGCCATGATCGCCTGGGTTGGGAACCATTATCTGGAAAGGGGCCAACAGGATACCCTGGATATCGATGCCTTGTCGAGATGGAAGGTGGGGGAACGAAAGGTCCAAGGTTCAAGGTGAAAGGTTCAAGGTGAAAATTTAAGGTTAATATCTCAAAAATATATTTTCCTATTTTCACCCTATGCCCAATGTCATGTAATAAAAGGAGGAAACTTATTATGGAAAAATCAGCATTAAATGAATTGAAAGAACAATTGGAAACCAAGGGCATCAAATGGGAAGAGGCTGCCGAGAAAATTAAATTCGATGTGGGGTTATTAAACCTCTACCTGGTCTCCCCACCGGTCCCCATCAGTGTAATCAACCCGCTGAAAAAATTGCTGGAGGCAGCGTAAGATCAATTTCGGATTTTGGATTGCGGATTTTGAAATATTTCAAATACTGTTTTTATAATTTTTTCCCATTCCGCAATCCAAAATTCTCAGCCTCTTTCCTTCTGCCCAAAAATCGCAACACGATTTTTCCCTTGTGCTTTGGCCCGATACATGGCCGCATCTGCTTGCGATAAAAGGTCTCCCGCCGCCGAACTCCCATCGATCTGGATAAGACCGATGCTGAGACTCAAGGGAAAAACCCGGCTACCGAGTTCAAAAGGATGGGCCTCCACCACCAAACGGAGGCGTTCCGCCGCTGCCAGGGCCTCCCGGGTACCCATCCCGTCCAGGAGGACAGCAAATTCATCCCCGCCCAACCGAAAAACGATATCCTCGGTCCGTAGTTCCTGTTTAAGAATCCCGGCCAGGGTTATCAAGACCTCGTCCCCGACGCCGTGACCAACCGAATCGTTCACTTCTTTAAAGTTGTCAAGATCCATATATAGCAAAGAAGTTTTTGTTCCTCTTTTGGCCCTGGCAATGGTCCGGTTAAGCATGTCCTTAAGCGAACGACGATTTAAAAGGCCGGTCAATGCATCATGGATGGCGAAATATTCCAAATTCTCCTGATAGCGTTTGCGTTCAGTGATATCCCGGAGAATGGCCGTAAAAAAACGGCGATCGGCCGTCTCCCACCGGGCCAGCGAAAATTCGATAGGAAACTCGGTGCCGCCCTTTCGCAGTCCGTCCAATTCGACCGTTTTACCCATAACCCGCGTCTCTCCCCCGGCTTGTACCCGGCTCATTCCGGCCAGATGCCGGTCGTGGTAACGGGCCGGCATGATGCGGATCACGGATTGACCGCTGATCTCGCTTTCAGAATAACCGAATATTTTTTCCGCACCCCGGTTCCAACTGACAATATTTCCCGCTCCATCGACCGTAACAATGGCGTCATTGGCCGAGTGGGTTACGGCCCGGTAATGTGCTTCACTTTCCCGAAGCGCCTCCTCGACCCGTTTCCGTTCTTCAACCTCGATCAGGAGCAGTTCATTAGCCAGCCGCAGATCGGTTGCCTGTCGTTCAAGCCGGTCTAGCAATCAGAACAATTCCATTTGATTCCTGACCCGAGCCAGTAATTCATTGTGCTGAAATGGTTTAGAGATAAAATCTACTGCGCCCAGTTTCAACCCTTCCACCCGCTGTTCCACTTCTGTAATTCCGCTAAGGAAGATAACCGGAATGTCACGATTATCATCCTGATCTTTAATTTTCCGGAGGACCTCAAACCCGTCCATCCCCGGCATGAGAAGGTCCAGAAGTATCAATTCCGGTGGACAGGCTTCAACTTCGGTGAGGGCGCTCTCTCCACTTTCAGCTGAACGCACCCGATACCCCTCCTTAACCAATATCTCGGTTATCAGGTTAAGAATCATGGGGGTGTCATCTACTACTAATATATCACCTTGGTCGCTCATGCGGCCTCCTTTGCTTCCGCCTTTCTTCTTTAAAACTTAGGTTTCGGAAAAGTTATTCGGAATCAGAAAACCAATCTTCGATTTTAAGCCCAGGAACCCGGGCGAACTCCTTGGTATTATGGGTGATGAGGATTCCTCTCCTGGAAAGGGCAATGGCCGCAATAAGAAGATCGTATGGCCCTATAGAGGTTCCTGTTCTCTCCAGATCGACTCGAATGCGGGCGGCATATTCGACTTCTTCATACCCAAAAGGCAGCACATGGATAATAGAAGTAAAATCCTTGAGCTGTTTTTTCCTTTTTTGAGGTAAACTCGATTTGGCAATACCCACTTCAAGTTCAAATAGGACAATAGAAGGTATTCCAATTTCCTTTGGCGGTGTTGCCAATAAATGTTTGGAAACGGCTCCAATTCCTTTAAAAAAATAAATAAGAGTATTGGTGTCCAGAATATACATTAAAATGATTCCCGATTACTGTCTTTGTCCATCTTACGGATCCTTTCCAAGGTTGGGAAATCCTTCCAAGCCCCGGCTAAGGCCGACAAATGTTCCGGCCAATAAGTGGCTGTTTTTTGCTGGACAAGACTGGCGATCCATTTGCTTTTAGAAATTTTTTTTTGTTTGACGATTTGATTTATTTTATATTCGGTTTCTTTGTCAAGATAGATAGTTATTTGTCCCAAAAATATCACTCCTTTCTATTCATACAAACAATTATAAGTTAACTTATAAGATAATAAGACGTCAAGCATATTTTTGTTCTATGGTTTTTATCATACCATTCAATTTTCAAAAAGGAATAAGGGTAGATCCTCCCCTTAAACCTCAATTTTTCCTTCTGCCTTTTCCCTTCTTTTCATTCCGCAATCCCCTGCGGATCGCCGGTTTCTAAATTCACAATCATCATTTACTCAAACTTAAACCCTTTCTCCCTGAAAAATCCCAGACACACCTCCACCACTTTCAGGTTATACAATACCCCCTTGTTTTTCTCAATCTCCTCTATGGTTGGTGGGGGGACATAGATTTCACCACATCGGCTACAGAAATAAAGCGGCCTCCATGAGGATGTTCTCCCCTTTAAGATTTCTCGGATGCCGGTGGCCATACTCACCTCCTGGACTAAAGATATTCTTTCGCCAAAATCCCCGGGATCTCCTCGGACGGCAAAGGCCAACTGAACAAGTAGCCCTGGATTTCGTCGGATCCTTGTTCCTGCAGGAAGGACAACTGCTCTTCTGTCTCCACACCTTCGGCAATAGTCTTCAAATTCAGGTTGTGCGCCATAGAGATCGTCGCCCTGACAACCTTTCCTTAGCGCCACGCTTAGCCGCTCTGCCGCTGCCTTGAGAAGGAGGTCCCCCCCTTCATGGCCCAGGGTGTCATTCACGTCCTTGAAATTGTCGAGGTCGAGCATCGCGACCCCTACTTCCATTCGATTCCTCTGGGCCTGGACTAAGGCAATCCCCAGGCGATCGGAGAAGAGCTTCCGGTTGGGAAGGCCCGTCAGAGAATCATGGTAGGCCATCTGCCGGATCTTTTCCTCCGCCTGCTTGTGCTCGGTAATGTCACGCCCAATACCCAGCACGCCGATGAGCATTCCCCGGGCATCGTATATATTCATCACCGGTCAGCAGCTTCATGGCCTCCCGCCCTCTGCCCTGATGCGTCAACGCGAAAGCCCGCCGATCCATTTTCACCAGGGCGAGATTCGCTTCATCCATCTCCTTCACAAATCGTTCTATTTCCCGTCGCGAGAGCATGATTCTCAGATCATTGATCGCCGCAGTCAGTTGCGGATCGAATTGGTCGTATCTTTTCTCATAGCCAAAATCACCTGTTGCAGCAGATAGACGCACCGACATAGTCAATGACTCATCACCGACACTATCAGTGAGGACGATATGCTTCCTCGACACCTCTTCAATGCGATTGTGCTCCTGCCACAACAACCCTCGGGTAAAAGCGGTAATCAATAGGCTGATCACAAATGCGGCTGCTAACGGCCGTAGCGGAAAATCTTTCTTGCCCGGGTAACTTTAATAAAACGGCGTTACGCCTTTCATTGCTTACCCCTGACTTTCAGATTAGTATTGAGGGAAGCAATTCCGGTTAAAGAATCATTTCCCATAGGATGGACATCAACGCTTAATTAAATCAGAAAACCTTTTTCATTGAATAACCTCAGACAGGCATCGACAGCCTCTCCGTCATAAAGCAGTCCCTTGTTCTTCACCATTTCTTTTTTGGTGGTGGTGATAATTTATTAAAATCATCTTCTTTATGAGGACTTATGGAATCCTTTTTGAATTGAGCGGCTCTCCTTTTTTCTAACTTCTGTCGAGCAATCCATTGTTTCCATTCTTCTGTGTTTTGGGGATCTTCCATTGAACCTCCTTATAAGATATGTTTAAACCCATTCGAATAAATCACCCCTTAACCACCTCTAAATAAAAAACCCACCTCTCTCTTTTAAGAAATGGGGTTCGCTATTCCTCCATCGACGCTTCCTCTTTATAAGGTTGCCATAATAAAAACTGCCAGTTCATGCTGAACAAATGTTGAATAAATACAACCTACTTTTTATTCTCCCCTGTTATTATTAAGTTTAATAGTTGACAGCAGATTTGAATTTATATTGGTTAACGGTAAGTACCGTCTTTATTTCAGATAATAAATCCACTGAATTAAATGGCTTGGTAAGAAAACAATCTGCGCCTTCTTGTAACCCTTTAGATAAATCCTGGTCCCGGGCTAAGGCCGTCAACATAATCACCGGTATATCTTTGGTAATTTCACTTTCTTTTAAACGTTTACACACCTCAAAGCCATTGATTTTAGGCATAAGAACATCCAGGATAATCAGGTCGGGCTTTTCTTCCTGCGCTTTTCTTAGGCCGCTTTCCCCATTCGAGGCACTGATGACATCGTAGCCATTGCTTTTTAATCTAATACTTAAAAATTCCACAAAGTCCGGCTCATCATCCACTACTAATACCTTTTTCTTCATTGGGAATCTCCTTTCCTCTTTAAATTAAAACCCGGCTGGTTATTCACCAAGCACTTCCTTTATTTTAGCCATAAGGTCGACTGTGCTCTCCGTCTTGATAAAATAGCCGGAGATACCCAACCCTTCCGCGGCTTCTTTTGTTTCCTTATCCCCTTTTGCCGTAAGGACTATGACGGGTACAGTGAATGTTTTGAGGTTGGCTCTTATATTCTTCAATGCCTGCAATCCGCCGCCTGCAGGCATCATGATATCCAAAAGTATTAGATCCGGTATTAATTTGATGGCCTGAGCCGTAGCTTGTATGGTATCGAAGGCCCCTTCTATCTGATAGCCTTCGTGTTTCAACCTTATGGCCAGCATCTTTACCCAATCCTTTTCATCATCTACGATTAATATTCTTTTCCTCATAACTCTCTAAGCCTCCTTCGCTTTTTTGATTAATGCTTCATAATTTTCAGCTTCTTCCGGATAAGCCGCAGAACCGAACCTTAATTTAATCTCCTGAGGTAATTTCTCATTGAATAAATACTTGTCCAAAGCTTTTCTTGACTTGTTTATTACACTCAAAGCCCCTTTTTCATCACAACCGGCCAAAACAATCATCATCTCGCCGGAATCACTAAACACCGCATCCCCTTCCCGGCGTAAAGTATCTTCAATAATTCCTTTTATATTTCCTAAAATAATGCCCATTTTCTTATCTGAAACCCCTTGTTTTAATTTCTTAAACTCAAGAATAGAGATTACGATTAAGTTTATGTGGACCTTCTGGTCCATGGCCACTCTCACCCCAATATTAAGGTATTCCTAAACAATGTCTTCAGCAGGGAATTTAGGCAGAATAAAACTAAATTTTGACCCCTGGCCAAGTTTACTCTCCACCCGGATTTTGCCTCCATGAAGTTCAATAATTCCTTTGTTAATAGCCAGGCCCAAACCTGTGCCTTTTTCTCCCGGGCCGGGCAGACGGCCAAACTGTTCAAACCTACCGAATACTTTAGGCAGATCTTCCTCACTAATACCTAAACCGGTATCGGCCACAACACACTCAATTTCTTTTTCTTTCTCTTGCAGTGATATTTCTATAGAACCTCTATCCGTGAATTTTAAGGCATTTCCTATCAGGTTGATAAAAACCTGAATGAGTTTATCCGGATCTACAAAGGCCTTGATCTGTTTTTCGGGAACATTGATTTTTAAATCCAGGTTTTTTTCCTTTAGATTCAACTCAAAAGAAGAAGCTGTTTTTCTTATCAACCCGCATAGATCCACCAATCCTCTCTTTAACTCAACCTTACCGGCCTCAATCTTGGATACATCAAGGAGCTCATCGATAATTCTGGCTAACCGGTCAATATTGCTTCTCGCGGTGCTCAGTATCTTTTCCTGTTGTTCATTTATTTTTCCGGGAATCTTATCCAAAACAAGGCTTATGCCTTCTTTAGTAATAGCCAGCGGGGTACGTAGTTCGTGAGAAACCGTGGAGATAAAATCCCTCTTCAACTGGTCTAACTTCCTCAGTTCTTTTTCCGCCTTCTCGGCCTTCTTTTTAGCAATATCCAAATCACCCATCATATGCAACATGGCCCTCTGCATCCGGGTTAAATTATTGCTGCGGTCCTCAAGTTCTCTATCTTTCTTCTTCAAATCGCTTATAATGGCCATGAGTTGACGCATATCTCTGGCCACACCCACCATGCCGATAATCTTGCCGTCTTGCTGCATCACCGCACCGCTGAAGTTTACCGGAACGGCCTTGCCCTGTTTGGTAAGAAAAGTTAGCCCGATATTATACTCTACGCCGGCGACAATTATTTTTTGAAAGTATTTATGCAGCAGACTTTCTTCTTTAATTTCTTCTTTTTCTTCTTCCTGCAGAAATATTTTTTTTACCGGTTGGCCGACAAGCTCATCTTCCCGGTAACCCAATAAATCCAAGGTCGCTTTGTTGACTGACCTAAGCGTAGCATCGGAATTAACCACAATCAGAGCATCCGTCATCGAGGACATAATGCTTTCCAAATATACTTTCTTGTTGAAGATTTCTTCTCGTTCTTCTTTAAGGGTCATCCTTTCTCTGATCTTGCCTTCGGGTCTCATCTGGCCTCCGGCTTTTCCTCAAGCATTTTTATCTTTTTCTCCAGTTCTTCCATCTTCAATTCCCTATCCACGGCAAACTTACTGAACCGCTCCAAGTCCTCCATTTTCTCTTTTAGTTCATCCTGCATTTTTTTACTGTCAGTAATATCCCTGAAGCTTCTCAAAAGATATTTTTTGCCGGATAGGTTAACTTCTGAGGTATTAATATCAGCATAAAAAATGCTGCCGTCTTTTCTCTTCAACGAGAGACCCGCCACACCTTTATTTTCTCCTTTGGCCTGTCGCTCAAACTTTTCAACCACCAACGGCAGAGCTCCCTCAGGATAGATATCATCCACTCTTAGGCGCATCATTTCTTCTTCGTTATATCCTAACATCAGACAAAATTTTGGATTGTACATGAAAAATCCCTTTTTCCCTTTTTCAGTTAAAAGCATCCCATCCATGGATTCATTAAAGATGGCCTTGAATCTCAGCTCAGATTCCTTTAATGCTTCTTCCGCTTCCTTACGCTTGGTGATGTCAAGGATGTTGCATTGGACAACTTTTGCCCTGTCAATTAAAAAAACATCGGTATCTATGCTCAGGCCTTTTTGGGTTGTCAGCGGTGTGTCTTGGTAATGAATCACACCATCTCTTTTCAATATGGACACTGTCTCTTGAAAATCCTTATCGTCTTTAATCACTCCGATTTCCCATAGTTTCATTTTCAAAAACTCCTCCGGGGAATAACCCAGGAATTTCTGGGCCGATTCATTGGAATTAAGGATATCGCCTTCGGTTTTATGAACAAGCAATAATACATTCCGCGATGTTTCAAAGGCTCGGCGATAACACTCCTCGGACTCCTTTAATTCATCCTGTAAACGTTTACGCTCGGTGATGTCTGAAATAGCTATTAGGATTAATTCTTCTTCTTCTTCTTCTTCTTCTTTTTTCCTTCTTCTTGCCCTGGCCGTTATTATTGCTGCTATTTTCTTAGGGACACACAACTGACAGGCATTCAGGACCATGACTCGCTGTCCAATTCGCTCGAATTTATGCTCGACCTCATAATCTTTCACAACATTTTTTTCCGATAATATTTCTTTTAATAGCTCAAGCAGCTTAGGAATATTCCATTGTTTATCGCCTAAATCAGGAAACAATCGGCCTATAGTATCTTTTTCTGCAACCTCAAAGGTGGTATAGAAAGCCTGATTGATTGAAATGACTCGTAAGTTCTTATCCAAAACTAAAAATGGCTCCCTAAGTGTCGCAATGATACTATTGGCATACTCTAAGAGCACTTCAATCCTTGGCTCGTCCCTCCGCTTTTTATCTTTCATTTTCTATTCCTTCCTTAAAAAACAAATACCTAAGTCTGTGTGCACAAGGCACAAAATACTTGGGTTGATTTAGGAAAAACTTATTAGAATATTTGTCCTTGCTTGCTTACGCCTTTGACTCAATAAAAGTGATGTCCTATGAAATTATCAATCAAATTTATATCCCTTCTCTATGAACAGTCCCAGGCACACCTCCACCACCTGTGAATCATACAATATCCCTTTATTCTTCTCGATCTCCTCCAGGACCGCCTCGACCCCCAGGGCGGGGCGATAGGGCCGATAGGAGGCCATGGCCTCCACCACGTCGGCCACCATAAGGATCTGGGCTTCCGAGGAGATTGCTTTTCCTTTCAGTCCCCTGGGATACCCGGAGCCGTTTAGACGCTCATGATGCTGTAAAACAATTTCGGCCAGGGGCCAGGGAAAATCAATGTACTTAAGGATATCATGCCCCTTTTGAGAATGGGTCTGGATCAGTTTGTATTCCATCTTTGTCAGCTTGGCGGGTTTGCTTAAAATCTTCTCCGGGATCGAAACCTTGCCCAGGTCGTGAATAAGGCCGGCCAGGCGCAGGTCCTCCTGCTGATCCTCGGCCAGCCCCATTTCCCCGCCAATGGCCCGGGACAGATCAGCTACCCGCCGCTGATGCCCGGCTGTATAGGAGTCCTTTGGCTTCACCGAATTTGAAATAACCGGCAGGATACCGCCCATGGCCTTTTGAAAGATTTCCAGGATCGGGCTGATCTTTTCAGCGGCTATTTTGCCATCGGTTGCATCGATTCTCGCCTTATGGACCTCAAATGCCCTCCTGTTTACCGCTTCATCTCTCAATCTATGGTTGAGATTCCAGTTTTCGGTTTGAATTATTTGCTTTCTCATAAAACACTTCCATTTCCGAACCTGCGATCAGCAGGGGATTGTGGAATCCAAAATCAAACCTGCACCATGTTCAATTCTTCCACTGCTGGATTATGTTACGAGTAAGAAGGCCTGTTCGGCCTCTTTGGATTTTACCAGTATAGAAATTAAAATAACCCCCAAACAGCATCCTACAAACAGACCAAAGATAAAAAGAAACATGGTGCCTCCTTGCTTGATAGAAAACCTTTAAAAACACCCCCTTGTTGAACATTTCTCAAGGCTCTCTGGTAAGAGGGAATGCTTTACAGGTAGTTATTGAATGGAACTCTTACCTGGTCTTAAAAACCGATTTGGTAGAAAGGACAAGACCAGAGAAGAAACACCTTTCTCATCTCTTAATAGCTTTATGAGATCATTTTTATTATAATCGAACATTTATTACATCGTAAAAGACCCTGTGAAACAAAGTAGTCAAATATATCTTCGCCCTTATAAAATCTCCTTTCGTATCGGCCGGCGGCAAGGCGGCGTTGTGTGCAGGCCTTTCCCGATATCCTCAAATTCCTTCCGGACTTTGATGGGTAATAATGGCCCGGTTATGAGGTTCGGATAAGATTAAATCAAATACCTCGGTTTGTAATAGATTCACCGCCTCCTCGATAGGAACCGCGATTTGACGACATGACCCGGAGCGGCAAATGAAATAGGTCACCGCAAAATCAGGATCGATATGCAGGATCTTAATCGGTTGATTCATCCGGATCTCCTTGTTTAGAAGGCTAAGGCTAAGGTCAAGGTTAAGGTTAAGCAAAAAACTACAAGAAATATATTTTCCCCTCAACCTCAACCTTTCCTTCCGCAATCCGCAATCCGAAATTGAAAGTTATTCAAAATGGAACCCCTTCTCTCTAAACAATCCCAAACACACCTCCACCACCTCCGGATCGTAAAGAATCCCTTTATTTTTCTCGATCTCTTCCAAAGCCGCTTCGATCCCTAATGCAGGCCGGTAAGGACGGTAGGAAGCCATGGCTTCCACCACGTCGGCCACCATGAGGATTTTGGCTTCCAGGCAGATCTCTTTTCCCTTGAGTCCCTGGGGATACCCGGAACCGTTCATCCGTTCATGGTGTTGAAGGACCATGTCGGCCAGGGGCCAGGGAAAATCGATGTCTTTCAATATGTCATACCCGACCTGGGAGTGCACTCTGATCAATTTGGTTTCGATTTCCGTCAATTTAGTTGGTTTGCTCAAAATTTCCGCTGGCACAGCAATCTTGCCCAAGTCGTGAATGATACCGGCCATCCGCAGACCGTCCCGCTGATTATCGGAAATCTCCATCTTTTCAGCTATAGCCCAGGCCAGATCAGCTACCCGCCGCTGATGGCCGGCAGTATAAGGGTCCCTGGTCTCCACCGTAGCGGAAATGACTTGGATGATCCCGCCTAAGGCTTTACGAAGGTTCTCCAGGGTCTGGCTGAGCTTTTCTTGGTCCTGTTTGTGCTCGGTGATGTCGTATATCACGCCAACTAAGAAATTATTTCCTTTTTCGTCGACAAAACGTGTCTTTTTTGTAACTATATTCAAAATATTTCCACCGCTCCCAGTCAGCAATTCTTCACACTGGTTCTCCAGCCCTGAATCAAGCACCATTTTGTCAACTTTCAAGAAGTGTTCCATCTGGTCTTCAGGTAGCGATTCGCCAAGTGTTTTCCCGATAATATTCTCACGCTCAATCCCCAGCATGACGCATAAGGCATTATTAACAAGTGTAAACCGGAAACTATCATCTTTTACAAAGATAGGGTAACCAGTAGCGTTTATAATGTTGTCCAGATAATCCTTAGACATCCTTAACATCTCCTCGGCCTGCTTGCGCTCGGTGACATCGGTTACCGCTGTATGGACCTCAAATTCCCCTCTGCTTACTTCTATCCGAATACTTTCCAAACCGGCAAAAAAGGGTGAACCATCCTGCCGTTTAAGCGTAAGTTCACAAGTCTGTTTCTCTCCCTGCTGTAACACACTCAAAAAATGACGATCCCAGAGGTCAAAATCTGAGGGGGCGACATGCCACCTGAACCTCCGATTATTCAGTTTTTGGCGAACCACCCCCAGGAGTGTTGCCCCGGCAAGATTCATTTCTTTGATCAGGGCCTCCCGGGTAAAGGTAAAGTATCCCACCGGAGCAAAATCGTAGAGGTTTGCATACCTTTGTCTGGATTCTTCCAAGGCGAGCTGGGCCTTTCTGAGTTCCTCGTTTTGCATCTCCAGCTCAATCTGATACACCTGGAGTTCGCGGATAACTTCCTCAGGGGTCCTCTCCTGTATTTTGGCAGTTGGACCGGGGGACCAGGCCAATTTTTCTTCCGCCTCATCTCTTAATTTTTGCTCAAGAATCCATTTTTCGGTCTGGTTTCTTTTCTTTCCCAGAAGACCGCTCCAATTCGGAATGCGGAACCTGGGATCGGCAGGGAATTGCGGAAAAGAATCCGGTTCTATTTTGGATTGACGATTATCCCATTTTGGTTTGCCGATTTCCGAAACTTTCATAATTTCCTCGCAGTAAGGTTAACCTTTCTTTTGTTGACTATAATACTGGAAGCCGAATAAGACTCTTTGTATATAGTTGCGGGTTTCCCGGAAAGGGGGGACCCCTTTATTAATTAGGACCCGGCTTACCCCGGCATTATAAGCGGCTAAGGCTAAATGCCGATCCCCTTCGAAATAATCCAGGAGGGATCTGAAATGGCCGACCCCGGCATAGATGTTTTCTTTGGGATTAAAGGGATCACGGCAACCTTGAGAAAAAGCCAACCTGGGCCTTATCTGCATCAGACCGACAGCTCCCCGGGGAGAAACAGCGCAGCGATCAAAACGAGACTCGACATGGATGATAGCCTTTATAAGAAAAGGATTAATGTCATACCTTAAGGCTGCCGCCTTGATGATAGGGTCGTATTTTTTTCCTTTTTGACTTAAATCCTCCCAATCGAAAGGAAGCGCAAGAGAAACAGGAAGGTTATCGGATGGGTTTCGGGAGACAGGTTCTCTCTGAAGAAAGTGGAATGGCAAATTTATAGTTACTAACCTTACACCCAGACAGAAAAACAGGATGAAGCCTAATTTCATGCCATGCATTAAGATAATGTGCCTGTAACTCTTGATAACCATTTTCCAATTTTTTCTCTTGGCCGGCTTTACTCAATCTGGATCTAATGTACTGTAACAGAAATCTCTGTACCGCCTTGTCATTCCGGACTTGATAAGCCTGCCCCCTACTTGATATGGGGGAATCCATTCTTTTTAACCTGGATTCCCGCTTTCGCGGGAATGACGGCATTAGAACTAGTGTAAACCTGTTATTGAGACACTAATTAACGTCCTGTTTTTTTGTATGGTCCATTGGTTTTAAGCTTTTCTAAAACTTTTTCTTTTCACGCTTTAGATTTCTCCAAATTATTTATAGCTGTGCCCGTGATATGGGATAACCGGGACAGAAAATATTCCTCCCGACGGATCAGCCGACGGTGAGGGGTGTTGACTCTTAAATAAAGAGTCCCCAGACTATTTTCCTGATAGACGATAGGCAATTTTTTTAAAATATACCCGGAAACCGTTTTATCACCCGACAACTTATCTCCCGGGGTCTCTCCCGAATTATTAAACAAAGATTGCTTGAGTGCCGGATATCTTTTCAAGTCAATAAGAATAGGTCTCTTTTCCGCACGATCATTGGAAGAAACCATTCTGGCCGTCTCTTCCCGGGCATCTACCAATATGGCCATACAACTCTGGAGGAGTAATTTTTCATTTAGAGTCTGAGTCACTTTAATCAGGAAGTCCGATATATTTTTATTCCGGCCGATGGATTGTGCTAAATCCGTTAGAACCTCCAGTTCCCGAACATCTTCTTTAAGCAGTTCCTGTCCCTGCCTGACCCGATTATAAGCTTCAATCATAGCGATAAAGAAGGAACTAATCACAAAAATAAAGGGGAAACGAAGTAAAAAAACGGGTTCCCGGAAGAATTGGGGATACTTTAAATAGGAAAAAAATCCATAGCCGATAATAAGCAGCCCGGAAGAAAATAAGATAAATTTGGCCTGTTGGGTAAAAGCGGCTATAAACAGGATCAGGAAATAGATCAAAAAAAACTCCGAATCGATCCAGGCCGTTAAAAAAATGACCAAAGAGGTCATCCCGATATCGACCAGCAGGATGAGGAAGATGAAGCCATCTTTTTCAAACCATCTTGCCGGGGTAAACATTAAAAGAAGATTGGAAAGGGTATAACCGACAAAGAGAAAATAAGGCAGGGAAAGAAGGGTTTGACCTTGGGAGCTGAAGGCGATCAGGTATCCGACCACAATAATAAGAATCCAACGAATTAATATAATCGTCTTTCTTCCGAGATCTTCACGGGTCAGGAATTGGCCTACAGCCGCATTTTTATTTTTCATCCCTTTTGCTTTTCTATTTTTAAGCTTTTAACCGGCCGCCTTCAGGGAGGCCTCCAGATGGGCTATTCTTTCCTCCATTTTACCCAAAGAATCTTTTTCCTGTGCTGATTGGGCCTTAGAGCAGAAAGCCGGGTTGTTTACCCACCAGTCCATGCCCATCTCCTTGGCTTTATCAACGGAGCAGATGACCAGTCGGATCTGGATAGTCAGCAACTCGACGTCAACGAGATTGATCCTGATATCACCGGCGATAACAATCCCTTTGTCCAAAATCCTTTCCAGAAGATCCGCCAGGTTGGTACTTTCCAGAGAATGTCGAGCGCTTCGTTGGATTGCCATTTTTCTTTCCCCCTTTTTCAACCGCCTGCTATAAAAGTTTCCCCAAAGGTCCCAAATCCAGATTCAAATCCTCTTCTTCGAGACCGAATTCGCGGGAGATCCTTCGCGATCTCCTCGGACTGCCGCATCAGGGTGAAGCCGAGACGTTCAATCTCTTCATCCGTAAGGCCGCCCCCGTCAATCCTGCGGATGGCCTGCTTCTCCAGTAGTTCGTGGAGGAGTTTGACCACGGTCAGAACAAGCTGGGCCAGGCCGTTTTTCTTTTTTTCCTGATCGAGGTTCAGCCGCCTTGAAGATGTCCCCATGGGCCGCGGCGCCATGGTTTTCGCAAAATCGCTTATGGCCGGCGACTCCACCCTTGATCCTGATAGAGAAGAAACCCCGGAACCCGTGTTCCTGTTCATCGCACCCACCCTTCCTCCTGCCGGGCCGTTTCCACAGAGGTCAGGATGACCTGCAGGCCCAGGTAAACGAGATCGATGTCGGCCACGGAGATCATGACATCGCCGACAATCACAGCGCCTTTGTTGAGTACCCGATCCAGGGCCTCGCAAAGACTGACATGTTCCTTTTCCTCCAGGGCATAATCAGACAGATTGCACCTTACTTTCCGTCATTTCCGGTTTGAACATGAATCCGGTATTTTCAATGAGGTTAACACTCTCCGGATTCCCGCCGGAGCCTGCCCTCGACAACTCTTGCCGGCGGCGGGAATGACATTTTCTTGCGAATTTATCCATATCGGCGGACTGATAAAGAAGCTGCCCGAGGGCCTCAAGATTTTCGATTCCCCGGGGATCGCTCTGCCAGATAAACCACCGTCCTGCTTATGCCGGGAAAAGCCGCGGCAAACCGGTCACGGACAACGGACTCCCGGTGGAAAAGAGATTCACAGAGGGGATCAGGGCCTTCGGGCGTGGCCATGTTCAAAAAAAGGCCGGGAACCTGAATTTCCAGACGCCCGCAGGCGGCAACAAGGTCCTTGGTTTCGGCAAAAGACATCTCCGTGAGGATACTGACGGCATAGAGGGCCGCCCGGGACGGGTCACGCAGGGTCGCCCGCAGACGCTTCAAATCTTTGGATAACCGGACCAGGCGCTCGGAGATCCCCGGCAATCGGAAGATTTTCCGGTACTTCAGGAAGAGGTTGAAGAAGGCCTTCAACCATCCCTCGATGATCTCCGGCAATTCCAACAACCTGATCAGGTGACCCGTCGGGGCCGCGTCGAGGACCAGGAGGTCATATCCTTTCGGGGTCAGGAAATCCATTACCGCTGCCAGGGCCATCAGTTCATCGATCCCCGGGGGCGACAGGTCCATAATCCGTTCCATGACCTCTCGATCAAAGGTCATATCAAGGTTCGGCATCAACTGGGAGAGAAATTGCGCCAGTTCATTTCGGTACTGGTTTTTCAGGGCAACAAAATCGGCTGTGGCGTCCATTTCCATGGCCCACAAACCCGGTGCTGCCTGCTTCGGCTGGGGACCGAGGGGCATGTTTAGACAATCGGCCAGGGAATGGGCCGGATCGGCTGAAAAAAGCAGAATCCGTTTCCCCGGATAGGTCTTTGACAGACGCAGGGCCGTGGCACAGGCCAGGGTGGTCTTGCCGACCCCTCCCTTACCGGCGAAGACCAGCATCGCCGTTTCCGGCGGCGGCAGAGGGATAGGGCTGTCAACGCGAGGGGTAACCGGAGGCAGGAACGGCCGACCTTCCAGGGGGGACGGCGCTACTTCCATCAAACCTTCCCAAAAAGACCGAAGCGATTCCCGGCCTCTGATTTCCTCGGGATACATGGGAATCCCCCAGAGATGGAGATTGGAAAAAACCGGCTCACTAAAGATGCGGTCCAGTTCCCGCAACTGGCGGGAGCGGATATGACGGCAGAGCAAACACGGACTTTCCGGATAGAGACGATTGATAACCACATCCGCGACGCCGATATCAAGACGCTGCAATTCACGGATCAGATCCAGAGTCTCCTCGATACACAAGGCCTCAGCCAGCATGACCGGAACAAACAGGCAGCGCTGATGATCTTTAAGGAGTTTTTCCATCTCTTTGACGGAGGCGGCCAGTCCTTCGATGAAGTGATCGAGGTCGTCCCGCTGATAGGACCCCCGGTAAAGCTTCTTCATATAACGGTGTTTGGCCAGGAGGGCATCCAGGGCCTCCAGCCAGGTCCGGATCAGGGCCGGGCATCTCCATGAGGCGCAGGGTATGCCCCGTCGGCGCCGTATCCATGATGATCCGGTCATAGGTCCCTTGCTTGACCCAGCGGCTGATCTCCATGAAGGCGATGAGTTCATCCATTCCCGGAAGGGAAAGTTCCAGAAAACGGTTGATGTCTTCCTCATCCAGGAAGGTCCCCCGGGAGGCGATTTCCATGAGCCGCTGTTTGTTTTTCTCCTGGAAGGCGTTGAGATGGGCCTGGGCGTCCAATTCCAGGACCTTCAGATTGGGAGGCGGAGTGGCCCCGGCGAAGCTATCTAGAAGGGAATGGGCCGGATCGGTGGAAACCAGGAGCAGGGATCTTTGGGAATGATGGAGCGGCGAATCAAGCGCCGTTGCCGCCGAGGCCGTTGTTTTTCCCACGCCGCCCTTGCCCCCGAACAGCAAGAGCTGCCTGTTTACCTCGGTCAAAAAATCTGGTTTCCCTGAAGCAGCGACCATCTTTCTTTATCCCCTGGTAAGTGTCGTTCAAGAATCTAGCCTATATTTTTGAAATTATTCTGATTCGAGTTACGAGTTACTGGTTGCGGGTTACGGGTTAAGCAAAGGCATTTTTTCTTTGAAAACTCGTTACACGTAACTCGTAACTCGCAACCCGTAACCCTCTAATGAATCACAACCCTCTCGTCTCCGCTGTCTTCGTCTTCGCTGTCCTCTTCTTCCCCGCTGTCCTCCCCCTCCTTGATGGCGTCGAGGCGGTCGAGGAGCACCTTTTCCGCGGCGTCGAATTCCTCTTCGGTCATCTTGTCCGTTTCCAGCATCATATAGAGTTCGCTCAACTGGGTAGTGATCCTGTCGGCTTCTCCGGCTTGTTCCTCCTCGGCGGCATTACGGATTTCGTTAAAGACCCAGAAAAGCCCCTTGACGGGAGCCATCAAGATATCGTCGATGATGAACATATCGGTCCTCTCTTTCCGGCCGGGCCGGGGATCACAACATCAGGTCCACGTCCACGAAGTGGTGAGGCGCCCAGGGGCCGTTGAAATCGAAGGAAAAATTGTTGTCGAATCCGCCGGCCGCCTCGAATATGGCCGTCTCGAAGGCCTTATCTACCACTTCCCGTTTCACCAGGCAGGCCAGGTTCATGACCTCTTGTTCGTTCCGGGAAATGTTCCTCTTGATTTCAGCACAGCAGGAAGACAGGATCGACTCGACCCTTTCCGTGTGTTCCTCCCGGTCTTCCTGCAGGACCTGGTCGAAAAGACGCCCGACTTCTATTTTATCTTCCTGGGACGGGGACACGATTGGTCCCCAAGAACTGGTCCCTGGCCGCCCGGATCTCGGCATGGGTGTTAACGAAATACTCAAAAATATTTGGTACATCCCATGTCACCCGCAACCCCATCTCCACCTTGCCCTGCACGCGGCGAAGCTGTTCGGCGAATGATTTTCGGTTCAGGGACAAGATCCGTTTGATCTCTTTGGCCCCTTCGGCGATAACGCCGAAAGTGATGGGCAGGGGGGTTTCATCTTCCATGAGGCGTTTCAGAACGGCCTGGTGGGCCGCGATATGACGGCGTTCCGGACGGATTTTCCCATTGCTGAAATTACTGACCACCGCGCCGACCTGGTTATCGGCAATGAGATAAACCCGTTCCCCGTCGATGCCGATATTGCCGTACTCCCGATCCCCTGCCGCCGGGATGACGGCATAGAGATATTTTCCTTCATTTTTCGTTTTCCTTACCGCCCATATGGCTACCTCCCCTTATGCTTCCTTCTTGGCTGTCATTCCTGCGAAAAGCTCATTCCGGGATAGACCCGGAATCACGGCTTAACGTCATTGCA
The DNA here is from genome assembly GCA_963782435.1 of uncultured delta proteobacterium. Taxonomy (GTDB): domain Bacteria; phylum Desulfobacterota; class RBG-13-43-22; order RBG-13-43-22; family RBG-13-43-22; genus RBG-13-43-22. The sequence goes on from CAWAKF010000018.1 coordinate 139,634, forward strand.
GCCTGTACCCAGGGTCCAGTGTTTCGATTCCCGGATCGCCGGCTTCTCGAGCAGGGCGGGAATGACTATCTGAGATTCGGCTTATGTTCCGGCAGCGACGCTCATTTTATGGCGCTTTCCCTGACGGGGATGGACGAGCTCCTGGACTTCCTGGAGATCAGCCGCTGTCCGCATATATAAATTTACCGACCTGAGAATGCTGTCGCTCAGCCTGACTTCCAAGAGGGAATTGCATTTAAGGCACTTGATCTGACCCTCATAATCTCTGTAGGCATCATCGAGACCGATTCTGTGACCGCAGGACAAACATCTGACTGTCTGCCAATATAAATTTGAAGATCTGACAAGACCATCGCTCAGCTTTACTTCCAGGAGGGCATTGCAGGTATAGCACTTGATCTGACCCTCATAATCCCTGTAGGCGTCATCGAGATCGATGCTGTGACCGCAGGACAAACATCTGATATTCATTCTATATCCTCCCTTTCCATTGAGTATCTATCTTCAACAATGTACCTATCTTCACCCGAGTCTTTATCTCTAACCGGGTCTCTGCGCCCGTAAGCAACAATGTTGAGGTGCTTATCCATCCGGAGCAAGTATTTCTGGCAATCGAGTACTTCTTTCTCCATGGGCAACTCTAATGCCCTTATGGTCGGATTAGGTACATAGACATCTGCTTCAGCCTCCCACGTTACCTTTTCGGCATCCAGCAGCACCAGCTTTGTAACGCTCACCTCCTGAGCGTCCACCATCTGCGCCAAGAAGTTGGAGATAACATCTCTTACATCCTCGATAGGAGGCAACTTCCGTTCTGTTTCAGGGCCGGCCGGGGAGAGCTCCGGTTTCGACATTTTTTCTGTATCCGATACGTTCGCCATCGCTTCGCCTTTCTATGTTTACGTCGGTTGGACCGATTTATAGGGTATTCACGGGATATTTCATCCTTACCTCTGGGGGCAGCGAATCAAATCGCTTTCCCATGACTTCCTTGAGCCACCGCCGGCGCAACTGCCGGTTGACCAGGGCGATGATTTCGTGCTGGACCCGCCGCGCCTCCCCGGCGCCCAGGAAAAACCCGTATGGGTCCGGCAGGCCCGGTGACCCGGCAGGCAACGGTTCGTCGGAATATGGTGTGAATCAAGGATAGTTCAGCATATCGTCCCTGGCTCCTTTCAGTATTTGATCTTGAACGGCCCTGTCGTTGTTCGAGGCGCCGCCGTCGTCGGAGGCTTCTCAGTGGTCCGGCAGGCGCCGGCGCCGAATCCCCTTGGCTTCCAGTGCAGTAATGATTTCCTGCCTTTCCGCTTCGATGTCCCGGAAGCGCTGATCAATATGCTGCACCCTTTCCAGGGCGCTCTGTTTCTCCTTTCCCCGGCGGAACTTTTCCATTTCGAGGATACTGAGCTTCATATAGGCCTTGTAAGGAATCGTGCCTTCATCCGCACGGCCGGAAAGCGTCCTGATATCCTGTACACCTCTCATAATCCTTTTCGTCATTGGCGATCCTCTTTACCTTTCTCCTTGGCCGGTTTTACGGACCCGCAGAATTTGCTGGATCACCTCTTCCACCTTCTCCATCATGACCGGCTGGCCGCCCCGGGTGACTTTGGCGGTATCCGTAGCCAGGACATCCCGGCAGATCATCTGAAAAAACACATCATCTCCCCGGACGCGCCGGTTCTGTGACGCAAGGATCCGGCCGATAGCGATCCCCGCCCGGATAGTGGGCCGGTTATTATTTACCCCGAAACTCCTCAATTCCCTGACGATATCCACGATCCGCTCGAATCTATCCCGGGGGAGTCCCGATTTCTTCATGACGATCATGATTTCCGTATCCCGGTCATAGTGCTCTAAGTGGATGGTAATCAGGCGGTCCATCAGGGCGTCCTGGGTCTTGTGGACCCCGGCGTATTCTTCGGGGTTGGAGGTAAAGATCGCCCGGAACTCGGGATGCACGGCCATGTATCCCTCTCCGGAGCGGCGCAGTTTCGGCAGGTTCAGAATCCCCTCGGAAAGGACACTCAAGAGGGGGTTGTTCGCTTCCGGACGGGAACGGTTGAATTCGTCATAAATGAGGATCTCCCCGCTCTGACAGGCCGTGGTCAACCGGTTGTCCACCCAGAGGCTTTTCATTTCTTCCTCTGTCTTCAGGACCGAGTGGATATAATTGTCGACCAGTTTGTTTTTTCTGTATCCGGAGTCCTTGCCTACGAGATCGGAACTGCCGAATTCATCATCCCCATGGATCAGGGTAACGGGACGTCCCAGTTTGGAGGCCACATGAAAGGCCAGGGTCGTCTTTCCCGTTCCCGCCACCCCGGAAAAATGGACGGGATAACCGGCGACCAGATAGGCCAAGGCCCGCTGGGTGACCTGGTCCACATAGGGAGAAGAAACAAAGGTGTCGCTGGGTTCGGGCTGAACGCTGTCTTCCCCGACCGATTCGCGCACAGTTGACGTGCTGACGGCTCTTAACGCATTTTTACTCATGAACTCCATTCTCCTTCCTGATTTGATCGATAATCCACCCGGTTCCCCGGCATTTGAGACAAGCCATGGCCGGGGCCGAGGCATCATCGCCCGACCCCTGACACATGGGACAGGGGACGGTAGGCACTGCGGGACGGGAGACAACACCCTTCCCACCGCAGGTGGTGCAGGTAAGGGTCTTGATGGCCCCCGAGCCTTGGCAATGGGCGCAAAGGGTTACCGGTGCATCGAACCCGGACCTTCCCGCTTCCCCCGCAAACACAACAGGTGGAAAGGGAAGACATGACATCGAAGGGGTCCCTGCCCCGGCCACGGCAAAAGGCGCAGATCCGTTCCTCGAATTCACTTTGATCTTTTTCAGAAGTAATGCCCTTCGTTGAACGCACTTATCTCTTTCTTTGGCCTAAGTTTCCGTTTTTTTGGTTTTTGCCTGCATCTCAATTCTGATTAGTTCGTAAAAGTCGCCGAAACCCAAGTTACTTCATTCCGGTCCCGCATCAAGTGCGGGATAGACTCCAGCCGGAATCCAGTATTGTTAAGGAGTTAAAAATCTCTGGACCCCGGTTTTCACCCCCGGATTAAGACCTTCCGGGGCAGGCTTGGTGACGACTTTTTACGGGTCCACCCGATCCTTTTCTTTTTCTTATGGTCTGCCTTGACCATAAATTCCCGAAAGGTCCGCACCATGGGTCTACTGGGTCTGGACATGCTTGCCTTCCTTGAATTTTAAATTGCTTTCCTGATAAATTTTCCGTTTTTTCCCCTCCTCTTTCCTTCTCCCCTTCGGGGACATGGTTGCTAAGCCATCCATAACTTTCTTCAGGGGATTTCCTTGGATTTCCTGGGACTCTGGCCCCTCCAGGCCAGACGGGCCCCCATCAGGTCATCTGCCGTATCTTTCCTTAAATCGTTTACCTGTTTTCTCATGTCCAAAAGAAACCTTCCCCGATTCTCCCTTCCCATCCGGGCCACGGTTTTCTCGGGCCTTGAAGAAATTCTCGAGCATGGTATCCACTTCCCGGATCATAGCTGGAAACAAAGGTTTTACGTTCCTTCTTGGCCTTTGTTGTCATTCATAATGTGATCAGTCGCAAAATTGGATCTCATCGTCGCAACAGTTGTCGGTCAGATGACTGGCCCCCCGGGCCAGCTCTTGCATCAGCGCTGTCTCGCGATCCCCGCAGGATCTCGACTTCCCCGCGCAACCGCGTCATGTCATCGGTCAGATTGCCCATGATGATTCTCCTTCCTTTGATCTTTTCCTGAAACCTAGGAACCCTTGAAAGGCGGGGGCCTAAAAAAGCCCCCGCCCCATGGGAATCCTTACTTTCAATCTCAGGCCGGAGCGGCGGCGCTGGCGGTTAGACCCAATCGCCTCGGCATACTTGAGATAGGTCTCAACCGAAGCAATCACTACTCTCGCCTCGATGGAAAGCAGCTCAATACCAACCAGAGATACCTTCACCCAGGCATCGATCACGATACCTTTGTCCAGGATCCGGTCGACAACTTCTGCCAAACTGGATGAATCCGTTGATTTCTGAACCTTAGCCATGATATTTCCTCCTTTTAATTTTCAAAATTGTTATCGTTTATTTTCTATTATACAAACCAGGCTCGACGAGCGCGCCTGCAAGATCTGTGGCGGTCTCTTTTCTCATCCTGCCGACCTGCTTCTTGATCCCGCTACATACGAGGTCAGCTCTCTCCTGGTTTTTTTGGCCATTGCGGTGTGGGCTTTGGCGAAAGAAGCCTGCATGGCTGAAACCTCAGTGGCCAGTTCCTTGGCCCCGCTCGCCAGTTCCTGCATCAGCGCACCCCGATCAGCTCCGCAGGGCGTCAACCTCTCCGCGTAAACGGGTCATGTCATCGGTCAGATTTCCCATATTGATTTTCCTTCCTTTGATCTTTTTCTGAAACCAGGAACCCCTGAAAAGCGGGGGCCTCAAAAAGCCCCCGCCCTATAGGAATCCTTCTTTCAGTCTTAGGCCGGAGCGGCAGCACTGGCCGTCAACCCAATCGCCTCGGCATACTTGAGATAGGTCTCAACCGAAGCAATCACTACCCTCGCCTCGATGGAAAGCAGCTCAATACCAACCAGAGATACCTTCACCCAGGCATCGATCACGATACCCTTGTCCAGTATGCGGTCAACAACTTCGGCCAAACTGGATGAGTCTGTTGATTTCTGAACCTTAGCCATCGTATTTCCTCCTTTTGATGTGTTTATGATTTTTCTGAAAAACAAGTGCAGGCCTGCTGACCTCTATTAAAGCAAGACACATGCCAACCCTTCAAGAACAGGATCGGCCTCACCCGGCCTGTTTTACGAAAAGTTCTCATCCCCTCACCAGTTGGAATCCGGAGAGGTTGAAACTACCGGAAACACTGGATTCCCCTTTACACAGGCCTGACCGAAAAGGGATTTTCAGATCTTTTTGGAAAGGGTCGGTATTTAAAAGGTGGGAGGGGACTTCACTTTTTCGCCGCTGGTTATGGAGTGGTGGCTATGGAATCCATTCCAGTCATGAGGGGTGGGCAGTACCTAATTAAACCTATTTCAATTGCGGATTGCGGATTTCGGAACCTGTGCCTGCACGCCCGCAGGGGCAGGGGATTGAGTAATTCAGGACACAGAGATCCAGAACCGTGTTTCACCCCACATTAATTTATAATGATCACTTGACAATACTTAAGCCCTTTAATATAATATGAATTATGATTAAGTCGTTTCGTGGCAAGGATACGGAAAAGATTTTCAAAGGCACATTTGTCACCAGCTTGCCAAAGAAAATTCAGCAAACGGCTTTGCGTAAACTGACCCAGATCCATGGTGCCGCCACCCTGACGTTTCTCGGCGTTCCACCAGGGAACCGTTTGGAAAAACTGGGAGGTGACAGAAAAGGCCAATGGAGTATCAGGATTAATGACCAATGGCGGATTTGCTTTAATTGGCAAAATGGTCATGCTTATCATGTTGAAATTGTCGATTATCATTGAAGGAGTAATACTATGAAAAGAGACCTGCCCCCCGTACATCCCGGAGAAATTTTGCGGGAAGATTTCCTTAAACCCATGAACATCACGCAAAACCTGCTGGCAACATCCATTGGTGTGTCTCGACGTCGCATCGGTGAAATCATCACAGGGAAAAGGGCGATTACGGCGGATATAGCACTTCGTCTGGCCAGGTTTTTTGGCACCGACGCCCAGAGTTGGATGAATCTGCAAACTCATTATGACCTCATTACTACAGAAGAATCCCTTTCCGATCGGTTGGAACGAGAAGTTATTTCCTTTACCGAATCCCATGTCACCTGAAACCATTCTGCCTTTCTCTCAACCTAAACTTTTTTCCTATAAAGCTAAGGGCAAGGCTGAGGTTAAGGTTAAGCGAAGAATCCAAAGATTGTGAGTCTCAATCTCAGCCTCAACCTTTCATATTCAATCCTCATTCCCTCAATCCCCCTGCTGATCGCAGGTTCCGCAATCCAAAATTTAGATGTAAGAATCTAATAGGAGGCATGCAACTCAATGACCCGCTTGATTTCCTCGTGTTCGAAGGGCTTGCTGATAAAGGCAGCCACCAGTCCTGATTGGATGGCTTCTTCGATGGTTAGGTCATCCCGGTAAAAATAGGCCGAAACGATGACAATGGGCAGGCGGGGATGGGTTATCCGGATTTCCCGGGCCAGTTCGATCCCATCAAGGTCCGGAAGTTTGGCATCAAAAAACCCCATGCAAAAGGCATATTGATCCGCCAGGTTCATGGCCTCCCTGGCGCTTAGGGCCTTCTGACAGGCAAACCCGTTTTTCTTTAAAATATGTTCGAAAACCCAACAAATTTCAGGTTCGTCATCGACAATCAGAACCAGGCGGTTTTCATGACTCATGATTCACCTCAGGCGAAAAACGGATAGGCATTTTGACGGTAAAGACACTGCCCTCTCCCTCCAGGCTTTCGACTTCAATGGTCCCCATGTGCTCCCGTATGATGGAGTAACAAATAGACAGCCCCAGACCTGTCCCCTTGCCCACCGGAGAAGTGGTGAAGAAGGGGTCGAAGACCTTGTCCAGGTTTCTCTTGGAAATGCCGCAACCCGTGTCGGTGATCTGTATACCGACCTCAGTATTGATTGTATTTACGTCAATTTTCAACATTCCCCCGTTGGGCATGGCATTTATGGCGTTTAAAAAAAGATTCATGAATACCTGCTGCAGGAGTGTGACCACCCCGTCAACCATGATGGTCTCTTTGGAAAAGAAGGCCTTGGTCTTGATTTTGTGAATCTTGGCATGGTGGGTTATCAAGGTCAGGGTTTCTTGGATCAGGGGAACAATATTCACCAAGGAAATCCGGGTCGTCGTAGAAGGATAGGAATATTTAAGGAGATTTTCGACGATGGCCGAGGTTCTCTGGATTCCATTATAAATCTTTTCCGCACATTCCCTGGAAAATTCGGGTAACAGGTTTTCTTCCAGGAGAAACTGGGCCGAGGAAAAACAAATAGCCAGGGGATTCCTGATTTCATGGGCGATGCCCCCGGCCATAACCCCCAGGGCGGCCAGTTTTTGGGATTGGAGGAGTTCCATTTCAAATTTCCGCTTTTCCGTCAAATCCCGGCCCACAGCCACGATACCCACCGTTTGATTGGTACTGTCCTTCAGGGGAGAGAAGACCCAGGATAGAGGGATAAAAGTCGATCGGCTGGTTCTTAAAAAGCACTCCTTCATCTGGGCACCCTTCCAGGTATCGATACGGGGAAAAATCTCCTGGATTTCCTTTCGATCCTCATCGGTACAGAAATCGGTAAAATAGCATTCCCGCATCTCCGCGGCGGAATAACCGGAAATTCTTTCGGCCGCTCCGTTCCAGGTCTGAATTCTGCCCTTTCTGTCCATGGACAGGATAAGATCATTGGCGCTCTCGACGATGCTGGCCAGATGACGCTCCACCCGCCCGCATCTCCTCGCTGAGGCGCACCTGCTCGGTCACATCATCCATGAGAAGGATCACCCCCTCCACCTTTCCCTGCGAGAAGAAAGGCAGGAGGCTGTAGTAATAAATTCGGATGGGCACCCCGGGGGCGCGGTAGGTCATCCGTTCTCCCTTGGCCGGTTGATTTTTTTCAATGACCTGGCGCATCCGCTTGGCAATATCCATCTGGTCGAGGATCATGGTGGGAAATACTTTTTCCAGCCGGTATCCGATGGTATTGTTAATGGTCCGTTGTCCCTTTTCGAGAAAATTGCGGTTGGCCGAAACAATGCGCATGTGTTGATCAATCAGGAGGACGGATGAGGGTATGGCGTCCAGAGAGCATGGTGTAGAGCTGCTCAAACCGTCCTGGAAATTCATGGCCGGCCGCTTCAAGCGTTTTGGCTTCCATCATTTGTTCCCTTCCTTCATCGTCCGACTTCAAGCCGGATTGTCCGGCCGGTGCGAGATCGGTGGTCACAAAATTATAAGGCGGCCAGGGACCGCTGATCAGGGCCTTGGCCTCTCCATCCTCCGTTATTCGCCGGAAGGCTTCCCGGAAGAGGCTGACTTTATTTCCCGGCGCCAGGAAATAAAGGGACAAAATGACCGACCCGTTTTTTGCGGCCGTCTCGGTCCGGTGTCTACTGTACAGACCTGAAAAGGCCTGGAGGGTGCGGTCCAGAAGCCTCTGGTGATGGTGTGAGGTCTCCTCCTTCATCCGGTAATGGGTCTTCCGTGAGGAGAGGTAATCCTGTCCGTTGACCGGTTGTTTTTCCTGCCGTGATTCCACTACCTGTTCGGGTAAAAGGATACGGATTCCCATTTCGACCTGACCTTCCAGTTTATCGAGCAGAGCATGGTATTGACGCTGCCTCTCTTTCAGGGCAGTTCCGGATCACCGAAATTCCGTTCAGGAAACAGCCGTATCTCATAGGGACAACCGCTTGCCGGCGATGGAGATCCTCTACAACCCGGCTATAGACCAAGAGTTCGGAAACAGGGGGTGGGCCTTCCCCAGTTGTCATTTCAGACACGGCGGCGCACAAGCCATGCCCGGTGACGAAGGACATCTCCCGGCCCTTCACCCCGGTCATGGGCACACCAGTAACAACCGGATCTTTCGTGATGGCGTAAAGCAGATAAGACATGATTCTTCCTATGATGCTGGATTCTGGATACTGGATACTGGATAAAAACAAAAAGCGATACTTGATTCTGGATAAAGACCATCAAGCATCCAGCATCGGTAGTTTTATCCAGTATCCAGCATCGGCATTTTGATCCAGCATCGGTTATCCCTGCATCTCAAGAACCGGGGCAAAGTGGTACGGCGGCCAGGGACCGGAAAGCTCCAGCTGGAGCCCCTGGGCTTCATGGTGCCGGTTCCATTCGCTCGCAGGCCATGCAGGGCATCCACGAACCCGTCGGGAACCAGGAGGGCGCCATGGAAAAACATCTCCTCGTCCATTCCGGTGACATCCCGCGACTAGGAGGCGACGTTCGACTGAACGACGAAGATACTTCCTGAACAATCTCAGGATATCCTCCCCTATCTCCTTTAGCCGGGAGGTCACTTCCCGCTCCACAGCTCCTTTGATTTTTTGCTCCAGAAAATAGCGTTTCCCGGGAGAAAGCCCGGCTAATTGTTCTTTTTCCGCCGCCAAACGCGTCGGCCATGATTCGCGTCCGGGCCTGGGGCCTGTCCACATAAGCCCTTGAGTGTCCATTCCTTTTTCCCGGCCGTATCCCGGAAAAATTTAGACAAGGTATCCTGATGCCGCCTCAGGGTTTCCTTCATGGCCTCGAGGGAAGAAAAGACTGTGCCGAAGCGAACGGGCAGCACGGGGGCTTGCTCCATGACGGCCATGATAACCTCTTCGTGACGCAAAGCCCGGGGTCCGATCCAGGACAGATCTTCCATACGGGCCTGGGCTCCCGGTCCGGTGAAGTCCTCAAGATTAACCTCGGAAAAAACAGCGGCGACATTCCCTATGGCTTCAACAAGAAGAGGATGCTCCCCGTCAATCCCCGTACCTACGACCTCCGGGAGGGTATTTTCCGGCGTCAGACAGAAAAGATAGATTCCCGTACTCACCCCATCTCCTTACGTACTTCCTCCAGGGCGTCCTCGATATCCTCAGGCCGAATGAGGATTTCCGGTTCCCCGGCCCCGGCCTTCTCCAGGGTTTTCACGGCACGGCGAACCGCCGTCATGGCTGCCTTGCGGGTGACCCCGGCGATGTCGGCCCCGCTGAAGCCCTCGGTCTGTTCCGCCAGTTCCGACTTGTGAATATTCTTCAGATAGGGGTTTCCGACGAAAATGCACGGCAAATATCTCCTCCCGATCTTTTTGGCCGGGCATCATCATCTCTACAATATCGTCAAAGCGGCCCGGTCTGAGCACCGCGGCATCCAAAATATCCAGACGGTTGGTCGCCCCCAGGACGAGAACCCCGCGGAGTTCATCGATGCCATCAAACTCAGCTAAAAACTGGCTTAGTATCCGTTCCGAGACATGGGAATCCGAGGCCCCGGCGCTCCGGGTCGGCACGAGGGCGTCAATTTCATCAAAAAAGATGATGCAGGGTGCCGCCTGTCTTGCTTTGTGAAAGATCTCCCGGAGCCCTTTCTCCGATTCCCCGACCCATTTCGACATCAGGGCCGGCCCTTTGACGGAGATGAAATTAACCTGGCTCTCCGTGGCAATCGCCTTGGCCATTATCGTCTTGCCGCATCCCGGAGGGCCGGCAAGAAGAATCCCCTTGGGCGGGGTCACGCCTCCCCTTTCAAATAGGTGGGGATACTTCAGGGGCCACTCCACGGCCTCGATGAGGCGCTCTTTCAAAGAAGCCAGCCCCCCCACGTCTCCCCAGTGGACATTCGGGGATTCGACAAAAACCTCCCGGATGGCGGAGGGTTCGATCTCCCGCAGGGCAGCCAGGAAATCTTCCATGCGCACCTCGAGTTTGGAGAGGGTTTCGTAAGGAATCCCGGCCTGGCCGAAATCGATCTCCCCCATGATCTGGCGCAGGCAACTCATGGCCGCCTCCCGGCAGAGGGCCTCTAAATCCGCCCCGACGAAACCGTGGGTGATTTCCGCCAGGTGATCCAGGTGGACATCTCCGGCCAGGGGCATCCCCCGGCTGTGAATCTCCAGGATCTCCAGACGGCCTTGCCGGTCCGGGATAGGAATGACGATCTCCCGGTCAAACCGGCCCGGACGTCGCAGGGCCGGGTCAAGGGCATTGGGGATGTTGGTGGCGGCAATGACGATGACGTTCTGTCTTTTGTTCAGTCCGTCCATGAGGGCCAGAAGCTGGGCGACGACCCTTTTTTCCACATCCCCGACCACGTTTTCCCGGCGGGGGGCGATGGCGTCGATCTCGTCCAGGAACAGGATGCTCGGTCCCTTCCGGGTCGCCTCTTCGAAGATTTTCCGGAGGTGGGCCTCGCTTTCACCATAAAACTTGTGGATGATCTCCGGTCCGCTGATGGAAAAGAAATTGGCCTCCGTTTCGTGGGCAATGGCCCGGGCGATGAGGGTCTTCCCGCACCCCGGAGGGCCGTAGAGAAGCACCCCTTTGGGGGCGTCGATCCCCAGGCGTTCAAAAACCTCGGGATAGCGCAGAGGCAGCTCGATCATCTCCCGGATGCGTTGGAGCTGGGATTTCAGACCGCCGATGTCTTCATAGGCCAGGGTCCGGCCGCCCCCTTCTTCTCCCTGGGGCTTGCCGATGACCAGGATGGTGGCCGGGTTGATGATAACCGGACCCTTGGGCGTCACGGATTCGACCTTGAAGAAGGCGGCGCGGCTGCCGAACAGGGCCGCCTGGATCTTGGCCCCCTCCATGACCGGCAGGCCGTCCAAGAGGCTCCCGATATATTGCAGATCCCGCTCCGCCGGGGTGACGTTGGTCGGCGTCAGGACAATCCGTTCCGCCGGACGGCACTTCATTTTGCTGATTTTCACCATTTCATCGAGCCCGACGCCGGCGTTCTCCCGGGTCAGGCCGTCGAATTGGACCCGGGACTGGCCGCGGATTTCCTTATAGGCGGGCATGACCTTGCAGAGGGCCTTGCGCTTTCCCTCGACTTCCACCGTGTCGCCGACGGCAGCCTGAAGCCGTTCGAGATCTTCCGGTCCCATCCGGGCTAAGGCGCGCCCGACGTCCTTGGTCAGGGCTTCCGTTACTTTCAGCTTGATAAACGGTTTTTCAGTCTCTTTCATAATCTCTCACTTTAGCCGTCTTTTCACAGCGGATGGTCACGATGCCGTTGTTGCAGGTTACCTTGATCCTTTCCTCGGAGAGGCTGTGACGCAAAAGGATCTCTTTCCGGTATTTTTTCCCGCCCTTTTTGGCCAAGACCGTCAGGACATCGTCCCGGACTTCAATTTTGATATCCTCCGGCCCCACGCCGGGCATTTCCGCGATCAAGGTGGTGCCGTACTCATCTTCGAAAACATCGAGGGGAGGTTCATGGATCTCCTGAACCACCGCCTCACCGGTTTTCTTGTCCTTGCGTATGTTGCCGAAAGGTTCCACCCGGATTTGATCGTCCTTACCCCCTAGACCCGTTTTCAGGGTAAACCCATAGACCCCTTTGACGCCGCCTTCTTTTGAGGGGAAGGTAAATTCCCCTTTTTTAGACAGGGTTTCCCCTTTTTCCGAGATATCGTTGAGCTTTTCGGCGATGTCCGTCAAACCGCTGAGGATGCTGGCTGAAACGGTTCTCGCCGTCCGGCTTTTCCCCGCTTCCTCGGTCCGCCCGGTCGCTCCCCGGTCGGGAAGCCCGATCTCTGGGAATGCTTCTCCCCGGCCTCGGCCAAGTCCCCAAGGTTATTCAAAAATCCTGTCAGGCTATTGAAGATACCCCCTCCGAATCCCACTTGTTCCCCTTCGCCGTTTTTATGGTCCGGCCTACGTTTTTTCATAGTATCCTCCGTTTACCTGGATTCCAAATTTTTTAACTTTCGTATGGACGGTCTTATAGTCGACCTGCAATAACCTGGCCGCCCGGGCCTTGTTTCCTCCTGTTAGTTTAAGCACTTCCGTGAGAACCTCTTTTTCCACGGCCAGAACGCTCTGTTGAACAATTTCTGCAAGCGATGCATTGTTCCAGGGAGTTCCCTGAACCTTCGGGGAAAAGGCCATTCCCGGCATCGAGGCCCGCTTGATGCTGAGATCCTTTTCAGTGATCTATCTCCCTGACCACCAGGGTGGCCTGCCGGATTACCGATCGGAGCTGGCGGACATTCCCCGGCCAGTCATAAGACATCAAGGTCTCCACCGCCCCTTCAGTGAAACCTTTGACCATTTTGTTCAATTCGATATTGGCCAGATCCAGAAAACGCTTGGCCAGGTAGGGAATATCTTCTTTTCTCTCCCGTGAGGGCGGGAACAGTGATCGTAAACTCACTCAAACGGTAATAGAGATCCTTTCGAAAAGTACCGGCACGCACGTCATTTCCTGGAGGTCCTGGTTGGTCGCTACAATGAGCCGGATATCCACGTCCACGGGTTTGGTTCCGCCGACCCGGTAGAGCTTCCGGTCCTGGATCACCCGCAGGAACTTCGCCTGGGAACCGGGGGGCATATTGGCGATCTCGTCCATAAACAGGGTCCCGCCGTGGGCCAATTCGAATTTGCCTATTTTCTGCCGTTCCGCTCCGGTGAACGATCCCTTTTCATGACCAAACAGTTCGCTCTCCAACAGGGGTTCGGGGATAGCCCCGCAATCCACCGCCATAAAGGGCGCGTCCACCCGTTTGCTGTCTCCATGGATGGCCCTGGCCACCAGTTCTTTTCCCGAGCCCGTCTCGCCCATGATGACCACAGAAAAGTCTGATTTCGCCACCCGGTGGACATCGGCCACCAGCCGGCCAATCTTGTCGCTGGGCCCCATGCTCTGGATGAGGCCAAAGTTCCCTTTATATCCATCTGTTATGGATTCCAGGCTCTTCTTTAATTGTCCTTCCGCCAGAGCCCGGCGGGCAATCCTGACCACCTCGTTATGGTCAAAGGGTTTGGACAAATAATCAGAGGCCCCTTGCTTCATGGCTTCCACGGCCTGGTGAACATCGGCGTAGGCCGTGACCAGCACCACCGGTAAATCGTCGTCGATTTCCTTGATTCTCTTGAGGACCTCCATGCCGTTGAGACCAGGCATGCGGATATCAAGAAGCACGGCATCCGGGGTATCGAAACAGATCTTCTGAATCGCCTGATCTCCATCAGGAGCGGTCATGACCTTGATTCCTTCCTTTTCCAGGATGTGGGTCAGAATCTTCCGGATTTCCTCTTCATCATCGACAACCAGAACACGTCCTGCTATGATCAATCATATCATCTTTTCCTTTTATCTAAAGGACGGTTAATGGGATAAAGAACCTGAATATCTTCCGGCAGACGTCGGCAACGTTGTGCAGCATCCCCAGGAAAAGGATGCCCGTCTCTCCCGCCTGCAGGGTAGCTGCGATCCTCGCCGCTATGAAGGCATCCCGCTTCCCCAGGAGAAGATCGCCGGCCGCCTTCTGCCTGGCTTCGATCTCCAGGGCCTTTTTTGACATCACCGGATTCGAGAATCTTTTTGATTTGATGATACTCTTCGATGAGCAATTCCGCTGATTCCGTGCCCATGATCGTCGCCCCTTTTTCCATAAGGCGGATCAGGAGCCGGTGATTAGTGCTCCCTTTTTTTGCTATTTCAGTCACTATCTCAATCTCTTTATCGCATACCGGCAGCCCATCCTGGTAAACACGGGTTTGTGCATAAGAAAGAGAAAGGGTATCGATGGTGTCTTCAATGCCGGACCAGAACCTTTCGATGAGATTGTGTTTACGCCTCCAGGTTCGTTCTCCGAGCTTTTGCAGGGTGACCTTCTCGATGGACTCGCTCAGTGTTCCCATATCGGACTGGGTGTGGATAATGGGAATGTAATAAAGGATTTTTGTCATCATGACTCTTTCAATTCCGACAGGACGATATAAGGAATCTTTTCCATGGAAGTATTTCCATGCTTATATGGAATCTGTTTCAGTGAATTTAGGATATTCACGAAGGTCCGAGAATGATTTTGCATATTTTATGCATTCTATCGCCGGTTCCACCCTAAGCAAAAGCCTGACGACTCTTTTAAGTGTTGCATGAATCATACCTTCTTTTGAAAGGATCCTGGATGCTGGTTTCTTGATACTGGATACTCGATTCTGGATAATGGCAATCCAGTATCGGTAGTTTCATCCAGTATCCAGCATCGGCAGTTTTATCCGGCATCGGTTGTATGCTCAAGAGGCAATTCAACGATGAAGGATGCCCCACCCATCGTATTGTTTTCCGCGTAAATCGTTCCGCCGTGATCCTGGATAATTCCCTTACAAACCGACAAACCCAGTCCCGTTCCCTTTCCCGGATCTTTGGTGGTAAAGAAGGGCTCGAAAATCAGGTTCAAGTTTTCCGCAGGAATACCCTGACCGCTATCCGCTACGATCAGGTTGATAGAAAAATTATTCAAGGAAACCTCCGGATGATGGACCGTAACGATCAGCCGTTTCTGCCGGTTACCGGTCATCGCGTCACAGGCGTTGAGGATAAGGTTGATCACCACCTTCACCATCCGATCATTTTCCATTTTTACAGGTATAACCTCCGGCGGGGGATGGTACTCGACCTGGACTTCAGCTTCTTTAATCCTGAGCTCCGTCATTTGCAGACCCAGATCGATGACCCGGCGAAGGTCGCCGGCAACAAGCATGGTAGGTTGCTTAGGGGATGATTGACGCAACTCCCGAATAATCTTTACAATTCTCTTAATCTGTTCCCGGCTGACCCGTAAGTTTTCCCTGGCCTTTTCTGACAGGTTTTCATCTGCCAGAAATTGGAGCTGTGACGAGATGATACTGGCGGGATTGAGGATTTCATGGGCAACGCCGGCGGCTAAGCGTCCCACCGCTGCTTCCTTTTCGAACTGGATCAGCATGTCTTTTGTTTCCTGCAACTGGCGCAAGGTTTCTTTAAGTTCCTCCTCCGCCTGCTTGCGTAGGGTAATGTCTTTGGAAACGACAACGACTTCCGAAATGTCTCCAGCGGCATTCCGATCCATTACCGGGGTGAAGGTACGCAGAAAATACCTCCCATCCCTTTCACTCCTGTATTCTTGAACGATGGATTCTTTAGTTTCGAATATTTCTTTTATTTTTTTCCCAAAGTCATTTGAGTTTTTCTTGGAGTGAAACTCGCCGTACCTTCTTCCGATGATTTCCTCCCAGGGTTGATTGAATCTCCGCTGGTGACCATCATTCATAAACACATATTGGCATTCCCTGTTCACCAAATAAATGGAATCTACAGAAGCCGCCAGGGAGCGGTATTTCTCGACGCTCTGGCGCAGCATCTCCTCCGCCTTTCGTCTTTCTTTCTCCACCCTGGAAGCATACAGGGTGATTTCTACCATGGCCTTGACCTCATTATCCTGGAACGGCTTGAGTATATAACCAAAAGGATTGACCAGTTTGGCCCGCTCCACCCATTCCCGGTCAGAATAGGCCGTAATAAAAATCGCCGGGATTCCCCACCGAGAGCGCATGAGGGCCGCAGCCTCGATCCCGTCCATTGGACCTTTCAGAACAAGGTCCATAAGAACGAGGTCCGGCGGTTCCTGCTCTGCCAGTTCCAGGGCCTTTTCCGCTGAATCCACACAAGCTAAAACCGTGTATCCCAACTGCTCCACGCAGGATTTAAGATCAACGGCAATGAGGCCCTCGTCCTCCACAATCAGGATTTTACTTGGGTTTGCTTCTTGATGTTCAGTCATAAAGGTCCTCTAAGAATTTATTTTTCCTGTTCAGCCTTTGGAGATGGGCACCAGCCGGCACCCCAGAATCATTTGGCATAACTGTATTTACTCGGGAAGGTGATTCGAAATTCTGTTCCCACCTCCCGATGAAAACCAATCGTCCCCTCCAACTGTTGCACCAGGGCCATGACCACTTGAAAACCCATAGAATCCGTCTTTCGAAAATCCACATCCCTGGGAAAACCGATACCGTTATCCCCTACCGTCAACCGGATCATCCCTTCATCAACCATGGATAGACCCACATGGATTTCACCGATTCTTTCTTCCGGAAAGGCGTGCTTCAGGCCATTGGATATGAGTTCATTGATGATCAACCCCAAAGGGATGGCTTTATCAACACTGACCTGGACTTTCTCCACCTCGACTTTAAGCTTGACCCTATCCTGGTTGATCCGGGAGAAATGGAATAGGCTGATGCTCAAGCTTCGAAGATAATCCGCCATGTCAATCCGGGTAAGGTCCGGAGACTGGTAGAGCTTCTCGTGCACCAGGGACATGGACCGGATGTGTTCCCGGATTTTATTGAAAACCTCCAGGGCCTGGGGATCCTTGATCCTCCTGGTCTCCAGGTTCAATAGACTTTGAATCACCTGCAAATTGTTCTTCACCCGATGGTGAACCTCCCTCGATAAGACCTCTTTCTCCCCGATGGAAGTCTGCATCCGGTCTTCTGCTCGTCTGCTCCTGGACACATCACGACAGATTCCCCGGAATCCGATAATCCGGCCTTCCCCTGCCCGCAAGCGGGATATGGAGTCTTCCATAAATATTGGCATTCCATCTTTTCGGATATTGGTGACCGAAAACCCTTTGACGATCTCCCCGGTCCGATAGACCCGGTTAAAGGTTTCATAGACCCCTTCAACCTCATCCTTTGGTATGAAGGACCGGTAGTTCATCCCGATCAATTCTTCACGGGAATATTGAAGCAACAGGGTCATGGAATCGTTGACAAAGGTGAAATTGCCGGCCAAATCCACCTCGTAATAGCCTTCGGTTATTTCTTCGATTATGGCGGTTCGATATTTCTCTTCCGATTGCCGTAAAACCTCTTCCAGACGCTTGCGTTCAGTGATGTCGGTTACCGTGGTATGGATTTCAAATGATCCCCGGCTTTTCTCCACCCGGATACTTTCCAACCCGACATAAAAGGTGGAACCATCCTGCCGGTTAAGCACCAGGTCACAAGTCTGTTTTTCTCCCTCTCGTAACACCCTCAGGAAATGCTGATCCCACAGATCCTGGTCTTTGGCTGTAACTATTCTTCGAAACCGGGTGTTGATCAGTTTTTGCCGGGCCAAACCGATCAGGACGGAACCGGTGAGGTTTACCTCTTTAATCAGGGCTTCCGGGGTGAAGGTAAAGTACCCTACTGGCGCAAAATGATAGAGATCTGAATACCTTTGTCTGGATTGCTCCAGGGCGACTTGAGCCCTTCGGAGTTCCTCATTTTGCATCTCCAACTCGATCTGGTGCACCTTGAGTTCATAAAGAAGTTCCTCAGGGGTCCCTACTTTCATCTCCGGTAAAGTGCCGGTAAATTTCCCCAGTTTCTCCTCTGCGGCATCTCTCAATAGTCGTTCACTGCTCTCTTCTTCTTCCGACCTACTTAGTATTTTCACTGTATTTTCCTCTTATATCTAAACCAATAGTTCAGCATTTGTCGCCTGAGAGGGGCAGGGTTGTTCAGCGACAACCCCTGCCACTCCCCAGCCCCTTCCTCAACCTTTTTCCCCTGCGTCCCCGCAGGTGTCTTTTCTCTGTTTTTTCTTTTCATTCTGCAAGCTGCAATCCACAATTGGTGTTTGGTATTTTCCCCTGACTCGCAACCCGTAACTCGCAACTCGCAAGGCGCACCCAATATCCAGCATCAAGCATCCAGTATTACTCAAACTCAAATCCCTTCTCCCGAAACAGTTTCAAACAGACTTCTGCTACAGTATTGTCGTAAAGAATCCCCTTATTCTTCTCGATCTCTTCCAGGGCGGCATCAACCCCTAAAGAGGGCCTATAGGGGCGGTAGGAGGCCATGGCCTCGACCACGTCGGCCACCATAAGGATCTTGGCTTCCAGGCAGATTTCTTTTCCTTTGAGTCCCTGGGGATAACCCGATCCATCAATCCTTTCATGGTGTTTAAGGACGATCTCAGCGATGGGCCAGGGAAAATCGATGTTTTTCAATATGTCATATCCGACCTGGGAGTGCACTTTAATCAATTTGTATTCTATTTCAGTTAACTTAGATGGTTTAACCAAAATTTCCGCCGGGATCGATATTTTCCCGAGATCATGAATAATCCCGGCCATGAGGAGCCCGTCCTGTTGATCTTGGGTGAGTCCCATCTCTCCGGCAATGGCCCGGGCCAGTTCGGCAGTGCGTCGCTGATGGCCGGCGGTATAAGGGTCCCGGGTTTCCACAGTAGCAGCAATGACCTGGATGATCCCACCCACAGCTTTTTTAAGGTTCTCCAGGGTCTGGTTAAGCCTATCTTCGACCTTTTTCCGCTCGGTGATATCCCTGGCGATCGCCTGGAAGGCTATAGGTTTCCCATTGGACATGATGATGGACCCACGTGTTTCCACATAAATCTCGCTGCCGTCTTTAGTCCTTAACCTGAACTCTATCAGGCCCATTTGAACACCGGATTCCCGAATCTTCTGTAGTGTTTTTGAAGCAAGAGGCAACTGATCCTCACTTAAAAATGAGGCAAAATTGAGGGAGTGGATCTCTTCCCGCGTGTAACCAAGTCGGTCCAAGGCGGCGGCGTTGGCATCGATGAAGCGACCTTCGAAATCAGTGACGTAAACTAAGTCGAGTGATCCGTCGAAAAGAGCTTTGTACCGCTCGTCACTCTCCTGTAGTTTCACCTCCGTTTTTTTGCGCTCCGAAATATCTACAACCGCACCTCTGATTCCTACAGGTTTGCCGTTGCTGTAAATCAAACTCGAGATTATAATAGCAGGAAAGGCAGACCCATCCAACCTCATTAACGTATATTCAGTCCCTTCTACTTTTTCTCCCTTTAACAGACGTTCAATATTTTTGCTGGATTTTTCAATCTCTTCCGGTGACAGGAGCTGCCATCCTTTAAAACCTTTCTTTAAATCCTCCTCCGTTCCGCGAAAAGTTTCATAAATAGCCCGGTTCGCAGAGGTAATATTGGCTTCAAAATTCATCTCAAAGACCGGAATGGGCAAAAAATCATATAGTTCCCGATATTTCTTCTCGCTCTCCCGCAGCGCCTGTTCCGCCTGCTTGCGGTCAGTAATGTCACGGCTCAAGGAGATTAGACCTACGGGCTTCTGGGCCTCATCCCGTATAAATGACAAGTGATTCTCGATCCAAACATTCGAACCATCCTTTCGGTATTCCTCCAACTCCAGGA
Organism: uncultured delta proteobacterium; assembly: GCA_963782435.1. GTDB lineage: Bacteria > Desulfobacterota > RBG-13-43-22 > RBG-13-43-22 > RBG-13-43-22 > RBG-13-43-22. The sequence continues at coordinate 159,354 of CAWAKF010000018.1, forward strand.
TGCGGCTTCTTCCTGGATCCGCTCTACCACCGGTTTCCAGTTCCATCTCCTCTTCAAAGGCCTTATTGATCACATGAAAAGACTCAGGCGTCACCACCTGTTCAAGGGTCTGCGTCAGAACCTCTTCACTGGTGTATCCCCGCAATTTTATGACTGAGGGACTGACATAAGTAAAATGCAGATCCATATCCATGACCGAGATGTTGTCTGCCATATTATCCACTACCAACCGATATTTCTTTTCACTCTCCCGCAGTGCCAGCTCTGCCTTTTTGCGCTCGGTGATATCATGGGCCATGCCGCGCACAATGGGAACTCCCACACCTTCGGTCCGCAAGGTATTGTTATATTCCCAGTAGCGGGTTTCTCCGGAGGCGGTTTGTACCCGCAGAATGCCGCTGGCCCGGCCCTTTTCTTGTATTTCTTTTAAGTAGGTTTCAAACTTGTCACGCTGTTCAGAGGAAAGAAAATCTCTCATTTTCACTTGCAATAAGAATTCACTCGAGTACCCCAAGGCTCTAACCGGTGCCTCATTCACAGAGAGCAGATTTCCCTCCAGGTCATGGGTGCAGATCAGGTCCTGGCTGTTCTCCACCAGGTCGCGATAGCGATTTTCACTTTCAATCAGGGCCGCTTCGACCCGTTTGCGCTCGGAGATATCGGTTACCGTAGTATGGACCTCAAATCCCCCCCCGCTTACCCCCATCCGGATACTTTCCAAACCGGCAACAAAGGCTGAGCCATCCTGCCGTTTCAGGGTAAGATCACAAGTCTGCTTTTCTCCCTCTCGCAACACATTTAAGAAATGCCGATTCCAGAGGTCAAGGTCAGAGGGGGCGATCAACGGCCTGAACCTTTTATTAATCAGGGTTTGACGGGCCGTCTTAAGGAGCATAGCGCCGGTGAGGTTCACTTCCTTGATCAAAGCTTCCCGGGTAAAGGTAAAGTACCCCACCGGGGCAAAATCATAGAGATCAGAGAACCTTTGCCTGGATTCCTGCAAATCAAGCTGAGCCCTGCGGAGTTCCTCGTTCTGCATCTCCAGCTCAATCTGATGCACCCGGAGTTCATGAAGAAGTTCTTCAGGGTTCCTCTCTTTCATCTTCGGCGATGGGTCGGAAGATCCCCCGAGTTCACTTTCTGCGATATCCCTCAGCAACTGTTCGCCAGTCTTTGTTTCTTCCAGCTTACTTTGTTTTTTCATGGTCTCTTTCCTTAAAATCTGCATTAATCCTTTACCGTTCGCCATTCATCGTTCGGCGACAGCTTCCCTCAACTACCCTGCTTCTTCTTTCCTTCAGCAATTTAAAATTTGGAATTCATAGACTCCACATTTCACAATTCAAACAACCCGTAACTTGCAACACGCAACCCGCACTTTTCCATTCTTTTAATTCCTCAATCCGCAACCGGAAAATTCTCAAACCCAAATCCCATTTCCTAAGCTTCGCTATAGATCTTATACCGGTTCCGTCCCTCTTGTTTGGCTTGATACATGGCGCTATCGGCATTTTTCAGGAGCCTAATTTCATCTATTCCATCATCGGGACAGACAGCGAGGCCGATACTCGTAGTTACAATAAGTGAATGGGTGTCAATGAGAAAGGGCTTGCGAAAACCATCAACGATCTTCTGGGCAACCCGGCTCGCATCTTCTATCCCCTTCAGATCAGGAAAGATCAGCACAAACTCGTCGCCACCGAGGCGTGCAACGGTATCACCTTTCCTCAGCGCCGCGCTTAACCGCTCTGCCGCTGCCTTGAGAAGGAGGTCCCCTGCATTATGGCCCTGTTTATCATTCACATCCTTGAAATTGTCGAGGTCGAGCATCGCGACTCCTACTTCCATTCGATTCCTCTGGGCCTGGACCAAGGCAATACCCAGGCGATCGGAGAAAAGTTTCCGGTTGGGAAGCCCCGTCAGAGAATCATGATAGGCCATCTGCCGGATCTTTTCCTCTATGTCCTTGCGCTCGGTAATGTCCACAAAAAATCCCACGGCGCACCTCTTTCCACGAAAGTTGGTGCTGGCACCGGCGATCTCAGCATAGAAAACTGTGCAGTCTTTCCGTAGACACGGGACCGTGCCTGATTCCGTCCGGTTTCCTCGTATCTGAGAATCGAGCTGTGACATCACAGAATCCAGCTCTTCTTTTGGGTGAATGTCTGCTATACCCAATTGCAGCAACTCTTCTTTTGAATATCCGAGCATTTGGCAGATGGATAAATTAGCATCCAAAAATCGCCCCGTTATACTATCAGTAATGAGTATGCCATGAGCACCTCCCTCGAAAAGGACCCGGTACCTTTCTTCCGACTCACGCAATACCTCCTCCTCCCGCTTGTGGATTAAGGTGACGAGGGCGACGATCCAGGCAGCCAGCGCAAGCAACAGATAGACAAAGACAAGCAATATCCTGCCGCTGGTTTGTTTGTAGAAGGCATCGCCTGACAGAACGGCATGCGGAACGAACGACACGATCTTCCAAAAGTATTCATCCGCCATCACTTCATGCCGGTTGGGCACATTCAACAAAACGGAACCCGCGGAAGAGCGCTCTTTCCCTATCTGCGGGTGAACGGTAGTATAGACAAACAGGCCTTGATCTGTCAGCAGCGCTCCCCCTTCGTCAACCGAGATGGCACGCCACACTCCCGCAAAATCGTGGCCGAAGGTGCGCTCATTCTTGCCCAACATGAAGCCCCACTCGTCTTCACGCTTGGCGCCGATCAACCAGTAGCCGTCGCGATTGAGCATCATGCCGCTATACTGATCCCCTCCCCCGATAATCTTGCGAATTTGCTGCAACAGTTCGGCCCCCAAATAATTGAGCACGATCACGCCCTTCTTGCGCCCCGAACTATCGAACACCGGTGTACCGAAACGGATCATCGGTTTGTAGGGAAACTCCAAGCGGTCATTTTCAATATTCAGGTCCAGCGGAGAGATAAATATTTCGCCTTGTTTGAGCTTGATCGTGTCGAGGAAGTAATAGCGCTCTGACTTATTTTGCAACTGCTCACGTAGTACGATGGCAGGCTTACCGTCATGGTAATTGATGCGGATCACTTCCTGTCCGCCGGCATCCAGGTAGCGCACCTGGTCATAAAACCGCACTTCCCGTGACAACACCAGGAAAAGTTTTTCCAACTCATCCCGCTGCGCCGGATTCGCGCTGTCCAGATACCTGATCAACAATGGCAGGCTGGCGATGATACGTAAATGGGTTTTAATCTCCGAAAAATCTTTTACAGCCCGATCTCTGGCATCCTCGATGCGGTTTTTCTCGTTGGCCTCAATTATTTTTAATTGCTTTTGTTCGTCGAGTCGAATTCCCATCAACAGAACGACGGAAAGAATCACGAAGATGGGCAGGTAAATCAATACAAAGCGTTTGATCAATGCTTGTACGGGGGGACTGTTTTCAGAAAAAATTGACATAAAGCCTCCGACTAAGTTCTTGCCTGTGAGCACGTCCTAACAATTTAGACTCTACAGATATCCTTTCGCCAAAATCCCCGGGATCTCCTCTGCCGGCAAAGGCCGGCTGAACAAGTAGCCCTGGATTTCGTCGCATCCATGTTCCTGCAGGAAGGACAACTGCTCCTCCGTCTCCACACCTTCAGCAATGGTCTTCAAATCCAGGCTGTGCGCCATAGCGATAATCGCTCTGACGATGGCCTGATCCCTGGGGTCGGAGGCCAGGCTCTTGACAAAGGACTGATCTATCTTCAAAAAATCCAGCGGCATCCGTTTCAAATAGCTCAAGGATGAATATCCCGTGCCGAAATCATCAATCGAAATCCCTATCCCCATCGCTTTTAGTTCAGTCAGGGTCCGCATTGACTTCTCCGGGTTCCGCATAATGGTGCTTTCCGTTATTTCCAGCTCCAGGCACTGGGGAGGAATCATGGCATCCTGTAAGGCCTCCTCAACGATTTCTTTCAGGCTCTGTTGATCAAACTGGCGGCTCGATACGTTCAGGGCAATGTTCATCTGTTGGTAACCGGCTTCCTGCCATGTTTTGATTTGCCCACAGACGGTGCGTATTACAAACTCTCCGATGGGTATGATAAGGCCGCTTGTTTCGGCCAGGGGAATAAATTGCATGGGCGGAATCAAGCCCCTGTCGGGATGTTTCCAGCGTATCAGCGCTTCCATCCCTTTGACCATTCTCGTTGCCGCATCCACCTTCGGCTGGTAGTAGAGAACCAGTTCGTTCCGCTCCAGGGCCTTGTGCAGGTCGCTTTCCAGCGTCAGGAGTTCCAGAACAGAGGCATGCATCGATCTTGAGTAAAAGTGATAGTTATTTTTCCCTTCACTCTTGATGTGTCTCATGGCCTTTTCGGCGTTTTTAAGGAGGTCGTCAACCTCCGCGCCGTCATCAGGATACAAGGAAATGCCGATACTGACGGTTATAAATACTTCGCGACCGCTCAGATCATAGGGGGCGGATATTTCCTCGAGTAGGCGACGGGACGTTATTGCGGCGTCCTGAGCCTGGTTGAGATCATGGGCCAAGACGATAAACTCGTCTCCACCTACCCGGGATACAACATTCACTGTTTCACCTTCACCTGATCTGGCCAGTAAGTCGCTTTTTCGCAAGGAGTCGGTCAGTCTGTCGGCAACGGCCTTCAGCAGGAGATCTCCGATGTCATATCCGAGAGTATCGTTAATCCGCTGGAAATTATCCAATCCGATGTAAATAATGGCAAATTTCTCTTTATGACGCAGGGCATGTTCAATGGATCTTTTTATAAGCTCCTTATGAAACGTGCGGTTGGGCAACCCGGTCAGATTGTCATAATAATGCAGCAGATGAATCTTTTCTGCCGCCTTCTTGCTGTCCGTGAGGTCCTCAATGAGAGATAGACTATAAATCACGTTACCTTCTTTCCCATGGATGGCGGAGGCGGTAATATTAGCCCAGGCGATCCCGCCATCCTTTTTGACATACCGCTTTTCCAAGCGATACACGGGGATGTGTCCGGCGAATAATTGTTCTGTAAAGTCTCTATTTTTCTCTTTGTCTTCTTCGTAGGTGAGATCTATAATTTTTTGATCCGACGAGTTCCTGTTTGTTATACCCCAACAACCCGCAGAACACTTTATTCACCGTGACAATTGTGTAATCCGGATTTACCAAAATCATCCCGACCGGTCCTTCATCAAAGATGCGTCTGAACCGCTCTTCGCTCAACCGCAACTCTTCTTCGGCCCGTTTGCGCTCGGTGATATCCGTCGAGACGCCGCGAAATCCGATAGGTTTGCCCTTTGCATCTCGAATAAGTGATGCTGACACTTCGTTAAAATGATGCGTCCCATCCTTGGATATAAATTGTTCCAGAAATCGTTTAACCGGCTTTCCCGTGTTATAGATATTGTAAAAGAGCTCATATAAGTTCTTCGCTGTTGCTTCATCACTATATTGCCGGTAGTTCATGCCGATGAGTTCCTCGCGGGAATAGCCTAAATCCCGGCATTCAGCATCATTGACAAAAGTAAAGTTGCCGGCCAGATCATTTTCAAAATATCCCTCGTCAATATCTTCCAGGATCGTGCGGTATCTTTCTTCACTCTTGCGCAGATCGTCTTCCGCCTGCCTGCGCTCGGTGATGTCGCGAACGAAGGCGAGGACAATTTTTTGCCCCATACGTTGAACCACGCTGGTGTTGATCTCAACGGGAATAGAGCGCCCTTCTTTGCTGATCAGTTCAATCTCGTCCGGGCCGGTAGGCTTGCCCTCGATATTGGACTGGAGCAACCGGACTGCTTTGTTAAGACTATTTCCCGATAGGATGTTCGTTTCCAATAAGTTTTTTCCTATCAACTCTTCTCTTGGATAACCGAGGATCTCTTCGGCCTTGCGGTTGCCGTAAAGGAAGACACCACCCAGGTCGCTCATATAAACGCCATCCGGGGCATGCTCCAAGTAACTCCGGAACAATTCCTCGCTCTCCCTCAGTTTTTCCTCCGCTTGCCTGCGCTTGCTGACATCGATAATTAATCCCTCGAAGCAGGGGATCGCATCCACGGTTTCTGTAAAACGGGCATTGATAGACCCCCAGAAAATAAAACCGTCCTTCCGCCGCATTTGGCATTCGTAGTTTCTGAGAGATTCCCTTTCCTTAAGCATATCGATAATCATTTTCTTGTCATCAGGATTTGCAAATATCTGATGGGCGATATTCGTCACCGTGTCAATGACTTCTTCCGGAGATTCGTAGCCGAACATCCGGCCAAACACCCTATTGGCGGTGATCAACCGGCCCTCCGGTGTCATCTGGAATATCCCTCCCGCCGCATTATCATAAAGACTCTTAAACTGCTTCTCCCTCTTCCGGAGGGCCTCCTCCATCTGCCTGCGTTCGGTGATATCGGTTACTATGGTATGGACCTCAAATCTCCTCCAGCTTACCTCCACTCGGATACTTTCCAAACCGGCAAAAAAAATAGAACCATCCTGCCGATTAAGGGTAAGGTCACGAGATTGCTTTCCTCCCTCCCATAACACACTTACGAAATGTTGATCCCAGGTATCAAGGTCAGAGGGGGCGATAAACGGCCTGAACCTTTTATTGATCAATTTTTGACGGGCCACCCCAAGGAACGTTGCGCCGGTGAGGTTCACCTCTTTGATCAGGCTCTCATGACTAAAGGTAAAGTACCCCACCGGGGCAAAATCATAGAGGTCTGCGAACCTTTGCCTGGATTCCAGCAAATCAAACTGGGCCCTACAGAGTTCCTCGTTCTGCATCTCCAGTTCGATCTGGTGTACCTGAAGTTCGTGGAGAAGTTTCTCAGGGGACTTTTCTTTCATCTTTGATGATGTGTCGGAAGATCCCCTGAGTTTATCTTCTGCACTATCCCTCAGCAGTTGTTCACTGACCCTTTTTTCTTCCGGTTTACTTTGTTTTTTCATGGTCTTTTCCTCTGAAACCTACCTAAATCCTTCAGCGTTCAGTGTTCGGTGTTCGGCGACAACCCCTTCAACTTCCCAGCTTCTTCATTCCATCGGTAATCCGAAATCCGAAATTGAATCAACCCGCAACCCACACTTTTCCATTCTTTTAATTCCACAATCCGTAACCGGAAAATTCTCAAACCCAAATCCCATTTCCTAAGCTTCGCTATAGATCTTATACCGGTTCCGTCCCTCTTGTTTAGCTTGATACATGGCGCTATCGGCATTTTTCAGGAGTCCAACTTCATCTATTCCATCATCGGGATAGACAGCGAGGCCGATACTCGTAGTTACAATAAGTGAATGGGTGTCAATGAGAAAGGGCTTGCGAAAACCATCAACGATCTTCTGGGCAACCCGGCTCACATCTTCTATCCCCTTCTGGTCAGGAAAGATCAGGACGAACTCGTCTCCACCAACACGCGCAACAGTATCACCCTTCCTCAGCGTTGCGCTTAGCCGCTCTGCCGCTGCCTTGAGAAGGAGGTCCCCCCCTTCATGGCCCAGGGTGTCATTCACGTCCTTGAAATTGTCGAGGTCGAGCATCGCGACCCCTACTTCCATTCGATTCCTCTGGGCCTGGACTAAGGCAATACCCAGGCGATCGGAGAAGAGCTTCCGGTTGGGAAGGCCCGTCAGAGAATCATGGTAGGCCATCTGCCGGATCTTTTCCTCCGCCTGCTTGCGCTCGGTAATGTCACGCCCAATACCCAGCACGCCGATGAGCATTCCCCGGGCATCGTACATCGGGGTCTTGATGGCCTCCATAAACGCGCGATGGCCATCATCTGCGAAGGTGATCCAATCTTCCTTGATGACGGGCTTCCCCAACGACATCGCCTCACAATCATGCCCGCGAAAGGAGTCGGCAAGTTCCCTGTTCACAAAGTCGTAGTCGGTTTTTCCGACGATGTCCGTTTCCCTGGCACCGAAAAAACGCTCAAACATTGAGTTGCATGAGAGATAGACGCCATCTTTGTCTTTTAGCCAGATTATGTCAGGAATAGTACTCACAAGGGCACGCAATTGGCCTTCACTATTTCTAAGGGCCTCCTCCGCCCACTTGCGTTGGGTGATGTCGCTAAAAATCACCACCGCGCCCATGACTTGGCTTTGATCGACAACCGGCGTGCTGGCATACTCCACGGGGAAATAACTGCCGTCTTTTCGCCAGAGCACCTCATTCTTCACATTGTTTTTGGTGGCCTTGGTGTAGGAGCCATACATGGGGCAATCTTCCACCCGGTAATTGGAACCGTCCTCGTGGGAATGGTGGATAAGGTCGTGAACACTTTGGCCCAACATCTCCTCTTCGGAAAATCCAAGAATGCGCAGGGCGGCGGGATTGACGAAGGTCATTTGTCCTATAGTATTCACCCCGAAAATACCCTCTCCGACCGCCTGAAGTAACAGGCGTTTGCTCTCTTCACTTTGCCGCAGGGCCTCCTCCGACCGCTTGCGTTCGGTGATGTCGCGCGAGATGCCCCGGAATCCGATGGGTTTGCCTTCTGCATTCCTCATAAGAGTTGCCGAAATTTCATTATAAGCTTTAGCCCCATCTTTTTTGTTAAGTTCCAAGGCATAGGCTTTAACAGGTATTCCTGTTTTATAGACTTGCACAAAGATTTTATTCAATTCTTCAAGGTTTTTTTCTTCCACATACTGTCGGTTATTCATGCCGATCATTTCTTCCATTGCATATCCAAGATTTCTGCATTCCGCGTTATTAACAAAGGTAAAATTTCCGGAAAAGTCAGTTTCAAAATAGCCGTCCTCCATCTGTTCTATGATGACCCGGTATCTCTCCTCGCTCTTTTTAAGTGCTTCTTCTGTCTGCTTGCGTTCAGTGATGTCCTTAAAGACTACTACCGCTCCCGTGACCCTGCCATCCCTGATGATCGGCGTGCTGAAATACTCCACGGGGAAGCTGCTGCCGTCCTTGCGCCAAAGCACCTCCTCCACCGCACGGTTTTCGGTAGCCCTGGTATAGGAGCCATACATGGGGCATTCTTCCACCCGGTAATTGGAACCGTCTTTATGGGAATGGTGGATGAGCGCGTGCGCCCCTTGACCCAACATCTCCTCTTCGGAAAATCCAAGCATGCGCAGGGCGGCGGGATTGACGAAGGTCGTCTGCCCTTTGGTATCCACCCCGAAAATGCCCTCTCCGGCCGCCTGAAGTAAGAGGTGTTTGCTCTCTTCACTTTGCCGAACAGACTCCAGGGATCGGTTTGCTAAATAGAGAATGCCGGAAAAGACAAAAATTAAAACACAAACGATAACCGTTGCCAGAACACCGATCAATTTGTAAGTCCAGATCCGATTGGCCGAGGTCAGAATCACAATCGACCATCCGTCGCTGCCGATCACCGTCCTGGAAACGAAATAATCATTTCCTTCTAAATGGATTTCCAACCCATCGGTAATTTCCTTGTTAAAAACCGCTTTAAAGGGTTTATTCGCCGAATTGCCGGGAAGCAATTAATTTTTTCTTGGACGACTTTGTCCAGCGGCCAGAGACTTTTTAGAACCATTTCCGGTCTGCTGGACAGGAAAATAATGCCGTCAGGACTGATGAGAAAACAAAAGGGGTAGTTGCTGAAAAAGGTCTCCATCTCTATCCAGATCTTTTTTCATGGTGACCACGCCAAGCACTTTACCTGAACGGTCCTGAACCGGGTAACCGGCATAGAAACCCCTCTTTCCGGAAGTAATGCCCAGTGCAAAATAACGACCGGCTTGGCCCTTGGCCGCCTCTTGAAAGTAAGGACGAAAACGATAGGATTTCCCTATAAAACTGTCCGGATCTTTACGGTTGGAGGAGGCCACAGTCAGGCCATCGGCATCCATCAGGTAGGATACGGAAGCGTTTAAGGCGGAATTGTATCGGTCTAAGACGCTATTGGCCTGTTCGATATCCTGATCCCTTTTAGACGTCAGTGCGGGAGCGATCCAGGGTGATCCGGCCAGAGTTTTAACGGCCCCTTCGATGTGAGTGATCGTAGAGGACACATAGATAGACAGAGGTTAATATGGAAGCCCGGCTTTCTCCCAAAATTTCCTGCCGGGCTTTATTTCCAAGATAATCCTTAACAAACCAGCCGGCAACAGCGACAATCAGCAGAAGAATCATCAGTGATATATAAATAAAACGTCTTTTATTCATGAACAAGTTTCCTTAGAAAGGAATAGACTCATCGGAGTTGACCGTTTAAAGAAGGTCCCTTAAAAAATGATAACCTTTTCCCCTGAATAATTTCAGACAGGTGTCAACTGCATCACCATTATAAAAATCCCCCTTGTTCTTCTCGATCCACAGAGCCGTGTAATCCGATTATTTTCCCATAAAATTTTTTGCCGCTTCTCCCCACCTTTTTCAGTTTTTCCGTTAAAAAAGAGAAATGGAAGCGGTGTTCTTTGGAGTCATTGGAGTTAAAAAAGTCATCTTAAAAAGCGAACCTTCTCCTCTTTTGCATCAAACGGAAGACGGCTTTATCGTCATCCTTGGATTTAACCAGGATGGCCATCAAAATAACCCCCAAACTGCATCCCACAAATATACCAATGAAAAAAAGAAACATAGCCCCTCCTTGCCCAACAAAGAGCCTTTAAAAACAACCCTTTATTGAGTATTTTACAAGGTTCTCGAGTAAAGCAGAATGCCTTATCCTAAAATCTCAAATCCCGAAAGAACACAAACACATATTGACTTTTTTCAATAAAATTTGTATATAAAACCAATGCAATCGGCGATTGACAACTGGATCTTATCTGCAGATTATGATCTTAAAACCGCTGCCAATCTTTTTAAAAGTGGCCGTTATATTTATGTGGTTTTTCTTTGCCATCTCTCGATCGAAAAAACACTTAAAGCCATTGTTTGTAAAAGTTCCGGGCAAATGCCCCCTTATACCCATAACTTAAACCGGCTAATTGAATTGTCCGGAATTGTCCTGGAAAAATCCCACCGAGAGTTTATTGACAAAATCAGTCTCCAGAGTGTTCCTACTCGATATCCGGAAGATTTCACCACCTTATCAAAACACCTCAATAAAAAAGTAACCGAAGAAATACTTCAAAAAACCCGAAAGGTTGTTAAATGGCTCATGCACAGCTATCTCCAAGAGAAATAAAAACTATCATTAAAAGTCTGGTCAATGATCTGGAAGCACAAGAAATTCGGGTCGAGAAGGTCATACTCTTCGGTTCGTATGCCCACGGGACTCCGAGAGAGTTCTCAGATATCGACATCGCCGTCATTTCCCCTTCCTTCGCCAACAAAAATATCTTTAAAATCCAAGAAGATTTGGCCAGGATTTTGTCAAAATATTTGTCCAGGGTCGAACCCATCGGGTATTCACCGGATCAATTTAACCAACCCGACTCAACCACCTTTTTAGGGGAAATCAAAAGAACGGGTAAAATCATCTATTCGGCCTCTCAAAGTTAATTTGGCCTTATCACCTTCAACCTTTATTTCTTTATCCGGCATCCCCTCTCCCCTCATCCATAACCCACAACGAGCAATCCGAATTTGAACCAACCCGTAACCCGCAATTTTTCATCTTTTTCATTACTCACCCCAAGACCGAAACTTTTCCTACTGTATCGGGACGTGCATAACTACAGGGAACAAATTCAAAATCAAAAAGGATTTATCTCCGACCATTTATTAACTCGGTCCCAATCGCTCCAATGGAGTGATGCTGGATCCCGGATAAAACCAATAAACCGATAGGGGATACTGGATTCTGGACAAAAACGAAAAGCGGAACTCGATTCTGGAAGAAAAAAATTCGGTATCCGGCATCCAGCTACCAGTATCCAGTATCCAGTATCCGGTCTCCAGCTTCCAGTATCCGGATTCCAGCATCCAGCCTTTCCCCTCTGGCGGATCAGATTGAAGAATAAACATTTCAAATGCCCTTGGTCTTCAGTTTAAATTGTTGAGTACCACACTGTTAATACATTTAACCTTACCTCGTATTGGTTTTTGTTACTCTCATCTCGGCAGTTATGGGCCAGGAGCAATTTATAACATTCCTGGTCAATTCCTCATAGCCCCTGCCGGTCTTATCCAATCACGGGGCAAGCATCCAGCATCCAGTATCCAGTATCCAGCATCACGCAAAAGAAAACCCCTTCTCCCGGAACAACCCCAAACAGGTCTCCACCACTCGAGAGTCGTACAATATCCCCTTGTTTTTCTCTATCTCCTCCAGGGCCGCCTCGACGCCTAAGGCCGGGCGATAGGGCCGGTAAGAGGCCATGGCCTCCACCACGTCTGCCACAGCCAGGATGCGGGCCTCGAGGATGATTTCATCTCCCTTCAACCCCCGGGGATAACCGGAACCGTCCATTCGCTCATGGTGCTGGTAGACCATTTCTGCCAGGGGCCAGGGAGATTCCACATTCTTGAGGATCTCGTACCCCTTTAGGGGGTGTTCTTTAATCAGGGAAAACTCGATTTCAGACAGTTTTGTCGGCTTGGACAATATATCAGCCGGTATGGATAGTTTTCCGATGTCATGGATGGAGCCGGCCATGTAAATACCGTCGACCATTTCCAGGGAAAGTCCTATCTCCGCGGCAATGGCCCGGGCAAGGTCCGCGGACCGGGTCTGGTGACCGGCGGTATAGGGATCTTTTGCCTCCACAGCGGACACCAAGACCTGGATGATCGTGCGAAAAGACTTCTTGAGACTCTCCAGGATCTGTTGAACTTCTTCCTCGGCCTTCTTTCGCTCAGTGATATCACGGGTTACTCCAAGAATACCCACAGGCCTCTGATCTTCATCTCTGATAAAAGAAAGCTTCACCTCCGTCCACACGGTGGTCCCATCTTTTCGGATCATTTCCAACTGAAGCGTCCGGGATAGGGGAATCTCTCTGTGTTCGGATTTTTCCAGCTCCAGAACCTCGTAGATGGTCCTCATGGCCAGATCCTGGGAAAAGGGCGTCAGCGTCTCAAAAGCCGCCTTTTTCATCGCCTCTTCCGGTTCGTATCCCCTCAGGATTTTTACAGAGGGGCTGATATAGGTATAATTCAGGTTCATATCCAAAACAAAAATGACGTCATTGACATTATCAGCCAGCAGACGATATTTGGCTTCACTTTCCTTCAAAACCTCCTCCGCCCGCTTTCGCTCTCGACGGTCCTCCACATCCCGCAGGGCCTGTTTAACGGCGGACGCCAGTCGGGAAAGCCTGTCCTTTATTATGTAGTCATGGGCCCCGGCCTTGACTAAGGCCACCGCCGCTTCTTCGCCAATAGTGCCTGAAACGATGATAAAAGGTATATCCAGGCCGCTTTGCTTAAGAATGGCCAGGGCGCCGGGCACGTCAAATTGCGGCAGGCCATGATCCGAGATGACGAGGTCAAAGGACTGCTCGGCCAGGGCTGCTTTCATCTCAGCAGCGGTGCCTGCCACCACATAGGTGACCCGGTAGCCCGCCGCTTCCAGCGTCCGCACCTCCAGGGCCGCATCCCTATCCGAATCTTCTATTATCAATATTCTGAGCGGTATATCCATGAAGACCTCACTTCACTGGCGGTGGCTCATTCAGCAATAGCCAATACATGCCCAGAGTGCGCACCGCCTCGGCGAACTGGTGAAAATCCACCGGCTTGCGTATGTAACTGTTAGCTCCCAGCTTGTAGCTGGCGATCATATCCGCTTCCTGATCCGACGAAGTTAAGATCACCACCGGGAGGAACCTGGTGAACTCATTGGCGCGTATCTTCTGCAAGACCTCCAGCCCGTCTATCTTGGGGAGTTTCAGGTCCAGCAGCACCACAGCCGGGGTATCCCGGACGTCCCTGCCCGCATACCGGCCGGTGGCGAAAAGATAGTCCAGCGCCTCCCTGCCGTCCTCGGCGACAATCAGTTCATTGGCAATCTTATTCTGCCTCAGTGCCCGTTTGGTCAGCTTGTTGTCACTGGGATTGTCGTCGATCAGAAGAATATTTTTGCCTTTCATATTGCCTCCTTCAAGGTGAAGTAAAAGGTGGCCCCCTGATTTACCTCGGCCTCGGCCCAGATCCGTCCACCATGCCGGTTGATGATACGCTGCACGCTCGCCAGGCCGATGCCCGTGCCTGGGAACTCTGATGATTTGTGCAGACGCCTAAACACCCCGAACAGTTTGTGTGCATAGGCCATGTCAAAACCCACTCCGTTGTCACGCACAAAAAAGACTTTTTCGTCCTTCTTCTCAACCTGGCCGAACTCGATAACCGCGCCGAACACTTGCTGCTGAACTTCACTGCGTTTTCGAGCAGGTTTTTCAGAGCGATCGCTATCAGGCCGGGATCTCCCAGTGCCGTCAATCCCGGCTGAACAATAAAGTTCGCCTGGAGGGTGGTGTTTTGCTGCTGAAGTTGGGAAATGATGGCTTGAGCACTGGCGGTCATATCCAACGGCTGCTTGTCCATCCTGCTGTGGCTTTGCCGTGAAAATGTCAACAGGTCATCGATCAATTGGCCCATAATCTGCGTTTCTGAACGCACAAGGTCGATGTACTGGCGTCCCTGTTCATCGATTTTATCTTTGTAGTCTTCCAGCAGCGCCAGGCTCCACCCGTCAATGCCGCGCAAAGGCGCGCGCAGGTCGTGGGAAACAGAGTAGGCAAAGGCTTCCAGTTCTTCATGGGCCCTTTTCAGACCCTTTTCTATCCCCCGGCGCTCGGTGATGTCCTCTATGGACAGCAAAATGACTTTTTCTTTGCCCAACAATCTATTAATTTGCCGGGCATTCAAAAGCATTACCCGTTTACCAATGGAGTTAAAATTGTGTTCCACCTCATAGTTGTCTAGGGTTGTTTTTTGGGGAAGGATGGTCTCCAGCAGTTCCCGCAGCCTGGGGATATCCCACTGTTTATTGCCCAGTTCATAGATAAGATGTCCCATGGTTTCCTCAGGTTTTACCCTAAAGAATTCATAGAAGGAACGGCTGACTTTGACTACCCTTAAATCTTGGTCCAGAGCGATTAAGGGTTCACGCACAGTATTGATGACGCTCTCATCGAATTCACTGGCTTCTCCGGCGATCCGGGCGGCAGATTCTTTGCTCTGTATTTCTCTCTGAATTGTTTCGGCCATGGCGTTGAACGAGGAGGCCAGCGTCCCGAATTCATTGGCGGAGGCATAGCGGCTGCGGGCGTCCAGGTTGTCCGGTCCAAATTGATCCGCTGCCCTGGTCAGTTCCTGGAGCGGTTTCCGGATACCTTTTAACAGGAGATAACCGATAACCAAAGTCAGCAGAAAAATGGCGCCGAACACCATCACCAGTCGCCACATCAAGGTCTCTTTTTCCTCCCTGGCGTCCTGGTAAAACTGATCGCCCTTGTTCCAGGCAAAATCGCTGATTTTCCGGACATGACTCCAGAGCTTTCCCACTTGAACGCCTTCAACACCCCTGGATTGGTTGCGGTTTACCGCTTCAGCGGTCTTGCCGTCACGTAAGAGACGAACGGACTCATCACGAATGGATTTCCATTGAACAAAGGCATTCCGGGCGGTGTCAAGGTCGCTCCGGGGTCCGAGATAGCGGTCATACAGGAGATCGAACTTCTTGTAAGCGTCGTCTTCATAGCTGTCAATGATCCGAATCACGGATTGTCTATCCGCCTCATTCTCAGCCAGGACCAGATCATCCATGTCCCGATGTATGGAGAAAATGTCGATCGTGAGTTTGTCGAGGGCTATCCCGACCTGGAGCGGATGCTCGTAGAATCCCTTGGTCTCCTGCCACAGACTGTCCACCTGGAACCAGGCCGTTCCCCCAAGGAGCACCAACAACAACAGGATAGCGCCCATGCCGATGCACAGTTGCGTCCCGATTTTCAGATCTTCCAGTTTCATTGTTTTTCCTGCCCTTGCTGGTTCCATAATCCACAACCTGCAGTTATTGATTTTCATTCCGCAATCAGCAATCCGCAATCAAAAGTTACTTAAACCCGAAGCCTTTCTCTTTGAACAAACCCAGACACTTCTTCACCACCTCCGGATGGTATAATATTCCCCTATTCTTCTTTATCTCCTCCAAGGCGGTATCAATTCCCAGGGCCGGACGGTAGGGCCGGTAAGTGGCCATGGCCTCCATCACGTCGGCCACCATGAGGATCTGGACTTCCAGGGAGATGTCTTTTCCCTTGAGTCCCTTAGGATACCCGGAGCCGTTTAGACGCTCATGATGCTGTAGAACAATTTCGGCCAGGGGCCAGGGAAAATCAATGCCCTTAAGGATATCATGCCCTGTTTGAGAATGGGTCTGAATCAGTTTGAATTCGACCTCGGAGAGCTTAGCCGGTTTGTTCAAAATCTTCACCGGGATCGATACCTTGCCAAGATTGTGAATAATCCCAGCCATGAGCAGTCCATCCTGTTTTTCTTCGGTCAGTCCCATCTCTCCGGCAATGGCCCGAGCCAGATCGGCCGTGCGCCGCTGATGGTCGACGGTATAAAGGTCCTCGGTCTCCACGGTATCCGAAATGACCTGCAGGATGCCACCCATGGCCTTTCGGAAGATCTCCATAATCGGATTGAGCTTTTCAGGGGCTTGATTGAGGAAAGATACATCGGTTACCCTTGTAGGAACCTCAAAGGCGCCCTTGCCTTCCCCTTCATCTCTCTTTTTACGATCGAGATTCCGGGTTCCGGTTTGAATTATTCTCTTACCCATAAAACATTTCCATTGCGGATTTCGGATTTCGGAATAATTTGAATCCAGTACCATTGCGGATTGTAGAATCCAAAATCAAACCTGCGCCATGTTCAATTCTTCCACTGCTGGATTATGTTACGAGTAAGAAGGCCTGTTCGGCCTCTTTGGACTTAACCAGCATAGAAATTAAAATAACCCCCAAACAGCATCCCACAAATAGGCCAACAATAAAAAGAAACATGGTGCCTCCTTGCGTACAAAAAGCCTTTAAAAATAACCTTTATTTCTTTATCCGACATCCCCTCTCCCCTCATCCATAACCCGCAACGAGCAATCCGAATTTGAATCAACCCGTAACCCGCAACTCGTAACTCGCAACACACCCGTCACCATACTTACCGATCTGGGCTTTCCATGGTCAGCCATTAACCAACGCCCGGATTAGCACGTAATCATAGAGCCTTTGAAGTCGACACAAAAAAGGTGGTTCCCTTTGGGGAACATGGTTCCACCCAGACCTGTCCGTTATGTTTTTCGGCAATCTCTTTTACGATGGCCAGACCCAAGCCGGCTCCGGTAACATCCCCGGAGGGAGCTTTCCGTTGAAAGGGGAGAAAAATATTTCCCTGATCTTCCTCTTTTATTCCCGGGCCGTCGTTGCTTACCGAGAGGACATAAAAATCTTTTGTCTCCTCATATCCGATCCCGATCTTAGTCAATTCGTCTCCCCCGTATTTCAAGGCGTTGTCTATCAGATTTCTTAAAATTCTGAGAAGGGACAACCGGTCGGCTCTTATCTCAATTTCCTTTTCAGGTTCAAGCCACTCAACCTGACGCTCAGTCAGTTTTGAAGAAAATTCTTTTTTGAGCAGATCAAGAACATGATTGAGGTTTATTATTTCGATGGATAGAGGACTTTCTTGGGTGGCTGCAAACACATTGATTTTTTCCACAAACTCACCGATATGCTCGGATATTTTTATAATTTGATCGCAATAATCCCGGCCCTTTTCATCTAGTACCTCCCGGCAATGTTTAATAAGACGCCGGGTTAGACCGCCGAGCCCGATCGTTGGACTCTTGAGGTCGTGAACCAGGGAAAAGGTGAACAGTTTTAACTTCTGCAGGCTGTCTGCTAAGGCTTCCTCCATCTTCTTGCGATCAGTGATGTCGCTTATCACAATACGGCAGGCCATAGTCCCATTTTCACTGTCCCGGGTCCCGGTCGCCTCCAGCCGGGCCCAGAACGGGGTGCCGTCTAACCGCACCAGGCGCAGCTCGCCCACCGAGCTTAAGCCTGCCGGACCTGAGCCGGGCGAAGGCGAAGTAAATATCTGTTTTTGAAGCCGGTAAAAAATATCCTGATCCTCCGGCAGGATAAAGCCGGTCAAGGGCCGGTTTAAGAGGGCGTCGGCAACCACCCCCATCAGAACGGCAGCGGTGAAATTGGTTTCTAAAATCAGCCCCTCCCGGCTCAAGGTGCATAATCCGACCGGTGCCTGATTGTAGAGATCATAATACCTGGCCCGGGAAGCTTCCAGTTCCTGCTGGGTCCGGCGTAACTCCTCATTCTGCGTTTCCAGCTCGATTTGATGCGCAACCAGTTCCTGTAACAGATACCGGGTCTCCTGAGATGGGATGTTTGCCTGATCTTTAAAACCCATGTCCCCGAATTTATCGCCCCTGGTACAGGGTCTGCCCTGAGCCGCCCCGAAGGGGCCGAGGACCACTCCGGTCGCCGTATTGGGAAAATCGGTTTTTTCGTGATTCATGATAGTCATAATGGTCCCCCTACAAGGATTATGGATTTCCGTTCGTAACTTCCGATGCTGGATGCTTGTTTGACTTTATCAAGAATCAAGTATCGCTTTTTGTTTTTATCCAGTATCGGCAGTTTCATCCAGTATCCAGCATCAACCCCTCATCTTAGACTGATCGGATTTAAGAAACCCAATTTCAAATAGCTTTGGTTAGATATTCCCCCATCCTACATTGTCTACATCGCAATAGGCCCTGTGAAACAAAGTAACCAAATAAATCTTCACGCTTGAAAAGCCCGTTTGTATCTCGGTCGGCGGCAAGGCGGCGTTTTGAACAGGCCTTTTCCGATATCCTCAAGTTTCCAGGCTGGAAAGGACAATCGATTAATTTATCCCCATTTCGAGAGTAATATTCATCGATCAACTGATCCTGTGGGCTCATCATTTCCTCCTCAAATCTCTTTTTTTATTCAAAAATCTATTCAAAGATATGTGATATTTGGACGCTTATCCCTGATCCTCCAAGATGGTTTATTCCGCCCCTTCTGATCCATTATGTCCTGAGGACGCTAACAGCCTTTTTAGGGTAGGGACCAATTCACTCTTCATCAACCTTTTAGGGACAAACCCGCTGGCACCGGCTGACAGGGCCTCGGACCGATAGGCTTCTTCCTCATGGATGGTCAACATCACCACCCGGGCGGTTGGGACCATGGTTAAAAGACTTTTAGTGGTTCCGATACCATTCAGCCTTGGCAAACTGATGTCCATCAGAATCAAATCGGGTGTAATGTCCCGGCATATTTCTATGGCTTCCTCACCGCTGGCCGCTTCGGAAAAATCACACTGGGGTAAAACTCCCTTCAGCCACTCCCCTAAAGATTTCCGAAGGGCCTTGTGG
The DNA here is from genome assembly GCA_963782435.1 of uncultured delta proteobacterium. Taxonomy (GTDB): domain Bacteria; phylum Desulfobacterota; class RBG-13-43-22; order RBG-13-43-22; family RBG-13-43-22; genus RBG-13-43-22. The sequence continues at coordinate 178,647 of CAWAKF010000018.1, forward strand.
TCTTCGACAATTAAAATATGGTTGCCCATTTATTTTCCTTTTAGGTTTGACGATGCTGGATGCTGGATACTGGATGCTGGATATTTAAATTAAGGAATTAAGGAATTTAGGGATTGGGGGATTACAAATTCCTGATCCTTTAATTCAATTAAGTACCTTCAATTCCTGAATTCCTAAATTCCAGAATCCAGAATCGGCAGTTCAATCCAGTATCGCTCAAATACTATATTTTCAGCGTAATTAGAGTACCCTGGCAAAGTCTATTTGTATGTCAGGAGAGTTTGATAAATGGTGTGGGGAGAGTTTGAAAAAAAATGATTGAGGAATTGAGGAATTTAGGAATTTAGGAATTGAATTCTAAGATTTATCAATTGAGGAATTAAAAGGTAGGGAAATTAGGTACCATCAATTCCTAAATCCCTTAATCCCTTAATTCCTAAATTTTATTTGGCATTTGAATTGTAAATACGTAAATATTTTCTAAAACCTTTAATTTGTTTTCGACATTCCGAAGCAAGATTATAAATTCGATCAAATTGATCCCGGGTAATATATTTCGCATCCAGGGATCGATACAACTGGGATTGGACTTCGCTACATGACCTTTGGGCATAACCTAAGAACTTTAAAAATTCTCGAGGCGACCCATCTTCAAAACCTTCGGCAATATTATCCATTATTGATCCCACGGCTCTCCAAATCTGATCCTTTAAACTAAAATCCTTTTGGAATTTACCTTGATTAATCAATACAAAAACCACTTGGCATAATTCCCTGGCCTTTTGCCAGCAAGGAAGATCTTCAAACCTCTTATAATTCATAATCTTTCCTTTCATTATAGAATTTAGGAATTTAGGAATTGATGGTACTTAACCCTTTAATTCCTTAATAAAATTATGGAATTCTGAAATTGAGGAATTTTGAAAATTCGGTACTTAATTCCCCAATTCCTAAATCCCTAAATTCCTAAATCCCTAAATATGTAGTACAATTCCTCAATTCCTCAATTCCTAAATCCCTCAATTATTATTTACTCCAACCCCGTCAATCCATGGCTAATGGCAAATTTGACCAGGGCGGTCGTGTCCTTAAGGCCCAGCTTTTGCATCAGTCGGCTGCGGTAGGTTTCCACGGTCTTTTGGGATATGAAAAGGATATCGGCGATGGCCGCGGTCGGTTTTCCCCTCGGCTACCAATTGGAGGATCTCCCGTTCCCGAGGGCTGAGGGTTTCCAGAGGACTTTTAGATTGAATAGCATGGTGCTGGCTCAAATAATCTTTGATCACGATTTCATCCACTTTCTTACTCAGGTACCTGTGTCCTCCATAAACAGCCCGAATGGCCTGGATTAATTCTTTACCGGCGGCCTCTTTGAGCACAAAACCCCTGGCCCCGGCCAGAAGGGCCTGATAGATATATTCCGTGCTATAATGCATGGAAAGAATGATCACCTTTACTGACGGACATGCTTCCATGATTTGGCGGGCGGCCTCGATTCCGTTTAATTCCGGCATGGCGATATCTATGATCAACACCTCGGGTTTGATCCTCTTGGCTTCTCGAACCGCTTGACGGCCATCGGCGACTTCCCCGATTACGGTCATATCCGGTTGCGCTTCCAGGATAAACTTCAACCCTTCTCTTAGAATCTGGTGATCATCGGCCAGCAAAATTCTGATCTTTTCCGCCATGATTTTTCCTTGGTTAATCTGAGAATTTATTTACCACTTTAGTAAAACTCGGGATCAATCGCCTTTGATGAAACGATACTGGATGCTTGCCCCGTGAAATGTATTTTGTTTTTTATTTCACTGGGGCTGGATACTGGATAAAAACAAAAAGCGATACTTGATTCTCTATATTGGATATATTATTTTTCACTTCTATGATCTTTGCTTACCGATTGAATGAGTAGATTGAGCTTTTTACCAAAATCTCCAGTTTGTTATGAAGAGACATGTATAATGCTTTATCTGTCAGGGAACCGGTTTCAAATAGCGTTTCCAGGTGATCGATAGTCTCATCATTGGAAGCTATGGCATAAATTAAAAATCGCAGGAACTCCTGCTTATACTTTCTTCGGCCGTACCCTTCTACAATCGTAGATTTTACCGATTTTATTGAACGTCGAATCTGGCTTCCTTCTTCAAACATTTCAAGTTTAGGTAATTTAGTCATTGTCATCTTATAAATTTCAATAACCAGTTCCCTGGTCAATTGCCAGACTTCAAGTTTCTTATAGCTCATCAATTCTCTCTCATATCCAGCATCAGTTTTTTTGATCCAGTATCGTTTTTCGTCTTCATCCAGTATCCAGCATCGCTTGTCCTCTTTATCCAGTATCCAGCCCCAGTGAAATAAAAAACAAAATACATTTCACGGGGCAAGCATCCAGTATCCAGCATCGGCAGTTTTATCCAGTATCCAGTATCGGCAATTGGAGGATGACCCGGGTCCCTTTTCCCGGTTCAGAGTCGATCCGGAAATCACCTCCCAGGGACACAGCCCGCTCCCTCATGATAGCCAGACCCCATCCCCTGTTTTCACCTCCAATACGAAACCCCTTAAAATTAAATCCCCGGCCTTCATCCGTTATCGTCAGAGTTACCCTGTCCTCAATTTTTTTCAACCGGAGGCCGACCTTCCCGACCGAGGCATGTTTAAGCACATTGGTCAAAGCCTCCTGAGTAATCCGGAAGATAACCGTTTCCCAAAGGGGTGGTAACCGGGAGGAGATTTCTTCCACCTCCACCTTCGTTTGGATGCCGGTCATTTTATGAAAATGCTGTCCATACCAGCGAAGGGCAGCGGTTAAACCAAAATCGTCCAGTACGGAAGGACGCAGATCGGACATGACCTCCCGGATATGCTCGGTTGTCTCTTCCAATAATTTCTGGGAATCTTCCAGTCGGGAAACCAGAAGGGGATTTTGAGTTTCCGTCATCGTTTCAATAATGATGCTCAGATTTAAATTCAAGGCCGTCAGGTTCTGCCCTACCAGATCGTGGAGTGTCCGGGCAATTTCCTTCCGTTCTCTTTCCTCGACCTCGGACAACCTTATGGCCATTGCCTGTATTTGTTTTTGATTTTTCAATAATTCCCGTTCGGCCTGTTTTCGCTCGGTGATGTCGTGCCCGACAGCGAGCACTCCAATGGTATTCCCATCGGTATCTTTGAGGGCTTTATCGTACCATTCGATCTGTCTTATTCGACCGTCTTTGGTAATGATAGGATTTACATTCCCTTGGTTCGAAATGTCCTCCACGGACTTTAAAAAAAGGGACTTTATCCTCACCTGATCTTGTGGAGGCAAAAAGGTGCTGAACCAGTCCTTTCCATGGGCTTCAAACAGTGAATATCCCGAAAGATTTTCCATATAAGGATTGAATCGGACAATTCGTGCCTTCCGGATTTAATATGAGAATAATGGCCTGAGCGGTATTAATCAGACCCTCGGCAAAATTACGTTCGCTTAGCAGTACCTCCTCCATCTGCTTGCGTTCGGTGATGTCTTTGGAAATCACCGTTACGGCAGTAACACTTCCCTGTGGATCTCTAACCGGGCTGAAGGTCCGGAGGAAATATTTAGGATCTCTTTCGCTTATGTGTTCAACATGAAAAGAGGTGTTGGTTTCAAACACCTTTTTAACTAAACCGGCAAATTGTTGGGTATCTTCTTCAGAATGAAACTCACCATAGGATCGACCGACAACCTCCTCTATTGAAGTACCGATCCTTGCCAGATGGCTATCGTTCATAAACTGAAACCGGGACTCCCTGTCTACCAAATACATGGAATCTTCCGTAGAAGCCAGGGAACGATATTTCTCCTCCGATTCTATCAGTTTCGCTTCCGCCCGTTTACGCTCGGTGATATCGCGGGAGATTCCCCGGAACCCGATAACCCGGCCTTCCTTGTTCCGCAGGCAGGATATGGAGTTTTCTAAAATTATGGGCGTTCCATCTTTTCGGATATTGGTGATCGGATACCCTTTAATGATTCTCCCTGTCTGAAAGACCTGGTTATAGGTTTTATAGACTTCTTCCACCTCCTCAGGAGGGATATAAGTCCGGTAGTTCATCCCGATCAATTCCTCACGGGAATATTGTAGCAGCCGGGTCATGGAATCATTGACAAAGGTGAAGTTTCCGGCCAAATCCACTTCGTGGTAGCCTTCACCAATTTCTTCGATTACGGCGGTTCGATATCTTGCTTCCGATTGCCGGATAGCCTCTTCCATCCGCTTGCGTTCGCTGATGTCGGTTACCGTGGTGTGGACCTCGAACACTCCCCGGCTTGTCTCCACTCGAATACTTTCCAACCCGGCATAAAAGGTGGAACCATCCTGCCGCTTGAGCACCAGGTCACAGGACTGCTTTTCTCCATATTCTAAGACACTCATGAAATGCTGAATCCATCGGTCCTGGTAATTGATATTTACAATTCTTCGAAAGGGGGTGTTAATCAGCTTTGGCCGGGTCAACCCGATTAGGACCGATCCGGTAAGGTTTAACTCTTTGATCAGGGCTTCCGGGGTGATGGTAAAGTATCCCACCGGGGCAAAATGATAGAGGTCTGAATACCTTTGCCTGGATTCTTCCAGGGTGAGCTGCGTCTTTCGGAGTTCCTCGTTTTGCATCTCCAGCTCGATCTGGTGCACCTGGAGTTCATAGATAATTTCTTCAAGGCTCTTCCCCTGCATCTCGCCAGGAACAACGGGGAATTGTGCCAGTTTTTCTTCCGCCTCTTGTCTCAATTGGTCGCCGAGATCCCCGGTTTCTATCTGGCTTTTTCTCTTCTTCAATGGTCCCCCTCCATATCCGATTTCGGAACCTGCGATCAGCAGGGGATTGCGGAATAATTTAAATCCTGTCTTGTCCGGATAAATCAGCCGATGCTGGATGCTTGCCCCGTGAAATGTATTTGGTTTTTTATTTCACTGGGGCTGGATACTCAAATTTAGGAATGAAAATCCTTTAATCCCCCAATCCCAAAATCTTTTAATCCCTCAATTCCTCAATTCCTCAATCATTCCATTATGAAGAAAAACATTGGTTTTTTCCTCTGGCCTTGGCCTGGTACATGTTTAGATCAACCCGTTTGATAAAGGCCTTGAGATCTTCCTGGGGTTGATACTGGGAAAGGCCGATACTGCAGGTCACATGGACCTCGGTCTTGGGGGCCGGATTATAGACCACCCCTTGAATGCTTTTTCGAATTCGTTCAGCCAGAATCAGGGCTCGTTTCAACGAGGTCTCCGGCATAACCACAATTAATTCCTCCCCGCCGAAGCGAAAGGCCGAATCAGTCCGGCGGATGCAATCCCGGATGGTTTTGGCTACTCTTACCAAAACCTTATCCCCTTCCAGGTGTCCATAGGTATCATTGAATTGTTTGAAATCGTCAAGGTCCAGTAACAACGTGGCCAATTGATGCTGATAGCGGTTGGTCCGCTCGATTTCCTGTTCCATTTGTTGATAGAAATGCCTCTGGTTGAACAGTTGGGTAAGATCATCGGTCAAACTCAGCTCGCGAAAGCGTTGCTCGCGTTCCTGCAAGGCTTCCTGCATCCTTTTACCTTCACTAATGTCGCTTATGGCCATGAGGACCAGGGGGGTTCCGGTCTTAAGTTCTTTTCTGTTGCTGTCCAATTGGGCCTGGAAGATAGAGCCATCCGATCTTTTGAGGGTCAGTTCGCACCCCTGCCTCCCGCCCTGTCGCAATACATTCAGAAAATGCCGGTCCCAGCGGTCCTGCTCTTTGGCCTCTACTATTTTTTTAAATCGGAAGCCGATCAGCTTTTGACGCGTCATGCCCAGAAGGGCCGCGCCGGTAAGATTGACCTCTTTGATCAAGGATTCCGAGGTAATGGTAAAGTACCCCACCGGTGCGAAATCATAGAGGTCCACATATTTGTCCCTGGACTCCTCCAGGGCCAGTTGGATTCTTCGGAGCTCCTCGTTTTGCATCTCCAGTTCGATCTGGTGCACCTGGAGCTCATGGAGAAGTTCATCTGTGGTTTTTTCTTTCATTTCAGACGCTTTGCCGGATGATTGGAGGAGTTCCTTCTCGGTGGCATTTTTCAGATGAGGATCAATGGGGATTTTGGCTTTGTTGTTTTGTTTTTTCATTTATTATCCAATTCAATTGCGGATTTCGGTGTTTAGGTTGCGGGTTGTCCAATACATCAAAAAAAGTGGTATAAAGAACCTTCTCATTTCCAATCTTTGGTTACATATTGAATAAATCTATTAATCTTGGCACCTAAGTCGTTATAGGCATCCAGTAATAATTGGATCTCACTTTCAAAAAGGTTATGGGTTTCTTTAATAAAGTTCAAATGGAGAATAGTTTCATCACAGGAAGAATGTGCGTAAATCAGGAACTTAATAAATTCGGCTTTATATTTCTTTCGCCCATACCCTTCGACAATACAAGCAGTAATCCCTTTAGATGACCTCCTTACCTGACACCCTTCTTCAAACATTTCAAACTTTGGCAGCCTTAAAGACAGTTTATGAACCTTAACTGCCAATGCGTATGAAAGAATATATATCTCCAATTCTTTATAATTTTTCATTCCTTACCTCCTAACCCGCAACCCGTAACCCGGATTTATTTTCAAGTAACGTCCTCCATAATCAGAAGGATCATCGGGGTCGGGTCACCTGTTTTCCCGGGGATTTGTCTGGCGTTCAAGAGCATCTTCCTGTGTCCGATGATGGGAAAATCGTGCTCGATTTCCATATTTTCAAAACTGGTATCTTTAGGCAAAACGGTTTCCAGCAATTCCCTCAAGCGAGGAATATCCCACTGACGGTTGCCGAGATCGAAAAGACAACGGCCCACGGTTTCCTCAGGGTTAACCTGAAAGATTCTGTAAAAAGAACGACCGGCGGAGATCACCTTGAACTCAGCATCTAAGATGATCAAGGGGTCCCGGACCGTATCCACAATCCCTTGAGCATAATCGCGAGCCTGACGGACATCCTCTTCAATTTTTTTGAGCCCAGTGATGTCGTTAAAAGTCAGCACCACCCCCTGAATCACATTTTCAAGGGTCCTGTAGGGCATAATGTGGACCTGGAACCACTCCTCGCCGATGGTCTTGACTTCCAGTTCCCGGGGGACCAGAGTATTGAGTACGGCCCGGGCATCCTCCTCCAAATCCTCTTGCTCAAGATTGGATTTGATGTCACCCAAGGGTCGGCCCACGTCCGTACCCACCAGACGAAATACCTGCGTCACCTCCCGGGTGAACCGTTTTATGGTCAGGTTTTCACCTAAGAAGATGGTCCCGATATGGGTGTTATCGATAAGATTTCTCATATCATTCTGCATCCCGGCCAGTTGTTCTATTTTAGCCTGAAATTCGGCATTGACAGTCAGGATTTCTTCATTGACCGACTGGAGTTCCTCTTTGGAGGTCTCCAGCTCTTCGTTGGTGGACTGTAACTCTTCGTTGGTGGACTGTAACTCTTCATTGGTGGACTTGAGCTCTTCGTTGGCGGCTTGCAGCTCCTCAATGGTGGCCTGAAGATTTTCTTTGGTGTATGAAAGCTCCTGTTCCAGTTCCTGGATGCGGATGGATTCCCCTTTCCTGGCCGGTCGTCCGGCTTTGGCCGGCTTGCTTTGAGCCTGGAGACCTGCCTCCTGAAAACTGACCAGCAGTAACCCCTGAGTTGTCCCCGGGCCTGTAAGCGGCTTCACCGAAAGGGTAATCCGCTCTTTGCCCCCATCGGTCTTGATCGAGAGATTCTTGTCGACCACGGGTGTTCTCTGCTTGACTGCCTGATGAATAGCCGTGCGCAGTTCCAATTGCAACCCCTCGCGGGCCATTTCAATCACACTCAGGGTAGCTTGGCCTGGGGCGGGCCGCAGGTATTTCCCCGTATCCCCATGAACAAAGAGGATATTTCCTTTCCCGTCAATAACCACCGAAGGGGGTGCGTAGTCCTGGAGTAAAACCTGTTTTGTCAATTCCAATAAATTGGTTTCCTTGACCTTATTTATCGGCTCGTCCGGGTCCCTTCGTATTGTATTCCCTTTCCAAATCAACCCTGATCCGGCCAAATCCTCACCGGGAGCAACCGGAGATTCTATGGTCCGATAAAATTTCCACTTTTTGTTGATGGGCGTGAAGAGATCGGTAAAACTCCCGATGCTTTCCGAGGAGCTTAAAAAAAGGACCCCCCCCGGTTTCAAGGCATAATGAAAAGCCGGGAAAAACCGGGCCTGTAGCTCCGGTTCGAGGTAGATGAGCAGATTCCTGCAGCTTAGGAGATCCAGCCGGGTGAAGGGCGGGTCTTTGATCACATTCTGAGTGGCGAAGATGATCATTTCCCTGATCTCTTTTTTGATGCGAAACCCTGTCTCCTCCTTGCTGAAAAACCGTTTCAGCCTTTCCGGGGTGACATCGATCCCGATATTGGCCGGGTAGATACCGGAACGGGCTGCCGCAATCGAATCCTCGTCAATATCCGTACCGTAGATCTGGACCCGGTACTCCTGCCGGGTCTCATCCATAAACTCCCGGAAAAGGATGGCAATGGAATAGGTTTCCTCACCGGTGGCGCACCCGGCCACCCAGATTCTAAAAATATAATTATCCGGTTTTTGCGTAAACAGGACCGGCAGGATATCCTTTTTTAGTACTTCAAAGGCCTCTGTATCCCGGAAAAAGCTGGTGACGTTGATTAAGAGTTCCTTAAACAAGAGATGCGCCTCCTGGGGATTCTCTTTCAGGAAACGGGCATAGGTGTCCGTGTCTTCTATGCTGTTGACGGTCATACGCCGTTCAATCCTGCGTCGGATGGTGTTTTGTTTATAGAATGAAAAATCGTGGCCCGTTCTGGACCTTAAGAGCATCATGATCTTGTTAAGGGCGCTGGTAGGGGGAGGAACCGGGAGGGCCGGTTTTATCTTTTTTCCAAAAAAGGTCTTGGCATAGAGCATCAACTGGTCCGGTATCTTTTCCACAGGCAGGATATAGGTGGCCAGACCGGCATGGATGGCACTGGTGGGCATGCCGTCATACTTGGCCGTAGCCGGATCTTGGACGAAGGTGGCTCCCCCGGCCCCGATAATAGCCCTGAGCCCCAGGGTCCCGTCAGACCCGCTTCCGGAAAGGATCACCCCGATGGCCCTTTCCCCCTGATCCTCGGCCAGGGAACGCAGAAAAAAATCAATCGGCATTCGTTGACCCCGCTGCGATTCCGGAACCGTGAGTTGAATGGTCCCGTGAAAAACCGCCAATTCCCGGTTGGGGGGTATCACATAGACATGGTTGGGTTTCACAACCATTTGGTCCTGAGCTTCGACAACAGGCAGGGTAGTACACCTTTGCAGGATCTCGGTCAACATACTGGCATGCCCCGGATCGAGATGGGAAACCAGGATGAAGGCCATGCCGCTGTCCGGCGTTATATGACGAAAAAAATTCTCATAGGCCTCCAACCCCCCGGCCGAGGCCCCCAGCCCGATGATCGGAAAACCGGTTATAGGGGTTGATTTTTCCCCTGAAACGAGAGGACTGGACGCCTTCAGGTTATTACCTTTTTTGGTCTTCACCGTTTTCTCCTTAAAATAACAATAATTCAGGTATTGGAGTGTCTTTATAAGGCCTCTTTCAGGTGATTAAATAGATAAGCTTCCGACACTTCATCTTAAACTGTTTGGGCATAGAGAGTCTACGCCCCCTAAATAGAGAACGGAATTCGAAAGATAGGCAGACAGAAGAATAGAAGAGTGGGCAAGAACCGGGCCATCGGAAGTTTTCCATAACGGTTAAATCCTTGTAAGGGTTAACTTATAGAAACCTGGCCTGAATTTTGGTTTTCTTGTCTTGTGTAAGGACTGAACAATATTGTAAGGGGTTGCAGAAAATAGTCAATAGAAAAATGGGGAGGGAAAAAATGGAAGAGAAGAGGGACGGATGATTAAAGCCAAATGGTCTCATCACAAACGGAAAAAAATATATACCGGAATTAGGCGCTTAGTAAATAAACATCGACAAAGTTTTGTCGATCCTTCTGAAAAAAACGGGAAACCCCGCTGACCGTCACTCCGGCGAAAGCCGGGGTCCAGGAGACTTTTAAATTCCTGGATTCCGCCTCCGGCCTGGATGCCTACGGGCAGGAAGCGGGTCAAGCCCGGAATGACAAACAAGGACTTTTAACCCATTATTTGGATGCAACTGCCCCATTAGGGGCCACCTCTTCCGGGCTTACTCCTGGACGAGGCGTAGATTCTTAGCAACCAAGTCTGATAATTTCTCCCTTACATTTCTCACACTCACGACCATCAGCCTCGGAACGAACGATCTCAAATCACGCTGCCCCTTTTCCCAGGTGAGATTTCAAAATTCTGAAATTATTCTGCCGGTAATAGGATCTCTTATCCGCTTCCAGGAGGGAACACAGTTTTACTTTATAGTCCTGGCGAGTCAAGGCAGCAATGGCGGTCAAAACCTGATCCGCTTTCTCGACGGAAATATCGGCTTGAACCTCTTTTTTAACCAGAAATTCAAGGTCATAGGCATCTCTAATCTCCTTCCTCTGCAGGAAAGCATCAATCGTTGAGGCCATCATCTGTTGAAGTGTGATTGTCCTGAGATACACCTGGACCGATGAATGGCGGCTGTAAGCAATAGCCCGTTCCGTTTTCTTAATCGTAACTCCTTTACGAATTTCCAGCTTCAGACTGCGTGGATAATCCGACGATTTCAACTCAATAACGAGGGTATGGAACATGTCTGCCGCATCCCGAATTTCGTAATAGCGGGCCAGATAATCCCGCAAAAGTGAAAACCAGCCGGGGAGATTAAAATCCTTCTCCCTGTTTTTAGTCAGGAGCCAAAAGTCGAGATCGACGGAATACCGGTCCAGGCCGAAACATAGGCGCAACATGGTACCGCCACCGAAAACCAGCCGGTCCAGAAATCTTCCGCTCTGTAATCGGTCCAGCACCTCCATCTCAAACTGTTCCTGCTTAATCAGATCCTGCATATCTTTCTCAAACCCTCAAACTTAACAAAAAACATTATAATTTTACTTCCAAATGTCCTTGACCCTGTTGCGGGTTCGCTTCGGAAAGGGTGACATCAAGTTCTCCATCTCCGATCTGTCTAAGCGTTTCAAATCGAGGGCGGCCCAGTCGATGGCGTAGCGGCCAAAGGCATTGAGGTGACAAGCATCGAGAAATGCTTTTTCTTTTTGAGCCATGAAAAATGGGCCGATTTTCGTAAAGCCGAAGTAGCAGTCTTTCTTCAGTTTGAAAAAGGAAAAAGTTGAACCGTCGGCATTGTATTGAATGGAACGTTTCAGGGCGACATTCTCGTACCAGCCTTGCGGTGCCTGTGTTGTCACGCCGTGATAAACTAAGGCGGTTGTACAGGAAATATAGGAAGGAACCTGGAGATGATTGGAGATGGTGAAAAAATCCTACCGGTCAAGATAGGTCCAGCGCTCACCAAGTAGGTAGAAGTCCTTTTTTAATCGGATAAAAGCACCGTTTTTCACCTGCCGACTGCAAAACACCTGGGCCGAGGCCTTGGTGATGCCAAATTGGTCGGCAACCTCCTCCGTTGTAAAAAATAGATTTTTCCTTAAGGAACGCCAGGCGTCACGATTCATATCAGGAATACTTTCTTATCTTTTATGTTAAGAACATATCCTTAATAAAATTGGCCTTTTCAAGGGAAAAATAAATTATGTTTCATTTTCACATACAACATTTGAGCAATCCGCAATTAATAGACTCTCTGCTATTCCTCCACCCAGACCACCGACCGATTTCTTCCGGTCTGTTTGGCCCGATACAAGGCCTGGTCGCTCCGCTCCAATAGCCTTTCCAAAGAATCCCCTTCTCTTGAACATTCGATAATTCCAATGCTGACGGTCACCGAAAAAGTCTGGCTATCAGTCTGAAACTCCTCGTTGGAAAAGGCCAGACGAAGGCGCTCGGCCAGAAACCGGGCGTCGATTTACCCCTGTTTCCGGCAAAAGAAGACAAAATTCTTCCCCGCCCAAGCGTGCAGAAAGATCCATAGAGCGAGCATGTTGCCGGAAAATCCAGGCAATCTTCACCAGGACCATATCCCCCACGGCATGCCCATCGGTAAGTCATTTCCAATTGCCCGGGTTTTGGGACCACACAGGAAAAGGTGGGTAGTTCGACGTCCGGATAAAGCTTTTTAACTTCCAGGTGAACAAAGCTTTCCACTTGAGGCAGAAAATCCAGAGTGGACGAGACACCTTCAAAAAAGGTAAGGATCATGTTTCAAGGCAATTTTCAAGGCTTTCAGAAATTATTCCTGTGTTTCCAACCGGATGGATGTAAAACGGATCCCTTCGTTTCGAAGTTCCCACTCGGCCAGGTCGGCATCAAAGGGAAGATCTTCAACAAAGAGTATGCGAATGAGGGGTTCATTGTTCATAAAAACTCCTTTAAATCAGTCGATAAACAACAGGCAAAAAGAATGATGAAAGGAGAGGGTCTCTTGAATCAGGGGTACGGGTCAAGTTCAAAACGATAGGGTCCTTATAGAGGGTTACCTTAATGCAATTTGGCCAAAATTCCGGATATCTTGTGAATATAATGGATTATATTGTAAGGTTTTAAAGGAAAGAGTCAACAGGAAAAGGAAGAAATGGGGAAACAATCCGCTTCACACTAATACTAATTCATTTTCCATTCCGAAATCCCCTGCTGATCGCAGGTTCGGCTGTCCACATTAACACACCACCACCGGTCTCATTCTAACTCGCCTTCAATCCGAAAATTTGAAAGTTATTCCGTCCCTGCTCCTTGGCCCGGTACATAGCCTGATCGGCATTTTTCATCAATCCCTCGGCACTCAGGCCGTCTTTCGGATAAAAGGCCATCCCGATACTGGCTGTAACTTGAACTGATTGGGTTTCCAATTGAAAGGGTCTTTGCATAATTTCCAGAATTTTCCCGGCAATTTTTTCCGCATCCCTTTCCGGGTCGACCTCAGATAACAAAATCATAAATTCGTCGCCTCCCATCCGGGCCACTGTGTCGCTTTTCCTTAAAAACCCGATTAACCTTCGGCCTACCTCTTTCAACACCAGGTCTCCCTGATGGTGGCCGAATTCATCGTTGACCTCCTTAAAGTTGTCCAAATCGAGCATCATTAAAGTCAGATTTTTTTTGTGCCGTTCGGCCTGGACCAGGGCGAAGGCCAACCGGTCCAAAAATAAAACCCGGTTGGGCAAACCGGTAAGGGAGTCCTTATAAGCTAATTGTCGGATCATCTCCTCGGATTCTTTCCGGTTGGTGATGTCCATAAAGCTGGCCAGCGTCGCAGGCAGCCCCTGATAGCGGATGGAAGTGACCGTTTCCAATATCCAGCGGATATGGCCGTCCCGGGTCATGATTCTAAATTCATAGGGATGATGGCGTTCTCCCTGTAACATCTGAAAAGTATTTTTGGTGACCTCCTCCCGGTCTTCCGGGTGCACCAGACTCAATGAAGAAACCGCCATTAATTCTTTTTCTCGAAAGCCGGTAACATTGGTAAACTCAGGATTGGCCATCTTGATCTTTCCCTGCTGGGCGAGGTAGGTCCCTATGGGGGACTGCATAAATAAGGTCCTGAACAGCCTTTCCATCTCCTCCCGTTCCGCCATTTCCGCCTGTAAGGACTCGTTGACCCGGTAAAGCTCTTTGGTCCGCTGCTGAATCAGTCCCTCCAGGTCGGCGTGAACCTTTAATAGGGCATCCTCGGCCCGTCTCCGGACCATAATTTCATCTTTTAACCGCAGGGTGGTTCTCCGATCTTCAGCGATAACAACCATCCCCATGGGATCACCCAATTTATCTTTAATGATCGAACAGGAAATTTTAACCGGAATCAATTCCCCGTTTTTAGTCTGGTATTCAACCTCCCGGTCAGGCAGTGGAAAGCGGTTACCTGTGATTCGCAGGAAAATCTCCTGAACAACCTCTTCATCCCGGCAAATTATTCCGATCGGCTGCCTTATTAATTCCGTTTCCCGGTATCCGAGCGTTTTTTCAGCCTGGCGATTTATTTTTACGATTTTCCCCTCATGATTGGTCAGGATCAACAGATCCTTCATTTGGGAGATGATCTCATCCTTGGCAATAGCCGGGGTAAGGACCATCAACCGGTATTTGACTATGGCCTGTCGGATTCCATAGGCCCAGATAAGAATAATGATAGGGGCGATCGCCGGCAACACCTGCAGTTGTAAAACCGGAAAGATAATATTGATCAGAGTTCCTAAGCCGAAGGATAATGCCACGGTGCTGATGATGATGCGGGACTGTTTTTTATGCAGGGGGATATGGGACCTGCTCCCCCAACGGAAGATCAAAAAAATACCTACCAATAAACAGGTGGAATAATTCAAGGTGTGAATCCATAACCAGATGGAATCCACTGCCCAGACCTCAACCCACCCTAAAGGAGTCCGGACAAAATCCTTGGCGGTAACAATCCCTTTCCAGGCCTGACCTAAAATGATTAATCCCGGCAGGTAGAGGACCGGGTAAATCCACCATTTTCTAAGCAGGCGGTCTTTTTGGGTCAGGATTAAAGCAAGATGCAGGGAAATGCCGCCCACCAGACACCACCCGACAGCGGACAGTTTAAACCAAAACCAGAGAACTTCTTTATCGGGAGCGGAATAGACGAAAGCATAGGAAAATGCCCACCAGGCCAGATCGAAGCACAACACCAGAAAAATCCGGTTTAAGGTGGAAAGGGAATCCTGTTTGAAGGCATACAGGCCGAGGTATATGTAGACGGTAAAGGAAAGCAGAGACAGAAGAGAGAAGAGATTCACAGGTCTATCCTCAATATAAAAAAGCCGTTCGTCCTTTATTTTAAAAAAGCGGGAGAGGGCGAAACCATTTTTTTGTCCTGTTGTGACTGCCTCAACCAGGCAGATAGAATATTAAAAAAATTATTTAACAGGGAAAAAATGAAGATCCGTCGGGGCATCCACCTCATAGGAGTCCTGGAGGCTTTCGATGACCCGGACCGGATATCCTGATTCTAAAGCCCTCAACTGTTCCAACTTCTCCGCCGCTTCCAATAGTCCGGTGGGTAACCCGGTAAAGACTTGAAGAAAAGATCCGGTGTAGGCATAAATCCCCAGGTGCTTGTAATAAACCGGATTTTCCTCAGGGTCCCGATAAAAAGGGATCGGTGAACGGGAAAAATACAAAGCCTCACCGGAATGGTTAAAGACTGTTTTGACATGTTTGGGATCATAAATTTCCGCCGGGTTGGTAAGGCGATAAATAAGTGTACTCATCGACCAATCCGGATGAGCTTGATGGCCGGCGATTAGATCAATTACCGCTTCAATGGGCAAAAAAGGTTGGTCTCCCTGACAGTTGACCACCAGAGTCTCAGGAGGTAGATGCAATAAAACGGCCGCCTCGGCCACCCGATCGGTGCCAGTACGATGATCCGCCCGGGTCATGACCACCTCGGCCTTAAAAGCGGTAGCCGCTTCGGCGATCCTTAGATCATCCGTGGCCACAACAACCTCAGAAATTCCGGGTATTTTTTTAGCCCGCAGGATGACTTGGCCGATCATGGGCACACCGTTGATCAAAGCCAGGGGTTTTCCCGGAAAACGAGAGGATTCATACCGGGCAGGGATAATGATGACGGGTTCCATTTTAATCGCTTTGTTGTCAGACAACCCTTTTTAAAATTTCCTTGTCGCGAGTTGCGCGTTACGTGTTACGTTTTTGGGGAAAGGATTATGATTTCAAACCTCGCAACCCGTACCAACGTTTCTGTTTGAGATAAATTCTCAGATTTATGATTGCAAAAATTTAATTCAATACTTAAGCAATAACAGTTTCGTTCTTAATCAAAGAAAAGGGCGGTATCCGAACTCCATCTTTTAATATGGCGTCTTCAATGACGACATGGGATGAAATTTCACACCGAGAGCCGATTCGGGTATGACCCCGGATTATGGAAAAGGGGCCGATGATCGTATCCACACCAACCCGTACCGACCTTTCAATAAAAGTAGACGCGGGATCGATAAGGGTGACCCCCTGGAGCATCCAGTTTTTAAGGATCCGTTGCTGGAGCACCCGGCTGGAACGAGCCAATTCAAACCGGTCATTAATTCCCAGGACTTCTTCAGGCCTGGGGTGAAAAAAGGCCGAACAGGAGAGTCCATTTTCCCGGGCCATCTGAATCAGATCGGTCAGATAATATTCCTTTTGACTGTTTTTCCGGGTCAGTTTGGACAGGGAGGAAAAAAGGAATCCTGAATCAAAGCAATAAATCCCGGTGTTGATTTCCCTAATCTGCTTTTCCTGCGCGGTGGCATCTTTCTCTTCAACAATTTTCAGCAAGAGCCCTTGCGGGTCCCGGATAATCCGGCCGTATCCTTTTGGATTCTCCGGTTCAGTACAGATAAGGGTTATAGCGGCCTTTCCTCGACGATGGATTTGAAGCAATTTTTGCAAGGTTCCCTTTTCAATCAAAGGGACATCTCCGTAAAGGACCAACACCGTGCCCTGAAAATCTTTCATTTCTTTATGAGCCGTCTGAAGGGCATGGCCGGTTCCTAATTGCGGTGACTGGGTAACAAAGTTACCGGGCCAGGTCCGGAAGACCTCCATTAGGCGTTGAGCCTGGTGGCCTACGACCAGGAGATTCTTTTGGGGCCGCATATTCCGGGCCGTGTCCAGCACATAACTCAGCATCGGTTGCCCCAGCAAAGGATGAAGCACTTTGGGAAGATCGGATTTCATCCGGGTCCCCTTCCCGGCGGCCAGGATAACCACGGCTAACGAATTTTTATTCCTCGGCATTCAAAGACCTTCTTCATTGATGCAACTTTTTAAATTCTTTCAACCAAGTCTGAGAATTTTACTCTAACCTTTCAAAAACGTGAAATCATCCGCCTCTGAACAGACGATGCTGGAAACTGGATAAGAATGCCGATACTGGATACTGGATGCTGGTTATTGGATAATGGATTGAATTTAGCCAGAATCAGGTATCGCATTTTGTTGTTATCCAGTATCCAGAAACAAGTATTCAGTATCGAGTATTATTCTTAGAAGTTCGAAAGTAAGAACTAAATTTCAAATAGTTTCGGTTAGGTAAAAAATAAAAATTCAAAGCCACCGGCCTATCCTGTTTTCTCCAAAACTTTATAGGTCATCATGCCCAGTTTTATAGATATATCCTGGTTCATGACCACCATATTATCCGGGGCCTTAACCGATCTTGAAGCCATATAAAGCACGGCTTTCATACCGATCTTCCCAAGACGGTCGATGACCGCCTGAACCTCCGGGGGCGGCAGGGCGATAATGGCAATGTGATCTTCTTCGGGGTCAATATATTTTTCAAGTTGATCGATCGGATAAACCTGAACCGGGTCATCACTGTCTTTCACCAGATCAGGATCTTTTTCAAAAACCTTTTTAATGACCAGATTATTTTCTTTTAATATCCGAGAATTGATCAACACATTCCAGAACTGACCCCCGCCTATGATGACCAGACCCCACTTCCTGCTGAGTCCCAGGATATTGGCCAGTTCTTTCTTTAATGATTGAACCTCATAGCCCACCCCCCGACAGCCAAAGGTGCCGAAAAAAGATAAATCCTTTCTGACCATTACAGGCGAAATCCCTTCGATGTCGGCCAGCTCCATCGAGGTTGTCCGCTTAACGTCTTGTTTTTCCATTCTATTCAATGTACGGTAATAAATGGAAAGGCGCCGAATGGTGGAATCGGATATCTTGTCTATCTTCTGCCTTCCCTTTTCAATTTGATTATTTACTTCCACAAGTTGGTTTCTCCAATGGTTTGACAAGATCTTTTTTAACCTCTTGTCATAGTCTTATATCCTTTTCCCGGTTCCCTATCGCCTTCGGGATTAACGCCGGCCGGAATCCGGTTCGTTCAATTGTCTCAGCATCATGAGCCTGATCCCCTTCGAGGTGACCGAATTTGTAAAGTCCGCAAGAGATTCGGTTGAAACGAATATTAAGAATATAAGATGGAGGGGAAAGAAGAGTCAAGAATAAAACAGAATAGAAATGACTTTTATCTTACCCCTTGAACCTGGGGAAATGGGGTGTTATTTCATTGATAAGTTTAGTCCTCGTCGGGCTATCGAAAGGGGTTTTCGCCTCCACTCCCTAGGGCCCTGCCGATGCCGATTTAAAAAAGGTTGAGGCGGCCGCAGCCATAAATCCCAAGGTAGCCATTCCCATGCATGTCGGGGGTCCGATAGGATCCTTATCATCGGCCCGATATTTCAAAGAAAAAGCCAAAGTCCCGGTGCTGGTGTTCCCTATAGGGAAATAACCTACCTCAGCCTTAATCAGGATTAAAAAAAGATAAAAGCCCATTCCCCTTGAGGGTTTTTATTACCGTTAGGGCTTCATTTCTATTTTGATAGGTCCCGGCTTCGACGCGATACCAGGTTTGGGTAGGGGAGACTTTTTTGAGCGAAACCGCAATACTTTTTCCTTTCAGGACCTGAAGATTCTTGAATTTATCGGCAGCCTTTTCATTGGGAAAAGTCCCTAAATGGATACTGAAGGTACCATCGGGTGACGGGACAATTAAGGATTCTTCCGTGAGTTCCGGAAGTTTTAATTGTTGATCGATAAGAACGAGATTAATATTCGATATGGAAGGATTTTGATTTAATACTAAATCGACCAAGGATTCATTAATTTTTCCATAATGAACGACAACGATTTTGGATAAAAAATCTCCTTCTTTGACCTGAATTTTGCGTATCAAAGACAACGGAGGAGTCCGGGCTTGACCCTCCCGGGATTTTTCCCGGTCCGGAGTTGGTTGCCCTATTGGCGTTAAAGGGGTATTAACCGAATTTTTCTCGTTTGCATTAGGCGTTTGAGTTCTGTAAACCAGATGTCCGGCTTTGGCCATCAATGTCTTAATTTCCCCGAACGATGCAAAATACTTCAGCTGCCTGGTTAACTCCGGTCTGAACACGAAGATACCGACAACCAGGGTAAAACCGAATAAAACAATCAACCCATCTCTGATAAAAAGACGATAGGATAATCTCGGAAAGTTCTTCTTGAGGGGAGGCCTTTTAATTTTTTTCAATTTATACTCAGGCCCCTCCAGATTTCGGATGATCTCTTCAATTAAAGTTGTCTCAATTATTTTGACAGAAGTCTTAAATCCGGCAAATAGGGCATTATCACAGATAATGTTGATCAGCCTTGGGATTCCTCCGGCCTTTTCAACTATCATGGACAGGGCCTGAGGAGAAAAAATACCAAGCGAGGACCTTCCGACCTTTTTTAGGCGATGTTCGATATAATCCAGGGATTCTTCCCTTGATAATAGGTTGATTTTTATACGCACCGGGTTAATTTTAGGGTGATATCTCATATAAGCGGTGTTAAAGGTTTCCTCGAGTTCCGGTTGTCCGACCAGGACAATCTGAAGGATTTCCGACACCCAGGATTCCGCTTCCAGAAGAGAAAAAAGTCCTTTGATTACCTCATCAGAGAGCTTTTGGGCTTCATCGAGGAGGATGGCCAATAATTCCCCCTGGTCTCTTAATTTATTCAAATGAAGCAGGAATTGATTTTTGAGTTCATCTATTCCTCCGGTTGGCACCGATTCTTCTAATTCAGAAAAAATCTGTTGGAGCAACTCTTTTAAATCATAGGTGGAATGGAAGATAAAAGCTGTCTTAACCCTTTTGGGAAGCCTCTCCATGGCGCCGTATATCAACATGGTTTTCCCGGTCCCAACTTCTCCGGTAAGAGCAATCAATCCCTTTCGATCCGTTATGCCTCTACAGAGGGCTTCAAGGGCTATCCGGTATCCCGCGGTCAGATACAGAAACCTGAGGTCCGGTGACAATTCGAAAGGTTTGTCGGAAAAACCGTAATATTCTAATTGCATGGAAAATTCGGCCTTTGTCTAAAGGGTTTGAAATTTTACCTTTAACTTCTCTAACTGGATGCTGAATGAAACTACCGATACTGGATACCGGTTTATAGATACTGGATGCTGGATTCTTGATTGATTTTACCCAGAATCAAGTATCTTTTTTGGGTTTTATCCAGCATCCAGAAACCAGTCTCCAGCATCCAGCATGTTAGTTTTAATAAATCACCTCTTCTTGCTCCAGTTTATGAATTTCTTTTGAGGAGAGGCCGAGCCTCTGCCTGAATATTTCATCGTTATGCTCACCAAGCAAAGGTGAATGACGGTGTATCCGGGCCGGTGTTTCCGAAAGCCGCCAAGGGGGGGCAATCACCCAATCCTTTCCGATAAGAGGATGATCCAACTGTGAATAAACTTCCCTCGCTCTCAAATGAGGATCATTAAAGAGTCCTTCCGAACTCAAGGAGGGTGCCGAAGCTACCCCGGCCTTTTGTAGTATCTTGGTGACTTCATAATAATCCTGGTCTTTGGTCCATTGAGAGATCATTTCGTCCAATACCTCCTGATTCTTAACCCTGGCGGTTGCATTGGAAAACTTTTCATCATTAATTAATTCCGGCCTTCCCATGACTTGGCAAAGGGCCTGCCATTCCTCATCGGTGGCCACCACGATACTAACCCAGTTGTCATCCCCCTGGCAGCGGTAACAGTTATGGGGCGCCATCCACTCATCTTTATTACCCTTTCTGCAGGGCACCCGGTGGTTCATGAAATAATCCAATAATACATCGCCGGCCAGAACCGCGATGGTCTCCTGGGAAGCCAGATCGATATACTGCCCTTCACCGGTCCGGTGCCGGTAGATCAAAGCGGTCAGGATGGCAAAGGCCGAGGTGGTTGCACTGCGAAGGTCCATGGAACCCATAAAATTGCTGGGCGGCCAGTCTTCATAACCGGTAATATGCGAGAAGCCGCCGAGAGCGGCAAACGTCGGGGCATACCCCACATATTCTCTCTCGGGTCCGGTTTGACCGCAAGAGGATGAAGAAATGTAGATCAGGTTGGGTTTGATTTCCTTCAGCACCTCATATCCCAGACCGAGTCTGGGAATGACGCCGGGTCTCATGTTTTCCATGACCACATCGCTCAAACCAACCAAACGTTTGGCGATTTCAATGGCCTTGGGCTTGGACAAATTCAAGGTGACGCTTTTTTTGTTTAAGTTAAGATTATTGAAAACAGAGGATTGGTCCGGTCCTGTAAACCGCTTTCCGGTGCTGAAGGAAAGGTTTCTGGCATGATCCAACCTCTTCCGGCTTTCTACCTTGACGACCTCCGCCCCGAGAAACCCCAGCAAACAGGTGGCATAGGGTCCGGCCCAGGCCGAAGTGAATTCCGTAACGTGAATACCAGCTAATGGTCCATTATTCATAAATTGCTCCTTTAATATACTTTAAGCCCCCAATAGGTTCTTTCACCAGGAATCGGAGAATTGTTCGACACCTTTTCTCAAATACAAGATTTCCTCCCTCTGGTCGGAAGATACTGGGTGCTGGATTAAACTACCGATACTGGATGCTGGAAGAAATAAAATGTTTCAACCAAGGCTACTTCCCAACCCGCAACCCGTAACTCGCAACTCATACCCCCTCAAATGACCCCCCTTTCTTTCAGGGCAGCCAATTCTTCGGTAGAGTATCCCAAATTTCGGCCATAGATCTCCTCATTGTGTTCACCCAGCAGAGGAGCTGCTTGAACCAGTTGCCAGGGCGTTTTTGAAAACCGGAAGGAGGAAGAAGGAAAAGGGATCCTCCCTACGGCCGGATGCTCCATTTCGACAAAAAAATTTCTGGCCTTGAATTGTTCCGAATGAACAATATCCTCGGCCGTATTGACCGGTGCGACAGGACAACTTAAAGCCTGTCCCCGTCGGAAAATCTCTTCCTTGGTATGGTTCATGGTCCAGGCAATGATCCGTTCATTTATTTGTTCGGCATTATCAGACCTGACCATAGCATTTTGACACCCCTCCTCTTTGGCCCAATCCGGATCTCCGATCAGTTTAACCAGGGACTGCCACTGATGTTCCTCCGGAGTTACGGCGACAATATAGCCATCCTTACAGGGCATAATCCCCCCGGGCATCCGTCGGACCTTGTCTCCCCCCCGGGTCAGGACCACCTGATCATTGGCATAAGTCACGCTTTCCACCCGCTGCATGGACATTAAGGCCTCTTGTTTAGACATTTCTATGAATTGTCCTTTCCCGGTCAGGACTTTCCGGTAATAGGCGGCAGTGACGGCCACTACCGCCACCAGTCCGACATCAAATCCGCTACTGTGCCCACCGACTTTAACCGGCGGACGGTCCATATCCTGGGCGGGAATGGGCAGCATATAGCCTTGCCCGCTGGCGTGAACGGTATTGAGCTGAAAGGCCTTGTAATCCTTAAAAGGGCCGCTTCTCCCATACGAGGTGATGGAGATCATGACCAGCCCGGGATTAATCGCTTTCAGGGTTTCGTAATCCAATCCCAGTTCCTCCATCTCTCCCGGAGCCCGGTCCTCGATCAGTACGTCTGTTTTTGCAATCAGTTTTTTAAAAATATCCTGTCCTTCAGACCTTTTCAGGTCCAGCGTCAGCCCCTTCTTGTTGCTGTTCAGATAGAGGAAGAGTCCGCTTTTCTCCTGATGGGGAATATCTCCCGGAAAGGGACCGCGTCTTCGGGAATCATCACCGCCAAGAGGGGGTTCGATTTTAAGGACATCGGCCCCCATATCCGCCAATAGTTTGGAACAATACGGTCCGCTGACCATATTACAATATTCTACAATCTTCATGCCCTCCAGGGCTCTTGGAGTCATCGACTTCCTCCTTGATTCAAAATATTTTTTCACTGTAGGGTCAATCTTTGACCTGCAAGGAATCAACCTTTGATTTTAACTAAAAGGGACTGGAAATGCAACAGACATCTTTCTTTTTTCATTGACTCTTTCCGTTCAACCCTTTAAATTGGGTCACGCCGCATCAGGGATGGTCTATGTTTTCCCAAAAAAAAGCAGAAAAACCCTAGCGACAATCTAAAAATAATAATATTATAATTATAATATTATGCGGAGGAGTCCCCTTCATGTCAAATGATTTATTCGAGAAACTGCATCTCTTGTTCCACCCCAAAAACATCGCCGTGGTGGGCGCATCCCCCAAGTCCGATCCCCTGATGATGAATCAAGGCAACAATTATATCAAAGGTTCTATTGAACAGAATTTTTCCGGGAAAATTTTTCCGGTTCATCCAAAAGCCAAGGCTATTTTGGGATACCAGGCCTTCCCACGGGTCCGGGATATACCCGATCCGGTGGATCTGGTCATTTTTACCGTTCCGGCTGAGGCCTCTATCGAGGTCATGAAGGATTGTGTCGACAAAGGGGTGAAATTCGTCCATCTCTATACGGCAGGATTCGGTGAGTCCGGACGGGAAGCTTTCGTGAAAATTGAAAAAGAACTGATCGACCTGGCCCGAAAGAACGGGATACGGATTGTAGGACCGAATTGCATGGGAATTTACTGTCCTGAGGGCGGCTTGGCTTTCCAGCCTTTTTTTCCTGCCACACCCGGTCCGGTGGGTTTCTTTTCCCAGAGCGGGCAAATGGCCGGGATGTTTGTTATGAATGCCGCCGCCCAAGGTTTGAGGTTCAGCAAGGTCGTCAGTTTTGGAAATGCCCGGGATTTAAAGGCTCACGATTTCTTGAATTATCTGGGACAGGATGAAAAAACAAAAGTCATCGGCTCTTACCTTGAAGGGCTGGAAGATGGAAGAGCCTTTATTGAAGCCGCCCAAAAAGTGACCAAGGAAAAACCGCTGGTCATCTTTAAAGGTGGGATGACCGAAGGAGGATCCAGAGCCGCTATGTCTCATACGGCGGCCATCGCCGGATCGTCCCGGATCTGGCAGGCTTTGTGCCGGCAGACCGGGATCATTTCCGTAACCTCTCTGGACGAATTGGTTTTTACCCTCTCCGGGTTACAAAGGCTTCCCTTGCCGAAAGGAAAAAATGTAGTCATTCTTGGCGGAGCCGGTGGGGGCAGCGTCACCATGACCGACCAGGCCGAGGCGGACGGATTAAAGGTCCCACAGCTTTCAGACCGAACCATTCGGCAACTGGAATCCATTGTCCCTCCGCAGGGCACGAGCGTAAAAAATCCCTTAGATGTCGGAAGACATTTTTTCATCGGAGGAAATTTTCAAAAAGTTCTGGAGCTTTTAAGAGATGATCCGGTCGTTGATTCCCTGATCTTTATGCAACCCATTGCCATGTTCAGCCGGTTTGGCGGCCGGGATGGAATCAGGATGCTTCAGGAACTGACCCTGGCCGGACAAAAAATTTTAAACAAGCCGATGATTATTGTTGTGGAAAGAAATGAAGGATTCGGAGGTGACCTGATTGTGAAAGAGGCGATTGAACGATATCATAATGCCGGTCTGGCCACCTTTCCCGATTTTAAGTTGGCCGTTAAAATAACCGGCTATCTGGCAGAGTATCAAGCCTTTTTAAAAAGAAGGGTGGTCGGCTGAAGACTGAAGGAGGAAGATGGTTATGCCCTTCAGCTTTCGGTCTTCAATTATTTTTTCCCAACCTATTTGAATTAAGAATATGGAGACGTGCATGTCTTTTCAGGAACTGGAAACCATTTTACATCCCCGTTCGGTTGCCGTAGTCGGCGCATCGGCTAATACCTTTTCATTCGGTTTCAGTTATGCCCATCACCTGTTGGAGTATGGTTTCAAAGGACCGGTTTATTTGGTCAATCCCAGCCATCCGGAGATCCTGGGACAGAAAACCTACCCCAGTGTTCGGGATATTCCGGATCAGGTTGATTTCGCCATTTCCTGCGTTAACGCTTCACAAGTGACAACCATGCTGGAAGACCTGGCAGAAAAAGGCGTTAAAGGCGTTCATCTATATACGGCCCGTTTCAGTGAAACCGGTCGAAAAGATGCTGCCGACCTGGAACAATCAGTCCTAAAACTGGCCCGCGATAAAGGCATCCGCCTGATCGGTCCCAATTGCATGGGGGTTTATTTTCCCAAGATGGGACTTTCTTTCGGATTTAATCTGCCCAAAGATTCCGGCCCCGTAGGAATGATCTCACAATCAGGCGGCGGCGCCTCCGGCTTTGTGCACCTGGCTTCTTTGCGTGGAATCCGATTCAGTAAGGTCATCAGTTACGGCAACGGCCTGGATCTGACCGAATGTGACTACCTGGATTATTTCATTCATGATCAAGAAACCAAGATCATCCTTCTATATGTTGAAGGGGTAAAAGACGGACGGCGGTTTTTTGAAACCTTAAAGCGTGCTACCCGGGTCAAACCGGTAATCATAATGAAAGGCGGCCGGGGTCAGGCCGGTTCACGGATGACCTTTTCTCACACCGCATCCTTGGCCGGTACTTTTCCGATTTGGGAAGCCATGGTCAAGCAGGCCGGGGCCGTATCGGCGGACGACTTTGATGAGCTGATCGACCTGACAGTGGCTTTTAATTTTTTACCGCCTGTGCGCGGGAAACGGGTGGGCGTTATCGGCGGAGGCGGCGGTCCCAGCGTCATTGCCGCCGAAGAATGTGAAGAATCCGGGCTGGAGGTAATCCCCATCCCCCAGGACATGCGACAGGAACTCAAAGAACGGGGAGTCTCCATCTGGGACTGGATCAGCAATCCGGTAGATCTGTCTATTGTCGCCGGTTCGGGCGTTACCGATGTCGATATGCTTCATTTGATGGGACGACACCCGTCCTTCGATATCCTCATGGCCAATGTCAATGAATGGGTCTTCATGACCCTGGCCTCGGATGAAAGATTCATGGGGATGAAAACCCAAGTCAAAAGCCATATCAGTCTGCGGGACACCTATCCTAAACCCTTCGTGGTCATCTTCGGGGAACGGGGGGTCATCACCGCAGAACATGAAGACTGGCATTGGAAGGTGATTGCCGAAGCCAGGGCTGAGTTGATCAAAGCCGGTATGGCCATCTTTCCAACTTTCAGAAGGGCGGCAACTGCTTTGCGCAAAGTGCAGGAGTACTACTTTGGATTTGAGGATGGAAAATGATCTTATCCGGCCTGGAAATTTGTTCAAAAATAGGGAAGGGAATTATTATTGACCCCTTCGACCCGACCAAAATCAATCCGAATAGCTACAACCTGTCCCTGCACCATGAGTTGATCACTTATACCGATTTTCCTTTGGACATGAAAAGAGAGAATCCCTTCACCATGCTCACCATACCGGGAGAGGGACTGGTATTGGAACCCAGCCGGTTATATTTGGGAAGGACGATGGAATATACCGAAACTCACGGGTATGTCCCCATGCTGGAAGGGCGGTCTTCCGTAGTTATTCCCAAGATGGTTTTGATCTGGAACGATATGAACAGCTTTCCCAAATAGCCGAGGCTATGTATGCAAAAATTTCGGATGTTCCTACAGAAAAAATAAAGGACTTCTTTTTTCCTGACAACGGATATACTACCGCCAAAGTGGATCTGCGGGCCGGGGTATTTAAAGACCATAAAATTTTGTTGGTCCGGGAGAAGCGTGATAACAAATGGGCCATGCCTGGCGGGTGGGCCGATGTGGGAGAAACGCCAACTCAGGGTATTGAAAGAGAGGTCATTGAGGAGACCGGCTATCAGGTCCAGGTCCTTCGATTAATATCGATAAAAGACCAGACCCTGCATGGTTACAAACCCAGATATCCGGTTCATGTCTACAAAATGTTCTTTTTTTGTGAAATCACAGGGGGCGGCCCGATAGAGAATAAAGGTGAAATTTACCTTCGCCCTTGTCCCGATTATCGATAGAGATTTATTTCTTCTTTAAGTCTTAGTGCAGCGGCCCTGGCAGCCTGGGCGAAATCCTTTTCCTTGCCGGCATAAATAATACCCACGGGAAGAATTGATGATCATTCCGGTTCCCTCCGGGGTCTTCCCATTGGTCACTGCTCGTTCAATATCCCCGCCCTGGGCTCCGATGCCGGGCACCAGGAGGGGCATGGTGCCTACCATGGACCGGACTTCACCCAGTTCCTGCGGGTAGGTGGCTCCAACCACCAAGAGCACATTCCCGTTCCGGTTCCATTCCCGGGCCGCCTTCCCGGCTACGATCCGATAGAGTTTTTCTCCGGTTACTTTCAAATCCTGGATATCGGCTGCCCCCGGATTGGAGGTCCGGCAAAGGATAATGATCCCTTTATCGCCCCTATCCAGGAAGGGGTCAAGGGTATCTCCCCCCAGGTAGGGGTTGACTGTAACTGCATCCGCCCCGTAGCGATCAAAAACCTCCCGGGCATACATCTTAGCCGTCGATCCGATATCCCCCCGTTTGGCATCCAAAATAACCGGGGTGCCGGGGTGATTTTCATGAATATAGGCTATGGTCCGTTCCAGATCCCTTTCCAGTCCTGAGGCGGCATAGAAGGCTATCTGCGGTTTAAAGGCACAGACCAAATCCGCAGTAGCTTCTATAACGGCCCGATTAAATTCAAAAAGGGGGGCCTTGAGGGTTCGAAGATGTTCGGGTATTTTTCCCGG
Organism: uncultured delta proteobacterium; assembly: GCA_963782435.1. Taxonomy (GTDB): domain Bacteria; phylum Desulfobacterota; class RBG-13-43-22; order RBG-13-43-22; family RBG-13-43-22; genus RBG-13-43-22. The sequence continues at coordinate 206,166 of CAWAKF010000018.1, forward strand.
ATCAGGATCAAGCCCTACACATAGCAAGGAATTATTCCTGAGCCAGGCTCCGGATAGCATTTCCATGAAATTCACCGGGGCAATCTCTCCTTTTTTCTAAGTTCCTGCACCTTAACAATATTTAATGAAAATTGCAAACAATTTAAAGGAGTTCTCTTTTCATCTCCTAAACCTAAAGGCACTCAAACCCAATTGGATGTTATCGCCAATAAAACATCGTGTTGTACGAAAAACCATACAAGAGATGATAATTCCTTCAATCCCCCGAGACGCAAGAAAACTTATTTCCAGTGATATCACTCTAATAATAAAAACAGTCAACTGGCATGATACTTGCTTTGAAATTTTAAATAGGTGAATTTAAATTTGGATAGGAGAAAAAAGATGATTTATAAAATGATGGGGGGAATTGCGGTTTTACTGTTTTTGATCGGATGTGGGGGAGAGGTCAAACAACTTCAAATGCGGGATACCTCCCTCAATGCCACAGACTCCACCCAAGGTATGAAATCGGTTGAATTTCCAAAGGGAACCTGGACCGGCGGGGCCTCGACCAAACAGGCGGGCACCCTGGCCCAGCTCTTTGTGAATTCCCATAACATGGCCATGGCCCAATTTTCCAAACTGCAAGATTCCCAGGATTCCATGAAAACGGCCCAGGAAGCCTTAAAAAATTCCACCCAGCGACTGGAAGAAACCAACCGGCTTATACTGGAAGCCGCACAGAAACACCAGGAAACCGCTCAGAAAACCCTTCTAAAGATTGAGGAAGTTTCCAAGGCGCAAGGCACCGGTCAAATCACCTTGTTCTACCCCGTGGGAACTAAAACGTTGAAGGAAAATTCTCTGGAATACGAACGATTAATACATTTTGTCGATTTCCTGTCCCGGGAAAGCAGAGGCCGAAAAGTATTATTTATCAGTATCGGAAGTGCCTCGGCCTTTGGGCCCCCAAAGGTCAATATGAAACTGGCCAAGGCCCGGGCCGATTTTCCCAAAGGAATTATCGACAAATACCTGGTTAATTCAGCCCACGAATTCTTTAAAGTGTATGGAACGGGAGATCTTTACAGCCCCAAGAGCGTCTCCAAAAAGGAACATGAGCGTTATCAGCATACCCGCCTGATTGCCCTTTACGAGACCGACCAGGTTCCTTCATTGCCGGCAGAACCGGATAAATAAAAATTTTAATATAACCGTATACAGAGATAGACTTACAAAAAGTCCATCGACAAGCATAGGACGATTAAGTCCCGGCCTGGATGAAGGTGGTACCCCTTTAAGTCCTTTCAAGTGGTGGGAGAGCCCCGCCCGTAGCCGGATTACCTGCCTCGCGAAAAGTCGGTTTTTGACTTTTTAGGAGGTATCTAAAGAAAGGCGGACTACTTAAAAAGAATCCGCCTTTCTTTAAAAAAGATTATATTCGTGATACCTTCATCCGACAGCGATGAAAGATTACCGGCCTTTCGGCATAACTCTCAGCAAATCTTACCTCAAATATTTAATTAAAAAATCCCAGGTCTATAAAGCAGAAGCAGAAGAATCCTGGCCGGTCGTAAAAAAACCGCCCCGACTCCATCTTGACAAATAAGGGTAAGATGGTTAAATTTTAAGATAAATTGAAGTTTAAAACAAATAAGCATAAAAAAAATATAAATAGTTTATCAGCTTGGAGGACACTATGCGTTTTGATAAATTTACTATAAAAGTTCAAGAAGCCATTCAATCAGCCCAATCCATGGCCGATGGCATGGGACATCAACAGATCGAACCTGAACATCTGTTGACCGCCCTTTTGAATCAACCGGATAATATTATCTTACCCCTGCTGCAGAAACTGGGGATTAACCCCGACCAGGTTAAGAATATATTAAAGAATCAGATGGATAATATCCCCCGGGTCTCTGGAACGGGCAAAGGGCAGAGCTATATCTCTCCCAGACTCAACGCCGCCTTGGACGGCTCATTCAAAGAGGCCTCCCAGATGCGGGACGAGTACGTCAGTATGGAACATATCCTGATCGCCCTTATGGATCAGAAAGGCGATCCCTTGGCCCAGGCATTATTGACTCTGGGATTAAACCGGGAAAATATCTTGAAATCCCTGAAAGACATCCGGGGAAGTCAACGGGTCACCGACCCCAACCCGGAAGATAAGTACCGCCCTCTGGAAAAATTTGCCCGTGACCTGACCGATCTGGCCCGGGAAGGGAAATTGGACCCGGTCATCGGCCGGGACGATGAAGTGCGTAGGCTCATCCAGGTCTTGTCCCGGAGAACCAAGAACAACCCGGTCCTGATTGGAGAGCCCGGTGTGGGAAAAACGGCCATTGTCGAAGGGCTGGCCCAACGCATCATTCTTGGAGATGTACCGGAAGGTCTGAAAAATAAACGGGTCGTGGCCCTGGATATGGGTGCTTTGGTAGCCGGGGCTAAATATCGGGGGGAATTTGAGGACCGGCTGAAGGCCGTGCTCAAAGAGGTAACCGAGGCCCAGGGCCAAATCATTTTGTTTATTGACGAACTCCATACCCTGGTCGGGGCCGGAAAGGCTGAAGGGGCTGTGGATGCCGGTAACATGCTTAAACCGGCCCTGGCCCGGGGTGAATTGCGCTGTGTCGGCGCTACCACCATCAACGAATACCGTAAATATGTGGAAAAAGATGCCGCCCTGGAACGACGATTTCAACCGGTCCTGGTTAGTGAACCGACGGTGGAAGACACGATTGCCATATTGAGGGGATTAAAAGAAAAGTACGAGGTCCATCACGGCGTGCGGATCAAGGACTCGGGCATTGTGGCCGCAGCCACTCTGTCCCACCGTTACATTACTGATCGTTTTCTTCCCGACAAGGCCATTGACCTGATCGATGAAGCCGCCTCAAAACTGAGGATCGAAATCGACAGCCTTCCTCAGGAGATCGACGAACTGGAACGAAAAATCCTCCAGATGGAGATTGAAAAAGAGGCCTTAAAAAAAGAAGTGGACCCGGCCTCCAAAGATCGCCTGAACAAGATTGAAAAAGAATTGGGGGAACTCAAAACCCAAAGCGAAACAATGAAGGTCCATTGGCGGAAAGAAAAAGAAGCCATCCAAAAGATCAGGCAAATCAAAGAGGAAATTGAAAACAAGAAAACCGAAGCCGCTAATGCCGAAAGGCAGGGAGACCTAACTCTCGCGGCGGAAATCCGCTATGGCGTTCTCTTGAATATGAACAAACAGTTGGAAGAAGAAAACCAAAAACTGGAAGTCCTTCAACAGGACCAAAAGATGCTGAAAGAGGAAGTGGACGATGAGGACATCGCTGAAGTGGTGGCCAAATGGACAGGTATTCCCGTTTCCCGCATGATGGAAGGGGAAAAACAAAAGCTGATCACCATGGAGGGGAGGATTAAGGAACGGGTCATCGGCCAGGAAGAGGCCATCCGGGCGGTGGCTAATGCCGTACGAAGGGCTCGGTCCGGACTTCAGGATCCCAATCGCCCTATTGGATCGTTTATTTTTATGGGCCCCACCGGTGTTGGAAAGACCGAGTTGGCTAAGGCCCTGGCCGAATTTCTTTTTGATGACGAACAGGCCATGGTCCGCGTCGACATGTCCGAATACATGGAAAAACATTCGGTCTCCCGTTTGATCGGAGCCCCTCCGGGCTATGTGGGTTATGAAGAGGGAGGGTATTTGACGGAAGCGGTGCGGCGAAAGCCTTATTCGGTCGTGCTGTTTGACGAGATCGAAAAGGCCCACCCCGAGGTCTTCAATGCCTTGTTGCAGATCCTGGATGACGGCCGGATGACCGACGGGCAGGGAAGGACCGTTGACTTTACCAACACCCTGGTCATTATGACCTCGAATATCGGCAGCCAATTCATTCAGGACCTGACCGAACGGGAACGGGAAGAAATGGTCCGTAGAGTTATGGAGGCCCTGCGGGCCCACTTCAAGCCGGAATTCTTAAACCGGGTTGATGAGATCGTTATTTTTCACGCCCTTAATCGTGATCAGATCAAGGCCATCGTCGATATCCAGATCCGCTTGCTTCAGAAACGATTGGCGGAAAAGCACCTTGAAATCCAACTGACCGATAAGGCCCGGGATCAAATTTCTAAAGAAGGTTTTGATCCGGTTTATGGGGCCAGGCCTTTAAAACGGGTCATCCAGCATCGTATCCAGGATACCCTGGCCTTGAAATTACTGGAAGGCGAATTCAAAGAAGGGGAAAAAATAGTTATGGATGCCGATCGAAACGGGGAAATCATTTTTAACAAAGATTAACGTTTTCCGGTTTTGCTTGACAAGGGTTAAAAGATTGGTATCATAAATAAAGTGCAAAGTGCAAAGTGCAAAGTGCAAAGTGCAAAGTGCAAAGTGCAAAGCGGAGTTGCGGATTCGGGGAGGAAAGGTTTTTTAACCCGTGACCGCAACCCGCAACAGTTAAAAAAGGAGTTGATTTATATGTTTTCCAATACCATGAAAACGACATTGCTTTTAGGTCTGATGACCGTCCTGATAATTCTTATCGGCGGAGCGGTTGGAGGACAGGGCGGGATGATCATGGCCTTTTTTCTAGCCGGGATCATGAATCTGGGGAGCTACTGGTTTTCCGACAAAATCGTTTTGGCCATGTACCGGGCCAAAGAGATGGCTCCGCAGAATAATCCGGAGATCCATCAAATAGTCATGGAACTGGCCCAGCATGCCGGTATTCCCAAACCGAGAATCTTTCTGATTGAAGAAGATTCACCCAATGCCTTTGCCACCGGAAGGAACCCGGAACATGCGGTTATAGCCATCACTTCCGGTATCTTGCGTATCCTGTCCCGTGAGGAACTCAAAGGAGTCCTGGCCCATGAACTGAGCCATGTCAAGAACCGGGATATCCTGATCGGATCCATTGCCGCCACCATGGCCGGGGCTATTATGATTCTGGCTAATATGGCCCGCTGGGCGGCCATATTCGGCGGAAGCCGGGATTCTGAAGAAGGCGGCGGCGGCGGGATTATCGGTCTTCTGGTCATGACTATTGTCGCCCCAATTGCCGCCATGCTGATTCAAATGGCCATTTCCCGTTCCCGGGAGTATCTGGCCGATGCCTCAGGGGCTAAGTTTTCGGGAAATCCACTGGGACTTGCCGGCGCCTTGAATAAACTGCAAACGGCCTCCAAGCAGATTCCTATGGAAGCAGCAAAACCGGCCACAGCCCATATGTTCATCGTCAATCCCTTATCGGGACGCAGTCTGCTCAACCTGTTCTCCACCCATCCCCCCATTGAAGAACGGATCGCCCGGCTGAGGGCAATGAGGTATTAATAGCCGGAATGGTAAAAGGGATAATCGATTCAAAGATTAATATAAGAATATTCGGCCACACCCGTGATTGTTGGCTGTCAAACCCCAATGTTCCAGTAATTGGTTGACTTTTTCCGCCCGTTAGCATAAAAATCCCTCTTAAACTCAAACTATTCAATAAGGAGTAAAAATGTCTTGTGTCGTGGTTGTGGGTACGCAATGGGGTGATGAAGGGAAAGGGAAGGTGGTTGATCTCCTGACCCGTCGGGCCGATTTAGTCGTTCGGTTCCAAGGAGGAAATAATGCCGGTCACACTCTGGTAGTCGGTCAGGAAAAATTCATTCTTCATTTGATCCCCTCGGGGATTCTCCATGCAGATAAAATGTGTCTGATCGGTAACGGGGTGGTTGTGGATCTGGAGGTTCTCCAAAAAGAAATCCTTTCCCTCCAGGAACGAGGGATTGTCGTCAGTCCGGCCAACCTGGGCTTAAGTGAAAGGGCCCAGTTGATTCTCCCTTTTCATAAACATCTGGATCTGGCCCGGGAGGCCCAAAAGGGGCAGGCCTCCATTGGAACTACCGGAAGAGGGATAGGACCCTGCTATGAAGACAAGGTGGCCCGAATAGGAATCCGGGTAGTCGACTTGCTGGACCCGGAAGTTTTTGCTGAACAGGTGCGCACTAATCTTAAGGAGAAAAATTTTCTTTTTGAACAATTATTAAAAGTCCCCCCGATCGACCCCCAGGAAGTCATTAATACTTATTTACCCTTAGCCGAATTCATCCGACCTTATGTAACCAATGTTTCCATCAAGATCGATCAGGCTTTATCTGAAAAGAAAAATATCCTTTTTGAGGGGGCACAGGGAACTCACCTGGATATCGATCATGGGACCTATCCTTATGTGACCTCATCCAACCCGGTGTCCGGGAGTGTCTGTCCGGGGGCCGGAATAGGACCGACCAAGATTCAATCGGTGGTCGGGATCGTTAAAGCTTATACCACCCGGGTAGGGGCAGGACCCTTCCCCACGGAGTTGACCGATGAAATGGGTGTGGCCCTTCGGGAGAAGGGGGGAGAATACGGAGCAACCACCGGACGGCCCAGGCGCTGCGGTTGGCTGGATGCAGTTATCCTAAGGGATTCAGCCCGGTTGAACGGTCTGACCCAACTGGCAATTACCAAATTAGACGTCTTAACCGGTCAGAAAAAAATAAAAATATGCACCGGTTACTCTTATAATAATCAGACTCTGAGCAGTATGCCGGCGCAGCTAAGGACCCTTGAGAGCTGTCAACCGATATATGAAGAATGGGAAGGCTGGTCCGAGCCTATTAGCGGGATAACAAAAAGGGAGAATTTGCCGCAGACCACCCAAACTTATTTAAATCGCATCGAAGCCCTGGTAAAAGTCCCTATCGGGATCATTTCGGTTGGGCCGGATCGGGAGGAAACATTATTTCAAGAAAACCCATTTTCTTGAAATAATGATAAATTTAAAGTTCTAACCATCTTGGGGAAAGCCCCAATATCTTAGATATTAACCTGATTTTCATCCAATAAATCATAAATCAGGTTAATCAAGAAATGACGACCCTCTTGACTTTAAGGAAAAGAATAAGTATAATTAAAAATTGAATAAATCCTTCTCGCGCCTCTGGTTAAGGGCGAGAGTGGCGGAATTGGTAGACGCACTGGACTTAGGATCCAGCCCTGGAAACAGGGTGGGGGTTCAAATCCCCCCTCTCGCACCAATAGACAACCAAATCGGAAACCGATTGGAATATCGGAATGATGGAGTGATGGTCTGGGGAAAATCTATACTCCAATAATCCAATATTCCATCACTCCAGACTAAAATTTAAAAAACCGAGCAGCCCTAAGATAGAAAAATAACTTGAGGAACCGATGAATATGAAAGTACAGTTGGAAGATTTATCCCCGATCAAGAAAAAACTGAACATTGAAATAGAAACCGAGCAGATCCGGAAGGAATGGGAATCGGTTACAAAAACCTTCAACAAAAAAGCGAAGCTAAAAGGTTTCCGGACGGGGAAGATCCCGGTAACCGTACTGGAAAAATATTACGGGCCTCAAATAGAAGAAGAGGTGGTGTCCCGGATCATTAATCTCACCTATCCGGAAGCTTTGAAGGAGACCGGGGTTATTCCGATTACCATGCCGGAACTGGATTATCCTCCCTTGGACAAAAATGCTCCGTTTAATTATAAAGCCGTTGTCGAACTGAAACCGGAAATTCCTCTTTCCGACTACAAAGGGTTGGAAGTGACGAAGACGGTGGTCAACATAACCGAAGAAGATATTGAAAAAAGGCTCACCGACCTCCAAACCAGCCATGGCGAGCTGGTTGCTCTCACAGAGGACCGCCCCTTGAAAAAAGGGGATTTTGGAATCATTGATTATAAGTCCTTTATGGATGAAAAAGAGGTACCCGGAGGTTCGGCCCAAAACTTCGATCTCGAAGTAGGGGCCGGGTATTTCAATGCCGCCTTTGAAAAAGAATTAGAGGGGATGGGAAAAGAGGAAGAGAAAGAGTTTGATATTGACTTCCCGGAAGACTATGGAAATCCTTCCCTGGCAGGTAAAAAGGTCCACTACCAAGTCAAACTCCAAGAGATCAAAACAAGAAATCTTCCTGACTTGAATGATTCATTTGCCCAATCCCTGGGTAAGGATATCGCCTCTCTGGAAGATTTAAGAAAAAAGATCCGGAGCGACCTGGAACAGGAAGAAAATCGCAAAGCCGAATTAAAATTGAAAGATGACCTGACCAATGGTTTGATCGGTAAGGCCGAATTTGAGATCCCGGAAGCCTTGGTCAATCAGGAAATCCGGCAAATGATGATTCGGATAGAACAGGACCTAAGCCGCCAAGGACTTTCCTGGGAAAAGGCCGGCCTTGACCCTAACAGCCTCATGGAAAGGTTTCGTCCCCCGGCCCAAAAACTGGCCCGAAAAAAATTGATCCTGGAGAAGGTTGCCCAATTGGAATCAATAACCGTCAGCCCGGGAGAGATCGACGAAGAGCTTCAGCGGATCGCCAATAACGTTAACCAATCGGTAACCCTGGTCCAAGAAATATATAATAAAAATAACTTAATGCCGGAATTGAACCAGCAACTCCTCGAGGAAAAGACCTTGAATTTCCTTCAGGAGCATGCTACCATTCTCTAATCTTATAAAATGATTCGAGACCTTGTCGAAGGCCAGAGACCGGCTTCGACTGGGGCAATAATATTTAAAATGGTCCCCAAATTTTCATCTTAATAGATTAGAATAACACCAAGAGGAAAACCGAATGACTTTAATACCCTTTGTTGTTGAACAAGATACCCGTGGGGAACGGGCTTTTGACATCTATTCCCGATTATTAAAAGACCGAATCATCTTTTTGGGAGCACCCATCGATGATCATGTGGCCAATCTGATGATTGCCCAACTCCTATTTCTTGAAGGCGATGACCCGGACAAAGACATCCATATGTACATCAATTCTCCGGGTGGTGTCGTTTCTTCAGGATTGGCGATCTATGACACCATGGAATATATTAAGCCGAACATTTCCACACTCTGCCTGGGACAAGCCTCCAGTATGGCTGCCCTGTTATTGGCTGCCGGGACCAAAGGGATGCGCTATGCCCTTCCCCACTCCAGAATTCTCATCCATCAACCCTTGGGCGGGGTTCAAGGCCAGGCTACGGACGTGGGCATCCAGGCCAGGGAAATCCTAAGGATCAGGGAGGAATTGAATCAAGTATTGGTCGATCATACCGGGCAACCGTACGATAAAATTGAAAAGGATACCGACCGGGATTTTTACATGACCGGCGCCCAGGCCAAGGATTATGGCATTGTCGACTTTGTAATTTCCAAAAGAGAAGAAATAACCGGGGCAATCAAATCCTAATGGACAGTGAAAGCGTCCATTCGACAAACAACATTAATTAATTGAGGTAACATGTCCATGAACAAAAGAGGAGACGGCAAAGGAAAAGGGAGCGACTTACTATGTTCCTTTTGTGGGAAAAGTCAGGATGAAGTAAAAAAACTGATTGCCGGACCATCGGTTTATATCTGTGATGAATGTATCGGCTTATGCAACGAGATCATTGCCGAAGAATATGAAAAGGAGGAGGCTCATCTCGGGGAAAAGATTCCCAAGCCGGCGGATATTAAAGGAATTTTGGATAATTATGTAATCGAGCAGGAAAAGGCCAAAAAAATCCTCTCTGTAGCCGTTCATAACCACTTTCGACGAATTGATAATAAAATCGATTTGGAAGGGGTTGAGTTGCAGAAAAGCAATATCCTCTTGATAGGCCCTACCGGGTCCGGGAAAACCCTCCTGGCTCAAACCCTGGCAAAAATTTTAAAGGTGCCTTTTACCATAGCCGATGCTACGACCTTGACCGAAGCCGGGTACGTAGGCGAGGATGTGGAAAATATTATTCTTAATTTACTTCAGGCGGCCGATTACGATGTGGAAAGGGCCTGCCGGGGGATTGTGTATATCGATGAAATCGATAAAATAGCGCGAAAATCGGAAAACCCATCCATCACCCGGGACGTTTCCGGTGAAGGGGTCCAACAAGCCTTGTTGAAAATCATCGAAGGAACTCTGGCCAGCGTCCCCCCCAAGGGAGGCCGTAAACATCCTCAACAGGAATTTGTCAAAGTGGATACCACCAATATCCTTTTTATCTGCGGCGGAGCCTTTAACGGGCTGGACAAGATTGTTCAGACTCGAAGCGGGGCCAAGGTCATGGGATTTGGGGCCGACATACGCAAACAATCGGAAAAGAAACGTCTGGGGGAGATATTGGATCAGGTCCAACCCCAAGACCTTTTGCGGTTTGGTCTGATCCCCGAATTTATCGGGCGATTGCCGGTCATCGCTACCTTGGACGAATTAAGCGAGGAGGCCCTGGTTCGCATTCTGACCGAGCCTAAAAATGCCATTGTCAGGCAATATCAAAAGCTTTTTGAAATGCAACGGGTCGATTTAAAGTTTACCGATGGCGCCATCAAGGCTGTGGCCCGTGAAGCCTTGAAAAGAAAATCCGGAGCCCGGGGACTTCGATCCATTCTGGAAAAAGCAATGCTGGATATCATGTTTGAAATCCCCTCCCTAAAAAATGTTCAGGAATGCGTGGTCAGCGAAGAGGTTATTCTTAATAATGAATCCCCCATTCTTTTATTTGAGAATCAGGCCGAATCGGCTTGAGGGTAAATCGGCGAAAAGGTTAGCGTCTCATGACGGAACAATTCCCTGCCCCACTAAACTTTTATTAAAGAATCGCTCCTCTGAACCGAAAATAGATAAAGAGGTGAGGTTTTAGGAAGAGTCAAAATTTAAATCTATTTTTAAAGGAACCAATTGCAATGGCTGTATTTTCAAAAAGTGAGGAAAGAGGAGAAAGTGATGTCTTAAATCAGGTCATCCCCGTACTCCCCTTAAGAGATATTGTTGTTTTTCCAGGAATGGTAGCTCCTTTATTCGTCGGTCGGGAAAAATCAATTCAGGCCCTCGAATACAGTATGTCCCTGGAAAAGGATATCCTTTTATTAACCCAACGTAACGCCAAGGTCGACGAACCGTCCGAGAGAGATCTCTATCAGATTGGAACCGCTGGGAGTATCCTTCAGATGTTGCGTCTTCCCGATGGGACTGTCAAGGTCCTGATCGAGGGTCGGTCCCGGGCCAAAGTGCAGCGATACCTACCCAACCGGACCTTTTATTTGGCTGAGGTTGAAAGGATTCAGGATTCCATCCCCAACCCATTTGAGCTGGAAGCCTTGATACGAACCGTTAAACAAACCTTTGAATCCTATCAGAAACTCAACAAGAAGATCCCCCAGGAATTGGTCCAGACCATCAATGGCCTGGAAGACCCGATCCGTCTGGTGGATTCCATAGCTCCCCATTTGGGTGCCAAAATCGAACAAAAGCAGGAACTCCTGGAGATGAACCAGATGAATCGAAAACTGGAGAAGCTCTACGAATTCATGCGCGGGGAGATGGAAATCCTGGAAATTGAACAGCGCATCAAAGGACGGGTCAAAAAGCAGATGGAAAAGACCCAAAAAGACTATTACCTCAATGAACAGATCCGGGCCATCCAGAAAGAAATGGGTGAGCAGGATGACTTCAAAAGTGAAATCCAGGAATTAGAAAAAAAGATCAAGCAGAAAAGAATGTCCAAGGAAGCAACCACTAAAATTCGGGCTGAACTAAAAAAATTGAAAATGATGTCCCCCATGTCCGCCGAAGCGACGGTAGTCCGGAATTATATTGACTGGATAATTGGCTTACCCTGGTATAACCGGACCAAAGATAAATTAGACATCGATGCAGCGGAAAAAATTCTCAACGAAGATCATTACGGGTTGGAAAAACCCAAGGAACGGATCATCGAATATCTAGCCGTCCAAAGTTTAGTAAAAAAAATTAAAGGGCCGATCCTTTGTTTTGTCGGACCTCCCGGAGTAGGCAAGACATCGCTGGCCAAATCCATTGCCCGGGCCACAGGAAGAAATTTTATTCGGGTTTCTCTGGGCGGGGTCAGAGATGAGGCCGAAATTCGAGGACATCGTCGGACCTATATCGGGGCCTTACCCGGAAAAGTGATTCAGTCGCTGAAAAAAGCCAAATCCAATAATCCGGTATTCTGTCTCGATGAAGTGGATAAGATGAGCACCGATTTCCGGGGAGACCCTTCGGCCGCTTTGCTTGAAGTGCTCGACCCGGAACAGAATTTTGCTTTTAATGACCATTATCTGGACATGGATTACGATCTGTCCGAGGTCTTCTTTATCACCACCGCCAACACCCTTTATTCCATCCCCCTGCCCTTGCAGGATCGTATGGAAATCATCCGTCTTCCGGGATATACCGAACCGGAAAAGCTCCAGATCGCCCGTCAGTTCCTGATAAAAAAACAGGAGGAGGCCAACGGGCTAACCACAGATAATATTCATTTTACTGACAACGCCTTGTTAACGGTTATACGCCTCTACACCCGGGAATCCGGGGTCCGAAACCTGGAGCGGGAGATAGCCACTTTATGCCGTAAGGTAGCCAAAGAGGTTGTTCGCCGGGGCAAAGAAACCCGTATGGAAATCAATGCCAGTACCGTACAGAGATTTTTGGGGGTTCCGAAATTTCGCTATGGGGAGACCGAAGAAAAAGACGAGGTGGGAATCACCACCGGTCTGGCCTGGACCGAAGTGGGAGGCGAGTTGCTTCTGACCGAAGTGGTCCTGATGCCCGGGAAAGGCAAACTAATCATCACCGGAAAACTGGGAGAGGTCATGCAGGAATCGGCCCAGGCAGCTTTAAGTTATGTCCGTTCCCGGGCCGAACGATTAAATTTACCGAGAAATTTTTATAATAAGATGGATATTCATATCCATATCCCGGAGGGAGCCATTCCCAAAGATGGACCATCGGCCGGTATTACGATTGCAACCTCCATTGTCTCCGCACTACTCCGGAAACCGGTCAAAAGGAAAACGGCCATGACCGGAGAGATCACCCTGCGCGGCCGGGTCCTGCCTATAGGGGGACTGAAAGAAAAGATTATCGCTGCCCATCGTGGCAAGATCAAGACCGTGATCATCCCCAAAGAGAATGAAAAAGATTTGAAAGAAATCCCTCCCAAGATTTTAAAGGCTTTGGAAATTATTTCCGTGGAACATATGGATGATGTTTTGAGATCGGCCCTGGTGGTAGAAAATCCGGACCTCTTATTCAAAGAAAACCCGGAGGGGACCACCCCGCCATTCTTCCATGAAGAAGTCCCGGTCCTTCCGGAGATGACCGCCCATTGAATTCAAAAACCTTGAAAATTACCCGTCAGAAATGGAGAGTTTATACCCCGGACAAGGGGGTATAAACTCTTATGAAAAAGACCATTGGGATTAGTGCCATTGGTTTACTCCTTTTTGGTCTGGCTCTTTATTTCCTGATTTTCCACAGCGACATCTACCTGGCCTTTTTAGACCGGAAACGGTTAGCCGAGTTTATAAAATCCTACGGAAGTTTTTCTCCTGTCATCTTTATCGCCCTCCAAATTTTTCAGGTCCTTTTTGCTCCCATCCCCGGAGAGGTTACCGGGTTTATCGGCGGATTTATCTATGGGAATTTTTTCGGTGTCCTGTATTCCACCATCGGTTTAGGAGTAGGCTCCTGGCTGGCCTTCATTTTTGCCCGCTGGGCCGGACAACCCCTGGTGGAACGGATCGTCAGTTATAAAACTGTCCAGCGCTACGATTATCTCATGGCCCATCAGGGGACCTGGATCGCCTTTTTGCTTTTTTTGATCCCCGGTTTTCCCAAAGATTATTTGTGTTATATATTAGGATTGGGCCACATGGACCTGAAAACCTTCCTGATCATATCTACAGCCGGACGTTTTTTAGGCACTGTGATCTTGACCATTCAGGGGCATCTGGTCCGGGAAAAAAATTATTGGCTCTTGGGGATGGTCATTGGAGGTTCATTGCTGGCAGTATTGATCGCCTATTTGATCAGGGAAAAATTAGAAACCTATTTTAAAAAGTTTCGAAAACCGGGAAGTCATCCCAAAATCCAATCTCCCAAAGGTTAGCCAACCATTTTGTAAAATGATGCTGGATGCTGGAGACTTAAATTTAGGGATTGAGGAATTGAATTTAAATTAAGGGATTGAGGAATTAAGGAATTAAGGGATTGGGGAAATAGACATTCCTGATTTTTTAATTCAAATAAGTACCTTCAATCCCTCAATTCCTAAATCCCTCAATCCCTTAATCCAATATCAAGTATCCAGTATCGGCAGTTCTATCCAGTTCCGCTCGGTCAGCTTTTTTGTGCCTCCCCTTTGGTTAAAAAGATCAAATACCTTTCCTGCTCCAAAAACGGCAGAGTCAAAACAATCGGCGCTTCTTCTTGAAAACCCTTATCATTAATTTGGGCCTTCAGAGCGGATATCTCTTGAGGCCCCTTCGGCCCTTTCATAAATAATATCTTTCCCCCGGGCATCAAATAAGGATCGGCCACGGTTAAGAGGTTTACAGTTTTTCCTACAGCCCGGAGAATAATAATATCGAAAAAATCAGTGTCCGAGAGATGGGAGGGACCTCCCCCCAGAAAGGTCTGGTAGATAGAAAGGGAACCCAGCATTAAATGCCGGGCCGCTTCTTTTAAAAAACTGACTTTCTTGGCCGAGGCTTCAATTAAGGTGACCGGTTGATTGGGACGGACAATTTTGATCGGCAGTCCTGGAAATCCAGCCCCCGATCCCAAGTCCAATACCCGCGCTTTATTGGAAATATAAGGTAGAGGGGTAAGGGAATCCAGAAAATGTTTAAGGATAATCTCTCGACAGGATCGAAGTCCGGTCAGATTGATGTGCCGGTTCCATTTGCTTAACAAATCCAGATAATTCATAAACTGCTCTAACTGTCGGGAGGATAAGGCTATTCCTAAGGATTCAGCTCCCCTTTTCAGCAAAAGCCTGCATTCGGACGGATCAAAGTTTTCGATAATGTCAGGTTTTTTTCTAGAAGGCATTTTCTATTTGACTGCGGTCCATTAAACACTATTCATTTCTTTTTTCTGACTACAGTTTTGAAAAATACGGTCAAAAAAAAGGCCAACCCGCCTTCGGTCCCTCTGATCTCACCCGGCTAAAAAAACCATTGCTTAACACATAGGACAGCAATTATCGAAGTATTATTTCCCAATACAAAACCGGCTGAAGACCCGGTCCAAAACATCTTCGGTGGTAGTTCTTCCGATCAAAGAGCCCAATTCATCCAGGGCTATTTGAAGTTCGGGAGCAATAAATTCAGGAGACTGGTTTTGTTCATTCAATTGATAAGCCCTGATTAAAGCCTCAACCATCAGTTCGAGAATCTGCTTTTGTCTGACGGTGGGAATGAGATCAGGCAAGGTCTCAGGGGGGTGGGTTTGGATAAAGAGTTGATGGAGTCTTTCTTTCAGGGTTTCAATTCCCTGACCATAACGGGCTGAGATGGAAAGCATGGCCCGATCGGGAAAATTTTTTTCCACTTCTCCTATTGAGACAACCGCGGGGAGATCCATCTTATTGAGAACGATCAACAAAGGTTTATCCTCGATTTCTAAAAAAATGGCTCGGTCTTCTTCTTCTATACAATTGGAGATATCGATTAAAAATAACACGATCTGGGCTTCTCTTATTTTTCCCCGGGTTCGCTCAATCCCGGCCTCCTCTATCTCATCCCTTCCCCGGCGGATACCTGCGGTATCCACCAGGCGGAAAGGCAGACCTTTGAGAAAGATGATTTCTTCGATCGTATCCCGGGTAGTCCCCGGGATAGAAGTGACAATGGCCCGGTCCTCTTTTAAAAGTGTATTCAATAAACTGGATTTCCCGACATTCGGTTTGCCGACAATAACCAGGGCAACCCCTTCTCTAAAAGGTCGGCCGGCTTCGTACCCTTGGATTAGTTGTGATAGCGGAGATAAACACCGGTCTTGTAAAAACCGATTCCATTCCTGGCGATTTAAGATTTCCAATTCCTCATCGGGAAAATCGATGGCAGCCTCCAACAGGGCCAATAAGGTCAATAGTTGTTCCTGTACCCCTAACAAAAGGTTGTGCAAATCCCCCTGGAGGAGTTTGTTGGCCTTCTCCAGGGCCTGATCGGTTTTAGCCTGAATCAATTCAATGACGCCTTCGGCTTGAGTCAGATCGATCCGTCCATTTAAAAAAGCCCTCAGGGTGAACTCTCCAGGCTCGGCCAGGCGGGCACCTCGCCGCAATACCAATTCCAATACTTTTTGTAAGACTAACGGCCCTCCATGACAGTTGATTTCGATCACATCCTCCCGGGTATAGGTTTGGGGGGCTTTCATGTAAGCTAACAGGATTTGATCCACAACCGTTCCATAGGCAGGATCAATAATGTTTTCCAGGATCAGATGATGAGATGGAAGGCTCTCCCAAGAAAGGATAGAAGGGAAAAGGGGTTGGACTATAGCAACCGCCCGGGGACCGCTGATCCGGATGATCCCGACCCCTCCTATTCCTACCGGGGTGGAGATGGCGGTAATGGTGTCTTGAGTGGACATTGGTGAAACAAAGGTTCAAGGTATAAGGTGAAAGGTGTCCGGTATAAAAGAAAAAGGCCTAACCAAATATAACTGAATTTTGGTTCTTGATTTCGATCCTCCAGGAATGATACTGGATACTTGATACTGAATTGACTTTATCCAGAATCGAGTCTCGCTTTTTGTTTTTATCCAGTATCAAGAAACCAGCATCCGGTATCGGCTGTTTGATCCAGTTGCGATTTGAAACCCTCAACCTTACACCTCAGACCTTATGCCGGCCTTTTTATGTTTCCGGTTCGGGGATGGGTGTTTCGGAACGATCTTTTTTAGCCGCAAAAATAACCATTTTTTTTAGGTGTCCCTCGCCCCGACTGATGGTTTTGAGACTTTTGTCTTTTTCAAGGGTTAAATGAACAATACGACGGTCATGGGCATTTAACGGGCTTATAACCACCGGTTTTCCGGTCTGCTTAGCTTTGGCAGCCATCTTAAGGGCCAGTTCCTCCAGATAACTTTTCCGGCGGTTTCGATAGTCCCCACTGTCCAGAACAACTTTTGTCCTTTCCGGACCTTTTCGATTCAGGATTCGAGTGATTAAATATTGCAGGGCATCCAGGTTCTGTCCCCTTCTTCCGATCAACAGCCCGCCGGTATCCCCTTCAATCTTGATATGGATGGTTTCCCTTTCCTTTTCGACTTGAAAGGTGGTTTCTAATCCCATCAGTTTAAGGAGATCCCGGGTCAAAGTTGTGGCTTCGGCAATCATATCAATTTCAGATTGTAAAGCGGGAACTGATTCAGATGTGGGTTGATTCAGGGCCTGTGTTTCAGTAACGATCTCCGGTACTTCTTCTTTAACCGTTGCCCGAATCCGAGCTTTTTTGGAACCCATGATACCGAAGATTCCGGTGGATCCGGAATTGAGGACTTCAATCTCTAATTTTTCCCTGGGAACATTCAATTGTTCACAAGCTGCATCAACCGCATCTTCGATGGATTTTCCTTCTGTTTCAAGGGATGCCATAAGTCATCACCTCCGCTTTTGTTCAGTTAACATATTTATTGATATAATATTGCTGTCCAATGGAAAGGACATTATTGACCAACCAATAAAGAACCAGACCGGCTGCAAAATTAATAAACATAAAGGTAAAAATAACCGGCAAAAAAAGCATCATTTTTGCTTGTGTCGGATCACCGGTGGTCGGAGTCATTTTTTGTTGAATAAACATCGAGGCGCCCATAAGCAGCGTTAAAACCGGGATTCCATTGCCCACATAAGGAATTTGGATTCCTATGGGGAGTCGGTCGGGAGCTGAAAGATCGTTGATCCACAAAAAAAATGGGGCATGCCTGAGTTCAATGGCATAGCCCAACAAACTATATAAGGCAAAAAAGACCGGGATTTGAATAACCATGGGAAGACACCCGCCCATAGGATTGACCTTATAGGTCTTATAAAGGGCCATGGTCTCCTGATTCAGTTTTTCCTTATTGTCCTTATATTTTTCCCTTAACTTGGCGATTTTGGGCTGAAGTTTTTGCATATCCTTCATGGATTTGTAACTTTTATGGGTCAAGGGCCAGAAAAGGATTTTAACCAGAATGGTCAAGATGATGATGGACCAACCATAATTGTTCAGAAATCCGTTAAAAAAGCGGAGGACCCATAATAACGGTTTGGATATGATATCAAAAAATCCGAAATTGACCGCTTTTTCCAGCTCCAATCCCAGGGGCTGTAAGATTCGAGTATCTCTCGGCCCGAAATAGAGGGCATACCGGATCTGTTTTTCTTCCTTAGGGGCCAAGGTCCAAGGGGGGGCTACAAAAGTCATTTTTAAAAATTCCGGAGCAGGTTTGGACATCTTAAGACTGACGATCTGTTGTTCCTCCAAGGGTACGATGGCTCCCATAAAATAGGTATCGGCCAAAGCCCCCCATTTGATCTTCCCGGTCAAAACTTCTTCCTTGTCAATTTTTCCAAGGGCTGTTTCTTTATATTTCCCGTCAATAAAGCGCAAGGCCCCTTGAAAGGCTCGAGAATTACTGGTAGACGGAGGAAACCGGTTTTCCAAAACCAGGGCCAAGTTATCATCCAAGGGATGGGTGGTGTTGTTGATCACTTGAATATCCAGGTCGATCCGGTAGGAATCGTAGGATAGGGTATAGGTCTTGATGACGGTCAAACCCTGTTTCGAGGACCAGCGAAAAGACACCGTTCCCTTGGAATGGTCGGGGTCTAAGTTCAAGGAATCCTTGTCAGCCAAAAATCGTACCTGGCCGACTTCCGGCTGGGTTTTTTTGATCACTCCAGTTGCAGGGGAAAAGTGGCCGATTGATCGCTTTGAATCATTTCTTTGGGATCTTTTCCCCCCAAATTTTCTTTGTATGCTGACAATTTAAGACTTTTCAGAACCGCACCTTCTTCTGAAAAAACCGCTTCAAATTGTTTGTTTTTGACAACGATATCTCGCCCAGATTGTTTAGGGGCATCTGTCTTCATGGCAGGGGGGGTTGGGGTTTCCTTTTCAGTTGCAGCAGGGACTGTGGGAGATTCCTTCCGGGCCGGAACTACCTGGGTTACTTGATCCTTGGGAGGTTTGGGGGGTTCTTTAGGACTGAAAAATAGAAAATAGGCGCCGAAAACGGCCATAGAAAGTACGAAAGCTATTATTGCATTTTTTTCCATAACTACTCCAAAATATAATAAGAAACGTCTTTAGGGTAATGGGTCCGGTCCGCCCGAACAGAAGGGATGACATCTCCCAATTCTTTTCATGGCCAGAAATGATCCTTTGATCAACCCATATGTTTGAATAGCCTGGAATGAATATTCAGAACAGGTGGGGTAAAACCGGCAGGATGATGGAAAAATGGGGGAGATGACTTTTTGATACACCCGTATCCCGAATAAAAAAAATCCCTGAAGGCCTTGGGCCAAAAGTCCCATCAAACCAACAGGGGGGATAATTCTTCGAAAACCTGACGATACGTTAATGGGTCTGATCCTTTTAAGGCAATGATTATGATATCCCGGGAAGGAGGAAACTTATGTTTGGACTTTCTAAAAAATTCCCGTAAAAGACGTTTGATCCGATTTCTTTGGACCGCTCCCCCTGCGTTTTTTCCGACCGTCAAACCTAAACGGGTTTGCCCCAATTGATTGATTTTAATAATCACCCCAAAATGGGGAAAGGCCATTTTTCGGTCGGTTTTTGATCTCCGGATATAATCACTCCGTTTCAGTATCCTAACTTCTTTGGGAAAAGGAAACGGTTTCATCGAATTGATAAAAAAAACTCGTTCCTGTTAATCAGACGGAAAGCCTCTTTCTTCCCTTGGCCCGCCTTCTTTTTATCACTTTACGTCCCCCGGCCGTGCTCATTCTTACTAAAAAACCATGGGTTCGGGAACGCTTTAAATTGCTGGGTTGAAAAGTTCTTTTCATAGATACCACATCCCCTCAAATTGAAAATAAACTTAATTTAAACCATAGGTTGGATTTATTGTCAAGCTTTATTTAACATTCATTTTATTTATCAATTAACTTCCATTCTGAGTTAGACATTGTTAAACGCATGTGTTTAGAGTAGACGACTAAATACATTGCGAAAAATGGATATCCTGCTCAATTTAGATTCAATTGATGATTTATTTCATTCGAAAGAAAATTATCCCTTATTCATAAAACACTTCTCCTATATTCCACCATTGGCCGCTGTTCAAGGGTTAAGCCTTAGCCGATTTGTATTTTCTTGAAGAGTCGAACCACCCGGATATTGTCCCATTTCTATTCAAGAAGGGATCGAAAATATTGAAGTATTCCAAATGAAAGGCCAATTCCAAATAGATCAGTATTGTCATTATGGCACATCGTAAAATCGATTCATCAATCAGGCTTAGGCGACCCTCATTGCCAACTTGGATAATATAGAAGAGTACAACGTTAATTCGGTATAAATGACAACCAACCCAAACGTTTTCAGGCCTTTTTTCCCCTTGCCCCCTTCTTCTTCTTCCCTTATACTCTACCCATCAAAAGAATTTATTATCAAATTTATCATTTAGGAAAGGATTTCGTAATGATAAGCCGAAGAGACAAACCCTTTACCAATCCGTTAGTCGTTCTTCGTGAAGAATTTGATGACTGGGCTATACTTTTCAACCCTGACACCGCCAGGGCCTTGGGAATTAATCCGGTAGGTGTGGCCGTGTGGAAAGGGATGGATGGGAAATCCAGTCTGGGAGAAATCGCTTCCGAGATCAAAGACTGCTTTGAGGATGTACCCGAAAACGTCCTTGAGGAAATCACCACCTTTGTGAATACGCTGACCGAAGAGGGTTTTGTGGGATATGAACTGGAGACCAACAGCCGATGACTGACCAATGTGAGGTCGGGTCAGAAACAAATTCTGCGATGGTCATGCGGGCACCCCGTATCCTGGACCTGGAAATCACCGCGAAATGCAACCTGCGTTGCCGTTATTGCTACTTCTTCCACAACCCTTCGGTAAAATACCGGGACCTGCCCACCAACGATTGGCTCAAGTTCTTTGATGAACTGGGATTGCTTGGAGTCATGAGTGTTGTTCTGGCCGGCGGAGAGCCCTTCATCCGCAAGGATTTGCCCTCTCTTCTTGAGGGGATTATACATAATCGAATGCGTTTCTCCCTTTTATCCAACGGTGCGCTCATCGATGATGAGATCGCGGCTTTTCTTGCCCGCACCGGCCGCTGCGATTATGTCCAAATATCAGTGGATGGTTCCAGTGCAGATACCCATGATGTCTGCCGGGGGAAAGGGTCCTTTGAAGGGGCCATTCGAAGTATCCGAACCCTACAACGTCATGGTGTTCATGTTGCAGCCCGGGTTACCATTCACCGGCACAATGTCCATGATTTAAGAGCCATCTCCTCTTTGCTTCTTGAGGAACTTGGCCTGCCGGGATTCGGGACCAATTCCGCCGGGTATTTGGGGACCTGCCGCTTGAACGCAGAGGACGTTCTTTTGACTATTAAAGAGCGAATGAAAGCCATGGAACAGTTACTTGACCTCACGGATAACTATCAGGGTCGTATCTCGGCAACGGCAGGGCCCTTGGCTGAAGGGCGCATGTGGAAGAAAATGGAAGAAGCCAGGGCTCAAAACGCACCGGCCTTCCCCAACGGAGGACGACTGACTGCTTGCGGCTGCCCAAGCAACAAAATCGCCGTGCGCTCCGATGGGGCGGTCATCCCCTGTCTCATGCTCCCCCATTTGGAACTTGGGCATATCAACCATGATTCGTTATTGGAGATTTGGCAGCACAACCCGATCTTGAATCAAATGCGGCAGCGTCATAAAATTCCATTAAAGGAGTTCGAATACTGCTCGGACTGTTTTTACCGGCCATATTGCACGGGCAACTGTCCGGGGTTGGCCTATTCCTTGACCGGCCAAGTCGATCACCCCAGTCCGGATGCCTGTTTACGCCGCTTTCTGGAAGAAGGGGGCTCGATTCTATGAGCCAGGAAAACAAGGAAATAAAAAAAGGAACCAGGCACACGGGGGTCCCTTCTCTCAACCAACTTTATTTTTACCTGACCGAAGGCTGTAATCTGGCCTGCCGCCATTGCTGGTTGGCCCCCAAATTTGATACAACGGGATTCCGTTATCCGACCCTTCCAGTGAACCTTTTTGAAAAAGCCATCCAGGAAGCAAAGCCTCTGGGTTTGAAGGGCGTCAAGCTGACTGGTGGAGAGCCATTGCTGCATCCTCACTTTAAAAGGTTATTGGAGATAGTCCGGCAAGAGGAGTTGTCTCTGACTATCGAAACCAATGGGTTGCTATGTACGCCTGAAATGGCCAGGGAGATTGCCAAATCGGCCAAACGTTTTGTTTCCGTGAGCCTTGACGGAACCGATGCGGCCACCCACGAATGGGTCCGGGGGGTACCCGGGTCTTTTGAGGGTGCCATAAGGGGCATAAAAAACCTGACAAATACCGGAATCCGGCCTCAGATCATTTTCACGGTTATGCGCAGCAACGCCGACCAAGTGGAAGCAGTGATCCGTATGGCCGAGGAAATGGGTGCCGCCTCGGTGAAGTTTAATGTGGTTCAGCCTACGGCCCGGGGGGAAAAGTTGCATCAGGTTCAAGAGATCTTAACCGTTGGGGAACTCATTCAATTGGGACGATATGTGGAACGTGAACTGGCCCCCAAAACCGGGCTGAGACTCTTTTTTGATTTTCCACAGGCCTTCCGGGCCTTAAGCCGAATAGCCAACGGCAATGGGTGCGGCCTTTGCGGGATCCTCGGAATCCTGGGCGTGCTCGCCGACGGTACCTATGCCCTGTGTGGCATCGGTGAACAGGTTCCGGACCTGGTCTTCGGTCGAATCGGTGAAGATCCCTTAGAAAGGGTCTGGCAGGAAAATGCGGTCTTGAAAGCCCTGCGGGAAAAACTACCTGAGGGGTTGGAGGGCGTATGTAGCCGCTGTTTGATGAAAGGGCGCTGTCTGGGGTCCTGTGTGGCCCAGAACTACTACAGATCCGGCAACTTATTTTCTCCATTCTGGTTTTGTGCCCAGGCGGAAGAGGCTGGACTTTTTCCAGCCTCTCGGCTGGGGAATCTGTAATTCTAATTTTCGAAGGATATAAGATGGGGACCAAGCTCAAGAACGGGGGGCCGTTTCTTGCCGCCTATGTCGGAACCAGCATGAACCCGACGCTGAGGGAGCCGGTGATGTTGGAGATCGAACCTTATGGCAACCGTCCCTTACAGGTCGGCGATGTAGTCGCTTTCCGCTCCCCCGGGAACTATCAGATCGTTGTACACCGGATCGTCCTTTTGACTTTGAAAGGTATTGTCACCCGCGGAGACAATAACCGCAGGGACGATCCCTTTGTCCTGCTGCCCGCGGACATCACCGGCAGAGTGGTTGCAGCCCGGCAAGGCAGAAAAAATCGAGCCGTAGCCGGGGGAAGGCGGGGTCGACTGATCGGCCGTTTAAATCCCTGGAGAGGCAATCTTGACAAGAATATATCTTATTTGCTACATTCTTTCTATCATGCTTTAACCCATTGGAGGTTTTTGGCTACTCTCTTGCCGGCCGGACTTCGGCCCAAGATTGTGGTCTTCCAAGACAGGGGAATCGGACGGCCCTGTATTCTTCTGGGCCAACGCATCATAGGCCGTTATGATCACCACCGGCAGCAATGGGAGATCCGTCGCCCCTTTCGTTTGATGGTAGATGGGAATAAGCTACCCGTGGGCTCCTTTAAGTTGTGAATCGTCGGGATGAAACCAAATTATTGGATCAATATTCTCGGAATGTGCCAGACATAACCTAATTTGAATTAAAAGAGGAGGATGGTTTATGGCTAAGTCAACGGAAAAAAAGAAGAAAAACCCAGGTATGAAACCCCGGTCGTTGTCAGATTGGATAAAGTTGATAAAGCCGCTGGCGCGGGACCCCCATGCGTAGCAGGCAGCGCTGTCGAAGACTGCACAGTAGGGAACAATGCCACAGTAACTTGTTTTAACGGTGGTATTCCCGAAACTTAATCGGAGCAAGACTTTGTTCTCGTCGGTATGGGGCATTTATTTTGTGGCGCCGGATTATATCTAATTATTGAGGTGTAAAATAGTATTAACCAGCAGATTGCACCATCGGGAGCGTCGCAACTTCCAGCACAACTGGGGGGGTGGCACCGGCAAGGCGGGAGTCCCTTCACTCAAACTTAATAAATAATAGTCACAATCAAGGCTGTCTTGATGCAAGATACAACCTATGTCTTCTTTTGGTGCCCATCGGTATGATTTGAAATTAGCGGATGGAAGCCTTTGGTCCTTTTCCGCCGGTGATGCGCAGGCGGCCTCAATGGTTTCACAATTCGGGGAGGCCATGCAGCTAAGCCTATCGGATTATTCGGCCCCTTTGGGCTCATCCGAATTCAAAACGAAAAAACTTTCGCCTGTCGAATGCTCTGATGAATCTTTACGGCATCAATTATTGGTTCTTGTCGATGGAGAACATACGCGGACTTTTCTACCCGGGCTGTACCCCCTGAACCCATCTGAAGACCATGGAGTATCGGTTTGCCCGCTGCGTCATTGGCATAGCGAAATCGAGCGTTTTATTCATCTGGCCCAGCTATCCCTCATCCTTGCTCGCCAGGCTCAAACAGGCGGAGGGATTCTCCTGCACGGGGCCCTGGCTGAATGGAACGGCCTGGGAGTCGTCCTGGCCGCGCCTGGGGGGACCGGCAAGACGACCGCCAGCAACCGGCTGCCTCCCCCTTGGAGGTCATTATCTGACGATCTTACCCTCATTGTCCGGGATTCGCAAAAAAACTACTGGGCCCATCCTTGGCCCACCTGGAGCCGGTTTTTATGGGATGGACCCGGGGGAGAGTGGGATGTACAAAAGGCCGTTCCCCTGGGAGGAATATTTTTCCTCACCCAGGCCGATGAAGACCAAGTGGCCCCTTTGGGTAACGGTCAGGGGGTCATCCACTTGCTGAGTTCAGCCCGGCAGGCTTCCAATCTGATGGCCAGAGGTTTAAGTCCTGAAGAAACTCGGGCCCTTCACCTCGAATGGTTCAATAATCTTTGCGCCTTGTCCCGGTCAGTGCCACCTAACTTACTGCACATCAGCCTAAACGGCCCCTTTTGGAAAGAGATGGAACGGGTGCTTGAGAAAAACCATCGTGAAGGGCACTGAAATAAACCGGTTTCAACCCGTCCCGATCACCCAAGACCGGTCGATACAGCCGGTTCCTTCCCATGAATAACTCCCAGAAGCAAACGACTGGGGAAGGATTCAACATACTAAGCCCATTGCGACTGGGGCGGGCCCTCTATTTTGTTTGGCAAAGCACCAAGGGCTGGACCATCGCCAATGGAGTTCTTTGGGTGGTGCAGGGGGTGTTACCTTTATTACCCCTTTATCTGATGAAGCTCACGGTAGATGCGGTCTCTTCAGGGTTGGCGGCTCCGGATAAGGGATTTGTTTTCAGACGGGTGGTTTTTCTTATCGGCCTTATGGGTGTCGTGACCCTGCTGACTGTTTTGACCCGCTCGATAGCGGGTTTGATCAGCGAAGCGCAGTCTCAGGTTATTACGGATCACATGCAGGACGTCCTCCATGCCAAATCAATCCAGGTGGATCTGGAATACTACGAGAGTGCGCAATACCACGACACGCTCCACCGGGCTCAACGGGAGGCCCCCTTTCGCCCCACCCATATTGTTAGCGGTTTAGGCCGGATCGGCCAGAATGGCCTTGCCCTGTTGGCCCTGGCCGGACTGCTCTTTTCCTTTCACTGGAGCATCACCATCATCCTCTTTCTGGCCGTCATTCCCGGCGTTGTCGTACGTCTTATATATTCCGGCAAGATGTTTGACTGGCAACGGGAACAAACTTCCACGGAACGGCAAGCCCGGTATTATAACTGGATACTTACCGGAAGCAGTCATGCCAAAGAGCTCCGTCTGTTTGATCTCGGACCCTTGTTCAGGCAACGCTTTCTCGATCTGCGTCAGAAACTTCGTCGCGGCAAACTGAGAATCGCCCTTAACCGTTCGGTAGGGGATCTGGTGGCTCAAGCCTTTGCTACCCTGGCCATCTACGGATCCTATGCCTTTATTGCCTATCGGGCGGTGAACGGAAGCATCACCTTGGGTGACTTGGTCATGTATTTTCAGGCTTTTCAACGTGGGCAGGGGTTTCTTCAGGAAATGTTGAGCGGTCTGGCCGGACTTTATGAAGACAATCTGTTCCTTTCCAATCTTTACGAGTTTCTGAACCTAAAAAATAAGATCATAGACCCCTCGCCGGCAGACCCTGTCCCCCGGCCGTTAAAAACCGACATTGCCTTTGATCAGGTCGGGTTTCAGTACCCTGCCGGGACCAGAAAGGTCCTGGAAGACATCACCTTGCATATCAGAACCGGAGAGGTAGTGGCCCTGGTCGGTGAAAACGGTTCGGGTAAGACCACTTTAATTAAATTACTGTGCCGGTTATACGACCCGACTTCGGGAAATATCCGCTTCGATGGAATCAGATCTGCGCCGGTTTGCCATAACCTCGCTTAGGCGGGAGATCAGCGTCATTTTTCAGGACTATGCCAAGTATCATTCGACGGCCAGGGAGAATATTTGGTTTGGAAACACCTCCCTTCCTCTTGACCATGAAAGGGTCATCTCCGCTGCCCGCAGTTCCGGGGCGGACGAAGTCATTACCTCGCTGCCTTACGGCTATGAAACGACCTTGGGGAAATGGTTCGAAAACGGGGAAGAGCTCAGCATCGGTGAGTGGCAAAAGGTGGCCCTGGCCAGGGCCTTTATCCGCGATACACCCATTATCGTGCTTGACGAGCCGACCAGTTCCCTGGATGCTGAAAGTGAATATACGGTGTTCCAAAATTTCCGTCAATTGGCCGCCGGTAAGACTGCCGTCCTGATCAGTCATCGCTTTTCCACGGTCAGGATGGCTGACCGGATTTTTGTATTGAAGGAAGGAAGAATCATCGAAGAAGGCCGCCATGAAGACCTGATGAAGACGGGAGGAACCTATGCCCGGTTGTTTGAAACCCAGGCCCAATATTATCGGTAAGGGCTTGACGATACGGAGGGGTTGAATGCCGATATCTCAAACCGATGAATTGCTCCTCTATTTCCTTCGCCTGGATACCGAGGAACCAAAACCAAACCTCCTTGAAAGTCTCTCCGATTCCGACTGGGAGGCTCTTATTGCAAAATCGAGCCGGCATAGCCTTACACCTTTATTTTACCAACGTTTAAAGGCTTTCCCACCCGACGCCCCTATCCCGGACAGGGTGAGGCGGAGGCTCCGTCGCCTCTACCTCCAAAATGCCAGCCGGAACATGAATCTTTATCAAGGGCTGGGAAAGGTGCTGGAGGTCATGGGGAAGAACCATATTCCGGTGATGGCCCTTAAAGGCGCCCATCTGGCCGAACTGGTTTATGGAAACATCGCCCTGCGGCCCATGTGTGATCTGGACCTTTTGGTCAAAGAAAAGGATTTGTTGAAAGTTGATGAAATATTATTGGGCTTGGGCTACAGGCCGGTGGGGGATGACCGGCAAGTCACAGAAAGAAATCGTCATTTTGCCTACCGGTTACCCGGAAAAGAATTATATGTGGAAATCCATTGGACGCTCATTCGAGCCGATTATCCTTTCGATATAGATCTGGAAGGCCAGTGGGAAAGGGCCCGGCCGGCCGTCATCGGCAACGGCGCCATTTGGGTCCAAGCCCCGGAAGACCTATTATTACATCTTTGTTTACATACCTTCAAAGACCACTTGTTTGAAAACGGATTAAGATTTTTATGCGACCTTTCCGAGACCATTCGACCACTATGAAAAAGAGATGGACTGGGACCAAATCCTGTTTCGCAGTCGGCAATGGGGCATCGAGAAATCCGTTTATCTTACCTTGAGACTTGTGGTTGAATTATTAAAAGCCTCCGTGCCTGAGGACCTGTTGACGGCCATGCGATCCGATGATTTTAAGGAACCCTATCTGGGAATGGCCAAGAGACTGATTTTTGAAAAAACCCAGGACCCTGATCTCCTGTCCTTTACTACCGATATGGCCCGCATCTGGGGACACGGCCGGTTTGCGGAAAAAGGCCGCGCTTTTTTTAAAAAGGGTTTTTCCTCCTCCGGAATTGATGTCCCGGCTTTATCCGGTGAGCGCCAATTCCCTGAGAGTTTATTTCTATTACCCTAAACGTATAAAAGATATACTACAATGGCACGGCAGCCAGGTTTGGCGGTTGTTACGCCGAGATGAAAAACTGAGGGCTTTGGCCGAACACAAGAACACATTAGTTCCTTTGATGGACTGGCTGGAATGGCCTGAGTGAACTAAGCAGCCATGCCCCGACCTTTGGGGCGTGACACCACGAATCATGAAGATAGAACCGGGAGACGGTGAGACCTTCAAATCCTAATTTCAAACTAAAGACAACCGTCCCCGAGTACTTGAATGTTTTTTTCCCAAAAGAAAAGGCCTTGAACCATTGCGATTCAAGGCCTTTTTTCACTTCTTAAACACCTTAAGCGATCAGCTCGCTATATAAACCCTGCTTTTTTTCAAGGAAATCGGGAATCCTTATGGGTTACCCTTTGAACTTCCTCCGGAGTCCTCCCAATCCTATCAAACCAGCGCTGAGAAAGAGCAGGATACTGGGTTCCGGTACTGACACATTCCCGGCAAAAGCATCATTGGAACAGATGCCGGTACCCCCAAAAAAAAGACCAGTTATCTCCAAGTTCCAATCCGGAAAGATTCACGGCAACCTGATTGTCCACATTATGATTGTTTCCATGGCTTCCAGTGAGGCTGCCATAAGTCCAAATAACGGGTATTTCCGAACCCGAATCGCCTTGTGTTGCATAAACAGGCCACGTGAAGTTTGACGTCGGTAAACCGTATAGGCCTGCGTAAGTTAATCCAGTGACCACTAACTAGTGCCGAGAATTTAAATAGTCAGTCTTGGAGGTGATGTCAAAGACCGTTCCTAGTCCGGTTAAAGTATCCAACCGAATGGCATAGTCAAATGTCCCGTCCGAATTATTATCAATGAAAAGATCAGCGGTTATTAGATGCCGTCAAAGGTGGAGCTGCTCAAATCACCATCTTTATCGGGGTTCCAATTGGTAAAAATGGTAAAAATGTGGCCAGACAAATTTGCCCCAGAGGTTTCGTATATGTCCTTATGACCGATACGATCTCCCCACTGGCCCGTGGCAGAATTGCCAATAAAGGCCTCCACTAGCGATTATCATCATTGAAATCGTAGGCATACGCTCCACTGGTTATAAGGAAAAGCAACACAATTGCCGAAAAAAAACCCACTATCTTTATATTTCCCATTTTATATAACCTCCTCCTTCTTTTATTAAATTATTAGGTATATTTTTTTATTTGTCAATCTATATAGTTTTAAGCTCTAAAGTTATTATTCATGTTGGTTTTATTCTTCATAATTAGACAGTAAGGTCCTTACCATCGACTAATAGCAGTTTTTCCTTTTTCATAGACTTTGCCCAGCCCCTTCAGGAGAACTTTTTTTCTCTTGCCCTCCTTCATACGGTTTTTCCTAAAATTCTTAGCATAAAAATTATCATGTTCTATTAATTTAATATGCAACACTTGTGCCAATTTTTTTTTGTGTAATATATTAATAATACACATAAAAAAAAGAGGTAATTTTCTTACTACCCATAGTGGATAGCAGTATTCCATTAATGGGAAGCAGTATACCATTAGTGACCTTTGCATTTCCTTTTAGAGAAGGTAATTCCCGTCTCATTCCTGGGAAAGTGGAAACTCCTTAGCTGTTTTGATAAAACCTTTTTCAACACCTTCGAAAGAAAGGGAACGTTTTTCAATCCATTCAGAAATCGTTTTACAAAGAGAGGTTCACTCAAATCTCTCAAATTTCGTCACACCGGCGAAAGCCGGTGTCCGAAATGCATTGAAAAGACTGGATTCCTGCTTTCGCCGGAATGACATCGCTGGACTTTTGCAAGAGGCTCAAAGAGAAATAAAAAAAACGAGGGCATAGGGGAGATTTAAATTTTATTCATCTTGCTTCTCAGGGCACTACCTAAAAACAATTCTCTCCGTTTTCTTAGCGTCTGGAAAGAAAAAACTTTATTTTACAATAGTTTAATTATTACAACGTCTTAATAGGTTTTTATTTTCATTTTCCGAAAGTTTCTGAAGATGAATTTTTAATATCCTTGATCCGCAATTCCAGGCTTGGAGTGGCCCCGTATTCGGAAATAAACGGGGTATAGGCCAGGTCGATGAATTCACCAGGTTCCAGTTTCATATTTCCCAATCCGAATCCGATGCCTTCCACCGCTATCCCTTTTTGTTCCAGCCTTAAACGAAGATGTTTCTTGCCGACCACCCTTTGGGATTTGACCCGGACTTGTCTGGTTGCCAGGAGTGGTTCCGGGTTTTTTGCTCCAAAAGGTCCCAGTTGAGGGAGAAAGGGACCATTTCTTTTACCAAATCGGGAAAATCTATCTCTCCTTCTATGGTGAGTGTTGGAATAAAAGCGGTTTCTGATACCGAATCTTGAACCAGGGATTCAAGGGCTTGTTGAAAAGATTGAAGGTCTTTAATCAACAGCGTGGCCCCGGCGGCAGCCGCATGCCCCCAAAGCTCACCAGAAATTCTTCTAGTTTTTCTAATCCCTTAAACAAATGAAATCCCTCCACACTGCGACCGGAACCATGGGCGATATCACCTTCCAGTGTAAATAAAAAGACCGGCTTGGACAACTGTTCCACTAACCTGGAAGCTACTAATCCCAAAATACCCCGGTGCCAGGATTCGGCCCCCAAAACCAGACTTTTTCTTTGGTCCAATTCATCTCCGGCTTGCAGGCGGGCTTCAATTTCCTTGAGCATCACTTGCTCCATCACCTGACGGCGGCTGTTTTCCTGGTTCATCAGTTGGGCCAGTTCCCTGGCCACGGTTAGATCGTCGGTGGTCAATAACCGGACACCTCCCTCGGCCTCCTGCATCCGTCCCAAGGCATTGATTCTCGGGGCCAGACGAAAGGCGATATCAAAAGACGAAAGCGTTCTATCGGGTGGAATGCCGGAAATCTCTTTTAAGGCCGCCACCCCAAGTTGCTGGGTTCGGGCCAAGACATTCAAACCCTCCCGGACCAGGATACGATTGACGCCCAGCAAAGGCACCACATCGGCCACTGTGCCAAGGGCGACCAGATCGAGACAGGCCCTCAGGTTGGGTTTGCCCTTTGGGAAAAAACCCTGTAAATCCAAAGCCTGGCGTAATGCAATCATCAGATAAAAGGCCACGCCCACTCCAGCCAGTTCTTTAAAAGGAAAGTTGCAACCCTCTTGTTTGGGATTAAGGACCGCAACAGCGGAAGGGATTCCTTTCTTGGAAATTTGGTGATGATCCGTGACAATGACATCAAGCCCTTGATGCTTGGCCCATTCAAGTTCTTGATGACCGGAAATGCCGCAATCCACAGTGATGATCAGAGAAACCCCTTGGTCTTTGAGCTTTGTGATTCCGGGAATGGATAAACCGTAGCCCTCACGGACCCGGTGAGGGATATAGAAAAGAATATCCGGGAAAAAGGGTTTTAGGAAATAAATCAAGATGGCTGTGGCCGTAACCCCATCGGCATCATAATCCCCAAAGACGGCTATGCGTTCCCGCTGCTGAATGGCTTTCAGGATACGGTTAACAGCCTTATCCATATCTTTCATCAGCGCTGGGACAGGAAGGTGGTGTAAGGTCGGAAAAAGGAAATCCCGGGCCTGATCGGTCTGATACAGACCCCGGTTGATTAAAAGTTGGGCTACCAGAAGAGGGGAGATTAAGTGCCTTGGCCAAACAATCGGCCTGTCGGGAATCAAAAGGGAGAACGTTCCATTCCATGGACCACACCTTACTTCAGCTTTAATGAAGGTTCAAGAAAGAATTGTTTTTTAATTGTCAACTCACTTTAAATACAATATAATTTTCTCAACAGGCAGAACCAAACCTTTTTGAAATTTGGGTTCTTAAGACCGATCCTTAAAGACTGATGTTAGATGCCGGATGCCGGCTTAAACCAACAACCGATACTGGTTACTGGATGCTGGATAAAAACAAAAAACGATCCTTGATTCTCGATAAAGTCCATCAAGTTTCCAGTATCGGTATTTTCATCCAGTATCGACCGGCCAAAGTCAAAGGGTTTTGAGCTCAATAAAAGTTAAAGATAAATTCTCGGATATAAAGTGTAAAAATCTAAAAAAGGAAAAACCATGCCCCTTGATCCTGCCTCCTTACTCAAAAACATCCCTGCGGTGACCCTGTTTCTGGAAGACCCGGAGTTTGAAAAACTGGCATCCCGTAATTCGCGAAAATATCTGGTAGAGGTGATTCGTGAGTTATTGGCCGATAAAAGAAAAGCCCTCCTTTCCGGTCATGAAACCGGCCTGGACCTCCCGACCCTCTGGAGAGAAATAGAGATGAAATTAGAGGCCAAGGCCGCCTATCACCTGCGACGAGTCATTAATGGAACCGGCGTGGTTGTCCATACCAATCTGGGCCGATCTTTGCTGGCCGCCCCGGCCCTGGAGCAGATTCAAACAACGGCCCGATATTATTCCAATCTGGAATTCGATCTTGAAGCCGGGCAACGGGGCAGCCGTTATAGTCATGTCGAAGATCTCCTGATCGAACTCACCGGGGCCGAAGCTGCCCTGGTAGTCAATAATAACGCTGCGGCCGTTTTATTGGCCCTGGATACCCTGGCCAAGGGGAAAGAGGTGATAGTCTCCCGTGGGCAATTAGTTGAAATCGGAGGCTCTTTCCGTATTCCCGAGGTCATGACCCGCAGCGGAGCGATCTTGAGGGAAGTGGGTACAACCAATAAGACCCACCTGCAGGATTATGAAGCGGTCATAACCGATAATACCGCCATGTTGCTCAAAGTCCATACCAGCAACTACCGGATCGTTGGTTTCACGACCGAGGTCCCGCTTGAAGATCTGGTGGCCCTGGGACAACGTCATAATATACCCGTCATGGAGGATTTGGGGAGTGGGAGTTTTATCGATGTCTCCAGGTTCGGTCTGGAAAAAGAACCGACCGTTGTGGAGGTGGTCCGAGCCGGGGCTGATTTGGTTACTTTTAGCGGAGACAAACTGTTGGGAGGACCTCAGGCCGGAATCATTGTGGGCCGGAAAGCTTATATTCAAGCCTTACGCAGCAACCCTTTGAATCGGGCCTTGCGGATTGACAAACTGACTTTGGCCGCCCTGGAAGCCACCTTGAAATTATATCGAAACGAAGAACAAGCCTTACAAGAGATCCCGACGCTGGCTCAATTAAGTATCCCCCTGCGTAAACTCCATGAAAGGGCCAAAAGCCTTTTTCGCCTCCTTATTAAAAATGCGCCTTCGGAAATAACCTTTAAAATTATTCCCACCACCTCCCAGGTAGGGGGCGGGGCACTGCCCCTGTCGTACATGAATTCTTATGCTCTGGCCTTTTCTTCTGAGAAGGAATCCAGTTCAGATCTGGAAAGAAGGTTTCGCGCTTTTACCCCACCCATCATCGGGCGGATCGAGAAAGAGCGGTTCCTTTTGGACGTCCGCACCCTTCAAAAGGAGGATTTTCCCTTTATCGCCCGATTCTTGAATTCTCGGGAAGTTTGATTGCATTTCTCCATTATTTATCTTTTTTTCATAAGACAGGCCCAGGCCCTGGGTGGATTTGGCCGATTGGACTCAAAGTGGCTTGCCGTTAATGAGAGTATCTCAAATAGCGGTTCAACGGCAACGACGATATCCCTTGCCGATCGTTTCGGCGGACCAGGATTACCTGGAGGTTCATCGGTACTTCCAGCAAGGACAAACCATGATCCGGCTTCACCCAGATGAAAGGCTATCCTTTCCGCAAATTTTTTTCTCTCTTGATCAGAATCGTAGGAATGAAAACATCCACGATCAAATATGAAATTAAACGGAAGGCCGGGAATATCTTTCTCGAAAATATCAAGCAATAAAAATGTGCAGTTAACATTATTCCGGGAAGCATTTTCCTGGGCTTTTTGTAAGGCTATTCCGGAAACATCCACCCCGGTTACTGAAAAATCCTGCCGGGCCAGCCATATGGAGTTATGGCCGGATCCGCAACCGACATCCAGGGCCTTCCCTTTCGCGATGGGTCTATTATTGACAATTTCCACCAGATTGAAATCAGGTCTTCCGGTATCCCAAGGCGTGGCTTTCGCTTTGTATCGCTCTTTATATTGCTCTTGTTTTGAAGTCTCCATAATATTCCTCCCTATTAAATCTTATAACGGTTATCTTTTGCAGGAATATTTTTAGCGAAGTTTTGTAATAAATAAAAGATGGTGATTCCCTGAAATTAATGGTTTGCTCTTTGCCCACTACTATTCTAAAAAAGGGGTTCCAAAAATTGACAATTACCGTTTGAATGTGCACAAAAAAAGGGTGGCCTATTGCTGGCCTTACCTTTTCCCTCCTCCAATAAAGGTGGAATAAGTTCATGGAAATATACCTGCTTTTTCTGAATCGTGTTATCAGCCAAATTCAGAAAGTGAACGCCTCACCATCTTTTTCAATAAAAAATACGCATCATCATAAGAATTCAAAAAAGATGACCCACATAAAACAAATAATGATTCACTTTTTACAGCAATCTCCATTAGCTCATTTATTGATTATAACTTCAAGCCCTTTGACACACGCTTGGGTTACAGAAGACTCAGCCTTTTCTTGTCCGGGCATTTTATCCCAGCCCCCTTTTTCAATGAATTCAGCCCTCGTATAGGAATCTAACTTCTCTAATTCTTTTAGTTTCTCTTCATGGTTCGGTTGCTTCATAAACTGGGCGACGCAAATCGCCGCCTGACTCACCAAGACCGCCTCGTCAGATGTCTTTTGGGAAGTGCCTTTGGTTGACCAACCTCCCCAGGCAAAGCCGATGATCATTGCAATGATGACCCCCAACTATTAGGCCCCAAACTCCATACTTAACCTTTCCTGCTGTTTCCGGTTTCATGGATCCCTCCCTAACTTATTTTGAACTTATTAAAAGTTCAATAACGGTGTCTAATTGATGACCTTCTTCTCCCACTTTCTTATTCCCCCAAAAAGAATATTCTCCAGGTTAGACCTTGACCCTCCTTTCCCATTTTGTATTCTATTCAAGATCAGGACTCAGGTTTCCTGAAAGAATTCCAGGAACATCAAACCACCGGTTCCATGGCGTTGATTAACTCCCTTACTCCTACGGTTGCTATGCCGGACATGACGTCGGCCATAGCATAGGGAATGACCAACTGATTGTTATGGATAATCGAACCGCAGCTATAAACGACATTGGGAACATACCCCTCGCGCTCCTCCTCATGCGGTGACAGTAACGGTTCTTCCAGACGGGCGATGATTTTTGCCGGATTTTCAAGATCAAGGAGTATGGCGCCGATGCAATACTGACGCATGGGCCCGACTCCGTGGGTGAGTACCAGCCATCCTTCATCAGTCTCCAGGGGTGAGCCGCAGTTGCCGATCTGAATAAATTCCCAGGGACGTGTTGGTTCCTGTATGATTTTGGACTCCTGCCAGAAATGGATATTGTCTGAGAACATAATGCGATTGTTTTCCCCATCCTGACGGGAAAGCATGACGTAGCGGCCGTCAATTTTTCGTGGGAAAAGAGCCATGCCTTTGTTTTGTACTGCTTTACCGTTTAGGGATATTATATTGAAATTAATAAATTCCTTGGTGGTAATCAACTGGGGCAGAATGGCCAGATCATTATAGGCCGTATACGTTGCGTAGTAGGTCCCCTCACCATTGGTATCGATAAATCTGACAAAGCGGGCGTCTTCGATCCCTCTGCACTCGTTTTTCGAAACGGGAAAGATGACCCGTTCGGAGATTCGATGATGAGGGTGAAAATTTATTTCATAGTTGGAATTGATCAGCCAGTCCATAACCTCGAAGGTTTTATTTTGGCGCACTACCGGGAAAACCGGGGCCGTGCGAAGAGATTCAATCTTATCCTTTACTTCCGTACAGGTGAATTCTTCCGGTAACAGGCCAAGAAGATGAGCGGTGACCTCATTGCCGGCACCCATTTCCAAAAGTTTCAGATCAAAGAGATGCCGGTCGTAAACAGAATCCAAATGGACCTCCGGTGTTTCGACATAATCGCTGGTTGCATCGAAGAGTACCCGGTTGTTTGAGTCAAGATAACCGCTGCGGAATACAATCGAGGAAATATGACCTTCGCCGGTTGCCCGTAGGCTCATGATAAAGCGCATGCTGCCCTGGTCCAGATGGTTTTGGTCGGGATGAGGGACGATGGAAGGGTTAAAAAGAGCTGCTGATTCAATGGAATACTCCATAGTAAAATAGGCCCCGATGAGAGCCATTTTGGTCTCGCTGAGCACAGCTTCCCGGGGAATATATTCATTGACCTCCTTCATATGACGCTCAAAAATACCTTTGATGTTTTTATGCCGCCCGGAAAAATCGATCAATGTTTGGGCGAGAATGTGATCGGCTGTGGGGTCAGGCAAATCCACTATGCGTTGAATGATTTTAGCAATGCGATACTCACCATCCGGCAAATGAAGCCGGGTAATGACGCGTGAGGGGTCCCCTAAGATTTTATTCTTTTTTCGTTTAACTATTAAAGGGAAGAGTTGTTTTTGGATCATTTATCAGGACTCCTTGACAGGGTTAGGTTTTTAATTTCGATCATCCGAGAATTTATCTCTCACATAAACACCGTTACGGGTTACGGGTTGCGTGTTCAGAAATCGAGATCTTTTTTCCAAAATCACGTAACACGTAACTCGCAACTCGCAACAGAAATATTTCAAATATCTTTAACCGATATTTAGATTTATTATTCACCCTGTTTACATTGCCGCCCTGGTCTTGGTAAGACATAATCGCACCAGGTCATCAATCACGGCCGTACCGACGCACATGACGGTATCTGCGCCCCCCCAGTAAATTTTTATCGACCCGTCGTCTTCGGGAACGACACCGCAGGAAAAAACAACATTGGGTACGTAGCCGCTCACTTCCCAGGGATCCTCGGGCTGCAGTATCCACGGATCGGAAACGCCGATAATTTTTTCGGGATCATTAAGATCGTGCAGAGCCGCGCCAAGGCGATACACCGCACCGGCCATAGTCTTAAAGACCCCATGATAAATATGCAGCCAGCCTTGGTTGGTTTTGAAGGGCGGTGCTCCGGGCCCGATTTTCATTTCATCCCAGTGATAGAGAACCGGTTTCATAAGTACCCGGGAATCGCCCCAGTGCATCAAATCCGGAGAATAGGAAATCCAGATGGACCAGGGTGAAATCTCGGAATGCGGCCGGTCCAGACGCGCATATCGCCCTTGGAATTTTTCAGGGAAAATAACCACATTGCGAAGGTCGGCCTGGGTGATCAGGGCGACCCGCTCAATGTTTTTAAAGTCTTTGGTCCGGGCAAGTGCGATACGCACTCCGTGCCGGGAGTAAGCGCTATAGGTAAGAAGATATTCGCCTTCGAAAGGGTTTATTCGGAGGTCCTCGACTCCGAACTCCTCATAGGCCGCAAAAATGGTATCCTTGGCCGGGGTGAGAAAGGGTTCCGGGTGGACCGTGAAGGAAAAACCATCCTCACTATCGGCCCGGCCGATGATCGAACGCCCGTTGTGCAAATGCGACCTGAAAAGCATAATATAACGGCCTTGGTGCTTGACGATACCGGCATTGTGAACCGTGGCCACAGGATAGGGGACATCCTCTTTGGTGAGAATGGGATTTTTTTTATAGCGTTTTATTATGGGAATTTGAGCTGCCATTGTCTATTTTGGTGTTCCTCTCTTTTAGATTCTTCCCCCATAAATCTGAGAAGTTATCTCTAATTTTCGACACTGAGGTCAAAGGGGGTCTTATTTTTGGGGTTGTCCACCCTGGAGCCATGAGCTTCTTTGCCGGGCCAAATATTTTAACAAAATCTGAAGAAGGCCCCTGGGGGCCGCCAGGACCTATGCCCGAAACAGGCGAAGGTGTACCTGGGGGCCTCCAGGCCTGCCTCGAATCAAACTTTGCCGGACGGGCCGGGATAGGGCGATAAGTAACCCTTTGGACAATCCCCAAAAATAAGACCCCCTTTGACCGTTTCAAAATATCAAATATTCTGGTTAGTCTTTTCAAGAATCGTTTCATAAACCTGAATATATTCTTCAACCATGCGATCGACGGTGAAGTGCTGTTCAACACGGCGGCGGCAGCCGGCTCGATCAATCTCTTTGATATGGTCAACCGCTTTGATGGCCTCTGCCACAGTGGTAACGAGGAAACCGGTTTTGCCGTCTTCAATCAGTTCGGGCATGCTCCCCCGGTTAAAGGCGATTACGGGCGTGCCGCAGGCCATGGACTCTATAACCGAAAGTCCGAAAGGCTCATTAAAATTGATGGGATGGAGAAGTGCATAAGCCTTCTTAAGCAACTGGTTTCTTGGATCCGGTCCGACGCTGCCGACATAGACTGCACCCTGGTCATCCAATTGCGGTTCGACGTATTGGTGATAGTACACTTCATCCTGGATAATTCCGGCCATGATCAGTTTTTTATGGCAGCCCCTGGCAATTTCAAGGGCCTCTCTGGCTCCTTTGTCAGGGTGAATACGGCCAAAAAAGAGGAGATAATCCTCCGCCGGTTCAGACTGAAAATCAAATTGCTGCAGGTCTATACCGTGATGGATGGTTTTGATATAGGCAAGATCCGGAGATCGGTCGGCATCACTGATGGAAACGTAAAATACTTTATGGTTATATTTTTTGTAAACCGGTAAAATTCCGGGTGATGAAAAGCCATGAATGGTGGATACGAATGGGGTGGTGATCAGGCCGGTATAGGTCAAGGGCAAAAAGTCAAAATGATTATGAATAATATCAAAATCATCCGCCCGCTCAAAAAGTTCTGAAATATGCAGGCACTCCCATACTTTCGGGAGGATGGTGCGGTCTTCTTCGTAGCCCCGGGCGCAGACGGCATGGAGCCGGCCGCTTGTTTCCGAATCACCCGTTGCAAAAAGGGTAACATCACAGCCCCGCGATACCAGCCCCTCCGTCAAAAGGGAGACCACGCTTTCCCAGGGGCCGTAATGTCGCGGCGGCGTACGCCAGGCAATCGGTGACAGCATCGCAATACGCATCAATAGTCCTTTATAAAACGGTCGGCTGAAGGACATTTTCAGCCAAGCGCAGTTCCAATAAGGTCTGAAGAAAGGCCAGGGTCGACTCCGCACCTTGATTTTCATTGGGGCGGTCGGGATGGAGGCCGTCCCGGCAACCTCCCGTCGTAGGGTCGTAGACAGGCAGGTTCAAGTCATTGCGCCCGAGGAACCAGTCGAAGGCGCGACGGGCTTCCTTATACCAGCCTTCGTCTCCAGTACTCCGGTAGGCTTCGAGGCAGGCGGAGGCCATGGTTTGCGCCTCGACCGGCTGTTGATCGAACCGAGCCCGTTCCCCGCCGCGTTGATAAAAGCCATTGGAGCCAATGGGGACAAAATGACCTCCATCCTCGTCAGCCCGCTGTAGGTCGGCCAGCCATTGGAGCGACTCCAATCCGGCCTTGGTCATGGCGTTATTCGGGATCCATTGGCCGCACATCAGCAAGGCCTGGGGCAACACGGCGTTACAATAGCTCAACCCGGCTTCATACCAGCGCCATTCATCGAAACGGCTGTTTTTATATAAGGTGAGCAATCGCCCGGCCAATTTATCCCGAACCTGGTTGGCCCTGCGGTCCCCTTCAAATCTACGTAAATACTCATGGATACCGATAAGGGCGAAGGCCCAGGCCCGGGGGCTGGTTGTCTTGAGAATGGCTGGCAATGCCTGTTCAAAAACCCAGCCGGCCATACTCTGGAGGGCCGGACTGTTAGAGCGGCCCAGCACGGTGCCCAAGGCCCACAAGGTGCGGCCATGGGAATCGTCGGAACCGCTTTTTTCCAACCAATTACGCTGATAATCCATAAAGTTGCGAAATCGCCCGGTCTCTGTATTGAAGGCATAGCCGATGAAAGCGAGATATCGAGAAGCCAATTCGAAGGCCTCACCATTGCCCAGTTCCTCCAGTTGAGTGCTGACGATCAGGGCGCGGGCATTGTCGTCGATACTGTAACCCTCCCGGTAGTTTGGTACCGTAAAAAGGGCGTGTTGCAACATGCCGGTGGTCGTCCGTCATGAGCTGTAAATGATCGAGCTTGAGCGGAGGGAGATCGGAGCGACGCTTATCAAGTGGTTTGACGGCGAAGCCCGGCGGAGTGAAATGACGGCGTTCGACCCGGGCGAGTTTAAAACTTTCCATGTAGCGTCGCGCTACCTGCGGCCAGACCATCGCCCGCCCGAACAGATAAGCCCTTTTGCGCATGGCATGGCGTTTGGGTTCGTTATCCAACAGGTCAATCACTTGCTCAGCTAAGGCCGCTGGATCTTGAAACGGCACCAAAGCTCCCCGTTTTTCAGCCAGCATTTCTTCCGCATACCAGTATGGTGTCGAAATCACGGCTTTGCCTGCTCCCAGGGTGTAGGCCAGGGTACCCGAGGTAATCTGTGCCTCGTTAAGATAAGGAGTAATGTAAATGTCTGCCGCGCCAATGAACTCGACCAGTTCTTCCAAACTGACAAATCGGTTGTAAAAGATCACCTGACCCTCCACACCCTTTTCTTGAGCCAGCCTTTGTAGAGACAGCCGATAGGTTTCACCCTCGTTCCGTACGACTTGGGGATGGGTCGCTCCTAAGATGATATAGACCACATTAGGATGGCGGGCCAAAATGGCGGGGAGAGCGGCAATAACCGTTTCGATCCCTTTGTTCGCTGAGAGCAAACCAAAACTGAGTAAAACGGTTTTGCCCTCAACGCCAAAAAGGTCTTTGTGGTAACTCGGGTCAATAAAGGGCACATCGGGTATGCCATGGGGGATGAAATCGATCTTCTCCGGCGGGATCCTATAGATTTTTTTCAAGAATTCTACGCCGCGCTCACTCATGACGACCAACCGATCGGACAGGGCAGCAACTTCTTCCAGGACCTGTTGTTGATCGGGGTCGGGATCATGCAGAATGGTGTGGAAAGTCGTAACAATCGGCATACGCAATTCACGAAGGAGGGCCAGGATGTGACTGCCGGCCCGACCGCCATAAATGCCATATTCGTGTTGCAGGCAGACGAGGTCTACGCTGTTGATATTCAGGAAGTCGGCGGCGCGGCGGTAGGAGTCAATATCCTTCTCGGTCAGTTCAAAGCGAACGCGGGCCGGGTAGGGGTAGCCAGCCTCGAGGTCATTAACAGGCAAGGCAATACAGGTCGTGTCCTCGTATTCGGCGGCGATGGCTTCACATAAGTCGGTGGTAAACGTAGCGATGCCGCACTGGCGCGGCAGGTAGTTGCCGATGAACCCAATGCGGTTGATGTTTGAATAGGTCAATCCTTTTTCCATGACGAATATTTCCTTGTTACGGGTTGCGGGTTACGAGTCGCGGGTTGTGAATTTTGGAAGTTATTTCTTTTTTCGATACACGCGGAAGGCGTAACTCGTTACTGAGTATTTTTAGCTATTCTTCTTTTTGACCTTCCATTAACCGGCTCAGAAGTTTTAGTTGTTCCTGTTGAATGGAAATAAGTTCATTCCTTTGTTTTTCCCTAAGTATGTCTAATTTTTCATGCAAGGCCATTATTTCAAGCTCCGCCTTAAGGTTGACTTCATAATCATGTTCCGCACTCAGGCGATCTTTATCGGCTTCCTTCCGAGAGGTCCTTCTCGGGACTTGAAATGTCGCCTCCTTGGGCAAAGAGCCGACCGGAGCCAGAGATGACCATACCCACCTGGAGCACTGCAAGAATAACCTTGAGAGTCATCAGGGCCTATCCTTCAAGGTCTTTTTTCAATCGCTCATATTCTTCCTTTGCAATTTCTCCTTTGGCGTAACGCCGCTTCAGGATATCCAGAGGACTATCATTTTGTTTCGGCGTCTGGCTCTTCGTTTTCTGGGCCTGAACCACGAAATAGATCAGCACTCCAATTACGATCAGGAATATTATCCACATGAAAATCCCTCCAAATCCATATCCAAATCCATAATGCATCATGGCCCCCCGTCCACCAAGACCTTGCGGGCCATAATACCCTGCACCGGCGCAGGACGTCTGAAAACCGAGTATCATCATAAGGGCTAATTCAAGATAATTTTTCATACTTGGACTCTCCTCAATTTATAGCATCAAAGACCTTTTTCAACTGCCCCTCTACGGCCTCTGAGATTTTTTGAAGTTCCAAATTATCAATCATCAGCATAGCAACCGTCGGTCTAATAATGGAAAGAACCGTCCGGCTACCCTTTTGATAAACAATAACATTACAGGGCAGCATGAGTCCGATGTTTTCCTCGGCAAGGATTGCCCGGTAGGAATTCGGAGGATTGCAGGCACCCAGAATAATATATTTTTTCATATCAAGGTCCAGCTTCTCTTTCATTTTTTCCTTGATATCGATTTCTGTCAGTACCCCGAAGCCTTCTTTTTTAAGCGCCTCTCTCGCCAACTCAATGACGTTCTCGTAAGGGATATCCAACTCCTTGGTGAATCCGTAAGGGATCATTCTTTCCTCCTTTATATGGTCTTTTGCTTTAATAAGCTCTTCATGCCCAAAGGGTTTCTCAGGGAAACGGGAATCCTAAAACCGGTCAAATCCCGATAGAGCAGCGTCCTACCTATTGATTAAAAAGGGGTTTAATCCAAGTCGCCCCTTTTTGATAGAATCGAATCCAGAGTTAACTCCCTCAAGGGGATTTCTAAAATCCGGCTATTGAGTCAACTGTTACGGCCCTTTTACTTCCGGGAATGGGTTCCAAACGATTCATTTCAAGCAAATTCTTTTTTAGTCTACAATCGTCTTCGCCCCTGAAAAACCCGGATTAGGATCACGACAATGGCGATGACCAGAAGGACATGAATGAGTCCACCACCCGCGTAGCCACCGAGCAATCCCAAAAGCCACAAAATTATAAGGATCACGAATATGGTCCAAAGCATCGATTCCTCCTTTCTGCAGATAAAAGTGCCCATCTTTTATCGGCCGCAGTTAAAGGGCTTAATGGTGATTATATTAATCGGTTATTTTTTGGGTTCCGTCTTTTTACCAAACTTTGAAAGCTCACTGCCCATTTCTTTGATCCCTTTGCCTACTTCTTCAGCACCATAGCCTGCACCTTTTATGAGTTTGCCGCCAACCGTACGCACATAGTTTATGACTTCAGCCGTACCTGTTTCCAGTTTGCGACCAGACCACCTGGCTGTTTCCTCCAGGTACTGTGCTGCAGCGGTAAGGGCTTGGCCGGTCTCTTTTGTCTTTTTCTTGGCCCAAGACTTAGAGGCCTTCAGATATTGGTGATTGGCTAAGGCCTGATACGATCCGGCAAAGGTTTCTTTGAGTTTCTCCTCGGAGGTCACCGTCCCTTTTTCAACGTCTTTGGCTAATTTTTCTAATTCTTTAACGGATGCTGTTAACCCTTCTTTTCCACTCTTTTGGGCCTCTTTGGCTTTTTGTTTTAAGAATCCGGCACCTTTTCGAATTTCATTTGCGGAGGCCTTTAGGTCTTTCTTCAGAAAGAACTCATCGGCTTTTTGAAATGAAGATTCAGGTTCCTCAGCCTTAACCGATGGCGTTTGAGAAGTTTGAGCTGTTAATCCTGGAGAAAAAGCCCAGGTGATCATTAGAAAGCAAATAAAAATAATTAAAAAAAATGATTTGTGCTGCATGGTTATTCCTCCTTTTTGGGTTTATTCCTGTTGATCTTAAAAGTTAAATAGGCCGTCCATTATCCTAAAACCTAAGCTGGATGGAATTTACTTTAGAGATTTTTCAGCAAAAATTAAAACCCCTTCCCATTAAAATCGGGTCTACAATTTGTCTCCGGTCTCCTTCAGCCTTTTCCCAACCTCCTGTATCACCCGGCCACCTTGAGTGACCAGCCTTTTTCCCTCCTCTATGGCGGACAGCCCAAGTCGTACAACCAAAATACCGAAAAATAAGCCGGCTATAGCCGCCATTCCCGGGATCATCCAGGTATTGCCCCGCACGTAATTCTCAGTGGCCTTGGCAACCGACCTGGTCCTTACCTTGGCCGCTTCTTCCTCCTCGGTCAGCCAGTCATTAGCCGCCTTTAAAGATTTCTTCGCCTTAGCCTGCGACGTCTTGATCCATTCCCTGGTCTGGTCGGAAGCGGCCTTTTTCAGAAAGGCTTCCGCATCGATTACAATGGTCTTAAGGTCCTCCATTAGTTTTTTCTTGGTGATTTGCTCCACCTCAGCCTCTGTTTCCTTTTCCGGATTTGACATACCCATAGAAAAACTCCTTCTTTTATTAAGAAAGGTTAATTATTTTTTGGACTAATCAAATTATATTTCCCTAACCCATGAGCCTCTTGCAAATGTTAAAATTTAGTTAAAATAGATCAGGCCTCCTGTCTGACAACAGGTTGAAACCATTAGATTGTCAGCCGGGATAGCTGACCTATTGGGCCTTTCTTTTGCATAATTTAGACTTTTGAAAGAACCTCTCATGTTTACTATTTATTGAGTCAATAAATCCCTCCCCTTAAAGGGACATCGGGATTGACTTCGCTGTTCAAATCCAGTCCCCTTTATCCCCCTGATTGATCGGATCGGTCCCGAAATTTAATCTGAATATTTTCCGGAAATGAAATCCATAAATTGAATAGGTAATGGCCAGCGGCAAAAGCTGAGGCCGTCTGAACAAAGACCAAAAAAGAAGCTTCCAGTAATAAACCCGGGCTTTATCTTTGATGCCCAATAATACAAAAGTCT
Source organism: uncultured delta proteobacterium (assembly GCA_963782435.1). Taxonomy (GTDB): domain Bacteria; phylum Desulfobacterota; class RBG-13-43-22; order RBG-13-43-22; family RBG-13-43-22; genus RBG-13-43-22. The sequence continues at coordinate 250,994 of CAWAKF010000018.1, forward strand.
TAAAAGGGGCGAGGAGATATAAAAAATGCCAGCGGAGGTATCCGAAATGGAAGTGTATTTTTTTCTTTTCCGGAGGCCGGTAGTCCCTTAGATATCCCTTTACCCGCTCGTAGTAAGATCGGGGAGAATAAACTCCGCTGACTATTTTTCTGTATCCTTCGGCCAGTTTTTCGTAACCCATTTTGGGGATGATATTGGTTGAAAAATCGGTATTGTCTCCACTTAACTCTTTCAACAACCGGCCTTCTTTTTGAAGGCGCTCGTAGAGACGGCTTCCACGCGGGGCGTTCAGCATACCGACCATGGCTGTAATAATTTTGCTTTTTTGTATGAAATCAATCTGCCTTTCAAAGATATCAGGAGCATCATTGTCAAATCCGACGATAAAGCCTCCGCGCACATTTAAACCGAAACTCTGAATTCTTTCCACACTGCTAATTAGATCACGATTTCTGTTCTGAGATTTGTGGCATTCTTTCAGGGCCTGATCGTCCGGTGTCTCAATGCCGACAAAAACATTATCAAAACCGGTCCGGGTCATCAGTCTTATCAATTCGTCATCATCGGCGAGATCTATGGACACTTCCGTAGCAAAGTTAAAGGGGTACTTTCTTTTTTTCATCCAGTCGTCCATGGCCGGCAAGACCTCTTCCTTAAGTTTCTTTTTGTTTCCTATGAAATTATCATCCACAAAAAAGACTCCTCCCCTCCAACCAAGGGCATAGAGCCTCTCCAATTCATCCAGTACTTGGTTTACGTTTTTGGTCCGAGCCCTGTGACCGAAAAGGGTGGTAATATCACAGAACTCACAACTAAAGGGGCATCCCCGGGAATATTGTATATTCATGGAAACATATCTTTTCATTTCCAAGAGGTTCCAAAGGGGGATAGGTGTGCTCCCCAAATTCGGAAATGAATTTGAAGTGTAAAGATGTTTGGCCTGACCTTCTGCCAAATCTTTTAAAAAAGAAGGGAGGGTCGTTTCTGCTTCATTGAGCACCAGATGGTCCACTTCCGGGAAATCTTCGCAGGAGGCGGTAAAGAGCGGTCCGCCGGCCACGATTTTAACTCCCGTTTCCTTACACCTGGAAATGACATCTGTGACTGATTTTTTTTGGACCGTCATGGCACTAATAAACACATAATCGGCCCACAGAAGATCCCGGTCCTTTAATTCAGCCACGTTCATATCAACCAGTCTTTTTTCCCATTCTTCAGGAAGCATCGCGGCCATTGTGAGCAAACCGAGAGGTGGCTGAACGGCCTTTTTGGAAATGAAGGACAGGGCGTATTTAAAACTCCAGAAAGTATCCGGGTAGTTGGGATAAACCATAAGTATTTTCATTATTTTTTCCTTTTTGATTAGCTCGCTGACCCCGTCGGCCCAAGCGGCACCGACGGGTCAGTGAACGCCTGCCTATTCAATGAGTCCCTACAGCTATTCAACCGTTTGAGGAAATGACAACTTCTCTCGATTAAGTGGTGTCGGGACGTAAACCAGGTTGACTTCAATTTTTCCCAGGGCCTTTTCCTTGATCGCCATCCGGGGTATGGTGGCATCGATGGAACCTTCGGTCATTTCTCCGGGCTTGATTGCCTGCAAGTATATATTAGCCTTAGATATTTTTTCGCCGGAGGTAAAAGGGATGGGCTGACCCGCTTGGTCCAGGTATTCAAAGGTGATCCCTTGGATTTCCAGATTCTGATTCGATTGATTGGTTATTTTGAGGCGGCCTCTAAGGTTTGGTGTATCGGTGATTTCCTTCGAAGCCGTGTCCATCATCATAACGACTTGAAGGTCACTAAGCTCCAAAAGAAAATTCTGGCCCTTAACCTCGGCCTTCGGGGGAACTAGATTTTTTATAACCCGCTCCTGTTTGGGAGCCTCCGACTTTTGTTCTTTCGTACAGCCCAAAAAACCAACGATTAGACTCAAGGTTAACAATAGGAAGGTCTTGGTAAAACGCATAAGCTGCCTCTCTTTCTTTGATTAAAGGTTAATAGTAAATAAGTTCGACCCATTTAGAGCCTTTTTCCCTCCGCTTGGCAAATCCACCGTCTTGAAGAAGGCTAAACAGTCGCCGGGTTTTCAGGTTTGGATGTGGATTCGGATAACATTTTTCTTAACTCTTCTCCCTGGACAATTTCCTGCTGTGAAAGGAGATGGGCCAAATCATCGAGGACCTGCCGCCGCCCCAGGAGAATTTCCTTTACCCTTTGATGAGACTCCTCGATGACCCGGGTAACCTCTTCGTCAATCTGGCCGGCCTTGTCTTCGCTGTAGGTTTTGCTGGGGGTAAAACCGCCCGGGAGGAACATGGGTTGGCGAGGTCGCTCGTAGGTCACCAATCCCAAGCGATCACTCATGCCATATTCGGCGACCATGGACCGGGCAATGTCTGTGGCCCGTTGCAAGTCATTTTGGGCCCCGGTGGAGATTTCTTTAAAAACCAGCTCTTCGGCCACCCGGCCGCCTAAAAGCACAGCCAGCCGGTCCAATAACTCCGAGCGTGTCAGTAAATAGCGATCTTCCGTGGGTAGCTGTTGCGTATATCCGAGGGCGGCAATCCCTCGGGGAATAATCGAGATTTTGTGTACCGGGTCGGCATGTTCTACCGATTCAGCCACGATGGCGTGTCCGGACTCATGAAAAGAAACGATCTCTTTCTCTTGTGGATTCATAACCCGCGTCTTTTTCTGCAATCCCCCTACCACTCGGTCGATGGCTTCATCCAGATCCGTCAATTCGACCATTTCTTTGCTTTTCCGGGAGGCCAAAAGGGCGGCCTCATTGATCAGGTTGGCCAGGTCGGCCCCTACAAAACCCGGGGTGCGGGCGGCGATTTTGCGCAGGTCTACATCGGGGCCTAAAAGGACATTCTTGGAATGGATTTTCAGAATAGCTTCCCGGCCGTTGATATCCGGGCGATCCACCAGGACCTGGCGGTCAAAGCGGCCCGGACGCAGCAAGGCCGGATCCAGGATTTCCGGCCGGTTGGTGGCGGCCATGATGATGACCCCTTTATTCGTCTCGAACCCATCCATCTCCACCAAAAGCTGGTTGAGGGTTTGCTCCTGTTCATCATGCCCACCCATGACATTGACTCCCCGGGCCTTTCCCAGGGCATCCAGTTCATCGATGAAGATAATACAAGGGGCCTGAGAAGTAGCCTGAGAAAAAAGATCGCGCACCCGTGCGGCCCCCACGCCGACAAACATCTCCACAAACTCGGATCCGCTGATGCTGAAGAAAGGGACTTTGGCCTCGCCGGCTACCGCCCGGGCCAGAAGGGTCTTGCCGGTTCCTGGCGGGCCGACCAGAAGCACCCCTTTAGGGATCCTCCCTCCCAGCTTTTGAAATTTATCCGGGGTGCTTAAGAATTCCACGACTTCCTGAAGTTCTTCTTTGGCTTCATCAATGCCGGCTACATCGGCAAAAGTGACCTTGGTCTCATTTTGGGCGAACAGCTTGGCTTTGCTCTTGCTAAAAGACATGACCCCCATTCCTGGCCCCATCCTTTTCATGGCAAACCGCCAGATAAGAAAAAAAATGCCGATGGGAATGATCCAGGAAAGAAGACCGCTCAGAAATTTGCTCTCAATATATCCGGAGTAATTGACCTTGTGTGTATCCAAATCCTTTACCAGGTCGGGATCATTTACCCGAATCGTAGTGAATTCCTGCCCGGGCTTTTTTTCTTTCCCTTTAAGTGTTCCACTGATATTTTCAGGACCGATGGTCAGCTTAATGACGGATCCATCGATCAGGTATTGTTTAAATTGGCTGTAAGGAATGGTCTCCACTTTTCGGGAAAGAAAGTATTGTTGGACAAAGGTAAATAAAAGAAAAACGATCAGGAAATACCAGATACTGAAATGGGCCTTGGGGGGCAAGGCGTTCTTCTTTTTCTGGGGGTCCTGGGGGTTGAAAAGAGAGCGAAATTTGTCCTTTACCTGTTCCAGGCGTTCTTTTATGTCATTGGGTGGCATAGTTTCCCTTCGTATTTATAAAATAAACATCGAATTGAACAACCGATTTTTTCTTTCAGAGGCGCTTTTCTAAAGTTAGAAAAGATAACCTGTCAAGTCCTTCATGGCTTGAATAATATCCACTATTGCCTCATGCATTCCCTCGGACGAGGAGAATGATTCTATGATCCCTTTTCCCTCAGGTTTTGCCTGAACTGCAGACTTGATTTCCTGCAATCTTTGGGTATGTTTTTCAAACTGGAGACGATGATCCTCTTCCAGATCTTCGAGGTGTTCGGAATGAAATTTTTGGACCAGTTCATCGGCCTCAGCCATTAATTGTTCTAAGGTTTTTGTTTTTGAGGTATTCGGCATACTATTTCCTTTCTGATCTGCTTTTAAAAAGTTTTTTAACCATTTATATTTGTTACCGCCACACCTTGCGTCGGTATTTTGTAAGATGCTTGATCATCCGATAGGAATGGCCGGGATTTTATCTAACGGTCCTCTACTCCTGAGGTGCTCCGGCTTTATTGAGATTTTTTTCCCTCTGCGTATGAACCCTTTTCACGGGTCGGCAACTCCTCCATCTCCCTCCGTGCCTGACCAATCTGCTCCTGAGTCTTATCAACCAACTCATCCGCGGATCTGCCGATATCTTCCCAGGTCCCCTTATCCTTTTTCGTGGTAAAGAAGACGCCGATAACTACACCAATTAAGCCACCCCAAAACAACCCCTTAACCAGTCCTTTACTCCAATCATAGGCAGCCATGTTTGATCACCCCTTTCTAATGGATTAATCCTTCCTTCGTTTCTATGACAAAAGCAGTCAAGTAAAAGCAATTTCTCCATAAAAATTTCTCCAATCCCGCCGATGGGAAATGGTCTGGAACATCATTTCATAAGGTTCCTGAAGAAGATTCATCGCCCCCCGGAGAACTCTGAAATGGTCCGACTTCAAGTGCATCATAAGGTTCGCCCGGGAATCCCATTTCTCAATAAGGTAGAGCTCATTTTCCTTCTCAATATTTTGACAAAAATCGCAGCGCCGGCATCCTTTTTCCTTCCTTATGGAGCTGATCAGTAAAGCGAGCGTTTGTGACAGCTCTACACGCTTCTCTGATAGAACTTTCATGCGTATAATGGCCAGGATCATAATTATGGTTATTGCAAGTAGACTACCAACACCGGGGAAAAAATAAAAGTATGAGATAAGTCCTGATATCCATAAGTTTGATGATTGGGAGAGATTAGTAAATAAGGGTGAAAATACTTTTTAGCCTCAATATCTGGTGGAACCTCCATATATTGAGGGGATGTTTGGTGGGTTCCGGATAATTTAATCTGGATTTTAGGCCTCCAGGTAAGCTATCCCGAGCTTCTGTATCCTGGCCCTCGGCCTATTTGGCCTTGCCGCCCGCCGGCTTGTAAAAGACGTGCTCGCCGACCTCGACCGTCCTGATATATTCGCTGAACCAGTCTGGGGTTACTTTCCGATTGTGGAAATACAAAGCTCCCTCGCTTCGGTCCTTGAGTTGCCGGTTGAGGGCCTTGCGGGCGATTTCCTTGGCATGCGAATACGGCTCATCCTCCTTTGCGTCATCCGAACGGCCATCGCACCACCACGAGAACTGGCAGGAACCCTGTTCGTGACCTTGCTTAACGACTCCACAGATGGTGTTTGGGAAGCCCTTATGGCCGAGCCGGTTCATAACGACATTAGCGATGGCTTCCATATCGGCATTATCCTTGCGCTCGGCTTCCCAATAGATAGTGCGGGCAAGACAGGTGATTGCATCGTCCAACGGCTCTTCGCCGGTCGGATCGACCGACTGTGCTTGGGGCTTTTTAATGATCTCGGCCGGAGTAGGTAGCTTCTTACTACCCTCGGGTGAGGCCTTCTCCTCTAGTACCTTCGCCTTGCCTTTGGCGGCCTTCTCCCTCTGAGCTTGGTCAGCCGCGTTTGCTAAGCCCACCAGAAGGAATAAGGAAAAGGCCAATAAAATCCAGATAACGCTCAATAACTTGTTTGACATGGTGAAGAAAAAGGCCATCCATCCTTTCTCGACATATTCTAAGATCTCAGATCTCAATGTGGTCTTCAACATAGCTATAATAAGGTTTTGAAATAGGTTGTTGTCTAAATTGGAACTGGGCACCACCTCAAAAGGGGGGAGGGAAGGAGCCCAAATGTGGGTCGAACAAATAAATCTTCGGCCTCTTTATCTTCTCTGATCCTGTCGGTCATCTCTGTCCCGGTGCTGCTGTCGGTCGTCTCTGCCCCTGTCATGACCAGGGTTTCTTCCACCGTCTCGATAAGGAATAAAACAGCCACCAAGAGACGTTAATAATATCCCCAATATAATAATCGTCATTATTTTTTTCATTTCTCTGTCCCCATATTTTTTTATTTAAGCGCCTTAAGTTTATCCTGTCGAACCCTATTGCTCACGGCTGCCTTATTTCGTGCAGTCATGAGCAATAGGGTTCGATCTTGAGGTTTCCCCTAACGAATGTGGATTGATGGGAAAAAGATGCTGATGCCCGGTGATGGAAGCGGGGCATAAATAACCGGCGGAGGTGCATAGACAGGTTCCCGCCGATATCTATAGTGCCGGTACATACGCCGATTGTGATTGTCGTCCCAGCCGCGATTATCGTGCCAGCGACGTTGAGGTGGTCCTTGGCCCTTATTATTTTTACCGAGCGCCGGTCCCGCGGATAGTCCGCCGATCACCGAGGCGAAGATGAGCGCCATCAAGATCTTACCGAAGAATGAGGTTCTCATATTACCCTTCCTTTCTTGGAACGATTCTTTTGTAAAGCTAAAATTATTCTGTCTTCAATCGATGTCGATAAGGCGGCGATCATTTGCTCCTCCCCCTCGACCTCCTCTGCATGCCATGGCGAAACAGGGTGTCTGCATCTTTTTTCTGGTCGTCCGACATGCCGGCATAGAGCTCTTCGAAGACCGGGATGAAATTTTTAAGCTCATCCGCATGGGCTTGGGCGATTTCGCTATAGGATTTGAGATCTTCAATGGCGGTCAGGGTCTTTGCCTTTTCAAACCTTGCCTGGTTGAGTTCATCCATCGTTTTGGCATCAGCCCTCATCACCTGAGTGACCTTATTCCAGAGTTCTTCCTGGGCGGCAGTGATTTTGAGCCTGGCATGAAGGTCTTTGATGCGTGCCTCGGTACGATCGACTTTAGAGGTCCTGGGGAAGGTCTTGTGGGCGCGCTGGCCCGAAACCGCGTAAGAAAGATTTGCACCGGCCAAAGCGATAGTAACCAGGAAGGCCAGCGCCGAAATAATAAGTACCCTTGGATTTGTGAATTGATAGGCAATTCGTTTCATGATCTGTCTCCTTATTGTTGATTAATGTTGATTAATGACAAGCTGCCTGTGCATAGAAATAAAATGGTTGCTGGAGTTTCCCAATTTTCTTTTCAAGTTTAACCGTCTGCGATTTCTTTTTTCATTCAACACCTCCTAAATTTATTTAACTATAACTAATGACTAATGCAATAACTCTACCAGCAGTCAGGAAAATATAAAAAACTAAAATGAGGTCTGTTATCGAAAGGTTTGATGATTAATAGAAATTAGTTGAGAAGGTCGATCCTATTTTTCGGCCTCCATATCTGGTGGAACCTCCAAATATGGAGGGAAACTTTGAGGGGTGACAGAAAACTCAGCGGGTTCCCCGAAACGGGCAACACCCGAAAGAGGTGAGATAGAACCGAGATAGAAAATGAATAAAAAACGACCATTTTCTTCCCTCCAATAAAGGGGTGGTGGCTCTCCTGGAATACGCCTCACTTCTCAGTTTCTTAAGAGCTTTTCATCAGGGCATCTTTGAGCATTCCAATAAAAACAACATTCACCTAAATCAATGAGTTGCCGGCGGTGGTCAGCGTGTTCCATATCCCCGAAGGGTCTGATGAGTAACTGCATTGGACGCGGGAAAAAAGACCGCTACGCCGCTTTTGTACCGGGTACTTCATTGCCCCTCCTTAACGTCTAAAAAGAAAAAAGGCTCATTTTAGTAGAGGGACGGTTAAGGGATATGGGAAAGGAATGAGATAACTGTTATCCGCAACTCCCACCGCTGTAATCCTCATGATCCAATTCATAGGTATTATTTGATTTTTTAAAGTTAAGCTTAATGCGACTCCTCTCATGTCCATTATAGTTTCCACAAAACCAGGTCAGTTCTTTGTACTCGGTTCCCGGCCCCGGAATGAAATAATCCCGTGATTCATTAGCGTTATGGGTGATACGATCGCCAGAAATCGTGTACTGAACATCCACATTGGCAAATCCCCCGCCGGAAGAGGTTGAACCACAGCCGATGAAGAGTTTCGTGCAACCCCCCGGACCCGGAGTCCCTTTTTCTTTCAGCTTCAGCACAGCCTCACTCGAGCCGCCTGGGACCCAATGAGTTGAAAACCCCAACCGCTTGAAGACCATGGGATCGGCTTTAACGAAAAATACCGCCAAGAAAGAGATTACGAGCGATGAAACGCTCATCGTGTATAAAACAAGCGGCTTAGATCTTCGTTTTGGACGGAGGTCTTCATACCGTGGACGAGTAACCGGAGGCCGCTTTGGTTAGTTCGGCCAACGAGGGCTCGTCAGCTCGATCCGCCAGACCGGCCCCGTTGTGGTGAGCGGCCCCTCGAACCTGGCAAAAGCCGGCACCTCGTCAGTAATGATCCAGGCGTGGTAGTCCGACGGCAGGCGCCCGAGCAGCGTGGCGAAGAGCTTGAGCCAGACCCCGAGCTGGGGCTTTAATACAGTACTCGATCGCGGTTTTCGTGAGTTCGCCGACCAGCATCTTGTGCTCACCTTTCGGTGTCAGCTTCAACTGGATGATCCGGGGCTTAGGCGTAAAGGCCACGAGGTGGACGGTCTCGCCGGCCCCCTTGGGTAGATTCCTGACGACGGTGAGGACTATGCCGTTGTAAAGGTCCGGGGGCAGTTTAAGAGTGCCATTAAGCACCTCCTCCCGCCCGTCCTTGTGGGCTTTGGTTTTGACCCGGTACTTCCCGGTTCGTTCCATCGAGATCTCAGTGTCTTCGGAGAATACAGGCCCGCGCTGCACCAAGTGGTAGCTCTGCATGGTAAAAACCTTCTGCTGGGTGAATACCACCATCTCGTCGTATAACGACCCGTCCTTGAAGTGGAAGACCATGCGGCTCTCGACCCCTCCGCCACGGACGACCTGTAGGAGATCGCCCGACGCAATGATGGCGCCGTCGACCGTGCGCAGCTCGAGAAAACCGTGTGTGGCGCCTTCAACGAAGCGCACCGGGACCGGAGCCGCCGGGAGCGGGCGAGGGCCCAACAACATGGTCACGAGAATCAGCAAGCCGATCGTCGTCGCCCCCCTAAGCGACCTTATGGTTAACCAAGGGGTGGGGACTCGGACGAAGCTTCTTCCCCCACTGGACAACAGTGGTTTAGTGTTCCCAAGAAGTCCCACCCCCTTTTTATCAACCGACCGGCGTACCAGCCTGATGCCGCACCAATGATCTGAAATCCGGATTTCTCCCATATCCAACCTTCCTTCCTGGGACCCTCTGCTTCTCCGTAGGTATTCAAAACTCTTAGCCGCGCAGCCGTGCAGAGGGTTTGACCGATATGGCCCTCATCGGCAGGTTAAATCCGCACGCCTGGGGAAGGCTATTTTTCATTGGCGTCTTTTGCCGTTTCCTCGATTTTATCGCCAGCCTTTTCCATTTGCTGCCCGGCTTTTTCCATTGCCTTATCGATTTGCTTGCCGGCTTTTTCCACCGGACCCTCTTTTTTCTGGCAGCCGGATAGCCCTACAAATGCGAACAGGGCGCAAATTATTAATGCCGCCATGACACGCTTACCCAATTTTATCATTGTTATCTCCTTTTATGTAATTTACTGGTTAAATAGTTGGTTAAGAAATTATTTCTAATGTGAAGGTTTAGCAAGATTCGAAAAAATCTTTTCGTACCGTCCTACAACCTTCTTTCCAATTTCTTGCTTCCTCCGAGAGGGGCCCAAAGGTTATAATCGTCTTCGACCCTGAAAAATCTGGATCAGGATCACATAGAATACTCCTTATTTTCGTTATCCACATTCTGACAAAAGGCACAGCGCCGACAGCCTTTTTCATGGATCCGATCAATAACGTAATTGTTTGGGACAACTCCACGTGCTTCCCCGGAAGAACCTTCATGCCTATGGCGACCAGGATCATAGAAAATAATCAATGCAAGGGGGTTGCCAAAGATCCGAAAAAAGAAAAAGTTGTGAATAAGGGCTGAAATCGCAGGGTTTGATGAATAGGAGAGAAGAGTAAAGAAGGTTGAGACGATAAGGTGGACCTCCATATTTGGTGGAACCTCAACATATTGAGGGAAATCTGAGGGGTATTGAACAACTTAGCGGGCGTCTGAAACCGGGTACTGCCCCGAAGAGGTGGGATTGAACCGAGAGGTGGGGCGAACAAAAACGCCTTTTTGTTTCGCCGTGGCAGGGTTGCCCTCATTCCCTATGTCATATAACCTTTCGAGAGCCTCCAGGTCGAACGACCAGGGGAAGGCCAAACCCAATAGGTCCCAATTCCATTTGGCGTTACTGATTTAAAAGATTCATTTTTTTATATGCATAGAACATTATAAAAACATCCAGTCAGAAATCGCGCTCACCCGATGCGCCTGATGGACCGCTTTTATAACCGATTGATCACGGCGGAATAACCGAAGAAGCACAATCGTAGAGTAGACCATCAGGCGGCGCAGGCGCAATAAATAATATAGATATATTTTCGGAGAAGAAACCGACACCGGATAGATGCGGGCCAGATACTCCCTTGGCGGAAAAGCTATCTTTTAAAAGGGCCAAAACTTTACCTTTAATCCCTTTAACTTTTTTTATTTTTGAAAGTTTGCCGATTCTTACTCCGATTAGCTGACCTGACGGGCTTACATCAAATATCTGTTCCAGGGCTTCATCAAAAAAAACAGACTGGTAATCATTGGGTTTTATTTCTGACATTATTTTATCCGGCGGTGCCAGCTCCCAGCAATTCCCGGACCAGAAGCAACATCAAGTAAACACACTTTTGGCCGCCCCACCGGGTGGCCCTCTCAATGACTATTTGCCAGTCGATTTTATCTGGGGATGTTTTTATCAATCCGGCCATATCACATAAAGGAATCAAGTCTAATCCGGTCGGCAGATGAAAGCAAGCATGGATACACAAATGTAAAAATAAATCCTCCGGAGACAAAGCCCGGACCTCTACATTATCTACTTTGATAAGACAGGCTCTCTCCCACAACCCGTCAAGATCTACTTTAATGGGGCTATCCGGAGTCACTATATTCCAGTGAAGTTCTATCATCGCCCCGCTTTTATTCGTAAAAGGCGGCAAATGATGGTAAGTCTTTAACCGGCTCTCCCAGGCAGGAAAATACGGCTTATAGCCAAGAGCCAACAGTATCCGGCCAGCCCTGACCAGATCTTCTTCTTTCACTAAAAGATCCATATCGGACATTGGTCTTAAAGCAATATCGCCATAGATGTTTTTTGCCAGCGAAAGACCTTTGAGCGCAATGACCGGCAGTTGATGGTCGGCCAGAGATTTAAGAACTTTTAAGGCATCAAAAAAAAGACTCGTGTTCCTGGTCGCAAGGTTGCGGTAGGCTTCCTTGAGTCTGTTTCTGACTTCAACCGGGATAAGCTCAGTCGGAAGGTTACGGGACTTTATTTCCCGATAGAACAAACCCCCCACATTTAAAACGCAGCGCACAATCTGCCAGACTCTCCCCATCAGCCGGCGATAATTTTTCCAGCCTGGCTTCGGGTATTTTTCTACCTGAAAGAAAATCGCATAGAAGTCTGCCCGCTTCTCTTTTTTCCATGATAAGTCCTCCAGTTCTTGCGGCTAACGATAGGACCGGGCTTGCCTCTCAAAGAGGTCAGCGTAAAACCCCCGGCGGTTTATTAATTCTTCGTGGGTGCCGCCTTCGATGATGCTTCCCTGATTCAGCACATAAATGCGGTCAGCCATCCGGACGGTGGAAAAGCGATGACTGATCAGGATGGCCGTGCGACCGGACACCAGTTGACGAAAACTCTGGAAGACCTCATATTCCGCCTTGGCGTCCATAGAGCTTGTCGGTTCGTCAAGCACGATGATCTGGGCATCGCGCATGAAGGCGCGGGCCAGGGCCACTTTCTGCCACTCGCCAATGCTCAGTTCTTCCCCGTCCTCGAACCGCTTTCCCAGAACCGTATCATAGCCATGAGGCAAGGCGCTGATGACGTCGTCAGCCCCCGAGCGACGCGCAGCGGCGATGACCCGTTCATGGTCGGGCGGAAGGACGGTATTCCCAAGCCAGATATTCTCTCGGGCTGTCAGATGGTAGTGTGCATAATCCTGAAAAATGATGGCGATTTCGTGTCTTAAGGCTTTTGTTTCAAACTGGCGCAGATCTACCCCGTCGATGGTAATGGTCCCGCCGGTTGGATCGTACAATCGACACAACAACTTGATCAAAGTCGTCTTGCCCGAGCCATTCTCACCTACCAAAGCCACCACTTCTCCCGGCCTGGATGGTGAGGGAAATATCCTCAAAAACCTTTCTGGTGCCTGCGGGATACTGAAAACTCACATGGTTCAGCACGATACCGCGTTGTATTGGCTGAGGCACAGGTCTGGCATGAACCGGTTCGATGACTGTACGTTTCAGATCAAGGAACTCATAGAGATTGGAAAGGAACAGGTTGTCTTCATACAGTCCTGCCAGACTGCCCAATATCCCCTGAAGAGATCCCTGTACGCGCTGAAATGCCTGATAATACATCACCAGATCACCCAACGTGATCTTCCCCCCAATCGCCTGATAAGCAAGATACGCATACGAACCGTAGATCGCCATGGTTGCAAAGGTCTGAGCCGCAAAATCAGCGATGGAACGCCTGCGCGTGATGGCCAGTCTTCCCTGGCGGAGTTTCCGGCGGAAATCGCGAAACCGGCGTATGAACAGAGGTCCAAGGTCAAACAGGCGGATTTCCTTGGCATGGCTGCTGTCGGTGAGCATCCAATTGAGGTAGCCGGCTTGCCGTTCCGTGGAGGTCTGCTCATGTTGCCAGCGATACATCTTGCCGGTATATTTTAATCGCACCGCGGTACCGGAGATGACGGCAGTGAGTAGGATGGTTGCGATGATCCAATGAAATGACAGGAGCAGTGCCCGCTATCGCCAGCAGCGAGATTCCGTTCTGGCCAATCTGCGCCAAACCATTCACGATACTGATGGGCCGAGAGGGGGCCTCGCGTTGGGCGCGATGAAGTGTATCGTAGTATCGCGCACTCTCATAATACTCCAGATCGACCTCAACCGACTTGGCGAGGAGGACGTCGTTCATGTGATCCGTGACGACGTAAGCCTGCCACTCGCTGATCAGTCCCGCTATCAAGCGGATCAAGGAAGCTAAACAGGGTCACTGCACCCATCAAGACAACGAGCAACAGCACTTGTTTAAAAGCGACCCCTTTGTCGGGAGCCGCCACCCCTGCGGTCACGGCGTCCACCATGAGCTTCATGAGATACAGAGGAAGTAACGGCAATACCCCCTGGATCACAATGAGAACCCCGTTCGCTATGGTCCAGCCTTTGGCGCTCTGCCAGACAAAACGCAAGGCTCGACCAAGCTGTAGGTGCGTCGATTTTCGCTTTATTGTTCAGCCTTTTCATCATTGACGATATCGGCGTTCCAGCTCTGATGCATAATTATCATCGTTCTCACGTGGCCTCCTCAAGCGCTTGCTCAATCTCTTGCCAGAAGGCGCCGGTCAGACTGATGTGAAGCAGGTGTGCGGGTACGACCCGGGCCAGGGCGCAAAGGTTGTTAAACCGTTCCAGATGCAGGGCGCGGATTTCTTCTTTGAATAGATCCAGGCGCATGAACAGGGAGGCCTGTCTCACGCACTCCACGAGCAGACTGACCGCCTGCCCGGGACCTACCCGTTCCACCCGGTCTTCAGCCGCCCGGGCCAGGACGAATATGCCCTTGAGAGGCACAGCGAGCCGTACATCCCAGGTACCGCCCGGTCCCCCGTCCATGAAGCGGCTCCAGGTGGGCCAGGGGTGCGCCCAGTAGTTGCCTTGCGGGTCCCGCACCACCAGCGTGGTATCGTCGCACAGCGAGCGCCACGGGGCCGGGAGCCGATTGCTGGCAGTGGTCTTTCCCGTCCCGCCCGGCGCGGCCAGGATCACACCCAGGCCGTCCCGTTCAGCAAGCGCGCCGTGTATAAGGACTCCTCCGCGGGCCTGCGCTTCGCGGGCAAAGACCAGCGATAATCTCACCAGATTGACGATACGGGCAGCCCCAGTGCTTGCATGGATCCAGGCTGCAAACGACAAGGCCGTCATTTTCTGATGCCAACGGAACATAACAATCCGCTACGGACGTGTGCGCGTCACCCTGGACGAGAAGCCGGCACAGATGGCCGTGATGAGGAGGTTCGAGTGCGCCGGTGGTCGGTGCGCATCTGCATCGCGCACCCAGTTGTGAAACGATGGCGGCGGCTTCCTCGTCGCCGGCGGCAATTTCCCAATGGCTCCCATCCGCCAGGACGAGGTTATACAGGATTTCCTGCGTCAGTGAGATGGTTTATGGTTCGTTGCCGTTCAGTCAAAACTTGCCGGTTCAATCGGTCCTTATCCTGCTGTCCTGGAAGCGCCCTTCCATCCACAAACAAGTGAAAGGGCCGTTGGATTTGCCATTGATGCCTCTGGTCATCGTATCGCCCAATGACACGCTGTCCCAGCAGAAGCTGAAATTGATCCCGGCCCTTGGCGTGAAAGACGACGACTCGCGGCCGGAATGGAGCAGGCAAAAACCAGGCGATCAACCTCCGGTGAGATAGGGCCTGATAAAGGGGATGCAGCAGAGGAGACACGCCACGGTCAAGGGCGCGTCGCCAACGAAACCAGTGGCTTGTCAACCGGCCTTGTAACCCGCCGGCGATCTTCCGCCGCTTCTGACCACGCCAGGCGGCCACCACCCGGCCTTTAATGTTCTTGGGCTGCAAGAGAAAAGCATCCTCCTGGGTGTTGTTGTCACCGAGTGTGGATATACCTGCGGGGGTCACACGGACAACGCGGTGCACGACCGGCTGATCAGCCTCCGGCGGCAGAAAAAAGACCACATCGCCAACGCGCAAGGGCCTGCTGTCATAAGGCATGATCTCCATGATCTCCGGCTCGCGCAGAGTCGGATTCATGCTGGGGCCGACATAAGCAGCGAAGAACATGGCCCCGGGGACATTCCCGTTATTATTCTGTAACGGCATTGCCGATAGTGATGAACGGAGATTATGTGGGTATTGTTCCCAGACGTGAAGCTGGAAAGAGACCCGCTTCTTCCGCCTGTTCACAGAACCAGAATGGCGCCCACAGGCTGCCCTTGCTGTAGTAGTTCTGGGCAACGCACGAGCCCAGGCAGCGCTGCTTCATCAGGCAGCGGCTGCAGACCCCTTCCAGTCGCTCGGGCAGTCCCTCCCGCAGAGCCTTCAAAATGGCGTTTTCCCGCCATACCTCTTCCAGCCTGTCCTTCCCGACCTCGCCAAAGACCAGATCCGGCACCTGCTCGCCGATGCCGCACAGGGCATAGTGTCCGCTGGCGATGACGCCCAGGATGCCGAAGATTCCGCAGGCGCCGCACCCATCCCCGCTGGCGATGCGCTTGAGGGCTCTAAAAGCGTGTGGGTAATGAAAGAAGAGCTTCAACTTGGTCTTGGGCGCCAGTTCCTGTTCCACATGCCGCCCCAACGCGATGAGGTCGGCGATGTTCAGGGTCTCCTGGGCTTCATGCAGCTTTTCGCCTCGTGCGGTGGGCTGCACCACGTTGAACTTGAGCGAGGCCGCGCCCAGTTCTTCGGCCATTGGCACCATGGCGTCCACCTGGCCGGCATTTCTGCGCATCACCGTGAAAATGACCTGCGGCCTGGTGCCGGCGGCCACAAGGTTGCGCACCGCCTGTCGGGCGGCTTCAAAGGATCCCGGCACACCGCGCACCCATTCGTGGGTGGCGGCATCAGTTCCGTCGATACTTACGGATACGAATCGGTTGGGAGATTTGGCGATCTCGGCGGCGATCTCCGGCGTGCACAGCAGGCCGTTGGTCTCGATCGTCAGCTTCAGCTCTTCACGCCGAACAATCTCCAGCAAACGAGTGAAGTGGGGATGCAACAACGGCTCGCCGCCGGTAAGTTTGACGCCGCTCAAGCCCAGCGGCTTGGCTTCGCGGATGGCCGTCTCGAACAACTCAACCGGCAGGGTGGGATAATGGTTGCCTGTGGGGTCGAACCGGGGTCCCATCCAACAATGGCGGCAGGCGAGGTTGCACCCTTCGGTCAGGTAGAAATACAAAGTGTTGATGCGTACGCATCTCCGTCTGTTCCGTCTTCTGCTGTTTCGTGCCGCTCGGCAAGCTCATGGGATCGTGCCCCCTTCCTCAAGAAATCGTCGCAAACACGCATCCGGACTGGGATGGTCAATCTGGCCGTTAATGGTATAGGCCAATCCCGGACAGTTGCCTGTGCAATAGGGGATGTATGGACAACCGGCGCAGAACTCAAACTCGGTCAGCGGGATCGTATGTCGGTTGCGGAGTTGGTTCAGGGCCGGGCTGTTTTGCCATATTTCCGCCAGAGAATCCTGGTTGATGCGCCCTAATTCGATATGGGCCAACATGTTGCAGGGAACGATGGCGCCATCGGCGCGCACGGAGATTTTGTTGCTCGGGCAGCCGCAGGCCGGTGAGACGGCCGCCATTGTGAAAGGCCGGCTGGCCCTGCGCCCGCGCCTCTTCCATCCGGCGCCACATGCGCCCTTCAGTCAATGGGCCGGCGTTGGCCGAGATGCGTCCAGGGTATTTCGCCGTGAGGCGCAGCAAGGTCGCCATGGCCTCTTTACGTTCCTCTATGTTCAGCAGCACATCATCCGCGTTCAGGCAGCAGGTGCCCAGGTACCCGGCCGAGTTGGTGCCGAAACCCGGCAGGCCCAGTTCATCCAGAAGAAAGTGAGCGATGTTCTCCAGATCATGCACGTTATTCCGATGAATCGTGACACGCACCGCCACGCTGATCCGATGGCGCTGCAGGGTGCGGATGCCGCGGATCGCGCCGTCAAAAGAGCCTTTCCCGCGACAGGAGTCGTGGACCTCCGCGCACGAACCATCCACCGACACCTGGACATACTCGCAGCGGCCGGTGCCGGCGATGAAAGCGGCGATCTCATCGTCAATCAGCGTGCCATTGGACAGGAAGGAGAAACGCATCCGGTTGCGGACAATACCTTCGAGGAGTCGGGGCAGGTCCTCCCGGATAAACGGTTCTCCGCCTGCCAGGGTGACGTTCATCACACCGAGCGACCCCAGTTCGTCGAAGAACTTGAGCCACTCGTCCGTAGGAAGGTCCCGATACTCTACCGCCGGGTTGTTGAAGAAGTAGCAGTAGCGACAGCGCAGATTGCAGCGCGCGGTAATTTCAATGTCCAGGCTGCGCGGGGTGCGCATAACCCTTGACGCCGTGGGTTCTGTCTTGTTCTTGAGTTCCTCAGGCATCCGTTATTTTCTCTCCAGTTCCAGACCCACAAAACCGTTTTCTGCCAGCGTGTTAACAAAGGCGGCAATCTCTTCGACGGCGGCGTCGGGAGTGTCTTCAAAGCTGTTTTTGATCTCCGAGACGATATCCTCGAGGCTTCTCTTGCCGTCCATCCGTTTCCATACCGCTACACCGACAGGATTGGTTCCCACGGCATCGGCCGTATCGGGATTGAAGAGTACGGCCCAGTCGTCAAACTCCTCCCGGAGCACAACGATGGGATTGGCAATCGGTCTGTCCGTTTGATTCATGGATCATTCCCTCATATGAATACCTGATTTTTGCACGACCCCGCCAAAAAATCAGATATTCCACAAGTGGTAACAACACCGCTATGAAATCTCGCCAAAAGGATGAGATCGCCGGCCTTGCGCGATTGTACAGAAAATATCGCTTCTTAAAACTAAATGCTACTTTCGGCTAGGAAAACTATCCTGGCCTAAAATAGCCTTAGAGAATCAGGCCGGCAGTAATGCGGTTTCTTACAGACCACGGCTGACAGGGCAATCTAGCTAAAATAGAGCAACCATCATGCCGATGCAACCGCTATTGCAACAGGACCTGCCGTGCAAGCATTGTTTGAGGCTCCCGGCTCGAACAAGCGGTGAGGCCTAACGCTTGAGTGAAACCGTAGTTGCCGCAGTACCCGCGGCGCATTCGTGTTGCAGTAGGTCCCGCCGTACAACAGTCCGGCCCGGACTCAGAACCGCCGGCCGAGCAACCGCATCGTTCCACGGCATTCAATCCGGCGCATCAGGTACCGGAAGGCAAAGCGGAACAGGGATAACCGAACTTCCCATCGTACAGGCTCCAGACCCTTTGGCCATCTCCCCTAACGGAACAAGGATCGGTGATTCGTACTTTGACTTCCCTTTATCATTCTGTTCAGACATAATGCTCCTCCTCAAATAACTTTTCTTATAAATATTTAATGTTTTCCTAAATTTTGTAGCCAAAGAATCTCATTAATAAATAAATATACTTAGTTGTAACGAAGAGTGATCCAACTGCTTTTCCCTACCATTATGTGGAAAAAACCTAAGTCATTTTGCATCTCGTTTCCGGAAGGGAATAGGAAAAAAAATCAATTTAGTTTTGGCTTCTGAAAAGTCTAATAATTCTTATTAATAAGCCATTACTAATGATTGTCAAGAAAAAAACGGGTGTAAAAAAAAGTTGCCGAAAAAATGGGTAGGCTGGAAGCAACATGTAAGCTCCTCCCTCTGTTCTTTTTGAGCCTTTAAATTGTAGGTCATTTGGGTTTATGGCTATTGAGGCTTCCTGCGCCAAGACTTCGACGAGACCTTCGACAATACCGCCGACAAGCTCTGGGCTCCAGGTGCTTCTCAGGAAGGACCTTTATACGGATAACGACCAGGATCATAGGAAATAATCAATGCAAGGGGGTTGCCAAAGATCCGAAAAAAGAAAAAGTTGTGAATAAGGCCTGAAATCACAGAGTTTGATGAATAGGAGAGAAGAGTAAAGAAGGTTGAGACGATAAGGTGAACCTCCATATCTGGTGGAATCTCAACATATTGAGGGAAACTTTGAGGGGTATTGAACAACTTAGCGGGTGTCTGAAACCGGGTACCGCCCCGAAGAGGTGGGATTGAACCGAGAGAGGGGGCGAATAAAAACACCAATCTGTCCCGCCATAAGCAGGGTGGCGCCTTGCTCTCAAGCCCCTCTTTGCTCTATGGCCATGAAACACTTTATTTGGAAATGAATAAGGAAGATCATGAATGGCGGGTTGCTTTCAGCAGAAAGATCGCCACTGGCCAAGATTCCGCTTCTTCTAAAAGTAGGAAGAGTGACGGTCTGATTACCAACTTGTTCAAGAAATTGTTTTGATATCAGATTGGAGTAACATAACCAAGTTCTCAAATCAAGTGCCGGTTAAGTTGAAAAGCTTATAGGGCATTCTTGTCCATTGTCATCTGTCCTGCGGCTTACCCCGTTGCAAGATGAGAGAGAACCGTGTATTGATATTCATACCGGCAAGTGAAAGGCTGTTAAAAACCCGGGAAGGGGGGAATGATGAGGCGGTTGAATATCCTGATCCTTTGTATGGCTTATGTAACAATTATGTTAACCGGCTGTGGAGGCAATTCGATTGAAGTCAGAAAGATGGCCGCTGACCTCTATGTTAAAAGCAGCCTGTCGGAGCCAACGCCCCCTGACGAGTTCAAATCTGACGGCTGCTCCTATTTTCCCGATGGGGTTTCGGCTGGCCCTACCCGCAATCCGGCCCTCCGGGAAAGATAGGTTACCTTAAAATCAGGATCGATGTGTAGGATCTTGATTGGTTGTTCCATAGTCCCCCCTTTTTTATGGCAGCGATTGGTCCGCCTCAGGTGCACCCACACAGGAGAAAAAGTATTAAAAAGATCGGGATCGGGATTCCCAAGGCCCAAAGAAAAATCCACCCTACTTCCCTTCTTCTTTTTTACGCAAAATAATCCTGCTTTCTTTCAAACTTGGAACTTTTCCTAATTTTTTCCATTGTTTTTTCCGGTAACAGAACCGCTTATCGGAAAAACTCCAGAGCAATGTCGGAGAGCGCGTTGACCACGGGTTGGGCAAACTGGCCGGTATGCGAGCGACGATCCTGTATATGTTCTTGGATGTATGGAGCACGGGTGGCCGGTGGAGTCGATCATACCGCAGCCCTCTCCGAAGATTCCACTGAGGCCTTTAAAATTACCTTCTGGTCCATAGGAAGGACAACTTCTTACCGTCGTCTTCTACTCCAGTAATAACCGCCTCCGCCGCCGAACACTAGGACCAACAATACGATCAAGATGATTAGCGTCATGATGCTTCCCCCCCTCTGGCGACGAGCAGATAAACATCTGTCAAATATTCCAATCTGCAGATGTCACACATCGCCTATTAAAATATGATAATAGCAAATAGCTTGCCAATTACCTGAAAAATATTAATTGATTTGAATCATCTTTTAAAAACAGTTTGTTAGCTTAATAGGAGACAAGAGCAAAGAAGTATGAAATGATCGTTGGCCCTCAATATTTAGTGGAACCTCCATATATTGAGGGAAACTTTGAGGGGATATCGAAAACTCAGCAGGCGTTTGAAACCGGGTACCACCCCGAAGAGGTGAGAGTGACCCGGTATTAGGGGCGAACAAAAACACCTTAGCTCCTTTCTTCCTTCTACCTATTTTTATTTTATTCCTCTTCCCTTCCATATCCCATTCACTAAATCTTATCCTGACCAACACCCCCACCCAGGTCTATTTCAGCCCAACGGATGGGGGAGTGGCTATATCGACTTTAAGAGAGTAGTATAGGGGAAGGCAGTTTTACCGAAGGAGACTCAAGCCGTGGAGAACCTCAGCACATTTGTCCTGGTCGGAATCTTTTCGGGCGGAGCCATCGCCACGTGGATTGCCGGTGTCTATCTCTCGCGGACGACCGACGCCCTCGATTTCCGATGGAAGTTCGGGGAGGCTATCGGGGGGATGATCCTGCTATCGGCTGTCGGCAGCCTGCCCGAGGTGGCCATTACAATATCCGCTGCCGCGGAA
Organism: uncultured delta proteobacterium; assembly: GCA_963782435.1. Taxonomy (GTDB): domain Bacteria; phylum Desulfobacterota; class RBG-13-43-22; order RBG-13-43-22; family RBG-13-43-22; genus RBG-13-43-22. Next base: position 272,173 of record CAWAKF010000018.1, read on the forward strand.
CATAACCTTCCGCTGGCCGCCGGTGCGGCGCTCGCCCGAAGTGGTGCCGTTCTCGCGGATCGGTTTCATGTAAACGGCATTGTGTTCGGTGCGACCATCCTTGCCGCCGCCAGTGCCCTGCCCGAGATCAGCACCGGTATAGCGGCGGTGCGTCTCGGAGATCATCAGTTGGTGATGAGCGACGTTTTCGGCGGCACACCTGCCTTGCCGCAATCAGGCGTTGAGAACGGCTGGCTGGCCGCGGTTGGAATCCTGCTGACGACACTCTATGCGTCATCGGTTATCATGCGTCCCGCAAAACGTTATTTACGACTGGGGCTCGATTCGGTGGTCGCTATACTGGCATTTGTTATCGGCATTGTGGGATTGATGTTGATCGCCCATTGAGGTCGGTCGATCCTGGTTGTGCCTCCTATAAAATGGAAATGCTCTTCGGGGCAGTCATCAAGGGCAAGTAGACAGCAGAAGAGAAGCCGGCAGCAAAATAATTAGTTTTTTAGGAGCGGGGCAGGAATCAAATCATCGTTGCCCCGCTTTCTATTCTCGGAGACTTCGTCAAAAGGAAGATCAGGTTGCCCTCATTCCCAAGGTCATAGGACCAGAAGAGAACGCCAAACCCAATAGCGCCCAATTCCATTTGGCGCTACTGCTTCAAAAGATTAATCCATTCCCTCCTTCATAGACTCAGGGTATATCCTCTTGGCGAGGATATACCCTGAAATCCCGAGTCTACTTGTTTTCTGGTGCGGGTGCCGGTGCTCCGGGCGCTCCAGTTGCTCCGGTTGCTCCGGACGCTCCGGGCGTTCCAGGCTCTCCCTTCTCCGCTGCCGGCGCAGGTGCTCCAGTCGCTCCAGTCGCTCCCGGTGCTCCGGGCGTTCCAGGCTCTCCCTTCTCCGCTGCCGGAGGTGGTGCCGTTGATTGATTGCAGCCCATCAAGGTAAAAATCGCGAGAAACGTTAAAGCTACAAATAATACTACGAATTTCTTCATATCTTTTCACCTCCCTTCTTTTTGATAAGAATTTACTTTTGCGGCAAAATAGTGTGTGTGAAAAGTGACCGCTACCTTCGTCTATTCCAATAGTAACCGCCACCCCCGCCGAACAATATGACCAAAATGACAATGATAACGATGAGCGTTGTAGTACTCATGGTAATTTCCCCCCTTTACATGTTGAATAGCTGTGTCAGTTTCAAATTCTTCCCTTGACAGCTCGATTGGCATCTTTCTCCGTTCCTTCGACTTGGCTTTGCCTTCGTCCCTCTCGTTCTCGCCTGACCCATTTGTTGCCTTAGGTCGCCTTCAGCTTGTTTGGAATTGTCGATGATCCCGCCTGTTGTTTGCCTGTTATGCTTTTCTCAGTCCGGTGTGTTTGCAAAGACAATTGATGTCCGACGTCTTTTCCATTGCCTCGCATTAGGTGCTACCGTATTTGCCTGAGATTGTCCGTCCTAGGCAGGCACTGCCTCCGGCTCGCCTACCAGCTCCTCAAAAAGCGTTCGGAAATGAATCATGGCCTGGCGCAAGTCTTCGGTACTGGCCTGCCCCTGCGTCTGGCGAAGCGCGATTTGGTGAGCTGTACGGTAATTTTCGAGAACCAATGGATGATCCACAGAGATATCCGCCGCCCGTTGTTCAAAGTCACATACCGGATAGCCACGTTTGGACATCACATCGCCCAGCAGTTGGTCGGCCTCCGATACGGCACCTCCGGGGCCGTCTACGAATCGGGCCTGGGCTTTGCCCCAGGACTCTACAAAGCGCGTACGATCGCCCGGCGCGAGCGGCCGGATGTGCAAGCTCTCCACTCGTTCTGCGCGCTCGTCGAGCAATCCTTCTGCTTTCCGCCGGCTACCGACTTCTTCCACGGCGCGGGTATATTCAGTGCCACCAAACTGGGTGTGTAGCCTTTTTGTTCGGCGTTTACGAAAAAAAGGTAGATGGCGGCGATGCCTACGACCAACATCACAGCGACAGCGATGACAATAGCTGTTTGTGTCGTGCTTACCTCTGATAAGTTCATAACCTTTCCCCTTTTTTTTGTTGATTCTTTTGAACAGAATCAAAGAGCCCTAACGGCTCGGTTTTGCGAAGCAGTACCGGCCTCACAGTTTCTCAACGACATTTTTCACCTGGCCGATATTTTTTTGAACCTTCCCGGCTATCTTTTCGCCGATACCTTCAGCTTCCAATTCAGGATTGTCGCTGACTTTCCCGGCGACTTCCTTGACCGTACCCTTCACTTCGTGAAAAGTTCCTTCGTCCTTGTCCCTACTGCTCGATTTCATGGGTTTCCTCCTTTCCTTTAGAATTTCGATTTGACTGCCTGCTTTCCCTGGAACATTGAGTAGACCGGGTATCCATTTCCATTAGACCGGATCACTTTATTCTCTTTGGGCAGGCACACCGGAATTTACCTGCCGGCCTGTTTTAACGACGGTGCAGTTTACATATAAGGTTTTTCCACCAGGACATGCTTGCCCTGCTCCAGGAATTCCTTGGCCAAGGGATAATGGCTGTAAACCGGTGTGGAAATAGCCACCCCATCCAGGTCGGCCATTTTCATAAGTTCTTTATAATCCTGTATTCCCATAACGGACGGGAAAAGGTGTTTTACCCGATCCAGTTTCTCGGTATCCGGATCACAGCAATATAATTCATCTACTTTATTCAACTGGGAAAAATTTCTGACCAAATTGGGACCCCAGTAGCCGCACCCTAATACCGCAATTTTCAATTTAAGCCTCCTCTAATCAGATTCTGGTAACAGGTTGGACTTACAAAAGAGCTAAGGTAGGTTACCTTTAAATCGGGATCGATATGCCTGATCTTGATTAGTTGCTCCATTTTTACTTTCCCCATTTTTTTATGGTACACAAAACTCTAATGCAATTAGTTCACCAGTAGTCAAAAAAATATAATAAACTAAAATGAGGTCTGTTATCGAAGGGTTTGATGATTAATAGAAATTAGTTGAGAAGGTCGATCCTATTTTTCGGCCTCCATATCTGGTGGAACCTCCAAATATGGAGGGAAACTTTGAGGGGTGACAAAAACTCAGCGGGCGCCCGAAAGCGGTTATAACCCCGAAGAGGCCGGGATGAACCGAGAAACGGGGTGAACAAAATAAACTTTTTGTATGAAAGTGAGGGGCTCCCGGAAGAATCCCAAATCATCAACCAATCCAAGGACAACCGGTAAAAATTTTTGATGCCTTCAATTGGCTGAGACCGCCATTTAACTGTATAGTTCAACCCTTCATTATCCGGTCTTCTTCAGTAGATACCCTCCACCCCCCCCATTGGTTTCATTTGACATTTTCAAGGATAAACGATACTATATATAATAAGTTTTATTTCCTATTTTCAGAAAGATGGATCATTTTTACTTCTTTTGGTTCAAGCAAGGGTAAGAATTGGGAGACAAGGAGGTGATCTTGAGTATGTCCAGCAACATCACTGATCAAAGGGAGATAGAAAATAGTCTGGAAAAAGCCCGCAAAGAGCCGGCAGCAACTAAAATATCCGAAGATGAAGCCCGCGAATACGCCGAGAGCATCATCAACACCATACGTGAACCCTTAATCGCTCTGGATCAAGATTTAAGGGTGGTCTCCGTCAGTCGCTCCTTCTATGAAGTCTTTAAGGTAAATCCTGAAGAGACCGTGGGACAGCTTATCTATGACCTGGGCAATAAACAGTGGGATATCCCCAAGCTGCGGGAACTGCTGGAAACCATCCTTCCCCAAAAGACAACCTTTGATAACTATGAGGTGGAACACGATTTTGCGACCATTGGCAGGCGCATAATGCTTTTGAATGCCCGGCAGATTCAAAGAGTGTGGGGAAAAGAGCGGATCATCCTCCTGGCCATCGAGGACATCACCGAACGCAGGGAGATAGAAAACGGTTTGGAAAAAGCCCATGAAGAGTTACAGGATTTGGCCGCCGAGTTAAAACGTACTGCTCAGGTAAAATCTGAATTCCTGGCCAACATGTCGCATGAGCTCAGGACCCCGCTTAACTCCATTAACGGTTTCTCTGAGGTACTATACGACGAGACTTTCGGACCGCTTAATGAGAAGCAGAAGAAATACGTTAATAACGTCCTAACCAGCGGGAAACACCTTCTCTTACTGATCAATCAGATACTCGATATGGCCAAAGTAGAAGCCGGAAAGATGAAGCTGACATTATCCAGCTTACCCATCAAAA
>CAWAKF010000019.1:0-273566 GCA_963782435.1 uncultured delta proteobacterium
ATGTGTACGTCTGCTCGAGTTCATTTTCGTATTGCTCGGGGAGATTCAAAACGGAGATAGGCCCTTTTCTTTTTGGGCCGGACTTCTTGGAGATGATCCCGCAGGATGGTGATACCTCCGGTATAACCCTGGGCTTTTAAGCGTTGCAGCAGAACCGCGCCGCTGACTGAGGGGACCTGCTCTGATAGCCTTTGGATCTCAGCTTCAAAGGAGACCAACTTGCCGGTTCGGACTATCACCGGTCTGGGTGGATGGGGATTATCCGAGTATCTTTTGACACTCTCCCGGCTGAGCTTAAGGGTCCGGGCGATCTGGCGGAGTTTATAGCCTTCCAGGAACAAGCGATGGATCTCGAAGACGGTGCGGCGGTCGATCATACGGGCCTCCCAAGGGGGTAAAAAAAGGTAAGGAAAGGACCTGGAAGAATCGGCCATCGAAAGCAATCAGGTCCTTGCGGATCAACGCCTGCCCGGGCCTTCAGATATTGTCTCAGACTGATCTTCAGGCAGGCACAGATGGTATCGGTGCTATAATAAGAAAGTCCCTGCTTATCAGCGGCCAGGACCAGGAAGAGATACAACAAAAGCTCCTGATGAGTCAGGGTCTTGATAAAGTACCGGAAGCGGTGTTCGATAAAGGCGAAACTGCCGTTGATCTTCCGAATGCGTGCCGGGTTGAGCGGTTGCTTTTCTATCATAAAGGGCCTCCTGCTGGGAGACTACGATAAGAAAAACCGGAAGCCGGGTCTATCAAGTCCTCCTTTGCAAGAGGCTGGATCTTGGAAGTATCCGGAATAAGGAATACTTTTTGAGCTAACGAGTCCGTCTTCCCAAGATCGGGGGCCAGGAAGTAACTGCCTGGTTTTATGAAAGAAAAAGGCTTTAACACGTCCATCTTTGCAAGACGGCCCAAACGCCTTTTCCGATCCGGTTTTGCTGGTTCTGGCGGTTTTTTTGTAGATAAGCGGGATGTTCCGCTCGATAGGTTTTCCAATAACCGGGGTGTTGTTCCATCCAGGTCTTTTGAGCCTCATGATGGGTGGTCTGGTAATCCGGGTCTTGAAGCATCTTTTGTTTCTGCCAAAGAGCCTTCCTGGCCCGCTGGCACTCCGGTCGGTTACAATAGCGTTGTTTTTTTAATCGGGGATTCGGAAGAAAAAGAGTATGGCAATGCCGACATCGATTCTGGTTCATGACTTCCCTCCAGGGAAATCATTAATCGGCTATTGATCTTCGGTTTGGAAAGAAAATAAAAAAAGGGAATGGGAAAGTTAAGAAAAAAAATAGGATAAGAATCTGTTGGGAAGAAGAAGAAAAAAATCTTCGGTAGGTTTTTAAACCGGTCGCCCTGGACTACTTTTTAACCAACGTAAATGATAGACTTCCTGACTGGTGTTAACAATTTTTAATTTTACGTATTAAAAAATAGGACGCTTTTAAGTTATTAGGTTGGTATGTGGTTTAGATGTCGTATGAACAAAAGGTCCAAGAAATATATTTTCAGCAAATGGTTAGGGCCACTTTCTTGAATGATGCAAAACTCTTAAAATCTGTACCGCCATTACCGAACCCAATAAACAACAATAAATGGTGTTCCGGAAATTACCAATTCCCGGGTGTTGGGCAGCCTACCGGGTATGCCCATGTTCGGATGGTTTAAAAGGTATCTATTCCTTCTTGGAACCCGCTCAGCCATTTTTTCGGCAGCCGAAGGATTGTTTCGGGCGATAAAGTGTCCTGCCTCTCGGAGATCACTTACGGCTTTCAAGGTCAGCTCAGAGATCCATGGCTATTTCTTGCCCCATCTTTAAGTTCCTTAAGGGCCTTATCGTGACTGACTACTTTTTCCGGATTGAGCTTCGGCCATACCTTCTTCGGAATAAAGGGACGTCCTTAAATAAGTAAATAACTTATATAACCAATTGAAACAAAACATATATATTTTATTTTATTATTGAACTTTCAATATTCCTTTAAGCTTTTCAGGAAAACCTATCTGTGTTTTGTTCAGATTCCAGAATGACCGCCTCGTCAGCTCCGACCAAGCCGTCCTAAAAACCATCTATTCTACCATAACATTAAAAATAGGGGACCACAGCGCAAATTATTTTGGAGCAGCAGGTCGACCACTTCATTGTGGTCAGATACCCAGAACATTAAATCAATCTTGATGAATTCGTAAAAAGTCGCTGAAACCTATTTACGTCATTCCGGTGAAAGCCGGAATGCCGAAATTTAACTCGTTCAAAATCCCTGGACCCCGGTTTTCACCGGGGTGAGACTTTGCGAGTCCATCAATCTTTGAGTAAAAAATAATTGGTTCCCTTTACACACTTTATTCAGGAAATGAAGATATCAGGAAGCCGCAGGGGTTAAGGCCCACTGCCTTGATCCGGTTAGGAACGGGGGATCAACACCGCCCGGGGATCGATGACTTCTCGGATCAATCTCAATTCCTCAGGGGTGGGTGCAGGCGTTTCCGGGACCTGGCCGGGAATCCAGTTATGGGTAAAGCCGGTGTTGGCGATCACCTCTTCCAGAGTCACCCCCGGATGAAGGGACCGCAGCCGGACCTGCTTGGTCACCGGATCGAAATCAAAGATGAATTTATCCGTCAGGACCAGACAGGGCCCGCCCCTGGTCAATCCGGCCTTTTCCCGGGCGCCGGGGCCGTCCAGATAACCCGCCCCGGATATAAAATCCACCCGGTCCACAAAATTTCTTTTATCATGATCCACGATGATGAACTCCCGCTTGAAGAGCGAGAAATGTCCCGGCTGGTTTATGGGCCCGATGAGTCGAATCCTGGGACGATGGTAGTCCCCGATGCAGACAATATTACAGTTGCCGTATTTATCAATCTGGGCCGCCGAACCGAAACCGACATCACACTCCCCCGGGATTCTGAGAATTGGAATGTTGAATTACCAGTCCGGGCTCTTCGGCCGTTATCCGGTGTCCCAACCCTTGATCAATATAATGCTGGGCCGATGCCCCGAAGGAAAGACAAACCTCAAGCGGCTTGCCGCATCCCTTATCAACCAGACCTTGTTGAACCCGGCAAATACATTTTGCCAGGGATATGATATTCTTGTTCTGGATAACCCGCCTGGAATCTTCATAAGTGGCGATAGGATGGGACACTTCCAAAGAGCGGTGGATGGGAATGGCCCGCATCAGGGGGTCTACGGCCCCAATACTTTTTAAAAAGGCTTCTGTAAAATACTGTTCGCACAGTCCGGCTAACTCCTTGTCCATCCTGTTGAGTTGGAATTCATAGAGCCCCAAAATAAAAGGAACCGCACCATACTTGAATGTTTCTCCCTTGTGCCAGTAAAAAACATTGCCCTTTTCCTTCATCCGCTGCAGCAAAGGCCCCACAACATCCGAAGGGGTTCCTAATCGCCGGGCTATTTCTTCCGCTGTTTCCAGTTGTAAGTTCAAACCAAGGAACATTGCGGCTTCCTCTTCAGTGAAGATCCTTTCCAGAATCTTGAATTCCACCCCCGATTCGGTAAGCGGAAAGCCGCATGAATATTGGTCCAGTTTTTCCCGTAATTTTTGATAAATCACAGTGGGCTTGGTAGGTTCCATTTCAATTTCCTTCCCTCTGATTGTTATGGATAAAAATATCTGCTGTTCATCCTAAAATCAATGGGTAAGGTTGGGGCATTAATCCCTGCCTGTAAATAATGATCTTAGTATTCGATAGTGGGCTGGATGTTGCAGAGAAAAGGTTGGATTATTTTCAGAGTCCCCAAGTAAAATGTTCGACCCAATACGCAATTTACAGAATAAAGGTCCGACTGCTAAAACATATTTTCATTCTGTCCAAGACCCCAAAATTTCATAGTCATATTTCAACTTTTTATCTCATTGGAGTTTTGGCAATACGTTTTTTTCGCTCTTCGGTAAATGACCACCAAGGCAGTGGTTCACCGCCTTCCATAAAATGAACAGCCGGTAAAAATACATCCATGACGCAGGGATCGATCCTTGGACCTGAAATGCCGCATAGTTTCTTATAAAGCTTGAACGGGTCTTTCCCAATCAGCTTCATGGGATGATCAATACCAATCATCTGGAGATCATTGCCATCTCCTTTCCAATACTTGGGAGATCCACAAGTCGTGATACTTTTTTTCTCTCCGGGTTCTTCTTTTTAGACTTTCCTTAAGGTTAATGTTCCATCTATTCATTTAAAGGTCCAGGGGACAGGTATTGAAATATCAGTATTTTGCCTTTATCTCAGCTATCTCCAAGTTAACTTAATAATGAATTCATGGATAAACTACAATCCTTAAAAATATAGATAACCTCGCAAAAAATCAAAAACCGGCTTTTCGCAGGGCGGGTAATCCCGCCAATAACGTTGGCGGGATTACCCGCCACTTGAGGTGAACTCAAGTGGTTCCACCTTTACCGCAGACCGGGAATTATACATCCTCGGCCGGATGATGGACTTATTACGAGTCCATCCTATAATAAGTTTTACAGCTTACGAACATTTTCTGCAGCGGGACCCTTAGCCCCTTGGACGACATCGAAACTGACCCGATCACCTTCGGCCAGCGATTTAAAACCTTCGCCCTGTATTGCGGAATGATGTACGAATAGGTCCTTACCTCCACCTTCCTGCTCGATAAAACCAAATCCCTTTGAATCATTAAACCATTTTACTTTTCCTTCGGGCATTGTTACCCCTCCTTTGTATTGGGTGTCTCCGTAGAGACCTTCATAATATCAGGCTGATTATGCATAATTCTTTCTGGAAAGGCAAGATTATTCCCTGATCACCATAAGGTATTGATAGCCATTTGAAATGATCAGGTTTTCCGGTGACATCCCTGGTAAACCGTCCCCGGAAAACCCAATTATCTTTCGAGGTTTGATTTGAAAAGAATTGGTTACTATAAAAGAATGACCCCCATCCTTCCTGTTCTTATTCCTTTATTTGGTACCAGAGGTCTTGCATTTGGATCCGGAGCAGGATATAAAAATAGAAAATCTGCAGAGGGAAAGCAACACGTTAATCTGGAAGGGGACTGTATGAGCCATCAAAATAACACGGAGGATGACCTTGTTTTTCGTGATCTGAATAAAAACGGACGGCTGGATCCTTATGAGGACCCCCGCCGGCCGATTGGTGAAAGGGTTGAAGATTTGCTGGCCCGGATGACCTTGGAAGAAAAGGCCGGCATGATGTTTCATACCTGGATGGGGATGAACGAAGACGGGTCCCTGCAGGAGGCCAGTGGGCCGTTATCCCGTCATTCATCCTCAAACTTGGTTATGAACCAGCATATAAATCATTTTAATGTTTACGCGGTGGCTGACCCGCGACATTTCGCCGAATGGACCAACCGGCTGCAGAAATTAGCCGAAAGCACTCGTCTGGGAATTCCGGTGACTATTTCTTCCGATCCGCGGCACGCCTTCAGCGAAAACCTGGCCACCAGCAGTTCGGCCAAATATTTTTCTCTGTGGCCTGAACCGATCGGTTTGGCCGCGACCCGGGACCCGGCCTTGGTCAGAGAGTTCGGCGATATGGCCCGGCAGGAGTACCTGGCCGTGGGTATCCGGGTCGCTTTGCACCCCATGGCCGACCTGGCTACGGAACCGCGATGGGCCCGTATCAGCGGCACCTTCGGGGAGGACGCGGAACTCGCATCCCAAATGGTCTTCGCTTATATAAAAGGTTTTCAGGGCGATCAATTGGGGCCGAATAGCGTAGCCTGTATGACCAAACATTTCCCCGGGGGAGGTCCTCAAAAGGATGGCGAAGACCCTCATTTCAGTTATGGCCGGGAGCAGGTTTACCCCGGTAATAATTTTGATTACCATCTCATCCCTTTTAAAGCGGCTTTGGAGGCCGGGACCGCCCAGATCATGCCCTACTATGGTATGCCGGTGGGCCTGCCTATGGAAGAGGTCGGTTTCGGATTCAATAAAGACGCCATTGCCGGACTGTTACGGCAAAAACTGGGATTCGACGGGGTGGTTTGCACTGATTGGAGGCTCCTGTCACCGGTCATGGCCGACGGAAAAGTGTTGGTGGAGGCCAAGTGCTGGGGGGTGGAGGATTTGAATCTGGAACAACGCGTCGAAAAAGCCCTCCAGGCCGGAGTGGATCAATTCGGCGGAGAGGCCTGCCCCGAAGTGATTATCCAGTTAGTAAAGTCGGGGCGGGTTCAGGAGGAGCGGATTAATGAATCCATCCGGCGCCTGCTCCGGGATAAATTCAGACTGGGTCTATTCGACAATCCTTATGTGGACCCGGATTCAGCGAAGAAGACCCTTGGGGCCGAGCAGTTCCGGAGGGCGGGTGAGCTGGCTCAACGAAAGGCGATCGTATTATTGAAAAACGCTGTGAAGGCCGGCGGCCCGATTCTTCCCCTGAGGAACAATCCCAAAATCTATATCGAAAACATCAAGACGGAGACGGCCACTCAATACGGACGGGTGGTTGATCGTTTGGAGGAGGCCGACATGGCCATTCTCCGTCTTCGGGCCCCTTATGAACCGCGGGATGGATTCCTGGATAGGAATTTTCACGCCGGAGACCTGGATTTCAAAGGGAAGGAAAAGGCGCGCCTTCTGGATATAATGGGCCGGATTCCAACCATTGTGGTCATCTATCTGGACCGGCCGGCCGTATTGCCGGAGATTGCCGACCAATGCGCCGGACTGTTGACCGATTTCGGGGCCGCCGATTCGGCGGTGCTTGATGTAATATTCGGGCGGTTCAAGCCCTCGGGGAAGTTGCCTTTTGAGTTGCCTTCTTCTATGGAGGCTGTTAAAAAACAAAAAGAGGATCTGCCCTACGATTCGGAAAACCCTCTTTTCCCTTTCGGACACGGGCTTACCTATTAAATCCTCCGGACCGCAAACGAAAGAGGCCAGGAGGATGGAACGTGGATTCAAAGGGGAGAGAAATAAAATAATTTCGGATCATCAGGAACCAAACATCCACTAAGGCATATTTTATTAAAGGCAAAACTGAAAGCCGCCTCTCGCCCGTTCCCTTCGGTCTCTCGAGTTCGCTAAGGTCACGGAGAAAACCATATTAGCATGGTCTAATTTCCAGAGAGGGGAAATTAGACCTGCCGGCTCAGCCCCCGGTGTTATTGTGCGACAGAGCTGGGTAGTTTTCCATTGCGGTCCGATCAACCGCAATGGAAAAGAAAATTGCTGTTCTCAGAGATCTCCGGGTGTCGAGCGAAGCGGGCGAGAGACACTCCATAGGAGAAGAACCATAGTTTTTAAACAAAGGAGGATTTGGGATGGATCTAACCGCGATCTATGAAGCCGTGGTCAGGGGCGACAGGAATGCCGTTGAAGCCGGTGTAAAAAAGGCCATCGAGGAAGGTGCGGAGCCGAACGTAATACTGAACGAAGGGCTGATCAAGGCCATGGATGAAGTCGGCAAGCGTTTTGAATCGGGAGAATATTTTGTGCCCGAGATGCTGATAGCCGCACGGGCTATGAAGACCGGTGTTGCCGTCCTTGGACCCCATCTGATCAATTCAGGGGTAAAACCAGTCGGCAAGGTCGTTATCGGGACGGTGGCCGGGGACCTGCACGACATCGGCAAAAACCTGGTAGGGCTGATGCTGGAAGGGGCGGGTTTCGAAGTCATTGATGTGGGAACGGATGTTTCAATCGAGCGGTTCGTCGAAGCCGTTCGGAATGAAAAACCAAACCTCCTCGGTCTCTCGGCGCTGCTGACCACCACTATGTCCGGGATGACCGAAGTGATAAAAAAACTTAACGAAAATAATCAGAGAGAAAACCTCAAAATTTTTATTGGCGGCGCCCCGGTTACCCAAGCTTTTGCCGATCAGATCGGTGCCGATGGTTATGCGGACGATGCCGCCGGTGCCAGCCGAAAGGCCAGGGAGTTGCTGGGGCTATAACAAACACAGGATAGGATAGAATCTATGGATAAGATTCTGCATATGACCGGCCGGGAGCGAATTATGGCCGCCCTGGCCCATAAGCCGGTGGATAAAATCCCCTTTGTCCCCTTGGTCGACGACTACACCTTGAAGGATATGCCTCCCGAAATCACCGGCGGTCTGTCGCCTCGCGACCCATACCCCACGAGAATGGCTGTGGCTTCCCGGGCCCTGGGTTGCGACCTGTTGATCCGTCATGTCCGGTTGATCAATCCACCGAAGGGTGCGATTCACCTCCAGCTCCTGGGCGGTTTTGCTCCGGAAGTGGAGACAAAAATCGATTTTAAGGACGGCGTGCTGGTTGAGACCCTGATAACACCCATAGGGACGCTGACCGGCCACTGGGCCTTTTCCGATAAGGTGGGTTCCATCCCCCATGCCATTAAACACGTGGTAAACAACCCGGAGGAGATGAAGATCTTTCACTGGGCGGTGGAGCATATGGACCAAAACCTACCCGAATCCCAGTTTGAAAATTTCAACCTGGCAGAACAAGATATCGGTGAAGACGGGATCGCCACTACCTCCTTCAACAATACGCCCCTGATGTTTTTGATCGAAATGGTCTGGGGCCTTGAAAATACCTACTATCTGCTTAACGATTATCCCTCGGAAGTGGAGGACATTCTTCAGCGATTGCATCTTTCCCTGAAAAGTCAATTGGCGGTTATTGTCGAGAGCCCGGCCAGAGTGGTTATTGAATATGAAAACACCTCCAGTACCCTGCTGTCGCCGAAGATGTTCCGGAAATACGTTCTGCCCTGTATGAATGAATACGCCCAAATTCTCAGGTCGGCCGGGAAAATTTATTTGGTCCATATGTGCGGCCGATTAAGGGCTTTTAAAGACGACCTGGCTAAAGCTGATTTTCACGGCATTATTGACGCGCCACCGCCGCCCACCGGCGACTTTCCTTTAGATGAGGCAGCCGCCGGACTCCCCGGCAAAGTGGTCATCGGCGGTGTGGATCCGACTACCTTCATCAGTCCGGATCCGGCCTTTGTGGAAGCCGAAATTTTCGGCCTGCTGGAACGGCTCAAGCCTTTCCGGGGTGTGATGCTGGGGAGTGCGGACGTGGCCCCCCGCGGGGCTTTACCGGAAAATTTTAAATTGATTCGCCGCCTCATAGACACGGTGGGGGCTTATAATCGGTAAATTCGGATCGGACCCTCATGCCCGCCTGAGCGGGCGCTACGGATCATGAAAATTAGTTTTCGCCGAAGGCTAAACAATATTTTTATGTCGAATAAAATTTTGATCTCTCACCCGCTGCACTTGAGCCCTCAGATCGCAGAGAAGGGCTGATATTTTTTCATTGCGGTTGAGAGGCCGGCAATGGGCCGGCAATGAAAAACCGGTCCGGGGCTGCAGCGCCCCTTGCCGGAGGCTGAGTCGGCAGGTCTGAATCCCCCTCTCAGGGATTCAGACCATAAAAAAGTTCTCTCTGTGTTCCCTGCGATCTCGAGCAAAGCGGTCGAGAGACAAAAGATTTTCACCTTTGATCTATTTTCGAACAAAACCCTCATGTCCGCTTCAAAGGGGGACCGACGAAGAATGAAAATGTTTTAAAACCGGTAAGTTATATCGTCCTTCCCACGAAAGCGGGAATCCAGGTTATTCAATAAGCCTCAAAGTCCCTGGATGCCGGATCGAGTCCGGCATGACGGAGAACAAACAAGCCAGGAGTTTAATTCAGGGTTATTTTCGTATTAAAAGGCTATAGAGGGGGAAAATAAAGATGGATCAGATCAATTTCAGCGAGGAAGATTGGGAGAGAATCGAGCGGGACTGGTCGGCCTTCCTGGCCGGCGAACTGGACCGGCCTATGGTCGTTATGGAAACCTGGAATATGCTCTATGCGCCGGGGGTTCTCACCCAAGAGTTCATGCTGGAAAAACCTGTCGGAGAGGTATTGGATTTTTATCAGAACCAACTGAGCAAAACCTATTATTTCGGCGATGCCTGGCCTAAGGTCTTCGTCAACCACGGACCCGGCATCGCCGCCGGATTCCTGGGCGCCGAAGTTACCGGTATGCCGGAACAGCGGACGGTCTGGTTCGGTCTGGAAAAACCGGCCCCCCTGGAGGAATTGCATTTCAAGTTCGATTCGGACAACCCCTGGTGGAAACGGGTGGAGAGCATCACGCGCGAAGCGGTTGGGCGCTGGGGGAATAAAATTTCCATGGCCCACACGGACATCGGGGGCAATCTCGATATCATGGCCGCTTTCCGTTCTTCTCAGAATCTCTTATATGATCTCTATGATGCTCCCGGCGAGGTGGAAAGGCTGGCGGGTGAGATCACGGGAGCCTGGCTGGAATATTATAACCGGTTGTATGATATTATTAAACCGGCCGGCCGGGGGACCTCCAACTGGGCCTGCGTCTGGTCGCCGGGCCGTACCTGCATGCATCAGTCCGACTTCTGTTACATGATTTCTCCCAAGATGTTTGAACAATTTGTCCTTCCGGATCTGGACACCATTTTCAGCACCATGGATCACGCTTTTTACCATTTGGACGGTAAGGGGCAGATCCCTCACCTGGAAATGCTCCTTTCCCTGAAGAGCCTGAAAGGCATTCAATGGATTTCCGGCGGCGGACAGCCCCCGGCTGAGGAGTGGCTGGATCTTCTCCGGCGTATCCGCGACGGCGGCAAGTTCTGTCAGGTCTATGTTATGGCCGAAGGGGCCCGGACTATTGTTAAGGAATTGGGGGGGAAAGGATTTATTTTATATGTCATCGGTCCCTCTACAAAGGAGGAAGCCCGGGATTTTTTAAAAACCCTGGCCGAAGAAGATATCAGCCAGAGTTGATGGACTTGTAAAAAGTCCATCAACAGGCCGAGGACGATTAAGTCCCGGCCTGGGGTGAAGGTGGAACCACTTGAATTCACTTCAAGTGGCGGGAGAGGGGAGGCCCTTTCCCGCCTCGTGAAAAGTTGATTTTTTACTTTTTACGAGGTTATCAGAGGTGATTGGAGGGAAAAATTGAAAGCCCTTATGGTCATGTTCGATTCTTTGAATCGCCGTATGCTGCCGCCCTATGGCTGTACATGGGTCCATGCTCCCAATTTTCAAAGACTGGCAGAGCGCTCGGTAATGTTTGAAAACGCCTATATTGCCAGCGCACCCTGTATGCCGGCCCGCCGGGATATGCACACCGGAAGGAACAATTTTCTCCACCGCTCCTGGGGTCCTGTTGAGCCTTTCGATGATTCCATGCCGGAAATCTTAAAGAGAAAAGGCATTTATACCCATTTGGTCAGCGATCACTATCATTACTGGGAAGACGGCGGCTGCACCTATCATTCCCGCTACAATACCTGGGAGATTATCCGGGGTCAGGAGGGAGACCCCTGGAAAGGAGAAGTGAAAGACCCGGATATCCCCGATCATGTAAAAAGCCGGCGCGAAGGAACGAACCCCTGGAGGCAGGATTGGATCAATAGAAAATATATGGCCGGGGAGGATGCGCTGCCGCAAGCCAAAACCTTTGAAAAAGGAATTGAATTTATTAAGACCAATCACCGGCAGGACAACTGGTTTCTGCATATCGAGACCTTTGATCCGCACGAACCTTATTTTGTGCCAAAGAAATACCTGGACCTATACCAACACGACTATAAAGGACTTCACTTTGATTGGCCCAACTACGATCTGGTCAGGGAAACACCGGAAGAAATAGAGCATTGCCGGTATTTGAATGCGGCCCTGGTCAGCATGTGTGACGATTATCTTGGTCGGGTTCTCGATCTGATGGACCAATTGGACCTTTGGAAAGACACCATGCTGATCGTAAATACCGACCATGGATTCCTTCTTGGAGAACACGGCTGGTGGGCTAAGATGATCCAGCCCTTCTATAATGAAATAGCCCATATCCCCCTGTTTATCTGGGACCCCCGGACCCCAAAAAGCAACCTTAAGAGAAAGAGCCTGGTTCAAACCATTGATCTGGCTCCAACCCTTCTTGAATATTTTGGTGTTTCTGTCCCCGGGGATATGTTGGGATTACCCTTGTCTGAAACCATCGAAACCGACAAATCGGTACGACAGGCCGGTCTGTTTGGAGTCCACGGCGGCCATGTCAATGTAACCGACGGCCGCTATGTTTATATGCGCGGTCCGGTTCAGGCCGACAACCAGCCCTTGTACGACTATACCTTGATGCCTACCCATATGGATCACCCCTTTCGAGTTCATGAACTGCAATCCATAGAACTGGCCGAGCCCTTTGTCTTTACCAAAGGGTGCAGAACCATGAAGATAGCAGCCAGGCCGATGATCAACCCCTATATTTTCGGGAGCCTGCTTTTTGATCTTGAAACGGACCCCCAACAAGAAAACCCGATAAACAATCCGGAAATTGAAAAACACATGATCGAAATGATGGTTGATCTCATGAAAGAGAATGATGCTCCTACGGAGCAGTTTGAGCGCCTGGGGTTGCCCATTGATGGGGAGGTAAAGGAAGAAAATCTGGTCCTGCAGGAAAGACCGGAAGCGGCCGGGGATAGAATCGGAAATACCGAAGTAACCTGGACCGGAAAAGGAAAAGTCATGTATGAATCCCTCCTGGTCTATGTTCCGGAGTCCTTGAAAAGACAGTTGATCTTTGGTATAGAAGAGCGAATCAATCAACAAAGATTAAAAGAGGTCAATGAAGGCATCATCCTTAAGGCCCTGCTGGAAATTTCTCCAATCGGATACCATGGATTGTTCAATTGGATAGGAGGGATCATCAAGGAAAAAGGGAAATCGACCTAAGAAATTTATTTAATTACAGACCAAACTAAGGATTAGGATTCTTATATGTCGGAAAAATATCATATTGTCCCTGAAGATTGGCAGCCGGATTTTGAGCGTTTTCGACGTACCGTCACCGAGCGCAAGCCGGGGCCGGTCCCGGTTGGTGACCTGTATGCCGATCCCGGAACATTGCGGGCCTTTTTTAATTCAAACATGGGAGATTATCTCCATGAAAAGGCCAGGACCCGGACTTCCTCCCTGGAAGCAAAAAACAACGTAACGGTTTACTTGGAGCGGTCGGTTGATTTTTATCTATCCATGGGCTGGGATTTTGTGACCGTTCATGGGCTGATGGGATTTCCGGGTGTTCGGAGGGAGTCTCCCGCCAAGGAATCAGTGGTGATCAAGGGGGGCCGGAGGTCTTTTATGGTCAGTGATTCCGGTCCGATTACCAGTCGGGAGGCTTTTGAGAATTATGACTGGCCGGAAAGTCCGGGAGAAATCAATATTTGGGCCAAAGAAATAGCCGGATTTCTTCCCGAGGGGATGAAAATCCTGAATCTCCCCGGAGGATTATTCGAATGGGTTACCTGGATCATGGGGATGGTCCCCTTCTCTTATGCTTTGTATGATCAACCCGACCTGGTCGATGCCGTCATCGAAAAGATTTCGGCCATTATCCTGAAAGGAGCGGAGGAATTTATCGATCTACCGGAGAGCGGCGGGTTTTTTATCGGAGACGATATGGGTTTTTTCAGCGGGACGATGATTGATCCGGGTGTCCTGCGGGGAAAATTTTTGCCCCATCTGAAAAAGATGGTGGATCTGGCCCACAGCCGGGGCAAATTAGCCCTGCTCCATTCCTGCGGTAACCTTGCGGCCATTATGGATGATATCTGCGATACCGGTATGGACGGCAAACACAGCTTCGAAGACAAAATAATGCCGGTAGAGGAAGTCTATCGCCGCTGGGGAGACCGGATCAGCCTTATCGGCGGGGTTGATGTGAATTTGCTGGCTTCAGGAACCGAGGAGGAAGTCAGAACCCGAGTCAGGCAGATTCTGGATGTTTGCGGGGCCGGAGGAGGTTACGTGTTGGCCACAGGAAACTCCGTGGCCAGTTACATCCATTTCCCCAATTACCTGGCCATGGTGGAAGAGGGCCGGAAATGGAATTCTGCGAATTTCGGTCGGGAATATTAATTAAACTATTATTACTTCGGCAATTAAATTCTGAAAAGGTATTATAAAAAAATTAAAAAAAGTCGCTAAAAGGCTGTCTCTGTAATTCCGACGAAAGTCGGAATCCAGAAGTCTTAATAGGTTAGAAAATCCCTGGACCCCGGTTTCCACCGGGGTGACAACTTTTTTTAGTCCATCAGTATTGGTTTCCAATTGTATTAATAAGGAGCCCTTTTATATATTTTGCTGCCAGAGTACTAATTTGAAATTTTAGGAGGGTCATTGATGTTGATCGTTGGAGAAAGAATCAATTCTTCCCGGAAGCCAATCGCCCTGGCCGTAAGCTCCGGTGATAAGGCTTTCATCCAGCGTGAAGCCAGGATGCAGGACGAAGCCGGGGCGGACTATGTCGACGTTAATGCCGGCGTTTTTATGGAGGAAGAAGCCGACCGGCTTAAATGGATCATCGAAACCGTCCAGGAGGTGACCTCCCTTCCCCTTTGTCTCGACAGCGCAGATGCCAAAGTCATCGCGGCGGTACTCCCGCTGGTGAAAGCCCCCCCTCTGATCAACTCCATCACTTTAGAAGACCATAGCCTGGAGTTTATGCTGCCCCTGGCAGTTAAACACAAGGCCAAAGTGATCGGACTTTGCCAGGCAAAAGGGAGCCTGGCTCAATCCGCTCAAGCCAAGGTGGAGCTTGCCGGACAGTTGGTTGATGCGGTCGTCGCCGCCGGTGTACCCTTGGGAGACCTTTATATCGACCCGCTGATTTTTCCTGTGGCGAATGACGTCCAATCAGGAGCGGCCGTTCTCCGAGCGGTCACCCGGATCATGAAAGATCATACGGGTGTCCATACCATCTGTGGCCTGACCAATATTTCTTTCGGACTGCCGAACAGAAGGCTCATCAACCGGACTTTTTTAACGGCCGCCATCGCCGCAGGAATGGATTCGGTAATTCTGGACCCCACGGACCGCCCCCTTTACAGTGTCCTCAAAACCGCGGTCATGGTTGTGGGCAGGGACGAATTCTGTATGGAATACATCACCGCCTATAGACAGGGGCGTTTGGAATAAAGCTTGTTCTTTGCCCCAGTTGCTTTGATATCTTAAAAAGGTGCACTTGCCAACCAGAATCTACTGTAGTGTCTCAATAAAGGGTTTACAATAGTCTTAATCCGTCATTCCTGCGAAAGCGAGGAATCCAGGTTAAAAAGACTGGATTCCGGATCAAGTCCGGAATGACAACCACGGAAAGCGAGTACGGTTAAACTACACTACCTGCCTAAAAGAAACGGGAAGTTGTATCCCACCTTTTTCAGAAAGGCTTTCGGGCCTCGATATAAGCCGAAACGATATAATCCGCTGCTTTTCTGATTTTTCCCGGGTCCCATTCCCGGATGATCTCCCGGCTCTTGTCGTTGGAGGTAACACTAATCTCCTTAAACCCGGCTGCCTTAAGCATCTCCTCAGTCTCATTGATTGTGGCCGCGCCGCCGATACAGGCACTGAGCAGAGCGAGATTGTTCTTGATGTCCTCCGGCAGAGGGGCGGTGGCAACAATGTCGGAGATGGCCAGTCTTCCTCCCGGCTTTAACACCCTGTAGGCATCACGGTAAACGCTCATTTTATCCGGGGATAGATTGATGACACAATTTGACATGATGATATCGGCGGTATTGTCAGCGATCGGCAGGTGCTCGATCTCACCCAAACGGAACTCAATATTCTTGGTTTGAATTTTTTCTACATTTTTTCTGGCTTTAGTGATCATGTTCGAGGTCATGTCCACCCCTATGACGTGTCCGGTTTCGCCTACCTCCTTGGCCGCCAGGAAGCAGTCAAAGCCACCCCCGCTGCCCAGATCAACAACCGTCTCGCCGGGTTTTACGGAAGCAAGCGCCAGGGGATTGCCGCAACCGAGCATCATATTGGCGCCATCAGGAATGCTGGCCAAATCTTCTTTGGAATATCCGAGCTTTCCCATATAAGCTGCCATCTTTTCAACGGAAAAATCATCCGTGCCGCAGCAGGATGCTTCGGTTTTAGCAGCATCCGTTGCGGGCGCACAGCAGGAGGCCATGGGGAGTACCTGCTTTTGAATATCGTTCGGGGCACAGCACGCCGCCGCCGGGGTGGTTTCCGGCGTAATTCTCCCGGCCTTGGCGATACTGCCATAGCGTTCGCGCACGGTTTCTCTGATTTTCTCTTTGTCCATCGTTTTCATTTATTACCTCCAGTAATCTTTAATTCTTTTTTTGTCACGGACGCAAACAGACAAAATCCGGACAAAGGCCTATCTCTCACAGAGTTCACAAAGTCACAGAGACAAATTAATTGTTGCCCGTATGGCCTGACGGTAGGAGGAAGACAGGTCGTCTTCCTCCTGTCCTGCTGTTGTCGGTGGCAATAATTTTTTGAAAAATTCCATTATTTACCAGTAAAAAAATTCTTCAGCGCTGTTACAGCTTCGGGATCGACGGAGTATTCGATTTTTTGCCCATTCCGCTTCATGCGGATCAAGCCCGCATGGCGCAATTCCTTAATATGATGAGATAAAGTGGAAGGAACAATGCCCAGGTCCTGACCGAGATCACTGACACAGTTACACCCTTCCAAATCGCAATCCATCTTTTCAGGCATTCTCCAGACGGTTCCCGGAGCGCAACAGGAGATGAGACGCAAAAAAATCTTAAGCCGGTTCGGATTGGACAGGGCTTTAAACATCTCGGCATATTTTCCGATATCTTTATCTTGATACTTCGACATATGTCGAAATATAATATATTTTAAGAATATGTCAAGTGAAAAAATGCAGGGAAGAAAAATATGAGGGACAGGGGTGGTCCCTATTTCCATCCGTTATGGCTAAATTTGGGGCCTGACTTTTTGGAAAGCTTGTAGAATAGCTCCTCTCCGGATATATTGACACATTCGATTTGGTAAAGTATCGTTTAGGGTCGGACGGGATTTGAATGCGCCGGGACAAAGGACTCAACAGATTGATGGACTTGGACAAACAGTGTCAGGGGTGGAGATCATGTTGAAACT
Source organism: uncultured delta proteobacterium (assembly GCA_963782435.1). Classification (GTDB taxonomy): domain Bacteria; phylum Desulfobacterota; class RBG-13-43-22; order RBG-13-43-22; family RBG-13-43-22; genus RBG-13-43-22. The sequence continues at coordinate 16,944 of CAWAKF010000019.1, forward strand.
CCCCCGGTTAGACCAATAATTGCGAATGCAAGGCGGATCACTAAGGAAGCACTTGCAGAAAGGATTAAAATGAAAATATTCAACAAGAAAAATGTTATTCTTGGCCTTATTGTCATTTTTATTGTCGTCGCTTTTTTTGGATATAAAAACCGGGAATACATTCAACAGCTTCCGATCGGATGTGCCTTCAAGACCAGGGCCTTGTGCTCGGCGGTCTTTGTCTCGGGGCGTGATCCGGCGGTTACCGAGCGGGAGGATATTGGCTTTAACCCGCTCTTCAAGATAATCAGGGCGAAAATTGACCGGGCAAAAAAAAGTGTAACATGCTCGCTTCTGGGCATTGGTCTGTTCGAGAAGAAAGCGGTTTATGTTGATCAACTTGGTTCCGTTCTCCTTTCCGGGGTTGCCGAAGAAACTATCCGTGGCTGGAAGCCGAAGATTCCACCCCCTCAACCCGTCGATCCTGCGTCTGTTTCCTGGCCCATGGGGGATCGTCTCCCCGAGGATCCGCTGCCGGCTAATATCGATACGGGGAAAATCAAATCGGCCGTCGAAAAGGGCTTTATTGAATCCGACCCCCGGAAAAAACTTTATACCCGGGCGCTGCTTATTGTCTACAACGGGCGTCTCGTTCACGAAAGCTATGGGCCGGGGATAACCAAGGATACCCCCCTCCTCAGTTGGTCTATGGCCAAGAGTGTCACCAATGCCATTGTCGGGATCCTTAAGATGAAAGGAAAACTCTCTCTCAATGAACCGGTGCCCGTACCTGAATGGCAAAGGGCCGGTGATCCCCGAAAGGCTATCACCTTGGACCAGCTTCTACGGATGAGTTCAGGTCTGGAATGGGTTGAAGCCTACGCCGATCGACCCGTCTCGGATGTCAATATCATGCTGCTATTGAAACCCGATATGGCGACCTATGTGGCCTCGAAACCCCTGGCCGCAAAACCGGACACGCTCTGGTACTACTCGTCAGGAACGACCAACCTTATCCAGCGGATCATCCGGGACACGCTCGTAAACCGGGAGGCCTACTGGGAATTTCCCCGACGCGAACTTTTTAATAAAATCGGCATGCGCAGACGCGATTTGGGAAACGGATGCCACAGGAACCTTTATCGGATCTTCCTATCTCTATGCCACCGCCCGCGACTATGCCCGGTTTGGCCTGCTGTACCTGAATGACGGCGTCTGGCAGGGTGAACGGATCCTGCCTGAAGGGTGGGTTGCCTATAGCACCACCCCGACCCCGGCCGCCCCGAAAGGCCAGTATGGCGCCCAGTTTTGGCTGAATGGAGGAAAAGATTCAAATCCCACAGACCGCAAGTATCCCCAGCTTCCGGGAGATGCATTCTTTGCCATGGGCTATCAAGGGCAAACCATTGCCATTATCCCCTCTCACAAACTGGTTGTTGTCCGATTGGGGATGACTTACGATGACAACTGGGGAATGGAGCAGTTCTTAAAAGAAGTCCTCGAGGCCATCCGATGAACTTCGAAGAAAATTTTTGTGGAAAGGAAGGACCGTAATGAATATTGGAAGACTGGCGGAAGATAATATCAAAAGATTTGGTGAATATGAATTGGTCAATTTCGAAGGGCAATGGCATACCAATGTTCAGATAAACCAAAGGGCCAACCGTTTGGGAAACGCCTTAAAAACCCTGGGAGTCAAAAAAGGCGACCGGGTGGGGGTTCAGTTGTTGAACTGTTCTCAACTTATAGAGGCTTTTTTTGCCCTATTTAAAATCGGAGCGATTCTGGTTCCGGTGAACCCATCTCTGCGGGTTCATGACCTTACCTATTTATTTCAGGACGCCGGCATGACCGTCCTGATCAGTCGTCTGGATTATTGGGGCCCTATCAGAGAAGCCCGTCGCGAGGCCAAAGAGCTTCAGCAGGTCATCCTGATTGAAGACAAAGTTCCCCAGGATGTTCTTTCCTTTAACCAACTGATCCGAGACCATCCGAGTGAACTGGCCATTGAAGAAACGGACAATGATGATACAGCAGTCATGATTTATACCGCCGGGACAACGGGAAATCCGAAAGGGGTGATGCTCACCCATTATAACTGGTACACCCATGTCACCGGGTATTATGATCTGGTTCTGCTGGACTCCTGGGGCGTTTCCGCCCAAGGACCGATCCGGGAAAGGGATGTCGGCCAAGGCCAATCCGCACCCCGGACAGCCGAGGTCTATGGCGTCACCCGGAACCGTATTTCTTTGATCACCCTTCCCCTTTTCCATGGTTACGGGGTATTCGCCTTGAGTCTGGAATTTCTGACCGGAGGAAAGCTGATCCTGCTCAGCCGTTGGGATACGGAAGAAGCCATGAAACGTATCGAGCAATATAAAATCACGGAATTTCGCGGGGTGCCGACTATGTATATCCAATTGCTTAACCACCCGGCTGCCTCAAAATATGACTTGAGTTCTCTGAAAACCTGCATCTGCGGTTCGGCCCCGATGCCCCTGGAAGTGGCCCGCAACTGGAAGGAGAGATACGGTATTGATATCTGGGAGGGGTATGGGCTAAGCGAAGCGACCACTGTAAACTGCGGAAACGTGGCTAAACGGCGGCCTCCTAAATACGGCTCCATAGGCAAGTGTTATCAGAAGGCCAATACCATCAAGATATTTGATGAGCAGGACCGAGAGGTCCCCCCCGGGCAAATGGGGGAAATCGTCATCAAAGGGCCGGGAGTGATGAAGGGGTACTGGAATAAACCCGTAGAAACGGCAGCCGCCATCCGCAACGGCTGGCTCCACACCGGTGATATCGGTTATGCAGACGAAGACGGTTATCTTTACCTGACCGATCGGAAGAAGGATCTGATTATCCGCGGGGGAGAAAACATTTATCCCAAGGAAATAGAGAATATCCTCCATATGCATCCGCAGGTTTTGGAAGCGGGGGTCATCGGCGTACCCGATCCTGTTTATGGTGAGGTGGTCAAGGCCTTTATTGTTCTCAAGACGGCCGGATCGGTCAGTGAAGAAGATCTGTTAAAATTCTGCAAGGAAAAATTGCCGACCTATAAGAGGCCGAAAACGATCCAATTTATGGATGAACTGCCGAAGAGCGCACTGGGTAAAATACTGCGGAGGGAACTTCGGGGCATAGGCTGAGTAATGATGAGGGTCATATTGATCGGTTAGAGCGTAACATTGGGATAAATTTAACCAAACCTATTTGAAATTGGGATGGTCATCGGGGTCTTGTTTTTGGGGTTGTCCACCCACAAGCCATAAGCTTCTTTGCCGGGCCATCGTTTGAACTTAATTCGGAGACAGGCCTACACCATTGCATGAAACAGACTTGTGTGTATGCCCTGCATCGAATCAAACTTAGCCGGACTGGCCGGGTTGGAAACTCATAATTACCCTTTGGACAATCCCCAAAAACAAGACCCCGATGACCTTTTTACAAAAAAAATAAATTTTCAGAATTAAGGTGCAAGAATCCAAAGGGTAAACCAAGACAGACGCACCTCGTGGGGAGGAAGGGAAACCGTCATTCCCCTTTTTCTATTTCCGGCGGTCCAACAGTTTTTCCGCCTCGGCCAGGGTATCCACGTTGGTGGGATCGTAACCGGAAACGATGCTCATTCTTTTGAATTGTAATCCGGCCAGGACATTTTCTCCCACCACCTGAACCCCGTTGCGTACTCCGGACGCTTTGAAAAAAGACTGAACCCGTTCGATTTCTTTTGTGCCTTCAGGCGTGGTAGGTTTGAATTGGGAAATGTCGGCGATAACGTCATACCCGCGATTCAGTTTTTTGGCGTTGGCAATGGTTTCAGCCGCCCATTTTTTCATCGCCTCATAATTGAAGAATCCTGTCATGGTAATGTAAAGACGATTTTTAGCGGAATCGATTTTTAGAGTATGCATTTCTGTCTCCTTTTTAACCCCTCTGTCTTTTCTCCGTTCGACGTCGAACATTATTGTGATAGGCCAGGGCATTTCTAAGGGCCAGTGCGCAACGCTGGAAGGAAAGAAAGACCGGAATGCCCAAGCCCTGGAGGTTGACCATAATCTCTCTTGTTTCTTTTTCGGCATCGGGATTATGGAGCATGGCCACAACCAGCAAGGGTTTTGCGTTTTTCTTCTTTACACTATCTAATAGATCCATGGACATTTTGAGTTGTTCCGAGGTGAAATGCCAGCCTGGTTTGGTAGAGGTGAAAAAGACCACATTATCGATATGGGCATCTTGGGCTACAATACCCATAACCCGTTTCATGTCCCGGCGAACCGGCCCGGCGGAATCGATGGGGTTGCGGTAACTGCCTCCCACGGGTCCGAAGAAGGTCTCCAGTTCATCATAAGATTCCTGGGTAAGTTGGGGTACATTTAGTCCGCTTTCGGCAAAAATATCCGTAGCGGTTACCGAGTGACCTCCCGGCCCTCCGGCAATGGCCACCCTGTTTCCCTGAATAGGGGGAAGAAAGAGCAAGGCCTTCAGGGTGTCGATCAGTTCCTCCAGATCGTTCACCTGGATGGCTCCACATTGATTAAGGGCCGAATCCCAGACGATCCTGGAGGCGGCCAGGGAACCGGTATGGGAGGCCGTAGCCCGCCCGCCTTCCTCGGTCCGTCCGCCCTTCCAGATAACCACGGGTTTTCGAGCGGCTACTTCCTTCAATACCGACAGAAACCGTCGTCCGTCCTTTACCCCCTCCAGATACATACCGATAGCCTTGATTTCCGGGTCCCGGCCAAAGTACTCTAAAAAATCAGGAGAATCAACCACAACCCCATTGCCGAAGCTCACGGACTTGTTAATGTCCAGTCCTTGAATATGGGCATCCAAACTGAAGCCGATGGCGATACTCCCGCTTTGGGAAATAAAGCCCAGGGGACCGGAAACTCCGGTGTATTGCTCTTCGCTTTGACGTATCCCAACCTTGGGATTAAAAAGCCCCATGCAATTAGGACCGATGAGATGAAACCCGGCCTTTTCAGCTTTTTTCACCAGCCGATGTTCCAGAGTCAATCCCTCTTCGGCATTGGTTTCTGAAAATCCGGCGCTGAAAAAATGTGCTCCGGCTACGCCCTTGCGAATACAGTCATCCAGAACCCCGGGGGTGGCGCTTCTGGGTACGGCGACAATGGCCAGGTCCACAGGATCCGGGATATCAACCAGGCTGGGATAATTTTCAATGCCCAGGGCCTTGATATCCTCAAAGGATTTAGGATTGACATGAACCGAATATAATTTTCCCTGAAAGGTTTTTTGGGCTTTCAGCCAGTTGAAGTTATTACTTTTGCTGTCCCCGACCACGGCCACGACCCGTGGGTTGAAGGCCCGTTGCAATTTTTCGAAATCCACTTTCATGCAGAACTCCCTTTAGCATTTTCCTTTTTGGCAAAAAGAATATAGAATGGTAAAGAAACGGGAGTCAAGGAGAAAAACAGGAGGTAAATTCATTATGAGTCTGGAATCGGATTTTGAAGCTATCCCGATCGGATTTGATCTGGGAGAGTGGGAACTGGTATTAGATGAGGAAACGGTGAACGCCCATGCGGAACGAATGCAATGGCAGGCCAGGGAGGTTATCGATAAACTCGGTTTTGCCCCGCCTGGGACCTCTATCGGACTACACCCGCGGATGCAATTCGCCAAATTTACGTCGTTACGTTCCGCCATCTGGGCTAAAAGCGAACATGAATTTTTAAAGCCTTTTAAAATGGGAACCAAGATCAGGATACGGGGGAAGATCGTTGACAAGTTCGTCAAGCGAGGGCGGTTTTACAAAGTTGCTGAGTTTGAGACCCTTGACGAAAATGGCGAAATAATCATGAGAAGCAGGGAGACGGGGATCAATGTCGAATAAGAGAGACCCTTGAAAAACGTCCCCTTTTGCTCAATCTCTACGTCAGACTCAAATTTCAATCCTCGAAATATTACATATATTCCTGCGGTTGAAATTTTCGCCTTCCTTGATCTTGACCAAAATTGAATATTTTTCATTGCTATCTAAGGAGGAAAGCCATGGCAGCAATAAATATAGAAGCCGGTCAGGAGATTCCCGGTTTAACCAAGACCGCCTTTACACCGATTGAAGAAGACGCCCGTAATCCCATTCACACCGACGAATATGCCCAAAAACAGGGGATGCGGGGGGCTCTGGTTCCGGGCTCAACCCTGCTCAGTTATATGATCGAGACACTTTACAACACCTTTGGAGAAAAATGGCTTTACTCCGGAAAAATCAATATTTCCTTTATCGGTGGCGGAGCGGTAAACGGGGACCAGATAAACACTCATGGAAAGGTGAAATCGATTGAATCCGGGGAGGGCGGTGACCGGTTCACATTGGAGCTCTGGATGGAAAATCAGAACGGTGTCAAGATCATGGTCGGTGAGGCGAGCTGTCTGGGGTAGCAAAACCCCAGTGTGATCTTGATAGGGGAGAGATTCCGGGGGCATAAGATAGAAAGTTTTTGGTTCGAGGTTTAAGGTCCAGAGGTGGCAGAACCTGATCTGACATAAGAACAAAAATTATATTGACTGCTTCCATTTAAGTCGTTTAAATTCAATTTTCGAAAAAATACAATATTTCAAACACAAATTCTTTAAAGGCTCCCCCCAAATTATGGGTTCCAGCCTGTTGAAAAACCACCTGGTTACTATTCATAAAATCGTGTATAATTCATTTTATTAAATGGCCAGATAAGCAAATTAACCTAACCTGATGGGTGAGCACCGTGGCCGGTTGGTGCCTTTTTTGATTAAACAAAGGAGCAGATAAATGAAGCATTTAAGCTATGTCAACATTACTCGGGGGGCATTCCCAGATCAACCCCCTTACCAATGGACAGTAAATTCTTCGTCCCCGTGGACGCCCATCGTGAAGCCAATCGAAGAAAGCAAAGTAGTTCTGATCAGTTCCGGCGGTGTCTACCAAAAGGACCAACCCCCTTTTAATCCGGACAAGAACGATCTCACCTTTCGAGAAATTCCTATTAACACCAATGTGAGTGATCTCAAAATTAGTCACAATAACTATGATCATCGGGATGCCGACGAAGATATCAACTGCGTCTTTCCCCTTGAGCGGTTGCGGGAGCTAGCGGCGGAGGGTTTTATCGGAAAACTTGCGGAAGCTCATTTCACTTTTATGGGCCGTATTTTCCGTAGGTCTGGACTTTTAGGTGAGATGATACCTGACATTATCGCGAGACTGAAAGAAATGCAGATTGATCTGGCCTTTCTGGTGCCGGCCTGACCTCTCTGCCATCAATCCGTGGGATTGATCGCAAGAGCTATTGAAGAGGAAGGAATTCCGACCGTTTCCATGTCTTCAGCCTACGACCTCACTGCATTAGTAAAACCACCCCGGACCTTTTTCGTAAACTATCCCTTGGGACACACAACCGGTAAACCTCATGATTCTGAAAATCAAATGGCGATAATTAGAAGTGCCTTGGGTAATGCCGGAGAGATCACAGAACCGGGGACTATCTTAGAACTTCCGTTTGTCTGGGGCGATCCTTCCTGGTTAGCGAATGCATAATGGCGCCCGTGTAAAAATAACATAGATAGTGGACTGACACAGAACGCCTCGATGCCGATGTTTTGTTTATTCATTCCTTTGGCCCTGTTTTCCTTCTTGACCGTTCCTTTTTCGTTGTTTATATTCTATCCACTATCAAACAAATTTTTATTACATATCCTTTTCGGCGTGTAGCATTTCAGGATACATGATCCTCTCTAATACTTGAATAAAGGAGACAGATATATGGAATATTGACGGTTAGGAAAAACAGGGTTTAAGGTTTCGGTTATTGGGTTCGGGGCAATAGCTGCCAGGGGTGCTGAGGCGGTAAAAGAGATGCGGAAATAGGATAGGCATAAATTATGTTGATACAGCCCGCTCCTATGGCCGGAGCGAGGAGATGCTCGGTAAGGCCATGAAGGAATTCCGTAAGGATTTTTTTATTTGCAGCCGGACCCAGAGTCGGGATTATGAGAGTGAGGAAAAGGACCTGACCACCTGTATGGAGATGCTTCAGACAGACTATATAGATATCTATCAGATTCACCAGCTCAACAACGAAGAGGACCTGGCCAGGGTCCTTCGTGATGACGGGGTAGCCCCATTGCTACAAAAGGCCAAGGAGGACGGCCGGATTCGATTCACCGGGGTTAGCAGCCATCATCTGGACGCGGGGCAAAGCAGTGGCCACTGGCCTTTTCGACACACTGGTTATCCCCTTCAGCCCAGTTGAATATTCGGCCAAGCACCTTCAACTCCTTCAGATATGCAAAGACCTGGACGTTGGGGTCGTGGCCATGAAACCTTTATCAGGCGGGAATTTTGTCAATCGTATAGCCGACACCTTGTCTTTTATCCTCCAGCATGATCTGGCTTCGGCCATTACCGGTACCGGCCAAATCGAGGAACTTCGTGAAAACGCAGCCGCGGGTTCTAATCTCTGCATATTGACCCTGGCCGAATTTGATTCTCTAATGGACGAAGCTTCCCTGCTCAGCCGGTCTTTCTGCCGTCGGTGCGGCTATTGTCTGCCCTGTGATGAGGAAATTCCGATCCATGAAATCATGATGTCAGAGGCCTATATCCGGGGTAATGCAAACATGGTCGCTATGTTTGGTTGGGCAGAGGGTCTGAAGAGATTCAAAGATGCGATAGAGAGATGCACCAACTGTGGTCAATGTGTCGAACGCTGCCCCTATGACCTCCCCATTCCTGATCTGATGCCAAAGAAGGTAACCTTTTTCGAGGAGGTATTGGCTCAAGTCACCAAAGGGAAAAGCTAATATTTAGACGGGATCTATCGGTTTTATTGGTTTTAACTATTTTTGGAACACCTGGCCAGTTAAATTATTCCTTCCTCTTTCTCTCAGGAACGATGCTCCGCTATTAGCGATTTATTTAACTTCTCTGGTCGACGTTGTTAAGGAGAAATTGTAAACATCCATATAATTCTTCCTGTAGTCCGCAAAACTCCTTTGCGAATAAACCGAAAGAGTTCAAACAATAACCAATGAAATTCACTAAAATTAATTGATTTTTTAGAAGTATTGGGGTAAGAATTCATAACTATTCAAATATAGCCTCTTTTCTTTTCGACAACCTTTAACCAAAGGAGTGTCTATAGAAGAATTAATGACCCCGCTTCTCAAAGGAAGGTGGGGTTTGTTGTTTTAAAGAGGCAAAGATCAATTGTTCGATGTTGATACTCTGAGAAAAGTGTACTTCATATCCATATAAAACAAGAATAGGCAGTAAACTTAAGATCATCTCTCTGTATATCATGCAAAATGAGGAGATATACAGATCTTCAGAATAACTTGACTTCCAAGAAGTATACTGCAACTACGATAAACGGAGGTGACTATGAAGACAGTATTGATCACTGGCGCATCATCGGGATTCGGGAAACGAGTTGCTGAGAAGCTGCTGGATGAGGGGTATACCGTCTATGCGGCTGCCCGACGCGTCGAGAAAATGGCTGATATTGAAGCGAAGGGTGCTCACATTCTGCGAATGGATGTCACTGATAACGGATTGGTTGAAGCTGGTGTTGCTCAAGTCATCAAAGAGCAGGGGCAAATCGATGTGCTGTTCAACAACGCAGGATATGGTTCTTTTGGGCCTATTGAATGCGTTCCCATGGAAGATATCCAGCGCCAATATGAGGTGAACGTCTTCGGTATGGGAAGGTTGATCAAGGCCGTACTCCCCAATATGCGGAAGAATAGAAGCGGCCTCATCATCAATACTGCATCCATGGCCGGGCATATCTCCTTCCCGGTTATGGGTTGGTATGCGTCCACAAAGCATGCTATCGAAGGTATGTCTGATGCGCTACGGATGGAAATCAAACCTTTTGGGATTGATGTTGTAGTAATCGATCCCGGACCCGTTAAGACAGAATTTGACGCTGTCGGTATCGCCGCCCTGGACAGGTTGGAGCAACCGGAAGACTACAAACCGTTGACGGCCTCATTCAGTAAGTACTTCGCGAATCTTTATGCGAAATGCCCAGGGCCTGAAGGCACAGCAGATGCGGTGGTCAAAGCAATTAAGGCAAACCGCCCGAAGACGCGGTATGCCACCACCACCGATGCCAAACTGCTACCCAGAATAAGACGGTGGGCGGGGGACAAGTTGTTCGATAGTATGACTCTACGCCAGTTGAAGTAAGAAGATGAATAGTCCAACAACCAAATGCACCGGATGCAAAAGGCCTCAACTTTTTTTGATATCAGCTGTTTATTATATTTTTTGGCTTTTTCATAATTTTGTGGGAGCCTTCTGCATTCGATGATTTGGAACGTTATGCTCACTTTCAACCTGCAATCTTCCATTTTCTGTTCATTCCCTGTTCAACATTAGTAGGTGAAGTCCATATTTTAAGGAAATGCCTTTGGGGGAAGTCTTAAAGGTCAAATTATGATCGGGACTCCGTGATCTCAGCTCCTTTAAATTTTTTGATCCCTCGATTCCGCCAGAGCTCTCCTTCTGTTATCCTTTTCCAGGTATTACCGGTAAATCGATATGGGAGGCCGGGTCAAAAATTTATTGAACAGTTATGCCATCTTGAGGTAAAGGTCGGGAAAGCAGTTGATTTCTGGTTGGACGAAAAAGAAAAATGCAAAAAGGAAAAACCTTGCATCTGTGTTGCGGTTGTGACACAATAAAGTTATGAAAACTGCAATTATTCATGCGCGCATTGAACCGAAAACAAAGCAAAAGGCAGAAGGGGTCCTTCGGAAACTTGGCATAACTCCAACAGAGGCCATCCGTATCTTCTACCGGCAAATATCTCTCCGTGGAGGATTGCCTTTCCCAATTGAGATTCCAAACGAGCTTACGGCGACCACTCTGGAAAAGAGCCGTCGAGGCGAAGACATTCAGGAATTCAAATCGTTAGATGCCATGTTCAAAAATTGGGAGAAATGAGGGAAAGACCTGAACAAGCTGCAGGAGGTGGTTAAGCTTCTGGCCGAGGTCCTCCCTCTTCCAACGAATTACAGAGACCATCCTCTCTTGGGCCCGTGGCAGCCATCGCGCGATTGCCATATTGAAGCCGATTGGATCTTGATTTACACTGCGGGAGGCAACTCACTTCGGCTTGAACGGACCGGCACACATAGTGATCTTTTCAATACTTGAAATCCTCCCACAAGTGGGTAACCCGGATTGCCGATAATCCTGACAACCCTTAGCAAGCGAAGTCCATACCCAAGGAGGCGTCTTCGGAGGAGTCTTTAAGATCAAATTTCTGCCGGAACTTCTTGCCCTTAAATCCCTTATTTTCTTTGAACCTTCGATGCTACACGATCCCTCTGTCTTTATCCTTTCCCGGGTATTACCGGCAAATCAATATGGGAGGCCTGTCCCGGTTGGTGAAATATGGTCTGCAGGGCCGGCAGGCCCACGGCATCTTCTCCAAAGGGATTTCCGGTATTCATGTTACGGTCGAACCTGGGGAAGTTGCTACTGGTAATATCGATCCGGATTCGATGCCCCTTAGCGAAGACGTTGCTGGTGGAGGCCAGATCAATCCCATATTCATCAATTTCCCCCGGGATGACCGGTTGAGGATTCAGAATGGATTTCCGGAATCTGGCCCGGATAGCCCCTTCCGCTACGTTGACGACCAGCCCGTTGGGATAGACATCGACCATTTTCACAAAAAAATCCGTGTCCTCCACTGAGGTGGAGGCAAAGAGATGCAGTTGCAGAGGACCGGTGATCTCCATATCTTCATTCAATTCCGGTGTGGTGTAGCACAAGACATCGTTTCGTTTCTCGATGATGGATTGATCCTGGGGCCCTGCCGCCTGATTGAGGTCCGGGTTCAACCGGCCTCCCCGGGTCGGTACCGGATCAAGGGGATTATAAACAAAAATATCCGGTGATTCCTTTTCCGGTTCTTCCCTGCTTAATACCCCATCCCCTCCAGCGGTGTTGGCATGACCTCGGCTATGGAGAAAAAACCGCTGCCACTGGGTTTCCGGCAAAGGCCAGGTTTCGGCATTTTTCCACCGATTCCTCCCCATGACAAAATAGCGGATAGGGACCAGATATTTGCTGTCAATTCCCCTCAGGTATTTATCGAAAAAGGCGATATGCCGGTTGATCATAAAGGCCCCCGCACCGGAGCCGTAGGCCCCGAAATTGAGGGCTCCGATGAAATTGTGCAGCCTCGATCCGTGAACCCAGGGACCCATAATCATATGCTGTCCTTCCCGGGCGATCGGTGAGCCTCCTTTTTCCTTCATCTTAAAAAAATTGAGGAAGATGTGGGCTACACTCATATCATACCAGCCGGCGGATTGCAGGCAGGGGACCTTTATTCGGTCATAGGCCCAGAGGAGTTCCTCTTCGGATTTTTTTCCTTTCAGAAGATCATCACTGAAGCGCCGCATGAATCCTTCCTGCAGACCTTCAAACTTGAAGTAGGGGATATCCTTCAACGGGAGGAAGTTGCAGACCTCTTCAAAGTGGGTCATGGCATAGCGTACATTGTCCAGCATGCCGGAAATGTCCTTTCCCTGCCTGGCCATTTTCTCAACCATATCCAGGGCCATAGTGGCGAACCAGCTTATGCCCGTTTCCAACTCTTTGACTCCGCTCATCCCCGATTCACTGACCATACCGGCCCCGATGACATGAGGGGCTATGGCCTTTAGATGGGGCGGGGCTTCCATGGCCGCGTCCCACTGGTTGCGGCCGAGATAGGAGGCGCCTACCATGCCCACATTTCCATCGCACCAGGGTTCGGCAGCGATGTTTTCTATAGTATCGAATCCATCCTGGCCTTCCGACTGCCCGGGAAAAAATTCACCCTCCGAAGCAAATCGGCCCCGTGTATCCTGGACCACCAGGGCATAACCGGCGAAGGCGGCATCCACCGGAGGAAGAAAATCGCTGGCACCGGAACGGATTTTGTTGTAGGGCGTTCGGACGATAATGGCCGGGTGCTTCTCTCGGTCATCCGACCGATACACGTCAGCCCGCAAGGTCACACCGTCTCTCATTTTCATGGGAATATCCCGGTCAACACGAATGGATTGGCTCATCGGATCCTCCTTGGGCAGGGTTATAAAAAACGTTCGACGTTCAGCGTTCGGTGTTCGGCGAAACAAATTCTAAATTTTTCTAAGGGCCGCTTCAATATTAATGGACCTTAAGTTGAGACCATTAACGACTTGACTACATTTAAACTTTGAATAACCGTCTCAGACAGGTTGAAAATAGACCTTAATACCAGTTCGGGACGGATATCCCCTTCCGGACCAGGGCCGACGGTCCAGGATGCCCTTAGCGATCCGTTGTTTTCACAGGATAAGGATAATTCCCGGACCATGGTCTTCAGATTTACAGATTCCGGCTTCTTACCCGGCTTTTCCGCCGGCCACTCGCTGGAAGACTGAAAGGCTTTCACTCTTTCCTGATCCGGAAAGGTTTTATCCATTTCCACCTGATAATGATGTCCCTGGTTCTGGGGCATGGGGCTGTTCAAGGGGACCTCGGTGATTGATAGAATCCGGGTCCCGGGAAATAGCTCCTCGGGCAGTTGGTCCTTTATTTGTTCGGCTGTCATCCAATCCGAAATCTGGACGTCGATCCATTCTCCCAGACTGCTCAATCCTACCGGAAGGGCCTGCCCGAAAGAAAGACGGGGCATGGGATGAAATCCCTGAGAAAATGAGAGTGGCAATTTGGCCCTGCGAAAAGATCGGATGACGGCCTCTTTCCATTCCAGGTGACCCAAAAACCGGGATGGCCCGGTTTTAGTCATCAGAAAGCGGAATTTTTTTATGGATTCCTTGGGGTAAACAACGAACGACCGGCTCGAAGGAATGGTGAATTCATTAAAAATCAAAGGTTCAACATTAAGGGTCGGGCAGACACCGCACTGCCGGCATTCTCCCTGCCGGCAATCAGGGGTGGATTGGCCGGTCTGGGCTTTTTCAAATTCGTCCCAGAGATAATCCTTGTCTACACCGGTTCGGATAAAATCCCAAGGGAAAATATGCATGCGGGACCGGGCCTGAAGCAGGGTTTGTGGCTCCACCCCTTCTTCTTCCAGGGCCTTCTGCCAGAGTTCCCAGGAAAAATGTTCTCCCCAGGCATCGAGAAAAGCCCCTTTTTGAAAAGCATTGAATATTACCCGCCCCAGTCTTTTATCCCCACGCGACAGAATGCCCTCCAGGAAACTTTGGCGGGTGTCATTCCATTTGACCTGGATGTGCTTGGTGTTCAATGCCGAGCGTATGAAGTTGAGCCGCGTTAAAGATTCTTCCATAGATATTTGAGAGGCCCATTGAAAAGGGGTATGCGGTTTGGGAATGAAAGGGGAAAGGGCCACATGAATATCGAGACGCCCTCCTTTTTTGCGGACTGTTTTCTCTATCTTTTTAACCAGAAGGACCAGACCTTCCAGGTCCTCCTGGGTTTCGGAGGGCAAACCGATCATAAAATAGAGTTTCAATACCCTCCAGCCCAGAGAAAAAACCGTTTGGGCGGTTTGAAGGATCTCCTCTTCGGAGACGTTTTTATTGATGACATCCCGCAACCGCTGGGTCCCGGCTTCCGGGGCAATGGTGAAGCCGGTTTTCCGGACCCGTAAGATCTGTTCAATGACTTCGGTATTTAAAGTGTCCACCCGGAGAGAGGGTAAAGAAATAGCCACCTTTTCCCTTTCCCAGCGTTCCATCAAGGCCGGCAGCAACCGATTTAAAGAGGTGTAGTCGCCGCTGCTCAAAGAAAGCAGGGTGGCTTCCTCATATCCGCTTCGGCTTAACCCTTCCTCAAGCAGGGAATAGACCTGTTCCGGAGACCTCTCCCGGACCGGCCGATAAATGATACCGGCCTGGCAAAAGCGGCAGCCCCGGGTACACCCTCGGGCGATTTCGACACTCAAACGGTCATGGATGATTTGTTGAAAAGGCAGGGGTGAAGCAGCCGGAAAGCCCCCTTGATTTAAATCCGGGATAATCCTTTTTTCAATCACCCTGTTTTCGGCATGAAGGACCGGGACATAAACCCCGGGCATTTCGGCCAGGGAGGCCAATAATGCCTGCCTGTTTTCACCAGAATTTTTCCATTTCGACCATGCTGCACAGATCTCAAGAATGACTTCCTCCCCATCCCCGATGACCAGGGCATCAAAGACTCCGGACATGGGTTCGGGGTTAAAGGTGCATGGACCTCCGGCGATCACTACAGGGTTGCCATCGTTTCGATTCCCGGCCCAGACCGGGATCCCGCCCAAAGAAAGCATATGCAGCACATTGGTATAGCCCAGTTCATAGGGCAGACTGAAGCCGACCAGGTCGAATTCTTTAAGGGGCCGGCCTGATTCCAACGAGGGCAATAGAAGCCCCTCTTCCTTGAGCACCCGAGCCATATCCGGGGCCGGGGTAAAAACCCGCTCGGCCCAGATCTCTGGTTGTTGGTTCAGGATATGATACAGGATCTTCATCCCCAGGTAGGACATGCCCACTTCATACAGATCAGGGAAGGCCAGTGCAAAATGAAGTTTCACGGTCTCCGGTTCTTTAAGAACCGAAAAAAGTTCTTTTCCCAAATAACGGCTGGGCCGGCGGACCCGGCCCAGATATTTTTCCAACGGATGGTTCATCATGAGTCCTAAACTAAAATAAAATATTAGAATCCAGAAGCCCGGAGACAGAATTCAGAAGGGGAGCCAATCGTAATAAAGATATACTATTTATTTTGGATTCAGACTTCTGGATTCTGGATTCTTAGAATTGAAACCAAAAATGATTATTTCATTAATCCTGTTAACTTACTTTCAGTATTTTTAAGGAAGGTTTTTATCTCCTGGATCTTGGATTGTTCCAAGGTAGGGGCATTCCCTAATTTCCCGTCAAAGGCCTGTAGCCGGCCTTTTAAGGAAGCCAAAAGGGTCTGGAGTTCTTTGGAATCAGGAGATTGTTCGGCGGTCTTCCCCTTTGGAGGGGGCAAAGAAATGGTTTCCTGCCAATGAGGGACATTTACCTGAAAAGGAAAGGCTTCCCGAAGGGCCTGGGCAAAAGCCAGACTGGTCGATTCTTCGCCATGAATAACGAAGATCGTCAGACCTGTGTTTTTAAAATTGCTGATCCATGATATTAATTCGTTCTGGTCGGCATGGGCGGAAAAGCCGTTGATCGTGTGTATCTTGGCCCGGACCTGCACATCTTCCTGAAAGATCCGGACTTTCTTGGCTCCTTCAACAATGGACCGGCCCAGGGTCCCCTCGGCCTGGAAGCCGGTGATGACGATCTGTGCCCCGGGACGCCATAAGTTGTGTTTGAGATGATGCTTGATCCTTCCGGCATTGCACATGCCGCTGGCGGCGATGATAATGGCCGGGCCTTTTTGTTGATTGATGGCCATGGATTCTTCGGCGGTTCGGGAATATTTCAGTTCGGGCAAGGCCAGGGGGGTTTCTCCCTGGTCCAGGAGACGGGTCATCTCCTCATCGAAATATTCTGGAAATTTTTTGAATATCTCGGTGGCTGAAATGGCCAGAGGGCTGTCCAGATAGACCGGGATGGAAGGATACTGTCCGTTTTTTCGAAACTCATGGAGGATATACAGGATTTCCTGGGTCCGTTCTATGGCAAAGGCCGGGATGATTATCTTTTCTTCATTCTTGATCCCTTCCAAGATAGCCGACAGGAGTTCAGCCTTGCTTTCCTCCAAAGATTTGTGCTGCCGGTTGCCGTAGGTGGATTCAACGAATAAATAATCGGCCTCTTCCATGATATCCGGATCGGGCACGATCAGTGCTTCCTGGCGTCCGATATCTCCGGAAAAAACCGCCCGGCCCTTCATGCCGCCTTCTTGAAAACGGATATCCAGGAAAGAGGCCCCCAGGATATGACCGGCCCTATGGAAGCAGATTTCTACATCAGGACTGAGCAACAGACACTCTTCCGCATCGACAGGCTGGAAAAAATTCAGACTATGTTCGGCATCTTTGATGGTATACAAGGGTTCTACCGGTTTCAACCCGGAACGGATATTCTTCCGGTTTTGCCATTCCGCTTCCATTTCCTGGATATGGGCACTGTCCCGAAGCATAATCCGGCAGAGTTCGAAAGTGGCAGTGGTACAGATGATCTTACCTTTGAATCCTTCTTTGACCACCTTGGGGATCAAACCGGAATGGTCCATATGGGCATGGGTCAGCACAATATATTGAAGAGTCTGGGGACGGTACTTCGATATCAAACGGTTTCTCTTTTCAATGTCCTTGCCGCCCTGGAACATACCGCAATCGACCAGAAACCGGGTACGGCCATGTTCCAGTAAAAAACAGGAACCGGTTACGGTTCTGGTTGCCCCCCAAAATGTAACTTGCATGATAAAAAGACCTTTCTTCTCAGAATTATGATTTTTATTGGAATCCTTTCTTTTCATTTCTCTTGAAAAGGAAGTTTAGGCTACCAGTTGCAGGGCATTCACAAACTCTTTCCCGGATAGCGGGGCGGGAAGTGGCTTGTCGTCTTTACGATAGAGATCTAAGGTTTCTTCTACAATTTGGCATAACTCATCAAAAACCTGACGTTCATCCCTCCCATGGCAGCTCCCATAAAATAGCTCGGGGCAACTACCAATGAAGCATTGGTCCTCTTCTGACCACTCCACAATTTTTATGTATTTTGCTCCTTCGGTCATTTTGGGACCTCCTTATTTCTGTGATCCCCCTTGCCTCCTCTATCAATAAAACCGGTATTCTTTAAGTCCTTTATTAGGTCTCTAATTTTTCTTGGCATTTCCTTCCGCCGGACACTTGATCAGGTGCAGTCGCTTCTGATTCTAAAAAACCTATATCTTGACAGTCTAAACTAAATAATATAAGCAGATGAGTTAGAATTCAATGAAAAAGTAAATTTCCCTAAGTGAGGGTTCCGCCCATGGCTAAGGATTTTAAACCCGAATCTCACGAACAGCAATATGTCATCGATGATCTGACCATCAGGGATTCCTGGCGGATGTTTCGAATCCTGGGTGAATTTGTGGACGGCTTTGAGGCCTTGTCCCAAATCTATCCGGCGGTTTCCATATTCGGCTCGGCCCGGGTAAAACCAGGGGAGCCCTACTATGAACAGGCGGTGGAAATCGCCAGTCAATTGGTCAAGAACGGTTTCAATGTCATTTCCGGCGGCGGCCCGGGAATCATGGAGGCGGCCAACAAGGGGGCAACAGAAGCGGGAGGTAAATCCGTCGGTCTAAATATCAAGCTCCCTTACGAACAAAAACCCAACCCTTATGCCAATATCCGAATGGATTTTCGCTATTTCTTTATCCGCAAGGTCATGTTTGTTAAATATGCCGTGGCCTATGTCATCCTTCCGGGCGGGTTCGGAACCCTCGATGAATTCTCTGAGGCCATTACCCTTATCCAAACCAAACGTATTAAACCCTTTCCGGTTATTTTAGTCAATCGGAGTTACTGGAAGGGATTGTTGGATTGGATGCGCAAGATGGTTTGCGCGGGAAATATGATCTCTCCGGAGGACATGGACATCATCCAGGTCATTGATGAACCAGAAGAGGTCGTAAAGGCCATTAAAAGAATAATCATCCTTTAAAGTATCATGGGACGAGAGCTTTCAAAAATATTGGATTTTGTTCAAGGCCAATGAAGACGAAAATTTTAACCACAGGAATACTTTTAGTATTTTGAGGATTAAAATTTGAGTCTGAAGCAGAGATTGGGCAAAAGAGAACGTTTTTCAAAGCTCTCGGAGGGAGATGGATAACAAGGAAGTAGCCCATATCCTGGGTGAGATCGCCCTCCTTTTGGAACTTGCCGGAGAAAATCCTTTCAAGATCAGGGCCTATGCCGAAGGGGCACGGATCATCGAGGCCCAGGAATCTCCTGTCTTGGAACTGGTTCATTCCGGAAGGCTTTCTCAGATCAAGGGCATCGGCAAGACCCTCTCTCAACAGATCAGCCAGTTGATTCAGGATGGCTCCATCCCTTTGCTTCAAGAACTCAAGGCCGCTTTCCCGGACGGAGTCCGGGAGATGCTCCAGGTTCCGGGGCTTGGTCCCAAAAAAGTCAAAGACCTTTTTGAAAAGCTGGGGATCAAATCCATCGGCGAACTGGAATATGCCTGCCATGAGAACCGTCTGATCTCCCTTCCGGGTTTCGGCCTCAAATCCCAAGAAAAGATCCTCAAAGGCATCGAACAATTTAAAAAATTTCAAGGCCGTCATCTTTTTGGAGCGGTTTATCCCCTGGCCTCCGACATTCTGGAGCAGATGGGGAAACACCCCAAAACCCTCAGGGCCTCTTTGGCCGGCAGCCTGCGCCGAAGAAAAGAAACCGTCAAGGATATGGATCTGGTAGCTGAAAGTGAGCATCCGGAAGCGTTGATGCAATTTTTTGTCTCCTTGCCGAAGGTCGATCAAGTTATCAGCCACGGCCTGACAAAAAGTTCGGTGTTATTCAAAACCGGGATTCAAGCCGATTTGAGAGTTGTGGGCCCGAACCAGTTTCCTTATGCCCTCCATCATTTCACCGGCAGCAAAGAACACCACACGGTTTTGCGGGCCAGGGCCAAGGCCCGGGGGTTTAAATTAAATGAATATGGGCTATTTAAGGGAGAAAAACTGATCCCTTGTCACAACGAAGTGGATATCTACCGGGCCCTGGGGCTCCTTTATATTCCCCCGGAACTTAGAGAAGATTGGGGGGAAATAGAGGCTGCCGAAAATCATTCCTTACCGGTTTTGGTGGAAGAAAAGGATATCCAGGGGGCCTTTCATTTTCATACCCATTTAAGCGACGGAACTCCAACCCTTACCCAATGGGTGCAGGCGGCCGACCAGGCGGGCTTAACGTATCTTGGCATCTCCGACCACAGCCAGACGGCTTTTTATGCCGGGGGACTAAAAGCGGATCAACTGGAAAAACAACGAGCAGAAATAGCCGCGTTAAATCAGAAACAAAAAAAGGTCCATCTCTTCTGGGGGATTGAATCCGATATCCTGCCTGATGGATCGCTTGATTATTCCAACGAGGAATTGGCCCGGTTCGATTTTGTCATCGCTTCGGTCCATTCCCGGTTTAATATGTCCGAGGCGGAGATGACTGCCAGGATCATCAGGGCCATAGAAAATCCCCACACCACGATCCTGGGACACCCCACCGGCCGGCTTCTTCTGGCCCGTGACCCTTACCCGGTGGATATGAACCGGGTCCTGGAGGCTGCGGCCCGCAACGGAGTCATCATCGAACTGAACGCCAACCCCCATCGGCTCGATCTGGACTGGCGGTTGATGAAAAAGGCCAAAGAACTCGGGCTGAAAATAGCCATCAACCCCGATGCCCATCACTTGGACGGGCTTGGGGATATTGCTTATGGAGTGGGCATCGCCCGTAAGGGGTGGCTGACGAAAGAAGATGTCTTTAATTGCCTGCATGTGGATCAAATCCAATCCTATCTGAGTCACTTGAAAGATGACTTAATTCGATCGGCATCTCATTCGGCCGATTAGTCCGATCCCAGCTTAATCCCTTTATCTTTCCCTGTTTTTCCTTTACTTTTCTTTATTTTTTCTCCTTGACCACTCTACCAGCTTATTTTATACTTTTTCCATACCCAACGATTATGTTTTAATTTCGAACTCTGGCAGACAAAAGGGATACTTGCTTGCCAGGTATTTTTTATTTTAATAAAAGGAGGATAGGGGAGAGATGAATCAACAAGAAATCGAACAAACTATTCTCAAGGAAACTAAAGGGTTATCATTTAACGCCTTACAGGAAATACTGGACTTCATCCAATTTTTAAAAATAAAAAGCTATAGAGAAGTAACAAAATTTAAAGGGCAAGAGCAGATTATTCAGAATGGATTGAAAACTTTAGAAATGGACTCGTTTGCCCATTTAGAAGAAGAATTTACCGGCTATAAAGAATTGTATCCCCATGAATAATCCGCCTGTGGTTTTGGATACGATGGCTGTGGTTTTGCGGCTTGAAAAACTACAACTCCCTTCACGGGTGAGGGCGTTCTTTGAACAGGCGGAACAGGGGAATCGTAACTTATTCATTCCGGCAATGGTAGCCTTGGAAATTGGATACTTATCAGTGTTCGGATACGAGCTATTTAAAAGGAATCGTCCTACAATACAGTTTCAGCAGATGAACTGCTGAACTGGACGTTAACGCCCGCGTTGGCATTACTGAAGAATTTAGTTTTTTCCAATTGACGATTTTTACGACAGCATATAGCAAGGCTCAGAGTTGAATTTTAAATGGACACAAGATTAATCCCGGCAAATTCCCTTGTCATTAAATTATTAAAACCTTAATCCAACTCTTCATCCTTGACGTCTTGGATATGAGGCCACTGCAATTACAATAATGTTTAGGTTTATGTCAATGTCAAACGGGCGAGGAATTCATGGGCTGGGACCATGGAAATGCCTTCCTTTTCTTTGGGTCTCTTCAGGTCATGGACTACCTGTACTTTTGGCGTTTTGGGGAAATAGCGGCTGAAACGCCAAAAGGCCTTGGCAAAGGTGTCATCTCCGGTTTTCACCTCGACCAGCAACGCCGGCCGGCCGTCGATCATAGCCAGGAAGTCAAGCTCATTGCCATCACGGTCACGCAGATAATGTAAATCAATCCGGCTGCCGGTGGTATCCTCCAGCCACTGCAGCTCACGCCAAAGCGCCAGGGCGACAATGTTTTCCATACGCGGTCCGGTTTCACCTTCCACAGCACCGGTATCATAAAAATAATATTTGGGTTCTTTCAACAGACTTCGGGCGATATTTCGGTGATAAGGGCGTATAGAGAATACCACACAGAGATTTTCCAGAATTTGCAGCCAGTGTTTCACGGTATGAACTGAAACCTGCAGGTCCTGGGCCAAAGAGCTGTACGAAGTGGTCGACCCCACCCGGTTACGCAACAGGTCAATAAGGATTTCCATGGATTTGAGATCTCTCACCCGTTCCAGATCGAGCAGGTCACCCCGTATGATACTGTCAATCAGTGTATGACGCCAGCGTTTGGCATAGGCTTCGTCGTTCTGGAGGAATGGTTCGGGAAATCCACCCAGGGTTAAAAGCCTGGCCAGGGCTTTTGCCGGAGGTTCCTTAAGGAAATTGATAATCTCCTTGACGGTTAGCGGGTGAAGGCGATAGGTGAAAAACCGGCCTGCCAGCGAATCGCCCCCTTTTCGGGCTGTTTCGAGACGGGCCGAACCGGTGATCAAAAGCCCTGGCGGAATGCCGTCTGTATCGTAGACCCCTTTGATTTTCGATTTCCAATTCTTCAACTTATGAAGTTCATCAAAAATGATCAAAGGTATATTTCGGGGCCAGTCCTCATTTTGGATCATTTTACGGTCGGAGGCGGAGTCGTAATTCAGATAAACATAGGATGGGAGAAGCTGTTTGGAAAGGGTCGTCTTCCCGACCTGACGCGGGCCGGAGAGGATAATAATCTTCTTGGTCAGGTCTCTACGGATCGGTTCTTCAAGGTATCGTTCCATGTGGCCATTCTGAACCAAACTTCAAAAAAGTCAAGGCATTTTTGAAGTTTGGTTCAGAATGGCCGGGAGGTCTGCTTCTGATAAAGTTGATGAAATAGTTGAATAACGACGGCTACTCCGGGAATTTTCAATGCGACGGCAAAGGTCCCTTCCAATGTCCAAAAAGTTCCCTGGTAGTATCAGACCCTAGAGCAAAACCCCGAGTGATGACCTCCTGTTCGTAGTCCCATTTTTTATTTTTCCATTGACCTAATTATCGGCTTGTCTTATATTCTTTCCATTTTAAAAACAATGTCTTATAAAATTCGACCAGGAGTTGAACAAGATGCCGAAATCTGACAGGCTATCAACACTTGGTGTTTATGAGATCAAATTCTTTTATCTTAAGAAAAGAAAAGGGGCAGAATTAAAAGGGGGTGATCAACAGAAAAGTGGATAAAGAAAAAATTCCCTCATGGTATGGTGATATATGACAGATTATGATGAGAACCGGACTTGAAAAATTTGAAGAATCTCCGGTGTGAATGATTCAGCCCAATCAAAGGAGAACTTGAAATGAAAAAGAGAAATAATCCACTCCGATCTTTATTGGCCCTTTTGCTTTTTATTTTGTTGATCGCACCCTCTCTTGAGGCCAAGGTAGTTAAGGTAGTTAAAAAAGGTCCTTCAGAAGTCCAAGGGATATCCTCCGAACGCTTAGAGCGCATCGATGCGCATCTTTCTAAAGCAGTGGAAAAACAGCGTGTCAAGGGAATAGTGGCCCTGATTGCTAGAAACGGAAAAGTGGTCTACCACAAAGTCTTCGGCCAGATGGACGAGGGGAAGGCCATGCAGAAGGATGCTATTTTCCGGATTTGCTCCATGAGTAAACCTATCACGGCCGTGGCGGTTATGATGTTGTGGGAAAAAGGGTTGTTGGAGCTCAATGATCCCATTGACAAGTACATTCCGGAATTCAAGGACGTTAAGGTAATGATTGTGGATAGCCGAGAGGTGGACCGATACCGGCTGGTCAAACCCAAACGTCCAATTACAATCCGCCACCTCCTTTCACACACTTCCGGTATCAGTTATGGTTTCTGGGGTCAACCCCTTCTTTCCGACATCTATCTGGAGAATAAAGTATCCGATGGATTGACCGTTACCGAAGGAACTATTGCGGAAGGGGTCAAGCGGCTGGCCAAGTGCCCTTTGCTTTTCCACCCCGGCGAAGGTTGGGAATACGGCCTTAATTACGACGTATTGGGTTATTTGGTCGAACGGGTGTCAGGCATGTCTTTTGATAAATTCCTGGAGGAAAACCTTTTTGAGCCTCTTAAAATGAAAGACACCTTTTTTTTCGTACCTAAGGATAAGGAATCTCGATTAGCTGCCGTTTATGAGCCCACGAAGGAAGGGGGTCTAAAAAAATTAGACCACAAGGTGGTAGACAATGCCGCCTTGTCCAAAACCAAATCTTTGATTTATGACCCTTTTTATTCAACCCAGGGACCCAAGACCTATTTCTCGGGTGGGGCTGGTTTGCATTCAACGATCAATGATTACCTGCGATTTTGCCAGATGATGCTGAATGGTGGAAAACTGGACAACGCCCGCATTTTGAGTCCGACAACCGTTGATCTTATGACCAACAGTTACATGGGTGATTATAAAATTTGGTGGATACCCGATGGAGGCATGAAATACGGCCTCGGGGTTATGACCATCACCGATCGTTATGGTACGGCCAATGCACTCCCCAATGGATCGTATTATTGGGGTGGGTTTTACCACACAAGATTTTACGTCGATTCCAAACATGACCTGATCGCCATGTACTTCAGCCAGATTCGTCCCTACGGCCAAGTTGATGACGTAGTCCGCAAGTATTTTAACTTGACCCAGCAGGCCATTGAGAAATAAACGAATTCGGTCAATCCTGTTCCCGTCCTGCACTAACCGGGAACAGGATTGACCTCTTCGTTTTCAGGTAACTCTGACTTAGGACGGTTACCTCAATGAATTTTATATGTTGTGTTAAAGGGTTCCAATTAAACCGGGTTTGGTCTGGAGAGAACCAATGAAAACAGGCAGGGCTATGACTTTAAAAGAAAAAGCAACCCAAGTCGTCAAGGGTTTGAATCGGGCCTATCCCCAAGCGCAATGTGCCCTTCGGTTTAAAACCCCGTTGGAACTATTGATCGCCACCATCCTTTCGGCCCAGTGTACGGACAAACGGGTCAATGAGGTGACCAAGATCCTTTTTGAGAAATATAAGACCGCCGAAGATTATGCCCGGGTCCAGCTTCCCGAGCTGGAAGAAGATATCCGATCCACCGGTTTTTTTCATAATAAGGCCAAAAATATTCAAGGGTGCTGCCGTGAGTTAATAAATCGGCATCAAGGGAAGGTCCCCCAGACCATGCAAGAACTGGTGGCCCTGCCGGGCATCGGCCGAAAAACCGCCAACGTGGTCCTGGGCGATGCCTTCGGCATCCCGGGGATCGTGGTTGATACCCATGTGGGCCGGATTGCCCAGCGTCTGGGCCTGACTCAGGAAAAGGACCCGGTCAAGATCGAGTTCGCCTTGATGCCTTTGATCCCCCAAAAGCATTGGACTATTTTTTCACACCAGATGATCGAGCACGGACGAGGTCTTTGTTCGGCCAGGGCGCCCCAATGTCCTTCCTGTTTTTTGCGTGATTTATGCGATTTCGGGAATTCGGAAAATCGAATTTTTTAAGGGTCTCATATTAGTCTTGACATGAGACTGAAGGGCTTGCACTACATAGGACCGGGGGTATCTTATTTTTGGGGATTGTCCAAAGGGTAACTTATCGCCCAATCCCGGCCCGTCCAGCAAAGTTTGATTCGAGGCAGGCCTGGCGCCCCCCAGGCACCGGTGCCTGTTTCGAACAAAGGAGTAGGCCTACTTCGGACTTAGTTAAAATATTTGGCCCGGCAAAGAAGCTCACGGCGTTGGGGTGGACAACTCCCAAAAATAAGATACCCCCGGTCCCTGGCAACAAAATATAGTCTATAGTATTTTGAGACCCTTAATAAGGGGGCAAAAAGAATGAATCAACAAAACACCGATGGTCTTCCTCTGGTTGAGATAAAAAACCTATATAAGTCCTACTTTCGGGGCAGTCAACAAATACCGGTCTTGCAGGACATCACCCTGAGTATCCCTGAAGGGGAATTCATCGCTCTCATGGGGCCTTCCGGTTCAGGGAAAACGACCCTTCTTAATTTGATCGCCGGAATCGATCAGGCCGATCAAGGGACGATCCGTATTGCCGGGACTGATATTGCCGCCATGAACGAAATGGATCTGGCCCGCTGGAGGTCAGGAAATATCGGGTTCATTTTTCAGTTCTATAATCTATTGCCCGTCTTGACAGCCTATGAAAACATAGAATTGCCTTTATTGTTGACCTCTTTATCCCGGCAGGAGCGCCGTCGGCACGTGGAAACGGCCTTGAAAGTGGTCGGACTGGCCGACCGGATGGACCACTATCCCAAAGAACTTTCCGGAGGACAACAGCAGCGGGTAGCTATAGCCCGGGCGGTTATCACCGACCCGACGATTATTGTTGCCGATGAACCAACCGGAGACCTGGATAAAAAATCGGCCAAGGAGATCCTCGGCCTTATGGAAGGGTTAAATCAGGAATTTGGAAAGACCATCATCATGGTCACCCATGATCCCCGGGCCGCCCAAACCGCCCGCAAATTGATTTATTTAGATAAAGGGGTGTTGAGCCAAAATGACTCATCCTGAGGAAGGGCAAACCGGATAGTAAAAAATACAAGCCAAAGATCTTTGAAATATTTCTGTTACGCGTTACGGGTTACGAGTTTTCTGAGAAAAGGGGTCGATTTCTAAACCTGCAACCCGGAACCCGCACCCCGCAACAATAATTAAAGTTTTAATACAATTGCTCCACCAGAGCCACCATCTCGCGGACGGCCTGGTCCAGTCCCACATAAACGGCCCGGGCAATGATACTGTGCCCGATACTGTATTCCTCGATCTCTTCCAACCCCTGAAACCGCTTGATGTTGACGTAATTGAGGCCATGACCGGCGCTGACCCTCAGACCCAATTGAACGCCCAGTTGCGCCCCGATGACAATCCGCTCAAAAAGACCTTTGGCTTCTTTCTCGGTTTTAGCCTCGACATAATGGCCGGTATGCAGTTCGATGATATCAGCCCCGATATCCCTGGAGGCCTGAATCTGACCCGGGTCGGCATCTACGAATAAGCTAACTCCTATTTTACCCCGGTGCAACCGTTTCACCGTCTCTTGCAATCCTTTTTTATTGCCTCGGACATCAAGGCCTCCTTCGGTGGTCAACTCCTGCCTTTTCTCCGGGACCAGGGTAACCATGTGGGGATGCACTTTCAAAGCAATCCGGATAATTTCTTCGGCAGCGGCCATTTCCAGATTCAATTTGGTTTTTATGGTTTCTTTCAAGACCAAGAGATCGCGATCTTGAATATGCC
Organism: uncultured delta proteobacterium; assembly: GCA_963782435.1. Classification (GTDB taxonomy): domain Bacteria; phylum Desulfobacterota; class RBG-13-43-22; order RBG-13-43-22; family RBG-13-43-22; genus RBG-13-43-22. The sequence goes on from CAWAKF010000019.1 coordinate 43,958, forward strand.
TTCGATCTTCACGCAAGTGGACAATGATCCCTTCGGCCCCGGCCAATTCGGCCAGGCCGGCGGCAATCACCGGATCGGGTTCATTGATTTTTCTGGCTTGACGTATCGTGGCGATATGATCCACATTGACGGCCAAACGGGGCATCTGCATCCTTTTGTCCTCCTTGTTGGGGGCTTTGATACGAGCCATGATTTCTTCGGTCTTGGTTTCCATTCGCCGGGCTTCCGAAGCCGAGTTTTCGTGATCGTAGCCTATTAGATGTAATAATCCATGAATCAGTAAGAATTGAAATCGCTGGGATGGTGTGATCCCGGCTTCTCGGGCCTCCCGGCCGGCGGTTTCAGTGGAAATAACCACATCTCCCCAGAGATGGGGATTGAGTTCCGGGAACAAGCCCTCTTGCATGGGAAAAGCCAGGACATTGGTCGGACCTTTTCGACCGAGATAATCCCTATTGTACCCGGCCATCTCCCGATCTTCGACCACAAGAAGGCTGACTTCCCCTTTAGAAATTTCCCAAGCCTTAGCCGTTCGCCGGCAAATTTCCCGGATCTCGGCCGGGTCGATCAGGCTCTGTCGATTGTTTATCTGTATCTCCATTGGTTTTTTTGCGGCCTATTCCGCTTTTAGCATTGGTATCAGGATATTCGATCCGGTGATGGAATATCCCGGTCAGTATTTTTGTGAAACTGGTTGAGATTAAGGACAGATCTTTCAAGGTTAAATCGCATTCATCCAGTTGACCGTCGGAAAAGGCATTCTGGATAATTCTCTGGACCAGTCCCTGGATCCGGGCCGGAGTGGGATCGACCAGGGTTCTGGAGGCGGCCTCAATGGAATCGGCCAACAAAACCAGCCCGGCCTCCCTGGTTTGGGGTTTTGGACCGGGATACCGGAAATCCTCCATCGATACCTGACCGGCATCCCCCCCCTTTAAATCCAGGGCCTTTTGGTAAAAGAAGGAGATGAGACTCGTTCCATGATGCTGGCTGATGATTTCAACAATCGGGGCCCTGAGTTTCTGCTGGAGGGCCATTTCCACACCATCTTTAATGTGGGCGATCAGGATCAGACTGCTCATGGACGGGGCCAATTTTTCATGTTTGTTTTCACAACCCATCTGGTTTTCGATGAAATAAATGGGTTTTTGGATTTTGCCGATATCATGGTAGTAAGCGCTGACTCTGGCCAGGAGGGCATTGGCTCCGATTGCTTCAGCCGCCGCCTCCACCATATTTCCGACAATAATACTGTGATGATAGGTTCCCGGGGCCTGGACCATGAGTTCCCGTAACAAAGGTTGGTCCATATTGGCCCGTTCCAGAAGTTTCATGTCCGTTGTAAAGCCAAATATTTTTTCAATCAGAGGGCTGAATCCGGTGACGATGATTCCGGCGAAAATTCCTCCCAGAAAACCGAAAAAGAAATTTATCGGACTTTCCCAATGAATCAACTTTCCCTGCGTCACCTGAAAGGCTAGAATGGAGGCCATATTAATCAAACCCAAGAAAAAACCCATCCGGAAAAGGTCCCAGCGATTATGACAGGTCTTTCGAGCCATGGAAGACCACAATCCGGAGATAGCAAAGTAGATGGCCAAATCAGGATTTCCCTCGCAGAAGGAGATGACCAAGAAGGCTTGAACCAAACCGAACAGGAGGGCCGGCTGGGGTCCTAAGACCAGACTGATCATCATCGGAGCGGCGGCTAACGGGACAGCCAGGAGAAGACTATATGGATAGATTCTGGAAAGATTGATGGTTAAAATCTGGGCCAAATAATCGGCGGATCGAAGAGTAAGAAGAGAAAGGGCCAATAGAGAGGATAAAAAAATCAGATCCCGAAGATTGCCGGTTAAGAAAGCCCCCCCCCTTATTACAGTCAAATAAACCATATAAATGAATAACCCCCAGATCATCGCCAATCCCAGGGAATTCCAAAGGACTTCTGTCCCCTTTTTACTCTGAGTTGCCATTCGAATTTTACTCAGCTGAGCCTCGGTAATGGTATCTCCCTCTCGAACGATCACCTCCCCTTTTTTTATTTGAAAAAGGGCTGGATGAATCACCTGAACCGCTTTTTTAATCCGATTTTCAGTTTCGTTTTTATTAAAATACAAATTAGGAACGATAATTTTCTGGGCTAAACTGACCGCTGTTGGCCGAAACCTCCTGTTCTTACCCACCAGGAGATAGGCCGATCTTTTTTCAAGGTGATCCCTGGCTTCATCGAGGTCCGGAAATCTTTCGATCTCATGGATTTGGAATTCCTGGTTTGAAGGTAGTTTCCGAAGGACGATGCCTTTTCCTTGTTCGTTCATAAGGGTCAGTTTACTGTTGACGATCCCGACGGCCAGGACCGATTGAATCATTTGAGCCAGACCATGTTCGAGGGATTCGGAAAACCGGTTTTCTACCAGAAGGTCGAATTCCCCAGGAGATATTTCAATCCCCCATATTTTTTCTAACTTTAGGCGTTCTTCGGCTGCCCTTTCCCCTCGGCGGAAGGGTTGTTTCTTTAAATCTTCTCTCATGGTTTGAAAGCCAAGCTGTATTTTTTTTTGCAAATCCAGGCTTGTCCGCTCATCAAAATCATAAACCGATAAGACCGATGCCTTTGCCTCAAGCCTTTTTTGTTCCGTAGCGCCCGAGTCTTCCATTAAAATGTCATGAGAGGCCTTGATCGGATAAGTGGTCACTTCACCCACATGGTAGGTTGAGGTAGGGATAAAGAGGGTCGGAGCATTGACCAGGATGATGAACAGACAGAGCAGAAATAATAGAAAAAATTTTTCCTGAAGGAGTGAAAAAAAATGCTGCCAGGTGTCCTTCAGATATTCTTTTACGGAGACCTGTTTGGTTTCCCCTAATCGGGATAATTTCGAGGGTTTTTTCTTAGTGTCTTTATCCGATTTTTCCATGGGAACTTTCCAGTTTAGGTGCGATCCTTCAAGGTTTGTTTTTTACTTTCCAATTCCTCGTAAGCTTTGATGATTTTTTGGACCAGGGGATGACGAATGACGTCTTGCTTGCTGAAATGGATAAAAGCGATATCCTCGACCCCTTCCAGGAGGAGCCGGGCTTCAACCAGTCCGGAAGTTTTGCCTTCCGGGAGATCGATCTGGGTGATATCTCCGGTGATTACGGCCTTGGAACTGAAACCTAAACGGGTTAAAAACATCTTCATCTGTTCGGAGGTGGTATTTTGAGCTTCATCCAAAATGACAAAGGAATCATTCAAGGTCCGACCGCGCATGAAGGCCAGGGGGGCGACTTCAATAATCCCTCGTTGGATCAGTTTGGTGGCTTTTTCAAAATTCATCATATCGTGTAAGGCATCATACAAAGGGCGAAGATAGGGGTTCACCTTCTCATAAAGATCTCCGGGAAGGAAACCCAGTTTTTCTCCCGCCTCGACGGCCGGTCTGGCCAGGACAATACGGATCACCTCGTTTTTCATTAGGGCTGAAATGGCCATGGACATGGCCAGGTAGGTTTTCCCGGTCCCGGCCGGCCCGATCCCAAAAACAATATCGAATTTGCGAATGGCCTCAATATAATCCTTCTGATTTTGGGTTTTGGGAGTAATGACCCGTTTTTGGGAGGTAACATAGACGGCATCTAAAAAGACTTCCTGAAGACCGGCTGCCGGGTTCTCCTTGAGAAAACGAAGGGCAAAATCAATATCGTGGTCATATAGAGGGTAGCCTTTTTTTAAGAGACCGTACAGTTCCGTGAATAACCTCTGGGCCAAAAAAACATCGGGTTCATCCCCCCGGACCTGGAGGGTATTCCCTTTGGTGGAGATCTTAAGACCAAGCTTTTGTTCCACCAATCGAATATGTTGATTATGTTCCCCAAACAGGCCTTGAGCCAATTGATTATTCTCAAAGCTTATACGTTCCGAGGTTTGTGTTTCCTTCAATTCTGACTCCAAGGTATTATTCGGATGCCTTTCTATTTTCGTAACATCTTTACAAGAAATTTAGTTATTATACCATATTTTCTTATAAGGGGGATTTTTTTCCTGTTGCTTTTCCCATGACTAATCCCTTGACTAATTAGCCGCCCTCTGTTACCAAAATAACATGAACCTCCTGGATATTGCCATTTTGATCATTGTCGCCCTGATGATTGTCCGGGGATTTTTCCGGGGAATCGTCCAGGAGGCGGCGAACCTATTGGGCCTGATTGCCAGTTTTTTTTTAGCGGCCCTATATTATCAAGATCTGGCCTTCTGGTTGGAACCATTTATCCCCAACCATTCTATTGTATTGAGTTTTTTTTGCTTTGTCTTTCTATTTATTTTTTGCATTTTTTTATTTAATTTTTTGGGCATCATAGCCCGGAAAGCGATACAGTTAACCTTACTGGGGTGGGTGGACCGGGTTTTAGGCGGCCTGTTCGGATTGATCAAAGGGGCGGTTATCCTCTTTGTTTTAGTGACCATCCTGACGGTATTTTATCCGAAAAGCGGACCGGTGGTTGAAAATTCCCGGTTTTTCCCGTCAATTCTATCTGTTACGGAGAATTTAACCGCTTTGATTCCCTTTAAGATTAAGGACGATTTTCTTGCCAAAAAGAAGGACTTGGAAAACTTCTGGGATATAAAAAAACGAAATATTAGAAAACTACAAAGACTTCCTGAAAATGAATGACAATCCTGCTGGAATGACTACCCTGGGAGAATTGCGGGATTTGATCGCCCGGTTGAGGGGGGAAAAAGGGTGCCCCTGGGACCGGAAGCAAACCCTCGACAGCCTTAAAATCTACCTCCTGGAAGAGGCCTATGAACTGGCTGAAGCCTTGGACCAAAAGTCAGACGATGAGGTCAAGGAAGAATTGGGAGACCTTTTGTTTCAGGTCGTATTTATCAGCCAACTCTATGAAGAACAGGGTATTTTTGATCTCAACCAGGTGATGAATAACATCTATCGGAAAATGATCCGCCGTCACCCCCATGTATTCGGTGACCAAAAATGGGAAGATGCCGCCCAGGTGATTCAGGGCTGGCAGGATATCAAGGCCGAAGAGAAAAAAGGGCAGGATCCCTTTGAATCCATTCCCGAGAATCTACCGGCCCTGCTAAAGGCCCATAGAATATCACAAAGGGCCTCTGGATTGGGATTTGACTGGCCGGACATAAAAGGGGTTCTGGAAAAGGTCCGTGAGGAAATGCAGGAAATGGAAGAAGCGATCCGGGAAGGTGATTTGTCTTCGGCCAGGGAGGAACTGGGTGACTTGCTTTTTGCCTTGGTGAATCTGGGACGTTTTTTGGAAATTCCAGCGGAAAATGCCCTGCGCCATACCATTCAGAAATTTCTAAAACGGTTTCGATTGATGACCGCCCATCCTCGATTCCTCGACAAGGGGTCTACCTCTTTGACGATTGAGGAATGGGAAGAATTGTGGGCTCATTCCAAAGAATCGGAAAAAGTTTAAGGAAGGAAATCCATAATTTTTTATTTTTAGACATTGAATTCTTGTTGCATTGGGTATTTGGAAAAAAGGATAGGAATTGAAAATATAGAAATATCCTCGGCGGCTCGCCGTTGTTTCCTCAAATCATGAAAATAAGACAAGGCATACCCCGAAGTGTATTCTAATTTTAGGTAAGAGGAGTCCATGGCTGCCATACGGCGAATTCTTTTGATTTCAGCTATTTTCTTGATGGCCATATTGCTGATGCGCAATTGCGGAATGATGGAATATCCTTTATCTGAAAATCCAGGCAAAATTTGGTTACAAAAAAATTATGAAATCAACATAAGTTATCCTTCTCATCAGGACTATTGAATATTGTTGCTTTGTAGCCTGTTTTCAGTTTTTCGGCAGCCCAAGTATTCATCCTTTTTTTTGCTTCTTCGAAGCCGGATTGTTTTCCGGTAAATACCGGGACTGCAAGATATTTGAAATCGAAGGGAGGCACCTTCCACCTTTTGTTTTAAACTGGTTGTCAAATTTCGGCGCCTGCTTTGGTCCATTGTTCCGGCAATAGGGGAGAGTATATTCCTTGTATGTGTAATTGCTGTGACTGCCATTGTGGTATTTTGAAGAGCATCAAAAGCGGGGTCATTTCCCCGGGCGCCAACTCCGATTATTTGGTGACCCGGATGATGAAAAATGCACGGGGTGTGGGACAGGTGAGGATTAGTGTCAGGTGGATACCATCATGCTCGGGCCTGATGACCCCTCCACTCTTCCCCGCCAAGGGAAGGTTTGATTGCTAAGTTTATTAAGGCGGCAATAAAAATTTGCTGTTTTTTGAATCTAACTAACCATTAAAATGAAGCGAAAGGGGTAAGGATATGCATTTAAAAACATACCTATTGGTGGGGATGATTCTGGTTTTGGGAATGGGTTGCGGTGGAGGAGGAAGTAACAGTGGGGGTGGGGCAGGCGGAAATGGTTCCAGTAGTTACTCCCTGGTAGGAACGTGGAATGTGGTTACCACTAATAGTTCGAGTCCCCCAGCACAATTTGTATTTAATGCCGATGGAACGGGATCTCTTTTAGGGACGTCTGGGACTGTGTCCTTTATTTGGAGTTTACCATCAACCGTTGAGCTGATCATTGCACTCAAGCCTGGTCCAATAACCAATTATAGAATAAATTGGGGGGATAATAATGACGTTACCATTGCCGAATTGGGGGATTCCGATAGCATTTATTTCACTTTGAAACGCGCCTAACAGGAAAAAATATGAAAGGAGACCGGTGAATATTCGAACCAGCTTCAAAAGTGTCTGGGGGAATGGAATACTTTGGGAATGGGTTTAGGAATACTCTTCGAGCTGCTTGTTGATTTCAAACGTTGATCACTATTTTTAAACATCTCGTTAAAAAAAATAGGGGGAAAATTTAGTTGGAACCTTTATAATAATCCCCATGAATCCCTCCTTTCATCCCCGGCTGGTAAATGGCCCCCTGGGAGACCCGGCCCTTTATATTGAGATGAAATTCGCCGGGCGGGCTATTTTGTTTGATCTAGGTGAAATCTGGTCTTTATCCCCTCGGCAACTCTTAAAGATCTCCCATGTGTTCGTCTCGCATACCCATATGGACCATTTTATCGGCTTCGATCATCTTCTCCGGATCCTGTTAGGCAGAAACAAAAAGGTCCATTTCTTCGGCCCGCCCAACTTTGTAAACCAGCTGGAGAATAAACTGGCGGCCTATTCCTGGAATTTGATCGAAAGCTATCCCTATCCCTTGTACCTTTTCGTGACCGAGATCCATCCCAACCAAATGGTAACCACTCAATTCAAATCATCCCAGGCGTTTAAAATGGAATCGGATAAGGAGGTCAAACCTTTTAATGGGATTGTTCATGAAGAAGGGGCTTTTTTGGTCCGGGCCGCCTTTTTAGACCATAAAATACCTTGTTTGGCCTTTGCCCTTGAAGAAAAGGCCCATCTCAATATCATTAAAACAGAACTGGACCGGATGGGGTTGACCAAAGGGCCCTGGCTGCAGGATTTGAAGAAAGCCATATGGATGAAGGAAATGGATAATTTTCTTCTTCAGGTTCCCGAAATCAGGGATGGGAAGCTGAAGGACCAACCGTACCCCTTGGGTGCTTTAAGAAGCCGCATCCTTAAAATCACGACCGGTCAGAAAATTGCTTACGTGGTTGATACGATTTTTAATCAGGAAACCAGGGAAGCCATACGAAACCTGATCTTTGGGGCCGATCAACTCTTTATTGAAGCCGCTTTCCTGGAGAAGGAGGGCGATAGGGCCCGGGAGAAAAACCATCTAACTGCCCGGCAGGCCGGCATACTGGCAGGGGAGGCCGGGGTGAAGAGAATAATCCCTTTTCATATTTCCCCTAAATATAGTCAGGACTTTGAACCGGTATTGGATGAGGCCCATTCGGCCTTTAGACAGATCTCGAAGAAGAAAAAGCCCGCCGACCTACTCTAAAATCTCTTAAAAACCTGCTTACCCGAAAGGACCAGCAGGGTAGTGATTGACAGGCCTGCCCCGTTAATTTGGAGTTATAATTAAATGGGGTCGTCAATCACTATCTATTTTATTATCTGTTTTTGTCTGTTTTGTCTGTGCCAAAATAAAAGGATTAACTTTTTCGAAAATCGTGGGCCGCGGTAATGGCGGTCCGGATGTTTATCCAGGGGACATCTCCCGGAAGGGTGCAATCGGCGCCCAGGACGAAGGGGTGAGTTGCCCGACCAAGTTCATCCTTGACCGCGTTTTCAATTGCTTCTTTGGTCCCGTTAACGATCACTCCATGACGGTCCAATCCCCCCATGCAGGGTCGGTGGAACATTTCGGCGATTTCTTTCCAGGATAATTGCCCGGTGGTGAGCTGGGGATTGCAGTTGACGATATGCCCGGGATAATCGAGAAAGGGGCTGAAATCCTCATAGGGTCCGTTGTAATCGCAAACATGAAGGATATTGAAAAGGCAGGACCGGTTTACTTCATTCATCAGAACCAAATCATAGGGCCTGATATAATTCAAAAATATTCCCGGATTCTGAAACCGGCCGACTTCTCCTCCCTGGGTAGAGGCGTAAAAACCGTCCACGCCCAGGCGGACGCATTCCTTAACAAAGAGCATCAGGCTGTCGGTGATAACCTCCAGCCCTTTCTTGACCGTCTCCGGATTTTCCTGTAGATGGGCTGTGACCAAATCGGCTTTGGTAGAATGTTTGGCGCACATAAAAGGGGAATATAAGGTTACGAGAATCAGGGCATCCCTTTTGGCTTCTTTGACCAGTCCTTTGACGGCTTCCAATTGGGGTTCATAAAAATCCAGTTTATAAAAGGGCATCTTTCCCCAGTCTTCCGGGGTTTTGATGGTAGAGATTTGTGGAAAGTTTCTTTCATACTGGATCTTGACGAAATCCATGCCGGTAAACCGGAAATACTCCAGATGTTTTTCCACCGCGGCCGGTCCCAGGCGGAAGGATTCTTCGAAGTGAATAAAAAAACCGGCCGGGATATATTCCTGATGGGAATTTATATCCAATAGTCCAAGCAGGGCATCCCGTTTATTGATTCCGCGAACCATAGTTTGTCTCCCTGAAATAGATTGGCTATGTTGATCTCCTTTTTAATAATTATAAAAGAGAAGAGATTTTTCCAATAGAATCTGATAGGTTATAACCTAACGGAAGACCAGGTTTCGGTGAAGGGTATCAGGAGGGTTTGTCGGTGTTTTCCTTGTTGATTTCTTTGGGTTTGGCCGGATCTTCCTTTTCGTCTTCTCCGGTGACACTGCTTTTGAATTCCCGGATGCTTTTTCCCAGGCCTTTGCCGATTTCAGGCAGTTTTTTGGCCCCGAAAATAAAAAGGGCGATGCCGAGAATAATGATTAGTTCCTGTGTCCCAAGTCCAAACATGAGGATCTCCTTAGAAAGGAAATAGGTTAATGCTGATGGTTCTTAAGTGCTCGCCTGGTTCGAAATACCACGACGGTCAGGGTCACCCCGAGTACGGCCAGGACCAGATACGTGAGACCCAGGAAAAAAAGATGGCCTATGTCCCAAGGGACTTCCCAGGGGAGGATGCTCCAAACACTGTGACTGCTTGATGAAATCGTACCTTTGTCCCCCCCTTTGAAAGTCAAAAACCAGTTGATGTTTTTATTTTTAACAGAAAGATAGAATTCTGTCAACTTTTTCTTGACATAACCGATGGGTTTGATTATATGAACTTATTCCTGAGAATGGATATTAAAACAAACAATTGGCTGACTTATTTTTTTAAGAGGGGAGGTGAGGGAGAAGATGAAAAAAGGCCTGGCAATTTTTACCGTTATTGCGGCATTTCTCTTTTCTTTAGGATTGATGGCTTGGGTCTATGCTGCCGATAAAGCCGCTGATACTATTAAAATTGATAACGATAAAGCGTTTTTTAAGGATGGGAAGCGGACCAAACCGGCGGTGGAATATACCCATCTGAAGCACGAAAAAGAACACAAGATCGCCTGTACCGAATGTCACCATATTTACAAAGATGGAAAAAATACTTGGAAACAAGGGGCCAAGGTCCATAAGTGCAATGAGTGCCACAAAGCGGTTGAGCAGGGAAAGATCTTATCGCTTCAAAATGCCTTTCACAAAAATTGCAAAGACTGCCACGCAAAGTTAAAGGCGGAGGGGAAGAAGGCAGGGCCTACCTTATGTGCTCAGTGCCATGTAGTTGCTAAGAAGTAAACCCTCTCAGGGTGGAGACTAAAAAAGGTCTGTCTGGAGTTGGAATTCTCCAGGCAGACCTTTTTTTATATCTCGGTCACCGTAATCGCTTCCTCTTCGCAAACCTCGATACAGCTTTCACAACCCAAGCATTCTTCGGCCTGAACCGGGACGGCCTTGCCGTCTTGAAGTTCAAACACATCCACCGGGCAAACTTCCACACATTCTTCGTCGCCTACACACTTATCCGGGTCCACTTCGACCTTGAACATAACGATTCTCTTTTCTGGATATAAATTTTTGTTTAAATTTAGGAAAATTTCAAAAAGTTGTCAAGTGAAAACCAAACATTTTGATATGTAGATAAAAAAAGAAAAGATGACGGATTTTTATCAGAGATTTTATCTCTAACTTTTTCTAAAATATGAGATTAACCGCCTCTGATCGGACGATACTGGATGCTGGATAAAAACAAAAAGCGATTCTTGATCCAGTATCCAGTATCATACCGGGAGGATTGAAATTATGAACCCAATAAAATATCTATGTTTATTTCGATGGTCCCGGAGCTGACGGGGCCTGAATGATACCCATGGCCCATTGTAAATTCGTCTGAGCCGTCATGTGATCCCTGCGGGCCTTGGCCAAATTGCTTTGGGCCATCATGAGGTTCAACTGGGCATCGTCCACATCCAGCCGGGTCTTGACCCCGAATTCATACCCCTTTTCGGCCATAGCTAAAAGTCGTTGGGCCTGGGCCACCGTCCCGGAAAGACCCTTGACGATTTCCTCGGATTCATGGACGCTGTTGACCGCTTCATGGATCTGCAAGACAATTGAATCAAGCAGCTTGGCCTCTTCTATTTTTAATGTGGCTAAATCGCTTTTAGCCTGCATAACTTTACCTTGAGTTCGCAAGCCGTCAAAAAAAGGAAAGGTGATGTTAATCCCGGCGGTCCAGGCCGGACCCTCCGCCGATGGAGTAATTTGTATATCCGTGTAATTCCAACCATAACCGGCTTTGAAATCAATGCGGGGTTTATTCATGGCTTTGTAGACATTTACCAGTTCTTCGGCGATTCCGATCCGGTGTTTGATACCGGATAATTCAGGGCGGTTTTTCCAGGCCGCGGCCAGGCTGTCTTCATAGGAAGGAGAACCGGATAGGGGTGTTAAAAGGTTTCCCTGGACATCGACCTCCTGGTTTTCCAGACCCAATAGAAACCGTAACCGGTCCCGAGTGATCCGAATGAGATTCTCAGTTCGTATGACATCCGGCCGGGCATTTTCCGTGGCCACCCCGGCTGCTAAAACATCATAATCGGTGGCTGTCCCGGCAGCATATTTTTTCCTGGCTTCTTCCAGATGACGGGTTCTTTGTTCCAGGTTTTGACGGGCCAGGGCATACAATTCCCTGGAAAGCAGGGCATCGTAAAAGGCCGAGGAAACATTCTTTAAAGCCGCCTGCTGATAGAGATGCAATTGGTCATCGGCGGTTTTCAGGCTGATTTTAGCCGCCCGAATACCGGACTCGACCTGGCCAAAGGAGTATAGAAGTTGAGAAACGCCAAGACCAGCCGAACGGGTTTCCGCCTCCAAGGGATAAGTCTTGCCATAAGCTTTCATGCTTTCATCCCGTCCGTGGGATATACTGGCCTGGATCGCGAAGTGGGGCAGGGCCGCGGCCCATTCTTCCTTGTATCGTCCTTTCACTTGATTTTCATATTCCCGGGCCTTTTGGATGTCCTTGTTTTTTTCAAGGGCCAGATGCAGGGCCTGGTCTAATGATAAAACCAAGACCTCTTTTTTGACCTCAGCCGCCTGGGCCGGGAGAACCATCCCTAAACCTGTCGCCATCAGAACCAAAAGCAGTTTTATTTTTTTTAAACTACTGGATTTCATGACTGAACCTCCTTTTTTTGTGCCCGTTTCCTGCGGAAACGCTCACTGACATCGTCGAACAGAGAGTACACTACCGGGACCACCAGCAACGTTAAAAAGGTGGAGGTGATCAACCCGCCGATCACTGCCCGGGCCATGGGTGCTCGCATCTCCGCTCCTGCGCCTAAGGCCAGGGCCAGAGGCAGCATACCGAAGATCATGGCCAGGGTGGTCATCATGATAGGCCGCAACCTGGTTCGTCCGGCGGTGATGATGGCCTCTTTTCGTTCCATCCCCCGGGACCGGAGTACCTTGGTAAAGTCCACAAGCAGAATAGCATTCTTGGTCACCAGGCCCATAAGCATGATCAATCCGATGAGGGACATCATATTTTTCGTATCACCGGTCAGGAAAAGCATCCCGGCCATACCCACCAGGGAAAGGGGCAGGGACAGCATAATGGCCAGAGGGTCGATAAAGGACTCGAACTGGGAGGCCAATATCAGATAGACTAAAAGAACAGCCAAGACCAAGGCTTCGGCCATGTAGCCGAAGGTCTCCATCATTTCCTCTGCCTCACCGGAGAAGACCACCCGGTAGCCGGGGACCATTTTAATATCTTTCAGGACCTCCTTGATCTGGTTCATGGCCTCCCCGATAGGCAGATTGTCCAGATTGGCTGAGAGGGCCACTTCCCGGCTAAGGTCCTGACGGGTGATCTCCGACGGGGTCGAACCCCTTTCAAAGGAAACCAGTTCTCCCAGGGGGACCAGGGTCGGAGGCTGGCCGAATTTTTGAACGGAAATTCGCAGTTGTTTTACCTGCTCAGGATCCTGCCTCAGGTCCTGAGGGAGCCGCACCCGAAGATCAACGGCATCCCCATCCTGATCTTCATAAGTGGACACGGCTTTACCTCCCACCAGGGCACCGACAGTACGGACGATATTGGCGGTCATCAACCCGGTGTCCACCGCCCGTTCCCGATCAACGATCAGCCGATATTCGGGGATATCCTGCTCCAGGGTGACATCCAAATCCACAATGCCTTTTATGCGCAGCATCTTTGCTTTCAATTGGGCGGCATATTTTTTTAACAGATCGATATCATCCCCGCGGATACTGACGATCAAAGGTTTTCGGCTGTCCATTCCCTGAGCTTCCTTGATCGACGGTAGAATCCCCGGTATATCCAGACAACGACGCCGAACTTCTTCCTGGAGTTGAGCCTGACTCCGGGACCGTTGGCTGCGCTCTTTTAATTTAACGTAAATACGGACATCCCGTACCGTTCCCGTATCCCCGGCACCGATGGTGGTGTAGGTAAGTTTGATCTCAGGGATATTTTTCAAGGCCCCTAAGACCGCCAATACCCTTCCCCGGCTTTCCTCAATGGAGGCCCCGGGTGCGGTCTTGAAATTCAATTGGAACTCCCCGGCGTCGAAGGAAGGGAAAAAAGAACCTGGAAGACTTAAAAACAGGGCTAACCCTCCCAAAAAAGTCAGAACAGTAATTAAGATCATGGACTTGCGTTTATCCAGGGCCCAGGCAATGACCGATTTGTATCGATCAGCCATCCACTCAAATCCGTGATTGAAACCATCCAGCATTCGATATAGAAAATTTCGCTTCCCCTTTCGTTCGATATCCGGGTCCACCCAGCGGGAGGAGAGCATCGGGTCAAGGGTGAAAGAGACAAACAGGGAAACCATGACCGCAAAGGCCACGGTCATACCGAATTGGAAAAAAAAGCGCCCGACGATCCCCTTCATAAAGGCCACGGGAATAAAGACGGCTATGATGGATAGGGAGGTTGCCAGAACGGCTAACCCTATTTCGTTGGTCCCTTTTTGGGCGGCCATGACATGGTTCTCCCCCCGTTCCAGATGGCGGACGATGTTTTCCCGGACAACAATGGCATCATCGATCAATAAACCGATGGCCAGAGACAGTGCCATCATGGTCATGACATTGATGGTCATGCCTAAAAAGTTCATGATAATGAAAGAAGAGATGACCGAGATGGGCAGGGTTAGACCGGTGATCACAGTGGAACGCCAGGAATTAAGGAAGCAGAAGACGATCAGGATAGTCAAAATCCCCCCCAAAATCAGGGTTTCATTCACATCCCGGACCGAATCCCGGATAAAGACCGAGGAGTCCTGAACGATCTCGATATTTGTTCCGGGAGGAAGTTCGGGTTGGATCTGGCTGATGGTTTTCTTGATCCTGTCAGCAACTTCCACCGTATTGGCCTTGCTTTGTTTGAGGATATTGAGAGAAACCGCCGGGATGCCATTGATCATAGCCATGGATCGCTGCTCTTCGATACCGTCCCGAACATCAGCGACTTCATTTAACAGGATCGGGCGGCCGTTCCTCTGGCCAATAACCATGGACTTGAACTGCTCTACGGCCACCGGTTTTCCGGATATGCGCAAGGTATATTCGGAATTGTCCCGGTTCAGCCGCCCCAGGGGAACGTTGACATTTTCCGACTGGAGGCCGGCTATGACTTCATCCACCCCCATGTTCAGGGCCTGGAGTCTAATGGGATCGATCCAGACATTGACTTCCCGCTTGGAAGAACCGACCAATTCCACCTGTCCGACACCGGAAATGTTTTCAAATCGACGCTTGACCTTTTTTTCCACCAGGGTGGTCAGATCTCTGGGGGATAGGTTTTCGGATCGGACGGCCAGGGAGACAACCGGTATCGAGGCAATATCCATTTTATTGATAATCGGTTCTTCGATATCCTGGGGAAGGTCCCGGCGGATGGTGTTGATCTTTGCCCGGGCATCCTGAGAGGCCTCATTGATCTTGACCTCGAGCTGAAACTCGACCACTATCTGGGAAACGCTTTCCCGGGATATAGAGGTAACATGCTTGACCCCGGAAATGCGGTTGACCACCTCTTCAATCCGCTTGGTCACTTCCCGTTCCACCGTTTCCGGAGAGGCTCCGGGAAAGATGGTGACAATGGAAAGGACCGGGATTTCGACGTCCGGATACATATCAATAGCCAAACGGCGGTATGAAAATATCCCCAGGATGACCAGGGCCAGAATCATCATGGTGGCGAAGATGGGCCGCTTGATGGATAAATTGGATAGGAACATGAGTTACTTCCCCCCGTTTAACTGGGTGATCTTGACCCGATCGCCGTTTTTAACATTGAATCCCCCTCGGGTAATGATGGGTTCCCCCGGCTGTAACCCCGAGACCACCTCTACCCAGTCCCCGGAGACACTCCCGGTTTGAATGGATTTTCGCTGGGCCAGGTCCCGTTCAACGGCAAAAACCTCCCCTTTCTTGGCCCCTACGTCCCAGGAGAGCAAAGCTGAGCGGGGGATCTGAAGGACATTACGGCGTTGCCCGGTGATGATACGACCTTTGACAAAAAGCCCGGCCTTCAAGGTTTCCGAGGGGTTGGGCACCTCGGCAATGACCTTGACCGATCGGTCAGCTTCGTTCACCGTGGGATTAATGAATTTGATTCGACCGGAAAAAGATTTCCCAGGAAAGGCATCAACTGTAAAGGTCAGAGGCTGACCTATTTTCAGCCGGCCCATATCAATGGAGGGAACGGTGACGGTCAGTTCCAACTGACGGTTATCGACGATTTGAAACATCAAACGCTGGGTTCCGGGTTCCCCCACCAAATCACCGACATTAACGTTACGAGCAAAAACCACCCCATCCATCGGGGAACGGATAAGGCTTTTGGATAAACGGGTCTGAGCTTGCTGAAGATCCCTTTCTGCGGCCAAGAGTTGGGCCTTGGCAGCGGAAATACGAGCGATCGAAGCCGCTTTTTCCGACCGGACATCATCCAGGTTCTGCTGTGTGATCAAGCCGGCTTCTTTGAGGTTTTGAGCCCGGACCAACTCTCTTTCGGCCCGATTGCCGCCGACTTCCGCCTGGGAGAGATTGGCTTTTCCGACTTCAACCGCGGCTTGGGCCTTTTGCACAACGGCCTCTATTTCACGTGTGTCTAATTTGACCAGGGGGGTCCCTTTTTTCACCTTAACCCATTCGCTGACAAAAACATCAGTGACGATTCCGGCAAATTCGGGTCTGACCTTGGCTTCATTCTTTGGGGACAATGATCCCACGACTTCAATTCCCTCGATGAGGTCTCTGGCCTGGACCGCTGTCGCCTCGACGGCCACGGGAGGAACCCCCCCGGTCTTTTCAGCCCCTTTGCTGTCTTCTTTCGCTTTCGAACACCCCCAGGCTCCGATCCACAAGGCAGCCAGGACGGCCCCGATTAGTAGTCCCCGTTTCATGCCAATTCCCCTTTCTCTCTACTATATCTTTTTGATATTCCATCAAAAATCAATCTAATAACCCTGGCTAATCCCTCCCGGCCTGTGGACCTTTCGGGATGCCAGAGTTGGACCTCTATGGCCACATTGATCGCCCCGAGAATGGCCCGGGTCATATCCAGCACATTTCCTTTTCGAAACTCCCCCTTTTCGGATCCCTTCGCAGATCAACCTTTCGATCAATTCCTGGATTTTGAGATGAAAGGCATCAAAATCGAAAAAAGGGGCTCCCTGGGCCGGTCCGTAATGAATGGAAATCCCCACTCGGGCTATTTCGATCTGGTCCAAAAAAAGCTGAAAGATCTGCTCTGAAAAAAGCAGGATCCTTTCCTTGACTGCCCCGAATTCTTTTCGGGCACTGCCCAAAAGGGTTTCAAATCGTGCTTCGGCCGTTCTCATCAACTCCAGGTAAATTTCCTCTTTGTTTCGAAAATAATAATAGAGGGCCGGTTTGGTAACATGGGCGGCTTCAACAATCTCTCGGACGGTGGTGGAGGCATACCCTTTGCGGGCGAATAAGGCAGCTGCACTGGCCAAAAGACGCTGACGGACCTTTTGATCGGTCATACATTCGATTCCGTTTTTCTTTTCAAGCATGGTTCCCATATTTTGATTTTCAAAAAGGAAAGTCTTTTCATTAATTTTACCTACCGGTAAGTAAAGGTTTAGGAAGGATTTGTCAAGAAAGAAATGCCGATCTTTTCTAAAAAAATAATTGAACATTCTGGTTTATTCTGCTAAATTTATACATTTTTATGAACTTTTATCGCCCGATAGGGGTAGGGATATTCCCATGACGAATCACGAAAAGTCTGCGGTGGAATTGCTCAAGGAGGTGGAAGAACTCCGCCGGCGGGTGGTAGAATTGGAGGCCTTGGAGGATCGTCGCTTGCAGGTGGAAGCGTCATTAAGAGAATCAGAGGAAAAGGCCCGGGCTATTCTGGAGAATATTGAGGACGGGTATTACGAGGTCGATTTGACCGGAAGATATCTCTTTTGTAATGAAGCCTATGCTAACATACACGGACGGCTCAAAGAAGAGCTAATAGGAAGAAGTTATAAGGGTATTTCTCATGATCCCCAAAAAACCTATCAAATATTCAATACGGTATTTCGGACGGGCATGCCGTCTAAATCCATGCGTAGAAAAATTCTTAGGGTAGACGGCTCCCTGAGAGAGGTGGAATCCTCTGTTTCTCTGATCAAAGATAAAAATAAGCAACCCATTGGATTTAGAGGTATAACCGCGATATAACCGAGAGAAACCGAACAGAAGCCGAACTTAAAAATTTAGTTTCTCTTCTTGAAGCCACGATCGAATCGACTACAGACGGGATCCTGGTGGTGAACAGTTCGGGGGAAATAATTCGGTTTAATCAGAAATTCGTTGAACTTTGGGGCATTCCCGATTCGGTTTTGAAAACCAGGGATGACAACCAAGCCTTATCTTATGTCCTTGCCCAACTCAAAGATCCTGAGGGATTCACAACCAAAGTTACTGATTTATATTCCCACCCGGATGATGAAAGTTTTGACACCCTGGAATTTATTGATGGAAGAATTTTTGAGCGTTATTCAAAACCCCAACGGATTGATGGAAAAAGTATTGGGCGGGTTTGGAATTTTCGGGACGTAACCCAAAGAAAGCGGGGGGAAGAACAACTACGAACCTTGAGTCTGGTGGACGATTTGACCGGCCTCTATAATCGCAGGGGTTTCCTGACCCTGGCGGAACAGGAATTGAAGATAGCTAACCGGATGAAGCGCGGCGTGTTCTTGCTTTTCGCCGATCTGGACGACCTGAAAGGTATTAATGATAATTATGGCCACCAGGAAGGAGACCGGGCTTTAATCGCTGTGGTCAATATTTTTAAAGATACGTTTCGCGACCCGGATATCATTGCCCGGATCGGAGGGGATGAGTTTGTCGTCCTGGCCATAGAAGGCACATCCGAATCCAGCGCCGAAAATCTCCGAATCCGTTTAAACCGCAATCTGGGTCTATTTAATGCAAGAAGGGAACCCTCTTACTCCCTCTCCCTTTCCATGGGAGTGGTGCGTTATGATACCGATCAACCGGCCTCCCTGGAAAACCTGATTGCCGAGGCGGACAAACGGATGTATGAGGAAAAGAGCCGGAAAAGGGGTCATCCGGCGTAGTTAATAACAAAACACGAAGATCCGCAGACAAAAAAGGGCCGAAAAGCCTTCTTGGATTTTTTAAGTCAGGATGTTCTTCCAGGCGACCCAAAATAAGCCGCCTGACCATCAAGAAAAATGCTCCTCTCTTGGTACTCCGAGCGATCCTTTAAAATTCTTTAAAGGTGAAAAAATCTATGCCAATATTTAGACAAATCAGCCTAAGGGCAAGAATCATCATCCTCTTGATCGCCTTGGTTTTAACCACCATCGGGGGAGGTCTGGCCACGATATGGTATGCGGAGAACATCGGCTCCCTGTTTACTTCGGTCATTGACCGGGATATCCTGGCTTTCAAAGCTGCGGAAGAGATGGAAATCGCCTTAGTCATGCAAAAAGGCTATACAACCTATTTCTTCCAGGACGGCAATGCAGAGTGGTTAAGACAATTGGAAATGTATCAGAAAACTTTTGAAGAAAAAATTGGAAAGGGCAGAGAATACGCTCGAATGGAAACCGACTGGGGTCTTTTAAGTAAGATCGAATCGGAATATCTCCAATATAAAAGCGCCCGACAAGAGGTCATTCTTCTTTATCAGTCCGGGCAGGAGAAAGCCGGAATTAAACTTCATCAGCAGATCCGCCCCCGATTCCTGACTATTGTCGCCCTTTGTGAGCAGTTTAAAGATATCCATATAAAAAGTATTGATCAGGCCAGAAAAAATGCCCAGGTTCGCACACGATATATCAGTACAGCGGCTTTGATCGCCATCCAACTGGCGGCAATGATGGGTATCCTGCTGGCCTATATTCTTTTCAAGCAGATTCTGGAGCCGATCCGCCGATTGACCATGGATACTGGTCCCGATGACAACCAACCTCCCCTCTCCAACGAGGTTAATGTCCTCAGCCATCGGGTGCATAGTTTGATTGAAGATGTCGACCTGACTCAGACCCAGCTGGCCCGCAGTCAGGAACATCTGGTTCAATCGGAAAAATGGGCCATGACCGGTAAATTGGCAGCCGGTGTTGCCCACAGTATAAGAAATCCATTGACCTCAGTGAAAATCCGTCTCTTCTCCATGGGCCGTACCCCGGACTTGTCTCCTACCCAGAAAGAAGATCTGGAGGTGATCTCAGAAGAGATCCGTCATATTGAATCCATCGTCCGGAGTTTTCTTGAATTCTCCCGGCCGCCAAAGCTGACCATGCAAAAAATCAGCCCGTCCGAAGTGGTCGACATGACCCTTCGGCTCCTGAAACATCGACTGGAATCCAATGGGGTCCAGGTGGAATTGATCCGGAAAAATCCTTTGACTGAAATCTGGGCCGATCCGGATCAATTAAAGGAAGTCCTGGTCAATCTGCTGGTCAATGCCTGTGAAGTCATGGTTAAGGGCGGGGTGATCCGGATTTTAGAAGAGGAGGAAACCATGGAGGCCGGGAAACGGGTGGCAACGATAACCGTAAGCGACAACGGTCCGGGGATCCCTGAATCGATTCAGGAAAACATCTTTCAACCCTTCTTCAGCACCAAAGAAGAGGGCACCGGTCTGGGCTTGAGTATTGCCTCGCGTATCGTGGAAAACCATGGGGGAAGGTTGAGTCTCCGGTCTCAAGAGGGGGAGGGCACGGCCTTTGTGATCACCCTTCCCTACCGTGAAAACAGTTCGGAGTTCGGAGTTCAGGATTCAAAGTATCAAGGATCTTAAAATAATATTGGCTAAAATAAAACCCCCCCGGTCCCAAGTCTAATATGAACTAAGCCATTTTATGTCAAGATTATTATGAGACCCTCATAAGTTAAAAATACCGTCCAAAAAGAAAGAGTATTGGAAAGGACCTATGGGCGTTATTCTGATTATTGACGATGATTATCAAATACGAGAGAGCTTCGAAAAGCTCCTTACCGAAGAAGGGCATGAAGTGCTGACCGCAGCCAGCGGCGAGACCGGTTTGGATGTTTTGCGTTCGGTTTTGCCCGATCTGGTGTTGCTGGATTTACGCTTGCCCGGGATGAGCGGTCTGGAAACTTTTCTTGCCTTAAGGGAGATCGAAGCCAAACTGCCGGTGATCATCATGACCGCCTTTGGAACCACCGAAACGGCTATCGAGGCGACCAAGTTGGGAGCTTTTGATTATATTCTCAAGCCATTTGACATTCCGGATATTTTAAAACTTATCACCCAGGCCCTGGAGGCCAGCCGATTTATGCGTTCCCAGGTGGAAATCGATATCCTGCCTAAAACCGCTTCCAGTGAAATCATCATCGGACAAAGCAAGCCGATGCAGGAGATCTATAAGGCGATAGGCCGGGTAGCCCCGACCGAGGCTACGGTCCTGGTGCGGGGTGAATCGGGTACCGGTAAAGAACTGGTTGCCCGGGCGATTTATCACCATAGCCAGAGGGCCGCTAAACCCTTTCTGGTCATCAATTGTGTGGCCATCCCGGAAACTCTGCTGGAAAGCGAATTGTTCGGCTATGAAAAAGGGGCCTTTACCGGAGCGGTCAGCCGACGGATGGGAAGGATTGAACAGGCCAACGGCGGAACCATCTTCCTTGATGAAATCGGTGATATGCCTTTCAGTATCCAGTCCAAGATATTACGCCTGCTTCAGGAAAAAAGTATTGAACGCCTTGGCGGGCGCGAGCCTATCCCGGTGGACGTGCGGATTATCGCCGCCACCAACCGGGATCTGGAGGCCGGTCTGACCGAGGGAAGATTCCGTGAGGATCTTTATTACCGTCTCAAAGTCGTAACGATTTGGCTCCCTCCATTACGGGAACGTCTGCAGGATATTTCCAGGCTGGCCGATTATTTTTTGGATCGGTTCTCTCAATCGATGGATATCGACAACCCGGGCATAACCGATGAAACCAGAGGAATGCTGAAAAATTATCACTGGCCCGGCAATGTCCGGGAATTGGCCAATACCATTCAAAAAGCCCTGATTTTCAGCCGGGGATATCCTATCCGTCCGGAGGACATCTCCCAGATTATACAAGGGGAAACCGTAGTCAGGATGGAAGGACCACCGACCGACGGTTCAATCAGGCAATGGGCTCGGAAGGCTTTGATGAACGAGCCCGGAATGGATAAATTTGATACGCTGATCGATCACGTGGCCAGCGCCCTGATCAGCGAAGCCCTGGATATCACCGGCGGTAATCGGAGCCGGGCAGCCAAGATACTCGGCGTTTCCCGCCCCACCCTCCAATCCAAGATTGAAAAATATGGGATTACGATGGAAACCTCGGTAAAGAACGAAGGGGATTAGAATTAGGATGAAGCTTTAAAATTCCTTTCCGCCTGCCTGGTGTAAAAATCCTGTTGACAACTCACCCCCATTTAAGGTAAAAAATAAGTTTTTGTGTATTGTTTTATAGGAGCCAAGGATGAAATTCTGGAGATTACCGCTGGATGCCGGTTCTCATTCCATACCGATCGGGGAACTGCATATCATTAAGGATCGTTGCAAGGGGTGTGGGTTTTGTATCGAATTCTGTCCCAATCAGGTACTCAAGGAAGCCCAGGAATTCAATAAAAAAGGCTATCATCCCCCATTAGTCACCAAGCAGGGGGAATGCGTCAATTGCAATCTGTGTGAAATTATTTGTCCGGAATTCGCCATTTATAGTGTCCTTAAAGAACACAAAGAGTTGACGGCTGAGGATATTGTCAGTTATTCAAAAAAATCGAGAAAGACCTCATTAGCATGTCTGATTCAGGAATTTTGACCGGAGAATATTTTATTAACGGCGACGAGGCCTGCGCCGAGGGAGCCATTGCCGCCGGCTGTCGTTTTTTTGCCGGCTATCCCATTACTCCGGCCACGGAGATCGCCGAACGGATGGCCAGACGCTTGCCTCAGGTGCAGGGGATCTGTATCCAGATGGAAGACGAAATCGCTTCAGTCGCTGCCATCCTGGGGGCCTCCTGGGGCGGAACCAAGTCCATGACCGCCACTTCCGGTCCGGGGTTTTCCTTAATGATGGAAAATATCGGCCTGGGTATGATGACCGAGACCCCTTGCGTCATCGTCAATATCATGCGCGGCGGACCTTCCACCGGGCTGCCGACCCTGGTCGGCCAGGCGGATGTCATGCAGGCCCGCTGGGGCTCCCATGGTGATTACGAGGTGATTGCCCTTTCTCCGTCTTCTCCCCAGGAGATGTTTAATCTGACCATTGAGGCCTTTAATTTGTCCGAGACTTACCGCCTGCCGGTATTTGTTTTGGGGGACGAACTGGTGGGGCACATGTCCGAAAAAGTAATTATTCCGCCTCCTGATCAGATTCATCGGGTTTCCGGGCCCGTCCGAGTCAATCTCCGGACTGCTACCTGCCGTTTTTGGCCGGGGACGATCTCGTACCCCCCATGGCCTGTGCCGGAGAGGGCTTTCATGTCCATGTCACCGGATTAACCCATGATGAGCAGGGATATCCCCAAAGTTGCCCAGGTCCATGAGCGGACGGTTCGGACGGCTGGTGGATAAAATCCGTCTCAACGCCTCCAAAATCATCCAGGTGGAAGCCGTGGAAACCAAGGATGCCGATGTGGTGGTGGTGGCCTATGGCTGTACCTCTCGTACGGCCCGGGAGGCGGTTCAGATTCTTCGATCCCAAGGAAAAAAAGTAGGGTTTCTGCGCTTCATCACACTATGGCCTTTCCCGGAGGAAGAGATCCGCCTAATTGGTAAAAGGATCAAGGCTTTCATCGTCCCGGAAATCAATTACGGCCAAATCGCCTATGAGGTGGAACGGTGCGCCCAGGGTTGGGCGGAAACGGTCCTGCTGCCTTTGATGGGCGGGTCCATTCATACGCCCGACAACATCATGGATGCGGTCAAGGAATATCTGCCATGAAAATACGATATCAACCGGTCGTCCCTTTTGATCAGGAAGCGGTTATCGCCTTATCGATGAACAGCATGGCTTCATCCTGACGACCAATATCTGAAACCGGGCAGGATCCCCCATATCTGGTGTCCGGGCTGCGGATTGGGAGTGGTCTTGAATACCTATATCAACGGGTTGAAGATGACCGGGATCCCCATTGACCGGTCGGTGGTGGTTTCCGGCATCGGTTGTACCGGTCGGGTGGCCGGCTATTTGAATATGGACACTTATCACACCACACACGGCCGGGCTATCCCTTTTGCCACCGGATTGTCCTTGACCCGTCCCGATCTGTCGGTAACCGTATTCAGCGGTGATGGTGATCTTTTTGCCATCGGCGGGAATCATTTCATTCATGCGGCCCGGAGAAATGTCAATCTCAAGGTCATTTGCGTCAATAATTTCAATTATGGGATGACCGGAGGGCAAGTCGGCCCCGACAACCCCGGTTACGGCCAGGACGACCACGACTCCTTACGGGAATCTCGGAGGCCTCGTTTAATCTGCCTTATCTGGCCCATGCCAGCGGGGCGGTATATGTGGCCCGCTGGACCACCTTCCATGCCCGGCAACTGGTGAACGCTATCGCCGAAACCATGGCCATTAATGGATTTACTTTTATAGAAGTCATCGCCCCCTGTCCTATCGGGTACGGACGTCCCAATAAAATCGGCAGCGGCCTGGATGAAATGATTTATTACAAGGAAAACAGTATCGTCCAGAATGGGGCTGACCCGAGGGAAGTGGATATTGCCCTACGGGGAAAAATCGTAGTGGGAAAATTTTCCGAGAATCAACGGACCACCTTTTTGGGAGAATATGAGGAAAAGATTCTGAAAAAATTCAGGAGAACAGAAACAAAATCAGACTGAAGGCCTTTAGGCCGAAGACTGAAGGTAAAAAAAATGAGGAATATTCCTTCGACCTTCAGCCTTCAGCCTAACAACCTTCGGTCTGACACCCGAAAGACTGAAAATTTAATTTGAGGCTTTTACCCTAAAGGCAAGTAAATATCAGATGAGCACAAACGAAAAAACCGAAATACGACTGGCCGGGTTCGGAGGCCAGGGAATCATACTGGCCGGGAATATCCTGGGCAAGGCGGCTTCCCTATATGAACATCTTCAGGCAGTTTTTACCCAAAGCTACGGGCCTGAGGCTCGCGGCGGTGCCTGCAGTGCTGATGTGATAATTTCCGGTGGGGCCATCTATTATCCCCGGGTTTCCCTGCCGCAAATTTTGGTCCTCATGTCCGAAGAGGCCAAGAATACTTATGGCCGGCAGATGGCCGATCAGGCCATGGTCCTGATCGATGAGGATCTGGTCCAGATGGATTCCGCTCCCGAAGGAGGGTTCCTTTTCAAAATCCCGGCCACCCGGCTGGCGGAAAAACTGGGCCGAAAGATCGTCGCCAATATCGTTATGCTCGGTTTTATTACTGCGGTTACCGAAGTGGTCGGTTATGAAGCCATGAAACAGGCCCTTTTTGATTCCATCCCCAGCGGGACTGAAGAGTTGAATCTCAAAGCCTTTGAAAAAGGCTATGAGTATGGGAAACAGATAAAAAAATAGTTGCGGGTTTCGGGTTGCGCGTTAGGGGTAAAATCATCAAACCGTCAACTCGTAACTCGTAACACGCAACACGAATAAGGAGTTTTTGGTTTGCCCCCCAAGAAAGTACAAAGAAAAGAAAAAGAAGAACCCCGGATCGGGGTTTATGTCTGTCATTGCGGGTTGAATATCGGCGGGGTGGTGGATTGCGCCCAGGTAGCGGAGTTTGCGGCCGGTCTGCCCGGGGTGGTATTGTCCAAGCATAATCTATATACCTGTTCCGAGCCGGGGCAGGAACTGATCAAGGCCGATATTAAAGAACAACGATTGAACCGGGTGGTGGTGGCCTCCTGCACCCCCCGTCTCCACGAGCCGACCTTCCGGTCTGCCTGCCAGGATGCCGGTTTAAATCCCTATCTTTTTGAGATGGCCAATATCCGGGAACACTGCTCTTGGGTTCATCTTCATGACAAAGTCGCGGCGACTGAAAAGGCCCAGGATCTGGTCCGCATGGCCGTGGCCCGATCCAGATTTCTGGCCGCCCAGGAAACATTAGAAGTTCCGGTGACCCGAAAGGCCCTGGTCATCGGCGGCGGGGTGGCCGGCATTCAGGCATCCCTGGATCTGGCCGACAGCGGCTACAAGGTTTATCTGGTCGAAAAGGACCCCAGTATCGGCGGGCGTATGGCCCAGATCGACAAGACCTTTCCGACCATGGACTGTTCCATCTGCATCCTGGCCCCCAAGATGTCCGAGGCCGGGCGGCATCCCAACATTGAAATATTGACCCTGAGTGAGATTACCGGGGTTGAAGGGTATGTGGGCAATTTTACCGTCCAGGTCCGGAAGAAAGCCCGCTTTGTTACCGATTCCTGTACTGCTTGCGGCGACTGCGCCAAGGTCTGCCCCCAGGTGGCCCCTGATGAATTCAATGCCGGACTCTCCATGCGGCGGGCCATCTATATGTCTTTTGCCCAGGCCGTCCCCTCCACCTATCAGATTGATATGGATCTGTGTTTAAATAAACACGGCATTGTGGCCTGCGATAAATGTTTTCAGGCCTGTCAACGACAGTGTGTGGATTATTCCCAGAAGGATCAAACTTTGACCCTGGAGGTAGGCACCATTATCGTGGCCACCGGTGTGGATGTCTATGATCCCACACCGTCTGACCGAATTCGGATACCGCAAGTTTCCCAATGTCATTACCAGTCTGGAATTTGAGCGCCTGATCAATGCCGGCGGGCCTTCCGGAGGGAGCCTGATCCGGCCGTCGGATCAGCAGATTCCCAAAACCGTGGCCTTTCTCCAATGTATCGGCTCCCGCTCCAAACGCTCCAATATATACTGCAGCAACATCTGCTGCATGAATACCATAAAAGATGCCCTGCTGATCAAGGAACATTGGCCGGAAACCAAGATTCTGGTGTTCTATATCGATATCCGGGCCTTTGGAAAGGGCTTTGAAGACCTGTTCCAGCGGGCCAGGCGGGAGGGGGTCTCCTTTATCCGGGGAGTCCCGGGAGAGATCATCGAAGACCCGACAACCAACAACCTGACCCTGATCGGGGAAGACACTCTCCTTTCCCAGCTTTATCGCTATGAAGTCGATATGGCCATCCTTTCCGTGGGGATCGAACCCAGGAAAGACAGTCCGGCCATCCAGCGGCTACTGAACCTCTCCTGTGCTTCGGACGGTTTTTTCCTGGAGGCCCATCCCAAGCTCCGCCCGGTGGACACCCCCACCAGCGGGATTTTTCTGGCCGGTTGTGCCGAAGGTCCAAAGGACATCAAGGATTCGGTCACGCAGGCCAGTGCCGCCGCTTCCCGGGCCAATATCCTCATGGCCCAGGGAAAGGTCAACGTCGAAGCCATTACCGCAGTTATTGATGAAGCCCTCTGCCAGGGGTGCGGTATGTGCGTCAAGGTCTGCCCTTACTCGGCCATTCGGCAGGACCCGGAAACCCAGAATCGCCCAGGTGACCCAGGCCTCCTGCGCCGGGTGCGGTACCTGTGTGGCCGAGTGCCCGTTTTGCGGCCATCACCCAAGCACATTTTACCGATCAGCAGATCTATGCCCAGATCGATGCCATCACGGAAGAGGCCCCGGAGACAAAGGCTGTGGCCTTTTGCTGTAATTGGTGTTCTTACGCCGGGGCCGACTTTGCCGGCGTCAGCCGGATGCAATATCCGACCCCCATCCGGATCATCCGAACTATGTGCTCCGGCCGGATCAGTACTGATTTTATCGAATATGCTTTCCGGCGGGGTGCGGCGGCAGTTTTGGTTTCCGGCTGTCATATCGGTGACTGCCATTATATCAATGCCAATCACCAGACCGAAAAAAGGGTGAATAAAGTCTGGAAAAAAATGGAACGCCTCGGTCTGGATAAAAACCGTCTCCAGTTGGCCTGGATCAGTGCGGCCGAAGGAAACATTTTTGCCAGGAAGATGAAGGAAATGGACGAGATTATCAAAGGGGTCACACCGGAGGAGATTGAAAAGGCCAAACAGGCCCTGGTGCCGAAGAAAAAGGGGAAGGGCGAGGAGTCCGAATAATTTTAAATAATCCTGGAAAACTTGTAAGGTCATTCCGGCGGAAGCCGGAATCCAGGGAAAAAACCAGTGGAAAAGGTGCCGGTTGTTTACATTTTAGCAAGCAAAAAAAATGGTACACTTTATACCGGAGTGACTTCAGATCTGGTTAAGAGGATACGGGAGCATAAACATAATCTTGTAAAGGATTTACCAATAGGTATGGCATCCATACCCTGGTTTGGTATGAAGTACATGATCGCATGGAGTCCGCAATTGAGAGGGAAAAAAGAATAAAAGAATGGAATCGGATCTGGAAATTGGAATTAATTCAGAGTAACAATCCGGATTGGCGGGATTTGTATGAAACAATTATTTGACTGGATTCCGGCTTTCGCCGGAATGACGAGATCAGAAAAGGTAAAAGGTTTATGCATACCGTCAGGAATAGACAGATATGATCACAAGCATCTGGGAACTTTTTAATAAAGAAGACCTTTTCGAATGCTATCAGTGCGCCCGCTGTACGGGAAGCTGTCCGGCGGCCATGGTGATGAAATCCTACGGCCCGCGGGAAATTTTGCTTCGCTGTCTGAATTTAGGGCAGGAAGCGATTATTACCGACGAACGGGTCTGGTACTGCACTACCTGTCATGTCTGTGAAGACCGCTGCCCTCAGGAGATCAATATTTCCGAATTATTGACCGCTATATTTAACCTGGCGGCCCAACGGGGCAACCTGCCGGAAAAAATAAAATTCGTTGTGGATATGATCGCCAAAACGGGACGCAGTCTGATTGTCAATGAAAAGGTTTTAAAAGACCGGCAAAAACTTTCCCTGCCTGCCCTTGATCCTTTGAACATCGATGAGATTGAAGGGATTTTGAGGAAAACGGGATTAAATGAAGCGATTGAACTAAGTTAGAAGTCAGATCCAGAATCCAGGAGTCAGAAGTCAGAATAGATAATATAAATTTATCACTCAAAAATAATATTACTACTTAAAAACTTGTAACAAGCCGTCATCCCGGCGAAAGCCGGGGTCCAGAAGAATTATACCTATTTTAAAATACTGGATTCCGGCTTTCGCCGGAATGACGTAACTCGGGTTTCGGCGACTTTTTACGAACTTGTCATACCTGACAAGTTTCCATGATTGGTATTTAGATGAAATATGCATTTTTTTTAGGATGTGTCATCCCGGTCAAATATCCGGGGTTTGAAAAAGCCACCCGGGAAGTGTTGAAGGCCCTGGATATCGAATTGGTGGATCTTCCCTTTTCCTGTTGTCCGGCCCCTACCAATATGAAGCTGGCTCATTACGATACTTGGCTGGCACTGGCGGCACGCAATCTCTGTCCGGCCGAAGAGGCCGGCCTGCCTATCCTGGCCATGTGCAACGGTTGTATCAACACCCTGAAAGAAGTCAATCTGATTCTCAAAGAAGACCTCCAAAGGCGAAACCAGGTCAATCTGGCCCTGGAAGGATCCGGACATAATTTCCAGGGAACTATCGAGGTCAAACACCTTCTGGATGTCCTGTATAAGGAAGTCGGGTTGGAGCGTATTGCCGAAAAAGTCCGTTATCCTTTGGGCGGGATAAGGATCGGATGTCATTATGGTTGTCACCTGTATCGGCCTCCCCGGCTTATGTATCCGGACGAGTTGTCGGAGGCGGCCAGTTATGTGCCGGTCAGTATGGACCAAATTCTGGAGATATTGGGGGCCCAGGCGACTCAGTATTCCAGGAAATTCCTCTGCTGCGGTTCGGCTCTGGGAACCAATATTGATGCCCAGGCGGCCAATGAGATCACTCGGGAAAAATTGCTGCACATGAAAAAACACAATATAAAGCCATATCCGTAGCCTGTCCTTCCTGCTTTTCCCAGTTCGACCGCGGCCAGATGATGCTGGAGAGAAAGCATCACGATGGATTCGGCCTGCCCACATTCTATATTTCCCAACTCCTTGGTCTGGCCTTCGGTCTGGACCGGGCCAATCTCGGACTGGGAGATCATCGCATCAGCCTTCAACCGATTCTGGATCGGATTAGGCGGTCTTCTTGACAAAAGGAGATAAAATACCTATATTGAAATTTAACGATTAGGGTTTTATAGGAAATTTAAGAAGCAAATTAATTTTTAGAAAGGAAACATCATGTTAACAGTAACCGAATCAGCACAAGCGGCACTTAAAGAACATTTTGAAAAACAAAATCTCAGTTCGGCCATACGGGTTTTTCTAAGCCAAGGCGGGTGATCGGGGCCTTCTCTGGCCTTGGCTCTGGATGAGTCAAAGGAAACCGATAATGTCTTTGATATTAATGGAATTACTTATCTGATCGATAAAACGTTGTCCGAACAGGCTAAAGAGGTCAAGGTCGATTTCGTCGATAATAACGGGCGATCCGGTTTTTCAGTATCTTCCGCCTTGAATTTAGGCGGGGGGTCTTGCGGAACTTCCTGCAGTTGCTAATAAGGAACTGACGTTCGTCGTTCGGTGTTCGTCGTTCGGCGAAAACCTAACCAAACATATTTGAAATTTGGGTTCTTAACCACGATCCTCCAAGAGTATGGGACGGTTTCAATCTTTTGAAATGATCCTGAATACTTGATACTGGATAAAAACAAAAAGGGCAGGTATGAACCTGCCCTTTTGTTTTCGTGGTTTATCTTTGGGTTTTTCCCCTCTCGCCGATTACCCCTGCCTGCCCGCAGGTGCCCCTCGCCTGATTTTTCTACAATTCCAAAGGCAGGGCCTTGGTCACCGAAGGCAGGGAGGTCAGTTCATTGAGTGCCGCCTTCGAAACGGCCTGATCGGTGGTTAAGAGGATAATATTCCCGCCTTTTTCTTTTTCCTGACCAACTTGCATCCGTTCAATATTGACCTTATGTTTTCCCAGAGTCATCCCGATCGTTCCGATCACCCCGGGTTTGTCTTCGTTATAAATCAGCAGCATGTGTCCCTCGGGAATGGCTTCCAGGCGAAATTTATTCAGACGTACAATCCGGGGTTCATATTTGCCGAAAAGGGTTCCGGAAATGGAGCTTTCCATCTTCTGGGTCTTTACCCGCAAGGTAATCAGGTTTAAAAAATCATCAACCGTATCGGTTTTCGATTCGATCACCCGTATTCCGCGATCCCGGGCCAGGATGGGGGCATTGACAAAATTGACCACATCCTTAAGGATAGGTGTCAGGAGTCCTTTGAGTACGGAAACGGTCATCGGTTTGGTGTCAAACCCGGCCACATCTCCCAGGTATTCGATCGATACCTCGGTCATTCCGCCCTCAAGGATCTGAGACTGAAAGGCCCCTAACCGTTCCGCCAGCACCAGGTAGGGTTTGACCTGCTCCAGGAGGTTGGCGCTGACCGAGGGGACGTTGACCGCATTTTTTATGACCCCGTGCAGCAGATAATCAACTATCTGTTCGGCTACGGCTACAGCCACATTCTCCTGGGCTTCGGCGGTCGAGGCCCCCAGGTGAGGGGTGCAGACAAAGTTGTCCAGACCCAGCAAAGGATTATCTCCGGGGGGTTCGGTTTCAAAGACATCCAGGGCCGCTCCTCCCACCTTGCCGCTTTTTAATCCCTCAAAAAGGGCTTTTTCATCTACAATGCCCCCTCGGGAGCAGTTGACGAGCATCACCCCATCCTTCATCTTGGAAATCGCTTCGGTATTGATGAGGCCTAAGGTTTCTTTCGTTTTCGGCGTATGGATGGATATAAAGTCCGCCCGCCGGTAGAGTTCTTCCAGGGTAACCGGTTCGATCCCCTGTTTCAAAAGAATTTCCGGCTGAATAAAGGGATCATAGGTGATAACCTGCATTTTTAGTCCCTTGGCCCGGTCAGCGACAATACTGCCTATTTTCCCCAGGCCGACAATGCCCAGGGTCTTGTTGAAGATTTCCTTGCCCTGGAATTTTTTCTTTTCCCATTTTTTATCTTTCAAGGAGGCCGTGGCCTGAGGGATCCTCCGGGCCAGGGACAACAGCAGAGAAATGGTATGTTCGGCCGTGGTTATGGTGTTACCCTCCGGGGTATTCATCACCACGATCCCCCGCTGGGAAGCGGCCGGGATATCCACGTTATCCAGACCGATGCCGGCCCTCCCTACTACCTTCAGCCGGTCGGCTGCCTGGATAATATCGGCCGTAACCTTGGTGGCACTGCGAATAACCAGACCGTCATAGTCCTTGATAATGGCCTTCAATTCCTCCGGGTTCAGTCCGGTTTTGACATCCACCTGAAGGCCCTCGGCTTTTTTAAAAATTTCCACCCCTGTTTCCGATAAATTATCACTAACCAGTATTTTCATTTTGTTTCTCCCGAGCTAATTCCATTTTATTAAACCAGATAGCCTCTTGCAAAAATCCATTAATGTCATTCCGGCGAAAGCCGGAATCCAGTCTTTTTAATGCATTCTGGACACCGGCTTTCGCCCTCCGGGGTGTAATCCCCAACGGGACGGAATCCGGTGTGACGAGATTTAAGAGGGTTGCAGGAACCTCAATAGTTATATCATTCGACCGAAATTTTTCATGGGAATCTTGCCCATGAAGGCTAAGAATCCCCTTTCGGCCTGTAATCCTTCTCCTGAATATTCTTAGTCCGCCGTTGTTTTATTAGGTCGGAGCTCCCAATGGGAAGAGGAGGTCCCTTACTTTGGCCGTCAAGTATTAAAATATCCGGATTTTTCGACCGGTCGGGGGCTTCCCTGGAATCCCACCTGGGCGGGCCTGACGAATCCTTGCGAATGGATCATACCTGCATCATTTTCTTATCAAGGGACCAACGTTTTGTCAATAGACTAAACTTATTATGGTAAAAAAAAACCCTGGAGGGTTACCCCTCCAGGGTTTTGTACCAACCTGTTTCAGGTTAAATTAGAAGCTGAACCGGAACTGAGCGGCCATAAAGGTGGCCCATCCAGTTTGTAATTGGATAAACCAGGTACTCTATCCAGATCGTAAACGGCGAATTCCGGAACGATGGTGAAATTCGGGCTCACTTTGTACTAAGCGTTTACACCATAATACGAACGGGTTCCATCTTTATCGCCGGTTTTATATCGGTCGTCATTTCCGGATCTGGTTTGGCCATAAAAGAAATGTGGCGTAACCGGACCAAACGTATAGGACAAATCGACCCAGCCATTCAGGGTATTTCCATTATGGATCGTTCCGCCTGCATCTCTCCAATAGCCGGAATAGGAACTTTCCGAGGCGACCAGGGTGGCGAAAGAGCTACCTAAACCACCTAAGTTCTGGCCATAGAGCCCTTCAATCAGGGCGGTGAAGGCACCAAACCTCAACTGGACCGGCAAACGAACAAACCAAACGTCCACTTTGTCATCCCAGCCGGTGGGAAGGTTGTTCCATTTGACCTGTTCCCAGGAGAACCCCGGCATGACTACTACATGCCCGAAATTAAAACCGACCCTGGCGGAGATGTTTGGAAGAGTGGCATAAGATTCGCGAAGGGAAATACCGGCTCCCGTGTCGACGTCTTCAGGAAGCGTACCGGTGGTATTCAGGCCGATCACGTAATGAATCATCTTGTTGATGTTGTGTTGTAACCGGATCCCGGTCTTTTTATTCTCATAGACAAACCCATAGGCGATGCCTACAATCGTGCCGCCTTCTCCGTAGCTGTAACCAATTACGGAAGAGGGAGCCTGGACCACTGTTATTGGACTCATTTTACCGGCTGAAATCGACATGCTTCCGAAGGAATAGGTCCCATAGACCAGGTCAAAAATAGCATTGTCTTTCGTGTTTAAATAACTATTAATGGAACCGCCGGCTACACTATAGGGTGAGTTGGCATTATAATCATAAACCTGCTTGTGATAGGATTCATAGGAACTTTGGGTGGACAAAATAAAAGTCGCCGAGAAAGGACCGTTAGCATAATTTCCCATGACGTAGGAGCTTTGGGAAAGGTCACTGAAGAAATTGGTTCTATCATCTGACCCATAGAAAGAACCGGTTTTCGTATTATAATTTTTGTTGGTCAACCGATACCCGATATCATACATAAAAGTTCCGCCGATAGTGAACCTTTCCCCTTTAGCGCCTTCAACCGTAAAGGCGAAAGCCGGCAGGGCAAAAGCGACCACCAGGGCCATCACAAAAACAATCATGCCTAATTTTTTCATCATCTCTTTTTCTCCTTGTTGTAGTTGCAGTTTAAGAAAATAGCCTCTTGTTTCCAGAAAAACAAATCTCTTAACTTGTTTTTTTTACTTAAAATTCTGCAAACCACCCCCTTTTTGTTTTTTTATTAATAAAGGATTCTTATCCTCTTAACAGGTTGTATTTCCGATGTCAAGCGATTTTTTTATTGAAAAGGCATTTTTTTCCATCTTATGTCTTTAAATTAACTTGACAAAAGTTAGAAATAGGTTAAAAAGTAAAGACAGGGCCGGGGGGATAAGTTTTAAATTCTTCCTTGAGGAGACAAACCCCTTGAATCCTCAACTAATTGAACCCTTATGCTAAAACTAAGGAGCGGGGAATGACCTATACCAAAATTTTTCTTTGTTGTCTGATGCTGTGTGTTTTGGGGATCACCGGTTGCACTTCCAATACATCCACCTCCAGCGGCTTCGGTCAAGGCTACGGCTATGCGATCAATCTAACGGCCACCCAAACCATTCTCCCCCAGGGCGGGCAAACCATCATTTTTGCCTCGGTAAAAGATAACCAGGGGAATCCTGTCAATGATACCACCAGGGGAGTCACCTTTACCTCTTCCCAGGGAGGAACATTTACTGCAGAGGCATTTATTTCTCTCGGGGTCTGTCAAGCAACCTACACTGCCCCGGCAGCTGAGACACAGCCTTCCACAGTGGTTGATCAGATCACGGCCGCCTATCAGGGGGCTTATGCCTATATCAGTATCGAAGTTTATAAACAATAGTAATTCGATAAAAGTGAAAACAGACAAAAGGCGCAGGGGGTGGGGCGCCTAATTATTTCTTCAAATTTTCAGGGAACTTTTCCTATGGCTTCCATCGTGGCAGTTCTCTTCTTGATGGATTCATAATAAATCCCCCAATACCTTTCTTCATAATTTCATTGAAGGTTGTCCTGGACCTGGTTGCTGGAACAGGGGTTCGCTTTCCTTGGAATCCAACACCGTCAATCTGAAAAAGATAGACTATATTATTTTGAGACCCTAATAAAGGAGAGCAATGCGGGGTCAGGGGTAAAGCAAATATTTCTCCCGAAGCTTTTGAAAGTTCTTCAGGCCGGCCATCCAGAAATTCTCCAGTTCGGCAATGGATTGTCCCTTCTCCAGGGCTTGTCGAATGGCCTGATCACCAATCAATAAATCGATAGGCATCCGCTTTGTTTCATACTCATAAGGAGGGGCCTTCCATTGAAAGTCATCTTTATAAATAGTTTTAACGGCTTGGAGTAAGGTCAAGGAGGTAAAATAGGGTTTGAATGCCTGTCGATCAAAGACCCACAAAAAAAACCCCCGGCATTTTTGTCCTGACCATTTTTGAAAAGTGGGGCGAAAGGATAGCTCTATTAATCGAACTCCCGGCAAAAAAATATCTTTCAGATATTCTTTGACTTCCCGAGGATCGATATAAGGGGCTCCAAAAATTTCAAAAGGACGCGTGGTACCCCGGCCTTCGGAAACATTGGTTCCTTCCCATAGAACCTGACCGGGATAAACCAGGGCCGTGGATAAACCCGGCATATTGGGGGAAGGCATAAGCCAAGAGGAATTTTTTTGTTCAAAATATCGGGACCGCTGCCACCCCTTCATGGGGATCACTCGAAGCTCTGCCTGAATATTCATTTCCTGATTAAATAAAAGGGCCAATTCACCCAAGGTCATAGCCATGCCGCATGGGCAGAGGATAGACCCCGACAAAGGAAGTCATGGCAGGCTTAAGAATATTGCCTTCCACTGCGGTTCCGCCGATCGGGTTGGGACGATCCAGAACGACAATCTCCTTCCCCTGTTTTCGAGCTTCCTGAAGGCAATAGGCCAGGGTGGTTATAAAGGTATAGACACGGGTCCCTACGTCCTGGAGGTCTATCAGGAGAACGTCGATGCTTTCCATCATCCGGTCCGTAGGCCGCCTGGTATGACTGTAAAGGCTGTAAATGGGCAGGCCCGTGGTCGCGTCCAGTGCATCCGGAGTTTCAATCATGTTGTCCTGTTCCGTACCCCAGAATCCATGTTGGGGGGAGAACAGACATTTCAGATTATTTTTGAATTTACCCCGGAGCAGATCTTTGCTATAGTTTCCAGATAAATCGACCGAGGCCTGGTTGGAAAGAAGACCCCACCGCTTGCCTTGTAAATCCGCCGGAGGATGCGACAAAAAGGAATCGATTCCAAGGGACATGATAAAAATCCTAATCAAACCTATTCGAAATCGGGATGGTCATGGAGGGTCCAATAAATCCCCCCCCCCGGGAAAAAGGTTTGAAGGGGATTTAAAATTATTTTTCAAATTATTCTTATAAAGTTCGGAATTAACCCTGGATTATTCTCCAGGCTTGTTTGTTCTCCGTCATGCCGGACCCCGTATCAGGTACGGGGCAGGCCCGATCCGGCATCCAGGATCTACGTGTAAATTTAACCTGGATTCCGGCTTTCGCCGGGATGACGAGATATGGCACGTTAATGCTATATTTTCATGCTTCGTGATGCCCCCTCCCCAAGCAGAACAGGAGAGTTTACCATGACTATAGAAGAAAGGGCCTAAAAGTCAAGTGCAGGTATTAATATTAATATGAAGAAATTTCTTCTTTTCCCCTTGATAACAGTTTTACTGGTTTTCCTGGCTACGGCCTTTTCTTTAGAAGCCGCCGAAAAAGAACTCTCTGCATCCTTGCCGGCAACCGGAATATCCCTGACCTGGGGCCGGCCGTCGAATATCATTGATATCGGCCTTGGCTATCTTTTTTCCAGCACTGATTGTTCCTGGGAGATCAGCTTCCTTGATCAAGACGGCAGGAACAAGTCAGTCTTGAAATTTAAGGGAATCAGGAGTGGAATCCCGCTTGTCTTCCTGGAAATTAACCATCCTAAGTCTTATGCCTCTTTAAGTTTTCAATTCGGAAAAGGTCATGGGTCGGATGGAGAGGGTACGGATTCCGATTATCTTTCCAAGTCCACTTATTATCGTTCCCGATTCGATGTTTCCGGGGAGACGGCTTTCTGGATCGCCGATATTCAGACCACATTTATTTTTAATTCCAGACCCCGATGGGTGTTTAAACCTTTCATCGGCTGGCAGTATTATGAGCAAAATATCCACATGACCCATGGCCGCTGGACTACTTATATTAATCAGGATAACAATACCCCTATCTACGGCTTGGATTCCCGGTATGATTTTAACTGGAACGCTTTAAGAGTGGGGGTCAAGGGTGAAGTGGCTTTAACCGCCGCCCGGCCACCCGGAATAATCCCATTAAGATTAAAGAGCCAACTGGCTTTTTTCCCTTATATCCATTACACCGGCCGCGGGGTATGGAATCTCCGGGAAGACCTGCAGAGTGACCCCAGTTTTTCCCATAAAGCCGATAATTTTGGGTTAGTAGGTATGGATGGGGTCATTTCTCTGGTTTACCAGCCCATGAAATTACTGGAGATTGAAGGAGGAGCGCGAATGTCCTATTTCTATGTCCAGGACGGTTCGGATATCACCTATTTTTCCGATAACACGGAGACCGAAGTGAACTTAGATGAAGCCAAGGCCGTGCAGGTCGGTTTCTTTTTAACGATAACCGGGAGGTTTTAAGATGCCTCTTCAATTGTATCAACAGGAATTCGCTCGTTTTTTATCTGAAACAGGCAGTCTATTTTTCAAAAAAGGTCTGATTTTGAAGGATGGACGCCCCAGTCCCTATTTTGTCAATATGGGGCGCCTTTGTACCGGCAAATTGAGTTATTCCCTTGGTTCTTTTTTTGCCCGACGGCTTTTGGATTTGAATTGTGCACCGGAAGTGGATATCCTTTTGGGTCCTTCCTATAAAGGCAGCGCCATTGCCCAGGCTATGGCCATCAACTTCTGGACCGAACACCGAAAAGAATTAATTTTTGAATATGATCGTAAAGAGTATAAAACTTACGGTGAAGCCTCCGGTCAGAAAAATCTGATGGTCAACAACAGCTTTTTCGACGGATGCGGTCTGTGGATCGTCGATGATGTGGGTACTTCCATGGCCACCAAATATGAACTCCTTCAGAAGATTGAACGGGAAAAGGAGCAGAAAAAGATCTCGGTTCGTATCGTTGGGCTATGTTTGGGAATTGACCGCCAACAGACCACGGCCTGTTATGATTCGGAAGGAAAGGTCATCCTGGGGAAAAAGGGGGAAGATGCCCTCAAGAAATTTTCCAATACGACCGGTGTGGCGGTTTATTCGATAGCCCCGATTTCCGAAGTGGTCGATTATCTGTTTTCAGAAAAGATTCCGGTTCAAGTGGAAGGCGCCTGGCAGCCGATCTCCCCTTCACTCAAGAAAGTATTTGATGCCTATCTTTACGAATACGGGACCTTTTAACTCAAAAGAGTTGAACCAAGAAACCCTTCAGCGGTTACTGAACAAGAAAGGCAAGCCGATAACCGACCGGCCGGACCTTTCCCCGGCGGCCGTGCTGCTCCCTTTGTTTCAAAAAAACCACGAAACCTATATCCTTTTAACAAAACGAACCAACAAGGTAGAACATCATAAAGGACAGATCTCTTTTCCAGGAGGGGCCTTTCATTATGAGGATCTGGATTGCCTGACAACCGCTCTGAGGGAAACCGAGGAAGAAATAGGGATCGAAATGGACGCCATCGAGGTCTTGGGAGAATTGGACCACATGGTCACTCTTTCCAATTTCCGGATCTGCCCCTATGTGGGAATCATCCCTTATCCGTATCCCTTTAAACTGAGTTCCTTCGAAGTTGAACGTTTGATTGAACTTCCCTTGGATTATCTCCTTAACCAGGCCGAACTGAAAGAAGCCCCCTTTGCTTACGAAGGGCAGTCCGTTATCAACCTTTTTATCGATTTTCAGGGGGATATCATCTGGGGGGCCACGGCCAGGATCTTGAAAAATTTTATGGATATCCTTTCCGAATCTTAAACCTCTTTACAAAATAAATTTCCGGTGATATATATTCGCTGTCGGGACGTGGCTCAGCCTGGTAGAGCACAGCGTTCGGGACGCTGGGGTCGCTGGTTCAAATCCAGTCGTCCCGACCAATATTCCAACCCTTAACCTGCCTCTTATACCGAATTTGGATATAAGGTAGCGTTTTAGACTTTTTGGAGAATATCTCCTTTTATTTCGACACACCGGGGAAGAGGACAATGGGAAACCTCACCCTCCAACGAGCGGAAATTTCAGTTCTCGGAAGTTGAGGCTGATCGGTTTCTGGATATTACCTTCTCCCTTTGACCGCCATGGTTTCTTCCCCTCCTGTTTTTCCCTTGACTTTAGTTTTATCCCTAAATTATATTCTTACCATTATTCGATAAGATCGCAAAAAGTCGGTGAAGCCCCATTGTCGTCATTCTAATTTTACCATCCGCAGGATAAACTCCAGCCGGAATTCTGAAAGATGATAGTGATTCCCGAAACCTGGTCCGGAATTTATCCGGGATTCGTTGGGGTAATGAGTTTTTGCGGTTTCATCATTACCTAAACAACCTTCCGAATTTATAACTGAAGGCATCCTTGAACCGGTGTAAGGGGTGTTGACCAAAGAAAGGGGGACGTTGCCGGTCGAAAAAGAGGATTTTTAATTTTCAGGGAAAAAGGGACCTTAAGGGGTGTTATTTGAAGCCAAAAGCTATAGAAAATTAGCCGGAGGACCCTTTTGCCCATCCCATAAAAGCAAGACGTTTTTGAAAGTGTTTTTGAAAAACAAGAGGAGGATCCAATGGATTTTAAATTAACCGAAGAACAGATTGCGCTGAAAAAAACGTACGACGATTTTTTCAGAGAGGAAATGAAAAACGCTCCTTTGTCCGTTAAAAGGGGGGGCTTGGAGGGGGCATATTCGGAAGATGGCTATGAATTCAATCGCTATATGAGGAAAAAGCTGGTTGAAAAAAATTGGTATGTCCAACATTGGCCGAAGGAATACGGAGGAAGAGATGCGCCTCTCATCGAACAACTGATTTTTAACGAATCCATGGGCTATTTTGGTGTGCCCGGAATCGACGGCTTTGGGGTCGGGATGTTCGGCCCAACCATTCTTCTTCACGGTTCGGATGAACAGAAAAAAAGAATCCTTGGTCCCATCTCCCGTGGGGAAGTTCAATATTGCCAGGGCTGGAGTGAACCCAATGCCGGCTCGGACCTGGCCTCTCTTAAAACTACCGCTATTAAGGATGGGGAATATTACATCGTCAACGGGCAAAAAACCTGGACCACCGGGGCCCACAGGGCCGACCATATGTTTCTGTTGGCCCGGACCAATCCGGCTGAAAAACGGGGACGAGGTTTGTCTGTTTTTAACGTTGATTTTGCCTGGCCGGGTATTGAAGTCAGGCCCATTAAATACATGGACGGTGCCCACATTTATAACGAGGTCTGGTTTACCGATGTCAAGATCCACGAATCTGAACGGATCGGGGGTGAAAATCAGGGTTGGGGCATCACCCGGGACACCATGAACTTTGAAAGATCGGGGGTGGGTACCTTTTCCCGGATCAGACGGCTTTTGGAACAGATTATCGAATATGTCAAAACAACCAAAAGGGCCGCTAAATACCTCTGGGAGGACCCCCTGGTCCGCCAGAAAATTGGACGGATCTACGCCGATATGGAGGCTGGACGGGCTCAGGCCTATAGGATTGCCTGGCTCCAGGAGAAAGGAAAACTGAAATTTTCACCAGCCGCAGCCTCGGAATCTAAGGTGTTGGGAACGGAACTAACCCAACGTGTGGCTGATTTTGCTCTGGAAATCATGGGGCTGCCCGGGAATTTGGAGGGTTCGGACTGGGCCCCATTAAACGGAAGTATGATCATTATGTATCAATCCATCATCGGCAGTATTATCTGCGCCGGTTCTAATGAAATTCAACGGAATATTATCGCCTGGGTCGGCTGCGGTCTGCCAAGGTTAAAAGGACAAGGATAAGGGGGGACGTAATATGGATCTCGATTTCACTTCAGAACAAACGATGCTTAGGGACTCCGCAGTCAAATTTTTCGTTAATGAATGTAATTTTGAAAAAGTTAAACATATCGAAGAGACCGAAGAGGGTTATTCTCCGGAATTATGGCAAAAAGTGGCCGAACTGGGATGGACGGGTATGTATTTCCCGGAGGCCTACGGCGGCTATGGCGGAACCTTCATGGATTTGGTTATCATCCAAGAGGAAATCGGCAAGGCCGTTTTCCCCAGTCCCTTTTTCTCTACAATTATTCAATGCGGACTTTTGATCCTGGAAGGCGGTACGGAGGATCAAAAAACGGATTTATTGGGACGTATTGCCGAAGGCAGTCTGATTATGGCCCTGGCCCAATACGAACCGGACACCGATTTTAGTTATGAAAGCATTACCATGACAGCGGAACCCAAAGGGGATGACTATGTATTGAATGGGACCAAATTGTTCGTTATGGATGCCAATATTGCTGAGAAGCTCATTGTGGCGGCCAAAGCAGGTAATGCCGGTCTCAGCCTGTTTCTGGTGGATGCCAAGGCTCCGGGAGTTAAGATTACCAAGCTGCCCTATGTGTCTGCCGAAAACGCCTGCGAGGTAATTTTTAAGGATGTCAAAGTTTCCAAAACTGATATGCTGGGCAACCCCGGCGCCGGAGCAGACTTGCTGGAGAAGATGTATATCAAGGCTGCGGTGGCCAAGGCAGCCGAAATGTCCGGGGGGTGTAAAGCAGCCATCGATATGACCGCAAAATATGCGAGGGAGAGGGAACAATACGGAAATCCAATCGGTGGATATCAGGCTATCCAACATTTTATGGCCAATATGTTGATGGCCTCCGATACCTGCAATAATTATCTCTACCGAGTAACTTGTATGATCGATGAAGGAGATGATTATAGCCGGGATGCCTC
Source organism: uncultured delta proteobacterium (assembly GCA_963782435.1). Taxonomy (GTDB): domain Bacteria; phylum Desulfobacterota; class RBG-13-43-22; order RBG-13-43-22; family RBG-13-43-22; genus RBG-13-43-22. The sequence goes on from CAWAKF010000019.1 coordinate 85,517, forward strand.
GGCCCTGAAGGCGATTGCCAATGAGGCCTATCGCTTCGTCACTGAAAGGGCTGTCAAGATATTTGGTGCCATCGCAACAACCAGAGAAGGCGACGCTGCTCTTTATTATCGAAGGGCGCATCCCTTCTCCATGTTCTGTGGGAGTACTGCGTATCATTATGAAAAAGTAGCCCAAAAACTTTTGAATGAAGGAATGGGTTCATTTTAAATCTTTTTCTCCATCCCCCGGGTGGTGAATGCCTCCCGGGGGATGGAATCCGATTTCAAGAACACTTTCCCGGATCATATCCGTTCTTTTCCTGGCGTTCTAAGTAAACCTCAAATCCCGGTTTCGGAAATAAACCATCCATGTCCGAATATACCATCCTGAGCCAAATCGCCAAGGTGCGGAATTTTGAAAAAGGTCATCGGGCCACCCAGGTCATCAATACCGGCTTCAGGTTTGGCATGCTGAACGCCCTGGCCGAATCCCTTGAGGGTTTGACCGTACCTGAACTGGCCTTACAATTAATGCTCTTTGAGCCTTTTTTAAAGATTTGGTGCCAGACGGCTTATCATTTCGAAATTCTCGACTGTGATGAGCAGGGCCGGTTCAAACTACAGAACTTTCTGGAAGAAGTGTTGGGTCTTGATCTGCTCTTTCAGGCTCATCAGCCAAAAGAAGAAAGCCCCTTGAGAACTTTTCAACCGAACGAGGGAGATGATCCACTCAGCCGATATATTCGAACCGGCAGACCTGTCTACATAAACCAATTACCGGAGATTTCTTTTAGCCGCTGCCGAGCCACAAGAAGCCTTTCCACCATTTATCAAGCAATGATTTTCCCCGAATGGGTGCATCTGAAAAAGCAACTGGACGAAGGGTGTGCCTATCTGGATATCGGTTGCGGAAGCGGTCAGCTTATCCTGGATTTTGCACAAATGTTTAAAAAAAGTATCTTTACCGGGATTGATCCTGATAGTTACGGCATTGAGCAGGCCGAGCAGGTGATTGCAGAACGAGGATTGGAAGATCGGGTATCTGTGATCAATAGGGGCGGGGAGGAAATGGACTTCATCGAAAAATTTGATTTAGCCGGTATGTCCCTCACCCTCCATGAAATCTTGCCGGAAGTCCGTCAGGAAGCCCTGGTAAAAACCTTTCAGGCCTTGAAAAAGAGAGGGTGTCTTTTGATATTGGATTATCCCTATCCGGGGCGGTTGGAGGACTTTCGAAACCCGAGGTATGATTATGGGATTATCGAACAATATTTTGAGGCCATGGGTGGGATTGTCCATATTTCCCAAGAAGAACAGGATGCTTTGCTTTCCAAGGCAGGTTTTCAGGCCATTGAAAGGATGACCGTCGGGGAGGGTGGTATGCTGGATTTTATTGCCGCCACAAAATGACCTGGGCAGAGAGTTGAATCTCTCTCTAAATATTCTGGCAAACAAAAACAATTCATCAGATTCGAAGACGATTTATTGAAACGATCTTGAAGAGCGAAAAAGTTACGAGGAAGAATTGTGCATTTAAAAAATATAAAAATTCACAACCGGCAATTTCCAACCAAAGATTGTTACCCCTTCAATCTGGAAATTTTTCATAAAACCGAATCATTGGATCTGCCCCGGCCGGTGACTTTTTTTATCGGGGAAAACGGAACAGGCAAGTCCACCTTATTAAAAGCAATCGCCCTTCGATGCGGCATCCATATCTGGCGGGACGACGAAGGCTATGAGCGACGGGTTTATTACCAAAACCGGTATGCGGAGGATCTCTATAAATTCATCAAGGTTGAATGGATCAACGGCCCTGTCCCCGGTTCCTATTTCGATTCCGAAATCTTCCGTTATCTGGCCGAATGCATTGACTCCTGGGCCAAGCCCAGTCCGAAACTTTTTGAATATTTTGGAGGGGACTCCCTCCTGTCCCGTTCTCATGGTCAGAGACACATCCAATATTTTGACAGCACCTATCGAAGAAAAGGGATTTATTTTCTGGATGAGCCGGAAAACGCCCTTTCTCCCAAGAAACAGATCGACCTGCTTAGAATCCTGAAGGAAACCAGTGAGACCGGACTGGTCCAATTCATCATTGTTACCCACTCTCCGATTCTATTGTCTTTTCCCTCGGCGACTATTTATAACTTTGACGCCCTTCCCATTACCGAAACCCGCTATGAGGATACCGACTATTACCGTATTTACAAGGATTTTTTAAATAACCGGGGGAAATACCTATGGTCCCGGTAGATCAACAAGCTCAGACTTATTGTCAAGCCCTCATACTATTCTGATGTCAACGTCAACGAATCTTCAAAATAGGTTTGGTAAATTCCGCAATCCGAAATCAAAATCTATTCTCGAACTAAATCTCCTCGACCCGGCATCGAATATAGCGGTGCAGAGGTGTCCCGGCTAACCGGTCCCGGTGCGTATTTTTAGACAGGCGGTTGGTATTGGCGCCATAGGCCTTCCCCTGAAAGATCAATCCAAAGCCATGAGGCATAACGATATAACCCGGCCGGGTCATTTCTGTCAATTCCAGTTCAATGACTTCTTCGCCCGCTTCGGTGGTTACTTTGACCATCTGGCCGTCACTAAGGTTTAGCTTTTCGGCATCTCTGGGATGCATGGTCAGGGTAAAGGCCCTTTTCCCTTTGTTCCATTCAGGGTCACGCATCTGCGTATTGGCATTCACATCCCAGTGACGGCCTGAGGACATGATTAATGGATAGATCTCCTCATCTTCCCGCAGCTTTTTCGCCTCCGCTGCGGGTTCAACCTCTTTCAACCATTCGACCATTTGCGGCACATCCAGATTGATCTTGCCGTCCTCGGTAACAATGGCCGGGAAATGATTCCATGTCTTCGGATCGACCGAACCCACAACCAAACCTTCCGGGTGTTCAAGGAAAGCCTTAAAAATATCTTCCCCCAGGGTGGGTCCGGGTGTGAACCCTTCCCGTTCAGCCATTTTTTGAAAAGACCCCGACGGACCCTGCAAAACCCCCCACAGGGAAGCCAAATGAACCGAGCCCAGTTTTTTTCCCAGGGTTTTTCCCAAAATATAGGGCATACTCCGTGAGGCTTGAGGATGGGCTTTGATATATTCCATAAGTGCCCCACCGAATTTCGACCGGTCTCCGCTCTCGGCTGCATCATAAAGTGGCTCCGTGATTTCGGGGACCAGACCCAACCGGTCGGCCAAGCGCAAAAATATTTCCCCGCCTTCGAGACGCTCTCCCTGGGGCTCAAGAACCGGGTGTCGAATCTGCATAAAAACTTCCGGGAAACCGGTTCCAATGGCTCCGTCCCATGATTCATATCCTGAACGGGCCGGAAGAATATAATGGGAAAGGGCGGCCGTTTCGGTCATGGATAATTCCATGGTCACCAAAAGGTCCAAACGTTTGAAGGTCTGTTCATAGGTAGATGTATCGGCATAGGATCTCAGTGGATTGGCGGTACTGACGATCACGGCCCGGAGTCTTTCCGGATGATCCGACAATATTTCTTCAGGCATGACATTGGGAGGATACACGCCGGTTATGGCCGGAAAATCCGTGGCCAGGGTCCGCCACAGCCGGGCTTCCCGTTGATCGGGAGTTTCTTTGCTTCTCCCTCCCCCTCGCAGACCGACCGAGAATAGATTACCCCCCTCAGTCCCGATTCGTCCGCATACAGCAATAAGTACGTTTTCCAAATAAGAAATCAGTGTACTGTGCCGGGTCAACAAAACCCCGAGGTCACTGTAATGACTGGATTTCCTGGTGGCGAACATTCGGCAGACTTCCTTTACCCGGTCAAAATCCAGCTCACAGACCTCCAGGGCCGCCTTGGCGTCAAATCCGATGAAATGATCCCGGATCCGATCAAAGCCCCGGACATGTTTTTCGATGTAATCCTGGTTGTGCCAGCCTTCCTTCAGAATGATGGATATCATGGCCCGATAGAGAAGGGCATCGGTTCCGGGTCGAATGGGCAGGTGAATATCGGCGATTTTAGCTGTCTCGGAACGACGGGGATCAACCACCACCAACACCTTTTCCGGGTCCTTACTGAATTTAGTGAGGACCCGTCGGGCCTGTTGAAGATGGTGGCTCATCATCGAGTTCTTGCCTACGAGCAGAAGCATATCGGTTTCATCCAGGTCGGGATGAGTGTGGAGGTTTTGGTCCCCATAGGTTTTTCCATCCACCCAATACCGGCCGGTAAGCTCCTGAGCCAGGGCAGTATAAAAATATTGAGAGCCCAAGCCTCTAAGCAGATTAAAGGCAAAGGGTCCCTGAGCCGGACAGCCGATACTGCCGTTTCCCATCATCAGGGCCAACGACCTTGGACCGTGTTCTTTTACAATTCCGGAAAGTTTGGCGGCGATTTCGTCAACGGCCTGATCCCAGGAAATTCTTTCAAAGGAGTCTCCGACTTTTTTTAAAGGATAAAAAAGGCGGTCGGCATGGTGCTGGTAAAATCGGATGTTCAGTCCTTTGCGGCAGGCATACCCCTCGCTGCGCCGGTTATCCTTATCCCCGCGAACCTTTACGATTTCATTGTTTTCGACTCGGACCTCGAGCCCGCACTGATTTCCTCATAATACACAGGATGTCTTTTTCCATTCTTCCATGATAAGCCCCCTTAATTTGGGTTTTGGATTCTTACAGGTTGCTAAAACCGGGCGCCTTGTTTCTGTACCCTTTTGAGAAACCTTTGAATATCTAATTTTTCCTTATTCTGATAAAGGCTTCAAATCTGATTAAGGAATCTCTGATTTATTTGTTATTCCGGGCAGGGGTTTAACCATCAAACTTGCTTTACTACTCCTAACTCGCAACTCGTAACCCGTAACGGCAAAAACTCAGATTCGTCCTGGTTATAATATTTCAAGAAGCAGTTTTTTCAACAACCCTTTCTCTTTTTTATTGAACCCGGAAAGCAGCTCTTCATTGGCCTTTTCCCGTTCCCTGATCAACCTATCTTTTAAGGTCCGGGCCTTGTCCGATGGAAAAAGTCGCGTCACCCTTTTATCCCTTTCCCCCGGGTGTTTATCCACCCACCCGCCGGAAACCATTCGATCCAGGATGCCGGACAAGGTGGCCTTGTCGATCATCAAGCGCCGGCCGAGTTCCACCGCCGTAAGGCCTTCCCGGTTCCAGAGCATTTCCAGCACCACATATTGGATGTTGGTGATCTCAAAAGGCTCCAGACGCTTCTGTACCAGTTGATGACCTCTCTGGCTGGCCCTGGATAACAGGAAAATATAGCAATCCGTATCTATTTTATTCTTTTTCGCCATGGTAAACGGTTCGTATACGAACTTAGTTTAATACTAAAAGAATGTCAAATAATTCTTTGTTCACCTCAACCCTTTTTTTATAACTTTTACTATTGCCACCAAAAATTGAAAAGGTTATAACATGAGTAAATTTTTCAAGAATAAATTTATCACTTGTCTTATAGGAGGATCATATATGGAAAACCGCAACACCAAAGGCAATCGTCTTATCCAGATTAATAACGGCATCATCGGACCGGTGGCACCCCGTCCGGTGGCCATTAGGGAACGATCCCCGGAAGATTATCCCGGCCTTCCAAAGGTCTATCTGGATGTGGCCGAAATGTGGGGGCCGAAATTCGGCGGGCCGCCTCTCTGCGACCAATATGTGGCCGTGCTGAAACACCTGGTGACCGAGGAAGAGGCCGGCATGGTCCGCCACCTGAAAGGGGCCAGAACCGGCAAGACGGCTGAGGAAATCGCTGAGGCCGAACATCGTAATCCGGAAGAGGTAAGCCGCATTATGGACGATCTGGCTGATAATAAGCGTATTATTCTGGCTTCAAAAAAAGGAGGAAACAGGAAATATTTTCTGCAACCCTTGATTCCCGGGGCCTGGGAAACCATACTGGTACGGACCTCCCTGGATACCTTGACCGATTGGCACAAAAAGTTCGTGGAACTATTCCTACCCCTTTATGAAACCGGCTTTACGACCCTTAACGTGGGAAAACGGCCTCCGGGAATCCGCTATCTGCCGGTGGGCCAAAGCCTGGAGTATAATCCCATGGCCTTGCCCACGGATCAATTGGGTGCGATCTTTGATCAATACCAGGATTTTGCCGTCGGCCTCTGCCAGTGCCGGATGGGGGCCCAGATCATCGGGGAGTATTGCGGCCGGCCCATGGAAAACTGCATCGCCATGGGTCCATTGGCCCTTCGTGAAAGTGCAGCCGGGATCATGCGCAAGATAACTCTCAAAGATGCATTGGAAATAAAGGCCGAGGCCGAGGCCAGCGGTCTGGTCAGTTGGACCATGGGGTATGAAATCGCCGGATCCAATACCAGCTGTTCCTGTTGCGGATGCTGTTGCATGATGATGCGCTCCATCAGCGAATTCAACGCACCGGGGCGAATTGCACCGCCCCATTTCATGCCGGAAGTGGATACCGCCAAATGTACTTATTGCGGCAAATGCGCCAGGGCCTGCCCTATGGGGGCCTGGACCGTGGATACCAAAGGAAAGACAAGGGCTTTTGAAGCTGTTCGCTGCATCGGCTGCGGTCTTTGCTACGTGGCCTGCGATAAAGATAAGGCGATAACCCTAAAACCCGTGCCGGATTATGTGGCCCCCATGGTGAAAAAGCTGGAAAGGGCCACCCATCCCCTGGAAAGTATTTCGGGGGTTAAAGAATAGTCAGTCAAAAAGTCGGGGCGGAGAGGTCATTCTCTCCGCCCCACTTTTTTCTGGATTTTTTTTCTTAACCTCCCTGCCTCTCCTCTTTTGAAGTCCTTTGATCCATTTTTATGATACCTTGCTATCAATAGACAATACTTAATTCTCTTTTTTCAATCCTTCCCGGTAGAGGTACAGTCCCGGGGGAGGAGGCGGAGGATTTTGTCACATTTGCCTCTCTGTGTTTCTTATCTTGGGGCCGATCAAAAAAAAGCCTATATTGAGCGAATAGCCTTTTAATCATATTGTGGTTTTTTCAAGAAAGCTGTAGTAGGTCGTTTTGTTGAAGATGATATGATCGAGGAGTTTGATCCCCAAAATCTCCCCTGATGATTTGAGTTGGTTGGTGACTTCAATATCTTCCCTGCCGGGTGGTTGTGGCCACGATGACCACGCTGGCCCGATCCGTTATGGCATCGGCAAAGACCTCGCGGGGGTGATGGGTCTTATTGACCAGCCCAACAGAGATGACCCTCATGGCTATGACTTCATTGGAACCGTTTAGAGAAACTCAGAGGAAATGTTCCTGTTTCCGGTCGGCATAATGCTGAATCAAGGGGAGCACATTGGCAGGAAAGTTTATCTTAAACCCCTCCGGTTTGATTCTACGACGGGCAAATTCAAGGGCGGCGGCAATCAGGGTGGCCTTGGCTGGACCCATACCGGGGATATTCTGCAGCGCTGCACAATCCGGCGTTCCCCCATTGGAATCAATGGCGGTTAGGACTTGGCCGGCCAAGGACATCACATCATGCCCTTCTATGCCCCTGCCGAGAAGAACGGCAATAAGCTCCACATCGGATAATGCCTGGGGCCCTTTCTTGGCCAGCTTCTCCCTGGGTCTTTCATCCTGTGGAATGTCTTTAACCCTTTTCATTAGCCAGGGACCCTTTTTCTTTCAACCGTTGTCGGTTATTGTCCATCAGCAACAACTGATTTTTCAATTAGATCTAACCCGATCTCATAAAGAAAATCAGGAGAAAAGTCGGCATTATTTGGCCAGGTAATGGTATCGATATCAGGGTTGACCATGAAACTGCGGAAAAATTGGGGATCTTTTAGAGGTTCAAAAACAGGGCCATCCAGATGCGAGGTCAAGTCCACCAGCTTTTCCTGACCATTTTCGAATCGAATAACGAGTTTATAACCGGAGAGATAAGTGGCTTCAATAACGTAATGCATGGGACACCTCTCAATCTAAAGGTGGTATTGTTAATAAATTTTCCCGACGTTCTGCTCTTCGCCAATTCTCCAACAGCTCCTGTCGGTGCTCGAACGCCCATTCCAAAACAAGAGAAACTGCCCGGCGGGGAGAAATCCCTCAATAATCTCGAGATTCTGAAATCGCGAAGGCGGCTCTTTGCCCTGAGTATTTCGCATGAAAATGAGGGGGAGCATGTTCCTTATAATACATAGCGATTATAATTCCGAAAAATCTGCTTATTTCCGGCATTGAGAACAACCTCCAGACGTGATTATTATACAGGACAATTATTCCTTTTTCTATTTTTTCTTACTTTTTGATTTTCATCTTTTTGAACATTGATTCGTTTTAAAAGTTCAGAAGCCGGTTCATCATTCGGATCTCGAGAGACGAGTTCCCCGCGGAAGGCTTTGGCCAGGATTGATTGGATGAGTTTTTCCACTTGGGCCTTCACCTTCTTCTTCAGTTTCCCGCCCTGTGCTGTACTTGATGTAGAAATTGATGATGAAGTTCGGTTCCTCTTCGGTAAAGCCGTAGTGCCGGGCAAGTACGCAGTCGATTTCGTCGAGAATTGATTCCCTTGTCTGGTCTAACGGTTCGATGCTCGGGGTCTATTCGGGCCAAAAATACCGATTCAACAATTTCCCGGATTACGTATCACTCTGCTCTTATTTCCCATTGATGGTTGCCATGATTTCCTTGAAGCTCTCTACTGCCGCTTCGAGGTTTTCGATGATATCGCCTGCCAACAGGTCCGGGTCGGGCAAATTGTCGAGGTCGGCAAGACTTTTATCCTTGATCCAGGTAATGTCGAGGCTGGTTTTGTCGCGGTTTATAATTTCATCGTAAGTAAATTTGCGCCAGCGGCCTTCGGGTTTTTTTCCCGGATGCCAGGTCTCTTTTCGTTTATTCCTGTTGGCAGGGTTGTAACACTTAATAAATTCTTTGAGGTCTTCCAACTTCAGCGGTGATTTTTTTAAGGTATGGCGGATGTTGGTGCGGTAATCGTAAATCCACACCTCCTGGGTCCAGGGCTCTTTACCTGCCGGTTTATTGTCGAAAAAGAGGACGTTGGCCTTGACGCCCTGGGCGTAAAATATGCCGGTGGGCAGGCGCAGGATGGTGTGCAGATCGGTCGTTTCCAGCAGTTTTTTTCGGACCGTCTCGCCAGCCCCGCCCTCAAAAAGCACATTGTCGGGCAAAACCACAGCGGCCTTCCCGCTCGTTTTGAGCATGGTACGGATATGCTGGACGAAATTCAACTGCTTGTTGCTGGTGGTGGCCCAGAAATCCTGTCGGTTGTAGGTCAGGTCTTCTTTCTCCTGTTCCCCTTCTTCATTGGTGAAGGTCATGCTGCTTTTTTTCCCGAAGGGCGGATTGGTGAGTACATAATCCACCCGCAGACCGGAATCAGCTATAAGCGAATCGGTGGACAGAATAGAGGTGTCAAAATCGATATCACCGATGTTATGGAGGAACATATTCATGAGCGCTAGTCTTCGGGCGCTGGCCACAATCTCGTTGCCGTAAAAGGTCTTGTTTTTCAGGAATGCTTTCTGCTCTTTGTTGAGGGTGTAATTATTGGGGTTGGAGATATAGTCATAGGCCGCCAGGAAAAATCCGCCTGTGCCGCAGGCCGGGTCGGCAATGGTTTTCATGGGCTGGGGCTGGATGCAGGCCACCATGGCCTTGATCAGAGCACGGGGCGTAAAATACTGACCGGCGCCGCTCTTGGTATCCTCAGCGTTCTTCTCCAGCAGACCCTCATAAATCTTGCCCTTGACATCCGTACCCATGACGGTCCACTGCTCTTTGTCGATCATATCAATGAGCTTAAAGAGTTTGGCCGGGTCCTGAATCTTGTTCTGACTTTTAGTGAATATCTGTCCCAAAGTCCCTTTGGCCTTGGCCAGCTCCCGAAGAAGGGTCGTGTAATGGCCTTCCAATTCGGCCCCTTTTTTAGAGGTCAGACTCTCCCAAATGTATTCCTTGGGAATAGGCAGTTTTCGATTATAGGGCGGTTTGCTGAACTCGTCGGCCATCTTCAGAAAGAGCAGATAGGTAAGCTGCTCCAGGTAATCGCCATAGCCCACGCCGTCATCACGGAGGGTATTGCAGAAGCTCCAAACCTTACTGATGATGGTTGATGTGGCAGATATTTCGTTACTCAAGACTTATTACTCCTTTATGAACCTGTGCAATTTTTGCACAGGTTCCTTTCTACACATAAGTTAGCAATATCTATTGTAATAAATGCAACAATTCGCGTCGAACTCATCAGTATTTTTTAACTACCGAGGATTTTCCGGTAGTTGCCTACTCCGTATTGTCACGACAATCTTCTTGTCCGGGAATACCTATGTAAACCAGACCATACGGTAAATGATAGTAATTAACCGATGGGGTCCAATAATGTTTTATTCTCTTTCCGTCACATAATAACCGCCGGTCTTCCTGCTGCCCCTGAATTCTATTCGACCTTCTTCGTGCAATTTTTTGATCCAGCGCTCAACAGTTTTTGGGGGCTTATCTATCTTGCCTGCTATAGAGGATATTCGCCTTCCAGGATTTTGCTCGATGAAAGAGTACAGGGAATTTATTCCCTCACTTATTCCCTCACCCTTTAGGATGGCCCCGGTTTTCGTGGTTTCCAAATCCCTATAGAACACGGCAAGGAAACCGCTCTTGAGGGTTTCAAATTCAACCCTCACTTTATTTGAACGACACTCCTCGAAAATTCTTTTCAATCCAGAACCCCATTTTTCAATCTCTTTTGATTTATAAAGGGTTTCGGCAATGATGGGGTTCCTGAGAATTGACCGCTCCTTTCCTTTAATAAAATCATCAGGGGTGAATCCTTCCGGGAAGGCACCGGGGTTGTATATCTCAATCCTGTCTTTGAAGACAGCAATCTCGTTACCTTTCGGAATAGTATAATCGCGGTGACAAAAGGAATTGACAAGTGCTTCCCTGATCGCCTTCATGGGCACCTCGGGAATTTCCTCTCTTTCTATTCTGCCGAATTTCACCCTCCAGTTGATATGCTCCTTGATGTATTGTTCCGATTTTTCCAGTAAGTCGAATAGGGTACCGTGAAACTTCTTGATGTCGAGAAAGGTCACTTTGTCTGTTCCGGCAAAGACAGCGGCTTGCACTTCCATTGTGTTTGCATCGCAAAAGAGAACCTCGCAGGCATTCAAAAGGGTATCGCGCTGAATCAGATTGAGCTTGTTGAGTGTTGCTTTCACCCCCTCGAAGGCAAAGTCAAGCCGACCGGCGGATTGTGCCCGAGAGATGTATTGTCTGAACATGTCTTCGTTTATATCTTTTAGGGAATGATTTGAATTTTTATTTTCCCATGAAAGCTTATCCCTGTTTTTCCTGAGAATGAGTTTCTCGAGCTCTTTGGCGCTCAACTGCCTGTCTTCATCACCGACGCGCATGTATGCCCTTCCATAGGCAAAATAGAGGATTTCGTCGCCGGCGAATTTAACCTTAATACAGGCCCGGGAATCGATTTCGATCCTTTCCACCCCGGGATAGATTTTCGGCTCTATATATTCTGAAATGGTTCTCGAAACATCACGTACGGTTTTTTCGGTAACGGACTGACCGACTACGGTCCCATCATTGCCAATGCCGAAATAAACCTCGCCCCTTTGATGTTTATTAAGAATGGCGGCAATGGAAACAATGGCCTCCTTCAATTCGGAGGTTGACTTCTTAAGTTCTCGCTTTTCCGTTTCCTTGAGCCTCGTCATTTACTAATCCTTATGCTTAATGATTTCACGGTCGCCTTCCGGGATGTCACTCAACCCCCTCCCCTCTCTATCCTCCCTTCCCTTGGGGGTAGGGGACTGAGGGGAGGGTGTCCTGTGAGTCATCTTTATTTCGCTCCTTATAAGTGTGCCTTCTTCGTTTTCGTCTTTCCTACCCGGCGTACTCGCGGCGCCTCCGGTTTATTTCTTTCTCTCTCTGCCCTTATCCGAGCCAACAGAACACTTACCGGTTCGTCGTTGGGGTCCTGGGGGACGAGTTTGCCCTCAAATGCTTTTTTCAAAATGCTGCTCGTGGGTATATTCACTGACCACGTTCTGATTAAAAAAGCCGAAGGTCCGATTGTCAGGCGTGGCGGTGAGGCCGATTAAGGAGGCATCAAAGTAGTCCAGCACCTGTTTCCAGAGGTTGTAGATGCTCCGGTGGCATTCGTCGATGACGATGAAGTCGAAGAATTCCACGGGTAATTTCGGGTTATAACCTACCGGCACCGGTTTACGTTTCTCCCATTTTATTTCGCCGGGGTTGGTCTCCTCGGCCTTTTCGTCCAGCTCCTCTCCCTTGAGGATGGCATAGAGCCTTTGAATGGTGCTGATGTAAACCTGATTGTCGGTGGGCACAAAACTTGATTTCAGGCGATGGACGCCGTACAACTCGGAAAACTTGCGGTTGTCGTCATTGGGGAGGTAGGCCATAAATTCCTGCTCGGCCTGTTCGCCAAGATTTTTTGTGTCCACCAGAAACAACACCCGTCTGGCTTTGGCATAGGTAAGAAGGCGATAAATGGCCGTGATGGCTGTAAAGGTCTTTCCCGAACCGGTGGCCATCTGCACAAGGGCCTTGGGTTGGTTTCTGCGGAAGGAATCTTCCAGGTTATTGATGGCTATGATCTGACAATCCCGAAGCCCTTTGGGATTTAAAGAGGGGATATCGAAAACCCGCCGTCGTAAAGAGAAGCCCTGTCGTACCCATTCCCGAAAGGTTTCCGGCCTATGAAAGGTGAAAATGGATCGGGAGCGCGGCTTGGGGTCGCGGTAATCGGTAAAGCGGGTCAGGGCTCCGGTGCTTTCAAAGACAAAGGGCAGCGGTTCATTGTTGAGGTGTTTCAGTTTGCTGTCGGCATAATCCTTGGATTGGGTTTCCGCCTGGATGAGTTGAAAGCCTTTGTCTTCGGCTTTGGCCTCGATTATGCCAACGGGTTTGCCGTCTACAAACAATACGTAGTCGGCGGGGCCGACGTCGGTTGGGTATTCCGTAACGGCCACTCCCGGCCCGGCTGTCAAATTTATGTGCTTTTTGTCCTGAATGACCCAGCCGCATTCAGTCAAGAGCTTGTCGATATGGTCCCGTGCTATCTGCTCAGGGGTTTGATTGGGCATATCTACTCCAGCATTCCGTCATTGGCAAAGCTGTAAAATGTATCGCCGCCGATAATGATATGATCGAGTACCTTAATCCCCATAAGTTTTCCTGCGGCAGTCAGTTCCTGGGTAAATTTTTTATCTTCCGGGCTGGGGGCTGTATTGCCGCTGGGATGGTTATGGACGCAGATAATTGCTGCCGCATATTTTTGCAAGGCTGTGTGGATGATCTCCCGGATAATGGGCAGGGCCTGATTGACTGTTCCTTTAGCGGCATCGCTGAGGTCGATGATCTGGTTGTCGCTGTTCAGACAGACAACCTTGGACACCTCCGTTTTGAGATCCCGGACCTGAGGCAGGATAATGTTAACCACGTCCTGGGCGGAGGAAATCTTTTGTTTGTCGCTGAGGACTTCGTCTTCGCGGAAACGTCGCCCGATTTCAAGGGCCGCTTTGATTTGGGCGATCTTGGCCGGACCCAGGCCCTTGAATGATTTCCATTCCCGTAGGTCCGTGTGGCTCATATTGCGAAAGGTGCCGAACTTCTCAATAATCCGTCGTGCCAGATCAATGGCGCTTGCGCCTTTAATACCGGTTCGCAAAAGGATCGCCAAAAGCTCCGAATTAGTCAGCGTCCCGGCGCCTTTCTTGAGGAGTTTCTCTCTGGGCTGGTCGTCTCTGGGCCAGTTCCTGATGCCCGCCGATTTGCTTTTATCCGGCACGTCTTGTTATCCTTATTTATTTATTAGGGCTACACTTATATTCCCGTTCAGATCGACTTTTATTCCCCCGCCAAAAACAAACTCCTCTCTCTTTTTTCAAAAAATGGAGTCTTGTCGGACTGCTTCATGGACCAGCCTTCCGACTTGGGATTCCATCTTTTATGGGCTAAAACAAGACTTATTATTTAAACCATAACAAACAGTTAAAGTCAATCCGGAAGGAATGACGCCCATTTGGAATTGGCGGCCTCGCCCCGGTCATGAAACCGACTCAAGGCATTACGCAGTTCATCTTGGGGCAGCCGCTGCATGCCCACCAGCAGTCGGCATTGTTTCTCTGGGCCTCCGGGCCATTTTTCAATAAGGTCATCGATGGCTTTCCAGCCCCGCAGGTTAAAATAGCCGACACAGAAGTCGGAACGGTCGGAAACCTCCAGTGTTCCCGAAGGGCCGGGAGAAGATCGAGTTCGATGTTGTCGAATATGCGGGGCATTTTTCTTTCCTTTTGAGTGAAAGATCAATAATCCCTGTTTCGTGAAGGTTATATAGGCTTACCTGTTAAAGTTGATCAATGGCAGAGCAATAGGCACTCCAACTTTATTAAGATAAAATGCATCGAAAATCAATAAATTAAATAAAGTAGATAAAAAATAGGCATGATTTTCTTATTTCCCATAACAGAATTTCTCCCAACAAAGTGGATGAAAATGAAAAAGAAGAGTATCTATTGAATTCACCGTATCTTGTGAGAAAAGGGCAACCGGGCATTGATGTGGAAAGCGACCTCCTCCGGAAGCCTTAGTTTTTTAATCATCCGCAGACTCGGCTGCCATTGATATTGTTTCAGGTCGAGGGTTCCATCCTCCTTGAAAGAAACACCTTCGTTTTCCAGTAAGGCCCGTTGTTGTTCTCCGCTGCCCACCTTATAGGTGGAAATTCCGCCGTAATGATTGATTACTCGTTGCCAGGGCACAGTCCGCCCGGAAGCGTAAAGGATACGACCCACTTGCACGCGGCCCGGGGCGTGTCGGCCAGGGCGGCCACCTGCCCATAGGTCAAGACGTGACCGCGGGGTATGGCCCGCACTATCTCCAGCCGCGTTGCTGAAAAAGGTGTCCACCATGACCTTGAAGATTTTTTTTCGGGGGTCGCCTTGAATGGACTTGCTTTTGACTAAAAAGAGGGGATATCTTTTTCATAATGACCCGGAAACTTTATTTTCCAAATTCCTCTCCGTCCGAACTCGGCGGCGAGCCGAGCGAAACAACCTCCATAATGTCCCTCATCATTTCTATCTGAATCTCCTGCACTTCCATGAGTTTTTGGTGCTGGTTTAAAATAAGATGGTCAATCTTTTCATGCAGCATGCGTATTTCCAGTTCGGCCTTTAAATTGACCTTGTAGTCATATTTGGCCCTTTCCCGATCTCTATCCTCCTGTCGGTTCTGGCTCATGATAATGATGGGCGCCTGTATGGCCGCCAGGCAGGACAGGATAAGATTTAGAAGAATAAAAGGATAGGGGTCAAAAGGCTTGCTTAGCAGCAGATACACATTGATGAACATCCACACCACAATAAAGCCCAGAAAAATGGTGATAAAAGTCCAGCTTCCCCCAAAATTCGCAATCCGATCCGCCAGCCGCTGACCCATGGTAAGATTACGGTCCAAGCCCTCATCAACATCCTCAGCAACAAACTCCCCTTTTCGGATGCTCTCCAAAACATCCTGTTCGAGATTGCTAAGTGCTCCGAGTTCCTCTTTCAGCGTTGATTCGATATACCGCTGGCGATATAAATTTAATTCGCTTAGCCCGAGGGACTGATCGTCGGTAAACTGGGGATGATCTTTCCTTATTTCGGCGATAACACCGGGACTAAGAGACCTGCCGCTGACCAGCTCATTTTCAGGAAACTCTTTTTGGGAAATATCGCTAATCGAACTTTTCATTTGCATTTCTTTCCGGAACCCAATTCCGTTTGTTTTACACCGTCCCGATTTCACATCCGAACCGGGCCAGGCAGCCTCACAACAAAAATATTATAGCCATTTAATCTTTTTTTACAAGTTTAACCCTTGGAAAAATCTCATCTTCCCCGAAAATGGGATGTTTTTGCTTTGTTAAAAAAGATCTGTTATGATATAAAACATTAGAAATTATTTTCCAACAAGGAGGTTATGGATATGCATAACAAAGAAGATTTGTGTCAGAGTATTAAGTCTCTTTATCCCGAAATCGGCCAATGCGGCATTGATGTGCAGGTGGAATTTGATAATACGCAGAAAGCCTGGGTCGTGGATTTGAAAAAGGAGAACCACCAACTTAAAACCTACCTGGAATCAGCGGATGCTGACGCCTGTATGGAAGGAAAACAATGTGTCAGCCTGGGACTCCAGGTCGGCCAATTGGTCTCCAACATAAAAACCGCAAGCTAAAAGTGGTTCCACCTAAAACCCCTTTCATCTTTTGTCATTGGGTCTAGGGCTTTTTGTTTTCCCCTCCCTTGAAAGAAAGATTAGCCATTGATACCCTATTTAGAACATTTCCCTTATATAGGACTGTTTGCCCTGCTCCTCCTCGGGGGAGTAGGACTGCCTTTCCCGGAAGATGCCACCCTTATTCTTTGCGGGTTTTTAATCTCCACTCAGGAAGTGAGAGCCCTCCCGGCTTTGATTACCGTCTATGTCGGTCTGTTGATTGCCGACCTGACTCTCCACTTTATAGGGAAAAAATATGGCCGGCAGGTGGTCACCCATAGACGATTCCATAGCTTGATTTCTCCGGAAAGGCTCGCTTATCTGGAAGAAAAATTCAACAGGCACGAAACCCTTATTATTTTATTGGGAAGACATGTGGTCGGGTTGAGGGCCCAAATATTTCTGGTTTCAGGGATTATGCGAATGCCGGCCCTGAAATTTTTGGTTACGGATATGGTTTCTTGTCTCTTTACCATGGGTCTGATGATCAGTGTCGGTTATTGGGGAGGCAGCACCCTGAAATCAATCAACCATGGCTTGGTCAAAATTGGGCACATTATCTTTATGGTGTTGATCGTCGCAATTATAAGTTATTCACTTTTCAGATACCTTAAACCCAGATTGGCTGTAAAAAAATAGGGGATGCCCTGTGACCCCGGAGCCCGGAAATAGGTATCTTCGCTTGATTCGGCTGCTGAAAACCGATCCGGTACATCGAGGTTTGAAATGCGGATCTTAGTCGTAGAAGACGACAGTAAAATTGCCTCTTTTATTATAAAGGGCCTAAAAGCCGCCGGCTATGCCGTGGACCACGCCCCTGATGGGGAAACAGGTCTCGATATGGCCTTGACCGAGCCCTACGATACCGCCATCATCGATATCATGCTGCCCAAAAGGGATGGGTTATCTCTCATCGAAACCATGCGGAAAGAAAAAGTCCTTACCCCGGTCATCATCCTCAGTGCCAGGGGGTCGATTGATGATCGGGTCAAAGGACTCCAAACCGGAAGCGATGACTATATCACCAAACCATTTGCCTTCTCCGAACTCCTGGCCCGGGTACAGGCTTTGATCAGACGGACCAGCGGTCTATCCGAACCGACACGCCTGACCATAGGCGACCTGTCGGTCAATCTTCTCACCCGGGAAGTTACCCGAGGGGGGCGGAAGATCGATCTCCAACCGATTGAATTTTCCCTCCTCGAATACCTGATGCGCAGTGCCGATCGGGTCGTTTCGAAAACCATGATTATGGAACATGTCTGGAATTATAATTTTGATCCCCAGACCAATGTGGTCGAGGCCCGGATCTGTCGTTTGAGGGATAAAATCGACCGGGATTTTGAAACAAAACTGATCCAAACTATCCGGGGAGTGGGATATGTCCTTAAGGAATCCCATTAACTTTTTGAATACCCTCTCCTTTCGATTGACCCTCTGGTATGCCGGTATCTTCACCTTATCATCCTGTATTGCCTTTCTCTTGTTCTATCTGCTGATCACCTCCTTTATGCGCGACCAAACCGACCAGGAGCTTCTGGGACAGGTCAACCGCTTTTCAACACTCCTGGCTACCGAAGGCATTGAAGCCGTTAAAAGTGTCGCCTTGGTGGAAGCCAAAGCCGCCGGAGAAAAGAAGGTCTTCTTTCGCTTCCTTTCTTTGGACGGACAGGCCTTTTCCTCGTCCAACATGATCTATTGGAAAAATATCCCTGTCACTGAAAAAGCCATCCGGGAATTGCTTCATACCGGCCGTGCTGTTTTGGAAACCATTACCATCCGGGACCGTCCGGATAAAATCCGGATCCTCTATGCCATGATTAATCCCAATATCATTATACAGGTGGGATTGATCATGGAGAGTTATTCCCGTTTTCTGGCCGCCTTTAAGAGGATTTTCATCTTTACCATGTCCATCTTAATTTTGGCGGCAGCGGGTTTGGGTTGGTTTATGGCCAGGCGGGCCGTCTCCGGGGTGGAGGCGGTGACCCGGACGGCCCGGAAGATTTCCGGCGGCTCCTTGGAAGAACGGGTCCTCATTAAAGGTCAAGGGGATGAAATCGATCAACTGGCCCATACCTTCAATCAGATGCTTGATCGCATTCAAACCCTGGTCACCCAGATCAAGGAAATGACCGATCATATCGCCCATGACCTGAGAAGCCCCCTGACCCGTATTCGCGGCCATGCCGAGGTAACCCTGACCACTGCCAAATCCCTGACCGAATATGAAACCATGGCCGCAGACACCATCGAGGAATGCGATCGACTCTTAGACATGATCAATACCATGCTCCTGATTTCAAAAACCGAAACCGGGGTAGATACTATTACGGTTGAAGAGGTGGATCTGACCCTCCTGGTTCATGAGGCTTGTGAATTGTTTTCTCCCACAGCGGAAGATAAAGGATTGACCTTAAGCTGCGTTGTGCCCAAGGGATACCGTCTGCCGGGAGATACCCGGATGATCCAGCGCATCCTCTCCAATTTACTGGACAATGCTATTAAATATACCCCGGTCGGAGGATCCGTTACCGTTTCCCTTGAAGAGCAGGAAACCAGCTTAGTGATCGTTGTCAAAGATACGGGGATCGGAATTTCCCCAGGCGATCTACCCCGGATTTTTGAACGGTTCTATCGCTGCGACCAAAGCCGGTCCCTGGATGGCATCGGCTTGGGCTTAAGTCTGGCCAGGGCCATTGCCCGGGCTCACTGCGGAGATATTATGGCTGTTAGTCAACCCAATGCAGGAAGCACTTTCAGAGTCATTCTCCCCAAATCCCGACCGCCTCAAAACCTCTAATCTTCATTCCCAACCTAACCAACTTGTAATCTTCCGGTCATCTTCCGATCATCTTCCTGATTTATCATTCAATCTAAAGAAATGGTTTATCATTGCCCAAAATTAAGAATTTCAACAAAGGAGAAATAAAATGGAACATAGAAAAAAAGTCAAAACCCTTCTCCTCACTCTGGTCTTGATCGGAGTCTTGACCGGAGCAGGATTAGGAGTGTCCCAGGCAGTCAAGCATTCCAATGCGACGGTCTCAACAGGACCCGCTATTGCCCAACCCGTTATGGTCCCGGCCACCTTTAGTGACCTGGCGGAAAACGTTCGTCCCGGAGTCGTCAATATTCAGGTTGTCAAAAAGGTTACCAACATTGGTTTGAACCCTCGTAATTTCCAGGGTTTGCCCTTTGGGGACAAGGACCCCTTCGGCGATTTTTTCGGTCATTTTTTTCAGGGGACTCCACCGAGAGGGTTTGAACAGCGTGGCATAGGGTCGGGGTTTCTCATTAGCGGAAACGGATATATCCTGACCAACAATCATGTGGTCGAAGGGGCCGACCAGATCAAGGTGAAGCTCAGCAACGGGAAAGAGTATCGCGGTAAGGTCGTTGGGCGGGACCCCAAGACCGATCTGGCCCTTCTCAAGATCGAAGGGGCCTCGGATCTCCACGCCTTGAACCTGGGCAACTCAGATGATATGAAGGTCGGCAACTGGGTCGTGGCCGTCGGCAGTCCCTTTGGATTGGAACAGACCGTGACCGCAGGAATCATCAGCGCCAAGGGAAGGGTAATCGGATCCGGACCCTATGATAACTTTATCCAAACGGATGCTTCCATCAATCCCGGCAACAGCGGGGGACCCCTCATCAATTTGAAAGGGGAGGTAGTCGGTATTAACACAGCCATTGTGGCTGAAGGCCGGGGGATTGGTTTTGCCATCCCCATCAACATAGCCAAGGAGATTGCCGGTCAACTCCAGAATAAGGGCCATGTGACCCGAGGCTGGCTGGGGGTGACCATTCAGGGGGTGACCCCGGAATTGGCCAAGTCATTCGGCCTCAAAGAAAATAAAGGTGCCTTGGTGGCCCAGGTGAACCCGGGCAGTCCGGCAGACAAGGCCGGCATAGAACAAGGGGACATCATCCTTGAGTTTGACGGCAAAAACATTTCAGAGGCGAACGACCTGCCCCGGATTGTGGCGTCAACCCCGGTGGGAAAATCGATTGTTCTAAAGCTGTCCCGAGAAGGCAAAGTCTTGGATCGTTCGATCAAGGTTGGAGAAATGGATGAAAAGGGAGAGATAGCCCGAGCCTCTTCTCCTCAACCCTCATTGGGTATTGCAGTCCAGAACTTAACTCCGGAAATCGCCCGGGAACTGGGTCTAAAAAAATCCCAAGGGGTAGTCGTAACCAAGGTTGAAAGCGGGAGTCCAGCCGATGAAGCGGGACTTCAGGAGGGTGATGTCATCCGGCAAATCGATCGGAAACCGGTCAAAAATGCCGATGATTTTATGGAACAAATTGCCAAAGCCAAAGGCCAGGATAATATCCTGCTTTATATACAACGAGGAAACAATCATCTCTACGCTGCAGTAAAACCTGAGGTAAAACCAAATTAGCCCCCCCAAGAACGCCCGAAGGAAGACGTTGTTCCAAGCTCAACCTTCGGGCGCTTTTTCTCTCAAGATCACCTTCCCCGGCAACCATCCAAGCCTTGATCGACTGCCCCTTCATCGGAATCGTTCTTCATGTAACCTGATCTACAAGGAGGACCGGTTGTTTTTAATCTTTACTAACCTCCAGGAAAGTCATAAAATAATCTAATCAATAACAATCCTCCAGGAAACAACCACTAAAAATGCAACCGGATAAACCACATCCGAGTGATCTCGGCGGAATAAAACTGACCTTCAGAGCCTTGTCGCATAGAAATTATCGCCTTTTTTTCGGCGGGCAGGGCATCTCTCTTGTCGGCACCTGGATGCAGCAAATCGCCATGAGCTGGTTGGTGTATCGTTTGACCAATTCGGCCTTTATGCTGGGTTTAGTCGGATTTATGGGGTCCATTTCCACCTTTCTGTTTGCTCCAATAGCCGGCGTTTTAGCCGACCGATGGCCTCTTCGAAGAGCCTTGGTGGTTACTCAAGTCCTTGCTATGATCCAGGCTTTGATCTTAGCTTTCCTCACCCTGGAAGGATTGATCAATGTAACTCACCTAATAATTCTTTCAATCGCTCTGGGATTGGTTAATGCTTTTGATATGCCGATACGTCAGTCATTTGTGATACAAATGGTGGAAAGAAAGGAGGATTTGGGCAATGCCATTGCCTTGAACTCCTCCCTGGTGAACAGCGCCCGATTATTCGGACCGGCCATCGCCGGCATGTTGATAGCAGTTGTAGGCGAGGGAGTCTGTTTTTTGATCAATGGCTTGAGTTACATTGCCGTTATTGGTTCCTTATTGGCCATGAAATTTGCTTCAGTCAAAAAAATGAGCGGAAGAACCCAAGTGTGGCAGGGGTTGAAGGAAGGTTTTTCTTATGCCTTTGGATTTGCTCCCATCCGTTCTTTGTTGTTGCTTTTGGCCCTTATCAGTCTGATGGGAATGCCTTACACAACCCTAATGCCTATTTTTGCCAAAGACATCCTCCATGGGGGATCACATACCCTTGGTTTTCTTGTAGGATGTTCAGGCGTCGGGGCCTTGGCCGGTGCCGTTTTCCTGGCTTCGAGAAAGAGTGTCTTAGGGTTGGGTCGGATCATTGTCATGGCTTCGTGCACTTTTGGGACCGGACTCATTGTTTTTTCCCTCTCTCGGCTCATTTGGCTTTCTCTGGGTTTGATGGTTATTACCGGTTTTGGGATGATGGTTCAAATGGCCTCGAGTAATACCATAATCCAGACTCTCGTCGAGGATGATAAACGCGGAAGAGTGATGAGTTTTTATACCATGGCCCTCAGGGGGATGACCCCCTTTGGCAGTTTATTGGCCGGTTTGATGGCCAGCAGTCTTGGTGCCCCGACGACCCTTATTTTCGGCGGGGTTGCCTGTATAGCAGGCGCCCTCCTGTTTGCCAAAAGGCTGCCCTCGTTAAGGGAAAAAGCCCGCGCGATCTACATTAAAAAAGATATCATTTTGGAACAACCAATAGAGATCCCCCCCCGACCCGATACGAGAACTTAGATTCAAGGAAAATAAATTTCAAATCATTTAGATACCCCCCATGAAATAACAGGAACAATAGGGGACCAAATAGATTTTTTTAACTTCAATTTTTGCTAAAAAATGGCCCAGCCGATAATACCGCAAACAGCGACCATCAAAATCAAACCCAGGATAAAAGCCCCATCGGCAATCCGTTCCAGGCGATGAATTCGGCGGATACTGCGCATCCGTAAAACCCAATAGGCACAGAGACAGGAGCAGAGGAAAAAAAGGGCATCAATAGCAAGGAAATCATCGGCTAAGGTATCAACCTGCTTTACGGAGATAACAACACGGATAAGGCCGATCACCGTCAGGCATACACCGACCATGGCCGCCGATACCGAAAAAAGATGGATGCAGATATCTGCTTCAAGGGGTTTATTTATTTTTAGCTGAGGCATGGCCTTGATCTCCCTCGGGATTCATTTTAGAATAGGTGGTGAGATTGCACTCCCGTTGATGTTTCAGGGGGGGCCTTGTTCTTGGTAGACCGGCAGTAATCCTATAAAGTTAAATTATTTATTAACCCTTCTCCAAACCAAACCAACTTCAGAGCAATCATTTAATCGGAAGAATTTTAATATTTTTAACTTCACAAAAATCCTAATGTCTAAAAGAACAATCTCTATCTTTTAAAGAAAGCCCTGAGGGCCTAAAAAACAAGTTTGAAAGGGGGTAGGCATTAAACCCGAAAAGAGTAAAAGATGCTAAAATTTCGAAGCAGGGGTAAACCATTTAAGATATTTGAAATTAAAAAAAACGGAAGGAAAGAAAAATGATCAGTAAAACTAAAATTTTTGTATTGCTATTTGTTTTATTCATAATGGCTGGAAGCGTTTATGCCATGGTTCCGGAAGATGGTCATCCGGGAGAAGGCTTTAGAACCCATCACCGCAACTTATTGAATATCACTCCGGAACAAAAAACAAAGCTGCAGGCCTTGGGAGAAAAGTTCCGCAAGGATACTGTGTTGTTGCGTAACGATATGAAGGTCAAACGTCTGGAGCTAAAAACCCTTTGGACGGTTCCAACCCCGGATAGAGACAAGATTATTGCCAAGCAAAAGGAGCTTAATGAGCTGAAAACCCAATTACAAATGAAAATCGTTGATTTTAGGCTGGAGGCAAGAAGTTATCTCACCCCGGACCAGGCCGCCCAGGTTGGGATGTGGGGGCCGGCGATGTGGCATAGGACTCATATGAGCCGGAGAATGTGGGCCGGCCATCCATAAAGCCTTGGGCATTTTTTAAATCAAACCCAATTTTATAAACCTGACATAATAATAAAAGGGGGGAAATTGTGTTATTAAAGATTAAGGGAGAGGCTTAAGGCTTTCGACAATGAAACCAATAATGATTATTATTTTTCCAATCGCCTGGATCTTGCTGGTGGTCTATGCTTTTCATTTGACCGCTATGATCAACTTTTAATCGAAGAAGAGACCATTGAGGAGGGAAGGCCTGATTATACTGGTTAAAAAGAAGAAAAAAACCAGCCAGGGTTGGTCTTTGACTCATGCTTCTTTGGAGCGTTTTCGGTCCGGTCGCCTGCTTTCCTATGACGGAACGGGTGGTTTCACGACCTTTGGCAGGACACCCTTGGGTGTTTACCTGACTGCCTACGATTCAATCCTTTATCTTATCCCCCCTTGGTAACATTCAATAGGATTCAATTTGCAACCCGTTTTTTCCCGTTTTTCTCCTTGACCTTGCATTTTTCTAATTTTATACTCTCTCTATTAAAAGGAAGTTCTTAGAAATTAATAAAAATCGACTCGGGCAAGACATTATGCCGCTCGCGGGGGAAGGGCTGTGTTGATCAGGCCAAAGATCTAAATCAGAAACACTGCAAGGAGTGTAGGCAGATATGGGTGACTCACCTAAACAAGATGAATGCAAAATACAAGCCGGGGCCACAAGGGAGTATCGTCAAAAAATCCCAACACTCGTCCATGAACTCGTCCAAACCTGCTATGAGGAAGACAGTTTTGCCCATATCAGCCCAGAACCTCTTCCTTCACTTGATTCCACTGTCGATATCATTGAAAGAGCCAGGCGGCTCCTCTTCCCGGGGTATTTTATTCGTTCGCGGGTTGATGACCTGAATCTCGAGTATTACCTGGGGGAGGAGGAGACCTCCTTTTTTCAAATTCTATCCGAGCAAATCACGCTGTGTATCCGACATGAATGCCTCCGCTATAATCAACCCTGTACCCATTGTGAAGAGAGAGGTCAGGAAACTACCATAGAATTTTTAAAAGCGCTACCCCGGTTGCGCTCAACGCTTTCTAAAGATGTCCGTGCGGCCTTGGAAGGGGATCCTGCCGCTCAAAGCCCTGATGAGATTATATTCAGCTATCCCGGCCTTTTTACTATTACGGTGTACCGCCTGGCCCACCAGATCTTAGATCAAGGCATCCCTCTTATGCCTCGCATGATGACGGAGTATGCTCACAGTAAAACGGGCATCGATATCCACCCGGGAGCTCATATCGGGGAGAGTTTCTTCATCGATCATGGAACCGGTGTGGTCATCGGCGAAACCACCATCATTGGGAATCGGGTCAGGATCTATCAGGGAGTAACCCTCGGGGCCATGTCTGTACCCAGGGGGGCTACCGAAAAACTAAGGGAGCAAAAGCGGCACCCTACCATCGAAGATGACGTGATCATCTATTCCGGAGCCACCATTCTGGGCGGAGATACGGTTATTGGGGCCCGCTCCGTAATCGGTGGAAATGTCTGGATCACAGAATCCATACCGCAAGACATGCATGTTTTCCTGAAAAGGCCTGAACTGGTTTTTAGGGGGAAATAACAGGTTACTGAAAAAGCGATTTTTCCCGCATCCTTTTAGTTAATCGGGACATCAAAGAGAAAAGGAAAAAAATTAAACATGGCTGACATTTTTGAAAGTGTTACTAAAACGACGGGTTCGACGCCCCTGGTTCGTCTGAATAAGATCTCGAAAGGGTTGCCAGCGACCCTCCTGGCTAAGCTGGAGTTTAGGAATCCACTCGGCAGCGTAAAAGACCGCATTGGTGTGGCCATGATCGAGACTGCCGAAAAACAAGGGCTCATTCGAGCCGACACTGTGATTGTGGAACCTACCAGCGGGAATACCGGAATCGCTTTGGCCTTTGTCTGCGCAATCAAAGGGTATCATTTAATTCTGACCATGCCGGAAACGATGAGTATGGAAAGGAGGAAACTGCTTAAGCATTTGGGCGCTGAATTGATCCTCACTCCGGGGTCTACGGGAATGAAGGGGGCCATCAATAAAGCCCGTGAGATCATTTCAGAGACCTCTAACGCCTATATGCCCGACCAGTTCAGCAATCCGGCTAATCCGGAAATTCACCGCCAAACGACGGCTGAGGAAATATGGCGTGATACCAAAGGGGGAGTGGATATGCTGATTGCCGGTGTGGGAACCGGGGGAACCATCACCGGCGTATCGGAGGTGATTAAAAACCGCAAACAATCTTTCAAAGCTATCGCCGTTGAACCCGCCGATTCGCCGGTGCTATCCGGAGGGAACCCCGGTCCTCACAAAATCCAGGGTATCGGGGCCGGTTTTGTCCCCCAGGTCCTGAATACTGCGATTATTGACGAAGTCATCCCCGTGACCAATGAACAAGCCTTTGAGATGGCCAGAGAGGCGGCCAGGCTGGAAGGGATTCTATGCGGTATTTCTTCCGGTGCGGCCCTGGCTGCAGCCTTTGAAATCGCCAAGCGGCCTGAAAGTCGAGGGAAACAGATTGTAATCATTCTCCCCAGCACGGGGGAGCGATACTTGAGTACCGAGCTTTTCAAGGAATGATCGACATTTTATGACAGATCCGGATTACAGGACAATCTTTTCTTATTTCAGCTAAGAATTTATCTCTAACTTTTTCTGAATTACGCGAGAAAAATCTTCTCTTTTGGGACGATGCTGGATAAAACTACCGATACTGGATACCGGATTGTTTTTATCCAGTATCCAGCATCCAGCATCCGGCACTATTCTTGGAGGATCAAAATTATTATCCTATTCACCGTTACCAGAGTATATGAGGGACTTCCAGGGCAACGGCACATTGGGAAAAAGCAGGATGACCCGGACTGTAAAATCCGTTATCCGGGTCATCGGAACGCCTCATGGTAAACATATCCACCCCCGGCAACATGGCCCCATACTGATCGAATTTCTCGATCGCTCAAGGAAGTAGAGGCGGGGTTGGTTAAGACTCTCTTCCCTGAAACTGATTAAATCAGTCCATGCAGGGACCGAAATGGGGTTCTGACTTATGGATTAGCCGACGATGAGATAGAATCCGGCGATCAAAATGCCACTGACGATAAAGGCTCCCACAATCATGGCATTCAACCCATTAGAACTTATTTTTATTCCCTGACCGTTATTGGCTTTGGCAAAGACCAGTCCCAGGACGACAAAGACAATAAGATCAAGAAGGGTATGCGTAATCCAATGATGGGAAGTAGCCGCCTTCATCCAGGCCATGACCGTTTGTTGATTGGTTTCTTTTAAGATTAGCAGAACTACGCTGAATAAGCTGGCAATAGCAAAGGATAAGCCAAAGGATCTGCCAAACTTTCCAATTTTGATATCTTCCATGTTTTCACCTCATTCCTTTTAATGGGGGAGCAAAGCAACCCGGACACCCATGCTGATTATGGCGCCGGCACCCTCCATGGCCACGGTGGTCAGGATAAGCAGCCCTGTAGACCAGAGCACAATCTTACGGGCCCCTTTGTTTACGGCCAGGTTGTTATGAGCGATTATTGGCAGATAGGTAGCCAACATAAGAATCATCATTACCACATGCTCTTTTGATTCCATGAAAAAGTCGTGGGCGAAGGGCCAGGGTCCTTTCAGTATGAAGGCCTTATCGGCCCCATAGTGAACGACATAAAAATAACCGGCCAAGAAATAAGTCAGCCACATGACAACGGCGATCAATAAACTCATGAACCTGATTCTGGCCTGGTTTTCTTCTTTGGCATTCAGCACGTCTACGAAAAGCCAGACCCCCGCCAGACCCAGGAGAGAGCCCAAAACCGCATGAGACATTAATAGAAAATTATTCATGGTGCCTCCTATTGGTTTGGTTTTAAAAGCAAGCTTGTTTTTTGTTCCTTTGGCCCGAATGTAAATTGATAACCGATATAAGTGGTAAGGTTGTTGGACCCGTTAAAGTCCCGGCCGGCGGACAATAGGATATGATGGTTTTCGGTGAGATTGACGATCCCTCCGACTTGAAACCCGGTGGTTTCGTCCCCGCCTTCATGGCTGATGGTCCGGTGGAAAACCTCGGCCCCCACAGTGAACTGTTCGGTAATCTCCCGTTGTACCAACCAACCGAAAAACCACCAGTTTTTATTACCTTCTCCCGGATTGATCCAATATCCTCCCCCACCATAGGTAGTCCAGGGACCCCAGCTTTTCTGTGCCCAGATGGGTAAAAATAACTGGGTCTCCCCACCTCCCAATCCATTATCCTTGTCTCCTGTGGGTAAAAGGACTATCGGAAAGGTGCCTACCATAGGCCTCGAATCGGTTTCCTGGACAAAACGAAACTTGACGCCGATTTCGGTATCTCCATAACCGTATTGGGAACTCTCCCCTTCCGGTTTGACATATTGAAGAGGGGCGATTAAGTGGAGGTGCACATTGGGAAGGACCCCATAATTAAATTCAAAGTGTGGCAATGTGCCCGATTTGCCATCCTGGCTGTCGATATACTGAGAGGCCATGTAAAACTCCCCGTGTTGATATTCTGCGGGTTCCGGATCATCAGTAAAAAAAGGAGGGCCTGCCCAGGCCGCCAAGGCCCCAAATAAAAAGGGGAAAATAGCCGCCAGGATTCCTATCAATAAGAGTGGCTTGATAGGGTTAGACCGGTTTATTTTTGTTGGATTTAGATTTGTTCTTGGATATTTTGGGTCAAGAAATCGTTTATGCTTCTTCATGGATTGCCCTCCATTTCAGTTATTTTTATTTTATCATCGCCTTCTCCAAACAAACCCCTTGCTCCTCAATCATCGGAACACTTTCTTCCTGCCGCTTTTTATCCCCCCCCCCTTCTCATTTTAATTTCAATTTAAAGAGGTCCGAGGCTCGGGTAACGCCAATAATTACCTTTTTGGCTTCAGCTAATTTTAGGAATAGACTCAAAAAGTAAAAACAGTTTCACCTGAAGAGCCATGCGACTTTTTAACCCATCTCAAAACAGGTTTAGCCTTCAATCTCTTGAATCAGTTCTCGGACTTTTTTTTTCGCCTCTGTCAGGATTTTCCTCCCTGCAGGGGTTATTTTATAATATTTCCTTATCCGGCCCTCAACAAGTACCGGGTAGGATTTTATATGATTGTCTCTTTGCATCTTATGAAGGATCGGATAAAGCGTTCCAGGACCCAATTTATATCCATGTCGCCGAAGCTCCTCAATTAACCATAGCCCATAAACCGGCTCTTTAGCGGCATGATGCAATATATGAATCCTGACAAATCCCAAATAAAATCCTTTAATAATCAAGCTAAAAAGTTCTCCTTTATGATAACGGTTTACAATATCGTTTTACGATATATTGAAAAAAAGTTAAGCATTATAAAATATTTTGTCAAATAATTTAAAGGATAAGCAAAAGAGCAGTAAATTGGAGACGTGACAGGTTTAGAGCTGTTTTCCGGGTTAAGTTGCTGAAAAATCAACCGTTTCTTGGGGGGGCAATTCGGGCCGTTTATCTAATAAAGTGAAGGGAATACTATCTGGAAGGTCCAATCATTTTTCCGGAAAGGAGAAAGCCCTTTATTTCCCTAAACCGACCCCGGATTAACCTTAAGTTTCTTCGTTCCTTGGCCTTCCTTTTTAAAAAACCAAAGGGGACGATTATTGATCGGGGGCAACCAGTCCTGCTTCTTTCAGATTTCCCACGATCACCTGGATGGACTGCTCCGGATGAAGGTATTTTCTGGCCACCCGAAGCACCTCTTCCCGGCTGACCGCCTTGATCAGAGAAGGATATTTTTCCGGATAGTCCAGGCCAAGTCCGAAATATTCCACTTGGGAAAGGAAATTGACCAATTTCCCCTGGGTATCGAATCGCATAGGGAAACTGCCGATCAGGTAATTTTGGGCCCGCTGCAGGGCTTCGGATGAGACCGGCTCTTTGCGGATCAACTCCATTTGTTTCAAGGTCAAGGCAATCGCCTCTCGGGCCGAGGCATTCTTGGTCTGCAAGATCACCTGGAAAGAACCTTGAAATTTCTTGGGATCGAAAAAACTGCCCACCGAATAAGCCAGGCCCCGCTTGATACGGATCTCGTCCATCAATCTCGAACCGAACCCCCCTCCCCCAAGGATATAATTCATGACCGTCAAGGCATAATAATCCGGATTGGATCTTTCCACCCCGATTCCTCCGATGATGATATTGGACTGGGCCAGATCACGATTGATCCGGACCATTGCACCTTTTGGGGAAAAATCCTGTTTAAGGTTAGCCTTTGGAATCGGGCCTTGAGACCATTCGGCGAAGAGGGGAATGATTTGGGTCTTTACCTCCTCCAAGGTAATATCTCCAACAATAGATAAGATGGTATTATTGGGATGATAAAAAGTTTTATAAAAACGAACGACATCCTCCCGGGTAATTCCGGGAACGGTCTCCTTCATCCCTTCCACCGGATGACTGTAGGGACTGTCCGGGAAAACAGCCTTATAAAAAGCCTTTTCTGCAATCTCTCCGGGGTCTTCTTCCGAGGACTTAATGGCTCCTAGAATTTTATTGGCTTCTTTTCGCAGCTCTTCCTCGGGGAAAACAGGCCGGTTTATCGTATCCGCCAAAAGCCCCAGCCCTTTTTCCAGATCTTTTTTCAAAACCCGGAGACTAATCGAGGTATAATCCTTGTTGGCCGAGGCGTTCAAGGAAGCCCCCATGAAATCGAGGGCCTCGTTTATAGCGACCACATCCTGTTTTGCCGTCCCCAGGAGCAACCCTTTTGCGGTTAAAAAAGCCAGCCCTTCTTTGCCCGTCAGGATCCAGCCGGGACCCTCCGTCGATCACCAATTGCAAGGTTATAAAGGGGAGTGAATGTTCCTCGGAAAGGAGTAGCACCATATTGTTGGGATATGTGAGCCGTTTCACGGGAGGCATGGCCGCCACAGATCTGATCGTCCCGATCCAACAGGTAAAGACCAAAAAAACTATGAAGATCAGACGTATTGATTTACTGGTCATATCGGTCACTCCTCCTCACCTGATAATGTGCCCTGGCCCTGAAGGGATGGTTTTCATCGGTCCGCCTTCCTTGGGAGGGAGGGGGATTAGAATTCCCACAGTCCGGTTTCCCGGAAGAAGATATTTCTTAGCCACTCGTTGAATATCTTCCGGGGTGACTTTCCGGATGGCGGGGATATAGTCATCAACTATTTTCCAACTTCCGGCAATTTCATATTGGGCCAGGACCATGGCCTGATAAAAAAGAGAATCCTGACCATAGATAAAAGAGGCTTCCAATTGATTCTTGACCTTCTGCAATTCAGCGACTCCCACCGGCTCTTTTTGGAGGCGCTCAATCTCCTGGTCCAGGGCTTTTTCCAATTCACCGGCCTTTTTTCCAGGGAAGGGCTGCGCCGAAAGGGTAAAAAGATTGGGGTCCTTGGAAAGAAGATCATTGTCGGCACCGGCGCTCAAAGCCAGTTGCTGTTCCCTAACCAGGTGTTGATAGAACCTCGAACTTTTCCCTCCGGATAGAAGGGCGGCGATCACTTCCAATACATAGCTGTCCGGCTGGTGCAGATTCGGCACATGATACCCCATAATAATATAAGGCAGCTCTGCCTCCCGGGTGACCAGGGTTATTCTTTCCCCGGTCTGCGGGGGATCAATCCCTCTCTTCTGTTCAGGGACTTCCCCTTTGTGGATGGAGCCGAAGGCCTTTTCCAGACGGGGCAAAAGCTCCTCCTTCTTAAAGTCCCCCACGACCACCAGGAAGGCATTGGACGGGTTATAATGGATTTGGTAGTAATTTTTGAGATTTTTCAGGGTAAATCGCTCGATATCTTCATACCAGCCGATGGTCGGCCAGTGGTAAGGAGAGGTTTGAAAGGCCATCGCTTCCACCTGTTCGGCCAGATAGGATTGGGGGCTGTCTTCGGTGCGCATCCGCCGTTCCTCCAGAACCACCATCCGTTCGGTTCGGAAGTCTTCTTCTTTGAGTAGGAGATTCTGCATGCGGTCCGCTTCCAGGTCGATGGGCACCTGAACCCGGTCGGCACTAACATTTTCATAGTAGGCGGTAAAATCGTTGGAAGTAAAGGCATTGTCATTACCGCCGATCTCCTCAACGGCCCGGGTGAATTCCTCCCCCTTAACCTTCTTGGTTCCTTTGAACATCATATGTTCCAGCATATGGGAAAGACCGGTCTTTCCCCAGGTTTCATTTCTGGACCCCACCCGGTACCAGACCTGAAAAGTAATTTCAGGAGCCTTATGATTTTCCAGCAGAATTACTTTAAGCCCATTGGATAAAATCGACTCATGAACTTTTTCGGCCATGGCTCCCTGGGAACCCCTGGAGAAAAAAAAGAGTACGAGCAAAAGGACCATATAGATCTTCCAGTTGAAACCTCTGTTAGGCTTCAAGTTCCACCTCCCATGAATTTAATATCATACTTCTTAGATAAGACCGATCGGTCCTCAGGTCAAGAAAAAATAATATTAGGATTTCTTAACTTATTAAAGCCGAATGGTAGTTCCTTGCCTGAAAAGGGGTCTTCAGGAAAACCGGTATTCCCGTTTTTAGAATTAGGCTACACCCTGCATGCTCCTTCAGTGAATTACTACCAGGATCGTACCGGTATTCCCGGTCCGATGGTCAAGGGCCGTGAGCGAAACTTTTTGTTTGGGTTTTAATAGAGTGACCAGATCGACAAGCCCTTCAACGTTCTCAACCGGTTGATTGTTGATAGCCAGAATCATGTCTCCTACCTCAAAACCAGCCCCTTTGAGGGGGCTATGGGGATCTATCCAGGTGATCACTACGCCTTGTTTGGAAGAAAGGCCGTATTTACTGACCTCCAGGGCATTGGGTTCCCTGATTTTTATCCCTAAACGATTTCTGGCTTCAGCAGCAAGGACTGTTTTGGCAACCTCCAGATTTCCGATCTTAACTGTAAATTCTTGCTTTTGATCCTTTCTGAAAATCGTGATTTTCGCTTCGGTTCCGATAGGGCTATCGCCAACCGCATTTTGAAAGGCACCGGAATCGAGAATTTCTTTTCCCCGGAAAGCGACCACCACATCATTTTTTCTTATCCCCGCTTTTTCAGCCGGGCCTCCTTTAACCACCTCCTCAATCAGGGCTCCTTTGGGAGACTGCACCTGGACCTTCTTGGCCAAATCAGGAGTCAGATCCCGGATGGTTACTCCCAACCAACCCCGTTCCACCTTTCCATGAGCAATAAGGGCCCGGGACACATGTTGAGCTATATTAATCGGAATAGTAAAGCCGATGCCTTCAAAACCACCCGATTCTGATACAATAACAGCATTGACCCCGATCACTTTTCCACTCAGATCGATCAAGGGTCCTCCGCTGTTTCCAGGGTTGATGGCCGCATCGGTCTGTAAAAAATCCTGATAACTGCTGGGGTCCATAATCCCCCGGCGATGTTTGGCACTGATGATTCCCTGAGTAACGGTCTGGTCAAGGCCACGAGGGTGTCCGATGGCTACCACCCACTCCCCCACTTCCACCTTGTCCGAATCTCCGAAGACCACATGGGGTAACGGTTCCTTGGCAGAGATTTTAATGACGGCCAGGTCGGTTTTCGGGTCTGTCCCAACTACCTGGCCGGGGTAGCGACGTCCATCAGAAAGCAGTACCTCGATTTTGGTCGCTCCACCGACCACATGGTGATTGGTGAGGATATGACCCTGAGAATCCATAATCATCCCTGTTCCTATTCCTTTCAACTCCCTTTTAAACTTCTTGGGCATTTGGGGAATATTAAAAAAACGGCGAAAAAAAGGATCGCTTTCAAAGGGCGTCATGGGATTAACGACTTCCTGACGCTCCGTTACTTCAATATGGACCACTGCCGGAATAGTTTCTCTGGCGATCCGAATTATGGCCGAACTCAGGTCATAAGATTTTTCTTTTTCCACAGCCCAGGAAGGAATTGGCTGGCCGGTAAAGAAAATCAAAATGGATAAGAATAACACCCAAGAAACCAATACTCTTACTTTACCTGAATAGCACATAATGGCCTCCTTTCATACGTCCTGGATTTAATTATGTTTAATTCAACAATCATCGTCTGATGGCCAAAGTTTATTGCAACTCCTTAGCGGAAAGGAGATCTTTAAATTTTTCTTTGATCTGTCCTGGGTTTGGGGGTAAGTATTGCCAGATGCTGCGGTTCAGAGAGAATTAAATCAAAGCTTTCATTCTTAAGCATTTTTATAGCCCTTCCCATCGGAATAGGAGTCTTAATCAAGGTCCCCTCGAGAAGGATAAAGTAAACGATTTGATAATCAGCATCGATATGAAGGATTTTAACAGGGTTCATCTTTTTTTCTTCAGGAGAAATTGAGACGAGGAGCTACCTCCCTTAACTTTTCCTGTCTTCCCTCCTTTTTGTTGAGATCAGCTCTTGAATCATCTGCCCCAGGTGATTAAAACAGAGGGGCTTTTCCAAATAAGCGTTTGCCCCTCTTTTCAGGGCCTTTTGTTGGGTTTCTTCACTTCCAAAAGCGGTAATGACAATAATGGACGCTTGCGGTTGCATTTCTCTAAGCGCTGGGAGGATATCTAATCCCGTCAAACCGGGCATGCGAATATCAGTGATAATCAGATCGTAAAGTGTTTTGTCGAGCTTCCTCAAGGTCTCGGAGCCATTGCTCACCGCTTCCGCCTCATAGCCTTCTTCCCTTAAGAAATCCTTTAACAAAGACCTCATCTCTTCATCATCTTCGATGATCTGAATCCTTTTTTTATTGATATTCTGCATGATATTTTCGTAGAAAAAGCAATAAGGCACTTCTTTTACTAAAAAAGCAATAACAATGCCAAACCCGGTAAATATAAAAATTGTTTATTTTCAATTGGTTATAATAATTCAGAAAAATGAAGAAGAATATGATTGTGGAAAATTGAGACCAACTGTAGCAAAATGGGGCAATCAATTCTGTTGCTCTGAGTTTTTGGAGGTACTGGCTTTTCTCTTTGGCCACCAGGACATGCCTATCCGCTTTTTGGATAGTAAGTCAATTCCCGTTGTAATCTTTATCCTGAAAAAATCCTTGGTTGACCCCGAATCTTCCCACCCCCTCTTTAAACGTAAACACTCGGTGTCCCGCAAGGTATAAAGGAAAAATTTGATGCGGGAAGAGCCGCTGTTAATGGTGAATATGTTCAGAGCGTTTCCCATAATCATGTCGGCCAACCCCTTCCTTGGAAAAGCTACGTTCCATTTCCGGAGAGGGGGCAACACACGAGGGAAACTTTAAGGATTAAGCCACGTTTTCACCACCTTAAGGAAGCTGATGTGCCGGGGGCTATTCATTTCTAAGCGCCGGATAACCGCCAGTTTGGCCAAATCACCCATGAAGAGCCAGACGATACAATAGGCCCAGATGACCCCTACAGCTCTCCAATGGATAGGGGTAATCAGACCGAAGGGATAAACAACGAAGAGGGTGGCCAGGAGCTTGGTGATAATAGCCGACCAAAGGAGAATCGGCGCGGGAAATGGCTTTTTTAAAAACATGCGGGGAGTCCGGGTTACAAAAAGGGTGAGATGTCCGGCCACGGCCATTTTCAAAAAAATAAAGGTTTGAATCTGGGCAATATCCAAGTGGAGCCAATCTTTGGCAATGATCAACATCAGGAAACTTCCCATCACTCCCGTAAGGCCCAATACCGTGGAAATCGTCAAAACCCGGTGCATGTTCCATTTTACCGGATTGGGATCAACCAAGGTATGGTCAAAGGCAATGGCCATGATGGGGACATCATTGAATAGGGCCAGAAGAATTATCATGACGGCAGTGATCGGATAAAAGTTAAAAAAGACCATGGCCAGGACAACGAAAAACATAATACGGATGGTCTCTACAATGCGGTAAATGGCATAACTGTTCATCCGCTCGAATATTTTCCTCGCTTCTTCCACCGCCCGGACAATGACCGAAAGGCCTGGAGCGGTGAGAACCAGGTCGGCTGCAGCCCGGGCTGCATCCGTGGCGCCGCTAACGGCAATGCCGACATCGGCCTGTTTGATAGCCGGGGCATCGTTAACCCCATCCCCGGTCATACCGACAATGTGCCCCCTGGATTGCAAAGCCCGGACAATTCCATACTTGTGTTCGGGAAAAACCCGCGCATAACCAGCGGCTTTTTCGATTTGGGTGACTGTTTCTGGGCTCAACCGATCAATATTCGTATCTTTCTTGAATATCTGGGTGGCCGGCTGGATGTCTTCACCCAATCCCAGTTTTCGGGAGATCTCCCGCCCGATGGCCACATCATCCCCAGTCACCATTTTGATCTCGATCCCGTGTTTTCTGGCATTGGCAATGGTGTCCGCTGAGTCTTCCCGAGGTGGATCAAAAAGGGGCAAAATCCCCAGGAAATTCCAAGAATCGTTATTCTCCGTTCGCGCCACTCCTAAAGTGCGATATCCTTTGGACGCTAAGTCATCTACAGCTTTTTGAGCCATAACCGCCATGTCCCGGTCCATTCGACATAGTCCCATGATGACTTGGGGAGCACCCTTGGCCACCTTGAAGGTTCGATTCTCAGAATTTTTAATGGTGCTCTCAGTCTTTTTGTGAACAGGATCAAAGGGCACAAATTGGACATGGGTATATTTTTGCAAGGCCTCCTTATCCTTTAAGCCGGCCAGTACAGCCAAGTCGATCGGATCCGGATCTTCTTCTTTGGAAGCCAGCGCCCCATAAAGGACCACCTCTTCAGGGGAATTTGCGCCAAAAGCCAGAGGGTCCCCAAGAGTGAGTTTGTTCTGGGTGAGGGTGCCGGTTTTATCAGAACATAAGATGTCAATGCCAGCCATCTCCTCTATCGATTCAAGGTGGGTAACAATGGCTTTCATTTTGGAAAGGGCCAGTGCCCCCACTGCCATTGTTACCGAAAGAACTGCCGGTAAGGCAACGGGAATGGAGGCGACGGTGAGAATAAGGGCGAACTGGACTAGTGTCAGAATACGGTCACCTCGTTCCAATTGCACCAGGATTAGTATGGCCACCAATCCCAGACTCAAGTAAATCAGGTAATCACCGATTTGCAAAACCGCTTTCTGGAAATGTGAAACCGCCCCGGCAGCCTGAACCAATTTAGCTGTGCGGCCAAAGTAGGTATTGGAACCGGTACCGGTCACCAGCCCGACCATCTCCCCCTGTTTGACCACAGATCCGGAATAGGCAATTTCCCCGACTTTTTTATTCACCGGCAAGGACTCCCCGGTCAAAGCGGACTGATCCACACTGAGAAATTCGCCCTCAAAAAGTTTGATGTCGGCGGGAATGATTTCCCCCAGGCGGAGACGGATGACATCCCCAGGGACCAATTGTTTGGAAGGAAGTTCCTGCCATTTTCGATCCCGAAGGGCCCGTGCCTTCAGGGCCAATTGCTTTTTCAAAGCCTCCAGGGCATTGGCCGCCTTGTATTCCTGCCAGAAACCGACTAGGGCGTTAAACAACAGCAGGATCAAGATGATGATTAAATCGTCCCAATGCCGGACGGCGGCGGAGAGGATCGCTGCGATTTCGATCATCCAGGGAATGGGACCCCAAAAATAACCCAAGAATTTTCTTAAGGGGCTGACTTTTTTTTCTTCAATCTCGTTAAAGCCATATTTTTGAAGTCGCACCTGAACTTCAGCTGTGGATAGTCCTGCTTCACTGGAGGAGAATTCTTTCCAAAGATCGGCGATCGAACTATGCTGAACTTCTTCCGCATCCAAAAAACGTGCTTCCATGATACCCCCTTCCCTTACCAAGGCCAACCCAAGACAACTTCCGTACCTAACCCGTATTAATTATTTTTTTAATCATTGGGATATGGAACCGCTTTCGGCTCATCTTTGACCATCATGATGGAGCAGGGCATTTTTCGAATGATTTCTTCGTTACTCCCGCCGAATAATAGATGTTCAATATGCCCCTCCGTATGTGCTCGCAGGATCAAAAGATCAATCTTCTTCTCATGAATAATCCTAAAAACCTCCTTGTTGGGCTCAGCTGTGCAGATAATTATTTCAATGGCCATCCCCGAGTTTTTTCCCCGGGCGACCATTTGATCCAAATCGGATTTTGCATCCTCCAGCATTTTTTTATATTCATTCTCAAGGGCCGGGAGAGAAGGCAAGGGCAGGTTCCAGCCTTTCATGTGAAAAGGGTTGTAGATACAGTGAAGAATGGTCAACTTCGCTCCCAGGTTCTTGGTCAGTAAAACTCCTTGATCCACGGCTTTCTGAGAGTATTTGGTCGTCCTGGTAACTACTAAAATACGTTCTATTTTTTCCATTTAAGTTCCTCCTGATTGGATTTTTGTCCATTATAGTTATGACGCATACCATTGTCCATCAAAAGTGAAATTTCTTTAGTACGAAAATAGGTTTCAAGGGTTCAAGGGAGTTTAAATTCCAAGTCGTTCACTTGAAACCTTAGTTAAATTTTCATCCCTCGTGGTGCCCGCTTCGAGTGGACATGAGGGTTTAGTTAGATAAAAGCAATTATAATGCCAGGCTCTATCAATGGTATTTTTCCAAAAAATAATACTTGGTTACCGAAAAACAATGAAAGTTTTCACATTAAAAATCGGGGCATATTACCCCGGACGTGGCATTATTCCCCGTTTTCTGTTCAAAAAGGTCTATTTTTATGACTAGTCCGTTAGGGTTTTCATTAGGGCTTGGACGTTAACCTCTCAAATCGACGGGCCGTATTAATAAGAATGGCTCCCTTTTTTATAAGCTTATCAATCCTTAAGCCTTCGGTAGAGGGTTTTTCGATCCAGGCCTAAAATCTCCGAGGCCTTGGATTTATTCCCTCCCGTTTCAATCAGAACTTTATGGATGTATTCCTTTTCTAACTGATCCAAGGTTTGCTTTCTGTGGAATTCCTTTTCAAAAGATTCCTCCTTGACGACTGCTGAAAGCAGGGAGGAGGGTAGATCCTGAGGAAGGAGCATCTCCTGTTGACAGAGGTTGAGTGCCCTCTGGACTACATTTTCCAGTTCCCTGACATTCCCAGGCCAAGAATAATCGGTTAAAATTTTCAACACATCTACTGAAACCCCGGAAACCGGCGTTTTTGCCTCCTGTCTATATTTTTCGATAAAATGTTTAATCAAAAGAGGGATATCCTCTTGGCGTTCCCGCAGGGGTGGTAGTTCGATATCGATTACCTTTATCCGATAATAAAGATCCTCCCGAAATCGTCCTTGCTGAAGGAGCTCTTTCATATTTCGATTGGAAGCCGAGATGATTCTGGCATCCATAGGATAAGAACGGTTATCGCCCAAAGGTCGGACCATCTTCTCTTCAATCACCCGAAGCAATTTCGCCTGGAGGGTAGTGGGCATCTCGGTCACCTCATCCAAGAAGATGGTCCCCCCCTGGGCTTCGAAAAGCAGCCCTTTTTTATCCCTTTTGGCGTCGGTGAAAGCCCCTTTTTTATATCCGAACAGCTCACTTTCCAACAGGGTTTCCGGAATGGCGGCACAATTCACGGCGATAAAAGGACCTTCCCTTTTCGTGCTGTTAAAATGAATCGCCTTAGCGACCAGTTCCTTGCCTGTTCCACTTTCACCGGTGATCAGGACATTTCCGGTACTCTCTTGGATCCTTTCGATCAGGGTATAAGTTTTTTGCATGGAAGAACTTCTTCCAATCAGGTGATGGAAATGATATCGGATCTCCACTTCCTTTTTTAAGCGGACTACTTCTTTTTTTAATAAGCGATGCTCAAGGGCCTTTTTTACCGTTAGAATCAATTCGTCGATTTGAAAAGGTTTAGTGATATAGTCATAGGCCCCCATCTTAATGGCTTGGATGGCCGATTCAATGGTTCCAAATGCCGTAATAATAATTACGGGGGTTAAGGGAGTCAGTTTCGTGGCCTCC
Source organism: uncultured delta proteobacterium (assembly GCA_963782435.1). GTDB lineage: Bacteria > Desulfobacterota > RBG-13-43-22 > RBG-13-43-22 > RBG-13-43-22 > RBG-13-43-22. Next base: position 124,926 of record CAWAKF010000019.1, read on the forward strand.
CCAAGTAGATCCAGCCCTTTCAACCCCTTCATATTTAAGTCGGTAATCAGGATATCGAAATCTTCCTTCCCGAGAATCCGGGCGGCTTCCAGACTTTCGTCTACGGCCCGAACGGAAAATCCTTCCCCTTGGAGGATCTCAGAGAGCAATCGGCACATCTCCGGGTCATCATCGACGATCAATACAGTATAACCCTTATCCTTCACTTTTGACCTCCCTTGCCGAGGCAGGAAGAAAAACCTTGAAAATAGACCCTTTCCCTATTTTACTTTCCACCTCCATCCATCCATCATGATCCTTAACGATACCCTGGCTAACCATCAACCCCAGGCCGGTGCCGGTTTCCTTGGTTGTGAAAAAGGGATGGAAAAGGTTTTGCAGGACTGAATGTTCCATTCCACTTCCATTATCTTGGACCTCTATTTCAACATAAGGCTCTTTAATATCCCTGAGTCCTTCCCGGGTAACTATTTTAGAGAATGTGGAAAGCCTGAGCGTTCCTCCGTTCGGCATGGCTTGAACCGCGTTGAGGATAAGATTGATAAACACCTGTTGGAGTTGATCCGAGTCTCCTTTCACAGGAGGAAGATCGACTTGAAAATTTTTAAGAATCCGAACGCCTTGTTTCTGGATTTGCTGTTCCAGGAGTTCGAGAATGGAGTCTAATAAAGGATTGAGCTGGACAGAGGATCGCTCCTTTCTTTTCCCCCGAACAAGACCAAGAAGCTGTTGGATAATCCCGGTGATTCGTTTAATTTGACCAAGAATGATATCCAGATTCTTTTGAATCTCATCCTGGTTTTCCAGTCTTCTTTTTATTAGTTCCGTTCTCCCGGAAATAATGTTGAGGGGGGTACCAATCTCATGGGCCAGACCGGAAGCCAATTGTCCTATAGTCGCCAATTTTTCGGATCGTCTGAGATTTCTCTCTAATTCTAATCGGGCGTCGGCCTCTTGAATGAGCGATTGGCGGGTCTTTTTTAAATCCACCGCCATCTGATTAAAGGCTTGGGCCAGTTCGGAAAGTTCCCCCCTTTTTATTAACTCAATCCGATGATCCAGATCTCCTCCCGCCAATCGTTTAACCCCGTCAATCAGGTTCGAGATAGGGAGGGCCACCCATTTTCTGGTGCCGAAAAGAACCAAAATCACCATCCCGGTAGTCAGAATCAAGATTATGATGAAGATATTCCATTTGACCCTATTGACTTCATACTCCAATAAAGAGGTGTTTCTGAGGATGGCAATGGCTCCTTCGATTCCCCCTTTTTGGTTTTTGAAAGGGAAGGCATAAGAAAATACAGGAAATTTATTATAGATCCCGAATTCTTTTTGAGGACGATTTTCCCGGATGGATTTCTGGATCGAGGTATAATAAGACCCAATATCACTGCTTAAAGAATGAGAGCGGAAGAGGGTATTTTCTTTCTGGTAATAGAGTAGTATCCCCAGGGTCCCTTCCCGTTCAACCATGTCGTCGATCAGGTGTTGGATATCGGTTTTTTTTTCCGGTAGATAAAAATTTTCAAGAAGAACTTTCAAAATCCGGCCGGTCGTTCTCGTCTCGGCTTCCATTTTTCTAATCAGGATATTCCTCCGGGATAAACTGTCCAGATAACCATATCCGGCTAGAACAGAGATAATAATAAATGACAGAAAGAGGGTCAATTTGGTACCAAGTTTCAATGGATAAACTCCAGGAAAAGACGCTTTTTAGCCAAGAAGAGTATCGTTAAAGTTATTTTCTAAGGCCGCACGATAAACCGTTCACCTCGATCGTTTCAGCCAAAATCCTTAGACATTCAGGGGCCAAAAGAGTACGATAAAAGGGACTTTACATGGATGGTTGAATTCTCATCGCCGACCGTTTGGATCTGGGAAAGGAGATTTCTGAGAGGAAATTTCTTAAGAAAAAGAATAGGGGTTTTTCTTATAGGTGCATCTCGTCACCTTTTCCTCCTCCATCATCCCCAGGATAATTCAACATGGCTATCTTTATTGGGGAACAAAGTCTTCTAATGGGCGAACTTTTTCCCTCAAAATTAGTAAAACATTTTTCTCTTCTTTGTAGGCAGATAGATAAGCCTTGATCGAAATACCCATAGTGACCATACCGGTCAGTATCAGCAGGGCATCCATGATCGTCCACAACCCCAGCCCAAAATAGCGAATCAGAGAGATGCCTAAGGCAATGAGAGCCAGACCTGTCCGAATAAAAGCGAGCATGGTTCGTTCCTTGGCCAGAATAGTTCTATGAGAAGATAAATAATTCCGGATAACGGCAAGGTGGTTCCGGTCCCTGGCCAGGTCGGTCCTTTGGACCGAATACTCGGTTCGATTGGAGGCCCATTCCGTTCGCTTATCCGCCAATTCGGTGCGCCTGGAAGCCAGAGCCGTCCTCTGATCGGCCAGGTCGGTACGCCGGCCGGCCAACTTCGTCCGGTCATCGGCTAACGTCGTTCTCCGATCGGCTAAGGCGGTCCGTCGGGCAGCGAGACTGGTTCGCTCATCGGCCAGGGCCGTCCTCCGGTCAGCCAATTGGGTACGCCTGTCGGCCAAGTCTGTTCTTTGGTCGGCTAAATCAGTCCTTCGACCTGCCAGGTCGGTGCGTTTATTGGCCAATGCGGTCCGATGTTCTGCCAGCTCAGTACTTTTCAGTGATAGCTTGGTCTGTTCCTGCATCAGTTTTGTGCGTACATCGGCCTGTTTTGTGCGTTGTTCGGCCAACTCGGTTCGTGTGTTTGAAGTTTCCACCAGATTGGCCGACATCTCGGTGCGTTGTTCGGCCAACTGGGTCCTTTGATCGGAATTCTTGACCAGTTGCTTATCCAATTCCATGCGTTGGGCTGACATCTCGGTGCGCTTTTCGGCTAACTGAGTGCGTTGATCGGAATTCTTGACCAGTTGCCTGTTTAGTTCTGTGCGTTCTACCGCCAGATCATTGCGCAAGATTGAATTTTTTACCAAATCCGATGTTAGGGAGTTTTGCTCTCGGGCTAATTCGGTTTGTTTTTCTTCGAGCTTGTTCTCTTGATCTGCAAACTTGAGGAGACCTTCAAGAACCGGTTTTTCTTCTTCCATTACTTTGAGGATGGCCTTCAGGTAAACAGGTCTTTCGTGTCCGTTATTGATTTCCGTTTCCATAAGTTTTTCCTTTCAAGACATTTGTTCAGTCCAAGGCAATGGATATATCTTCGACGACGATTTGAACCTCTTTTACACCAGCCACCTGTCGGGCAACCTCAATCAGATCATTTTTAATCCGTTGCTTTCCACTGTGAAAGAATCCTCCGGTCTCAAAGCTGGCGGAAATCTTAACCACGCCTTTTTCAGCCCGCACGGCCATTTCCAAACCTTTGGTTCTATCATGACCAACCAACTGGGCTTTCACCCGGCTGGCCAAGAGAAAATCTTCAATAATGGTCTGAGACTCAGGAGATTCTTTAAACTCTTTTTGACTTAAAGTGCCGACAATCATTTCGCAGGCGCTTTCCAGACTTATGGCATCCAAATTAATGACCAGGTCGTATATAGAAGGATCCCGCCAATCCACGCCATATAAAAACCGGGTCCACTTAATCCGGCCTTCTTCTATCTTTTCAATTCTTTTTTTGGCCTCCTCCAAAGATATTTTTTCGGTCTCCGCAAGTTTCTGGGAACGACGGTTCAAAGGAGCAATTACCCGCACCTTTAAGACCTGGGGAACCCCTTTCAGGAGGAGATGTCCGGCATGCCCGTAATAAACAAAAGGCCCCCGTTGGGCCCTTTCGGCCAAAGCCAGTTGAATGGCTGTTAAATATAGGTTTCGATCCGTCGAAATCCCGCGAATCAATCCTTTGGTCTTCTCCAACTGCTGCTGAAGAAGGGTTTGTGATATCCCAAAACGATCCGATGCCTCCTGCAAGATCTCCTGGCTGACCGCAGGGATGCCTAAACGTTCCGAAAGGCATTTAGCCAAGGCCTCCCCTCCGCTCATCGTCCCTCTGGAAATGGTTATGATGGCCATCTTTCCTCCTTTTTACTCCAAAATAGTTCTTTCATCCTTTCCCCCAAATCCACTCTCTCCAAAAATTATGTGGAAATCTCCAGGGCTTTTATGACCAAATCCCGCAATTGGCTGAGTTTAAAGGGCTTGGCAATAAAATCATAAGCTCCTATCTTTAAGGCTTCCCTGGCCTTCTCCACGGTGGCAAACCCCGTAATGATAATCACTTTGGTTTCAGGAGAAACCTTCTGAACCAGTTTTAAAACTTCGATACCATCCAACTCTTTCATCTTCAGGTCGGTGATTAGAACCTGAAATTTTTTTTCGGCAAATCGTTTGATGGCTTCATTGGGATCGATAAAGGTCTCAATATCCAAATTGACCTTTTCCAGGGTGGACCGCAAACGTTCACAAACAATCGGTTCATCATCCAAAATCATCACATTGTTGACTTTTTCCATGGGACCTCCGTTCAAGGAGCGCATCCTTTCCGGGTTATTTAAATTTTTTGGCCGCCTTATCCACTAATTTGACGATCTGTTCCAATTTAAACGGTTTGGTGACAAATTCAGCATCTAATATCTGTGCTTCTCTGGCCCTCTCGATCGTCGCATATCCGGTTATAACAATGGCTTTTGTCTCCATGGCCTTGTCCTTGAGAAATTTTAACACATCCAACCCACTGGGCCCGCTCATCTTGAGATCGGTAACCAGGACCTGAAAATTTTTTTCCTCCAGGCGGTTTAAGGCCTTCTGACTGTCGGTAAAAACTTCCACTTCATACCCTTCTTTTTCCAGGACCGGCCTTAACCGTTCCCCCACAATGGGTTCATCATCCAGGACCATAACTGAAATATTTTTTTTCATTAAAACCTCCTTCTTGGGCCTCTTAATCGATCATTCTCTTTCGCATAGCATCGTCACTTTGATAACCTATATTTTAAAACTCTGGACCAGGCTTTTTTAATCGAGCGATACTGGATACTGGTTTCTGGATACTGGATAAAAACAAAAAGCGATACTCGATTCTGTATAAAGTCAATCCAGTATCCAGCATCCGTTGATGGAATGATCCTGCCTTCAATGAATAAAAGGTGCTGAAAAGAGCCGTTATACAGCCGCAGGATTAGGCTCCTGTCCTTCATTTAAAAATTTTTCGGCAAAGAAATCAATATCTTTTTCGTTACGCAATAAGACATCCAACTGCCTGGTAAACCCTATTAATCGACCGATCAGCCGGAATTTTTCTTCCATCAGGGCCTGTTCGACTTTTTTTATTCTGGCTGTGATCAATTCTCCTTTGCTCTCCACGGCAAAGTCGTTTTTTTCCAGGATCTGGGCCAACAGTTTTACCCTTCGGGTTCTCCGATTCGCTTCCGTCACCCCCCCAAAAAAACGAAAATAGATATAATTGCTGTTGCGGTCCTCGGACATATTGCCGTCAATCAGGTTATAATGATATCCCAGACCCAGATTCAGATTGAGGTATTCCCGGGACACAATGGCCAGGTTTATATTAAGTCTTTCCGAGGAAAGGGCCTCGGTGGTTGGGCTTCGGGAAAAGCTGGACATAAATCCCTTGAGATCCAAATCAACCGGCTGGGACTGCCACACCCCGGGGGCAATCAGGGCGGTTAGCAGGATAGACAGAGGCCTGCAATCGACTTCTTCCAGATTTATTTCATTAGAAGAAATTCCTTTTTTAATTCCTCCCCCGATATCGAGGACCGTTAGATTAAGAGGGATGGGAAGTTTAAGCTTATTCAATGAATGAATAAAACTCAACTGACTGGGATGAATGCCTTGGGCAATTTTTCGAACGGCCATTTCATGGGCAAATCGGATGATATCATGGAAAGTTTTACAATGGGCCGGATCGAATTCATTAGATTGGGGGTCGGTTATATTCAAAGTGGATATCTTCTTGAGCAATCTTCGGAGCAGCTTAAACTCATAGGTTTCTTCATAAGGGATTTTTTCGATCAGTTGCGCAGTCAGGAGTTCTTTGACAATTCCCTGGTAAATTATATTCTCTTCAGCATCGACGGTCACTTCCATCCCGGACTTTAAGATCTGGGTGGCCGAATAGGTATCCACGATGGTGGGAACCCGGAACTCCCGGCAGATCGTGGCCATATGGCCGGTAACCGCTCCGATATCGGTGACTACCGCACTGGCCAGAGGGACCAGCTTGGACATTCGGGGAGAAGTATGTTTTAGAACCAGAACCGCACCGCGGGGGAAAAGTTGACTCTCCTCCTCGGATTGAATTTGAAAAACGGTCCCGGCCCCGATACCTCTACTGGCGATGACCCCTCGGTCCTTTAATAGGATCGGATAATTTTGAGCGGCCGTAAGCAGCCGGCTTTTATCCATTGTCAATTTTCCCGAAAATTGAAGGGGCCGTGCCTGGAGAAAGGTGACCTGTCCCTCTTGATCGATAGACCATTCAATATCTTGAAAGGATTTCATATATTGCTCAATGCGGAGGGCCCCTTCAATGATTTCCCGCATGGAGGATCCGTCAAGGCAAGGCACTTCCTGCTGGTCCGGAGAGACGGGAATGAGAGAAATTCCCTGGCCTTCCACCAGGGCATACTGTTTGCTCTTTTTCCCGATATGCTGCCATAAAATGGGGTAAGGATCAGCTTTGGAAACCTTGTATTGGTCCACTTCTCCTTCGCCGTCCACCACCAATTTCCCCAACCCCCAGGCAGCCGCCAAGATCATCTCCTCCCCCTCCAACCCATTAGGATCAGCAGTATAAATTACCCCGCTGACTTTGGGGGAGATCATGGGTAAACAGCCCACGGCCATTGCCATTTCCTGTTGTTGGATGCCCCTTTCATTTCGATAACTGATGACCTGGGGAGAAAACAAACTGGCCACGACTTGCTTGTAGCCTGAGTCTATTTGGGAAGAAGGAACATTTAAAACGGTGGTATATTGACCGGCATAACTGATTTGACTGTCTTCCCCCACGGCGCTGCTGCGAACCGCCCAGCCGTGGAGAGGAGTGTTTTTCCAGGCAGAGAGGGCTTTCCGAATGGCCTTTTTGAGGTCGGGAGGCATCTTGGCCTTGAGGATCAGCTCTTTTAGTTCTCTGGCCCTTTCCTCCATAACTTCTTGGTTAAACTTTCCTTCGGTTAAAGGGGCCACCCATTCTTCCAGTTTATTGTGCTCAATGAATTGTTTAAAGGCGTAGGTGGAGATGACAAACCCTTCAGGAACCTTTAACCCCAAACGATTTTGGAGTTCTCCTAAAGTGGCCATTTTTTCCCCAACATAGTCGGACATTTCTTTGGTCAGCTCTATTAGGGGATAAACATATTCCCCTTTGGGGAGGGTGAACCGGGAATCCAATTCCCCATGGATTTCCAGTTTGGCCTTTTCAAAAACTTCAAAAAGGGCCAGGTATTTTTTAGGGGTTATCAGATTGAGGTCATAAACGACCTTATAGACCACCTCTTCCAACTGATTGGCAACGGTTTCAATATATTGTTTATCGAAAAGATAATCGCCCCCGAGTTTTTCACCCATATCGGCTATGAGGTCCAAGGCCTGGTTATTGTAATCCAATAGCTCCCGGAAGGTCTGAAAAAGGAACTGGAGGGACAGCTCCTCATCCTGTTTTTTACGACCCATAAAATATTTTAAGGGGTTTAACATTCCTGTTTGATCTTTCTCTTTTTACAAAAGATACGACTTATCAATGAGAATGATGCCGGGTACTGGTTTCTGGATACTGGATACTGGATTAACTTTATACAAAATCGAATATCGCTTTTTGGGTTTTTCCAGTATCCAGCATCCAGTATCGTCTATCCAGAGGCGTTTGATCTCCCGTTTCAGAAAAAGTTAAAAATAGCTCTCCGATGATCTAATGTTATAATCTAATGTTCGCCTTTGGAACTGAATACAATCCCAATGAGCAGACCGCTGACCATAGCGATGAGAACGGCCAGGATCCCATACAATAGCCCTTTTTGCATAGCCAACCCGGATATCAAGGCCGGAAACCCCACCAATTTTACCTCAAGGGTACTTGAATGGAGCAACCGACCGTTTCCCCCTTTAAAGGCCAGCAGTTCAAGCCCATAGGAACCGGGGTATATTTTGGGCGGCAGTTCCAACACAGCATCAGCTTGAGCCCAAGCCCCTTGTTCTAAAGGTTTAATCCGGACCGTTCCTTCAAAGATCCGGTAGAGATGGTCGGCCTCTTTTAATTTAATCAGTTCATGGAGAAGGTGGGATTCCTCTTCCTTATTTTTTGTTGCCAGACTGCCGGAAAGGGCGGACAGATAATTCAGCTTCATTGCCTTCTCTGCCCCTCCCGCTTCCATAGAAGCCAATTTTTCAGAAGTCCACAGAAGATACACTTTTGGTAAGTTTTTAAAATGAATCTGCTGAACATTCATCCATAGGCCGCCCACCCTTCCCTTTCGCATCAGGGTTAAATCCTCCCGGGGTCCAACTATCCTGAAGGCGACTTGATCTCCATTAGGTACCACCGCCCGGACGGTTACCTTTCCTCCCGGGAAAAAACTGCCTATACGGATGGTGTGGGGTTGAATGACATCAATACCGATCGGGGAATTGTCTCCATAAACGGCCGGTATGAAAAGAACTGAAATAAAAATCCCTATAAAAAATGGATAGCCGAATCTTTTGAGTATAGTCCGGTTCATGATTAATGGCCTCCTTTATAGGATAACAGCAGCTTGGGACTCAGGACAAGCCCTAATAACATCTGAACCATAACGACCAGGATAATCACCGCCAGTAGAATTTTTATCTGATCCCCTTTCAGTTTTTTACTGATTCGCGCCCCGATTTGGGCCCCGCAGGAAGATCCGACCAGAAGGATGAGGGCCAGAATAAAGTCTACCGTATGATTGAAGGTGGCCTGCATAATGGTCACATTGACACAGGTAAAAAAAATCTGAAAAAGACTGGTCCCTACCACCACATGCATGGGCATCCGGAGCATATAGACCATGATAGGAACCATAATAAAACCTCCCCCGACCCCCATAATGGCCGCCAATACGCCGACCAGAACCCCCAACACAAGCGGGATAATAAAAGAAACATGGATCCCGGATTTATCAAAATTCATCTTGAAGGGTAAACCGGTGATCATCCGGGCATATAAGGAAGGCTTTTTTTGGCTGTTGGACGAAAGTTCTTCGGCTTGAGGGGTTTTCTTCAGGCTTTGCAGACTCTCCATAAACATATAGCCACCGATAATCGCCAACATGGCCACATAGGTTATTTTGATGACAAAATCGGCATTTCCCGTGGCCCTCAATATTTTGACTAATTGGACCCCCAGTGTTCCGCCAATCACACCCCCGATAAGCAGAACGATCCCCATCTTGAAATCCACGTTTCCCAGTCGATAATGGGCATAAGTCCCTGAGGCCGAGGCAGCCACGATTTGGTTGGAATCCGAGGCCGCCGCTACGGTCGGAGGGATCCCGAACATGATTAATAGTGGGGTCAGCAGGAATCCTCCCCCGACCCCGAAGAGACCGGACAAAAACCCGACCAGGCCGCCTAAACCCAATAGGAGGAAGGCGTTGATACTGTTGGCCGCAATGGGCAAATAAATGGAAAAATTCATGTCTTATCGCTCCTTTGATTTTGGAAGAGATACTGAAAAATGGGAACCTTGATTGATTTGGCTGGTGACGATAATTTTTCCACCATGTTTTTTTACGATACTGTAACTGGTGGAAAGACCCAGTCCGGTCCCATTTTCCTTGGTGGTGAAAAACGGATCGAAAATCTGCTCGATGACGGCTTGTGGGATACCCACCCCGGTATCCGAAACCTCTATCCGGGTCGCTTGTTCGTCTTCATTGTCCACCCGAAGGCTCAATGTTCCTCCTTGAGGCATGGCCTGGATGGCATTGATGATGAGATTGAGAAAGACCTGCTGAAGCTGGCTGAAATCCCCCAGAATCTTGGAATCCTGGACTTCAGGTGTGTACTGCAACTTGATATTGTTCAATTCCATTTCATGCCGGACCAGTTTTAACGTGGAGCCGATCAGTTCCTGGGTTGAAACCGGTACAAAGGCCGGTGGTCCCATCCGGGTAAAATCCAAAAGATTCCGAACCGTGCCGCTGGCCCGCTCGGCCTGGGTATAAACGTCCTGAAGCCGTTTCCTTTTTTCCTGATCGGAAATACTTTCCAATTCATCGATAAGGGATTCCGTAGTAATACAGATATTGTTTAAAGGGTTGTTCAACTCATGGGCGATCCCGGAAGTCAGGGTCCCTATGGAGGCCATCTTCCGGGTTTGAAGATATTGTTCCTGATTTTTTTGCAATTGATCCATCATTAAATTAATGGCGATGGCCAGCCGGGAAAATTCATCCTTATATCTCTTGGCCGGTGTGATGGGGGTATAATCCCCCTGGGCGATTCGCATGGTATAGTCGACAAATCGGTTCAGAGGCAGGACAATCTGTTGGGCTAAAAAACGGGTCAGATAGACCATAACCAAGAGAAGAATGGCCAAAAAAATCAGAGGGACTTGACGGGACCATTTAGTCATGGCCTCCACATCCTTCCTTTCTTTTTCAACCAAATTGGCGGCCATAAAGATCATTTCAGCCCCGTGCTGCCTCAGTTCACCCTCGATCTTGGTCAGGGTCACCGGATCTTCTCCCGACCCCGACATCAGCCCTCTTAAACTCCCCAGGAGGCTTTCATAACGGCCAAGATGGGAAAGCATCAGATTCAATTTTTCCTGACCGATTACCTCGGTTATATTCTTTCCTTCCTTCTTGAGGATTTCCCGGGCGTTTTGCGTGGTTTCCAAAGCATCGGGCAAATTGGTTTTATAAAGAAAAAAGTTTTTCTCATACCGACGGGCCTGCTGAATTTCATAGGAGTAATTGTTGACGGTCTCCATGAATTTTACTTTTTTATCAACCTGCACCCCCATGATTAAATAGGTGATGCTGGCCACAGCACACAGAATGAACAAAAAGAAAAAGCCCAGAATGATCTTAGTTCGAATATTCATGGTCGGTCTTTCCACCAAACCCTTTTGGGCTACTTTCAGGGCGGCTTCATCCAGAACCAGCCCCGGAGTCGATTGATCGGACACTCCATTCATCAGGCCTTCTTCAAGGAAGGGATCCTTTTTATCATTCATCTTCATTCCAAAGCCTCATAATCACCGGCCAGAAACCGGTCTTCATAATAATATCACCTATCGCTTCATTTTCCCTCAGCATTGTCCATTTGTGCGGGCACAGCCCCTAAGTTTTCCCAAAAGCTCCAACCCGGCCCCCGAAGGGGAAGGGGATATAACCTCGAAGCAAGGCTGTAACCAGGTATCGGCCAAGATCTCTATGTGGTGACTGGTTTCGATCAAGAGGGAATGGAGACCTTGATGTTTTTGACGGACGATTTCGGAAGTCGTTTGCTGAATGGTCGAATCCACGTACCTTATCCCCTGGTTAGCATGAACATTCCACCCCCGGCGGAGGCACCACGAAGCATGAAAATAGGTTAAGGGTTCAAGGGGCCAGGGGGCGAGGACCGCACGGCGGAGTGCAAGACGTGGAAGTTAAAACCCTTGAACCCTCGAATCCTGGAATCCTCGAACCCTATTTATTTTGAACTAAATTCCTCATTCTACGTTATCACCCCGAGATAATCCTTTGATTCCCAGGGCCTCGGCCGCCCGGTAAACGACCTCTCTTAAATCATTCGGTTTAAAGGGCTTGGCGATAAAATCAAAAGCCCCTTTGCCCAAGGCTTCCCGGGCCACCTCCACCGTGGCATAGCCGGTGATCATGATCACCTTGGTTCGGTCGGATTTAGCCTTGACTTTTTCCAGGATCTCGATTCCGTCGATATCCTCCATTCGAATATCGGTGACCACGATATCAAAGGTCTTTTCTTCAATCCGTTGTAAGGCTTTTTTAGGGTCCTCAAAGGATTCCACTTCACATCCCATCTTATTCAGAGCCGGACCCAATCTCTTGCCGACAATCGGTTCGTCATCCAAAATAAGGACCTGCACTTTTTGCTCCATGATTTAACCTCCAAATAGTAAGAAAAACAGGCTATAGGCAATAGGCATGAGGCCATAGCCAAGAATGGTCAGAATATTTTCTTCCTTTAGCCCCCGGTCCGTTGCCTATTACCTGATGAGAAGTAATTTCCCTCCCCCAAAGCCTGAGCTACCAATAGGCCAATCCTTCCCGATCGGGGCCCCCATCTTTCGATCTCCACTGTCGTGCCTTGGAAGGTCGCCAGATAATAAACCTTTTTCACCCCAAGAAATTTCCGAAAGCAAGACCTGGATTCCCATCTATTCTTGGTTCCAAACGCTCAGGAATTAGCCCTGCCATAGGACAGCGTCAGATGGATTTTCTTTCGGGCCCGGTAAGCCCGGAAAACATTGAAAAGGATCATAACGACCCCGGTGAGACCGCTGGCAAAGAGCAAAATTTTGCTTCCAGTGTTAAACCAGGGATCTAAATCGGGGCTGATATCAAGAAGGCCCAATTGGCGGAGATACATGGGAACAGCTATGGCCCGGCTTACAACACAAAGCAAAATAATCATGCAGGTGACCATCCGAATATATCTTTCACCGACCACTTTTACCCCATAGGCCCCGAGATAAACCCCAAATAAAGAACCGGATAAAAGCAGGATGGTCATACGGATGTCCACAAAGCCTTCCCAGGCATAGTTCAAGGCCCCCCAGGCCCCCATAAACATGGCCAGGAATAATTCGGTTCCGGCAGCTACGGCAGTAGGAACCCCGAAAACATAAATCATGGCCGGTACACCAACAAACCCCCCAACCCCGATGGTGCCGGCCAGATAACCGGTGGCCAGCCCGACCGGCAGTAAGAACCATAAAGAAACCTTGACGTCGGCCACTTTAAAACTGATTAAAGGAGGAATATTCATCCGGGCCAGAAATTCCGACATTTTTTTGGAAGGTCCTGCCCCTTCTTCCGTATTTTTCATCAGGTCCCGGAGCATGGAGATAGCCACTATAGTCAAGATGCCGATAAAAACAGTACTGATATATAAATTGGCCCCGGCCCCGGAAGCGGCCCCGTGCCCGTCTCCTCCTCCGTGAAACAGGAGGCTGTTGATCCAGACGGCCAAACGGATACCGATCAAACTGGTCAAAAGCAGAAACATCCCCAGCCTTTTATCGACATTTCCCATTTCTCCGTGTTTTTTAGAACCCATCATGGCCTTGCCGAATTTATGGGTGATGTTGCTGGCCACGGCCACTACGCCGTTGACCCCCAGGTTCATCATCCCCGGGGTCATAAAAAAGGCCCCGCCGCTGCCGATAAACCCGCTTAAGACCCCTCCGATAAATCCCAAAACGACGACTTGAATGGCCGTGGTTATATCTAATGTAATAAACAGGGTTGCTAATTCATTGGTCATAAGAGTACTCCTTCTCCATTTATAAATCTTTTCATCAGGCCAAATTGATTTCGCCGAATACTGAACGCTCCTGCCAATCGCAGGCGACGAACGGCAGGTTCCCCCCCCTCAATCCAACTTGACTAACTTTAGGATCACATGGGCGATAGTGCCATACAGATAAGCAAATACAGGCGCCAAGAGGCCGACAAAGATCACCGCAAGTAACTTCGACCCTTTATAATGTTGTAAAAAGGACAGTATCGTCTCCTGGTGGCTAAACAGACCCCAATAAATCCCCAGCACCAGAAGGATAAAGACAAAAAACATGATCAACTGTTTGCCGCCCAAAAAATATTTCTTTTGCAGTTCATCCACCGAGATCACCGGGATACGGATGTGTTCACCCAGGAAAACTTTTAAATCCCGAAGCATCCGGGTTTGAACGGCCTTGGACCGGGTCAGGAAAAGATCGCCAATGACCACTAAGCTGTAGTTTACGTTTCGACTGATGGTCTTGGAGAGGCTGGGAAAAGTCCCCTGCAAGAGGTGCCCGCCTCCGGAACGCCCTTGCCGGATAAGTTCATCCAGGGTTTGATGTAATCCCCCATCTTCCATGACCTTGGCGTCGGGGGTGTCCTCTTCAATCCCACCGGTATAGGGTGCTTTTTCTTTCTGCGAAGGAGAGACGGCCGAAGCCCCTTCTTCATCTCCCTCTACAACCATTTCTTCGGAAGGGGTAAAACGCAACAGCTCGATGGCCGCACCCCAACGTTGAGCAATTTGATTGATTTGGGTAAAGGTCTCCGATTGCGGGTTAAAGGCCTCCTGTATCCAAAGGATATTGGTTTCAGCCATCGTCGCCAGAACTTCCTTGACCCCCGCCAACCCGGAAAGGACTTCAGGGATGGATTGGGCTACTTGAGCCTGTCTGGGCATGTAGGTCACGGTCAGGACCCCCTCATTAGCCGATACGGTCAGGTCGGCTCCAGAGGTTCGCTCATCCAGGGCCAAGGTCATCCTGGCTCGGGCCGACAGGCAATAATTGCCCATGCCCGCCAGGGAGGCCGGGGTGGGGCGGAAATCAGGAAGTTCCACCATAGAACACAAAGCCGAACCGGTATTGGATATGCTCATGTTCTCCAAATTCAGGACCAGGTCGTATTGTTTGGGATCATCCATGTCCTGGCTGTGGATTATATGCACCCACCGTTCAATATCTTCATTGACTTGTTGGTCGTATTTCTCGGCTTTAGGCCGGTCCATCCGCAACTTGAGCATATTGCTTTGAATCTGGTATTCCCGGTTGGGCACCAGGCGAACCCTAAAGACATGAGAGACATTCGGCAAGAGCAGATGTCCTCCCCGGCCGTGATAGACCAGGTTTCCTTCCCCGGCTTTTTCACAGATTTTTGCGGTGATAAAGGCCAGATATCTTTCCTTTAAACGGGCCAGCCCCTCGGACTGAGCCGGGCTCTTGATAACCGACATTTCCAATTTTCCGACCGGTATCCCCGCTTCCGTCGCCTGATCGACCAACTCCTCACGGCCCAGACAGGGGTAGCCTAATTTCCCGGCCAGATTCTCGGCTACTTCCTTCCTAAGGGAGGCCGAGGTACTTGAAATAATGACAATGGCCATAGTTATATTCCTTCCTTGTCGGTAATATTTTTTAATTTCATAGGATTGACCTTCCCCTCTTTTTTCATCTTCCAATCCCCGGTCATACTCCTATCCTCTTTGGGTCTAACAATAACAATTTGGCTTTCCACACTGCTTCGCAACGATTCGATCTGCTGGTTCAAGGTGTTATAAATAGGTTCCTGAGCCGGCGGGACGGCAATAATGATCTCTGAAATATTATGATCCCGGGCAAAACGACGAACCGTTTCCAGGTATCCTTCATTTGAGAATAGAAGTTCCAGATTTATTTTTTCGGCCCTGGCCTGCTGAATAAGGTCATCGAATGAATTGGGCCAAGATTTTTTCTTTCCGCCTGGGTTCGTCTCTTCCTCTTCCCGGGAAGGGGTAAATATTAAGAAGAGAATTTTGGTCGGATTTCGTTTAGCAAATTCAACAGCAAAATAGGCTGCTGACATCGAAAGCCAGGAAAAGTCCTCGATAGGCACTAAGATTTTATTCATGGTCTGTCCTCGATCGACATGGATTTCAAATCTCGTGCCGTTTATAGAAAATACGTTATATTAATTGGTTATGTAAAAATCAAAAAAGATCGAAAAAGAAGGAGAGTGATCACAGATTCAAAGTGAAACATAACTAAGGGATCCCGACTGAAATTAATCAATAAAAATTATAAATAATACGGATACATATAAAAAATTAATCGACAAAAGAGTAAAAAAGGGAGTTGGTTCCAAAACGAAACAGATTCTCAAGGATATAAGTCTACTGACAACGAGGATAAGGGAATTGATTACTCTTTTTCCAGTTCATACCTTAATATTTTTCTCCATAAGGTAGTCCTGGACATCTTTAAAATGCGGGCGGCTTCTATTTTATTATAATGCGTGGTCTCCAGTATTTTCCGGATATATTCCTTTTCGTTTTCCTCCCAGGAAAGCCATTGAGTCGAGCCATAAGTTTCTATATCAAACTGTCTCATATCTTCCGGAAGGTCGGAAGGGCCGATGAGCACTCCTTCCGACAGGGCCACGGCGCTGGCAACAATATTCTCCAATTCACGAACATTACCCGGGAAGGAATATTTCATTAAAGTTTCCAGGCTCTCC
This sequence comes from uncultured delta proteobacterium, assembly GCA_963782435.1. Taxonomy (GTDB): domain Bacteria; phylum Desulfobacterota; class RBG-13-43-22; order RBG-13-43-22; family RBG-13-43-22; genus RBG-13-43-22. Next base: position 141,087 of record CAWAKF010000019.1, read on the forward strand.
CGAAAAAATCCCTGGACTTTCTTTTTGTAGGCGCGATTGTATTTGAGCAGGAAATGATTCAATAGAAGCGGGATATCTTCCTTGCGTTCCCGCAATGGGGGAACCTTTATTAGGACCACCTTTAATCGATAGTAAAGATCCTGACGGAAGCGGCCCAACTCTACCTCTTTTTCCAGTTCCCGGTTGGTGGCACTGATGATGCGGATATCCAGATCAATCGGCTTGGTGCTTCCCAACCGGAGTAAATTTTTTTCCTGAATCACCCGCAGGAGTTTTACCTGCATGGTTGTGGGCATTTCCCCGATTTCATCCATAAAGAGGGTACCCCTCTGGGCCGCCTCCATAAGCCCTATCTTAGTGGAGTCGGCCCCGGTGAAGGCCCCTTTTTCATGGCCGAAAAGCTCATTGGCGATTAATTCTTCTGAAAATCCCCCGCAATTGAAAACCACAAAAGGGCTGGAGAGTCTGGCACTATTAAAATGAATGGCCCGGGCCACTAATTCTTTACCGGTCCCGCTTTCCCCCTGGATGACCACATTGCAATCAATCTGTGACACCTTGTTTATGGCCGCTAACAGTTCTTTGATTTTAGGGCTGATACCCACAATCCCTTCATATTGAATTTTGTGATTGACTTCATCCCGGAGTTTTTTATTCTCAGAAGATATTTGGATATGATCCTGTGCCCGTTTGACCACAGCCCGGACCTGATCCGGGGTAAAGGGTTTCGACAGATAATAAAAGGCCCCTTTTTTGACCGCCTCCACCGCCTGATCCAGTGTGGCATACCCGGTAATGAGGATGACTTCAGTACCGGGATAGGTTTTATTTACCCGTTTTAAAATCTCCAGGCCGTCAATATCCGGAAGGTGGATATCCGTCAAAATCAGATGAAAGGGTTGTTGGGACATCCGTTCCAGGGCCGGTTTTCCTGCCCCGAAGGTTTCGATCTCAAAACCACTCCCCCGGAAAATCTGTTTGAGCCTCCGGCAAACCAGAGATTCATCGTCTATAACAGCCAAGCGCAATTTTTCGGTCATAGGAATATCCTTGTTTCCTGTCCGATCTTTATATATAATTTATGTCAAAGGTTTACAACCCTAAATCGAATCCGCCTGACGGCCTACCGGAGGTCCCCCATGATGCAGGAAAACCCTTCTGAACTTCAGGGAATTCAGACAACATCTCCCAATCCACCTCCTCCCCCTTCTTCAGGAAGGCCCCTCCTGGGCATAAGGACTCGGATCACCCTGGGTTTTTTTATCAATTTCCTTATGGCCTTGGGCATTACCCTTATTTCCCTTTATGTGGTTGTCATTTTAAAAGATAAGTTGCATTTTTTACAAGTGGCCGACAATTTTTCCGTTGAGATCCAACAGGCCAGAAGATTTGAAAAAAATTATTTCCTTTACGGAACGAACCTGTCAGAGGCGGCCAATCATGTCAATACCGCCATGACCCTCCTTCAAACCAATGTCCTGCCCTTGAAAGGGGTGATTGGAACCGGCAATTATGATGCCTTGGTCAATCATACGGTAACCTATCAAAAACTCCTGGAAAACCTTCAAAGTTTGGAAGGAAATAAAAAGACCGCCAATCCTGCACAGCGGGGCAAACTGGAATCAGACCTTAGAATTCATGGTAGTGAGATGATTTCTCTGGCCTTCAGTTTGGTTCAAAAGGAACGCCAATCGGTTGAAGAAATGCTTCAGTGGTCCCGCCGGGTGCCGATCTTTTTTTTAATCTTCCTTTTTTTACTGATGATTTATCTGGCCCACCTTCTTTCCCGGCAAATCTTGGCCCCCCTTAATAAAATACTGAAATATACTCAGCGGATCGCCCAAGGGGATTATACCCCGGAAGTACCTTCCCGCCCTTACCGGGACGAATTTTCCGATTTGTTGTCGGCCATTGACCGGATGCTGGAGGAATTGGCCCATCGGCAGGAAATACTGATCCAATCCCATAAACTCCGGGCCGTAGGGACCTTGACGGCCGGGGTAGCCCATGAACTGAACAACCCCATTAATAATATCACCCTGACTGCTCATATGCTGCTGGAGGAATACCAGGAAATTTCCGATGAAGAACGCAAAGAAATGATCCTTGACCTTATCAGTCAGGCCGATCGATCCCGATCCATCGTCCGCAACTTGCTGGATTTTGCCCGGGAAAGTGAATCCAAGATAGAATCTCTGGATTTAGGCGCTTTGATCCAGGAAACCATCAAATTGGCCGGCAATCAAATAAAGCTGGCCGGGGTCCATCTGGATGTCAGTGTCCTTGCCAATCTTCCCCGTATTCATGGCGATCACCAGCAGTTAAGCCAGGTTTTTTTGAATATTCTTTTAAATGCCCTTGATGCGATACACAAAGGGGGAAGGATTCAAGTCTCCGTAGCCCACGAAGACCCCAACTTTGTAGCCGCCAAGATTACCGACAACGGGCCGGGAATCCCCGAACATATCCTGCCTAATATTTTCGATCCTTTTTTCACCACGAAAACTCAGGGGAAAGGCACGGGATTAGGTTTGTCCGTTTCCCAGGGGATCATCGCCCGCCATGGGGGACAAATAAAGGTTTCCAGCAAAGAGGGCATCGGGACTACCTTTACGATCATATTGCCGGTTACGACTATCCCGGCCCTGGAATTATCCCCCAAATTAGAATAGCATGGAGGTTCAAACCCGGCTGATGAAAGTTTTCCTTTCTAACATTCGAGGACAGATCTATATGGCCTTTTCGGCTTGCTTCCTTTTAATGCCTTACTGAGCAGGACCAATTATTGATGAACGAATTAAACCTCCTGCAGGAACTACTGGAACAATCACACAAGAATGCCACTGTAGGCACCCTGACCTCGGGGATCGCCCACGAAATCAATAATCCCCTCAACAATATCGTTTTGACCCTTGAAACCCTGATCGAAGACAATCAGACCATGTCTCCCGAGGAACGCCTTCAACTATATCGGGAGGCATTAGACCAGACCGATCGGGCCGCTGATCTTGTTGGAAATCTTCTCGAATTTTCCAGGGCCAATCCTCCCAAGGTAGAGGAGGTGTCGTTTACGGCCTTAATGGATCAGACCCTCCGGTTATTGAAAAACGAATTTAAAATACATCGAATAAAAATATTCAACGAAGCACAAGGGACCTTTCCTAATTTGGAGCTGAATAAAAATGGTTTGCAACAGGCGCTGGTTAATTTGTTATTAAACAGTGTCCAGGCCATGCCGGATGGCGGTCAACTGAGAATTATCCTTAAGCGAGTGAAAAACGAAGTACAGATCGACATTGTCGACACCGGAGTTGGCATTTCTTCTGAGAACCTGCGTCTGATTTTTAATCCTTTTTTCACCACAAAACAAGGCAGGGCCGGGCTTGGGTTATCGATTAGCCGTAATATCCTTCAAAAACAAGGGGGGCGAATAGAAGTCCAAAGCATTGAAGGACAGGGATCGACTTTTTCCCTCATGATCCCCTTATCGGAGAAACAGTCCGGCCAATAAATTCGAGTTTGGTAACGGAGAATTGCATTTGTTTCAAAATAGAACGAAACCTTGCCGCCTTCCAAATAATTTTCTCTTAACTTTATTTATTTATTAAATATTTGTGTTTGGCACTTATTTTGTAAGATTGAGTTATAGAAGTAATTATCGGACCTATTCCCCAAAAAACCGGAACGGGATCGGATCCGAAAACCTTAGAATGGGCTCAGACATCACAAAGGGAAGAAACCACCAGGGAGCAAAGGAGCGGTTATGGGAAGACCTTTAGAAATATTAATTTTAGATGATGAATCAATGGTAGGCCAACGTCTTAAACCCGCCCTGGAGAAAGATGGGTATCGGGTTGAAGTATTCACTGCACCATTGGAAGCCGTCACTCGCCTGGAGGAGAAAAACTTTGATATTGTTGTAACCGACATTCGTATGGAGGAACTGGATGGGATGCAGGTATTAGCACGCATTCGGCAAAAGTCTCCCAAGACGAAGGTCATCATGATTTCAGGCTTTGCGACCCTGGATTTGGCTCATGAATCATTAAACCAAGGAGCCTTTGATTTTATCGCCAAACCATTCCGAATTGGTAAAATTCGGGATACGATTATAAAAGCGGTCAATGTTCTGGAAAAAGAAAGGGAAGAATCTTGATGGACTCGTAAAAAGTCCATCAACAGGCCGAGGACGATTAAGTCCCGGCCTGGGGTGAAGGTGGAACCACTTGAATTCATTTCAAGTGGCGGGAGAGGGGAAGCCCTTTCCCGCCTCGTGAAAAGGCGATTTTTGACTTTTTACGAGGTTATCAATCTTGATGGATTTCTGTTTCCACATTTACTATTATCATCATAGGGCTTCAGGAAGGAATCTCTCTTCTTGGAAGAAAGAGGAGTAAAAATATGAGAATTCATCGCAGCAGCATGGAGAAAATCCTGGATCAACAGGAGAGAGATACCATTATAACCAACCCCAAACAGCCGGTTAGGACCTTCTTCCGAAAAATCCGTTTTCTTATTGCTAAAGGGATAGAAAAGGTTAAAAACCTGATTCGATCATAAGTTGTCTTTTTTCCCATTGCCGGTTACCTGCGGCCTCGATCAATCGGATTTGAAAGTCAAGGACTGTTGTACAGCAGGAAAGGGAATCCTTTTTCTCGTTTAAAACCCACATCTATTGTCTTATCAAAATAACTATTCGTTTTTATTTAATAAAATTTTATTCATTTTTTTCTTGACAGTGGGGTGATCTTTTAATAGTTTAAAACTGACTGAGCGCTCAGTTTGTTTTTTGGAAAATAGATATGACCAGGAAAGAAGTTATCTTACAGGCCTCAAGCAGGCTTTTTTCGGATAAAGGATTTAATGAGACTTCTGTTTCAGAAATCTCACATACATCCGGTGTAGCCGAAGGTACCATTTTCTATCACTACAAGAATAAGGAAGGTCTCTTCCTGGCCATCCTGGAAGGTCTTAAAGATGATATTATCAGCGGCTTTGATCAATACTTTAAGGAAAAAAAATTTCCCTCCGGGTTGGATATGGTGGAGGGGGCCCTCTCTTATTACCTTTATCTGGCCGGCATGAAGGAAGACCGTTTCCACCTCCTTCATCATCGTTATCCTTATGAGCTGGCGGTGGTCAACCCCCTCTGCCGTGAACTTCTGGAAGCCATCTATAACTGTGTAGTGGATATCTTTGAACAGGCCATCCTGAGGGGGCAACAGGATGGGTCTATCGGAGAGGTCTCCTCCAGAAAAATGGCCCTGATTCTTTTTTCCCTTGTAGACGGACTGGTTCGGTTCAAAACCTACAATCTTTATGATCCTGCAGGGTTATATAATGAATTGATTTCTGCCTGCCGCAAGATGCTGGCGAAAACCTGAACATTTAAAGAGGGACCCGCCCCATCCGCCGCCTGGAAGCCGGTCGGAGGCGGTGACCATCAACTACTAATGAACTGAGGAATCCCTGATGATCAAAAAAATATTTCCTTTCCTGGATTGGTTTAAAACCTACAACAGACTCGCCTTGCGAGCCGATGCCATTGCCGGCCTGACGGTGGCTCTGGTGTTTATCCCCCAGTCTATGGCCTATGCCCAGTTGGCGGGTCTGCCCACCTATTACGGTTTATATGCCTCCTTCCTGCCTCCCTTGGTGGCTGCCTTATTCGGTTCCAGCCGCCAGTTGGCCACCGGCCCGGTGGCAATGGTTTCCCTGATGACTGCGGCCTCGCTGGCTCCCTTGGCCACGGCCGGAAGCGAAGGATATATCGCTTATGCTATTCTGTTGTCCCTGATGGTGGGCGTCTTTCAACTCTGCTTGGGTATTTTGCGGCTGGGTCTGGTGGTCAATTTCCTGTCCCACCCGGTGGTGAATGGGTTCACCAACGCCGGCGGCCATCATAATTGCCACTTCCCAGTTGGACAAAATGTTCGGCGGCCTCGTGGACACGGCCGAGCATCATTACGAAACCATCTTGCGGGTTATTCAGGCCGCCGTTCATTACACCCATTGGCCCACCCTTATCATGGGGGTGGCGGCTTTTGTCATCATGTTCGGGTTAAAAAAAATGTCCCCAAGATTCCCAATGTATTGGTGGCGGTGGTGATCACAACCCTCATATCCTGGGCCTTTGGGTTCCAGCATGATGCCCAGGTCCCTGATTTCCCAACATTGAATCGGTCCGGGCCAGGGTCTTGATCTCCCGATTCAATCAGACGGTGGAGAAAATCCCGTCCTGACTCGGCAGCGAACGGAAATCAGCAGAGCCCTGGATGAAGCCAAAGCCAGGTCATGATCTCCATGGGGGTGCTGGATACCGAGCACGCCGCCAGTGTAATGACCTTCACTATCGAATCGTTGAAAGAGGAATCTGGCCGGGATCGGGAAACGAATTACGGGGATTGCTCTTTAACGGAGTGAAACAGCAGGATGGGTCCCTGAAATTTTATTTGAAAAATGAGGTCCCGGTAGGGACCTCGACCGATGGGCGGACCTGGCGGATCTCGTGTAGGCAACAGCACCTTTGAAGGAAAATAAAATCCTTATCCGGGGAGGCGGCGCCGTGGTTGGAGAGGTGCCCAGTGGGCTGCCTGCTTTTTCATTGCCGAAATTCGATTTCAAAGTCATGGGGCATCCTTTTCCCCTATGCGGCCATAATCTCCCTTTTGGGCTTTATGGAAGCCATTTCCATCGCCAAGGCCATGGCCGGGAAGACCGGCCAGCGGCTGGACCCCAATCAGGAATTGATCGGTCAGGGATTGGCCAATATTTTAGGGGCCATAGGCAAAAGTTACCCCGCCTCCGGTTCCTTTTCCCGTTCAGCGGTCAATCTGCAGGCCGGGGCCGTTACCGGGATGTCCAGTGTGTTCACCAGCCTGACCGTAGTCATCACCCTCCTCTTTTTCACGCCCTTACTCTACTATTTGCCCCAATCGGTTCTGGCTGCGGTGATCATGATGGCGGTGATCGGGTTGTTGAACGTCTCCGGCTTTATTCACGCCTATCGGGCCCAGTGGTATGACGGGGTGATCTCCCTCATTTCATTTATCGCCACCCTGGTCTTTGCCCCCGACCTGGATAAAGGGATCATGATCGGAATGGGATTATCCCTGATGGTTTTTATCTACAAGAGCATGCGGCCCAAACTCGCCTCCCTGTCCCGTCATGTTGATGAGGCCCTCCGTGACGCCAGACCCACGGTCTCAGAGAATGCCAGTTTGTCTCCCTGGTTCGTTTTGAAGGCCCGCTCTTTTTCGCCAACGCCAGCTACCTGGAAGACAAAATCATGGAATTGATGCGTACCAGACCCAAGTTAAAACATATCGTCATCGTTTCCAACGGTATCAACGACATCGACGCCACAGGAGAAGAGGCCCTGTCCCTTCTGGTGGATCGGGTCCGCAGCGCCGGGATCGACATCTCCCTGAGCGGGATCAATGAGGCAGTAATGCAGGTGTTGAAGCGGACACATTTTCCGGAAAAAATAGGGGAAGATCATATCTTTCCTACCATGGAACGGGCCATTTCGGCTGTTCATTATTCGACTCATAAGGACGGGGTGGAAGAAAACTGTCCTTTATTGACAGCCTGTTATCTCACGACTTAGGGGGAGCGACTTATGTCCATTATTACGGTTTTTAACGGTATTTTCTGCAACCAGGATTCGATTATCGAAACCATAGTGAGCCGCACCGGCTACCAGCGTATGGTTGATGCCAACATAATAACCAAAGCAGTGAAACATTCCGGGATGGCCGGGAGTAAAATTACCCGGGCCTTTTCCGGAAAACCGTCGGTCTTCAATACCTTCACCCATGAAAAGGAAAGGGCCATGGCCTACCTGAGGCTGGCCATGGCCGAATTAGTGAGCGATGAAGATGATTTTCTATTCCATGGATATTCCGGTCAATTGATTCCCCGGGAGATCAGCCATTGCCTCCATTTGTGCCTGATCGCCGACTTCAAATTCAGGTTGGCTCAGGCCAAAAAAGAGCAGGGGTTGGCCGAGAGCGAAGCCCTCAAAATTATCCGGCATGAAGACGAAGACCGCGGGGTCTGGATCGATACCATTTTTCAGAAAAAAGATCCTTGGGACCCCTCCCTGTACGACATTATGATCCCCACGGACAAACTGGGCCCGGAAGAGATCGTCTCCCTGGTGGAAAAAAACCTCAATCGGGATATTGTCAGGCCGACCAAAGAATCCCGGCAGGCAGCCAAAGATTTCCTGCTGGCCGCCCAAGTGGGGGTGGCCCTGGCCAGGGAAGGTCATAACGTGGGGGTGACGGGGCATCAAGGCCTCATCACGCTGACCATCAATAAAAATGTCCTGATGTTGAGCCGGCTGGAAGAAGAACTGCGGTCCACCGTCAGCCGCGTCCCCGGCGTTCAAAATATAGAAACCCGGATCGGTCATGGGTTCCATCAAACCGATATTTATAGGAAATACAATTTCGAGGCCCCATCCAAGGTATTATTGGTGGATGACGAGCGGGAATTTGTTCAGACATTGTCGGAAAGACTGTTGTTACGGGAGATGGGGTCGGCCGTGGCCTATGACGGGGAATCCGCCTTGTCCCTGATCAGAGAAGATGAACCGGAGGTAATGATTTTGGACTTGAAGATGCCGGGCATCGACGGCATCGAGGTCTTACGACGGGTCAAACAGACCAATCCCGACGTGGAGGTTATCATCCTTACTGGACACGGTTCCGAAGCCGATCGGGAAATCTGCATGAACCTGGGGGCCTTCGCCTATCTGCAGAAACCGGTGGATATCGACCTGCTGAGCAGCCGTTTAAAAGAGGCCAATGAAAAGATCCTGCAGAAAAAGAGATCCGGATAGAAAGGAAGGGGAGATTTCCCAAATCCGGAATCTCCTTCGAAGGACAGGTTAATGGACAGGGATTTCATTTCACCATTCCGATAAGGAAAGTCGTTTATGAGCTTATGGGGTAAACCAAAATTCTGGCAACATTACGATGTGGCCTCCAGTCTGCAAAAATCGCTGTTTAATTTCCGCCGAGTCTGGTTTCTGGTGGTTTTGATCACAGCGGCCGTTTCCCTTCTGCCCCTGATCTTTATAACCGTAGTCAACTACCGGGCCACTCAGATGGGTTTTGAATCGGAAATCCGCCTGCGGACGGTTCGTTTGGTTTCCAATATCCGCCGATCGGTGACGTTTTTCCTGGAGGAACGCCAGGCGGCCATCGAGTTTATAAGCCGGATGCTCCCCTGGAAGGATTTGGATAATCCCGGACGGTTGGAGCTTACCCTGGAAAATCTGAAATCCAGCTTCGGGGGCTTCGTGGATATCGGGATCATTGATGCGGATGGGATCCAAAGGATGTACGTCGGCCCTTACGCTTTAAAGGGAATAAACTATGGAAATCAGGAGTGGTTTCGACAAGTCTTACAGAAAGGGAGCTATATCAGCGACGTATACTTGGGATTTCGTAATGTCCCCCATCTGGTCATCGCCGTCAAACATAAAAATGCGGATGGTTCCTATTACATCCTCCGTGCCACCCTGGATACCGAGCGTTTCAACCACATGATCGCCGGGGCGGAGTCCAGTGAAACAGGAGACGCCTTTCTAATCAACCGCAAAGGAGCCTTGCAAACCCCGTCTCGGACTTATGGGGCGGTTCTCCAGTATGTCCCTTTGCCCATCCCCACCTTTTCCCCAAAAACCGAAGTAATGGAGAAGATCGTTCATAATGGGGACCCTCTGATAATAGGATACGCCTATATTCAGGATTCTCCCTTTATTTTATTAATGGTAAAAAATAAAAATAAATTAATGAAGGAATGGAACTGGACGCGGCTGGAACTCATCGGGTTTTTAATTATCAGTGTGTCCATCATCCTGCTGGTCATTCTGGGGACAGCCACCTATCTGGTGGAGCAGGTATTCCTGGCCGACCAACGCCGGGTGGCCATGCTCCATAATGTGGAGTATGCCAACAAACTGGCTTCCATCGGCCGGCTGGCGGCCGGGGTAGCTCACGAAATCAACAACCCTCTAGCCATCATCAATGAAAAAGCCGGGTTGATCAAAGATATTTTTTCGTTTAAACCCGAATATCAGCCGGAGCCTCGGTTGATGGGCCTGGTGGATTCCATCATCAACTCGGTGGAGCGCTGTGCCACCATCACCCGGCGATTGCTCCGTTTTGCCCGGCACCTGGAAGTCAGTATCCAGACCATCCATTTGGAAGAGGTGGTGCGGGAGGTCCTCGGTTTTGTGGGTAAGGAGGCGGAGTACCGGAGTATCGAGGTTTCGGTGGAGGTTGAGAATGAAATCCCGGCCTTCGAGAGTGATCGGGGGAAGCTCCAACAAATCTTTCTCAATATTACCAATAATGCCTTGGCAGCCGTTGCCGATGGGGGCCGTCTGGTAATTACCTTGAGGCGAGTGAACGAGGAGGCGGTGTCCATAGCCTTCACCGACAACGGTCGGGGCATACCCGCAGAAGACCTGAAAAGGGTTTTCGAACCTTTTTTTACCACCAAGGCCAGCCAAGGGGGAACCGGGTTGGGCCTTTCCATCACCTATGGACTGGTCCAGGAACTGGGGGGAACCATTCAGGTGGAAAGTACCGTTGGCCAAGGGACGCGTTTTACTATAACGTTGCCGTTAAAGTATGAAAAAAGGAACAGGGGGATCGATGCGCATACTATTAGTTGATGATGAAGCCGAACTGGTTTCCACATTGACGGAACGGCTGTCTTTCCGGGGGATCGATGCAGACTGGGTCACATCGGCTGAAGAGGCTTTGGAAAAAGTTGAAAAGCAGCACTACGATGTCGCGGTCCTGGATGTTAAAATCCCCCGGATCAGCGGTCTGGCCCTGAAAAAGCTTTTGGAGGAGAAAGACCCCGGCTTGAAATTTATTTTCCTCACCGGCCACGGTTCCGAAGAGGATTTTCGGGTCGGCTCAGCGGAGGCCGGGGAGGCCTATTATCTGATCAAACCGGTTGACCTGACCTTGTTGATTGAAAAACTAAAAGAGATAACGAACACCTAAGATATTTGGAATCCAGTTCTAACAATAAATGATTCGGTATAAATTCTCATAAGGATTTTATATGAATTTAGAAGAAAAAAATATGACCGCCCAATGGGAAACGATTGCGCAGGAAGGATTCCATTTTTTTGGCAAGATGTCGGCCTCCATCTCCCATGAAATTAAAAATGCCCTGGCCATTATCAATGAGAAGGCCGGATTGCTGGAAGATTTTACAGTGCTGGCCGGGCAAGGCCGGCCGATCGATCCGGATCGGTTGAAATCCCTGGCCGGTGATATCATGAAACAGATCCAACGGGCCGACGGACTGGTCAAGCGCATGAATCGTTTCGCCCACAGTTCAGATGATCCTTTGAAAATGATTGATTTGGGAGAAACTCTGGAATTGATAACTTCCATTGCCGGGCGTCTGGCCTCCATGCGCGAAGCCCGGTTGGATCTAATCCTGCCCGGGCATCCGGTTATGATAATAACCAACCCGTTTTTATTCGAAACCTTAATCTGGTCTTGTCTGGAGTTTTTGTTAATGGAAAATCATAAAACAATAAAAATTATTTCTGAAACAACAGGTGAGGGAATTCGAATCCGACTGATCGGCCAATTTGCTTTCCCGGATGTCACGGGGAGGTCCTTCCCCTCCGAAAAGGAAGGGGCACTCCTGAACTCTTTGAAGGCCGAATTACGTATGGAATCGCAATCCGGAGAACTACTCCTCTTTCTGCGAAAAAATAATTAGTGGTGGCCACCTGCCAATCGGATAATGTCCCTTTGGCGAATGGCCGGAAAGGAGACGGATCATGTCCGAAAAAGTGTTGCTGGTTGATGACGAGGTTGATTTCTTGGATACCCTTTCTGAGCGTATGCGCAACCGCGGGATGGAGGTGGCTACTTCCAGTTCCGGTGTTGAGGCGTTGCAGAAGGTAGATAAAGAGGCTTATGATGTCATCATCCTGGATTTGATGATGCCGGGGGTGGACGGCCTGGAGGCCTTGAAAATATTAAGAGCAAAAAGACCGGAACTTCAGGTAATTTTACTGACCGGACATGCCACGGTAGAGAAGGGCATCGAGGCTATGAAGCTGGGGGCCATAGATTTTCTGGAAAAACCGGCCGACCTAAACCAGTTGACGGAAAAAATCAAAAAGGCCCAGGCCAAAAAGATGCTGATCGTGGAAAAGCAGAATGAGGATAAGATTAAAAAAATACTGGAGGAAAAAGGCTGGTAAACCCATTTGAACCGTTTCAATTATTAAATCCGAAATTCGAAGCAGGAAATCGGAAACAAACACGAACTTCCAAAATTTTAAAAGATAAAAAAGTCTTCAGGTTTACGATGGGGTTATTTGAACTTGTTTCGGATTTCGGATTTAACCCAAAATTTCAAAGATGTTTAGTTTGATTCTTACCCGGTATCCGGGATTCTTACTTTTCTTCCAACAACCCTTTTAGCTCCTCTTCCGTCCACCCGGCCTCCCTGGCTGCCTGGGGAATCCCCCCCTGATTACGCTCCACAAGTTTTCGGGCATATTGACGTTTAAACTGATCCAGGACTTGCTCCTTAGCCTGGTCATAGGGTTTGGTAAGAATGTCAAGGGAGAGCCAGATTTCTGACTTTCCGATATCTTTGGAATGAATTTTTTCAAGTTGAATCCTTCGGAATTCCAAGGCCTTCTCAATGGTCCGGATTATTTGTTCTTTGCGGAAAGGTTTGGTGATAAAGTCAAAGGCCCCCTTTTGGGTGGATTCAATAGCCGATTCAATGCTGCCATAGGCCGTAATGATAATCACCGGGACCAGGGGATCTATTTGTTTAACGACCCCGGTCAGCTCGATCCCGTCCATACCGGGCATACTTAAATCGGTGATTACCAACTGAAAGGGTTTTTCTTTGAAGAGCTGCTCCACTTCCAGGGGATTGGGTGTCGTGACCACCTCATAGGCGGTTTTTTCAGTCAGAATCATTTTCAATAACAGCAGCATATCCAATTCGTCATCCACAATCAATAAGCGATCGGCCATGGTTGCCTCCCTCCATCAACTATTTTGTTCTGTATTAACCGGCAGAGTGATTTTAAAAGTCGTTCCGGAATGGCCGGGAAATTTTTGTGCGCTTTTGCTCTCCAGGATTGAAATCGTTCCGCCGAATTTGTTGATAATGGCATAGCTTACTGAAAGTCCCAGCCCGGTCCCTTTACCAACCCCTTTGGTGGTGAAGAAGGGATCAAAGACCTTATCCAGAAATTCTTCATTAATACCTGTGCCCGTATCCTGGAAAAGGATTTCCAGGAAACCGGATTCCTTTGCCGGCTGGGTCCGGATCATCAGCCGCCCGCCTTCTTTTCCCATGGCATCGGTGGCATTGTTGATGATGTTCAAAAAAACCTGTTGCAACTGTCGGGAATCGGCCCGGACCTCAGCCAGATCCGGCTGAAACTTTTTTTCCAGGACGATCTTTCTCATCAACAAGGTGTTTTGAACCACCGCCAGGACATTCTCCAGATCATCATTGACCTTGGAAAAATTAACTGATTTTTCAGGAATCCGGGCAAAACTGAGCAAGTTTTCCACGATTTTTTTACATTGCAGCCCTTGCCGTTCAATGGTCTGCAGAATTTCCAACTCCTGGGTCCCGGGTTTGGCCTTTTCCTGGAGGAGGTCGGTAAAACCCAGGATAATACCTAGGGGATTATTGATCTCATGGGCCACCCCGGCGGCTAACGAACCCAGGGAGGCCAATTTTTCCGTATTGGCCAATTGGTGTTCCACCATCTTGCTCTCGGTGACATTGCGAATGATGCCCAATACGGACAGGATATTTTCTCCGGTATCCAGTAAGGGTTTGAAATTGGCGTGGAGCCAATACTCCTGATCGCCTATCACTGCTTGATATTCCAGGCTTTTGCTTTTTTTGGTGACAAAAACCCTTTTCAATAGATTTTTTTGAAGGGCGCCGCTTTCTGAATCAAAAAGATCCAGTAGATTTTTCCCTACCAGATCTTCCGGAACTTTACCAAACTGGGCGGCCCCATAAGGATTGATTGAATAAAGTATTCCTCCCTCATCGATGGTCACGATGATATCCTCGGCACTTTCAATCAGATTTTTATACCGTTCTTCCGATTCCTTCAGATCGGAAACAGCCCTCTGCACTTCTTTTCGCAGGGTTCGGCCATACCGTAATTCAGAAAATATGACGCTCAAACCCCCGGCAATCAGGGCGATGACCACCAGGAGTTGAAAAATCATTTGCCTCACATACAGGGAATGGATCACTCCCTCTACTTCGCTGATCGGGGCGGCCACGGCCACAGACCAGAATTTTTTGGGCTCCTTTCGGGACAAAAAGACCGGTGAATAAGCAATCAGCTTTTTTATTTTTCCGGTAATTCCCCTGTGCCAGCCCGAGTAATAGAAACCGGTTCCTTCCTGGCCGGTGAGCATTTTTTCCTTCTGAATCCGATTGATGGCATCAAACGAAATTTTAGGCTCTTTTTTTTCCCGGATGGCAAAGGCATTCTCTCCCACAAATCCCTTCTCCGGATGGAAAAGAAACTGGCCCTGATCATCGATGACCCAGGAATACCCGGACTTCCCGGATTGGATGTTGGCCGTATATTTTTCCACTAGGCGGGTAACGTTGACCGCCAGGAGGACGACCCCTGAAAATTCTTCCCCCTTGTTTTGCTCGGGGGAGGACTCATAGTGAGCGACAGCCAGATTGAGCCTTCCGATACGGTTGCCTCTCTCGTTCAGTCCGGTTTTAATCTCTCCAAAAAATATTTTCCCTTTGTTCTTTTTCTCCCTGGCCCAGATATAAGCAGGGTCCTGAGAAAAATGAACGTCGGTAACCTGGGCGTTTCCCAGTTTGTTCAGGGATCGCACCTCATTTCCCAGGCTGTTGATTTGGCGAATCTCCTCCGCCCCGGATTCTTCCAGATTGGAAAGGGTAATTTCCACCCTTCGTTGCCAAAGACGAAGATCCCCGGTGCGCAGGGAAGGGGAAAGGTTCAAAACCACCAATTCCTTGCTGATCAAATTGAAGTTATCTTCAATCCGGGAGGCAATTAACCGGGAAAGACCCAGTTGCTGCTGATTGAATTGATCACTGACAATGTCGGTCATCTGCCGGGACATGGTCAGCCCCATAATGGTGGCTCCGGCCAAGAGAAGCAGAGTCAATATACCGGCTCCACCGATAGTCGCCAATCTACGACTCAATGGTCTTGACCAGGGTAATTGTGGAAGCGCTCGCATGAGATTATTCGGCCTCTGTGTTTACCTGAGCTTTCAGCCTTTTTAATTCTTTTTTCATGGACTGCCATTCCATAGCCCGGTTGATGGTGATGATGATCTGGTCTTTGCGAAAAGGTTTGGTGATATAATCATAGGCCCCCTCGGTGATTGATTCTTCCGCCGACTGAGATGACCCATAAGCGGTAATGACGATAATCGGCATATCAGGATCGATTTTTTTGGCCTCCCGGATCAGATCTATCCCACTCAAACCCGGCATACGAAGATCGGTGATCAGCAGATCAAAAAGTTCCTCTTTCAACAGAGGGGGGACCTCCAGGGGATTGTTGGTGGTCACCACCCGATGAGGGGTTCTTTCGACGATAATCATCTCCAACAACTCCAGCATATCCAGTTCATCATCAACAATCAGGATTTTTCCTACCATGATATCTCCTGTTTTTAATTTTTTTCTCTTAAGTGTTCTTTGAAAAATTCCTCGATGGACCATTCAACGATCGCTTCATTGAACATCACCATGTCCAATTGTTTGGTATAGACGGTTAATTTTCCCAGAGCATAAAGGATTTCCTCCATCTCTTTTTTCGGATGATGCAACAACCTGGCGTCTACCAAGTCCATCTTCTGATTCACCTGAAACCCCAACCGCTCAAGGATGGTAGCTACCAACCGGGCCCTTCGATCCCGGCGATCGATAGAGGCACCACCGCCTTTGAAGATGAAATTGATATAGTTCTCATTATCCCCCAGACCCCCCATTACTTCAATCGTGGACAGGTGATAACCCAGGCGAATACTGAAGTTCATATAGTCCTGAGACAACAGGGCAAAGCTTTTTTCAGAATAGATTCGGGTTTCCCCTCCCGGTTCCGCGGCCGTGTGGGCCACGACAGAGGCAAACCCCTTCATATCCAAAGGTTTGGGGCCCGGCCATTTCATGGTTTGTACTCCCTTCCATAAAGCCTGCATAGGCCAGGAAAGGATCCTATCCAATTTGATATATTGACCTTTGGAAAGGGGATTGATTCCACCCCCCAGATCCACCAAAAGAATTTCTAAAGGAAATTCGGTTTCCAATTTGAGGGTTTCTCCCGAAGCGGCCTGGGTGGAAGTGCTCAGGGAGAACATTTCCTGGGTAGCCGTTTGATGGGTGAACCGGATCAGGTCATGAAAGGTCCGGCAATGGGCCGGAGTAAAATCCTCATCCAACGGATCCACCAGATTCAACGGCACGATCCGGGTCAGGATTTTATCAAATAGAATGAAAAGAGGGGTATCCTCAAAGGGATTCACCGGTTCTTCTTCAAAGTATTCAATCAGTTTGTCGACCTTTCCCTGGTAAACCCGGCATTGGGTTGCATCCACCGTGACTTCAAGTCCGGAAGTCAGGACTTGGGTGGCTTTTTGGGTATTCAGAATTGTGGGGACCCGGAACTCCCGGGCCAAGGCGGCCATATGGCTGGCGGAACTTCCCAGATCGGTTATGATCCCCCTGGCCTTAGACATAACGGTCACCAATTTAGGGGAGGGGGTTCTGGCCACCAAGACCGCTCCGGGTGGGAATTCAATCAGATCCCTGTCCTGCTGAACCGTAAAAACCGGGCCGAACCCCACCCCCTGCGCCCCCATCACCCCGGTTTCCAACAAAACCGGATAACGGGAAACCTCTGTGGGATCCAGAACAGGGGGAACCCCTTTTCGAGTAAAAATCTTCAACGACCGGGTTTGCAGGAAAACGATTTGGTTTTCTTCATCCACGGCCCATTCAATATCCTGCGGGTGCCCAAAGTGTTCTTCAATAATTTTGGCCATATGGCCCATCCGAGCAATGTTTTCCTCAGAAAGGCAGGGTATATCTTGGCGAATCTGGGGGACCTCCACCCACTCAATACCCCCCTGGGGATTGGCGATCAACATTTTTTCTTTATGGGCCAGGGAGGATTCCCGAACCGGGAAAGGGGTTTCCTTGGAAACCCAAAAGATATCCGGTGAAACCGTCCCATCCACTACGGTTTTTCCCAGGCCCCAGTGAGCATGGATGACCGCCTCAGGTCTTGAGGGGTCTCCCGGATCAACGGTATAGATCACCCCTCCGGCTTTGGCCGGGACCATGACCATGCATCCCATACCCATAGCCAGTTCTTCCTCCCTGAATCCCTTGCCGATAAAATAGAAAATGGCCCGGGGGGTGAATTTACTGGCCAGGATTTCTTTGTATTTCTCCCCGATATTTTTTGGAGAAACGTTAAGAATCGTACCGTACTGACCGGCAAAGGAAAGCCGGCCATCTTCTCCCAAGGCGCTGCTGCGCAAGGCAATCTTTACCTCATAGCCTGATTTTTCAGCCAAGGTTCGATAACTTTGGACCAACTGCTCATCCAAAAAGGGGGGGATCGGTTTATCGGAAATGAGTTGTTGAATATTCCGGCTGACGACAATTAAATCTTCCAGATTATTGATATCCAATTCATTCAGATTTGAGGATATTTCTTCCTGCAGATGATGATAATCGATAAAGGCCTTGTAGGCATAAGCGGTGATGGCAAATCCCTCCGGGACGGTCAATCCGAGGCGGTTGCGCAATTCCCCCAGATTGGCCATCTTCCCGCCCACGCTATCTTCCTTTTCCAGGAGGATCCGATCAAAGGGTAACACCAGGTCATCGGTCGGTATTTTTCTTCTTTTGGACAAAAGGTCGGTTAATTCCAGATGGATTTGTTCATAGATCCGGTAAAGGTCGGGGTATTTAAGATTGGAAATTTCGTTTAACAGATGAATCAGGTTGTAAACTATTTCGGAAAGACGCCGCACATTGGCGCGGAGATATTGCATGTCGAAGAGATACTCGCCGTTGTATTTTTCTTCCAGATCCGAGAGAATCTCCATGACCTCCTGGTTGTCGGATAAAAGCCGCCGGAAGGCCCCGAATTTCTGCCGGAGTGCTTCCTCTATTTTCCGGTCAGGAGAATGGGTCTGATCTTTCTTTCGGAAAAGTCCTTTCAGTTTAACCATCGGCCGCCTTTTTCATCTTTTCCAATTCGGCCTTAAGGGCAATATTCTCCTTTTGCAGTCGCCTCCATTTCATAACCTTTTCTATGGTCAGCAGGATCTGTTCCTGACGAAAAGGTTTGGTGATATAGTCAAAAGCCCCTTTACGCATGGCCTCAACAGCCGATTCGATGGTTCCATAGGCGGTGATAATGATAAAGGGAAGTTGATCGTCCACCTGTTTAACCATCTCGATCAGCTCGATACCGTCGATATCGGGCATCCGCAGATCGGTAATCAGCAGATCAAAAGGCTCCTTCTTTAATAGTTCCGGCACTTCCAAAGGGGTATTGGTGGTGACCACCTCATATTCAGTCCGATCGGTGATAATCAATTCCAGCAGCTCCAGCATGTCGATTTCATCATCAACGATGAGAATCCTTTCGGCCATATTACGCTCCCTTCTTTTCCCCATCCCGTTTGGAGTGATAGACAGGAAGGGTTACTGTAAAGCGGGTCCCATGATTTACCGGGTCTTCCTCTTCTGTTTTGGTGTCCAGATGGATAGTCCCCTGATGATGGTCGATGATTCCATAGGTGACCGTTAATCCCAATCCGGTTCCTTCTCCCACCTTTTTGGTGGTAAAAAAAGGATCAAAGATTTTTTCCCGATGTTCCTTCATGATTCCTGTGCCCGTATCGGCAACAACAACTTCTACCTTATCGGCATAGATATCCCAGCGGGACAGGACGGTCAGCGTCCCGCCTTTGGGCATGGCGGCCACGGCATTATTCATTAAATTGAGAAAGACCTGCTGCAGTTGCACCGGATCGGCTTTGACCCTGGGCAGGTTTGCTTCCAGTTCCTTCTTCAACTGGACTTTTTTTATCATGAGATTGTTTTCTACCACGGAAAAAACATTTTCCAGATTTAGATTGATATCACTGATGGTATCGGAGTGTTCGGTGTACCGGGAAAAGCTTAAGAGATTTTCAACGACTTTTTTGCAGTGGTTCCCTTGCCGCTCGATTTTTTCCAGAACCTTGTGGGTTTTATCATCTTCAGGGATCTTATCCAGCATATAATCGCAGTACCCCAGGATAACCCCCAGGGGATTATTGATCTCATGGGCAACGCCTGCGGCCAGCAATCCCAAAGAGGCCAGTTTTTCCGTATTGATCATTTGTTTTTCAATTTTCTTTTTCTCGGTAATGTCCCGGGAGATCCCCAACACACCCTGAACCTGGCCCCCGTCATCTTTGATGGCGATCAGTTGGGTGTTCAACCAAATGTCATTTCCCCCTATTTTAAGATTGTGTTCCAGGGTTTTGGGCCTTCCGGTTTGCCAGATCTCATCCAGCAGTTGAGGGTGAAAGAACCCATCGGAGGGAAAAAAATCAACCAACTCTTTTCCTAAGAATTTCTCCGTATGATCTTCATAGTGACGGGTTTGAAAAATTTCCTGGGATTCAGGGTCAAATAATTTCCCGCTCAGGAATTTGGCCCCATATTGGTTCAAGGATAAGAATCGTCCCTCCCGGTCGGCGGAAAAGATGATGTCCTGGGCCCCTTCCACTAATTTTTTATATCGTTCTTCCGAGCGCTGAAGATCTTTGGTCTTGTTTTCCACCTCGGTTTTTAAGGTTTTGGTATATTGCCATTCGAATCCGATGATCGAAAGACTTCCCAGAATAATGGCAAATATAATGAATCCCTGCATGATAAATTGCCAGAGATAGGGGGTATGAATCACCTTATCGATTTCAGTGGCCGGGGCGACCACGGCCACGGCCCAATTAAATGATGGAGAAGTTCCCTGAAGGCGGACCGGGGCATAGGCGATCAATTTTTTAATATTCCCCCGCTCCCCGCGGTGCCATCCCGAAACATACCAGGAGGTTCCCACCTCACCCTGAAGCATCTTTTCCTTCTGGATCCGGTTGATCTGATCAAAAGAAATCTTGGCTTCCCGTTGGCCTCTGACGGCAAAAGCATTTTTCCCGATAAATTCCGGAACCGGGTGATAAATAAAGTTCCCTTCATTATCAATGGCCCAGGCATATCCGGTTTTTCCGGAACGGATATCTTTCAGCATCTGGGTTACAAAATATTCTTTATCGAGCAGGAGATACAAATAACCGGCATACTGATAATCGGGAATCGGATGGGCATCATCAACCGATTCCCGGTAAGTCGGAATAACGATTTTCATAACCGGTCTGGAAGCAGAACCGTTTTTCTTTCGGGTGGTAAAAAGGGATATCCTGTTTTTATTTTTAGGACTTTTAGACCAAAGAAAAGGATCCCGGCCTGCCTCGGAAACAGAATCCATGCGGATGTCCAGTTTATCCGTAACCGCAAATAGGGTCTTCCCGGAGGCATTAACCCGTCCGATCTCCAAAACCCCGATTTCCTGCAGGGCGGATAAGGTGATTTTTATCCGGTTGTCCCAGGAGACCTTTTCCAGATATTGCACAGAGGGAGATTGGTTCAGTGTTTTCAGGTCTTTTATGATGTTGGAAAATCTGTTTTCCAGTTGGCGGGCCGCATGGGTCGCCAATTCCAATTGCTGTTGATTGAACTGATCGCCGACAACCTCCTTCATATACCGGACCGAATAAAAACCGACAATCAGACCGGCGATCAACAGGGTAACGGTAAAAATCCCGACCCCGAGGATAATTTTTTTTGATTTGATGAACATGGGAAACCCTTTCAAAAGATAAAATCTGGGTTGCGAGTTACGGGTTACGGGTTAAGAACAATCTTTCAATATTCTTAAAACCCGCAACCCGCAACTTGTAACCTGGAGCCTTTGTTATTCCCTTTTAAACCCGTAATTTCCAGCTAAAAACGCCCGGGCATGCCAGGTAACCATATTTTCATCGGCCATAGTCATGTCGAGTTGTCTGGCACAGCCCATCAAACGACCCAGATGGGCCAATTTATCTTCGGTCATCAGCTCCGGATATTTTCGGTATTGGGCCTTGACCAGGTCATCCTTGATCATGACCTCAAAACCCAGTTCCTCCAAAATAATCCCCAGAAACCGAACCCGCCTGCCCCGTCTCAGGGTATCCGCCGCCCCCCCCTTGAACACAAAGGTGATATAATTGTTATTGCGAACCGATCCACAATAAGAATCGACGGTGGCAAAATGATATCCCAACCGGGAACTGAAGTTAAGATAATTCAAAGAAACCAGGGCCAGAGTCCGGTCCCAAAAGTCATCGGAGGGTTGGGTGGCTGATTGGGCCATCACCGAAAGTAATCCTTTAACGTCTACTCCGATGGGGCCGGCCCAGCGGATACCAGGGGAGGTGATCCCTTTCCACAAGGCCATAAAAGGCACGGAGATGACATTTTCCGGAGGTAGAACACGATGACTTCCGGCCTTTTTAAGACCTCCTCCCAAATCCAGAAGGTGAAGATTGAGAGGTAAATGGGTCTTGATTCGCACCGGAGATAATTTTTGAATGTCTTCTCTTTCGGAGAGCCTGAACATTTCTTCAATACTTTTTTCATGAGCATAACGGATAATATCGTGAAAGGTTTGACAGGATCGGGGATTAAAATTCTCCAATTTGGGATCGACCAGATTCAAGGGGACGATATGCCGGATAACCTCCTGGAGACGTTCATAGACCGGCGTGTTCAAAAAAAGGGGATTCTTCCTGGGAAGTTCGTTTATAAGCGTTTCCACCAGTCCGGCATAAATTCGGGCATTGTAAGAATCAACGGTAATAACCTGTCCGGTTTCTAAAACTCGAGTGGCCACCTGGGTATCTACCAGGGTGGGGACTCGAAATTCCCGGGCCAGGATAGCCATGTGTCCGGTGGCACTTCCTACGTCGGTGACGATGGCCGCCGCCTTATCCATGATCGAGACAAAGCGGGAAGAGGTGTGGGGGGCCACTAAAACCGCTCCTTTGGGAAAATCGGCCAAATCATCATTGGACCGGACTTTAAAGACGGGACCGGCCCCGATACCGAAGGCGCCGACCACCCCTCCTTCCAGGAGAACCGGATAATCCTCAGAAAGCCTCTCGATGACTTTTTTCTTTTCTATTTTCTCATAGCCCCTTAAATTCCGCGTTTGAAGAAGAAAAAGCCGGTCATCCGGATCGACAGCCCACTCGACATCCTGGGGATGCTGGAAATGGGATTCCAGTAAACAAGCCCATTTCCAAAGAGTGGCCAGTTGTTCAAGCTTCAAACAAGGAATATCTCGAAGCGATTCGGGAACAGAGGCCTCCTTGAGTCCTCCCGTCGGAACAGTAATTAATTGTTTGGATTTATGAGCAATCTTTTGCCCTACGACTTGCCCGGTATTTTTATCGAGCAAATACAGGTCCGGACTGACTGTCCCGTCCACCACCCATTTCCCCAAGCCCCACAAGGCATTGATCAGGATCACCTCCCGGTGTCCGGAATCAACATGATTGGTGAACAGGACACCACTCGCCTTGGCCGGGATCAAATTCTGGCAAGCCACGGCCATGGCCATTTCCTCCTCCAGAATGCCTTTGCTCTTCATATAGAAGAGGGATCGGGCATTAAATTGGCTGGCGACAATCTCCTTATATTTTTCAGGGACTTCTTGGAAGGGTATGTTTAAAAACGTAGCATACTGACCGGCAAAACTGAAATGGGTATCCTCCAGAAGCGCGCTGCTTCGCAAAGCCAGGCCTGCCCCCGGTTTCCCTTCGGTCTGGATTGTATTGGCGGAATCCACCAGGGTTTTTTCCATATCCGGGGGAATTCTGGCCTGAAGAATCAGGGTTTTGATAGTTTCTTCCGTCTGTTGAAGGGTTTTTTGATCGGTTATGGAGGAACGGTTGAGCAGGGAGACAATGTGTTCTTGTAAATTATTATAAGACAAAAAATGAATATATCCGTAAGTGGTAACGGCAAAGCCCTCCGGGGTTGGGAGGCCCAGAATATTTTTTACTTCTCCCAAATGGGCGTTTTTCCCCCCGGTCTGGTTTAGGGACTCGGTCGTAATCCGGTTCAGGTTGATGATGAAATCGGTCCGGGGGATCTCTTTTTTTTTATCCAGGGTTTTTTCAACCTCATAAAGGATTTGAGAATATACGTCCTTCAGTTCTTCATAGCGGTTGGGATAAATATCGATGAGGTGGGATAAAATGAGTCCCACCTTTTCCCCAATTCGACTGGCGGTTGAACGAAGGTAGCTCATATCAAAGAGGAAATGCCCTCCCTGTTTTTCCTCCAAATCGGCCATCAATTCCAAAGTTTCATTATTTTCTTTTAACAATTCAGTAAAATGATGAAACAGCTTTTCCGGAGATTTTGCTTCTTGCAGGGGCTTGGTCTTTTCTTCTTTTTTTAGAAAACGTAAAATATTCATCTTGGGCGACGGAGGGGTTATCGTTTCAATTTTCTATCATTATAGAAATTCTTAGGGATAATAGCAAGGACCAGCCCAAGGGTTTCTTTGAATTGCGGGATAGAAAGACCTCCACGGTGGAAGGAAGCTTATGAAAAAAATTTCATTTAATCACTAAAACGGAAACCCCGGTCCGATTGATCAATTCCTGGATGTGGTCTTCCACCTCCCCTTTGAACAGGATTTTCTCGAAGAACGAACGCTCTTCGTGACCTATGACCAAAAGATCGGCCTGTTCTTCGTCGATGATCTTTTTTAATTCCTCAAGTATCGATCCGGGTCTTAGAATCTTTTTGGAATTTAAAACCCCCTGCGAAGCAGCGATTTCTTCCGCCCGCTCCAGGATATGAGCGCCAAGATTTTCCAAGGTTTTTTGAGCGAATTCCGTGGTTAATTGAACGGTCATACCCTTTAAAAATGTGGCGTCCACCACATAAACAAAAATCAATTCAGCCTGATTCTCCTTGGCCAACCGGGTCGCCTCCCCGGCTGCTTTCAGAGAATGTTCCGAACCGGTCACTCCACAAACGATTTTTTTATAGGACATATCGGACTCCTTAAATAAAAATAGACTCTTTCGATCTTATTACGATCCGTTTACTATTCAAATTTTCCACCATCATTCCGCAATCCGAACTCCAATATATAAAATCGAATCACATTTCCACCAAAAGAAGCCAGAAGGAACAAAGTACAACGGTGATCAACATGGGAATGGCGGCTACTTTAATATAATACATAAAAGAAATAGGATAACCGGCCCGTTCAGCCATCCCTACCGTAACCACATTGGCACTGGCCCCGATCATAGTGCCGTTCCCGCCCAGGCAGGCCCCCAGGGCTAGTGCCCACCAGAGGACGCCATGTTGAGCACCGGGGATGACCTGGGTCAAATAGGCGACAATAGGCAGCATCGTAGCGGTAAAAGGAATATTGTCGATAATAGCCGAGGCAATAGCCGAAACCCAGAGGACCATCAGGATGGCGGCCACCAGGGAACCGCCGGAAACATTTTTGACCCAATCGGCAATGATCTGAATCAATCCCGTTTCCTCGGCACCGGCCACCACGATAAAGAGCATCATAAAAAAGATCAAGGTCGGCCATTCGATTTCATGCTCCAACATTTCGACAATGTCCACCCGGCTGACCACCAGCAATACCGCCGCCCCGACCATAGCGGCGATACTCGGCTCCATATGTAAGGCTCCATGGATAATAAAAAGAAAGACGGTTATGCCCAACATGATCCCGCAATACAGGAGCAGGGTTTTGTTCGTTATTTTATATTCCTCTTTCAGGTGGGCTATCAATTTTTGGA
The DNA here is from genome assembly GCA_963782435.1 of uncultured delta proteobacterium. Classification (GTDB taxonomy): domain Bacteria; phylum Desulfobacterota; class RBG-13-43-22; order RBG-13-43-22; family RBG-13-43-22; genus RBG-13-43-22. Next base: position 166,094 of record CAWAKF010000019.1, read on the forward strand.
CATCTCCCACCTGGGCCTTCAAATAATCCTTTTTATACCAATAGAGAAAGTAAACAGTCGTCACGGCCAGGGAGATGAGGCAGATAATCGACAGGTTATCTACAAAATCAATAAAACTTAACTTGGCATAAGAGCCGATCATAATATTGGGCGGGTCCCCGATCAGGGTGGCCGTACCTCCCACATTAGAGGCGAAGACCTCAGCCATCAGCAGGGTTATGGGGTTGATCTTGAGCGTTACTGCGATTTCGATGGTCACGGGAATGATCAGGAGCATGGTAGTTACATTGTCCAAAAAAGCCGAAGTAATCGCCGTCACAAACATTAGAATAGCGGCCAGGGCAAAGACATTGCCTTTGGCCAGTTGAAAGGATTTGTAAGCCATCCATTGAAAAACGCCGGTTTTTTTCATAACACCGACAATGATCATCATGGCCATGAGCAGGAAGATAACGTTCATATCCATGGCCTGCATGGCGTCTTCAAAGGTCAGGATAGTATAACCGGGGTAAAAGGTCCCGGCGGTATAGGTAATAAACAACAATAGAGCCGCCCCCAGCATAGCCGCCAGGGTCCGGTGCATGACTTCAAAGGCGATCAAGGCATAGACCAGGAGTAAGACCAGGGTAGCGATCCAAAAAGCAGGGGAGACGGCCCTTTGCAAAATCAGGTTTTGATGGGCTAAATAATAGGTATTTCCCTTCTCATCGATTTTTTCTTTAACGATCTTGTCCAGAACTATCTTTTCAGTTGTTTTAAAGGAAGGCTTTTGTGCCCCCAATTCCACTTTCGCCGCCGGGAGGGTGCCGGCTGGAAGCTTGAACTCGGCTTCATATCGACCGGCCTTTGAGGTCGTTGTTTCTTCATCCAGTTCTACCTTGCTCCCGTTGAGGAAAAAATGGAGAGCGACCTCTTTAACCGCCTTCCCCTGTACATTGGAAACAGTGCCGGAGACAATCAAGATATCGGCAGGTCCGGTTGGTTTTTGGTTTTCAGCTGCTGTTCCGAAAGCAGATAAACCGAACAGGATAAATAACATCCAAAGAGAGAGAACCAATCGATTTTTCATATATATTTTCCTTTTAATCCCCCTCCCATATCAAGAGGGAGGGAAAAAGAGGGGAAGATTAATTTTTTCCTATTGCCTCGTACCTCTCACCTTTTGCCCGTCTTTATTTCACCAATATCGGCATCCCCATAATCGGCCAGATGGTCAAAATGGCCAGTGCAATAACAATCAGCAGAACAATACTGGCCGGAATCCCGGCCTTAACAAATTCCCCGGTAGTAAATTGTTTGGATTCATAGGCCATGGCATTAGGGGCCGCTCCGATGAGAAGTAGAAAAGGCATCCCGGCCGTAGTTAAAGCAGCATAAAAAACTACTTCCGGAGTAACACCCAGATATTTGGCGATGACCAGGGCCACCGGCAGGGAGATGGCAATAGCGGCTACATTCATGATAAAATTGGTCATAATCAAAACAAAGGTAGCAATGCTCATGACAAAGACCAACCAGTGGGCTTCTTTGAACATGGTCAGCCAATGCACGGCCAGCCATTGGGCCGTTCCGACCTGCCATAGACAAAAACCGATACTCATAGCCCCACTGAAAAGAAAGATGATGTTCCAGGGGATCTCTTCCAGTTCTTTAACCGTCAAAAGCCGGGTAAGAAAAAACAACAAACCGACTACCAGGATGAGGGCCGACCGGTCCAGGAACTTCATGGCCGGTATAAAGGACTGGAGGGTCATCACCACCACCACCCCGATGACACAGAGAATCACGAAAATTTCCTTGCCGGTCATGGGGCCGAGTTGCTGATAGAGGTCCTGGGCCTTTTTTTTCAAACCCTCGATCCTCGGTTTTTCCGGTTTAAAAAAGATAAGAATCATCACCCAGATCAAAAAGACCATGATCCAGGAAACGGGGAACAGATACTTGGACAACTCGAAAAAAGAGATATCCATGCCGGTAAATTCCTTGAACATTCCCACCCCGGCCGGGGCCCGGGCCGAACCGAGCATGGTGGCAATACTGCCGGCGCCGGCAGAGTAAGCCATACCAACGAAAAGGGCCTTGCCGAACCGGGTTGGCCGGTCCCCTTCGCCGTATAAGGAATAAATGGCCATCAGAATGGGGAATACCGTGGCCGCTGCCGCAGTATGGGCCATAAAGTGGGCTAGGGCGGCGGTGATGATCATGGTGCCCAGTAAAATCGCTTTCGTGTTTTCCCCGATGATGGAAAGCATTTTGTAGGCCAGTCTCCGAGTGAGACCGGATCGGGTAAAAGCCAGACCGACCAAAAGGGACCCGAAAATAAACATGACCGACGGGTCCATAAAATCCCGAAAGGCCTCTTTGGCCGAACGGATGGCAAAAAGGGCCTGGACCACCCCGATGGCGATGCTGGTAACCCCTATGGGCATCACTTCAAAGACCCACCAGGTCCCGGCCAGTAAAAAGAGGCCCAAAGCAGCCTTCCCTTGCGTGGAAAGGACAAAATGTTTTCCCGTGGGATCTACGGCATCCGGTAGAGAGGGAATCAGATATAAAAAGAAAAAGAACCCCAACCCCAGAAAAATAAAAAATATTCTCTTCCAATCAATCCGTTTATAGATAGGGGCCAAATGAATATGGTCGGGAATTTCCGGAAGTCCGACTGATCCGGCCGGTTGATTTTTTCCTTTTGCCATAGTTTACATCCTCCTCTATTCGCCCAGGACCTGCTTGGATATTTCATTAAAAATCTCATTCAAGCGGATGACCCCTATTACCGATCCCTTATCCAAAACCGGCAGCAGCGTCAGATCCTTTTCCATCATGATATAAATGGCCTTGATTATAGAGTCATTGGCCTGGACGGTTTCCTTGACCAGTGTCATAATTTCACTGACCGGTTTCTCGGCTTCTTCTTTGACACCGGCGGCGAATAGTCCTTCAAAGAATACAGGGGTATCCCATTCTTTGGACATCCAATCTCCGGACCGGGTAAATTTTTTTTCAATCCCCCGGATTAGATCCTTAATTGATAGGGATCCCATGAGTTGATATTTTTCATCAAAGATCAACAGAAGGGTGGGTTCCAATTTCCCCTCCAACCCGAAGGAAGCCTTCTTGACAATGGCAATGGCCTGCTTGATGGTGAACCAGTAGGGAATATGGGGATAGTCGGTCAAGTGAATCATCAGCTCGCTGACTTTTTTTTCATGCGGCATAGTTCTACCTCCTTGAGTGGAAAAACAAAAGAGTTGGTGAAACTTGTAACAAACCTAAGGGAAAAATTCAATAAAATAATTTAATATAAATTAAATAGTTACACCTAAATGTCTATTATTTTCACATACTATGTAACCAATTAATTACACAATTTTATTTTATTATTTGGCCCGTATTCAGGTTAAAGAAACAATTGAATTTTTTCCGGACCCCGGTTTTTACAGGGGGGATTTTTGTGACAAGCTGTCCCCCGACTGCCTGTCCCTGTATTTTTTGAAAACGAGAGGAATATCCTTTTAGAGAGCAGGAAAATGAATGATTAGAAACAAAAAGGTTACTCACTGTAATAAAATGAATACATTTCTTTCTTTATGTTGCCCATTGCTTCAGGCCTGTTGCCTGTTTTTTCTACGGTTGAATTTCAATAGTCGGATAGAGCCCTTTAAGTATCCCTGTGGAATAGGGTTGTATGGTATTAAAAGAAATGTCCTGATTTTTTTGGGCGTGCCCCCGATTCCGTGTGCCGTCAAAAAATGCTCCGTTGGCCTCTAAAATATGCTCAATCCGGTTTTGAAAAGCCTGAACAAAAGCGGCTCCGCTCCCCTGAAATTGCATCCCTCCCAAACGGTATCTTTTTTTTAGGGCGGTAACTTTTTCCAGGGGTAAACTGTGTTCCTTTAATCCCCGACGGTTCTTAATATATCCCCAAACCAGATGGGCAGCCGGGATATCCAGGGGTTCTTCCAGATCGATGATAGTGTGGGGCATGACAATGCAACCGGCTCCAATCGTTAAGGGATTATTCTTTCGTCCGTGCAAAAAGGCATTGAACCCGACAAATACCTTACTGTCCAAAACGGCATGAATGATCTTCCCTCCATGGGCCGTAACGTCGTTTTCTTCCAAATGGGAATCCAGGATAAAACAATTTTCCTGGGCATTAGCCCCTCGTCCCAAATAAGCATTTTCCAAATAGGCCCTTTGGGCTACCAATACATTTCTTCTGATGTTGGTCCGGCCTTTGACCACGGCAAAAGGGTTCAAGGCCGCCCCCTTAGGCACTTTGACGGGAGGTTTGACATGGACGTCGTCAAAAACCCTTTGAAAGTCCGGTTTATACCTTTCGATGAAATCCATAAAAATACCCTTGGGAATCTGCCCCGGTTGAAAGTCGATATATTCTTTAAGCACCGCTTCGGGAAGAGTATATTGGAAATCAAAAAGATCTTTGTATTGAACCCAAATCTTTCCGGCCTCCACCCGTTGATGGGAGAGTTCTCCCACCTGAATATAAGCAAAGGTACCGATCACACAATCATGCAAGGTGGTCAGATCCACGGAACTGAAGGGGCCCAGATAACAGCCTTCGACGGTAGACCCGTGTATGTTGGCATAGTTCAGGGCCACCGTATTCTGGATCAGAAATTCCTCCAGGTTCTCCGGGTCATGGGAGAAATTATGGACCAGGGTTTTTATCAGAAAGCTGTCTTTAATATGGATGATTTCATCGTCATGCAAAGGGATATCCTGACCCTGGAAACGGTGGGCGTCTCCTTGACTTTTCAATTCATCCCCCCGGATATCACTTTTGTAGAGAACGGAATAATCCACGATGCATTTCCCTAAAAAGTAGCTTCCGGCCAGACTGGAATGATTGAACCGGAAATACAGCGGATGATGAGAGGTGAGCCCGTAAAAGGCATAAAATTTTCCAAATTGCTGCAAGGGGATAATGCCTTTGATGAACGGCCGTACATCAAAGGCAGGCTCGCGCAGGTTGATATTGACCCGGTTGATGATCCGATCAATTAATTTTTCCAGTTGCTTCATTGGACTCCTTTATGGTTTACGCAGGGATTTAATTTCCTCTACCGAATGCCAAACCTCCTGTCCGGGAATAGCCATAACGTCCTTCAAAGTATAAAAAGAATATTTGGTCTCTTTGTGGGTAAGGCCGAAATAAATTCCGCAGTTGGCCTGGTGGTCAAAGGGCCGGATGTAAAGAGGACCCCTTAATGAATCCCATTGAAGTCCTTCCAGGGAAGCAATCACTTTTTCGGTTTCGATTGACTTGGCCTTTTCGACGGCTTTTTTTAAAACCATCAAACCGTCATAAATGGTAATCGCCCAGGACGAAGGATATTCCCCGGTCCTCGTCCGGTATTTATCCACAAAGGCCTTCATCGGGGGATTGTTCAAGGCATAAAAAGGGGCCCGGTCAAATCCATAGAGATTAGGAATCATATCCTCACCCAACCCTTTAAAGAGGTCGTAATCAAAAAGGCCGATTAGCCGTACACCGGGAAAAAGCCCCACAGTCCGGCCCTGTCTTATAAAACCGGCCAGATCACCGCTCCAGAGGATCGAATAAATCAACTCCGGTCTGGCTGAGGCCAGGGCGGAAAGGTCGGGGCCATAATCCTGTTCCCCCAGTTTGGTCCAGAGTTCTTTGACAATCTGGGCCGAAGGATTAATGGCGGACAATTGTTTTTTAAAAGCATCGGCCTGACTTTTTCCATACTCAATGTCCGGTCCGATGATGGCGATTCTTGAAAACCCTTTTTTAGTAAGAAAATTGGCAATCGCCCGGCCTTCCATGTAGGTATTAGGGATAACCTGAAACAGGTAGCGGTGCCCTTGCTCGACGGTTATCTTTTCATTATTGGCGGCATGAATTAGAATTAACTTTTTGTTGTCCCGGCAGACTCGGGAAACCTCCAGGGCAACGGATGGACTGGTAGGGCCAATCATAAAATCTACTTTGTCTTTTAATATCAACTCCCGTCCCAGGGTTGCTCCCAAATCGGGTCTCAACTGGGAATCCCGGATGATCAGTTCCACCTTGCGACCCAGAAGACCTCCGGAGGAATTGATCTCTTCAATTCCCAGAGCCAAGGCATTTTTCTGGGATAGAGCAATCAAGAAACCCGGACCGGTGATATCGGCAACAAAACCCAATTTAATTGATTTATTTTCAGCTCGGGGATACCCGGGGGAAAAAATCAATAATGCCAAAAAGAAAGAAAGCAAAAAAACACTAATTTTTTTCATTAGATAAAATTGCATAAAAAAATCCTCTTCCTCCCAAAATAAAATTATAATAGAAATCCGGTTCAGAATTCATTGTTATTCTGAAGTAAAAATTTATATAATACTTACCTTATTTGATTAAAAAAGACAAACAAGAGATTTAGAAGGAAACATGATGGACAGTTTTTATTGGCTCTTTCCCGTTTCAGGTGTAAAAACCTATATCTTTCTCCCTCCGGTGGTGGCCTTCGTCGTTTCTTTTTTCACCTCCATGGGCGGGGTTTCCGGAGCCTTTCTGCTTCTGCCTTTCCAAATCAGCTTTTTGAATTTTACCAGCCCTGCGGTCAGTGCCACCAATTTTGTTTATAACATCGTGGCCATCCCCAGCGGTGTCTATCGGTATTTCAAAGAAGGACGCATGGCCTGGCCGTTGACCTGGGTAGTCATTGCCGGGACCTTACCGGGTGTCTTCATCGGATATTTCCTGCGCATTCAATATCTGCCGGACCCCAAGGGGTTCAAATTATTTGTCGGCGCCGTTTTACTTTATCTGGGCCTCCGTTTATTATATGAAATGACCCCTCGCTCCCGGAAAGGGAAAAAAGTACTGAAGGCGCTGGAAGATAAATTTAATCAGCGGACAAAGAAACTTAAGAAAGATCGGGCGGGTCGCACCCCCGCCGGCATGCCGGCCGATGCAGTGGTAAAAACGGTCCTCTTTTCCTTATCCCGGGTCGAATACGAATTCTGGGGGGAACGGTTTTCTTTCAGCACCCCGGCCATGTTTTTTTTGGCTTGTGTAGTCGGCGTAATTGGCGGCACTTACGGTATCGGCGGCGGAGCCATCATCGCTCCATTTTGTGTGGCCGTGTTTCATTTGCCGGTTTATACCGTAGCCGGGGCCGCTCTCCTGGGAACCTTTATAACCTCCATCGCCGGTGTTTTTTTCTACAGCGTCATCCCGGTCAAAGCCGGAATGGCCACGGCACCGGACTGGCTCCTGGGCTTTCTTTTCGGGGCCGGAGGCTTCTTCGGCATGTATCTTGGGGCCAGGGCACAACGATTTGTTCCTCAAAATTTCATCAAACTGAGCCTGGGTCTTATCATCACCTTCCTGGCCTTAAACTACATCATCCAATATTTTTTTTAACGTCTTAGATTCTTAACACCCAAGTCTGAGAATTTATCCCTAACTTTCGAGTTACGGGTGATAGGTGGTCTTGTTTTTTGGGGGTGTCCACCAAAAACTCAGGAGCTTCGATTGCCGGGCCAAATTTTTAAGTTAACCCAGAAGCAGGCCGACTCCATTGCCAGAAACAATCTGGGTGAATGCCCTCCCCCGAACAAACTTAGCTTTTGGGCCGGGTTAATGGCATCAAGCGTCCTTTTGGACATCCCCCAAAAAACAAGACCACCTATCACCTAAATTTCAAATATCTTTTGTTAGGTTTTGAAGAGACTATTTTCCGGTCTATGGCTCGGAATGAATCTTATTGATTTTTGTCCAAATATTTGGTATACAAATAAATAAACCCAATTCATGAAAGGTGTCTATGTACAGTACCGCCCTTAGACCTTACACCTTAAAACGTCTGGAAGAAATCGGACAGGCCGACATTTTAGTCGGGATTCCCGCCTATAACAATGAAAAAACCATAGCGCATGTAGTCCAAATGGTATCCCATGGCCTGAATCATTATTACAAAGATAAAAAAAATGTGATCATGATTGCCGATGGCGGCTCAACGGATGACACCCGGGAGGTCGTGAAAGATTTTGAACTGAAGCCCTGGCAGGAAAAGCTTTTATCCATATATCGGGGGGCCAGCGGAAAAGGAACGGCCTTTCGCTCTATTTTTGAAGCAGCCGTCAAGTTAGGGGTCAAGGGCTGCATGGTCGTAGATTCGGATATCCGCAGCATCACCTCGGACTGGGTCTATCACATGCTTTCCCCTGTCCTTGAAAAAGGCTATCAATATGTGACCCCCATCTATTGCCGGCACAAATACGACGGCACGATTACCAATAATATCGTCTATAACCTGACCCGCGCTTTATATGGTAAAAGGCTGCGGCAACCGATCGGAGGCGACTTTGCCTTTTCTCCCGATGTAGCCGCCTATTATATCAAACAACCGGTTTGGGACAGTGAAATCGCCCGGTTCGGTATCGATATCTGGATGACCACCCAGGCCATAGTCGACAAATTCAGAATCTGCCAGGCCAATTTAGGGGTCAAGATTCATGATGCCAAGGATCCGGCTACCCATTTGGCCCCTATGTTTCGTCAGGTGGTCTGGACGATTTTTATTCTAATGGAACAAAACGAATCCTATTGGAAACTCATCACCAAAAGCGACCCGGTAGAAGTCTTCGGCGCCGATTTCTGTTTAGATCCCGAACCAATTCAAATTGATCTTGAGGCACTTATCTACAAATTCAAAGTGGGCTTCCAGCAATTCGGCACCTTTTGGAAGGAAATCCTGGATTCGCGAAGTTACTCGGTTCTCAAAAAGGCTTCTCGAATGGACAGCCAGGAATTTTCCGTTCCCATCGAAGCCTGGGTGCGTATCCTTTATGAACTCGCGGCCACTTTCCATTATTGGCCTATGAACCGGAATAAACTGATCGACTTGATGACCCCGCTGTATCATGCCCGGGTAGCTTCATTTGTGCGAGAAACCCGAACCATGGATTCTTCCAAGGCGGAAGAGGTCGTTGAAAATCAGGCCGAGGCCTTCGAAATCAATAAAAAATATCTACTCAAACTCTGGAATAAGAAAAGAAAAAATTTTGAAGCCTTGAGCGAAAAATTATAATCCTTTTATTTGGCTAAGAGTATGTGAAGATCCATGACATTGGTCCTGGTCGGACCGGTCATGAGTAATCCCCCAGCTTTTTTAAAAAAGGTATAAGAATCATTCTCTTTTAGATGGGCTTCCGGGGATATCCCTTTTTGAAGGGCCCTGGAGTAGGTCAGGCCGTTGACTACCGCCCCGGCAGCGTCGGTGGGACCATCGGTACCATCGGTACCGGCACTAAGAAAGATGATTTTCTTTAATCCCCTGAGTTCCATGGCCATGGCCAGAGCGAGTTCGGTATTCCGCCCCCCCAAACCTTTACCCTTGACGGTCACGGTGGGTTCCCCACCGGCCAAGAGGCAAATCGGTTTCTTTGCCGGGTGCCCCGATTTAATGATCTCTCTGGCGATCGCCCCATAGAATCTGGCCAATTCATGGGCTTCTCCCTGGATTTGAGAGCTTAAAATAATGGGTTTAAATCCATAGGCCTCGGCCTTATCCTGGGCTGCCTGAATAGCGGTTAAATTGGTAGCCACAATGATATGAGTAACCTTATTAAAGCAAGGATGCCCCTTTTGGGGGGTTTCTTGAATTTCTCCAGCTAATCCTTTTTTAAAATAGCGGATAATCGAAGGGGGAACCTTGGTCAGCAATTGGAATTTTTTTAATACGTTCCAGGCATCCTGGAAGGTCGAGGAATCCGGAACAAAAGGGCCTGATCCGATGGTCTCCAACTGGTCACCGACAACATCGGAGAGAATCAGGTTAATTACGGTTGCCGGGAAGGCCAGCTTGGCCAGTTGACCCCCCTTGGTCAGGGATAGGTGTTTGCGAACTGTATTGATTTCCTGAATCGTTGTTCCAGCGTTGAGCAAGAGTTGAGTTACTTTTTGTTTTTCTTTTAAGGAAATCGAATCAGGCGGTAAAGGTAATAAAGCTGAGCAGCCTCCGGAGGTAAGAAAGATAATCAAATCGTCAACCTGAGCCGCTTTCAATAAGGAAACCATTTTTTGGGCCCCTTCAATACCGGATTTGTCCGGTAGGGGATGTCCGGCTTCAACGGTTTCTATAGTAAGTCCTTTTCTGGAATGACCGTATTTGGTGATAATCAACCCCTGATCAATTTTATTTTTTAAAATCTCTTCGCAGGCAACAGCCATGGAAGCGGAGGCTTTCCCGGCACCTAAAACAATAACCCTCTTGAATCGCCTTAAATCATATTTTTGTCGGATCGAAGAATCTTCTTTTACAAAAAGGTAATAACCTTTCTGGTAAAGCTTATCTTTGACGGCCTCATAGGCATTAGCTTTAAATAGGGCTGACTTGAAAATTTTAAGTGAAATGGGAAGGATGGATTCCATAACGATTGCCTCCTTTCAGAAAGTAAAGAGTGATTGTAGTCGGCCCGGATGGATCGGGAGTCTTAAGATGAGGCCCACTACTAACGGGAAATAATCAGTGAAAATCTGCAGAACTAATAGAAAGGGAAACAGTGTTTTTCCATTGGGTTAAACATAACATGGGTTGAGAATGAATTCAATTCAAATTTGAGGAGATTAATATGAAAACAGTTATTGGGATTATTCTGGTCGCCCTGGTCTTGGGGGGTGCAGCTTATTTCGCCTTGCCCTTTTTGATTGAGAAGGAAACCCTGGGACTTCGAACGGAGCTTGCCGATTTAAAACAAAGAATTCAAAAAACGGAAGCCTTTATGGAACAGGAAGAGAAGGCCGGGAAAGAAGCGCAGGTAAAAGCCGATGCCGGACTGCCACAGGTTATCAAAACCCTCAATACCCTTTCCAATAAAGTGGTTTCCTTGGAAGACCGTTTAAAAACAGAATCCGTCAAGAATGAAGAATGGGTTTCCAAACAAAAGGCCCTGTTAGATGATTCTCTGAAAAAACAAAATGAACTATGGGAGAAGACGAACAAAGACCAACAGGCAAAAATCCAACGAATGTCCCTTGAGATTCTGATTGGTCGAATCAAGGAACAGATTCTGAAATTTAAGGGGGAGGTTACCAACAAAAATCTCGGTTTGGCAAAAAACGAGCTTGAAACTCTATTGAACACTACGGAACAACTAAAGGGTTCGGTCAGTCAGGAAAAAGCCGATACCCTGGCGGGCTTTCAAGAATTGATTAAAAAAGCTAAAGCCGATGCAGACTCGGATCTTCCGGCCGCTGTCAATAGAATTGACCTCCTTTGGCATGAAATAAATAAGCTGTTAAAAAAATAAAGGCGGATGAGATTGACCCAAAAAAACCCTCCATACCTGATTTTCACCGATCTGGACGGCACCTTACTGGATCATGACACTTATTCATTTCATGAAGCCCGGGAGGCTTTGGATTGCCTTAAACAAAAGAATATCCCGTTAATTCTCTGTTCCAGCAAAACCCGTGCGGAAATGGAGGGATTGCGAAAAGAAATAAACAATACAGACCCTTTCATTGTTGAAAACGGAGGAGCCGTTTTTATTCCCGAAGATATTCTCGCCCCGATTATTTCAAACTTTAAAGAAATGGACCACTATCGGGTTATTGAATTGGGGGAGTCTTATCCAAATCTTTTGATTTCTTTCCAAGCGATCAAGGCTGAAACCGGGATCAAAGCCAAGGGCTTTTCGGAAATGACCATTGCCCAGATAGCCCGGTATACCGGACTGGAGCCGGAGAAAGCAGCTCTGGCCATGCAACGAGAATACTCAGAACCCTTTATCTTACCGGATGTGAGTTCGCAAAACCAATGCCTGCTCTGGGAAGAAGCGGTTCAAAAAAGAAATTTGCAGATAGTAAAAGGCGGTCGATTTTATCACCTTATCGGCCCAAATGATAAAGGGAAGGCGGTACAACTTTTGAAACTGCTATATCATTCCCCGACCGGACCGTCACCGGTCAGCATCGGAATGGGAGATAGTCCCAATGATTTTCCCATGCTGGAGAAAGTGGATATCCCGGTACTGATCAAAAAAAAGACAGGAGAATTCGCCACCTGGCCCGGACCTGCACCGGTCCAATATTCCCAAGAAGCCGGGCCGAAAGGATGGAATACCTTTATCTTAAATCTATTGAAGGAGGACAATCATGAGTGATTTTTTTCAAAATGGAGTTATTACAACCTTGCATCGCTTGAATCGGGATAATAAAAAAGCCTTGGAAAATGAATTATTGCGATACGCCCCCATAAGACCCATTGCTCTGATATTGCCGGCCCTTTTTTCCGAATTGGAAACAGAGGCCTTGCCAAAAATCGTCTCGGCCCTGAAATCCGTGCCCTATTTGAAACAGATCGTTATTACCATGGGACGCACCAGTGCCGAGCAATTTAAATTCGCCAAGGAGTTTTTCTCTGAACTCCCTCAGGAAAAGGTCATCATTTGGAATGACGGCCCGAGACTGGAGACCATTTATAAGGCTCTGGAAGAAGAATTCGGTCATTTTGACAAAGGCAAGGGATTGTCCGCCTGGATGGCCTACGGCTATGTTCTGGCCTCACGTAAAAGCCAGGTGATCGCCCTTCACGACTGTGACATCCTCAGCTATGACACGGAAATGCTGGCCCGCCTCTGCTTTCCTATTGTCAGTACCCGACTCAATTATGAGTTCTGCAAGGGGTATTACAGCCGGGTCACCGACAGACTGCACGGCCGTGTGACCCGGCTTTTTGTCACCCCGCTAATTCGAAGTTTGATGCAAATGCTGGACCATAACCGCTTTCTGGTTTATCTGGACAGTTTTCGCTACCCCTTGGCCGGGGAATTCGCCATGGAAGTCGACCTGGCCTGGCGAAACCGTATCCCCAGTGATTGGGGATTGGAAGTAGGGGTATTGGCGGAGGTCTATCGCAACTGTACTCTGACCGGTATCTGTCAGGCCGACCTGGCCGATAACTATGAACATAAACACCAGGAGCTTTCAGCGGATGATGCTTCCAAGGGGTTGATGAAGATGACCACCGATATTGCCAAAAACCTGTTTCGGACTCTGGCCGGGGAGGGAATCGTTTTTTCCCAAGGATTTTTTAAATCTTTGAGCACCACTTATGTCCGTCAATCCCAGGATGCCATCAGGCGATATCATGACGATTCCTCCATCAACTCCTTATTTTTTGACCGCCATGAAGAAGCAGTGGCCATGGAGGCTTTTTCCGAAAGCATTAAAAAAGCCGGGGAACAAACCCTGGAGGATCCATTGGATATCCCGCTAATTCCCAACTGGAGCCGGGTTATTTCAGCGCTCCCGGATATTTTTGAATTACTATTGGAGGCCATTGAAAAAGACAATGAAGGATAAGGAGTCCGGTTTATTCGAATTCCACTTTATAAAAGATATTTCCGCCGTTGCTGGTTCCCCCCTGGGTTTCGATTTCAATGTTTGGGGTAAGCGCATAGCGGAGAATGAGATGATAGCTGTTGCTGAACAGCGATCCCCCCAGACCGAGAAAAAGTCTGGGGTTCAAATACTTTCCTACGGTGAGGACGGACCCAGATAAATCAGACCCATCGGAACGAATCTCCAGGGTATCTAATCCAAACCGGCTGGCCAGTTTGTTCTGCATACCCCCTCCCAAAAGCGTACCGGCCGCTTTAGTCAGGAGCATAAGGTTTTGTTTATCCGCTCCCTCTTTCAACGGTTCACCGAATAAAATGTAGGAGAAGGTATCGGTTTCCGACAGCGGGGGTTGAGAGTATAATTTGATCAAGGGGGACCGGAGGGTCCCGGTTACTGCGATCCCGGCCTGGATTTCATTCCCCAAACCTTCCAGACCTTCTCCTCTACGGATCTTGCGCAAGGCCAGTAAATCGAGGACCGGATTATCGGGAGGACCATTAAATAAGAAACGCCCCCCGGAGATGTCCAGTTTTTGTCCCTGCAAGAGATAGTGCCCCTGGACGAGGATCTCTCCCTGGGCTTTAATATCATTGGTGGATCGGATATGTACCGTTAACCCTTCCCGGAGCAAGACCTCAAGGCCTGCGGCTTTCAAAAGGACCTGAGGACCCAACCGGAGTCGTATTTCTCCATAGATAGGCCAGGCCGTTTCCTTTGGCGAAGGGGCCGGGGCATCCAAAATAACTACATCCGAACTGGTCCTTTTAAAACCTTGGGGCTGTCCGGACAGCAGGGCCTCGGGTATTTCCAGTACCCCGCTAACGGACAGGTGAGCCGGTGTGCCGGAAATATCCAGGTCGGGCGCAGCCAGGGCTTGGATCCCGGGGCGATTTATAAATTGGAAACGATTTCCCTTTAGCTTAGCTTGCACCTTGGCTATTTTCCAATCCTTCAACAATAGGATTCCATGCCCTTCCAATCGGCCTGGTCCGGAATGCATTTCCAGGGAGGTAAGATCGATGCGGTCCTGGTTGAAAATCCCTTTGGCGGATATTTTTTCGATCCGAAGGCCCAAGGGTAAGATGTCGGCACCGGCCTCGGAAAGCTCCAGATTGCCGGAAAAGGAAGGTCTTTCCCAGGTTCCTTTGGCTGACAGGTCCCATACTATTTCCCCCCGGCTGGTTTGAACAGCCTCCGGGAACAAGGCGGTCAGCAGGCCATTTTCACGAACATTCCCCTTAAGATCGAAGGCAAGTGGGCCGGCCGGTTCCACTTTCACTGGGAATCGGGCCGGCACCGGTAAGCTGAAATTCCCGGAAACCTTTCCATATTCGTCAAGTTCCAAAATCAGATCCCCTTGTAATCGATCCTCCATCCAGTGGAATCCGACATCGGCCTTTTTGATCTGGGTATTAAAGGTTGTATCCTTTTCCCGCCAGGTTAAAGAACCATTCCCGATCTTCATTTGACCACTTAGGGAAAAACGGGACCCCCGATTCCAATTCCCTTGAAGCCGGCCCATTATTTTCCCTTGGGCCCGAAGTGCGGGAGGCAAATTCAATTTCAAAAGTTCCAGATCGATTCCTTCCCAAAATATTTTCGCGCTTCCTTCTGCCGGAAAGGCTAATTGTCCTTTCTCCGAGGAAACGGCCTCCCCCCAAACTCTGGCCCCTCCGGATATTTCCCCATTCCAAGAAAAATGCAGGCCGGCATCATCCCAGGAGAGATTCAGATCTCCCCGTTTAATCTCCAGCCTACGATCTTCCGTCTGAAACATTCCGGTTAAGCCGGCTTGGGCCTCTAAATCCAAACGGCCGCCTGCAGGAAAAACAGCTTTTATCATACCGGAAGTCAGCCCGGTCAGGCGACCTTTTCCCAGATAGGGACGGCTCCGAGCCAAATCAATGGCTTGCCATTCCGTTCGCAAAAATCCGGAAATCGGATGCAGCCCTATATCGGCCTCCAGGGAAAGGCGTTCTCCTTTTTTGCCGTTAATAACCAATGGAGACAATTTAAATCGATTGGTTCCGATCAGGAGAGTTGCCGGAGATTGAAGGTTGAAAGGAGCACCTGGAGCGGTATCCCCAGAAAGGGAAACCAGAGTTCCTTTCCATTGTTTCTCTCTAAAGGCGCCAACCAGCCGGGCCTGTATTTTCCCTTGAGGACCCGCTCCAAAAAGACTGATTTTTAATTGGGACAGGGTCCCGTCGGCCTTCCCGGAAAAATCATGGACTTTGAAAGACCGGTAAACCAATTCTTGAATCCGGGTATTTATGGAAACGGCCGTATCAATTTCCTCCTGATCCAAACTAGCCTCCAGCTTGATCCCTTTGATATTGGTTCCGGCCCAATACATATTCTTCCCTTCAAGGGCCAGTTGCCCGCCAAGGCGATTGTTACGCCATCTGACCCATCCTTTTGTCGAGAACGAACCCTGGCTGCCGGTCACCAAAGCCGAAAGATCGTCAACTCTGGCCTCGAAGTCCAAGCGTTTGGATAAATCTCCAGAACCGGTCAATTGGAAGCCACGGCCTCGGAAAACAGCCCTTTCTATGGCCAGGGAACTGTTTTCCAAACGGGTCCTCAGTTGTCCTTGGAGAACTTTGCCTTGAAATCGGCTTTCCAGAAGATTAAGGGTTAAACGCCCCTGGTTATGCCCCAATGTGGACCGGTTGAACTCGCCTTTCAGTTCCAGGTTGATGAGCCCCGGCCATTTGGGCTGAATGGTTTCTGGTCTTAATTGCCGGCCCGTGAAGGACCCGTTTACCGAAAAGGTCTTTGACCAATTTAGGTTGACTCGGCCGTTCAAAGACCCTTTCAGCCATTCACTTTGAACTAAACGAACGTCCAAACCCGTTTTCTTTCCCCGAAGAGTGCCGACCAGACGGAAAGATTGCCAGGATTGGTTTGTGTTCCTGAATTCAAAGTCTCCGGTGTATTTATCCGGCCGCCCCACCAGATGGAAAGAGCCGGACAAGCTGGTGGTAAAGCCGATTTCCCTGGAAAAATCCAGCCCATTCAGGTTCAACCAGGTTTGGAAAGCAGGACCGGTCTGATCAAAAACTACTTCTGCTCGTCCGCCGATGATCCCCTTCCGGTTTGTTGCCCGAATATTGGCTTTCCTGAACTGGATTCGGTGAGGGGCGATTCCCAGTTCGGTCTGGGAAAAAAAACGCTCCTGGGTCCCGGCCCGGCCCTGGATGGAAATCCTTCCGGCTAATTGCTCCGGAGCGTTGGCACCTTTCAGGTTGCCTCGAATGACAATTTGATCCATCCCCTGCAAAGGTCTTTTAGGCAGCAAACGAATATTCACCCAAAGAACCGGATAATTAAACCCAATCCCAACAGCCCCTTGAAGGCGGCCTGAGTCCACTTCAAGCCAGATCGGAGAGGCGGCCGCCAGCCCATATTTCCAGGAGAAGCGGCCGCCAATTGTTTTGATCCTTAGAGGTGGATCTTCACCATGCCTATAGGTGAATTCTTCCAGGCCAAAGGTCTGAACCTCCAGATTTAACCGGGACAGAAGGCCGCTGATTTTAGGCAGAGACAGGTCAAGGGGTTCGTTTTTGGTTCTCTGATCTTCCCAGACAAACCGGTTAAGGCCTATTTTTTCAAAAACGATTTTCCCTCTGAGCAGGGGGAAGGGTTTTAGGCGGGTCTGCATTTTATCGATCCGCACCTGCCCTTCGGCCCAGACGATCTTTAAACCCTCCAAATCCAGAAGGCCGGTTATCCTGCCGCCGATTTTCTCCGCGGACAAAGTCAAGGAGGAATAATGGGATACTGTCTTAAAAAGCCATCGGACCCCTTCAGGGGTCCAAAGCAACCGGTAGACTCCCCACAACAGAAATCCAAAAATAAAAAACAGAACGGAACTGATCAGGAGGAGGCGTTTCATAATCCGAAACCTATGGAGAAATGAATCCGGAACTGGGGATCCTTCTCCCCTATCTGCCGGGCCAGATCAAGCCGAATAGGCCCTATCGGGGTATAAAGCCGTACCCCCAGACCCGCACCCTGCTTCGGCTCAAAACGATTAAAATCATCAAAGGCATTGCCGATATCATAAAAGGCAGCCAGTCCCCATTTGTCAGATATGGCCTTTTCTATTTCCAGGCTGCCCACGATCAGATTCGCCCCTCCAACCACCTTGCCTGAATCATCTTTCGGACCCAGGGACTGATAAGCATATCCCCGGATGCTCTGGTCTCCACCGGCAAAGAAACGGAGGGAAGGAGGAAGGTTTTTCAACGATTCGGCTTGAAAGGTTGTGCCTCCCTTGGTCCGAAACAGGAGGGAATATCCCTTTCCCAAGGGAAGCATGGAATCAGCTTGTGCCAGGAATTGCCCAAAGTAACCCTCCGTTCCCAACAGGGGGATACCCCCTCTGGTCTCCAGGGAATATTGAAACCCCCGGGTGGGTTTTAGAGGATCATCATAATGGCGTTCCCAGAATCGTACCCCCGGGATCAGGAAGGTGGAAAGGCCTCTCTGATTCCCGACCGAAAAGTCTTCCTGAAGAATTTTCAGATAACCCGCCCCCAAACGGCCCTGGCTGAAGGGGAAAACATATTCTCCTTGAGAAAATATGGATTGGCTGTCATAGGAATCGGTGATTTCTTTGGTCAGACCCATTTTCAAAGTGGTTTTGGTATCCGGGTTCGGGCCGCCCGGAAGGATATAATCCAAGGCCGCTCCCTGGCTCTTTTCAGAAAGGTTAAGCTCCCCATTTAATTCATGCCCCATTTGACCAAAGTTTAGATCCTGATAACGGCTGATCACCCCGGGTCCTTTATCCGTTTCATAACCGACACCGAACTTGAATCGTTTTGGTTTGGAAGGGTCCAAGCGAATCCGGACCGGAATATGGTGATTCACCGTCTCTTCTTTGTCGGTCTCGATGGTAGCCTCTTTGAACCGGCTGGAATTGATGAAATTAAATTGGGTTCCGGCCAATTTCCGAGAAGAGAAGACCCCTCCGGTTTGAAAGGACAGGTAACGTTTGAGAAAGTCCAGCGGATAGTTTGGTTGGGGGACAAATAGGATCTCTCCGAAGTAGTAACGAGGACCGGTTTCCAGAATTAATTCGATATGGGCCTGATTCTCAGCTAAAGAAAGATTGATGCGATGAACGGAAAAGTCCGAATCCAGATACCCGGCTTCCTGGACTTTATCTTGGAGAGCTTTCTTGGCTTCCTCGTATCGGTCCTGCCGAAGAATGTCGCCTTCCTTAAGAGGAAAGGCCGAAAGATCTTCCCGAAGATTGCCTTCGAAAGCCCCGGGTCCGGTTAACTCGATTTTAAGGGTTGCGATCCGCACCGGTTCTCCGGGTTTCACTTTAACCAACAAACGCACTCGACCCGGTGACCTGTCCGTTGATATGGTTAGTTGAGCATGATAATAGCCGAAAGGTTTAAGGGCCTCCTGGACCTTATGGCCGGCCTCTTTTAAGAAAAGGGCCAGTAACAGTTCATCAACCTGGTCTCCTTTAATCAGGCCTTCGGGAGGAGAGAGGGCCTGTTCGACATTCTTCAGGGCCTCTTCTCCCACCCCTTCGACGCTGACCTCGAACTTTTTCATCTCCTGCGCGGACGTCATGGAGAGATCCGACAAGAGGATGATCAGAATAAATAAAGGTATGAACCCAACAGAGTGTTTTTTTATAATCATGGAGACCTTGATGTCGAAGCCAGCAGGCGGGAAAATTTAAAATTTCCAAGACAGGATTATCAAATTTTACTTATCATACCGTGAATGGTGAATCAAGACAAGCCTTTATTTTTAAGCCTTTATTTTTAACGCTAAATTTGCAAAATGGTTCTTTTTATGCTAACATTTATTTTACAAGAATCTTTTGTTCCCATTGAGCTGATAACCGGTTGAGGAGGAAGGGGGTTTTTCATCTGATCGGTTGAATCTAAGTAGATCTCACCATAACACCTATAGCTTATGCAGGGTTTGATACCATCTTAACCCTGAACATAGACGGCTGGTTCTCTCATACGCATTCATCTTTTTTTCTCCTTCGATCCTGAATTGAAGGAGTAATAATAAAACAAGAAAATATTGTAAGGGAGGAACAAAAGATGCTGCCTCTGACTAAAATTATTTGCCCGACCGATTTTAGCGAACCTTCTTATGAGGCCGTAAAAATCGCAAAGGAATTGGGTTCCTATTTTGCCGCAGAACTAGTCCTTCTGCATGTGGTTCCCCCGGCCCCCTTCATTCCGGTGGTCCCGGGATTAGTCACCCCGGAATTTGTCGCTCCCGAACAGGAGCTGGAATCTTCCGCGAAAAAAAATATGGAAGAACTGATCAATACCTTTGGCTTTACGGAGTTTAAAGTTCGTTCATCGGTTCTCTTGGGCCTTCCGGCCGATGAAATCGTTCGAACCGCCGAGGCAGAACAGGTGGATTTAATTGTCATCGCCACCCATGGGCGAACGGGATTGGGCCGTCTTATTTTCGGTTCGGTCGCGGAAAAGGTCGTAAGGACGGCCGGCTGCCCGGTTTTGACGGTTTCCGGCCAGTCTCCCAAGCCATCGGCCTAACAATAAATTCCGGAAAAGGAGATTCAATGCAGATCCAAATGGAAAAATTATTACTCCCATTGATTATCACCCTCTCCCTGGCGGTTTTGCTCTTAATCGTCAGAGGTATTATATTCAGACTTTTTCATCGCTGGGCCGAAAGGAGTGAATCTCAACTTGATAATTTAATCATAAGGGCTGTTAAAATCCCTTCCATCTTCTGGTGTCTGGCTATCGGATTGTATCTGGGGGTTGATGTCTCGGAATATTCTGGAAAATATTTAAAATATATTCATGAAAGCATCAATATCCTACTTATTTTTTCCATTACAGCTGCGGCCGCTACCCTGATTGGGAGGATTTTCAATCACTACGTTCAAAAATCGGACATCCCTATTCCGACCACCGGTTTGGTCAATGGAATATTACGGAGTATTATTTGGGTGGTGGGGTTGATCATAATTCTCAATTTTCTGGGAATTCCTATTACCCCGATGATTACGGCCTTAGGGGTAGGCGGTCTGGCGGTGGCCCTGGCCCTGCAAGACACCCTGGCCAATTTATTCGCCGGAGTTCATATTATGATGGAAAAATCGATCCGGGTTGGCGATTTTGTAAAACTGGAATCGGGTCAGGAGGGATATGTGGAAGATATCACCTGGAGAACAACGAGAGTCCGGATGCTGCCCAACAATATGGTCATTATTCCTAATCATAAGTTTTCCCAAAGCATTGTCACCAACTATTACCTTCCTGAAAAAAGGATGTCCCTGTTGATACCGGTCTCGGTCAGTTATCAGGCCGATCCGGAAAAAGTGGAAGCAGTGTTAATCGACGTAGCCAAACAAGCCGTTGGAGAAATACCCGGTTTGCTGGGTGATCCGGAGCCTTTTGTTCGCTTTATTCCCGGTTTTGGCGACAGTTCTCTGGATTTTACTCTCATCTGCCAGGTCCAGGAATTTGTGGACCAGTACCTGGCCCAGCATGAACTCAGAAAAAGGATTTTTAAACGATTAAAAAATGAAGGGTTGGAAATACCCTTCCCCCATCGAACGGTTTATCTCAGGGAGGAAAAAGAATGGAAAAAACAATGAAGCCCTTTGAATTCAAACTATACACCGGTTTGCTGCGCTTTACCGGCCGGAAGGGTAAGAACTTGCGTGAACTCCGGGAAGGGATCGCCACAGTAAGTGAAGATTCCATCTTTCATCACACCTGCCAATATTTCCTGAAAGGGACTATCCTGGAATACACCAACGATTTTGCCCATTGGGCCGGTGAAAGCCTCGAAGAAAGGGTCCTGGCCGAACACCTTTCGAATATCGATCCCTATTATTTTTTACAGATCGAGGACTTGAGGAAAGAGCTGTTACGCGTGGTGGACGAATATCTCTCGGCCTTCCCGGAGCCGCGTGAGTCCTTTCCGGGAGATGAATTCTTTTTTAATGAAACCATTGTCCTGATCGTCCCTTTAGGGATTCAAGCCCAAAACCTGGCCGAATTTTTAATGGCCGTTAAATATGTGGATCCAGGATCCCTTTATTATCATTTTTATGAGTCCAAACTTCGTTTGGGCGGAGGCGTGAATGACTTTTCCGCCTGGATGGAATCCTCTTTGGGAAAAAGGGAACTGGCTGAGAGGATCAGCGCCATTGATCCTTTCATGCATAATCTGGAAGAGATCCGCTACGTTATTGCCGATCTGGTGGAACAAGAGGCTCGGCGGGATATGGAGGTCTATAACTGATGATTTCTCAATACGAATCGATAGCCCCGAAAGGGGATTTACATCTTTTAAAACGATTGGGGGAGAGATTGGCTGGAAAGACGTTCCTCCATATTAATTCAACCCGGGTCGGCGGGGGAGTCGCCGAGATATTACAACGCATGGTCCCCCTCCTGCAAAGTTTGGGCATCGAAGTCCGATGGGAGGTAATTGAAGGGGATGAACCATTTTTTGCGATCACCAAAAAAATCCACAATACCCTCCAGGGGAATCCGGATCACATCAGCGAGGAAATGTGGGCTTATCATTTCGAGATAAACCGAAGGAACGCCGAAAAAATGAACCTTGAAGCAGATGCGGTTTTTATTCATGATCCCCAGCCGGCTCCACTGGTTCAATTTCGAAAAAACGGAAAATGGATCTGGCGATGTCACATTGATGCTTCTAATCCTGTGAAGGAAGTTGACGAAGCCCTTCGTAAATACTGGGAAAAATTTGATGCCGCCATCTATTCCGTGGCCAGATTCGCCCGTTCGATGGCCATCAGCGAATATATTATTCCCCCGTCCATCGATCCCTTGAGCGATAAGAACAGAGAATTGAGCGAAGAGGAAATCACCGAAGTATCCGAAAGGCTGAAGATCCCCAGGGATAAACCGATCATTCTCCAGGTCTCCCGTTTTGACTATTTCAAAGACCCTTTGGGGGTCATTCGCGCTTTCAAAATAGTTAAGAAATACAATGATTGCCGACTGGTCCTGGCCGGAAGCCCGGCCAGTGACGACCCGGAAAGCGAGGAAGTGCTGAAAGCCGTCAATGAATTCAGCGGTGATGATCCGGATATTCACATCCTGATGCTTCCGGCTTTCAGCGATAAGGATATCAATGCCCTTCAGAGAATGGCCCAGGTGGTCTTACAAAAATCCACCAAAGAAGGTTTCGGTTTGACCGTTTCCGAGGCCATGTGGAAGGGGAAACCGGTCATCGGGGGGGCGGTGGGCGGTATCCCTTTACAGATCGTCCACGGCGTGACCGGATTTCTCGTCCATTCCGTGGAAGGGGCGGCCTTCCGCATCCGGCAACTCTTAAATAGTCCGTCCATGGCCAAAACCATGGGTGAGAAGGGGAGGGAATTCGTCCGGGTGAATTTTTTAATTACCCGCCAGATCAGGGACTACCTTACCCTTTGGTATTTCCTGGAACATCCCGGCCAATCCATTATTGAACTTTAAGGAGGCGGCGTTGGAAAAGTCTTTTTTTGAAGAAGGTCTTATTAAAGAAAAATTATTGGTGGTTTCCAATCGGGAACCCTACATCCATAGAAGATTAGCCGATTCGATTAAAGTGGAAAAACCGGCAGGAGGACTAACCTCGGCTATGGACGATGTTTTGAAGGCCCTGGGAGGTATTTGGGTGGCCTGGGGAAGCGGCAGTGCCGATCGTGATCCGGTTGATGAAAGAGATTGTCTGGGTGTTCCCCCCGAACAACCGGCTTATACCTTGAAAAGGGTTTGGCTTCACCCCAGGTTGGTTGAGAATTACTATAATGGATACTCCAACCAGGTTCTCTGGCCTCTTTGTCACATTACTCTGGACCGGGTGTATTACCGGAAAAGGTTCTGGGATGCTTACCAACGGGTCAATCTGGCGTTTGCCCAGGCCGTTCTGGAGGAAGTGATTAACTATCCAACCGTTTGGATGCATGATTACCATTTATGTCTCCTGCCCCAAATGTTACGGGAAAAAGCCCTGCATTTGACCATGGCCCATTTTTGGCATATTCCCTGGCCTGATTGGAGTGTTTTCAGAGTCTGCCCCCAAGCCAAGGAAATTCTGGAGGGATTGTTGGGAAACGATTTGCTCGGATTTCAGATCCCCCTTTTCGGAAAAAATTTCTTAGGCTGCGTTAAAGAGTGTCTGGATGCGGAGATCGAAGAGGATCCCCCTTCCATTTCCTACCAGGGACGAACAATTCACATCAAAACCTTTTCTATAGGGATCGATTACGAAAAATTCAACCAAATGGCCTCTTCTCCGAGAACGACGCAATTGATGAGCAAATTGAGACAAAAACATCAATTTCCGACCTACCTGGGCGTAGGCGTGGACCGACTGGATTATACCAAAGCCCTGATCAAACGGTTGCAGGCTATCGATTTATTCTTTGAAAAATATGGACGATTTAAATCCAAGGTGTCTTTTTTTCAGGTGGCCATTCCGACCCGCTTCCAGGAGCCTTATATCAGTTATAAATACACCGTTGAACAATTGATCGAAAAAATCAACGCCAAGTATGGGCGGGGGGATTGGAAACCGATTATTTATGTGGATAAAAAGATCGAACACCAGGATTTGGCGGTCTATTACCGGATGGCCGACTTCGCCGTCATCAGTTCCGTGTATGACGGGATGAATCTGGTGGCTAAGGAATATGTGGCTTCTCAGGTCGACGAGAAGGGGGTCTTGATCCTCAGTGAATTGGCTGGGGCGGCGGATGCCCTGGACGGAGCGGTTATGGTGAATCCCTACGATGTGGAGGATTTTGCCGAAAATATCAAAAAGGCTTTGGTTATGTCTGAAAGGGAAAAGAAAGGAAGAATGCGGACCCTGAGGACCCAGGTCAAAGGGGAGAATGTCTATAAATGGATCTTTGATATTTTAAAGGAACTGCATGCCTTAGCCACTTTTAAGAACAGTGATGAGGGCTATCTATTTAACCATCTCCCGGAAATCCAGGAGGGATTTAAAGGCAAACCGGCCAACCTTTTTTTCGATTATGACGGGACCCTGACCCCGATTGTGGAAACTCCCGATCAAGCCATCCTGTCCAATGAAACCCGTTCTCTCCTTCTAACCTTGAGAGAGTCAGCCACGGTGGCCATCATCAGCGGACGAGGTCTGACGGACTTGAAAAAAATGGTAGGTATCCCGGACATCATTTATGTCGGAAATCACGGGGCTGAGATCTGCGACGGAAATGCCGTCCAGATTACCCACCATTCCTCTTCCAGCCAAGAAAGGTTAGCCGAGTTCCTGAACCGACTTCAGGAAGCCCTATCCCGGATACCCGGGGTTTTAATAGAGGGGAAAGGGATAACCGCCAGTATCCATTTCCGGAAAGTACCTGTTAAAGAACAGGGAGCTTTGTTCGATCTTTTTTGGAAAACGGCCCAGGACTTCGAAGAGGATTTTCGGATTACCAAAGGGAAAAAAGTGTTGGAGATAAGACCGCTGACGGCCTGGAATAAGGGGGATGCCGTCTCGTTAATCCTCAAGACCGCGGCCCCGAACAGCCGTTCCCTGTATGTGGGGGATGATACTACCGATGAAGACGCCTATAAAGCAATACCGGAAGAAAGTATATCGATCTCCATCGGTAAAAATTCCAACTCGAATTACTTCCTGAAAAATCAGACAGAGGTGAACGTTTTATTGGAACTTCTGGTTCAGGTCTTAAAGTCGGGGTAACTCCGGATCCTGAAAATTCTATCGAAATTCTGGTTTGTGCTGCCGATCAAACCCGTTATCAAACCAAGCAAGAAGGTCGTAATCGGGTAGTCACTCCTGATATGCAAAACAAGGAAAGGAATGGGGATCGGTATGGCATAATTGGGAAAGAAAATAATGGGTGAAGTAGGGAAAGATGAAAAGTTTATATGACATTGGATGAGAAGGCTTCCTCCGAAAGCATGGTTTTGTTGCTGATGGATTCGAATGAAGGCAACACCTGGGTCGATACCGAGGAAGATACCATGGGCCTGGAAATCCATTTATGAAAATGCAGGCTTGAAGAGGTCAATCGAAAACCGGTTTTATTACATACCGTCAAGGCGGGGTAATTACTGGCCATGGTCCTTACCCCGACAAAGACAACGCCCTTTTGAGCCAGATGATATTGGGCCCATTGGTTCAATGCCTGTCCCAGACCTCTGTTTCGGTTTTTTTGCCGAACCCCGATGAAATCTAAACTGGCGCAGAGGAAGCCGAGTTCTTCACTTAACGGTTGATTGAATTTTGAGATGATGAACCCTTCTATTTTTCCCTTCGATTGGGCAACCAGGATACTGAAACGGTCATCTTCAAAACAATTGGCCACCAAACGTTTATATATGGATTTGGCATCCTCCGGATCGATAAAAGGATCATAATTAAAACGATTATGGATATGGATGTCTTTAGCAATCTCGAGCACCTGGTCCTGATCCCGACGGCGAAGAAAAGGCCTGATTTTGAAATCGGTTTCCAGCCCGGGTTGATCTTGGATCTTTAGAATTTGCCCCAAGTAGATTTCGGCCCCCACATATCGAAATCCACAAATTTCAAGGGCATGGGCGGAAAAGACATCATTGGCGGCGATTCGGCAGTCCAAAAAATCCACATTTCTGGATTCTTCCATCACATATCTCAACAGGCGGGCTTGGATAAGGGGATCTTCCCCTTCAGCTAATAAATGGACGACGGCATACATTCGAAAACCAAAATGTTCACTCAGCCAGGGAAGCGACTTGATGCTTATCAATCCGATGAGCCGATCCTTCTCTCTCATGCACAGGGTTTGAATGTCGGGTTGATCGAGGCTTTTTTTTAAATAATTTACCATCCGTTCCTTGGAAGCTCCCATAAAATTGATTTGATAATCCTTGAATGAATAGCTATTAAATAGATGGTGAATTTCAATATCTCTCTCCGGATTAAAGGGGCCATACATCAAATGGTCTTTGGTCATTATAAATCCTCCATGGCTTCAAATCTTGTTTTGGTCTCAAGGGTAACCGTTTTTAATTGAATAGCGGGGTTCCACTTCTGATAAGGAACGTTGTCCGGACCGGGAGCAACGATTAAGGGTACGCCCGTAGGGTGAATCAGGGTGGACATCCAACCCTTACCGGGGACATAAAGATGGGTTAAAAAGTGACCAAAACGACCCGCGGTCCGACAGGGGACCCCGCTTGCCCTCAAAAAAGCGCACTCTATGAGTGAAGTATCGGGACAGGCCCCGATCCGCGAAAAGAGGGTCGATGATATGTCCTGATACATGTCGTCCAGATTAGAATAAATCGCTTTTCCTCCAAAGTACCGGGCCTTTTTCAAGTTGTCATACAGTATTGTTTTTTTGATATAATTTTTTACCCTTAGATATTCCCACCGAATGTTATAAAGAGGCCTGGGCCCTCCCCCTTTGGCCCATTCCACTGCTTGTGGCAAAGTTTTATCAATTTTATGACCCGAGTTTAAAAAAGGGCGAATTGCATCGGGAATAGCTCCCTCTCCGGGTTTTTCCAACAACATCAGGTCATGCTGTAAAAGCTTGTCCATATCGACCAGATATTTGAATGCAAAATGCATTCTTATCATTTCACCCTGGTTAATCTTTGGATAATCAACACGGTACCACCGGTTTCCCGCCTCATCTATAGAAAGTCTGCTGGGTGCCTGGCGCCGGACCATAAATTCCGAGGAGAGTAGCTGCTTCCCAAACCCATTTCTGGGAGTTGCAATTTCAAGACTGAGGGGACCGTCATATCCCTCCTGCTCCACCTTGAAACTCACCCGGTAAACACCACTCATGATAAACCGATCCAATAGTTTTCCATTCATATGCGGCGGGAGGGTTTTCGACACCCAGTTTTTGAGTTTTCCTGAAAAAATTACTTTCTTTAATCCCAGGACCATTCCCGGATCACGGTCAGCCGGAATCATCCCCATCTGAGCCAAAAAGGCCAAATCTTCCAGGCCAAGGGGGCGTTGGCTTTTGATCAAAACCAAAACTTTTAAATCGGGTTTCAGTCTGGATATTTGGTCCCAGTTAACCCCGGGTGCCTGCGCATCCACTTTTCCCTGAAAGAACCCCAAAAGAAAACATATGGACAAAATGAAAAAGAAGGACTTAACCCAAAACAGCTTGTCGCTTTTAAATAAATGAAAATGAGGGTAATAACTCAATCGATTTCCCCCTAAATGAAAATAAATATTTTTAGATATTGGAAAAGTAGAAGATTGATTGATGCTGATTTTCGGATAGTTTTTTTCAACTATCGTGTTTCAACAAAATTTAATAATTGGTTTTGGTGGCAGAGAAAATCAAGACGTATTACAAGAAAGAGGATAAAGGAGGAGAGGTATCGAAACCCCAATAAAGCGGTTGGGGATATAAATTTATTTGAAATCCCATTAAATCGGTTCTCTCGGTTTGAGTTGAATGAATATCTAATTATTTATTTTATAACATTTTCCTTATAATAATTCAACTCCTTTCTGATTCCCGATTTCCAATTAAAACCAGTTGAGATCAACACAGACTATTTCCTGTAGGTTGGATGCAGCGGGCACCATCCAGTCGGAACTCGGGATGCAAGAGCTTTAACCCTCAAACTTCCAGTTGAAGCTTGACAAATAAATTAATTTTTGTTAATAATATTATCAAGAAAAATTTGCGTATTTAGTTTTTTTCTCTGAAAATATCGTTTTGGCTTTTCAATTTTCTTCCGTATAGATTTTCAAAAAACTGACTAACTGAAATATCCTTTTAGAATCTTAAACCAAGTTTTCAGACAATTAATCTTTCATTTTAATGTTCAGCTTTTCCGGTTAGGATCCAGGATAAATAGGAGCCTAAATTGGCCGAACGAATGGATCCTATCTGTTTTTAGTGATCGGAACCAAATACCCTTTATTTTTAACCTATCTTCCCCAATAACATTTGTTTTTTAACTAAAGAAATCTTTCTGCTCTGTGCGCAGGAACTAATTATTCTCCTGATGATTCCATTATTGGAACAATCTTTACCTTAGCCTATAACATGGAAAAACAGATTAAAATATTGCATGTTTCCCCTGAGTATCAGGTCATGTATTTTATTATCATGGAGGGGTGCACCATTAAGTCGTTGATACCCCTTGAGCAGGCTATTGATTTATTGAAAAAAGAACAGTTTGATTTAATTCTCTCCGAGCCCCAAAAATTGGCCATTTTAACCCCCCAAATCAGTCCCTGAAATTAAGAAGGGGTGGCTTTTTACTTGTTTATTTTGAAAAGGAAAGGAGCCCTTTTATGGATTTGTTAAACAAAGAAATTCTCAAAGGTCTGATCCAGCGGCCGAACGGATGGTGTGTTTCAATCTACATGCCGACACAAAAGGCTTTCCCGGAAACGAAGCAGAATCCTATTCGGTATAAAAATTTGCTACGGGAAGCGGAAGAGCGTTTATCCCAGGTCGGCCTTCGTTCTTCCGAAAGGAAAAATTTATTGGAACCGGCCAGGACCTTGCTTAAGCAAGGGTTTTTCTGGCGCCATCAGAGTAACGGTCTGGCCGTCTTTTTATCTGACCAAGGATTTCATCATTATCGCCTGCCTATTAAATTTGAAGAGTTACTGGTGGTTACCGATCGTTTTCATATCAAACCCCTTCTCCCCTATTTCATTAATGAGATTCGCTTTAATATTTTGGCCTTGAGTCAAAATGAAATACGCCTATTCCAATGCACCGGACAAAGTATTGAAGAAGTCCCGTTGGAAGGGATTCCACAAAGTCTGACCACAGCCCTCCAATATGACGATCCGGAAAAACAACTCCAATTTCGCACCCAGACATCGGGAAGATCAGGCAAACAGGTGGCCCTGTTTCATGGTCATGGATCGGGATCTGAGGATGCCAAAAACAATATTCTTAAATTTTTTCAAATGGTGGAACAAGGACTTCATCCTATATTGAATCAGGAACAGGTCCCAATGGTTTTAGCCGGAGTGGATTACCTGCTCCCGATTTACAAAGAAATAAACCGTTATCCTTATTTATTGGAACAGGGAATTACCGGAAATCCGGAAAGTTTATCAGCGGACGTCCTTCATAAACAGGCCTGGACTATGGTTGAACCTGTTTTTTTAACGGCCCGGGAAGAAGCCAAGGGCCGATATAGTCAATTATCAGAAGGGGAGCAGACCACTGAGACTCTGGAGGAGATTGTTTCACGAGCCTATGATGGGCGAATCGATATTCTCTTTGTGGCTGTAGGCATCCAGCAATGGGGTCATTTTGAACCGGAAACACACCAGGTCCACCTACACCTCGAAGCCGAACCGGGAGATGAAGACCTACTTGATTTTGCGGCGGTCCACACCTTCTTAAATGGAGGGACAGTCTATGCCTTAAGGCCGGGGGAGATGCCGGAGGGAAAATCCGCAGCAGCCATATTTCGTTATTGAATCGGGTTTAATAAATTCTAACCAAAGATATTTGAAATTTGGGTTCTTAACCACGATTCTCCAAGAATAGGGGATGGTTTCAATCTATTGAAATGATGCTGGATACTGGATACTGGATAAAAAACAAAAAGCGATACCCGATTCTAAATAAAGTCAATCCAGTATCCAGTATCCAGTATCGTTCGTTCCGAGGAGGATGGTCGTGAATTTTAGAGGTGTTAGAGACAAATTCTCTGACTTGGTTGCTAAGCGCCTAAAACTATATGACCTGAGGATTTATTTCCAAAATGAACCCAATTCCGGGTCGCAGGTAAGAAGGTGTACCTTTTTCTTTATAAACACGTGACCCGCGACCCGAGACTCGTAACAGAAAAAAATTTAAACATCCTTGGTTAGTCTTTTTTCCCCACTGCGTTGACGATGATAGATGCAGAGTTCTCAAAGTTGAGGTGGGAAGTGTTTAGCACCAAATCGTAGTGCAAAGGGTCTTCAAGTTCAGCGTAAAAATACCTTTTGGTAAATTCTCTCCGGCTGCCGTCAAACCGCTCTATCTCTTTTCTGGCTGTATCCTCATCAACTTTCAGGTCAACCATGACACGTTTTATTCGTACATCCAGCGGTCCAACAACAAGGATATGAAAGGCCCCCGGATAATCTTTCAGGATAAACTGGCTTCCCCTACCTCTGATGACAATGGAATTATTTGCAGCCAGCTCCTTTATTACCGACGTTAATCCCTCTAAATAATCAAAATTATCCAGCACCATGTCCCAGGTTGGCATATAAGCCCCTAAATAACCTTCTGTGCTAATTGGATAAACATGAGCCAGGGATTCGGCGATACGCCCCCACAGTGTTCCCGGCGGCTTTTCTTTCTCTTCTATCCCGTTCTCCGGCCATTTCAACCGCGATGCTACATCAGCAATTATCTCCCGGTCAACATAATCATAATCAAGATTCGCAGCCACGAGCTTGCCAATTTCAGGAGCGCCACTTCCCAACTGACCTCGGATAGTAATTACTGACATTTTCTTCCCTCCAATAGATAGGGTTTAGTTTCCGGGTGTCTGATGTATTTTACTCTTTGATGCTATTCTCCACAACCGAAGCTTCCTTCTTCCTGATAATCAGGCTGTTTGATATGGCGGTCGGCCGGCTGATAATATTACCTACGGGTTTTGATAAAAAATTGCTTTTAGTGGGAAGAGTATAAATTAAGAAAAAGATAGAATCAAGGTGGAAAATTGGGCGAAAGGGTGGGGAAGGAGTTTTTTTGAATAAAATGGGATTATTCGAGTGGACTATATTGTTAACCTGGTCGCCTATTGATTATCGATCTCGACTGCTTCCTGCAGCCGTCTGGTAAAATCAGGGATGGCAGCGTGTATCCTAACCCAGGAGGCCATAAGAGGGACCCCAACGGGATTATCAGTAAACCCCTTAATGGCTTTTTTTAATGATCCGGTGAAGATTTCGACAGCCTCTATTTCATGATGCCGGTCATAGGGTAAACCGTTCAGCAATGACAGGGCGTTGTATTTTTCGACCGCAATACGGGATTCCTGGATATAGGTCATCACCAGGGTTCTGAAAAACCCTTCACTCATAATGAGCCCGTCTTGAGTTAAGACCCTAAATAAGGCCTCGGC
The DNA here is from genome assembly GCA_963782435.1 of uncultured delta proteobacterium. Lineage (GTDB taxonomy): Bacteria > Desulfobacterota > RBG-13-43-22 > RBG-13-43-22 > RBG-13-43-22 > RBG-13-43-22. Next base: position 197,585 of record CAWAKF010000019.1, read on the forward strand.
GATTTCCCTTGCCATTCTGGAGAGCCCAAGGTCCGATTTGTTTTTATGTAGAACTTGATGCTTGTGTTCGTAGGTTTCCATGATTTCCACCTGGCAAATCCGGTTGACCGAGGCGTTCTGATAAATATCGCTCAGCAGAGAAACCTCCAGTCCCCAGGTAGGGGATATCCTTATTTTTTGAGCCAGATTCCTATTAAAGGCGAATTCTCCGGACAGAGGGTAACGGAAACTGTCCAGGTACTCGAGGAAGGAATTGAAACCCAATATTCTTTTTAGTGATCGGATTAGCGGTGTGTAGAAAAGTCTCGTCACTCTCCCATAGAGCTTGGTTGTGACCCGGGAGTAGTAGCCTTTGCTGAATTCAAAATCCGTTCCGGGATGCACGATGGGGTAGACGAGTTTGGAGACAATGTCCTGACGATAATTAAGAATATCACAGTCGTGGAGTACCATGGCATATACTTCCTCATCAGCGGTAATATAACCCAGAGTCATCCAGACGGAACGCCCTTTTCCGGGAATATCAACCTTGAATTCCGCTTTTTTTAACTCATTAAGGAGTTTTTTCATTCTCGGACCATCGTGCCAAACGATCCGCACCTCCCCCGGAAGAACAGACATGATTTCTTTGGCCCTCTTAAATTCTGCCTCGGTCGCCCTATCGAGAGAAAGAACGACTTTATAAAGATAACCAAGTCCTTTCAGTTGTTCGACGATTCTCGGCATAGCCATACCCTCGAATTCAGAATAGAGAGCCGGCAGCAGAAGAACGGTATGTCTGGTTTTTGTGAGTTCTTTTAACTCTTCTTCCAGGTTTTCCAGAGGTCTGTCAACCAGCCTTTGCAGGGTTGTAATCACACCGTTCTGAAAAAAATCTGCCATGTTTATTCTCCTTTAGTCCGAAAATAGTCTTGAATAATCTTCAGGCTTGATTGTTCTCCGTAATACCGGACTTGATCCGGTATCCAGAGGTTCTATTGTCGTTGTAATAACCTGGATTCCGGCTTTCGCCGGAATGACGACTTAACTCATCGGGTAAATTGTATTTTCATGCTTCGTGCTGTCACGCCTTTAGGCGGGGCATGCGGGTTTATTTCGAGAAGAATTGTTTTTTCCAATCAAATCTCGGTAAAAATCCAGAGTCTTCCGGGCGATAACGGTCCAACTGAAATGCTCTTCAACCCTTTTTCTGGATTTTTCCCCCATGGCCCTTCTTTTTTCCGGGTTGGACAGGAGATCGTTGGCTGCTTCAGCCAGATCCCGGGCAAACCGGTCTGGATCTTTGGGCCTGGGGTCCTTAGGATTAACCGGATCAAATGAAATCAGGAGCCCTGTTTTTTTATCGGAAACAATTTCAGTAATACCTCCTACTGCTGAAGCAACCACCGGTGTTTCGCAAGCCATGGCCTCCAAATTAATGATCCCAAAAGGTTCATAAATGGAGGGGCAAATAAACAAAGCCGCTTGAGAATACAGGGCGATCAGGTGTTCCCTGGAGAGCATTCGGGAAATCCAGATCACTTTTCTATTTAGTTCGGTTCTCAAAAAACAAACCTTTTTCTCAATTTCCTGGGCTATTTCCTCCGTATCTGGAGAAGCGGCACAAATGACAACCTGGGTTTCAGAAGGCAAATAGGGAACGGCATCCAGAAGATAAGATAATCCCTTTTGCCGGGTAATACGGCCGACGAAGAGGATATAGGGGGCCAGAGGGTTGATCCGATACTGAGCGAGAACATTCGGGTCCGGGCTGGGTCGGTACTGATGGGTGTCTATTCCGTTGTAGATTACCCTTATTTTTTTGAGGGGGACACCGTAAAGTCGATTGACAGCCTTTTTCATGGACTTTGAAACCGCAATCACACCATCGGCCTGCTGGTAAGCCGTGTTTTCAATCCAGGTGCCCGCCCGGTAGGCCGGACCCAATTGCTCGGCTTTCCAGGGACGTTGCGGTTCCAGTGAATGGGTCGTCAGGACCAGAGGAACTCCCAAGATTTGCTTGAGCGGACACCCGGCCAGGTGGGTATACCAGGTATGACAGTGGATCAGGTCTACATCCTTCAGGGACCCGACCATTATCAATTCCTTTAAAAGAACGTTCAAAAAACTGCCGAGTCTCGGATCATCGGATGGAATGGTATAGGGGAGGGGACAGCCTTGAACCGATATGTTCTGGCAACATTGGTCCTCTTTTCCAAAAGAGATAATTTTAAGCTCGTTTCCGTTCCCCTCGAACGCAGCCATTTCCCGAGCTAGATATTCCAGGTGAACCCCGGCCCCTCCATAGACATGCGGCGGATATTCGTTTGTCAAGAGACCTATTTTCATAAAAAGAAACTTGACACAACCAGAAAGGGATTTCAAGCCTTTTCAGGAGACGGCTTGACATTCATGGGCATTTTTGGTAAATTAATATCAATTGAAATCGAGAAAACCAAAGAGTTTTTTAGTGAATTCAAAAAAATAGGCAGCTTCGGTCAAAGCGACCAGGTCTGAGAATAATAGAATGGGGGGGTAACAGTTATCGAAAATAAGGCATGTTAGTTTCCAAACCGATGTTTTTCTCCTCCAGGTCGGTTGTCCTGCCAAAACAACCCAATCCGTCTTCAACTCGGCGTTACGACAAATATATTAACTTCACTTACACTCTTTTCTAAGCAGTTCAGCTTCGTCAAGAGTCCAAAATTTCCATTTTTCCAATCGGACGACACTGCATGGCTTCAAGTTGCAGGCTATTAATAAGTCGTTGACTTCTGTGGGTCTGCTTAAGCCGGCGGGAAATCCTTCGGAAGCTAAGAGAATCAAGGGCAGGGCGATGAGATGAAAGGTTAGGATATGACGGAAAAAGAAAGTAGAAAAAGAGTGGTTATTGAGGATGTACAACCGGAAATTGATGGGGGTCGCTTCCCAATTAAAAGAACAATCGGAGAAAAGGTAAGAGTGGAAGCGGATATTTTTACAGACGGCCACGATTTGATTACCGGGGTTTTATTGTTTCGTCGGCAGAAAGATCCAACCTGGCAGGAAGCCCCTATGATTCCCATGGCCAATGACCGTTGGCGGGGAGAATTCCCGGTTAAGGTTTTGGGGAGGTATCAATATACCCTAAAGGCCTGGATAGATCATTTTTTATCCTGGCGCCGGGATTTTGAAAAAAAATTGAAGGCGGGGCAAGAGATAGAAGTAGATCTATTAAAAGGGGCTACCCTGGTTGCGGCAACCGCCCAAAGGGCAACCGGAAAGGATAGAAAAAAATTATTGGAAATGACGGCTTTTTTGCGTTCCACCGGCGATGAGAATGATAAAATTTCCCTGGTCCTGGATGATACGCTGCAAAAGCTCATGGCCGAATATCCGGACCGGACCTTGGCCACCGCATACCCGAAGGATTTGGAAGTGTTGGTAGAACGGGAAAAGGCCCGGTTCAGTTCCTGGTATGAAATATTTCCCCGGTCCGCCTCCTCTAAACCCGGCAGTCATGGGACCTTCAAAGAAAGTGCGGCCAGGCTTCCCTACATTGCAGCCATGGGGTTTGACGTCCTTTATTTCCCACCGATTCATCCCATCGGCAAAACCCATCGAAAAGGAAAAAACAATACCACTACGGCAGATCCGGGGGATCCCGGAAGTCCTTGGGCCATCGGTGATGAAACCGGCGGGCACAAAGCCATTCATCAGCGTTTAGGCACCCTTGCAGACTTTCGTCACCTTTTGGAAAAGACCAGGGAATATGGGATCGAACTGGCCATGGATCTGACCTTTCAATGTTCGCCTGATCATCCCTTTGTAAAAGAACATCCGGAATGGTTTTCCAGAAGACCGGATGGGTCGATTCAATATGCCGAAAATCCCCCCAAAAAATATGAGGATATTTATCCTTTAAATTTTGAGAGTGAAGACTGGCAAAAACTCTGGGAGGCATTAAAGGAAATAGTCGTTTACTGGATAAAGCAGGGGGTTCACCTTTTCCGGGTGGATAATCCCCATACCAAACCTTACCCCTTCTGGGAATGGCTGATCCGGGAAATAAAAAAAGAATACCCGGATACAATCTTCCTGGCCGAGGCCTTTACCCGTCCCAAGGTGATGGTCCGTCTGGCCAAACTCGGGTTTAGTCAATCTTACACCTATTTTTCCTGGCGCAACACCAAATGGGAAATTTTAGAATATTTTAATCTTTTGACCAAAACAGGGGTCCGGGAATTTTTTCGAGGCAACCTGTGGCCGAATACACCGGATATCTTGCCGGAACATCTCCAGTATGGCGGCCGGCCGGCCTTTATCAGCCGTCTAGTACTGGCCGCTACCTTGGGGGCCAATTACGGGATTTACGGTCCGGTTTTTGAACTGATGGAGAATGAGCCGCTTATTATCGGAGGGGAAGAATATCTCCACTCGGAAAAGTATGAAATTCGCCATTGGGATCTGGACCGACCAGACAATCTGAAGGAGTTTATCGCCCGGGTCAATCGTATCCGCAGGGAAAATTCGGCCCTCCAGAATGACTGGAGCCTGGAGTTTCATCCGATCGAAAACGATCAAATTGTCTGTTATAGTAAGCACGATGAACTTCTAAACAATATTATTGTCGTCGTTGTCAATCTTGATCCTCACTACCGTCAATCCGGGTGGGTTGAAATTCCCTTGAAGACCCTGGGGATAGATCCGGATATGTCCTTCCAGGCCCATGATCTTTTAGGAGGGGGACGCTATCTCTGGTCCGGGGAAAGAAATTACGTCGAGCTTGATCCCCAGGTTGAACCCGCTCAGATTTTTCTGATCCGACGAAAGGTGAGAACGGAAAGAGATTTCGATTATTTCATTTAAAAGATGGGAGCTATGAAGACCAAGGAAAAAAATCATCCATTTTTTAAGGAAGATCCGCTCTGGTATAAAGATGCCATCATCTATGAACTTCATGTTCGGGCCTTTTATGACAGTGATGGAGACGGAATCGGGGATTTTAAAGGGCTGACCTATAAATTGGACTACCTTCAAAACCTGGGGGTTACGGCCATTTGGCTTCTCCCCTTTTTCCCATCCCCCTTAAGAGATGACGGATATGATATCGCCGATTACAAACGGGTCCATTCCAATTATGGGACCCTCGGGGATTTCAAGGAATTCGTAAAACAAGCCCACAGCCGGGGACTTCGGGTGATCACCGAGTTGGTCTTAAACCATACTTCCGATCAGCACCCTTGGTTTCAAAGGGCCCGACGGGCTAAGACCGGCAGTAAATGGCGGGACTTCTATGTCTGGAGCGACACCTGGGATAAATACAAAGAACGCGGATCATTTTCCAGGACTTTGAGACTTCCAATTGGACCTGGGATCCTGTGGCTAAGGCTTATTACTGGCACCGATTTTATTCCCACCAGCCGGACCTTAATTATGACAGTCCCCTGGTCAGGGAAGCGGTGCTCCAATTCGTAGATTTTTGGCTGGGAATGGGGGTTGATGGGCTTCGTCTCGATGCGGTCCCTTATCTCTATCAGCGGGAAGGCACTCCTTGTGAAAATCTGCCGGAAACCCATGCTTTTTTAAAAGATCTAAGAAGACATGTGGACACCAAACATAAAAATCGCCTCTTGTTGGCCGAGGCCAATCAATGGCCGGAAGATGCGGCCGCCTACTTCGGTGATGGGGATGAATGTCAAATGGCCTTTCACTTCCCTATCATGCCCCGTCTCTTTATCGCCATCCGCCAGGAAGACCGCTCGCCCATTGTGGATATCCTGGAGCAAACCCCTTCTATCCCTGAGTCCTGTCAATGGGCCCTATTCCTCCGAAATCATGATGAACTCACTCTGGAAATGGTTACCGACGAGGAAAGGGATTATTTATACCGCATCTATGCTGAAGATCCCCAAATGCGTATTAATCTGGGAAATCCGCCGACGGCTGGCCCCCCTGTTGGGAAATCATCGCCGAAAAATAGAACTGATGACCAGCCTCCTCTTTTCCCTACCCGGCACACCCGTCCTTTATTACGGAGATGAGATCGGGATGGGAAACAACGTCTATCTGGGCGATCGAAACGGCGTGCGCACGCCGATGCAATGGAACTCGGATCGGAACGCCGGTTTTTCCCGGGCCAATGCCCAACGTCTTTATCTGTCGGTGATTGTTGATCCGGAATATCATTATGAGTCGGTGAATGTGGAAGCCCAGCAGCAAAATCCCAGTTCCCTGCTTTTATGGACCAAAAGGTTCATCGCCTTAAGAAAAAAATATCAGGCCTTCGGCCGGGGTTCCATTGAATTCCTCCATCCGGAAAATCCCAAGATTATTGCCTTTATCCGCAAGTATGGGCAGGAAAATATTCTCGTGGTGGCCAACCTGTCGAGATATGTTCAATATGCCCAGATCGATTTATCGGCCATGAAGGGGCTGGTGCCGGTTGAAATGTTCGGCGGGACGGTTTTCCCGGCTATCCCACAAACCCCTTATTTTTTTACCTTGGGTCCCCATACCTTTTTCTGGTTCACCCTGGAACCCCGGAAAAGGGAAGTTCTGGATCTGGAAAGCCGGGAACGGATAAGAGAAGGCCTTTCCCTGCCTCCCGTGGCCACCGGCGAAGAACTCTTTTCCGGTGAAATCAGGAGTGCCTTGGAATTGATTTTAAAAACTTTCCTTCCCTCGGCCCGTTGGTTCCGGGGGAAGGCCCTTGAAATCCGGAAGGTGACCCTCCGCGAAGTGCTGACGAGTACGAGCACCCTGACCCGTTTCTATATCAGTTCCCTTCAGGTGGACTATAGAGAAGGGGACTCGGAAACCTACCTGCTGCCTTTTGGATTGATTTCAGGCCAGGAGGCACAAAACCTTCTCAAAGAAAACCCCTCAGCGGTGATCTGCCGGATAGGACCTAAGGCCACCAAAAATCGAAAGGTCCTCTATGATGCCACGGTTTCCCCGGATTTCAACAAACATCTTCTGGAAATGATCACCCATTCCCGTCATCTTCGAGGGAAAAAAGGGGAATTATTCGGAACCCGGTTCAAGGCCTTTCGAACTATTCAGAAAGGCCATGAAGGGCTGCTGACTTCATCGAGTCTTAAGGCAGAGCAAAGTAATACCTCCATCGTTTTTGAAGATCGTTTTATCTTGAAATTGTTCCGGAAGCTTGAAGAAGGTCTGAATCCGGATATCGAGATCGGACGGGCCCTCACCGAAAAGGGGTTTCCCTATTGTCCTCCGGTGGCCGGTGCCCTGGAATACCGGCGGGGCAAGAATGAGCCTGTAACCGTGGGAATCCTGCACGGGTATATCCGAAATCAGGGCGATGCCTGGCAATATACTCAAGATAATTTGGCTCAATATTTTGAGCAGACTCTTGCTCAATTACAGCGAATGAAGGATCTCCCCCTGCCGACAGGACATTTTCTGGAATGGGTGGATCAAGACTTCCCGTCGCCGGTTCCGGAAATGATCGGCAGTTATTTGGATTCAGCCCGCATTTTAGGAGAACGGACGGGGAACTCCACCGGGCCTTGGCGACGATTTCAGAGGATCCGGCCTTTGCCCCCGAGCCTTTCACCTCCCTTTATCAACGCTCTCTCTACCAATCCATGAGAAACTTAACCAAACAGGTTTTCTCTATGCTTCGGGGGAAAAACAAAAAGTTGCCGGAGAAAATCCAGGAAGAGATCGGTCTGATTCTGGAATTGGAATCCGTATTGGATGGTCATTTTAAATATTTATTGAAAAAAAAGATCGAAGCCGTCCGTATCCGGGTTCATGGGGACTTTCATCTGGGACAAGTATTGAATACGGGTAACGATTTTATTATTATGGATTTTGAAGGGGAACCGGCGCGGTCCCTGGGGAAAGAAAGTTAAAACGGTCTCCCTTAAGGGACGTTGCGGGTATGCTGCGCTCCTTTCACTATGCTGCTTATACCGGCTTATTCAAACTGGAAAAGATTGGACTTATCAAGAGCGAAGATTTGGAGAAGGTCGAACCTTTAGCCCGGTTCTGGCACGAATGGATCTCAGTGGCCTTCATAAAAGCCTACCAGGAAATGACCCGCTCTTTCCCCATGATGGTTCAGCCACCGGAAGAGATGAAAGCCATGCTGAACATCTTTATATTGGAAAAAGCCGTTTATGAACTGGGGTATGAAATCAACAACCGACCGGATTGGCTGGGGATCCCCCTTCAGGGTATCCGAAATCTGATCGAAGGATCGACAGAATAAAAGAAAAAAGGAGATTTCCATGTCCGAAACCTTTTTCCCAAGTTTACTGAATGGGGATGATTTATTTTTATTTAATGAAGGAAGCCACTATCGGCTATACGAGAATCAGGGGCCCATCCCTTGGTTTCAGGCAACAGGGAAGGAACCTTTTTTGCCGTCTGGGCCCCCAATGCCGAAAAGGTTTTGGTCATCGGGGACTTTAATAACTGGGGGGAAATTGAACACCCTTTGACTCCCAAAGGGACATCAGGAATCTGGGAAGGATTTATTCCCGGTGTTCAAAAGGGGGACCTTTATAAATACAGGATATTTTCAAGGGGAAACGGTTACCAGGTGGACAAGGCCGATCCTTTTGCTTTTTACAGTGAAGGACCGCCACGGATGGCATCCAGGGTCTGGGACCTTTGGTATACCTGGGAGGATACATACTGGATGAGCGAGCGTAACCGCTTCGATCCTCAGAAAAGCCCTATTTCCATTTATGAGGTCCACCTGGGATCATGGAGGCATGATATAGAAGAAGGGAGACGGCCTTTGACCTATCAAGAGGCGGCTCCGTTATGACGGACTACGTCAAAGAGCTGGGTTTTACCCATGTGGAGTTTATGCCGCTCATGGAGCATCCCTTTTACGGTTCCTGGGGATACCAGACCACCGGCTATTTCGCCCCAACCAGCCGGTACGGGTCCCCGCAGGAGCTAATGGTCCTGATCGATTATCTGCACCGAACGGAATAGGCGTCATCCTGGACTGGGTACCTTCCCACTTTCCCACCGATGAACACGGGCCTGGCTTATTTTGACGGCACCCACCTGTATGAACACGCCGATCCCCGACAGGGGTTTCACCCGGACTGGAAAAGTTATATATTCAATTACGGCCGCCATGAGGTACGCAGTTTCCTTCTAAGCAGCGCTATGTTCTGGCTGGATGTTTTTCATGCCGACGGCTTGCGGGTGGATGCCGTCGCCTCCATGCTCTATCTGGATTATTCCGCGGAAGGAAGGGGAATGGATTCCCAATGAATACGGCGGCAGGGAAAACCTGTCAGCCATATCCTTCCTGAAACAATTCAATGAAATCGTCTATAAGGAACTATCCCGGGGTTCAGACCATCGCCGAAGAATCCACCTCCTGGCCCATGGTCTCCCGGCCCGACCTATGTGGGGGGACTGGGTTTCGGATTTAAATGGGACATGGGGTGGATGCACGACACCTTGAAATATATGGCCCAGGACCCGATTTTCAGAAAATATCACCACAACCTGCTTACCTTCCGCATGCTCTATGCCTTTCAGGAAAATTTCTTACTTGCCCTTTTCCCATGATGAAGTCGTTCATGGAAAAGGGATCTCTGCTGGGAAAAATGCCGGGAGATGACTGGCAGAAATTCGCCAACCTGCGGGTCCTGTTGGGCTACATGTATGCGCAACCCGGCAAAAAGCTACTCTTCATGGGCGGGGAAATCGGTCAATGGGGAGAATGGAATCACGAGGAAAGCCTGGACTGGCATTTACTGGAATATCCCCTTCATTCCGGCTTGCATCGCTGGGTCGGAGATCTGAACCGGATTTATCGTGATCATCCTGCCCTCTATGAAATGGATCATGACCCTGCGGGTTTCGAATGGATCGATTGTAACGATTCGGACAACAGCGTTATCAGTCTCATCCGTAAAGGGAACCAGCCACAAGATTTGATTGTAGTCGTAGTCAATCTTACGCCGGTACCCCGTCATAACTATCGTCTGGGAGTCCCCTTCAGCGGATTTTGGCAGGAACTGGGAAACAGTGATGCCACCATTTATGGAGGAAGCGGACAAGGAAACCTGGGAGGGGTTGAGGCTTCTCCGGTTCCTTTTCATGGACGCCCGTTTTCTTTGAATGTGATTGTTCCTCCTTTGTCCCTGATCCTATTCAAACCGGAGTCGCGTTAATCATGGGTTTTGGATTTTCCCTTGGAGCAACTTATTTGGGTGAAGAACGTTGCCGGTTCCTTGTCTGGGCGCCCTTCGCTGAAAGGGTTGACGTTCATATCCTATCCCCGGAAGATCGTTTCGTCCCCTTAGAAAAAGACCCAAGGGGTTATCATCAGGGAGAAGCTTTAGGGGTAGCTCCCGGAGCCCTTTACCGATATCGGTTGGACGAAAAAAAAGAACGACCGGATCCGGCCTCCCGGTGTCAGCCTCAGGGGGTAAATGGTCCTTCCCAAGTCTGGAATTCCTGCTTCCCCTGGGAAGATGACGGCTGGAACGGGCTCTCGCTTCAGGACTATATTATTTATGAGTTTCATGTCGGGACATTCACTGCGGAAGGAACCTTTGAGGCTGTCATTCCTCGCCTGGATTCCTTAAAGAATTTAGGCATCACCGCCCTGGAGATCATGCCCGTGGCCCAGTTTCCCGGTCCTCGTAATTGGGGGTATGACGGTGTTTATCCTTTCGCCGTTCAAGAGAGCTATGGCGGTCCTGAAGGACTGAAAAAGTTGGTCAATGCCTGTCATCAAAAAGACCTGGCCGTTATCCTGGATGTAGTTTGCAACCATCTCGGCCCTGAAGGAAATTACCTGGAAGATTTTGGCCCCTATTTTACCTCCCGCTATCGCACCCCCTGGGGTAAAGCCCTCAATTTTGACGGTCCTTACAGCGACGAAGTCCGCCGCTATTTTATCGAAAATACCCTTTCCTGGATCGTCGATTACCATATCGATGCCCTGCGCCTGGATGCCCTTCATGCCATCTTAGATCTTTCCCCCTAGCCCTTTATATCCGAACTGGTTGATACCCTCCATAAGGAGGCCGAGCAACTGGGACGAAAAGTGTTTATCATGGGCGAAAGCGATCTGAACGACGTCCGTCTCCTTCGAACTCGCGATTCAGGGGGATCCGGTTTGGATGTGGTTTGGAATGAAGACTTCCATCATGCCCTTCATACTGTTTTAACCGGGGAGCAGACCGGTTATTATCAGGATTTTGGCCGATTAGAGCAACTGGGTAAGGCTTTCCAGGATGGATTCGTTTATTCCGGTCAATTCTCTCCTTACCGAAAACGCCGCCACGGGTCGGCTTCCAAGGGGTTACCGGGCTTGCTCCTTCCTGGTCTTTTCTCAGAATCACGATCAGATCGGAAACCGGTTAAAAGGAGACCGGCTTAGTCGGAATCTATCCTTTGAAGCCTTGAAACTGGCCGCCGCTATGGTCTTGCTTTCCCCATACCTCCCCCTGCTTTTTATGGGAGAGGAATATGGGGAGACGGCGCCTTTTCAATATTTTGTCAGCCACTCGGATCCGGATTTGATTAAGGCTGTACGTAAGGGAAGAAGGGAAGAATTCGCCGCCTTTGGCTGGAAGGAAGAACCCCCGGACCCTCAATCGGAAGAGACTTTTTTCCGTTCCAGGCTCAATTGGAAATTAAGCACTACGGGTAAAAATAAAATTCTGAGAGATTTTTATCAGGAACTGATTCGCTTGCGAAAAGAACTGATTCAGGAAGATGTTCTGATTCGAAGCCGCCGGGTGCGATGCTTCGAGAAGGAAAGCGTTCTGGAGGTTATATACGACGGACCTCCACTCGCTTTGCTGATCCTTTCTTTTGGAGAAATTCCACTGCCTATGAACTTCTCAATACTCCCAGGACGCTGGTGTAAACGAATGGATTCCGGTGAAACCACCTGGGAAGGCCCGGGTAGCCGGATTCCGGCTACCTTGAATTCAGATGGGAATATTTCGTTTGACCTGAACCCCCATTCCTGCCTGCTTTTGGTACAAGACAAGGAGAATTAATGGAAAGATTCATCTGCGTTCACGGTCATTTTTATCAGCCCCCGCGGGAAAATCCCTGGCTGGAAGATATTGAGCTCCAGGATTCCGCTTATCCCTATCATGACTGGAACGAGCGGATAGCGTCGAGTGCTATGCCCCCAACGCAGCCTCCCGTATTTTAAACGAGAACGGCATGATCGAAAAGATTCCCAACAACTACGCCAAGATCAGCTTTAATTTCGGTCCCACTCTCCTGGCCTGGATGGCGAAAAAAACTCCCGATATCTATAAAGCCATTCTAACTGCCGACCGGATGAGCCGGAAGAATTTTTCCGGACACGGCTCGGCCATGGCCCAGGTTTATAATCATATGATCATGCCTCTGGCCGACCGGCGAGATAAAATTACCCAAGTTCACTGGGGAATCCAGGATTTTGTGCACCGTTTCGGACGGTTTCCCGAAGGAATGTGGTTGCCTGAGACGGCGGTCGATCTGGAAACCCTGGATATCCTGGCCGAGAAAGGTATTCAGTTCACTGTCCTGGCCCCCAGACAAGCCGCCCGGGTGCGTCCCCTCGGTGGGGAAAGCTGGGAAGAGGTCGGCGGAGAACGAATCGATCCGACTCAGGCCTTATTTATTGAAACTGCCTTCCGGTCGATCCATCAATCTTTTCTTCTATGACGGTCCCATCTCCCGGGCAGTGGCTTTTGAAGGCTTGCTGGATAACGGGGAAATATCTGGCTCACCGGCTGATGGGGGCCTTTAACGGCCAGGATCGGTCCCAATTGGTCCACATCGCCACCGATGGAGAAACTTACGGACATCATCATCATCACGGGGAGATGGCCCTGGCTTACGCCCTGGATTATATTGAATCGAATCGATCTGGCCCGGTTGACCAATTACGGTGAATATCTGGAAAAATTTCCACCTACCTATGAGGTGGAAATATTCGAGAATTCCTCCTGGAGCTGTGTACACGGCGTGGAGCGCTGGCGGCAGGACTGCGGCTGCAACAGCGGGATGCATCCCGGTTGGAATCAAGGCTGGCGCACCCCCCTGCGGGATTCTCTGGATTGGCTGCGGGATACCCTGAAGCCGCTTTATGAGCAGAAAGCTCGAAAATTGTTCAAAGACCCCTGGGCCGCCAGAGACGACTATATTCGATGTATCGCTCGAACCGGTCCCCTCAAAATGTGAATAAATTTTTCAGACGGCCATGGCCTTCGTAAATTTAAAGAGCCGGAAATCGTTCAGGCCCTTAGATTGCTGGAAATGCAACGTCACGCCTTGTTGATGTATACCAGTTGCGGCTGGTTTTTTGATGAACTTTCCGGGATCGAAACCGTTCAGGTGATTCAGTATGCCGGACGGGCTATTCAGGTGGCTTCTGAAATTTTTGACCAGGAAATCGAAAGTACCTTCCTCAAACGTATAGAACAAGCTCTGAGCAACATCCCTGAACATGGAAACGGTAAAAGGATTTATGAAAAATTTGTCAAGCCGGCCATGGTGGATCTTCTGGATGTTACCGCCCATTACGGAGTTAGTTCCATTTTTGAAGAGTATGGCCGGGAACACAAAATCTATTGCTTTCCCATTGAACAACTGGATTTTCATCGACTCGAGGCCGGAAAGGCCAAGCTGGCTGTTGGGCACGTTCGGGTGGCCTCGGAAATCACCCGTAAAACGGGACAGTTCAGCTTTGCCGTCCTACACTTGGGGGACCACAATTTATGCGGAGGGGTTCGGGAGTTTCTAGGAAAGGAGGCCTATGGGGCCATGATCCGTGAAACCATGGAATCTTTTGCCATTGCCGATTTTCCTGAGATCATTCGACGTATCGACCATTACTTCGGGGTGTCAACCTATTCCCTCCGATCCTTGTTCCGGGACGAACAACGTAAGGTTCTGGACCTGATCATGGAAACATCCATAGGAGAAATCGGATCCACGCTTCGTCAAATTTATAATTACCACTCTCCTTTAATGCGCTTCCTGAACGAACTGGGAGTCCCCCTGCCTGCCCCTTTTCGATCCACGGCCGACTTCGTAATCAATTTCAATCTACGAAAGGCCATTGAAGCCGAGGAATTCGATTTAAGCCTTATACATAATATTCTCCAGGAGGCTGAGAGGCTCCAGGTCACCTTGGGTGCGGCCGGGTTGGAGTATGCCTTGAGAAAGACCTTGGAGAGGATGGCCGAAAATTTTCGGCAGCAACCCATGGAACGTTCCCTTCTTGAAAAACTGAATTCCGTGATGGACCTGGTGACGGATTTACCCTTTAAGGTCAACTTATGGAAGGCCCAGAATATCTATTATGAACTGCTCCAGACCGTTTTTCCGGAATGGCAGTGGAAGGCTGAAAAGGGAGATGAAGAGGCCCAGGAGTGGGTCAGTCGCTTCAGGGCCGTTAGTGGAAAAATTTGTATCTATGTGCCCTGAAAGAGTTTGAGCCGATGGAATCCATAAAATATCAACCCCCCCCCTGGGCCACCTACCGCTTCCAGTTCCATAAAGGGTTTAATTTTTCGGCGGCCCGAAAACTGATCCCTTATCTTGAAAAATTGGGGGTCAGCCATCTCTATGCTTCCCCTTTTTTCAGTGCCCGTAAGGGAAGCCTTCACGGTTATTCGGTGACCAATCCCCTGGAGTTGAATCCGGAACTGGGGACCCGGGGATCTTTCGATGGTCTTATAAAAAATTTACACTCAAGAAATATGGGGATCATCCTCGATGTTGTGCCCAATCATATGGCCCTGAGCCATGATAATCCCTGGTGGGCAGATGTCTTGGAAAACGGACCGGGTTCTCCCTATGCCCCTTTTTTTGATATTGACTGGGATCCCCCCTATGCGCCTTTAAAAGGAAAGGTTTTAATTCCTATTTTAGGACAGCCCTACGGTAAGGTCCTGGAAGAGCAAGAATTACAGTTGGCCCTGGAAGAAAAGGGGTTCTTTTTTACTTATTATGAACATAAGTTCCCATTGGACCCAAAAACCTATTCCGCTATACTTATCCACCAAATAAAGCGGTTGGAAAACGAATTGGAGGGAAATGATCCTGCCCTGTTGGGATTGATGGGGTTGATCAACCTCATTGAAAACCTCCCCCGGCGAACCGAAAGATCCAAGAAAAAATTGATGGTGAGGGTCCGACAAGTGGATTTTTTAAAAAGGAGTCTTTGGTCTCTTTACCAGGGATCGCCGGTGGTTAAAAATTATATTGATGCAAACATGAACTTCTTTAATGGAAAAAAAGGGGATTCCACCAGTTTTGATTTACTGAACGCCCTCCTGCAGGGTCAATCTTATTGGCTGGCCTTTTGGCGGGTTTCCCTGGAAATGATCAATTATCGTCGTTTTTTCAGTATCAACGACCTGATCAGTATCCGGGTGGAAGACCCCCAGGTTTTTGAGGCCACCCACGCCCTGTTATTCAACTTACTCGAGGAAGGGAAAATCGACGGACTGAGAATCGATCATATTGACGGGTTGTATGATCCCCAGGGTTATTTTCTCCGCCTGCAGCAAAGGATTGACCAAGAAAAAAGAGGGGAAGATGAACCTAAAGATTATTACCTGGTAGTTGAAGATATTCTCTCTGATAATGAAACCGTCCCGGAATCATGGCCGGTCTCCGGAACGACTGGCTATGATTTTATGGCCCGCGTCAACAGTCTTTTTATTGATGATCAGGGGTTAAAAAAGTTGCAGGTGGCCTATGATCATTTTGTCAATGCCCGAACAACCCTTCATGAGTTGATGATCGAAAAAAAGATCCTGATCATGGAGTCCCTTTTCGGAGGTGAAATAGAAACCTTTGAATATCAGCTTCGTCTCCTGGCCGACCAGGATCGTCAGGCCCGGGATGTCTCCCGTCATGATTTGCTCAAGGCCCTAAAAGAGGTCACCGCTTACCTGCCGATCTATCGAACCTATATCCGTGATTTCGAAGTCTCTACCGCCGACCGCAGAATCCTGGAAGAGACCCTTGATCAGGTGCGACTAAAAAATCCCAAGTTAAATCTTCAGGTTCTCCAATTTTTGCACCGGGTCCTGCTTCTCGATTTTCCGGTAGGCTTTTCGGCCGAGCAAAAACAGGGATGGCTTCGGTTTGTCATGCGTTGGCAACAATTCACCGGACCCATCATGGCTAAAGGTTTAGAGGATACGACCCTTTATGTTTATAACCCGCTTGTTTCCCTTAATGAAGTCGGGGGTTCACATCGAGCCTTATCCATAGAGGATTTTCATCGGTTCAATCAGGAAAGACAGCGTTCCTGGCCCCTGACCATGAACGCCTCCTCCACCCACGATACCAAGCGCAGCGAAGATGTACGGGCCCGAATCAGTGTGTTAGCAGAAATCCCGGAGGAATGGGGAAATTGTCTGAAACGCTGGCGTCAATGGAATCTGGATAAAAAAACGAATCTAAAAGACCAGATGGTTCCTGATCCCAACGAAGAAATTTTTCTTTACCAGACCCTGATCGGTGGCTGGCCTCTGTTCAAGGAAGAGGAAGAATCTTTTAAGGAAAGGCTCAAGGCTTATCTGATAAAGGTGGTCCGGGAGGCCAAGGTGCATACCCGCTGGATCACACCGGATGAGACTTATGAAAAGGCCCTCTTGACCTTTATGGAGTCCATCCTGGAAGATTCGGAGAAAAATCAATTTTTAATTGATTTTCGAAAGGTGCAATCCCGTCTGGCCCATTACGGGGCCTTAAACTCCCTTTCCCAACTCTTGCTGAAAATTACCTCCCCCGGCATTCCTGATTTTTATCAGGGGACGGAGTTATGGGACTTCAGTCTGGTAGATCCGGATAATCGCCGGCCGGTGGATTTTGAAAAACGATCCCGACTCCTTCGAAAAATGAGTGGTCCGGAAAAGGGGGATGAAGGAAACCAGGCCAAGGGCCTCTTGAATCACTGGAAAGACGGCCGGATTAAATTTTATATCACCCGGAAAGCCCTCCGGTTTCGAAAATACCATAACGAACTTTTTTTAGAGGGGGAATATATCCCTACGGCGGTTAAAGGAGCCCGGAAGAAGCAGGTGGTTTCCTTTGCCCGGACCAGAGGGCAAGAATGGATAATTACAGGAGTAGGGAGGTTTTATTCCCGTTTCAGTCCCGTAGATACACCTCCTCTGGGCCGAAAGGCCTGGGGAAAGGGATTTCTTTTACTCCCTCCCGAAGCACCAAAAGCGTGGACCAATATCCTTACCGGGGAAAAGTTGACCACCTTTTCTTCCCAGGGGAAGAAGGGGATCCCCCTGGGTTCCCTCTTTTATCACTTGCCCATCGCCCTTTTGCATGGAAATGCATAGACAAACATATTTGATCCTCCCTCTTTTCCTCTATCCTTCGTATTCCTCTTCCTTCAGCAGGCTGTCCATCAGGGCCAGATATTTTTCCTTGGTAAAGGAGGGGTTGCTTTTGGCCAGGATTTCTTTTCCCTTTACGGCCCCTTCAGCAAGAAGATCTATGACGGTCATGACCATAGCCTTGGCCGGGATGATCAGGCCGAGTTCGTAATCGTTGATCATGAAATCATTCCCATGGGCTATGCCTGCGGCACCGCCGGCATAAGGATGAATAGCGGGCATGATCTGGCTGATATCCCCCATATCGGTTGATCCTCCGGTGTGGCCCTCGGTCAGGCCTACCTCCTCCTCTCCCACCAGCGAAAGAGCATTTCCTTGATACACTTCCTGAAGCCCTCGGTCGTTTATCATCGGTGAATATCCGGGAAGTGAGTTGATGCGCACCCTTCCCCCGACCGCCAGGGCGCCGGCTCGCAGGCAGCGGTCCACCTTTTCACCGGCCTTTTGGATAGCCTCCAGGGTCCTGCCTCGCACGTAGGTTTCCATGCGAACATCAGATGGGACGATGTTAACCGATTCCCCCCCCTTGGTGATAATCGGATGGACCCTGATGGAGTCCCGGTCGCGAAAGGTTTCCCGCTGGGCGTGGATAGCGGATAGGGCGATCATGGCCGCATTCAGGGCATTAACCCCCAAATGGGGAGCCGCCCCGGCGTGAGCTCCTATCCCGATAAATTGAATCTGCTTGGCCATCATCCCGTTACTGGTCCCGCCGATCCCCAGTTTCTTTCCTCCGGGCCTACCGTGGTTGTGGGTCATCATAGCCAGGTCGATGTCATCAAACTCGCCCAGCTTAATCAGTTCCTGCTTGCCGGCCAAAAAGGAGATTCTTCCTTCTTTCCGAAGCGTGTTCCGGAAATTGATTTCGATATATTCCTCGGCCGGGACGGCCATAAATACCACGGTCCCATTAAGGTGAGGCATGACCCCTGAATAAGTGAAACCGACAGCCGCCCCGAGCATCATGCCGATTTGGGCATGGTGACCGCAGGCATGGGCCGCGCCTGTCTTTTTATCCGCCTTCAAATGATCGGGCACGATCAGGGAATCCAGTTCCCCCAAAATGGCCACGGAAGGTCCTTCCCCGCTTCCCATTAATTGCCCTTTTATACCGGTTAAGGCCAATCCTTCCCTGTGGGAAATGCCCCATTCGGCAAATTTCCCGGCTACCAGCCGGGAGGTTTTTATTTCTCGAAATCCCGCCTCGGGATGGTCCAATATGTCCAGAGAAGTTTGGATAATTTCATCCCTTCTCCGGTCAATCTCCCGGCAGACCAAGGCCTTTAATTCATCTTTCGTCGGCATAGGTTCCCCCATTATTCCTTTCGTCTTAAGATTTTTACAATAGAACTCTGAGAATTTATCTCTAACTTTCAAAATTTCAAATTTGTTTGGTTAGATTTAATACAAACGAACCAATACAAAGGATTATTTTAAAACTCCCTCATTAAATAATTTTTAGAAATAGCATAGATAGAAAAACCAATCAAATAGAATTGACATATAAAATCTTAGCGTTTAAAATTTAATGTATCAAATTTTTTTGTCACAACTTTCTTTCATCTCGATTCAAAGACTATCAATAAAAAGGAGATGTTTAATGGAGAATCTAAAGGGAAGATTAGGATTATTGCTCGGAATGGCGGGAATATTATTGTTTGGATTGGTTTTCCTGGTTTCCTGTCAAAACAAATCGGCCCAAGAACAGGTAGCGGAAAAAATGGTTGAAAAGGCCATTAAAGAAGGCACAGGCAAAGAGGCCAATGTCGATATTCAAGGCGGCAAGATACGGATCCAGTCTAAAGACGGTGCCAGTGAAATCAACGTCACCAACTCATGGCCGGAAGATATGCCTGGTGATGTTCCCCTCTTTACCATGGGTAAGATTAAGGGGGTCAACAAGAGTACGATCGAGGGGAAAAAGAGTTGGAGCGTCGTAATCGATGAGGCTCAAGAGGGGGCCTTTCCCAAATATGTAGAGGAATTGAAGGCCAAGGCCTGGAAGATTGACATGAACCTTTCCATGGGAAAAGGGGGGTCAACTGCGGCCAGCAAAAATAATCTTAATCTCATGGTGATCTTTGATAATGACCAAAAATCAGGGTCTATTTCCGTCACTATGAAATAACGGCTCATTAAGAATTCCCAAAGTCTTTCCCTCGATCTTTCCCTCCGGTTAAACCAAGGGAGATTCGAAGGGTTTTGAACCTCAACGGTAAGCCCCATCCGCCGCAGCCTACAGGTATGATCAGCGGATCAACTTAAAATCATAAACTGAATCCCGGCTCTGGAGGATTCCCGGCTCCAACAATAAAATGTCTTTTTGTTCCGACTCCTTCTAATGAGGAAACCGTGAGACATCCAATATCTAAAATAGCCGTTCTCCTTTTTTCTTTTTTGTTCCTGCTCATGGGTTGCGACCGAAGCGATCGAAAAGCGGGAGAAACCAAAGCCTTTCACCTGGTTTTCAAACACGGTAAGATAGCCGGGGATCCGGTTCTTTTCAGAAATCTGCTGGATAAATTTGAAACCGAACATCCGGGTATAAAGGTCAAAGACGAAACCCTGCCGGCCTCCACCGACGAACAACATCAGTTCTACGTGATCAACCTGGAAGGAAAGAGTTCCGATTTTGATGTATTTGGCATGGATGTGATTTGGGTGCCGGAATTTGCCCGGGCCGGCTGGTTAAGAGATCTAACTCACCTGGTACCGGGGAAAAAAAGAAAGGATTTTTTTGCCGGCCCCATGGAGGCGGTAACTTTCGAAAGCAGAACCTACGCCGTTCCCTGGTATATTGATGCCGGGGTGTTGTATTACCGGAAAGACCTCCTGGAAAAATACGGCTTTTCACCACCGACCACTTGGCCCGAATTGGTCTCTACGGCCCAAACCATCACTGCCGGGGAAAAAGGTTTGTATGGTTTTGTCTGGCAGGGGAAACAATATGAAGGTCTGGTCTGTAATGTTCTGGAGTATATGTGGGGTAACGGTGGAGACGTCCTGCGTGAAGGGAGGCCCGTCTTGTTCAGCCCGGAAAACATTTATGCCCTCCGCTTTATGAGAGATCTGATCTTTAAATATAAAATCACTCCGCCTCTGGTTACCACAGCCATTGAAGAACCAACCCGCCATATTTTCGGAAACGGTCGTGCCCTTTTTCTGAGGAACTGGCCGTATGCCTGGAGTTTATTTGAGCGGGAGGGCTCATCGGTTAAAGGGAAAGTGGGTATTTCCACTCTTCCCTCCTTTCCCAAACGGGAATCGGCCTCAACCCTGGGTGGCTGGCAACTGGGGGTAAACCGCTTTTCGAAAAATCCCCAGGCCGCTGAAAAGCTGGTCCTTTTTCTCACCAGCCCGGAGACCCAGAAAACCATGGCTTTGAACTTTGGCTATAAACCCTCCAGGCCATCCCTTTATTCGGACCGAGAACTCAGCAGAGAACAACCTTTCATCACCGGCCTGGCCGATGTTTTGCGGAAGGCCAGACCCCGTCCGGTTTCCCCTTATTACATGATGATCAGCCAGGTCTTACAACCTGAATTCAGTGCCGCCATATCGGGCCTTAAAACCCCGGAAGAAGCCCTGCGTTCGGCCCAAAAACAAATCGAATTCATACTCCAGGTGGACCGATGAAAGAACGAAACAACGGATTTCGGTTTATATTGCCGGCCCTGGTCCTGTTAAGTCTGGTTACCCTCTATCCGGCGGTCTATGTGTTTTATCTGAGCTTTCAACGCCGACTTTTAATCTTTGACCTCTCGAAATTTGTCGGGTTGGACAATTATTCCTTTCTGATCCGGGACGAACGGTTTTGGAACGCTTTTATCAATACCCTCTATTTTACCCTGGTCTCTGTGAGCCTGGAGCTGATTCTCGGTCTTGGGTTCGCCCTCCTTCTCCATAGGGCTTTTAAAGGGAAAGGGGTGTTCCGGGCCGTGGTGATGATTCCCTGGATCATCCCTACGGTAGTTTCAGCCAAGATGTGGGAATGGATATATAACACCGACTTTGGAATATTAAACTATCTTCTCGGGGTTAAGGTCAACTGGCTGGGTAGTCCCTTCTGGGCTTTGAATTGCGCAGTGGTCATGGATATTTGGAAAACCACCCCTTTTGTGGCGATACTCCTTACTGCCGGACTTCAGATCATCCCCCGGGAAATTGTTCAGGCCGCTAAAATCGATGGGGCTGGAACCTGGTCGATTTTTAAAAAGATCACCCTGCCCCTGCTCAAACCGGTAATCCTCGTAGTCTTGATATTTAGGACCCTCGATGCCTTCCGGGTTTTTGATGCCGTCTATGTGCTCACCGGCGGCGGACCGGCCAATACGACTGAAACCCTTTCCATTTATGCCTATAAAGTTTTATTCCAAACCCTTCAGTTCGGATATGGTTCGGCCCTGTCGGTAATCGTCTTTTTATGCGTAGGTGGTTTCAGCCTGGTTTATATCCGGTTCCTCAGGAAGAGTGGAGCATGAAAATTGATGGATTTGTAAAAAGTCGTCACCCCGTCGAAAGCCGGGGTCCAGGATGTTTTCAACCAATTAAAAACACTGGATTCCGGTTGGAGTCTATCCTGCACTTGATGCAGGACCGGAATGACGTTTATAGGGTTTTGGCAACCTTTTACAAGTCTATCATTCTTAGCAGAGCGTAAATGAAACTTAAAAAAACCATTTTTTATATCACCCTGGGATTAGTGGTTGCCTACAGCGCCGCCCCATTCCTCTGGCAGTTTCTGACGAGCCTAAAGCCGGATTGGGAACTGACGAATCTTCCCCCTCTTTTCCCCCATCACCCTACCGGTATCCATTACCTCTCCATCTTTACCGGGTTTCCCTTTCTGAGGGTCATAGCCAACAGTTTCGTGGTTGCCTTATCGACTACCGTTTTTGCCTTAGGCCTCGGATCGCTTTGTGCCTTTGCCCTGGCTAAATTGAATATCCTGGGGAAAAGCCTCCTCCTGGGTTTTATCTTATCGGTTTCGATGTTTCCGCCTATCGCCACGGTCAGCCCTTTGTACCTCCTCATCCGTCTTTTCGGCCTTCGGGATACTTTGTGGGCCTTGATCCTTACCTATACCACTTTCTCCCTTCCCCTGGCCATTTGGATACTGACCAATTTTTTCAAGGAGATGCCGGATGAAATCTTTCTGGCCGCCAGGGTCGACGGATGCAGCCTGACCCAGACGTTTTATAAGATCCTGCTACCCTTATCCGCACCGGGACTTTTCGCCACCGCCATTCTGGTTTTTATTTTTTCCTGGAATGAATTTCTTTTTGCCTTGACTTTTACTTCCACGGAATCCTCCAGGACCATTCCGGTGGCCATCGCTCTGTTCCCGGGAATTCATGAAATCCCCTGGGGGGATATTGCCGCCGCATCAATAGTGGTAACGGTTCCATTAATTGGTTTGGTCTTCTTCTTCCAGCGCCGAATCATCGAAGGTCTTACAGCCGGCGCAGTGAAAGGATAACCATGGCTCGAATTACCTTTGAAAACGTGGAGAAGGATTTTAATACCATTCAAGCCGTTCAAGATCTCAGCCTGATTATCGAAGACGGTGAATTTTTCACCTTTGTCGGACCGAGCGGGTGCGGAAAGTCAACGATCCTTCATTTGATAGCCGGGCTCGAGGAAACCAGCGCCGGCCATATCTGGTTTGATCAGGATCCCGTCGATCAACTTTCACCAAGAGATCGGGATGTGGCCATGGTCTTTCAAAGTTATGCCCTTTATCCTCACCTTTCGGTCTATGAAAATATGGCTTTCCCCCTGAAGATGAGAAAGTTGGGGCCGTCTATTATTGAATCGGAAGTAAAAAGGGTCGCCGGGTTGCTGGGTCTGGAAGATTTGCTCGGTCGAAAACCCAAAGAACTCTCAGGAGGACAAAGGCAGCGGGTAGCCCTGGGAAGGGCCATTATACGAAAACCCCGGGTATTTTTGATGGACGAACCCCTCTCAAACCTGGATGCCCGGCTCAGAGTCGACATGCGGGCCGAACTCAAAAAGCTTCACCAGCAACTGAAGATCACCACCGTTTATGTGACCCATGATCAGGCCGAGGCCCTAAGTCTTTCAGACCGGATAGCCGTTGTCAATCAGGGCCGGATTGAACAATGCGGAACTCCCCTTGAAATCTATAATCACCCGGCCAATCTCTTTGTGGCCGGTTTTATAGGAAGCCCGCCCATGAATCTGATTCCGGCGGAAGTAACCGGGAAAAGCCCTCTTGAAATCAACTGCAACGGTGTGATGATAACACCCAAGATGGATAGGCCCCCTACAAACGATAAGATCATTCTGGGCATCAGACCCGAGGCCATACAAGTCTCGGAAAATCCTTCGGCGGGAAACCTGGAAGGAGAGGTTACCCTGATCGAACCGGCCGGCTCTTGTTACTGGGTAGGCCTCTATTGGCAAGGAATCAACCTGAGAGGTATTTCCGAAGAAAAAGTCCCCTTCGCCATAGGAAGGAAGGCCTTTTTTCAATTACCCTTGGGTGAGCTACTTTTTTTTGATGGAGAATCTCAGAAGAGATTAGAAACCAAAGGTGTTTGAAATTTTAAAACGGTCAAAAGTTAGAGATAAATTTTCAGATTTAGGCTATTTTAATCTAAGCCTCGTCCGGGAGTAAGCCTGGAAGAGGCGGCCCCTATTGGGGCAGTTGCATCCAAATAATGGGTTTAAAGTCCTTGTTTGTTATTCCGGGCTTGACCCGGAATCCAGGAATTTAAAAGTCTCCTGGACCCCGGCTTTCGCCGGGGTGACGGTCAGCGGGGTTTCCCGTTTTTTTCAGAAGGATCGACAAAACTTTGTCGATGTTTATTTACTAAGCGCCTAATATCGAAAAAGACCTTTCAAATATCTTATGAAATCAAAAAAACAAGGACATCAACTGGGAACTTTTGGCGGGGTTTTCACTCCCTCTATACTGACCATCCTCGGGGTCATCATGTATATGAGGGCCAATTATGTCCTTGGTCAGGCCGGGATCTTTCAGGCCTTACTTATCCTGATCTTGGCCAAATCCATCACCCTGCTTACCGCCTTCAGCATCTCGGCCGTTTCCACCAACACCCCGGTAAAGGGGGGAGGGGCCTATTTCCTTATTTCCCGTTCATTGGGGGCTGAATTCGGGGGGTCCATCGGCATAGCCTTGTTTTTGGCCCAGGCCATCTCCATCCCCTTTTATATTCTCGGATTTTCCGAGGCCCTGACCACTACCATCCCCTCTCTTAAAATCTATTTCAATGAGATCTGCATGGTTACAGCCATCCTTCTTTTTCTGGTTTCCCTTAAAGGTGCGGATTTGGCGATAAAGGTTCAATACCTCATCTTGGCCTTTCTCGGTTTATCGATTCTCAGTTTTTTTTCCGGGGCGTTCTTCCATTTTGAATCCAAAACATTTTTCTCCAATATGTCCTCGGTATACCCAAAATCAGGAAATACCTTCTGGGGCCTTTTTGCCATTTATTTTCCGGCCGTGACCGGGATCATGGCCGGGGTGAACATGTCCGGCGACTTGAAAGATCCGGCCCTTTCCTTACCGCGGGGCACCATTTGGGCTGTAGGTATCGGGTTTTTAGTTTATCTTCTTCAAATCATCCTTTGCGGGGGGGCCATCGAAAGAAGCGCCTTAATCGATTCACCCTACCTCAGTTTGCTTCGTCTGGCGCCTTTTCATCTTGATTTTCTGGTGATCATCGGAGTCTTCGCCGCGACCATTTCCAGCGCCTTCGGATCTTTTCTGGGCGCCCCGAGAATTCTCCAGGCCCTGGCCCGAGATGATCTTTTTTTCTTTTTAAAACCTTTTTCAAAAGGATCGAAAACCAAGGATGAGCCCAGGAGGGCTCTGTGGTTCGTGCTGGTTATCACTCTGGCGACCTTTTGGTTTTCCGGAGGGAAAAATGGAGCCCAGGCCCTGAATTTGATTGCGGCCGTCATCACCATGTTTTTCCTTTACACTTACGGGATGACTAACTTAGCGGCCTTTATCGAGTCCTTCAGTAAAAATCCCTCCTTTAGACCCCGGTTTCGATTTTTTCACTGGACCGTCGCCTTAGCCGGAACATTAATGTGCTTTATCGCCTCTTTTTTAATCGATCCCCTGGCGGCTTCAATCTCTATAGTTTTGATCGCCATCATCTATAGTTTTGTTAAAAAAAGGGTCCTCACCTCCACCTTCCGCGATGCCAGAAGGGGGTTTTATTTCTCTCGAGTCAGAGACAATCTTTTTCGCCTCAACGCTGTGCCTCACGATCCCAAAAATTGGCATCCAACCATCCTTTCACTCTCAGGCGATCCGAAATCGAGAAGGAACCTGGTTCGCTACGGCCTGTGGTTGGAAAACAATCGGGGAATTCTCACCCTCAGTCAAATTCTTGTAGGGAACTATGAGTCAAAAAGACAGGAAAGGGAAAAAAAATTAGAAGAAATTAAAAAATTTATAATAGAAAACCGGATAGACGCCTTTCCTGAGGTGGTTATTGCCCCGGATTTTCTTACCGGTTTGACGGTCAGCCTTCAATCCCACTCCATCGGACCGCTCAAACCCAATATCCTGATGCTCGGCTGGACGGATCACGTTGAAAGAGGCACCCCTTTTTTCCAAACCATGGGAAGTGCCATGGGCTTGGGAATGAGTGTGGCGGTATTGATCGACCGTGGGATACCGCCTGAGGAAAAAGAAAACAGGGTCATTGACCTCTGGTGGAGAGGCTATCAGAATGGTTCCCTTATGTTGATCCTGGCCTTCCTGTTGACCAGGAATTGGGAGTGGTCCAGATCCCGTATCAGACTCCTGCGGGTGGTGGCCCGGGAAGTCGATCGAAAAAAGGCCTGGAAAGAATTAGAAGGGCTTTCCAAAGCAGCCAGAATAGAAGCGGAGATTTCAATCATCGTTTCCACAAAAGAATTTGTCGATATTCTAAAAGACTATTCAGCGGAAGCTGATACCGTTTTGTTGGGGATGAAGATCCCGGAATCAGGGCAGGAAATTGATTATTACAATAAATTAAAAATCATGACGGAGGGCCTGCCTTCTACCCTCCTGGTCGCCTCTACAGGAGAAGCGGATTTATTGGCCTGATAGAGAAAAATTTTAAAGGTCTCATTCTTATTTCTTTCTCCGAATGGATTCGATGACCTGAATGAATAAACCGATCAAACTTTTCCTTCTTGGCTTGAAGTAGACATGGGTGCTGTCTATATCGTCACCGATCTCTAACTCAAAAGAAGGGGATTTGGTAACCGATAAAATCTGGGAGGGATAAACGCTGCGATGTCCGGTCATCAGAAAGCTGATGACGCAGGCCACGGCCGCATAGGGGGCGATTTGCGGACCGAAAAGTTCCACGGCCATAATGCTGGCGGCAATAGGAGTATTAGCCGAACCGGCCAACAGGGCCACCATGCCGATGGCTGAAAAGGTGGCTATATCCAAGCCCAAGATTTGGGCAAAAAGACTTCCTGAGGTCACTCCGATGAAAAAGATGGGGGTAACGATTCCGCCGCTGCCCCCGAAATTAAGGGTCAGGCTGGTAAAGATAATTTTTAATAAAAAGGCGTACCAGGCCATCTTGACGCCTTGAAGGGAGGCCTGGATGGAGGGCAATCCCAGCCCGAGATAGTCTTTTGAAAATCCCAAGGCCAGACCGGCCACAAGGAGTCCTCCTATTATCCCTTTAAGAGGAAGCCAGATTGGCAGGCGATCGGCCAGTTTTTTTCCCAAATTCAAAAATTCAACCAAAAGGAAAGAAACGATCCCGAAAAAAATACCGGCCAAGGCTACTTTGATAAAAAACAATTCCTTAAAAACCGGGACAAAATGCATGGGATTGTAATAGTAAGTAATCCCGATAGCCGATGAAATCTGATAAGAAGTGACCCCGGCTATAAAACAAGGGAAAAGGACTTCATAAAGGACACTGCCGACCATCAGGACCTCTACCCCGAAAATGGCACCGGCTATAGGGGTCCCGAAGACACTGGCAAAACCGGCGCTGATCCCACAGATAACCAGCTTTTTACGATCCCCATCATCAAAATGAAAAACCGAAGCGAAGATGGAGGAAAGTCCCGCCCCGATCTGGGCGCAAGGACCTTCTTTACCGGCAGACCCTCCGGTCGCAATGGTGATTACCGTGGCGATCAGTTTGATAGGAACGACCATGGGATTAATCTTGCCGGAATGTTTATGAACCGCTTCAATCACCTTTTCGGTTCCATGCCCTTCCGCTCCCGGGGCCAGATATTTAATTATTAAGGCGCTTAAAAAAAAGGCAATGGGCAAGAAAAGAAAATAATAAGGGAAGGTCTGGGTCTGAATGGTGGTCCATTCCAAGATTTTTAAAAAGAAGGAGGTGGCCAGACCAACGATCACCCCAATGGCCGTGGACAGGACGAACCATTTTAATATACTGATAAAAATGACCGATTCCTCGGTTATTTTTATCTTAACCCGGTCGGAATTTTTTTTGGTGTTGAATCTCATCTTGACAAATTCGTAAAAAGTTACCTGGCGGTCACTCCGGCGAATGCCAGGGTTATATACCGCATTTGCTGCTGGACCGGAAAGATAATAATGATTTTCGGTTACTTTTTACGAGCCCCTCTCATCTTGGGCATGATGCTTTCTCTGAAAATACCGGAACCTCCGGATTCCTTCTCAATAATAATACATAAAATCTTTGAGCCATATTAGGCTTTTCCCTCCGATAGTTCAAGAGGGAATGAAAAAACCGTTATCCTTCAGAAATCTCTCCTTTAGAAACTGAAACCGATTAGCTATTGCTATTTTATCCAAGTAATTTAATAAAAAAAGCCGAGAAACCAGGAATGGTCTCTCGGCCAACCGGAGGAAGTGAGAGAAAAAGTTTTTACTTTTTCATTTTTTTCATAAAAATAGCTTCGGCTTTTTCTGCAGCGCTTTCGGCCTTCTCCGCTGATTTTTCAGCCTTGTCGGCTGCAAGATCAGCCTTTTGTGCTGCGAGTTCCGCTTTTTTGGCTGCCGCTTCCGAAATACTTGCCGCTGATTCCACTTTTTTAACCGCCGAATCTATTTTTTGCATATCGGCCGGCGAAACCGCGGCCGTAGGTACGGCAGTTGTCTTCTCTGGGGCGGCCACTGCTTCTTTTGTCGTGGAACATCCCGAACCCAAGAAAACAAGAGCAGTTAAACACATCAAAATCACAGCCAACCTGACAACGCGTTCAAACAAGATCATTATTGGACACCTCCTTTTCATGATCATTTTATAAACTGAAAATAGGTTTGATTTATGTTCAAATAATTTGTATACTAATTAACATATTCGACAAGACCTGTCAATGAATTTTTAATTGCTTGGGGTCTGAGGTTCTAGTATGGTTAAATCAGATTTAATCGCCGACATCATTGATAATTTAAGAAGAGTTTTTCAAGTTATTCAGGAATATTCAAAAAAGATCGAACACTCAACGGGTCTTACTGGGCCGCAGCTTTGGGCCATAAAAGTTCTGGCTGAAAACGGCCCGATGATGGTTTCTGAACTGGCCCGGAACATGTATCTTCATCCGGCCACGGTGGTGGGGATACTCACCCGCCTGAGAGCCCATGATCTGATAAAAAGGACCCGATCGACCAAGGACCGCCGGATTGTCTGGGTAGAATTAACCCCCAGAGGAAAGGAGCTGGTGGCCGCCGCGCCGGAGGTTGCCCAGGGGTTACTGGTCGTTGGATTGGAAAAAACACCGATTACCGGACTGTTGGAAATCAACAAAGGGCTTAAGCAATTGGTGTTGCTTTTTGGGGCTAATGGGAGCCTGCCCCGGCTTATTTTGTCTCAAGAGGTCAGTCTCCCTCTAAAGCAAAAAAAAGGAGCCAGACAAACAAAGGGTGCCGCTCTCCGCCGCAAGGTGGAACCGAAAAAGAACTGAAATGTAAAGAAATTGAGAAAATTATATAATGAAAACGTCAGCAGGTCTGAAACAATCGTACTTAAAAAAGCTAAGCCTTCTATTCTTCGCTCTTTTTCTGATGGAATACCTTGAACCCTCGGCTGTTGGAGTCAGGGCGATCAATCATTTCCAAGCACGGGGGGCTTCTTCAACGATCCCCTCCTGTCCTATTTCCGAAGACAACACGATTTCTACTCCCCATGCCATGATTTCGATGTCTCCCTTTTCTTTAGAAGAGGATGGAAGACATTTGAGTTTTTATTCCCTGCCCGCATCTTTAAGTCTTCATGCTTTTTCCAAAGAAATATTTCATCCTCCGGTTACATTAATTTATTCAGTCTAAAAAGACCTCACTTTATTAATATAATCAACAGCACGTTCTTCATAACCGAAAGAAGGGACCCCCTTCACCAGGGGAAGGAAACCATATGAAACCGTTATATTTATCAATCTTAATAGGATCACTCCTTTTTATTGGGATATTCGAGATTTTTATTTCCAAAATATTGTTGGATCTGCTGTCCAAGAGTCTGGTTATTATTATTTTGAGTGCCGTCAATTTCCTGTTGGTTTGGGTGGTCATTATGCAAAACACCCGCCGCTCATTAAAGACACCTTAGAGCACCAATTATTTAAAAGTTGGAACGGGAAACCGTTAGGGATAAAAAAAGTGGACATAAATCAGGAAGAGATGTAAAAAAAAATTTCAAATAAATTATCCAAGGTTATTGACCAAATCGGGATTTATGGTAGGATTAGGGGCAACGGAAGAGGAGGTGGGGATGGGATATGGCCGGGAGATCTTAACCGTCAGTCAGTATTCCCGGCCTTCTGTTTCTCGTTATCCGGGGAGGCGATTTATTATCCCGGGAGCTTAAAACCTAACCAAACATATTTGAAATTTTGGTTTTTAACCACGATCCTTCAAGAATAGGGACGGTTTCAATTTTTTAAAATGATACTGGATACTTAAAAGAAAAAACCTGATACTGGATTAAACAGCCGATGCTGAATTCTTGTTTGTCTTTATCCGGAATCGAGTATCGGTTTTGTTTTTATCCAGTATCAAGAAACCAGTATCCAGGATCTTTCGTTCCGAGGCGGATGGTCGTGAGTGTGAAAAATGTTAGGGAGAAATTCTCAGGCTTGGTTGCTAAGAATCTATAAAAAAATTGAGGTGATTAGTTATGAAAAATCTAAAATTTCATTCGGAACATGCCTGGATTTCGATCAATGGTCATCATGGGACCATCGGCATCTCAGAA
This sequence comes from uncultured delta proteobacterium, assembly GCA_963782435.1. Classification (GTDB taxonomy): domain Bacteria; phylum Desulfobacterota; class RBG-13-43-22; order RBG-13-43-22; family RBG-13-43-22; genus RBG-13-43-22. The sequence goes on from CAWAKF010000019.1 coordinate 228,144, forward strand.
TATGCCCAACAGCAATTGGGAGAAATCATTTATGTGGACTTGCCGGATATTGATACGGAAATCAAACCGGGGGAACCATTATGTGCCTTGGAATCAAGTAAGGTGGCCACCGATGTGATTGCCCCGGTCAGCGGCACGGTCATTGAAACAAATGGGGCCCTGGATGAAGAACCTCAAAGGATCAATTCTTCTCCCTATGAAGAGGGCTGGCTGATTAAGGTTATTTTAAAAAAACCGGCAGAACTGGATGAATTAATGGACAAAGCGGCCTATGAGGAGTATATTGCTTCCAGGTAAATTTCGTTCATTGCATTAACCCGTTAAACCTTTTAAGGGACAAGAATGGGTTCGCCGAACGCCGAACCCTTAACGCCGAACGTTAGTTCCTAAAGTATAAGGAGGGAATATGGCTCCGCAAAAAAGAAAAGGCAGGCTAATGGCCCTGTTGAAAACGCTTATTCCGGTCATCGCCGTTCTATTTCTTCTTGGACTTCTCTCCTGCGGTAGTTCGGGCACCAGCAGTACCTCCAGTTCCGGCGGTAGATCCGGGCACAGGGACAGGTTGGACGATTACTGTCGAAACATTTGGCCCGGAAGTTTCTACTTCAAAAGGGGAGACGGCTATGGTGGTGATGAAAATCAAAGACCCAACCGGAGCACCTGCACCCAAAGGGACCAGGGCGTGCCTTCCGTTTCCTTTGGCCTTATCTGGGTCGCCGATATCAATAAAGAGGATCCGGTTAGAACTGGTTGCTTGGGTACGGTTGACGAATAGGGGAAGCCATGGGAACTTACTGACCTACCAGGAGTTTGCCTGTACGGACTACATTCAAGCTGCTGCCATGGGGGTCATTGAGGTAACTACGATTGAGGTAGTGCCCTAAGACAGCCTTTCATACTTCCTCCCCGATTTATATTTTATCCAGCCCGGCCGGTCCCGTCGGCGGGATTTCGAGTGCAGGTGAAGGCCTTCCTTATGATTTAGTTAAATAATTAGCCCGGCAAAGAAGCTTCTATATTCAGGGTGGACAACCTTTATTAATAAACCCCCCTCGGCCCCCGACGTCAGACTTTTGAGGAGAGCCAATATTTGCTTTCAAAATTTCTTGAGTGCTTTTTCAAAATCTTCAACTCCGGGATAAGCTTCCCTCCCCAGGCCCATCAGGCTTTGACGGGCCATGATCAGCCCCAGGCGTCCGCAATCCAGAAGGGATTGCCCTTTGAGCAGGCCGGCTAAAAATCCGGCGGCAAAAACATCTCCGGCCCCTGTGGTATCTTTAGCCTGGATGATTTGCGCAGGCAGGTCCCAGGTCTCTGTGTTCTGTATTATGCGCGCTCCGGCCCCTTTTTTCTTGATGACAAGTATTATTAAGCCGATGGATTGTACAACGGGTATGGATTCCGGCAGGGGTAATCCGGTTAAGATCTTCAATTCATCTTCAGTGATGAATAAAATTTCACAGCGGGAGAGAAGGGAGGTGAGGGCGGCCAGGCCTTGCCGGACATAGACTTCACCGGGATCAAAACTGATCCGAATGCTTCCGGCCAGTTCCCCGGCTAACCGTATCTGAAGCATCAGCCCTTCACCAGGCAAGGATGTCAGGTGCATTATAGAAAAGGAACGGATGAAATCCAGATCAAGGTCCGCCCAATTCAAGGTCCTGTTGGCATTGGGCACCAATACCATTGTGCGATCCCGGTTAGGGCCAAGGACGATCAGGGCATTGCCGGTCCAATGGTCCCGAGCAAGACAATGGAAGGGGATGATCCTCATTTCCCGGATTAAAAAATCAGCATCATCGTCCTGCCCGATTTTTCCGACAATGCCGCTTTGAAACCCCATCTTGGCCAGGCAGTAAACGGTATTGGCTGCACTGCCCCCGCCGTTTTTAGAGATCAGGAGGGCTTTTCCCTTCAGGATGGTATTTAATTTCTGAATTTCCTCCGAATCGGTTAACTCCCAGGCCCGCCTCTTTTTCCCTTCCGGATAAAACGGCTGAAGAAATGAGAGGTCTTCCGTTTCAAAGATATAGTCTACGTTCAGGGAACTTATCCCCACTACATCTTTTTTCCTCGATTCTTCTTGTCACTTAAAATATTCCTTAAAGGCGATCCAGTTATGGCGAATGTTGTCTGAAAAATCCCGGGTGTCCCATTGGGCAATCATGTTTTTTCTCTGGCGAACGGCATGCTTTAACGTGTGCCCCAAATGTTCAACTAATTCTTGCTCATAATACTTAAGCGGTTCGATCTTCCCCTGGTGAACCGCCTCGGCCGCCGTTTTCCCGGCCATTTCCCCTGAGATAAGGGCATTCCCCACCCCGGCCCCGGTTATGGGATGGCAGGTTCCGGCCGCATCTCCGGCCAGGATCATGTTTTCTTTCCAGATCTCGGTTTAGCCCCCCGACCGGGACTAATCCTCCTGATAGGCCCAGATCTTCGTCTCTTATCAGCCCGTCAGCTAACCTGTCCTCTTTGAATTGCCCAAGAATCGCTTTGACTCCCTTCGTCAACAAAGGATCGACACCAACCCCCACATTGGCCGTCTCCCCTTTAGGGAAAAAGCCAGCCATATCCTCCAGAAATATCTGATTGAAAATAAACCCGGGTATGCCCCAATGGTCTTTGCAGCGGAACCCGGATCTGGGCGGCCATCAGATACTTTTTCGTCCGTTCCCCATCCATCGGCCCACTTGAGAGGCCGGACCATCGGCCCCGATAATAACCTGGCAGGAAATCGTAATCGGTCCATCTATCCCTCGAGCTATGACTTTTCCGTCCGTCAGACCCCAGGCCTGGAAACCGGTTCTTAACTCTGCCCCGGCCTCAACTGCCAAATCGGCCAATTTCTGATCAAGCTTGTCGCGGCGGATCATGACGCCCGGTGCCGTCATTTCACCCACCAATTCCCCATTAATGTAAGTTTGCATCGACCGGACCGGCTGTACCAGGATTCCCGAAGACTTTAAATCCACATAACGGCTGATAGGCAGAGGGACATATTCGGCACAGCGAACAGGCCGACCGACGAACTCCCTACGTTCCAGAAGGATGACCTTGACCCCCTTTCGTGCGGCAAACCGGGCCGCGGTGCTCCCGGCCGGGCCGGCACCGATGACCAGCACATCACAAGTCAATGAATTATTTTTCATGCCGTGGTTACAGAAACCTATCCAGAAATTTAATGATTCTTATTTTAAACATTTTCCATTTAAAAACAACTACTGCTTTAGAATGTAGACTTGCTTCTTGGAAAAGACCAACTGGGATCGGGGGAGAACCCCCTTTTCTTCTTAATGGCATCGATTACCCACTCCTGGGGTTTGACAGGTAATAAAAGAACATCCCGGTTTAATAATCCAAGAGAAAAAAGGTCTTGTGGAGTACCTCACTATGTGATACATTTAATAAATAAATGGGTTACCCATTGGGCCAAGAAGGAAAACATTACGGATTCTGACCTGTATCGAACGGCCGTAGAAGTTGTAACCGGGAAGGTAGAAGCTGATCTTGGCGGATATTTATTCAAAAAGAGGGTAGCCCGTGAAGGTGGCGGAAAACGAACGGGTTACCGTATTCTTTTGGGATACAAAAAGCCAAATGTTGACCGAATTATTTTTCTTTATGCTTTTGCAGAAAATGAAAGACCCGCTATCTCGGATAAAGAAAAGGAAGCATTAAGGTTGGTTGCTGAAAGTTTTAATTCTTCAACGAATGATCAAATAATCTTCCTTATAAAGAAGGGTACTTTGATGGAGATACAAAACCATGACTGAGATCTTAGATATTGCCCATGATATGGCCCGGGACTTGTTGAAGGCCGGGGCCATGGATGAAATCACCATGCGTAAGCTAAATGCTCTTTGCCTGCCCCCCAAACGGATATTTCAACCCGAGGATATTCGACGAATTCGGGTTGAAAACCATGTCAGCCAAGGCGTTTTTGCCGCCATACTTGGAATAGGTAAAACAACGGTCCAACAGTGGGAACAAGGGCAGAAAAGGCCAGGCGGGCCAGCCCAGAGACTTCTTGATTTAATTGATCGTAAAGGATTAGAAGCGCTTGGCTGAAACAGAAGGTCTCTGCCTTCTTTCAGGTTTAGGCAGCAGAACTCCTAATTGCCGATTTTTCATTTTTATAACCCAGGCCAGGCCCAAGGCCGCTTCACCGGGGGGCTTGGATTATTGCATGAAGGGTCCGACATGAAGGTATTAAAAATCCAAACCTTGGAAAAAGGCTGGTGTGATAAAGATTATGTCATGCTTCATGCCGTCTTTCAGATTCTTGTCGATTTTATTGAACAGGAAAAACCGGATCAGATTTTAGATTGGAACTTCGATTCGAAACATCAGCAGGCTTGGAGGGAAATCCGATCTCTCTATCGTTGGTGGAAGCAGACGTGTCCGGCACGAAAAAGTCCCTTAGACCAGAAGGGATTGAAAAGGCCTCCCCTCCGGTGGAAGAAAATACCGGGAAGTGAGAATTTTCAACTCGTCGATTATGACAAGAAGAAGTATATGGCCTATGAAGCCGCTCGAAAGAAGCGTTGGCGATTAGAAAAGAAGTGGAACGAGGAAGACCAGAGGAATCTACATCGCCTGATCGATGTTAGACAATTTTTGTGGACCTGAAACAGCCGACGTTAAATACTCAAACATCCTTTTGGAATTATTATAATAAAACCACAATCTCAAATTGTCCATAAAAACAATCAATCCGGAAAAAACCTCTTTCGGCAACGATTATCCCCTTCAGGGACTGGAACGGCATTTAAAGGAATTGGACGAGGTAAGGAGACCCCCGGAACAACAAGAGGACAACAGTCAAAGAGTTTTGGGATGGCCAGCAGAAAGTCTTCTCCGACAATAAGTCAAACAGTGATTTCACTCTCTTTCATTGACCCCTTTAGATCATTTATTTATTCCTTGGTTATAATATTAGACTCCGAAAGAAAGCTTGACAGTAGCTTTGATGACGGTATAATTTCTTAAAGATAAAGAAAATAATCAAAGCCTGGAGATGAAGTTAGGATGTCACTACCGATAAAGATAAACCCCTGCCCAATTGTTGACTGCGTTGTTGAGCTAAGGTTTAAGATTTCTATTGAGCCTGCAGCTGTTTTTGGTATTGTTTACAATGCCTTTAAGAGCGATTATCCTACTGTTGAGAAAATGCCAGTTCTAAACCTTCCTGAAGAAATACGCCTCAATGACCCGAATCTAATCTACCAGCCCTGGTATCGTCTTCGAAATGGGGGTTTTCTTCTTAGCCATTGGTGCAAGACAATTATATCTTGGTAAGACAGGAGAATACGCTGGTTGGGCCTTGTTTTCGGAAAAAATGCGTCATGTTATAGAGACAATAGAAAAACTTAGCTTTATCAGCGAGGTTGAACGAGTCGGTTTAAGATATGTCAATTTTTTTAATTTTGATATATTCGACAGGATTAATCTCATAATTTCACTTAGCAATAGACCTATAACCGACAACGAAACCCTCGTTAGAACAACTATTCCCGGACAACGCTTCACAAGTCGGTTACACGTTGCCAATAAAACTTCGTTTACTGTAGAGGGATTGGTAAGGTTTGGATCTGTAATAGACATAGATACTTTCCTTGTTACAGACTTAAATGATTTCTTCAAAAACCCAACTTCAATTATTGAGGAAGGACATACTGAAGAGAAAACGGTTTTTTTTACCCTTCTGAAAGATGATTTCATACAAACACTGAATCCCGAATATTAGGAGGTATTTGATATGACTCCATTAGCGGATACTTCAAACATAATCGACAGAACAAAACGTGTAACCGCAACAGCAACTACTTTAGTTGCCTTTTTGTTACCACCCACTGCTGAATTATTGCCTTCTCAGTACTACGCCTTAAGCTTTCCATCTTGGTCGGGCTATCGTTGGGAAGTAGAGGAAAACCGCTACGTTATCTCAGAAATTCCTGATGAGTTGATGGAACATGATACTTTTATTAGCATGCCTCCAAAGGATAGTTTTTCGGTTCGTCTAAGAATTAAAAATATCTCAAAAGGAGAACCATCATTAGTTTTACCAGAGGCGTAATACATGGCAAATTCTTACGCATGGTACGAAATAGTTGACGGAGAGGAACCATTATTACAAGGAGATTTCATCGATTCTTGTCCTATCATTATCCCCCCACTTTCTATGGAACCGGAAAAAGAGGTGGCCGCCGAAGTTAAAACGTATGAAGTGGTAGTGATGAGTCAGTCTTGTGATCTTTTCCAAAGGAAGATAAACCTAATATTAGTTTGTCCCATCTGGCCTTTTTCTGATCTCTCCGGAAGAGACCCTTTCTTATCAAGTAGCAAAGGGAAAGAGGCCTTGAGACAAGGAAATCTTCCCGGTTATCATCTCCTTAATCTTTGTGAAATTGAAGGTTTTAAAAAAGATTACCTGGTTGCGGATTTTCGGACAGTCTATAGTGTTTCCTTTGTGTTTTTAGAAGAATATGTAAAAAAAATGGGGAAGAGGGTAAGACTGTTACCACCTTACAGGGAGCATCTTTCGCAATCTTTTGCTCGATTTTTCATGAGAGTTGGTCTCCCAATTGAAATACCACCTTCTTGGTATAAACAGTGAATGACAGAGAATGCCAAATTTTAGATTGACTAATATTTTCGGGACCAAAACCTCTTTGTTACTTAACAGGAGGTGACCCCGTTTTCTAATCATTAAGAAAATAATATTTTTTTCTTATTATCCCCCGGCAAATCCGACAACTGGCCTTCATGAACGATCTGGTATCCCATCGCACTATACCCCTTAAGTCTTTTTTGATACATCTTCATAAGCATCGGTACTTGGGTATCTACGTAATCGTAAACTTGAACGACTTTTTTATTTTCATGCAAACGGTGTAAGCGCCCGACATATTGTTGAAGGGTTCCTCGCCAGGATATAGGCATTACCAAGAACAAGGTGTCTAACCGCGAATCGTCAAAGCCTTCGCCGATATAACGCCCGGTAGCCAGGATAATCCTTTCCTCCCCCTCGGGAATTGATTTCATCTGATCATCGATTCTCTGCCTTTGGATTTTTCCCAGTCCCCCCTTAAGGACAATTATATTACGAGCAAATCTTTTAAGGCGGGTTTCCAAGGTATTTAAATGTTCTTTGCGCTCGGTCAACAATAAGGGAGATCGCCCGGCCTCCAAGGCCGACAAAAGGTCTTCAAAAATAAGATCATTACGTTTTTGATCCCGGATCATAGCCTCGTAGATCTCTTGAATAGTCATTTGATTGGAATTTATCGGAATCCCGAAGGAGGTTTTTCTTGGAAAAACCACATGTTCAAAGGGTTGATTTGCTGCTGCCTTTTGAGGGTTTTGCTTGAACCGGAAAGGGCCGCATTGCATCATAATGATAGGGTGATGCCCGTCCTTACGAATAGGGGTGGCCGTTAACCCTAATACATATTGAGCCTTACATTTTTTCAAAACCTGCTCGAAGGAAAAAGCAGGGATATGGTGGCATTCATCAATCACAACCTGTCCGTACTCGGCAACGATATCTTTAACCAGCCCTTTTCTGTTCAGGCTTTGAAGTATGCCGACATCGATAAAACCGGTTATCTGCTCCTTCCCACCTCCAATTTGCCCTATCCTTTCAATCGGCAGGTCGAGAAAAGAAGCCAATCTGTCCCGCCATTGGGTTAACAGCTCCCGGCGATGGACTAAAACAAGGGTGTTGACCATTCTTGCGGCAATAAGCCTGGCGGCAACTACCGTTTTTCCAAAAGCGGTCGGGGCAGAAAGAATCCCATTATCATATGCGGAGATGGCCTGAACCGCTTTTTCCTGGGACGGATGCAGGGTCCCATTAAAATGGACATTGATAGGTTTTCCCTTTATCCTTTGATCTTCGATATGGACCGTTACACCATGGTCATCAAATAGGGACAAAACATCATCCAGACATCCTCGGGGCAGGCCAATATGATTTGAGTATTCCTCGGCACAACAAATAACCCGCGGTTTATCATAGACCGGTAAACGCATGGCCTGAGCCCGAAAAAATTCCGGATTTTGGAAGGCGGCCAGTCGAATCAAACGGGTGATCATAGCTGGAGGCAGTCCTTTTTTTTCGATGTAGAGTAGATCGCCATGAATGATATTAACTTCCTGCGGCAAATGGTCGGTAATAGGATTTTCATTTTTTTTCCGAGAGGGTGGTAAATTCCAAGGTTCTTCTTCGCCAGTCTCTTCGGTCAGACTCATTGGAATTGTAATGATCCGATTTAATCGTGAAGCTTCAAAGACTATGGTTTCCAAATCCTTTACAGAGAGTTTTTGGATACCAGAAAGAAAAAGCCATTGGTCGGGAAAGGGGAAACCTCCCTGATTAACAAATAAGCTATTTCCCTTTTCCCGGGGGCCCCATTGTAGGGGGAGAGCGATCAGATTGCCAAAACCCCCTTTAGGCAAGGTGTCCTGGTTTGGGAAGAAACGGTCATAGGAATCCAAACCTAATAGATGACGCTTTTCAAGGGTTCGGGTAAGAATACTAAATCCCAATTTGCGGGCAAGAGATACTGGAACTGGACCTTCAAAGAAAATCCAGATATGTCCTCCCTTCCCAGAACGAGACCGTTCCAAGAAAGCTGGGATTCCAATCTGATTACAGGTAGCAATGAAAGCATTGGCGTCTTCTTGCCAAGTCTTTTTGTCAAAATCGGCGGCTAAGAACAGGCAAGTTTCGTCTGTAAGTAGGGGATAAACTCCGATAGTTTGTTTGCCGGTTAAATGATCATGAATAACTTCATCCCTCAGTGGTAGTAGTTGGCGATTTTCACAGTTGCCACATTTTATTGCCGGTTTTCCACACAAGGGTCTCTTCCATTCAAGGGCGCAGGCCGGGGAATACCCGGACCTCCCGTCTTTTCGTTCCCACCTGACCGGAAAAACATCTTCCCGACCACGAAATAGGCTTCTGAACAGAGACACTTTGGCTTTACGGTGACGAGTTGTTGGTCGACAACGGTGTCTGCTGCGGGGGAATAAGAATGTGGGGTTCGGCAAAGGTATTTTTTGGGGGAGGCCAGGTTTCCTCTATTTCTTCGAATGGCAGGCCAAGAAGTTTTTTTAGGCGGGTGTTCTCCTCACGCAGTCGGGTAGATTCATTTAAGGCTTCTTGGAGTTGTTTCTTAATTTCCTCAAAAGGGTCCATTTTATTATACCAACGAATGAAGAGTTAAAATCAAATTTTCATCCCAGAAACGAATCCTTGTTTGATCTAATAAAAAATCAATTAATTATACTTGTCAAGAACATAAAGATTTTTGTCCTACCAGTGGTTGCTTTAAGTTGCAGTAAGCCTCCCACGGGTTTTGCCCGGTGGTCGTTGCGGCTTTTAGCCGATAAAATGGTTGAATTGAACTATGTTAGCGACATATCTCATGAAGCGGTCCGTCGGGTATTAAAAAAAACGAAATTAAACCCTGGCAACGTAAGGGGTGGGTGATTCACCGGAGCAAAATGGCAATTTTGTGGCCCACATGGAAATGGTCTTGGATGTGTACAAACGTCCTCTGGATAAGCTGTATCCCGTGGTCTGCATGGATGAGTCGCCCAAGCAATTGATTGCCGAGACCAAAGTGCCGATCCCTGTCGCGCCTGGAGAGCCGGCCAAGCATGATTACGAATATCGACGTTGTGGAGTTTGCAATATCTTTATGGCTTGTGAACCGTTAGCCGGTAAACGTCTGGTAAATGTCACCGAAAGGAAAACCAAACCGGACTGGGCTTGTTTTATTGAAGTAATCGCCCAGAAATACGACCGGGCAGCCAAAATCACCACTAGCCTCAGGACCTTTTCCACCAGCCCCATCTTCAGATGGGTTTGTTGTCGAAAATTCTCCGTGATAAGCCTCCTGTTCCTTATGTAATTCGTAGCAGGTCGTATTTTCAATATCGATCAACAAACCCGGCAGACCGGCCTGTTTGAAGGCCTCCTGACGCTTTAGCTGAAAGGCATCGCAACAGCAGCCGATATAGGCCCGGATACCTTTTTGTTTTTCTTCTTCCAGGGTATCCACCAGGTGCTCGTAATTTTGGATGGTTAGGACCTTCAATCCTTTTCCCTCGGCCAGGGTAAAGGCCTCTCCGATGGTACACTGGCCGCACTGGATGCAGCCGTCCAGAAAACGATACTCGCAATCCGGCAATTTTGAACAATAGGGTAACAGAAGCAGATCGCACTGCGAAAGGATTTCCGGCAGGGTGCCGTTAAAGACGGTCATTCCGTCAGCCTCTTCAAAGGAAAAGCCGAAATCGGGATAGGTTGTTTTATCCAGGGCCAGGCGGATGGCCCGGTAAAAATCCGAAAAACACAAACCGGAAAGTTCCACCTGATTGTCTATAAAAAACTTCTCCACCCGGGTTTTCAAGTCTTTAATTAATGTATTTTTGAGGGTCGCTTCCAGATCAAAGATCGCCCGTCTGTGATGAATAAAAAAATCTCCGGTTATCAGTAGATCTTTGATCCGTTCTTTTTTCAGGTCGACCTTGATTGCAGTCCGGACCAACCCCCCGGCTTCTTTGTGAATGGCATGAAGCACTTCTTGTGGCCGGAAGGGAACCCTGGTCCCTTCAATCCATTCGGTTGATTGCATCTTGGGCAATATCTGCCGGAATAAGGTATTCTCCTGTTCCGTGATTTTGCCCGGCTGAAAACCAAGTCCCAGACCCAGGTTGAAACCTTTTTCCGGGGCGGTTTTAACTTGTTCCAGAGGGGGGACAAAGCCCAATTGTTCCTTTAATCTGGTCACCCGCTCCCGGGCCGAGGTCAGTTCCTTATAACTTAATTTTTCAGTGGGAATGCGCAAGGCCTTGATCAGATGTTCGAGATTGACATCAATCAACAAAATTCCCTGAAAGAGAAAAACCTCCCCTTCAGAGGCCGCGCCGGTCCCGGAGATCTTTCGGCCTTCAATCTCAATATCGTTTCGGGGGCGAAACCCGGCCTCAAGTCCCAGGGTCTTCAAACCCAGGGCCGCTGCCCGACAGATAGCCCCGATGATCAGTCCATCACAGGACCAGGGGTGAAGCTCCTTTCCATTTTTCAAAAAATTGGACCCCTTTTCATGGCTATTCGTATCATTTTATTTTTTTTATAAAAATTTGCCAGAGTACAATTGGGGACGGGTTCGCATTTATCAGGGGATAGAATCAGATTTTCTTGCCTTATATTTTCAGTTGAGTTTATCCAAATCCTTATCAAAAGTGAAATAGGTCCAGCTTTTTTCTTTGACTAAGGTGTGAACAATGGCATCGACTATGTCAATGTTCTTGTCATTGAACAATTGGAGACTTTTGATGAGCAGAGATCGATTGTCGTTGATCACCCCTTTGTATTTAAGGATTCCAACCAAACCGTTTACTATTTCCGGTCTGGGTACTTTATAAATTTTTAATAACACATATACACACTCGATAAGTACACCCTCCGGAATGAAAATCCTGGTCTCTCCCTCCTTAACCTGACTCATAAATCGGTCGGCCTTCTGAAAATGCTCCTCGTGGTCGGCCAGCAAATACCGAAGGATTACATTGGCGTCAACGATGCAGATGTTTTTCACCTACCACCTCCTCCCAGGCCTTGTCCTTGCTTTTTTTTATTGGTTTATATTGTTTGGCATGGCTTCTCAGGATTCCGGAAACATTGTTCACCGGTTCGATTTTTACAATACCCTGATCGGCGATAATCCTGACCAAATCACTCTGCAACAATTCCCGGAAGGATCTGGGAAGAGTGATCTGGCCTTTGGAGGAGATTTTAACCGTCTTTTCTGAGGCAATCATTTAATCACCTTTTCTTTGATTTTTTGTTTATCTTTATTATAATAAAATAACTTTACATGTCAAGAAAGTAAAGGTTATCGTCCAACCAGACTCAAGACCTTTTCCAACAACTCAATCTTCAAATGAGTTTGATGCCGGAATTCTCCGTGATAGGCCTCCTTCTCTTGATTCAGTTCATAGCAGGTCGTATTTTCAATATCGATCAACAAACCCGGCAGACCGGCCTGTTTGAAGGCCTTCTGACGCTTTAGCTGAAAGGCATCACAACAGCAGCCGATGTAGGCCCGGATTCCTTTTTGTTTTTCTTCTTCCAGGGTATCCACCAGGTGCTCGTAATTTTGGATGGTTAGGACCTTCAATCCTTTTCCCTCGGCCAGGGTAAAGGCCTCTCCGATGGTACACTGGCCGCACTGGATGCAGCCGTCCTGAAAACGATACTCGCAATCCGGCAATTTTGAACAATAGGGTAACAGAAGCAGATCGCACTGCGAAAGGATTTCCGGCAGGGTGCCGTTAAAGACGGTCATTCCGTCAGCCTCTTCAAAGGAAAAGCCGAAATCGGGATAGGTTGTTTTATCAAGGGCCAGGCGGATGGCCCGGTAAAAATCCGAAAAACACAAACCGGAAAGTTCCACCTGATTGTCTATAAAAAACTTCTCCACCCGGGTTTTCAAGTCTTTAATTAATGCATTTTTGAGGGTTGCTTCCAGATCAAAGATCGCCCGTCTGGGATGAATAAAAAAATCTCCGGTTATCAGTAGATCTTTGATCCGTTCTTTTTTCAGGTCGACCTTGATCGCGGTCCGGATCAACCCCCCGTCTTCTTTGTGAATGGCATGGAGCACTTCTTGGGGCCGGAAGGGAATCCTGGTCCCTTGAATCCATTCGGCTGATTGCATCTTGGGCAATATCTGCCGGAATAAGGTGTTCTCCTGTTCCGTGATTTCGCCGAGCTGAAAGCAAAGTCCCAGACCCAGGCTGAATCCTTTTTCCAGGGCCTTCTTCACCTCGGTCAAGGGAGGAACTCTTCCCAATTGTTCCTTTAAACTGGTCACCCGCTCCCGGGCCGAGGTCAGTTCCTTATAGCTTAATTTTTCAGTGGGAATGCGCAAGGCCTTGATCAGGTGTTCGAGATTGACGTCAATCAGCAAAGTTCCTTGAAAGAGAAAAACCTCCCCTTCGGAGGCCGCGCCGGTCCCGGAGATCTTTCGGCCTTCAATCTCGATATCATTGCGGGGACGAAAATCGGCCTCAAGCCCCAGGGTCTTCAAGCCCAGGGCCGCTGCCCGGCAGATAACCCCGGTGATTTCTTCCATGGATAGGCCGAGATCAAGGGATTTTCTGGAGGCGATTAACTCCCAACCCAGTTGACCCTGGTCAAAATAAATAGCCCCGCCCCCGGTGATCCGACGATTGATTTCAATCCCCTCCTGCCGGCAGTATTCAATGCGGACCTCTTCAGCCACTGCCTGATGATACCCGACCAAGGCCACGGGAGGGGAAAACCTTAAATATCGCAATGTATCGGGAATGATCTCCTCGGCACGGGCGGTTAAAAAGGTCTCATCCCAGGCCATGTTTTCCGCTCCGGATAAGAACCCGGTGTCGATAACGCGAATCATAGATCGAACAGGGCGCAGCATTCTGTATAATAGCTAACTTTCATTCCCAAATCCTCTGCTGTTCGAAGGGTACGATCGCTGGGATAGGCAATGCCGTCCAGCCCGGCTTCGAGGGCCAAACCTTCAAGCTTTCGGCGGTGAAGTCCCAGTGGGCGTTCGCAACCCAGAACTACCGGGGTTTGTGGGAAAAGACGGCGGGCCAGGCCGAATAAGTCTCCCATTTCCTCAGGAGAAGGGGGGGTAGTCCTGGCCATGACCGTTCCGGCAATGGGCCTAAATCCGATCAGGACCAGGGTCTTTATCGGGTATTGGGCGATCATCTTCAATGCCTGGGATTCTCCCCGGATTTGCCCGAAATGAAGGCCCATCACCACATGAGGGGCTACCAGGATGGCCCAATCGGTAAGGAGTTTAAGAGATCGCTCAAAGTCTTTGATCGAAGCGCCCAGATGATATATCTCTCGAATGGTCTGATTGTCGCCGATGATATCCAACAAAGCCATATCAATTCCGGCCTCAACCAGGGCCTCGGCCAGTTCTTCAGAAACCAACCCGGTATGGACCAAAACCTTCAACCCCAATTCGGAGCGGATCTCTTTAACCGCCCGGATAAATTTCAAAAGAGGGACCCTTCCCTCTTTATCCGCCCCGCCGCTGATAAGGATAGAACGGCCGCCTTTAGCGGCAACGCGCTTTGCTGCCGCCTTTAAGGCATCGGGGGTTTCAGCCGCCGTCATATTTTTCAGGATACTCCCCCCGCAGTGTTTACAGTTCAATTGGCAGTGATTACCTGTTATGGATATGGCTTCAGTACCGCAGGAAGTGGTTTGGAGAAAAGGGATTTGGTCCACCTTTTTCAAGGATGGGAAGAAAAAAGAAATGTTGTTTCCAGGATTGTCCATTGGTTCATTTTATTTTAACCATAAGAGTGGCTGAGAACAACTATAAAATATCTCCCTTTTCTTTTCGTTGACTCCGGTTAAAACCTAATATAATCTAAGGGATAATCAGGGGTAACCCGGCCGTTTTTTGGATAGACGACCCAAAGGATTCATTAGGTATTCTGAGGTATACCGGGAACTTAATCATGAAAAGATCGATCCATCAGCCAATGGTAAAACCAATATGAAGAAACGAGCATTAAAATTAAAATATATCCTGATTGCGATCGCCGTTGCTCTTCTGGTTATTGTTATCATAAAATTTACCGGTGAAGACGATTACAACAATAAGGAATATACCTGGTATGCGTCCTCCGGGGCACAGGATTATAATCTTCTCATTAGGGGGACCAAAATTGACAAAATAAAAAGCGATATCAACAAACTGATTTATGCTTTGAACAAATCTAAAAAAGATCCGGAAAGCTTTCGCACGCCGATTACTAAAGAACCTACGGATCCTCCGAAACTTAAATTAAAAGGCATCAGAGAAAGTGTGGTCGATGTTGAAATCATCAATGATGAGTATCTGACTCAAAGGATGGGATCCACCGGAGCCGATGAATTTCTGGCTTTGGCTACATTTACGATCACTGAATATGATCATATAAAATCCGTCAATTTCATCTTTAAAGAAGGCGATCATGCTGTTCCGGGTATCTATTCACGGGAAGGTTTTCTCAAGAACTGGAAGGTTGCAAGATAATAATGACAAGAGAGGTTTATTCTCTAAGGCATGAGATAAAAGAGCAGCAATGGAATTTCAAGTTCGACCAATACTCTTTGCCTTAAGAATTGGGATCATCCTCTTCCCTCTTTTCTTTGTTTTAGACTGGTTTGTTTATCCCGATCATTTCTTAATCCTCTTGACCATCCGGCTGATTATATCCGCTTATTTATTGGCGGCCTATTTAATTATCCTTAAATATCGGACAAGACATCTTTCAGTCATTGTATTTTCCTGTATATTTCTGGCGGCCTTCAGTATCTCCGTCATGTGTGTTATAACCGGAGAAGGGTTTGCCTCCCCTTATTATCTCGGGTTGGTTCAAGTTATTATCGTCTCCTCTCTCTTATTTAACGTCAATCGGAAAAAGGTTTTTGGGTTGATAGCCTTTTCCGTACTGCAATATTTTTCCTTTTAGCCTTTCTCCCTTTTCAATGGAAGGATTTAATTGCCAATGGGTTTGCCATTGGGGGGGTTGTATTCATAGGAATATTGATTCAAAATTTTATCCATCGATTGATTGAGGAAATCCGGACCTTAAAAAGGATCATTCCCATTTGTGCCCACTGCAAAAAAATTCGTGATGATAAGGGGTATTGGCACCAGGTTGAATTATACATTCGTTCCCATTCGGAAGCGGATTTCAGCCACAGTATTTGTCCGGATTGCATGAAAAAACTATATCCGGATATGCTGGAGATGCAGCAGGACACACCCTGACTCCCCTTTCCAAATTATTATATCTCCAGCCAAGGTAAACCTCTGTCTTGTCTTCGTTGATATTATTTCTTCTGATCAGCGCTCCCGTTTCATAACCATATAGGTGGCCAGTGCCTTGGCAATCAATCTTCCCTGGGAATCCTTTACCTCCACCTCTCCAATAGCCAGGTTACCCCCTTTGTGGGTTATAGCCGCTTCGGCAAAGATTTCCCCCTTGGAAAAAGGTCGGATATAATTGATTTTCATTTCCACAGTGGTAAAGATCTCATCCTTTTCGACCATGCCCTGCAGGGCCATGGCCACGGCGGAATCGGCCGGGGCAAACACAGCGGCCCCATGGGCCGAACCATAGGCGTGATCCAGTTTTTTGTCATAGGGCAACCTTACCTTGGCCCACCCCTTTTTGACATCCACCAGGTCCATATTGATCAACGACCAAAAAGGGGTATTATTTTTAACCTTAGTCAATAAAGCCTTTTTAAAATTGGGAGATAATTCTTCAAATTCGTTCATGCTAACTCCTGTCCTTTCTATTCTGCCCATATCAAACAGTCAGTCTTTTTTTTCGATAGAGAGAAACTTGCCCCGGCTACAGAAGGATATAGCGGGATTAATAAAATGACCGACCAATAACTATATCCCCTGACCGGGGACGATCGGTCTGATGCGGTTTTGAGGGAAATCTACTCTCCATAGATCTGCCAGTAATAGATATAATATATTGTTTGATCGCTACCTCCCGGTTTCTTCACCGTTCGGACCTTTTCCACCGACCACATAAGCGAAAAGCCCCTGGCGTTTCTACTCTGATACCGAGGCTCTCTGATTCCGGAGACTTTGAACATCTTCCATCCCTTCGCTTTCGACAACCAAAGCAGATCTTTGACTACAGAATCGATGTCGGCGGAAGAAGTGATCTCAAATCTCTTCTTGGGGGTTTCCAGGCAGATTCCCTGTTCATTTTCATTACAAGGTTTTTCCTTTGCGCCCGAAAACAAAGGCAGCCTCTCCGCACTGGCAGCCAGAGCCGGCAGAACAAAGGCAGTGGAAACCAAAAATACCAGAAGGATAATCGTTGACTTGCACCTCATGGGAGGACCTCTTTCCTAATGCCTTGAACCGACCTTTTTAAAGTTGATAAAACCACGATCAGTATCGGTAGAGATCAACTGTACGCGGAGGCGGTGGCCGATATTCATACCCACAAATCCTTGGACCAGTTTTCCTTCCACCGGCGGGTGGAAGATGCGGACCCAGGTACCCTTAGAGGCAGCCCCGGTGATAATGGCATCAAATTCTTCGCCGATCCTGGATTCCAATAGAAGGGCCGCGGCCGATTTCTCGACCTGTCGTTCCACTTTCCTGGCGGCATCCTCTTCCTCGGTACAGTGCTTGGCTAATTCTCCCAATTCTTCTATGTGGTAAGGCCATGCATCTCCGGCTATGGCCGCCTTAATCAGCCGCTGGGTGATGATATCAGGAAAGCGGCGGTTGGGGGCCGTAGAATGGGTATAATCCCGAACGGCCAGGCTGAAATGACCCGGTGCAGTCTCCCCAGGCAGATCGGCGACGTATTCACCGGGCCCCAGGAGTTTTATAATACTAAGCGAAAGATCAGGAAAACGGTCCGGATCGGCCGCTTTGGCTTTCATCAGAAACCCTTCAAGGGCTTTGGAATCGGGTTGATTAGGGAGGGCGACTCCATGCTCTTGGGCGATCTCCACAATCCTTTCCCAGCCCTTTGGGGTTCGGACTACCCGGCGCAGGGACGGAAACTTCTTCCCGGAGAGATATCGGGCGGTCACCCCGTTGGCGGCCACCATGAAGTCCTCGATAATATCCCGGGCACGGTTCTTTTGGGTTACAGCCAGATCCTGCAGCATGTCGCCGTCAAAGACGGGACTCGTTTCAATCGTCTGAAAATTCAGTGCCCCATGCAGATGGCGGAAGGCCTTCAAACTCTGGGCTGCCTTGTCCTGTAATCGGAGGTTTTGATCAAGCCCGTCAACCGCTGCAATCCTTTCAGGTTTGGGACCGTTGTTTTCAAGCCAGGCGGCGACGCTGTCGTAAGCCAGTTTGGCCCGGTTGCGAACCACGGCTTGATAAACATCCGAGCCCTGAAGTGATCCGTCTTCCCTGAGGATCATTTCGATGATAATGGCCAGGCGATCTTCCTGGAAGTTGAGAGAGGTGAG
The DNA here is from genome assembly GCA_963782435.1 of uncultured delta proteobacterium. Taxonomy (GTDB): domain Bacteria; phylum Desulfobacterota; class RBG-13-43-22; order RBG-13-43-22; family RBG-13-43-22; genus RBG-13-43-22. The sequence goes on from CAWAKF010000019.1 coordinate 246,187, forward strand.
GTCCGTGGATAATCTCTCCGGAAGCATGGGGAATATCGTGGCCGCTGTATAGACCGAAGTTGTATTATGCCGGGCATGTTCATTGATGGCCGACCCCTTTTTGACCAAGGCATCAACATCGGCTATGGCCACCAATATTTTCACTGCTCCGTCAGGCATTTCCTCGGCCACTGTCAGTTGATCCAGATCCCTGGAGTCATCGTTGTCTATGGAGGCCCAGAGAAGATTCCTGAGGTCCCGGACCGGTTGGCCGTCAGCCTTTGCCGGCGAAGTGATCCGATTTAACTCCGCCAATACCTCGGGAGAGAAGTCAGGCAGCAGACCCCGTTCGAGCATGACCCGGTGGGCAATTTCATGAAGAATTTGGCGATGTCGTTTTTCGTCCGTCATGATTATTTTTCCTTTGGACCTAATTTTGTTCTGCTTCCTATTGGGGCCGGGTGATGTAGCCTTGAAAAGCTTTCCCGGTTGCCGAAGGTTTTTTGGCAACAATATTACTTATGGCCGCCCGGACGCCGAGTTGCTGCAATTCACCCGGTGCTGCCTTGGCCAGGGCCGGGGTATAATCCACATAACCATAGAGGTACTGCACCCAAAAGAGAGACATATACTCGACTGGATGGGCACGACTGTATTGGACAAGGTCTCCAATGAACTTGGAGTCCAGCGGCGCCCAGAACGAAAAGACGTCGCGCGAATATAACTCCACGTAACTCAACCCCTGCTTGCCGAGTTCGCTGTCGCGGGCTTTTGTAGAGCCAGCCTTCGCCGATGACCAGCGATTTGCCGTTTTTCGCCGCCAAGTCTGCGACTTCCAAAGGACGACGTGTGAAAAAATCGAAATTTACCGGATAAATATGCATATCCAGATAGTCCACATCCGTTTCGGTGGCCAGCCGGGTCCAATAAGTCAGCGGACTCCAGGTCCCGGCCCCCGCCCCTATTTTGGTCTTTCCCCGTGACAGCCCTTTGGTGAAGGCCTGCACGTATTGAATAAAATGATCCGGCGAGAAATCAAGACCGGTGTTCATGGCCGAAGTGTCCGGTTCGTTGGCTACGGTGAGAAAATCCGGCTGCAGTTCGCGGAGCGCAATTTCGATCATCTCCCGTTTTTGCCGCATGAAACGCTCCGGCGTCAGGTTCTTATAAAACTCCCCTACGGGCAGGTGACCATGTACAGGATCATGAAAGGCCTCGCCAATTTTGAAGAGTACCTTGAGATGACGACGGCGCGCTTCGGCCAGGACGAATTTATAGAAGGCCAGATAGTCTGCCGAGTTGGGGAAGTCCTTGAGGAACATGGGAAAGCACACGGCCACTGTGACACCTGTCAACCCCAGGGCCCGGAAGGCATCCAGATTCACGACAACCCCCTGGCGCACGCGCGGCTCCAGCAACTGAGGTCCGCGATTGCCATTGGCCGCCGTCAACTCAAGGCCAAAGGCCGGCTGATTAGCGGTATCCGCTTTGCCGAAATTTTTGGCCGCCAGAGTGAGTTGGGCATCTAAGCTCTGATAAAGGTCCTGGTACCCCTTTGGTACCGCCACCTCCTGTGCCCAGCTTGGGCTAACACAGACGAACAGGATCATCATGACAAGTATTTTTATTCCGGTCCTCATGGTCTTATCCCTTTCAATTGAACAATGACCTTCTCTACCTTTGTTATCACTATAATTTTTCAGTATTTAAAAATATTTTTCCATCAATCGGTTGACCCATTCCGGTACGATGGACGCCTCTATTTTATCATATTGTGGATAATAGGGTTTGATGTCTAATACCGGTGTGCCGTTTATGGCGTCGAGCCCCTGGATTTCTAAATAATCATCGCCGACGTTGATGATTTTTACAGCGGTGACGCCGATGGGATTAGGCCGGTCTTTTGCTCTTTGGGCAAAAATACCCACTTGGGGCATGCTCTCCAAACCTCGGGGGCGGCGTTGTAGGTGTTTTTCTTTTTTAAATTGCGCTTGATGAAGAAAGGTGACAATGATGGCATGGGAAAAATCTTGGAGCCCAACCAAAGCCCCGTCATATTCAGGTTCCAATAAAATACGCGAAAGGACCCCGCCCCAATTTTCATCCACCTTTTCGGTGACCGGTGAAGACACATATCCGATGGGTCTTAATTCAATTTTTTCCATATCTTTTTTTGTACATAGCACCCTCCTGACCAGAGGGCGTGGGTAGTTTCAGGCCGATCCAGTGCAGCGCCTCGGTAAGTTTTATATTGGTTGCCAATGTAAATCTGATTTCATATCTTAGCTTAACAATATTGGCCGATATTTTAACATCCTGTCCTGTTTAATAAAAGCTAAAAGTTAGATTAGACTTAAGATGAGACAGGAAAAATAAGGAGTTAGCGGGATGGAAGGAGATTTAGGCACTTAGAGCCTATACATCGACAACGTTTTGTCGATCAATTTTAAAAACAGTAACGCCAACTGTCGCCCCGGCGAAAGCCGGGGTCCAGGAGACTTTTAAATTCCTGGATTCCGGGTCAAGCCCGGAATGACAGACAGGGGCTTTTGAAAAAATATTCAAAGGGAACTGCCCTGTAAAGAGTTCCCTCTTACGGGTAAACTCTCGGATGGGGCGTAGTTTCTTATGGAATTGATTTTCTAATTTCTCAACCGATAAGTATCCCTTGGGTCAGTTTTATGAAATCACGTTGGCTTTTTGCAGAGCAGTTCTGGGGAAACGATATTGGTTGTCTGAGTGACCTCATCATAAACAATAAAAGCCTCCCCCCGTTTCAGTTGGTTCATGACCATTTCAACATTTTCTTCAAGGGATTTTTTGAAATAACCGGAATCAAAGCCGTCACGGGTGACAAATTCTTCTATAAGTCCCAGCAGGGCTCCCCGGCTTAATTTGTCGTAGGGGATGATCATGTAGATTCTATGCCTAATCCAAGTTTAGTCCATTCCTTGAAATGCTTCTCGTACTTTGATTTTCACCTGTTCTCTTAACTTTGTAATTTCTTAATTTATACCCTTTCCATCAAAAAGGAAATTCTTTTCAGGATCAAATTGATAACCATCCCCCATTTTTCTTCCCTTTTGGAGTTGAGTCTTTCTTTTCGGTCAAACCTTGTCAATCTTTTAAATAAGACCCAAAATAAAAAAGGCCCTGGGCAAGTCCCGGGGCCTTTGAAGGAGCTTTTTTTTACTCTGTTCTTAATAGGTAAAAACAGAATTGGCCTTGAGTGAATCGGTAATGAGTTGACCGGCGGCCGTGGTCTGGGCCTTGTCAATCAAATCCGATTCGGTTATATTCCTGGCTTTAATACAAGGGACACAGACTTTCAGTTCCCCACCCAATTCCAGGAAATCGGTTATTAATTTTGTTAAAGGTTCAAATCCTCCCGGTTTGGTCATATGTTCAGCATATCCTTTACGGGCCAGTTGAACGCCGTCTTCCTGCAAAACCACTATGGCCTTGACATCCATGGCCAAGGCGGCACTGCCCATGACAAAAGGGATGGCTGCTTTTTCGGGGTTATCACCGGCATGGGTGCAGATAAACATCACCATTTCTTCTTTTTCCGACATTTTTTTCTCCCTTCAATTTTTTTGATATTCTTTATCTTGAAGCTGAGAGGACAATCCTCTTCGCTTTTAAGTTGATATTGCACAACGAGCAAGCACCCGGGACAGATCCTCCACCTGGGCACCCGACCTCCGGAGATTGCCCAGGCAGATAGGGCACATGGCAACAATAGGGGCCCCGGTAGATTGTAATTCCTCAACCCTACGGTCCAGAACTTCCCTGGATAATTTAGGAGAAACAGACTCGGCCGGGCCTCCGCAACAGTTGGTAAAACTCCTGGAATTTCTCACTTCGAGACATTCGATCCCTTGCTTTTTTAAGGCCTCCCGCGGGGCATCGGAAATCTCCAGATACCTTCCGTAAAAACAGGGATCGTGAAGAGTAACCTGAACACCTCCTTGGTTCGACTCGAAATTGATCAGTTCAATGTAGGATTGGACATCAAAACTTATCCCTGTATATTTTGGAAAAAGGACCTTCAGGGCATAAGTGGTATGAGGGTCCACGGTTATTATTTTTTTGACCCCAGCCCTTTGAAGCTTACCGGCAACAAATTGGGCGTGTTTAATAAAATTTTCTTGATCTCCTAAATCATAAAGCAATATGCCGCTGTAATAGTCCAACCGGGGTTCATAATAAAAGTCTACCTGCGATTTGCTTAGAATCAAGGCAATATCTTGCAAGACTTGGTTGGCTTTTCGCTTTTCAACTCCCGGGGTGATCATGGCTATACCGATACCGGAAAGGCGTTTGGGTTGGTATCGGCCTAAGCCCACCCAATCGGCCGGTTTACGGTCTTCAAACATTTCCAAATACTGAGTTGTTTTTTTTATATAAGGGACCAGTTGATACATCATCCCAGTGTAAAGAAGAGCTCCCCCTTTTTTAGGAAGATTAAGAGTCTTCCACCAGCGGTTGACTAAAAAATTAGGGATGGCGAAAGGACTTCGGGTTTTTCTGACATTCCCAGCTAATATATCTATGATATCCCTTGGGTTATACATGTCTGGATTTCCTCCAGTAGTCTACCACATAGCGTTTTAATCCCAGGATTACCTCGCCTGGATCGGCTTCTCTCGGGCAGGTCCGGGTGCAAAGTCCACAATGGAGGCAGCGCCATAATTCCTTGGGATTTTCTATGATCTTCTCCTTGGCCCCTATTTGGATGTAGCGGATTAATCTCCTGGGAAAATGATCAAAAATCAGGGGGCAGATGGCCGTACAAGTGCCACAATTGAAACAATCCAAGGCGTGATCTACGCCAAAATTTTTTAATTCTTTAGCAAAGTCAGGATGAACGGTAATCATGGTCATGGGTTCTTTCTTAACATCATTCTTCTTCCTCGGCCTTGTCAGCCAACCTGTAAAAGAAGTAGCTCCCTTCCTTTTTCCCTTCGAAGATCTCTCCGTATTTTTTAAGAGCAGCCACGTACCAGAAAACCTCTGAAGAGGGCAGGTTCATTATTTCTGCGAGTTGCGGGATGGTTTGTTCTCCCTCTCGTAAAAGGGCTTTCAATGCTTGGATATCCTTACGCTGCTTTTTGATGATGGCAGCGACTCGGGCGATTGTCTCTTTTCTTTTCTCTCGAAGGTTTTTCAAAGCCCCGTGGTCGACCGATCCTTCTTTATGGTTTGTTAACATCGAGCCCCTCTATAAGTTCAGGTGATCAGATCATCGGAGACAATCATATCAACCATGTCTTCATATTGTTTTAAGGTCCAGCCTTGAAGATTGATGGCCTTTTCCGGACATACGGCCACACAAGCCCCACATCCCTTGCATAAAGCCGGAGATATTCGGGCCCGCATAACCTTTTGACCTTCAACTTCCACTTCAACCATTTCCAGAGCCCCTTTATTTAAACAGGCTTCTACGCAGGCCCCTGAACCTTTACACTTGTTAAGATCTACTTCAGCCACAAAAGGATCCATTTCCACAAATCCACGGGCCAGTAAGGCCGAGGCTTTTACCGCTGCGGCTCCGGCTGCATTACAGACTTCTCCCATATCCATAGGGGCTTGACAGGTCCCGGCCAGAAAGATGCCCAAGATGGAAAGCTCTACGGGCCGAAGTTTGGGATGGACTTCCAATAAAAAACGGTCCGCCCCAACAGGGAGTTTCATCATCTCAACCAAGTCGGGGATCGGATGCGGTTCCAGGCCGTTAGCCAAGACCACCAGATCTACCGGGACCTCCACTTCTTCATCAAAGGTGAGCGTATCCTTTACCATTACCCTTAAGGCGTAGGAACTTGAGGCATCGTTAGCGGTTACGACCGGGGAATCCTCGGCTTTGAAACGCAAAAAGACTACTCCTTCGCTGGAAGCTTGGTTATAAAGTTCCTCTTGTCCCCGCCCATAGGTACGGATGTCCCGATATAATTCATAGACGCGTGTATCCGGATAATTTTCACGGATCCGGAGGGCCGCCTGCAGGGTAGCGGTGCAACAAGTGCGGGAACAGTATTCATTCATTACTCCCGATTCATTTTCTTCATGTATGCCCGGGATTTGTCTGCTGCCCACACAATGGATCAGGGCGATACTATGTATTTTCCGACCGTCAATTTCCAGAACACTTCCCTCTTTTGACCTTTCTGCGAACTTTTGGATAAAGGCAGGCAGGGTAATCACCTTATTAAATTCTTGGTAACCATATTCTCCTTTTTGGGGGATATAGGATTCAAAACCGGTTGCCAAGACGATTACACCTGTTTCAAGAATTAGTTCCTCGGTCTCTTGGGGGACTTCTTTGGCATAGACCCCGATAAAAGGCTCACATTGATAAGGGGAGCGGCTGTCTTTAGCCATGTCGGTAATTTTTTTCCGATCTCCGTCTGAAACCGAGGGTGAGACGGTTATCTTAAGACGAAAATTACCGACATAACCTTCAAACCCTGTTACTTGAGCGCAGGTGTGGACCGTAATAGTGGGGGCTTTCAGTACCGCTGTGGTCAGCTCGGAAACCAAATCAACCGCCTTTTCTCCCGTAGGGGCCACACGGTCTATGAGTACGGCCTTCCCTCCCAGAAAAGGAGACTTTTCAATTAGAACCACCTCGAAACCTCGATCGGCCAGATCCTTGGCGCAGCGCAATCCGGCCAGACCCCCGCCAATGACCGTTACATGTTGTTTGGCTTTTACACGCAGTGGGGCCAAAGGTTTCAGGTTTTTAGCCTTACCTGCGGCGGCGGCAACCAGCCGGGTTGCTTTGTCTGTAGCGGCTTGACCGTGGTGCACCCAGCTTACCTGTTCTCGGATATTGGCATGTTCGTAAAGATAAGGGTTGACTCCTGCTCGAGAAAGGGTTTGGCGAAAAGTCGTCTCGTGGAGATTGGGGGCGCAAGAGGCCACCACTACCCGATCCACCAAACCGTTTTTGAGATCCTCAATAATCAATTCTTGTCCTGGATCTGAACACATAAACATATTGGTACGAGCCAGGGCTACTCCGGGGATTTTTTTCGTCCTCCGTTGAAGGGCTTCCACGTCCACATGATCGGAAATATTTCCACCGCAATGACAGATATATACACCGACTTTCGGATTTTGGATTTCTGTGGCTTTATTATTTGTTGACTCGGTCATTCCCTATCTCCCAAGGGATTGTTGGAAAATTTTTTCAAAACGTTATTCGGCTTTTTGAGTCATCTTTTTATTACGAAGTAAATACTTGGTGGCCTCCATGGCAGCCGCTCCGGCTTCAGCAATAGTGTCAACAATATCCTTTGGTCCAGCGGCCGTACCGGCCACGAAAAAACCTTCTTGAGCGGTCAAGGTTGGGGCTATCTTGGGTTGTATGATTCGGATAAACCCATCCGAATCGGCATCCAGTTTACTATAGTTACTGGGATTCCAGGCGGGGACCATGCCCAGGGAAAGGACCACCAGATCATGTTCATCCATGACCACTCCCTCACCATCCTGGGCCTCATAACGGACAGACACACGGTTGTCGACCGTTGCGTTAACAGTGGACACCTTGGCTTTTACAAATTGGATACCCATAGCCTGAGCATTCTGAAAAAATTGTTCGTACCCCTTTCCAAAGGCCCGGATGTCCATATAATAAACAGTGATATCCGCTAAGGGCAAGGCCCCGGAGAGCAGCATGGCCTGCTTAATAGCATACATACAACAAACCCTGGAACAATAAGAGATGCCCATGCTTTTATCTCTTGAACCGGCGCACTGGACAAAGGCGATAGAATCCGGCTCCATGCCGTCTGAAGGACGTAAGACTCGATTATAAGGCCCATGGGGGGCCAGAAGCCTTTCCATGTGAAGGGCCGTGATCACATTAGGGATCTCCCCTTGTCCATATTGTGGCTTGTCCTCTAAAGGGGTTAATTCAAAACCGGTGGTTACAATGACGGCTTTAGCCTCAAGAAAAAGGTCCTTGGGTTCCTGAAATAAATTTACTGCTTCAGTAGGGCAGATTTTGACACATTTTCCACACAACAGGCAGTTTTCAGGGTCGAGGAGAGCGATTTGCGGAATGGCATTGGAAAAGGGGATATAGATAGCCTTGCGGGCACTGAACCCCCCTGTTCTTCATCCGGAACATAGACCGGACACTCATATTCGCATTGCCGGCAGCCGATACATTTATCCGGGTCCACGTATCTGGGTTTCTGGGTTATCGTTGCCGCAACGAGACCATCTTGACGATCCAGAAATTTCAACTCACAGAAGGTAAATAGGGTGATATTTTCATGATGGGCGGCCGCGGCCATTTTGGGGGTGGTGATACAACTGGCGCAATCCAAAGTGGGAAATACCTTGGAAAGGCGAATCATCTTTCCGCCGATGGTGGCGTCCTTTTCCACGACGGCTACCTTAAACCCTTGATCCGCCAAGTCCAGAGCGGCTTGAAGGCCGGCAATACCGCCGCCGATGATCAAAGTATCAAATTGCAGGGTCTGAGTATTATTCATCTCTTAGCCGATCGCCCCCAACTCCTGAACCAGGTCGTTCATCTCGTTTACCTCTTTAAGAAAAGCCCGGTTGCAGACCGTACAAATGGCGGTCAGCTTTAGCCGTCGTATATCCAGATCCTTCTCCTTCATCAGGGAATAAACCCGGTCGATCCTTTTAGCCAAGACCTCATAGGCGCCGGGATAAGGACATTCGGTTCCACAGGACATGATAATGATCCCGCCGATCTCCTTTTTAAAACAGTCCAGGTAAAAAGACTCAGGGAAGAGCACCGGGGAAGGCACCCTGAGCACATAGGTATTGGCCGGATAAGGGCTGTGGGCCTGCCCGACCGAGTTGGCCCCCGGATAGGCGCAGTGCTCGGTGGCTAAAATGAGAATCTTCCCTTGGCTGGCCGGTGTAGTCATTGTTCTTCCCTACTTTTTCCTTCTTACATATAGCCGGTCATAACCGTCCGCTTCCACCAGTCCTAAATAATCGTGTCCCACCTTGCGGGCCCAGGCAGGGATGTCCTGTCGGGTACCGACATCACCGGATAAGACTTCCAAAATTTCCCCCACCTTGACTTTGCCGATCCCCTTTTTGGCTTCCAAAATGGGACCGGGACAGGCACTGCCTCGGGCGTCTACGACGCTAGCTGCTTGAATAGCGGTTAATTCTGCTGTGGTCATTATCGTGTTCCTCCTTATTGGGTAATTAATCGAATTTAACAATTTTCCCTTAATCTTTGCATAACCGGTGCCAAAACTATTTTTGATGGGTTTTTGGCTTGTAATTTCATATAACTAATTAATATAATTAAGTATAAATTTTATTAATTTTCAACGGAAGAGTTGCAAAGAAAGGATTGATGTGTTAAATTATTAATTAACAGTTGTTTAATATTTTACAGGAGTAAATCCTATGTTGGAATTTGAAATGAACCAGTACTGGAAAACCGTTGTGGATACGATCAAGGAAGGGATTATTATTATTGATCGGGAGGGTTTTATTGTCTCAGTCAATAAGGCCATAGCCGGGCTCCTGGGATACAAAAACGGGGAGTTGATCGGGAAACCCTGTTCTGTTCTGGATTGCAACATGTGCAATATCGTCCGAGATCAGACCGGTCATCACTGGTGTACCTTATTTAAGACCGGTGATATCAAAATGAAGCGATGCACCATGAAGAAAAAAAACGGACATCCTTTCCATATCCTGAAAAATGCCTCGCTCCTTCATGATGAGAAGGGAAAGGTCATCGGCGCTGTTGAAACGCTGACGGATATCACCGAGATTATCGAAAAAGACAACCAGATCGAAGAGTTTCGCCGTGAACTGAGATCAAAAGACGGCTTTTTTGGACTTCTCGGTGTCTCCCCTTCCATGACCCGGGTATTTGATCTCTTGGCCAACGCCGCCAAGTCCGATGCCCCGGTGATTATTTTTGGGGAAAGCGGTACCGGAAAGGAACTGGCCGCCGAAGCCATTCATGAAAGCGGTCCTCGAAAAGGAAAACCTTTTGTCAAGGTCAATTGCGCCGCCCTTTCTGAAACCTTGCTGGAAAGCGAGTTGTTCGGCCATGTCAAAGGGGCTTATACCGGTGCCTACCGGAACCGGGAAGGGCGGTTTGAGGCCGCCCAGGGCGGGGATATCTTTTTGGATGAAATCGGAGACCTGCCCATTTCCACCCAGGTCAAACTGCTGCGGGTCTTGGAAGATAAAGTGATAGAACGGGTAGGAGATCAACGACCTATCCCCATTGATGTTAGGATTATTTCAGCCACCAATAAGGATTTAAAGGCATTAGTGGCTAAAGGACGGTTTAGGGAAGATTTTTTTTTCAGGATTAACGTCATCCCCGTTCATCTGCCTCCTTTAAGAGAAAGAAGGGATGATATTCCTTTGCTGGCCGATTCTTTTTTTCGAAGGACTAAACTCAAAAGCGGAAAGTCGATTAAAGGGATCAGCAAAGACGCCATAGACGTCCTGTTGGACTATGATTGGCCGGGCAATGTGAGGGAATTAAGAAGTGCTTTTGAATATGCCTTTGTGACCTGCCAGGAACCATTGATCCAACCTTATCATCTTCCGGTCAATATCGTAGGGTTTGAAAAAAAGGCTTTGTCGGAAATCCCCACAGTTAATACCAAGGGCAGAAAAAGGCAGGAATTGATCGAGGCCTTAAATCGCTCCCAAGGAAATCAATCGGAGGCGGCCAGGATCCTGGGAGTTTCCAGAATCACCGTTTGGAACCGGATGAAGCAATTTGGACTTGAACCCCAAAAAAATATTGTCGAATCCCAACCGGTGCTATTCATTGAATCCGCGTAGTGGAAATAGCGGATATAACCCGGCCGGGTTATGCCGTTATGCCTCCCCGTTATATCTGATCATGGGTGGAGGGGGAGGTAAGCTATTACGAAAATAGAAAAAATGTTTTATAAGTGGGGAAAAAATAGAAAAAAGTGGAAAAGTTCTTCCGTCAAGTGAACGAGAACAGGAAAAAGTGGAATTCATTTTCTAATCTTAAAAAGGGCTCAAGTCCGCGTTAAATAATCAACCTAATAATAACAAGTAGTTAAAAACTGTAAATATTCGTGGCATTGGATTTGCTTAAGAATTTACTCAAAACCCAACTATAAACCAGGAGAAAAGGAGGGTAACCAATGTCACAATTATCCCCGAAAAATTCTCAGGGTAGCAAAGGGTCGAGTTTTGAAAGATTTATTCGAAATTCGATTTTTCCGGGTAAACTCCTGAAACTAAGAGAAGGGGTTTATCGTCAACTGAAGGACCGTGATTGGCTTTTTAGCAAGTTCGAAAATGAAACCGTGTTTTTGATTCATGCCAGCAGAGCTTATGGAATATCCGTTAGGACAGTCGATATCGATTGGGAGATCCCTAATCTTCCAAGGTAATAAGACGGACAGAAAAAAACCTGGAAATTGCTGAAAGATGGGGAACAAGGCGGTTCAGAAAAATATAAATTCAATGGTCTTCTCGCCTTTTTTAAGAGGGAGAGGATAGTTTGAGGTGTCATGGAAGAATTGAACTTAAATATTATTAATGATAGACGTAGACAACCGACACCGATTCTTAGTCGATATACGATCTGGGGTCGAAGAAAAGGTTTCCTGGGAAAAATTGATTTATTTGAAGAGCGATATGTGGATCGCTACAATCCATCATTATTATTCTTTTTGGTTTTGATTATCGGGTTGAATTATCTTGACGCCTGCTTTACGATGATGATTCTGGAAAATGGGGGGCATGAGTTAAATCCCATCGTGGAATCATCCATCCTTCTATTGGGGGATAGATTTTGGATTTGGAAATTTTGTATCGTTTCTTTCTCTTCGGTTATCCTTTGTCTTCATAGCCAATATAAAAAGGTTAAAATCGCTATTTTATTGCTGTGTTTTTTTTATGTGGGATTAGTGTCTTACCAACTTATCGGACTCATGATTTTTAACATCTGAAAATTCCTTCTTTCCTCTGAGCTTCGTTAAAAAGAAAATAAGAATAGCCTGATTCTTTTTCATTTTTCAAAAAACTTTAAGTGCTTCCTGTATTCTTCTATGTTCCGTTGTGAAAAATCCGAATAGTACAAATAATAATCAATTTTTAAGTACAACCCTGCAACGGCCCTACGTCCCCTTGCCTCACAGTAAAAAATACCTTGACACCTCTGGATTTTTTAATATATTCAGAAAAAAAAGCACCACTCAAAGAACCACGGCATCATTATCTATTTATTTTAACTGCAGTCCAAATCAATAATTCCTTTCACCCGTATTTGTGAAGTAAACATTTCATTGCTTTTTAAAGTAAGTTACCCGGCCAAACACCCGGTTGAAATGATAGCGGAACAGATAATCCTTTTTCGAACGGTCAAATATTAAGCTTTTATTTTTTTTAAAGTACCAGAAGTAGTTATTAAAGCGAAATAGCAGAAAGATTAAAGGTTAAACATTACACTTTTACACATTTTATAGGGTAGAAGCAAACCTATGAATAAATCCTCGCTCAGAAAAATGTTAATATAATTTTGGGACAGGGAATGAAGTGGGATTTTCAGATATTGCCGATAGGAAGCCTCCAAGGGGTTATGCGTCCCTTTGGAGGCTGATCAGAGGAACAACCCAGAGCAAAATATTCCGTGATTCGAGAGATTACCTAACAAAAGTGCCCCTGAATCTACAGGGGTGTGGAGGGGGTTGGTTGGTCTTATTTGAACACAATCTTTTCTGGAGGTGAAAAATGACAGATCCCTATGCAAGCAAACCCTGGTTAAAATTCTATGATCCCCATGTGCCGGAGAGGCTCGACTATCCCAAAAAGTTGTATCCCGAACTGTTCCGGGAAGTGGTAGCCAAAGATCCGGATAAGGTGGCTATTCATTATGCCGGCACCCCCATCACTTTTGCTGAACTGGACCGGATGTCTAATAGGTTGGCTAATTTTCTGAAGGCCATGCATATTCAGCCCGGCGAGGTAGTCGGCGTCAACCTCCCCAATGTACCGGCCTATTATATTGCAATAATCGGCATCCTTAAAGCAGGTTGTGTACTCACCGGCGTCAGCCCCCTGCTGACTCAAAGGGAACTTGAATACCAGCTTAATGATGCCGGGGCTAAGGTGCTGGTTGCCATGGACCTACTCTGGAACAATGTTGGCCCTGTGATCGAAAAGACCGGAGTAAAAGTTGTGCCATTGGTCGGGATAGCCGATTTCCTGCCTACGGACAAACCGTCGGTCCCGGGGGAACTCCCAAACATCCCTGGTGTATCAATTCATCACTACTCCGATATATTGAAAGACTATCCTTCCACAGAATCGGTATTAGCCTTGGATCCGGATAACGAATGTCTGATGCAGTATACCGGGGGTACTACCGGGCCCTCCAAAGGCGCCACGCTGACCCATAATAATATGGTCCATCATATCATTCAGATGAAGACCTGGATGAATAATAAAATCGGCGTCTGGCTTTCTGCCTTCCCCCTATTTCATCAGGCCGGACTGGCCGTTTGTATGTATTGCCTGGCTAGTGGTAATACCCAGGTAGCCATACCCAACCCCAGAGATCTTGCCTCTATCATTGATTCCATAAAGACCTATCAACCTACCATCCTGGTAAATGTACCGACGATCTATATTGAGCTCTCCAGGCAGCCGGCTTTCCAGTCCATCGATTTTTCCAATCTGGAAAGCTGCATCAGCGGGGCAGCCCCCTTTCCCCCTGAATTCATAAAGGATTTTGAGTCGATAGTCGGGGCAGGCAAAGTAATGGAGGTCCTGGGTATGACCGAGACGAGTCCCATACTGACTGCACAACCCTATTACGGAAAGAAAAAAGCCGGGGCTGCAGGAATACCCTATCCTGATACACAGATTAAGATCGTTGATCCACTTACCAAGGAAATTGTACCCTTGGGAGAACCCGGGGAACTGGTAGCCAAAGGCCCGCAGGTATTCACCAAGGGATACCACAATAAACCCGAGGAAACGGCCAATACGCTACGAGATGGTTGGATCTATACAGGAGATATTGTCCGCATGGATGAGGAGGGATACATCTGGATGGTCGACCGACTGAAGGATATGGTCAATGTTTCGGGATTTAAAGTATTTACTCGTGAACTCGATGATATTATCTCCGAACACCCCGACATAGCCATGGCTGCCACGGTCGGAATCCCGGACCCCATTCGTCCAGGTTCGGAGATTGTGGCAACTGCCGTAGTATTAAAGCCTGGAGTCGAAAAAAGTGAAGCAGTCAGAGTTGATATAATTGAATTTATCAAAGCCCGTGAGGCCCCCTACAAGATTCCTAAAAAGCTCATTTTTATGGATCAACTACCCATTAGCGCTGTCGGTAAAATACTGAAGCGAGAGCTTCGTGAAACTTTGAATAAATAAGAAGACCGCCCTGACTCGGCAATTAACCACCTTTGCCACTATGAGCGGCGGTTCCACCCTGGTGGGTGGGGCTGCTGCCCTTTTGGGCCGACAGAAGAGGCACGGAGGCATTACCAGGCAGCCATCCAGGATCTGCACTGAAATGAAGTTCCGGCCCGAACTGACCCTCAGCCGCTTTGAGCTGGCCGAGTTGCTCCTTGAGCATTTCCCACAGGAAAAGTCAGAGGCCATCGCCCACTTAGACTTCGTCATCCCCGAGTTTCGGGACATGAAGATGCAGCCGTCCCTGGAGAGAGCGCTGAGGCATAAGGAGATTCTAAAAGCGTGAGAAATTAATAAGCTTCCTGAAGTCTTGTAAGTTCCACTTGTGAAAAATTCGAGGAGTATAACCGCAAATCAACGAAAAAGGCGTTTCAAATTTATTAACTTTATGATAAAAAGGAAAAAATAAGGAATTTTTTAAGTGAGAGTCTAAAGGACTGATTGTCCGATAATCGTATGTTCTGAAATTAGGTAATGATATGCCAACGGTCAAGCAAATCAGAGGACCTTATCGTTTTTTCTTTTTTAGTTTTGATTGTAATGAGCAAATGCATGTGCATATCCAAAGAGAGAAGATGATCTGCAAATTCTGGCTGGATCCTGTTGCATTGGTTAAAAATTATGGTTTTTCTCCAAAAGAACTTAATACCATACGAGAAACAATTAAAAACAACAAAGGTAAAATAATGGAGGCATGGTATGAGCACTGCGGTGAAAATACAAGAAGAAAAAATTAAGGATATAAAAATCAGTAAGGACACTATAACGGCTCACCTCGTTGATGGTCGTATAATAAGCGTTCCCCTTGCGTGGTCTTGGCGATTGTCCGATGCAACACCTAAACAACGGGCTAATTATAGAATTATAGGTGATGGTCATGGCGTACATTGGCCGGATATAGATGAAGATATTAGTGCTGAAGGCATGCTTTTCGGTATTCCCGCCCCACGACCTTCTAATCGTAATACAAGATTCAATAAAGACGAAACATTGGCCCACCCAAAAAACCAGAGGATGGCTGGTACCCAACGCTGAGGTTGACAATTAGAAGCAGAAGGTTTGGATCGAATTGGAAATGGGGGAAGAATTGCCAAATCACTTCAACAAGACCCTTCGGTAATCCAGACATGCCCATCAGGAATGAATTTAAAGAAATACCAAAAGTTTTCATAGTATGAAAGGCCCTTAAGGGAAATCAAGAATCAAAGGGTAATAACCCTTATTGAAAAACTTACCATGCCCCAGATCGAAAGGCACTCCAGATGCGTCCAAGACCCTTTCCCCGGACGGTAGAAGAAGAAAAACAAGCACAATATCAGTTACGTCTAGAATATCTCGGCCAAGGCTGGCGGGAAGATGCTGTACCTTTGTATGGATGGTTCCGGGAAATAGGCATGAAAGGGGATATGACCCTTGATGGGCTAAATGACTTCATACAGCAAATTCTTGGGTGGGACAATGTAAGCGTCTGGCCAACCCATCTTCCCCTCTGATTTCCTTTGGGCTATAACACACCTTTACTATTTTGAGGTTCACAACAGACGATATACTTATTTAGGCCAAGATGAGGATTTTGTTGTTGAGGGGCGGACCTAATTCTGGCCACTTAAGCCTTCTTACATGATTAATATCATCTTTTATTTATCCTATCTGGCCTAGTGGCGTATTGCACATTTCGAACGGAAATTGTTGATTTATGTGCCTATGATTTTCGAAGACTTGGTAGGTGCATTCAATTATGATAGAAATATTATTTAATATTAAATAGTTATAGCTAATAAACGTGTGGGACAAATTTATTTCGGACCTTATTGACCGGACCTTGGCCAATCCATTTTCCGGCCACTCTCTTACCGAAAGAAATCTTTTTGAAGACGGAGAAAATTGACCGGAAATATTTATCTGATCGATAAAGTGCCATTTGAAATCAGGTGGATTGCAGGGGTTTTTATGGGCCTCTGGAGGATCGTTTGAGGGGATCAAGGGTCGCTTCGGAAACATTGCAACCTGAAATGTTGATTTTCAATTATGGCTCTTTAAACTACATTACAAACAGTAATCATTTTGTAAATTTTAATTCTACAAAATCCCCTTTTTTTCAGAAGACCCATTTTGTTTCCTTTTCTTTTGCCTTGTTTTTCCTCTTGACCATGCCTTTTTTGATATTTATACTTTAACAAACCCAAAAGGTCTTATAAAAGAGCATAATAAGAGAACCCTTAGGAGTGTAAAGGAGGAGATTAAAATGGAATCTCAGCTTTCCAGGGAAGAAATAATGAGTAAGCTTGATCAGAAGGCGAGAACGTACTTAGAAATTTCAGGTAACTGCGCTCAGGCATCTTTTTTGTCGCTGCAAGAGCAATTTGGGCTTGATGGTGGCATGGTCTTGAAGGCGCTAACACCATTTCCGGGCCTCGCTTTCAGGGGAGATGTTTGCGGCACAGTAATAGGGTGTATGATGGCATTAGGGTTGGCCTTTGGAAGAGAGAGAATTGATGACTGGGAAGGTTACATCCACTCAATACCACCGGTTTTAGCCTTTTCCCGCCGGTTTAAAAAGGAAGCAGGAAGCATCATGTGTTTTGAAGTAATAGAGGATCAATTGGGGGACCGTTTTGAATCAGTGGAGCCTCTTGAGACCAAGCGGTTGATAAAGGCTGGCGCATTGGAAAAGTGTTCATCTACGATTGTAAAAGGGGTCCGAATTGCCGCGGAAATAATACTGGAGAAAAGACAGGCACCGTAAAAAAATAAGGCTCTCATCACCAAAAAAAAATAAGGTTACAATAGCGCAACTCCAAGTGTCTATCTACTTGAAGAAAAGCAAACCGCCCTGTAGCCTTCACAATCTCCCTATCCTTTTTTTGAGTTAATTCACTGATAGCTCAGTATCTCAAGCTATTCAAGATCCTGCAAAATATGGACAATGAAATATGCTCCGAGTCAGCTCAAATGAAGGTGGGTCTAAGGGCAAAAAAGAAGCTATAATGCCTCAAACTTAAGGCTGAGCAGGTCTGCCTTTTTTCGCAAAGTTCAAACGGTAAGTGTACCACGAAGCTGCATATGAGATGAGGGGAGGCCCCTCGGAGCCGGCTTGCAGGCGCAGGCTTCAAACCACCTTAAGCTGCTCTGGTAAAGAGCCAGGGTAATGGGCGTTAAGGAAAAGCCAGGGCAAAGAACCTGTCAGGTAAGGATCAGGGAGGCGAGCGGAAGAGAACTATCTCTGAGGTGTCGAAATGAATGGAATGATGTCAGAACTGGGGGGCTTGCCGTACTCCAGGATAAGTCCAAAAAGAATAATCTTGAATGAATATAAAAGATTTAAAGGCCTGAAGTGTGAAATTCAATTAACTTCCGCTTTGTATCATGCCTGGTCTGAAATAGAGCATGATATTTTTTATAAGCCAAATTTAAAAATTAAAGAAAAACAACGAGAAACCTTTATGGAGTTGAAAATGGAGTTGGAAAAGACCATGACCAACCACATTGAAAAGGCCTCCGATTTATTCGAATCGGTCGCCAAAAGAGTGCATGATATCAGCATCAAAAAAAGATATCATAAATAACGACACTTGCCTTCAGGTGACCCACATTGTTCTGCTTTTCAAATGGTAATTGCTGAAACTTGAATTGTCTCTGATTTCCTATTAGTAGGTGCATTCAATTTATATGGAAATATCAATAAAATTTAAATAGTTATAGCTGGTAGGTATGAGAGATGATTTTATTTCGGACCTTATTTACCGGACCTTGGCCAATCCATTTTCCGGCCACTCTCTTACCGAAAGAAATCTTTTTGGGAATGGCCAGAATTTACCGGAAACTTTTGGGTTCAACTTATATTACCATTAGAACTGTGGTGTTTTTTGGGGGGTAAATTGGGAGAAATGAGTTCTTATTTTAAGGGGATAGGTGGCTATCAAAAGCATTGCTTCCTGTACTCTTGCAAATTCTTTTGTGAAAAATCAGAAGAGTACAAACCATAATCAATTTCACAAAGTCCATTCCTTTATATGTAGTCCCATTTTCTTCAGAAGATTTCCTTTGTCCCCCTCGCTTTTCACCCTATTTTCTTCTTGACTGTGTCTTTTTCGTTCCATATACTTTTCAAATAATCAAGCAACTTCTTATCAACAAATGAGAGGAGGGATACTATGGGTTTGGGAGAAATAATAATTCAAAAGGTAAATAACCTGCAGGAAACTGAAAAAGCTGAAGTTCTCGACTTCATAGAATACCTTAAAAATAAAGCCGGCAAGAAAGAAAAGAAAAAAATGGACTGATTTTTCCCTCTCTTCAGCAATGCGGGGATGGAGATCAGCCGGCGCTTTATTCCATTGAAGATCTTCAGGAATCATTTTTATGATAGCTGAAAGTCAGATAGTGCTTTTTAAGTTTCCCCATACCGATCACACAGATGGAAAACTACGTCCTGCCCTCGTACTTCGACAATTACCGGGTGAATTAACGACTGGTTGATTTGTATGATCTCCTCACAACTTGACCAAAAAATTCCCAATTTTGATGAAATGATCTCTCCCAAGGATTCAGATTTTCAACAATCCGGTTTAAAGCTACCAAGCATTATCAGAATCAGTAGACTGGCGGTAGCCAGTGAGGATATTCTTATTGGTAAGTCGGGAGAAGTTGATTCCCATCGCCTGAGAAGAATAAAACAAGTGCTTTCGAACTGGATACAAGGGATATAATCACCCCCCATTCCTAAAGGTCAAATGACATTAATTGGCCCCCCATTAAAACCTGCAAGAGTCAGGAGCAGACTTCACCACTTTCCATTGGCCTCTGAATATGAGGCAAAGGCTCAAAGAGGAGGGCGTGCTCTTCGTTGAGGAAGACCATTTGATATTCACACGTGACGAAGAATTTTCCAGTCCCAGTGCGGCGGCCGCGGTTATTGATGGTGGCCACGCGAACGGACTTATCGCATGGAAGAGCAAGGATGGAAAAACCCTGAAGGAGATAGAAGCCACATAACGAGTTGGTGGCCCTAACGCTGAAGAATATTGGGCTAAATACGTTGAAGTCATCGGGTAGCCCATTCCCCAGGTGACCAGCGTGTTAATAACTTACAAACCGTTAATTTCAGCAGATCACACCGTTACGGACTTTTAGGTGACATCGTTTCAGAGGGATTGAAGAACCAATTCTCGAAGGAACGTTACAACTTCTTCCTGCTATACGCAGTTCCATTTGTGAAAAAACAGAAGAGTACAAATGGTTATCAATGAAAACGTGTAGAATCCCATATCATAATTTCATTGACTTTTTGTTATGTTTAAGGTTTAACAGGACTCATTAAATAAGTTTATTTGGCAACCAAAATATAAAAGATTTAAAGTGGCTATAGACCCCACTTCTCAAAGGAGAGGTGGGGTTTTTTATTATGAGTGCCTCAACAGGAAATTTAAAAATATGAACGATACGAGAATGAATTTGAAGACACTGGGAGTTAGAAGATATTCGACTGATTCAAAAAATCCATCGGGCATGTTAAGCGACCCGGAATATTATGATTCTTATTTTATGGTAATCCATCTAATTATTGTTTTGTTTGAAGAAATAATTCGCACTTAATTAAAAAAAAGTGGTTTGTGATGAACGAAGAACAAAGCAAACAAATTGCGGCTTTTCGTTATGGTATTATTGGTGATTTTGTAAATCAGACATCTTTTGAATATGGCCGGCAGGAGGAGTTGTTTAGATATAAATGTGGATGTAAATGGAAAATTCCATACTCCGAAAGAACAAAGGTTAGTCGCAGTTCGATTATTCGATGGATACGGCTCTATAGGGGGAGTGGCGAAAAAATTGAAGCGTTATATCCTAAAGAGAGAAACGACATTTATAGAAGTCGTGTAATTGATAAATTAACTGAGAATAATCTAAAATGGTTAATAAAACATTCTGATTCTCACAGCGTGGAGTCGCTTATTCAAGAGATGAAATGTCGAGAGCTTGTTACCTCTGGACAGATACTCGCGATCTCTACCGTTTACCGATTTTTGAACAATAATAAATTGATGTGCTATCTGAAGGAAAGAAAAATAGGGTATAAAAGGGCCACTGAAAATCACGCTGAAAATAAAATATGGATGTTAAAGCTCTTACAAGGTAAGCGTCAGACCAACCCATCTTTTCAGGGCTGGTAGGTTTTGATAAGATTAAGAATGATGGCGGAGATTATAGCCGTTGCTCTTTGACAAAAGGACGGATAAAGTGAGGCCGGCTACGGTTGGACGATTAGGCCGTACTCATTCTTGGGGAGAGGCTTCCAACGATCGGGTAATAGCTCTCGGAGGCGACTGACCGGGTGACTCATAATGCGCCGGAGCAGGTCATCTAAATACTCCCAGGGATTGACCCGGTAAGCCTTGCAGGATTGGATGAGCCCCAGGAATAAGGCGGTAGCCCTTGCCCCTCGTTCACTGGCGGCAAACAACCAGTTCTTTCTACCCAGAGCTAACGGCCGAATGGCGTTCTCGGCCAGGTTATTGTCCGGTTTCAACCGCCCATCTTCCAGATAACGATAGAGGGCTTGCCGTTGGTTGAGGGCATAATCTATGGCTTTCCTCAAAGGCTCTGAAGGAATCGTCTGGGCTTTAAGTTCTTCGATCCTGATAAAAAGGTTATCAATCAGGGGCCGGGAGCGCTCCTGCCGTATTAGATGTCTGGGCTCCGGTTTCAGCTCAGCGCATTCCGCCTCTACTTTATAAAGCTGACCGATGCGGGCCATGATCTCGGTGGCCTCCATCTTCCGGGAAGAAACCGCTTCATCAAAATGTCTCCGGGTGTGAACCCAGCAGCCCACTTCGATCACTCCTTTACGGCGGAACAGTTCATCATAGCCGCTATAGGCATCGGCGTGTACATAGCCCTGGTAGTCCCCTAAAAAATCCAGAGGACGCTTCTTACTTCGATCATGGGAAAAATCATAGACAGTCAGCGGCGGATCCGTTCCTCCCCGCACATAGGCCCACAACCGGGCCTTTTGAACTTTGCCCCGTCCTTTGACCTGAAGGGGAATGATCGAATCATCGGTATAGAGGATATCCCCTTCCAGGACGGCCTGTTTCAAGGCCTTCTCTATGGGGTTCAGGGCCTCATAGGTTTGGAGAACCCAGCTGGTCTGGGAAGCCCGGGGAATATCCACCCCCTCCCGCTCAAAGATCCCGTTTTGGCGATACAGGGGTAAATGATCGGCAAACTTGCTGACGATCAGATAAGCGATCAGTCCGACATCGGCCTTGCAACGTTCAATGGGATGATCCGGCATAGAGGCGATGACCACCCCCGGTCCTTCGAGATCATTGGCAGAATACTTGGGCCGTTTATAGACGTTGACAATCAGCTTGCCCGGACGATACTCCAACTTCTCGGATATCTCCCAGCCGATCTGTTTGAGAGGCTGGCCACTTTGAGAACAGATTTTTTGCTCTTCAGGCAGATCCAGGACGATCTCTACCCGTTCCAGGTGATCCGGAATGGGAATCCGGCCGGGGTGGTTGCGCCTGGTCCGGACCGGGGCAGGTTTTTCAGATTCGACTAAGGGGACCAGTGGTTCCGGGTCGGAGACCGGTTGTTGGATGGCCTCTAACAGGAGTGGCTCGAACATCATCTGGTTGGGGTCCATTTTTTCCGACCTTCGGCCATATATCCGGCGAAGCAGTTGCTCAACCTGATGTTGCAATCGGTTTAGATTGAGCTCGGAGGAATGCAGTTTTTGGGTCAATTCCTCGATCTGGAGGGCTTGGCGTTCGATGAGATCATTGGCCTCGGAAAGTGACGTAACCATTTATAATATATAACATTATAGATCATAAAAAGCAAGAAAATAATGCTATTTTTTATATCTTTTACTCATTTTTTTGGGGATTACGCCTTCCAGTAGAAGATTAAGATCCCGTCGGTCGATCCGGCCATCTTCGGTGCCCATATCCGGCCGGGTGAAGGCACCCTTTTCTAAGCGCTTATACCAGATGGCCAGACCGTCGCTATCCCAATAAAGCAGTTTGACCCGGTTGCGGTATCGGTTGCAAAAAACGAACAAGGAACCGGAAAGCGGATCCTGATTGAGTTCCATCCGGATCAACCCGCATAGGCCATCGAAGGATTTTCTCATATCGCAGGCGGACCGATACAGATAGATTCGGGTGGCGGCGGTCAGGGCAAGCATGAGGCCTTGACTACCGATATAACCTGGCGAAGGGTGACGGGATCGAAACCGCAATCCATCTCAATAGAGAGTTCTGGATTAACCCGAAGACGAATGCCGCTCCCGCTGTCCTTGGAGGACGGAACCAATTCCAGGAAACTACCCCTTCCCAATGCAGGAGATTGAGAATTAAAACGTTGGCGCCAAAGATAAAATCTCTGAGAATTGATTTGATGATCCCGGCAAAAATCGGTCACGCTCAGGCTGCTTTGGGCCTGTTCTTTAACCACCTTTTGCCAATAGGTGATTCGTTCCCCTTTGGTCATGGCAAGTACTCCCTTCTGATGTTTTTATTCTAATTTCATCTTGGGGAGTATCTTAGATGAACCAACTGAGTTATAAAAGATGGGTTGGTCTGACGCTTACCCCCATTTCCCTTCTCGGTTCATAAAAAGGCCTGCGGGGAACCAGTATAAACAGGCTAAGGAATTAGCTTTTTCAATAAGTGCAAGGTCTGATTTGTCCGGATCCTTTTCGAAATTTTTGCGGTTAAATTTATAACTAATTCGAACGGGTTTCATTTTCCTTTGACGAACGATAGTGTTCAGTGACTGGTCAAATTCGCTCTTAAAAGCCCTTTCAAGATTTTTTTTATTTAAATCAGCGTTACAGTTTGGGCAACTGAATTCGCTTGCGATTCTCCCTTTCTCGCCTGGTTTCCAATCGACGGCCGCATCCCAGAATACAATTTCTCCATTACATTCGCTGCAAAGCAAAATATCGGACCAAATTATGTAATTTATAACGCCTTTCTGTTGGTCGGAATGGGAGGTTACAAACAACCAACCAAGTTCCTTTTCTATCTGGGCCATTATTCTTTTAGCTTCTTTAGCAAGACTCGTATTTGGTCAACTGGTGTCATGTAATTGTTCGCGATAAACGTTGCAGCTGGTGACAAATCTACCAATATGGCCTGACAATCTTTAACTCTTTCTGTGGCGACTCCCGTCATGCCACTACCGCTGAAGCAGTCAAGTATTAGGTCACCTGGGTTTACGTAGTGGCTTATGTAACGTTCGATTGCTTTGGGTGGCACCTTGGTATGGTAAGAGTGGGCGTTGTAGATGGGATCGTTCTTCCCCTCGCTCACATCCGTGGCAAAGGGCTCCCGGCGATAATTATCGGTAGCCGGGTCATAGGGCTTGCCGTACTGTTTGATGAAGTCGGCAATGAAAGGGTTCGGGCAGGCGGTGTAGTACGGCGGGTCGGACAATGCCAGGATGTCTTCATCAGTGCCAATGGGGAATCCTTCAATCTTTCGGAATTCGGGGTCCTTGAGTTTCTCCCTTAACTTTTCAAGGAAATACTTTCGACGATCTTCATCATTTGGGAAGGTCAGGCCCAGGCATTCCACCGGTTTGTTCTTTTCCTCTTCCATTTCCTGTTCAAGAGATTTATCGAACATTTTCAGTTGACCATCCGCGTCAACAAACATTTCTTTTGTGGGATCGCCTCTTTTTCCCTGGTCATTTCTTGCGCCTTTTCATTTGAACAAGGAGGTTTTGACCACTTTTTTGTAAGGCGGTATTTCTGTTTGCTGCGGGGCTTGTCTGGAATGATCATCTCGATAAGGCCGGAAGCCAACGCCGGGGCAAGGTATAAGAGACGAAAATTTTTTCTTGCTTTCAAGCCTAGCGCGTGTTGTAAGGTTTCTCGATCCTCAACCCCTTTAATAGAAGAGAGCAACCTTAATACTTGAGGTGTGACTTGGGGTGCATCATGGGGCGAGACTTGGGGTGTGACTTGGTGTGTGACTTGTGCGGTGGCTGGCTGCATTCCAGGTAAAACAGCAGGGCGAAAGGTCACATAAACCGAACCGGATTGTTCCGACCATGCGGGAGTCGGGTTGCTGTTTTCTACGCACCAGTCGATGATGTTCAACGTGCCACTGCCCCAGCGCTCGATGAACTTAGTGGCGCAGACCGTCTTGGCGGCCTCTGTTCGTTGGCCGGTGGAACGCTTGAATTCCAGACGCTCCGATTCGTTATCGGATATCAGGTCTTTCAGTTCACGAAGATTCATGCTGTTCCATCCATGGTTTTACTCAATCACAATACGCACTTTGTCGGGCTCCTTACCCTTGGTGAGTTGATCCATATATTCATCGAATCGTTTTCTCATCTCCGCCGGGGTAACCGGTGAGCCTCCGGAAAGGACGCGCTGCGAAGGTCTGAAATAGAAACCGGTACTTTGATAAGTCCGTGGAGAACATCCTGTAAGGCTTGGATGAAATCCTGATTCAGCCTATCCGGTAAGGCCCGTTTCTTTCTGAACCGATTTATCATCTTGAGCTGTTCCGGATTGAGCAAATCTATGTTGGATTGGGTTGAAGGGTCTTCCAGGTTCGTGAGCAATGTCCGGGTCCAATTAGTAATGAGTTCGTCAAGTTCATCATCCAGATCGTCGAGCACTATGTCTGCGGGGCCGGAGGGGTCCTTCTCTACCGGCTTATAATTACAATGCGGGCAAACAGGCGAAGCGCTCAGGTCCTTTTCTATCAGGGCAGTACAGCTTTCCAAATTTTCCAGTCGGGTTTCAAATTCGGTTAAATGCTGGCTGGACATAAAGTCAATATCAGAAAGCTGGTGCAGAATTTTGAGTCGTTCATCTCCCAAAAGCCGGGTCTTGCGTTTATCCTCATTCACGCCCAGCCGGGCCTTGGTATGCATGGTGAGATAGGCCTGCAAGTAGGTTTTTTTAAGATCGCCGAGCTTGCGCTGGGCCTGTTGACGAAAAGTGGCGGCGTTACGTTTTGCGGGATCGATGATTTGGGCAAGGATTTCATCTCGGACTTTCTTCATCTTCTCGATCCACTCGTGCCCGGCTGGCAGGATCGCCTCGGCCGTGGAAAGATAAGAAGCTGTGGACCCGAGATCGGTCACCAGTTCTCGGATGGATTCAAACTCTTCCAGGGACTGGAGTCCGATTTGATGGTCGGCCACCTCTTGGGCCTTGTAACGGAAATTTTTCAGCTTGCCGGGTGAGTTATAGGCTTGCAGGGATTCAAGGAAGGTCTTGGTTTCATCCAAATCGGTACGCAGTTTCCGGGCCTCGTCTTCGGTCAATACAGCCCGTCCCCAGAAAGAGAGCCCGGGCTGTAAACTTTGTTGGGCCACAACGATTTTTTCGACCAAGCGTAAAGCATTTGTTTGGATTTTTGTTACCACCCCATCGGCTTTTTCTCCACCCATGGTAATTACCTGGGCTTCCCCCGGAGTGAGTGAAAGCCCTGGAGCACAATATGGCCCCAGTAGATCGATCAGGGCTGTAATGCCCGGCAGGTTCCAGTCCTTTGGTCGTTCGATATGCTTAAACCGGACCAGGTCCTCAATGCCGGTTCCTGCCAATAGGTTCAGTTTCGTAGCATCGAATTTCTCTCCTGTGATGGCCAGTTCCAACTCTCCGGAGTAGATCAAAGCGGCCAGGACAACCAAGGCCCATTCCGGCTCCAACCGCAAGGATTGAGGGGCCAGGTATTCGACCCCAAGGACCTCCTGGATCAGTTCAGATCGGTTGATGACCTGACCTTGACCCTTCTTGTTAAGGGCCTTGAGGATATATTTGGCGTATTTTGAACGGTAAGGATCAATCCGACTACCATCGAGTAATTCCAAGGCGTCTAAAATCGCGGTGGCTTGCTTGGTGCGGTTTGGTCCGGCCATGGCCCTTAAGGCGTCTTGAGCGGCCTGGGCCCGGTTGTTTCCGGTGATAAGGACTGAGAAGAAAGGATAGTCCGGTGCCTGATCCTGAAAATGGGGGTCCAAACAAATCCCGGCTATGGTGTTCACCAAATCACGGAGATTGATCCGTTCATGGGAATCCAGATCCGACAGCTCGCGGATGGATTTGCCCTTGGCCCATTCGGTGATGGATTTGGTCTGACCCCGGTAGGTGACCTCAAAGGCCGTGGTCATGTTTTTTTGGAGCCATTGGACCAATTGTTGAAGAAAACCGTTCCGTCCGTTTGCTTTTTCTTCGTAAGTGGATTTGGCGTGTCCGGATGAGGTAGTAGCCAGGTCCAAGGCCGCTGCATAGCTGCGTAAGACGGTACGGAACTCCTCGTTCGTTTTCGTTAATCGGATTATAACGTCTCGTGAATCTTTTTCATCTCTGAACGATGCCGGATTAATCGGAGGGATGAAGAAAATGAAGAAATCACGTGGCGGATAAGCAGTACTTCTTTCATTCGGGGTTCCAAAAAACAGCCAGCCTTGCCGTGAGGCTTTATGCTCCATCCATTCAATCTCATAGCCCCATAGATTCCTGTAGGTTGTTTGAGGGAGGTCGGAGCATTCCATGATTCTATACAGGGCCTGGTGGTAGGCACGATCCAGGGCATTTTCATGAGGCTTTCGGCGCGCCTTTCAATCAAAGCATCGAAGTCGTCGATTTTTTTGAGATCCAGGTAATACTGCCGGTTATCCGCATTAGAGGAAATGAATTGCCCGCTTACGGTTTTATGAATTTCCCGGAGAACGGTTTCCACTTGAGAAAGTAAATCGTCAGCCGGGTTGCCGCCTAAATCCTCTATACCGGGTTGAAACAAACATAGACTGTCGCGTAGTTCTTCGGCGGTAGCTCCCAGGGGAGCGAAAATGTCACCAGTGGTCAGACGGTGAATGGACAGGCCATGGATGATCCGGAGGGCCATAGGCCGATAAGCCGGGCGGGTGAATGCTTGTTCGATACGTGACTCAAGGACTTGGCTGCA
>CAWAKF010000020.1:0-141659 GCA_963782435.1 uncultured delta proteobacterium
CACCGTTGGTTGAGGGCATAATCTTATGGCTCTCCTGATAGGCCTGGAGGAATTGTCTGGGCTTTAAGTTCTTCTATCTTGATAAAAAGGTTATCAATCAGGGGCCGGGAGCGCTCCTGCCGTATTAGATGTCTGGGCTCCGGTTTCAGCTCAGCGCATTCCGCCTCTACTTTATAAAGCTGACCGATGCGGGCCATGATCTCGGTGGCCTCGATTTTTGGGAGGAAACCGCTTCATCAAAATGTCTCCGGGTGTGAACCCAGCAGCCCACTTCGATCACTCCTTTACGGCGGAACAGTTCATCATAGCCGCTATAGGCATCGGCGTGTACATAGCCCTGGTAGTCCCCTAAAAAGATCCAGAGGACGCTTCTTACTTCGATCATGGGAAAAATCATAGACAGTCAGCGGCGGATCCGTTCTCCCCGCACATAGGCCCACAACCGGGCCTTTTGAAATTGCCCCGTCCTTTGACCTGAAGGGGAATGATCGAATCATCGGTATAGAGGATATCCCCTTCCAGGACGGCCTGTTTCAAGGCCTTCTCTATGGGGTTCAGGGCCTCATAGGTTTGGAGAACCCAGCTGGTCTGGGAAGCCCGGGGAATATCCACCCCCTCCGCTCAAAGATTCCGTTTTGGCGATACAGGGGTAAATGATCGGCAAACTTGCTGACGATCAGATAAGCGATCAGTCCGACATCGGCCTTGCAACGTTCAATGGAATGATCCGGCATAGAGGCGATGACCACCCCCGGTCCTTCGAGATCATTGGCAGAATACTTGGGCCGTTTATAGACGTTGACAATCAGCTTGCCCGGACGATACTCCAACTTCTCGGATATCTCCCAGCCGATCTGTTTGAGAGGCTGGCCACTTTGAGAACAGATTTTTTGCTCTTCAGGCAGATCCAGGACGATCTCTACCCGTTCCAGGTGATCCGGAATGGGAATCCGGCCGGGGTGGTTGCGCCTGGCCGGACCGGGGCAGGTTTTTCAGATTCGACTAAGGGGACGAGTGGTTCCGGGTCGGAGAACGGTTGTTGGATGGCCTCTAACAGGAGTGGCTCGAACATCATCTGGTTGGGGTCCATTTTTTCCGACCTTCGGCCATATATCCGGCGAAGCAGTTGCTCAACCTGATGTTGCAATCGGTTTAGATTCTAGCTTGGAGGAATGCAGTTTTTGGGTCAATTCCTCGATCTGGAGGGCTTGGCGTTCGATGAGATCATTGGCCTCGGAAAGTGACGTAACCATTTATAATATATAACATTATAGATCATAAAAAGCAAGAAAATAATGCTATTTTTTATATCTTTTACTCATTTTTTTTGGGGATTACGCCTTCCAGTAGAAGATTAAGATCCCGTCGGTCGATCCGGCCATCTTCGGTGCCCATATCCGGCCGGGTGAAGGCACCCTTTTCTAAGCGCTTATACCAGATGGCCAGACCGTCGCTATCCCAATAAAGCAGTTTAACCCGGTTGCGGTATCGGTTGCAAAAAACGAACAAGGAACCGGAAAGCGGATCTGATTGAGTTCTATCCGGATCAACCCGCATAGGCCATCGAAGGATTTTCTCATATCGCAGGCGGACCGATACAGATAGATTCGGGTGGCGGCGGTCAGGGCAAGCATGAGGCCTTGACTACCGATATAACCTGGCGAAGGGTGACGGGATCGGAACCGCAATCCATCTCAATAGAGAGTTCTGGATTAACCCGAAGACGAATGCCGCTCCCGCTGTCCTTGGAGGACGGAACCAATTCCGGAAATTACCCCTTCCCAATGCAGGAGATTGAGAATTAAAACGTTGGTGCCAAAGATAAAATCTCTGAGAATTGATTTGATGATCCTGGCAAAAATCGGTCACGCTCAGGCTGCTTTGGGCCTGTTCTTTAACCACCTTTTGCCAATAGGTGATTCGTTCCCCTTTGGTCATGGCAAGTACTCCCTTCTGATGTTTTTATTCTAATTTCATCTTGGGGAGTATCTTAGATGAACCAACTGAGTTATAAAGGATGGGTTGGTCTGACGCTTACGTTCAAGAGTTAGAACGAAAACTTGCGGAACGCCCTTCTAGGGAAGATCCTTTTCTTAATATTTTCCGTATTTATATTCGGATGTTTAAAAGGAATCCTATTCTGTTTATTATTACAACAATATTAGTAATAATTCTTTACATTTATTTTTTTATAAAATTAGTACCAATTATGAAATAATTCTAACATTCCTAATTCAGCGGACCCAAAATACCGGGCCGCTGATTAGGTCGTTGGGGTAGAATAAATCCAAAGGAAGGAGATACCATGAACGATCTGGCAAGCCTATCAGCTTCAAAGCTCATAGAGGCGCTGAAGAGCAAGCGGATGGGTTCTCTGGAATTACTGGAGTTCTACATCGAGAGGATGAGCGCTTGAATCCAAGGATAAACGCCATTGTGGCTAAAGATTTCTATAGTGCCCGAAAACGTGCCCAAGAAGCCGATGCCGCCCTTGCCAAAGGCGATGTTTGGGGTCCCCTCCATGGACTTCCCATGACTATTAAGGACAACATCCCGGTAGTAGGGATGCCAAACACCTACGGCTTGCCCATAGCCAAGGACTTCGTACCTTCTGCGAATGCGGACATTGTTGAATACCTTTTGGAGGCTGGGGCGATCATTTTCGGGAAGACCAATCTTCCTTTGATGGGCATGGATACTCAATCCTTTAACGAAGTCTATGGTCAAACCAACAACCCGTGGGACGTGACAAAGACTCCGGGAGGCTCATCGGGTGGTCCAGCCGCAGCTCTGGCAGCCGGTCTCACCGGGTTGGAGATTGGTAATGATATCGGCGGTTCCATCCGTATCCCGGCCCATTTCTGTGGCGTTTATGGACATAAGCCCTCATACAATATCGTCTCGATGCAAGGAGGGAGCCAGCCCTGGGGTCTTATGTATCCGAATTTTTATGAGACTGATTACTACCCTACCGAGGATTTAGTAGTGAACGGACCTCTCGCCCGCAGCGCAGAGGACTTAAGACTGGCCATGGATATCATCGTTGGACCTCCATTACATCAGCGTAAGGCCATCACGATCAAGTTACCACCCCCCCGAAAGACGAACTTGAGAGAATTCAGGGTTGGGTTGTGGATTGATGACCCATCCTACCCTCCGGACACGGCAGTGGGAAACTGCCTTCAAGACCTGGCCGACCGCTTGGCGAAAATGGGTGCCAATCTCAAGACAGAGAAACCGGATATCGATTTGGGTAATAGCCATAGGTTAAGGGAATACTTGGCACTTACGACGCTGAGTCTTCGGGAACCACAGGAGATCTTTAATCAGGCCGTGAACCAGTTAGGTACACTCAAGAAAGAAGACCAGAGTTTTTTGGCAAGGCAGGTAAGGGCTTTAACGGCCTATCATCGTGATTGGAATTGGGTCAATTCGAGACGTGCCATCATACGACAGAAGTGGGCGGACTATTTTCAGAAATTCGATGTCCTTTTATGCCCTGTAGTAAGAATCGCCGCCCATCAGCACGATCACACTGAAATAACCAAAAGGGTGGCGCAGTTCAATGGGCAGGATTCGGATTACTTGGACGTAGTCCTCCCCTGGAGCTCCTTGAGCCTTGTCTCGTACCTCCCCGCTACAGTCGCCCCTATCGGCTTTACCCCCGAGGGTTTGCCGGTGGGTGTCCAGATTATTGGGCCTTATCTGGAAGATCACACGCCCATTCAATTCGCCATGTTGACAGAGAAACAACTGACAGGGAGTTTCAAGGTTCCGCCCGGCTTTGAATAACGGTTATGGTTGTTTGTGGCACATTGTACAGTAAGATGCGTATTTGCGATTTCACCAGAGTTGTTGAGAAAGAAAAGAACCCCAATCAGGCCATTGGAACTCGATTTCACTTGTTTGCCTGGACCTTCGGCCCCCGCAAGCTTTGTACCACAGTCTAAAACCACATTGTGCCTAAAAATAAATTGACTTAGCATCACGTTGTATTTACACTGTCATTATGCCTGAGATTCGCTTTGAATGGGATGAAAAGAAGCATTCTCTGAATAAGAGAAAGCATGGGGTTTCTTTCGATGAAGGACAGACGGTGTTTGCTGATGAAAACGGTTTATTGCTTGACGATCCAGACCATTCTCATGAGGAAGACCGTTTTATTCTTCTCGGACTAAGTTCCAGTCTTCGATTGATAGTTGTTTCCCATACCTATCGAAAGGATGATGCCGTTATAAGAATCATCTCGGCCCGTAAGGCGACTCGCTCGGAGCAAAACCAATATTGGAGAAGATGGTAACTATGAGAAAAGAATATGATTTTTCTAAGGCAAAGAAAAACCCTTATGCAAACGTCCTTAAGAAACACGTATCCATAAGGCTGGATGAAGAAACCGTCAAGTATTTTAAGGAGCTTGCAACTGGAGCGGGGATCCCATACCAAACCCTGATAAACCTTTATTTACGGGATTGTGCGGCATCTGGTCGTAAACTTTCTATTCAATGGAGAGAAGCTTCATAACAGCTTTCCCCAACAAGACGTTCCACCGGATCGCCTATAAATTCAGGCTTCCCGGTGAACTTTTTGTTCGAAAAGAGAAAAAAGGATATGAAAACGATGATTGATGACCGAAATTCATGGCGGAGTTCCACGGATGCCAAACTGTTTGACGAAACCGGGTGCCTACCTCTGTTAGGTTATGATGACTTGAAGGAGACAAACCTGGTTACAGAAGAACAGGTTGTGTGCCCGGTTTCGGGGATGCCCTGAGAAGGTTCGGCGTCAACGGGGTTTCTTTACCTGCCAGAACCAATATCGGTGTCCACCGACACCACCTATGCATTTCACCGTCTACTTTCCAATACCCTTCCGAAGCACACAAGAATCTTGATCGTAGTTCCGCCGAACTGAGCCTCCTTGAAAAGGTAAAGAGAAGTAAACGTGAATCGCGGATTGCGCGTGACAATAGCTGAAGATGCCTTGTCGTGGAATGTCTTTCGTCACTTACAACGCTCCGAGTTATTGCATTTATGGATTAAGAGCATTTCTTTATATGAACGCTAAAAGATCCAAAGTATGTGGTTTTTCTGTTCTTCACTGAGCACTATCGAGCGGTACGTCAGTGGTATCAACTAAATGATGCATGCATTACATTTGGGGAAGATATCAAGCGGGTTTACGTACCGAATCATCGTCATCGTCCATACCGCTGCATCTACTTCGCTCGAGGTAAAACTGACCGCACAAACATAACATCCGGGAACGGCGACGACTTTGGCAAGACGGCTTGCCAATCCTGAAAAAGTATGTTACGGCAAATGACTAGGTTTCGAAATCTTCATATCAGATTACATTACGTTAGTGAAGGATCAAAAGTACGAGTTGATGCGTTTATGGCTTTTGGGCAATTGGTCAGCCGAAATATTAGCGGTAAAAATTTCGTCCTGATGGACCCTTGCGCGGTGCGGGCAACGAGGCAGGCATCGAGGCGGAATTCGGACACCATATCCGCAATAACAAAGGCCGTCGCTTTGTGCGCAAGACTTGGGAGGATATCCACGGTTTAGGAGCAGCCAGATCATCATCCGAGTATCGCAGGGCTTTTCTGAGATACCTTGAATTCAAGACCACCGGATATGCTTCAGATGGTCAATTGCGAAGGGCATTCAAGATATGAACGTGTCGAACATTTCGCTTGAGTGGAACGCGAGAAACTGCGGCTGTAACGTTCAATCTGTCTGTCCGTGGATTCAAAACGCTCGACGCTTTGCGTTCGGAGACAATAAAGAATGACAATACCAAGATAAAGCAAAAATTTGTTCAGTTCATCCCAGGACCTTGTCCTACTTCGCCATCGTTACAGAAATTGATGGAAACTACCAACATCGGCACCATAGCGGATGCGGGTCTTGCAGGCGAACATGAGGTATGAAACACATGTTGCCCCAGGATAAATCGAATAAGAAGGTTGTTCCCCGCTGCGATAATTATTTTAGGTTTGAGAAACAATTTAAGCTGAAACCACAACAATCGGTTTTTTGGACTGGCGTGGTACGGATAGAGCAAAGCGATTTGACGATATCGTCAACCCTTCTCCTCGGCTGAGGGCATCGAGACAGAGGACGATCTAGTCAATGGCTTATGAATGAAGGGAACCTTTTCAAACTCGCAATGATAAAAGGCATAGGCCCAGAAACGCTCACGACGTACTCCAAAATCCTGACTCGGCGCCCAGACCTGCGCTATAGACCGTCGCCTGCTTGATTTCTTGTCCCAGGCCGGCATACAAATTTCCAGCTATGATGAAGCTAAAGAAATCATCAATCTGGCAGCAGACATCATGGGGGTACGGCGAGCCTATTTCGATCATAGCATATGGGAGTATATTGGCAGAAAAACTTCTAAACCCTGCGTATGAAGGAACTCCGAACAATCATGACACTGCAACTGCATCGGCCATAAATTCAGGCTTTCCGGTGATGCTGCGCGTTAGAACAAAAATTGGAAAAAATGAGAATCGGAGCTTTTCAATTCCACGCTAAATCAACAGTTGCAGAAAACCTCATTTCATTGAAACGGGGGATTACTTTGGCAACCGAACAGGGTGTAAAATTGTTACTCACCCAAGAATGTGCTTTATCGGGCTATCCGCCTCTTGAAGTGGAGAACGCAGGAAAGATTGATTTTGAGGAAGTCAAAAAGGCAATTGCAGAAATTCAAGGATTTGCGACTCGAAGTAACATGTTCATCGCATTAGGCACCGTTCTGTCAGAAAGGAAGGTGGTCAAGAATTCGATAGTTCCGGTTTCTCCGGAAGGAACACTGCTGCCATCCTATAGCAAGAGAGCTTTATGGGGCTGGGATAAAGATAATTTTTCCCCAGGAATTGGACCCGGCATTTATACAGTAGATGGTTTAAAAATCGGAACTCGAATTTGTTATGAAGTAAGATTTCCTGAGTACTTTCGAGAGCTTTTCATGGAGGGAGTGGATATTGCCCTGGTGAGTTTTTGTGATGTTCGTGAAAAAGGGAATAAAAATCGGTATAATACTATTCAGGCCCATCTTATTACGAGAGCGGTTGAGAACTCCATGTATCTACTGTCCGCTAACAGTATTTCAAAAAACCAAACTGCACCTACTTGTCTGATAAACCCGGATGGGAAAGTGCTCCAGACTGCTCCAGGAGACAAGGAATACCCTTTAAGGTTTGATTTCGAAAAAGAAGAACCGAATTTAGGAAGAAAAGGAAGGATCGAGAAGTCAAAAGAACTGCTGAGAATTTATTAAACCCATTTATTTGTCTTAGGGGCAACCCCCCTCACAGGAATGACATTGAAAAATAGGAGTAACTATTAATGAAAAAACAACTCACAGCGTTTATTGAACGTGAAGGGGATGGTTTTGTATCACTTTGCCCGGAACTGGATATCGCCAGTCAGGGCAATACCATCGAAGAAGCCCGTGAAAACCTCCGAGAAGCTCTTGAACTGTTCTTTGAGAACGCTTCACCACAGGAGATTCAATCCCGTTTACATGAGGAAGTTTATGTGACCCGGCTGGAGGTTGCTATTGCCTCCAACCATATTCATCACTTGTAGCCTGAGAGGCAGTCTACCTGTGTTTGAGACTGAGGATTCTACGAGGAGTGTGGAGACCATGGAGCTGATCAAACCAGAATGTTTAAAGCCTGGAGACACTATAGCGACAGTCTCGTTATCCAGCGGCTTGGCTGGTTCACTGCCGTATCGATAACGGCAGGTAAACGCCAACTCGAAGAAACCTTCGGGACCCGTGTTGTTGAAGCTCCTGAACTCCCAACGTGATCAAAATTACCTATATCGCCACCCACAGGCGAGGGTCGATGATCTAATGTGGGCGCTCACCGAGAGCCACATTGCCGGAATTATAAGTAACATCGGCGGCAACGAATCTGTTCGGCTCCTGCCGCTGCTCGACTTAGGCATCATCCGGAACCACCCGAAGGTGTTTATGGGTTCCTCCGATACAACGGTCCCAGCGTCGAATTTTTACATGCTGGTGTCGTCTCCTTCTATGGACCAAGCCTGTTGAAAGATATTGCCGAAAATCGCGGCATTCATCCGTTTACGGTGGAGGCGATTCGGCGGGCATTATTTTCAACGAAACCCATCGGCGAATTGCAGCCCGCATCTGAATGGACAGAACATTTATTAGAATGGGCCGACCCCGCCAACAACAAATCCGGCGGACATTCGTTTCCAATCCGGGCTGGGTTTGGGTCCAGGGACAGGAGCACAGTCCGGTTTAGGGCCACTTGATAGGGGGTTGTATGGAAGTCCTCGAAATGCTCAAGGGAACGCGTTGGTGGCCAGGACCAGCAGCGTGCAGCGTGGGACGGCGCGGTCCTTTTCTTCGAGACAAGTGAGGTTTCCCCCGAGCCATGGCAAGTCGAGGAGTGGCTACGCAACTACGCCTCACAAGACATCTTCGGTAAGGTCGTGGCCATACTTTTCGCCAGGCCCCATCGCTATACGCTCGAACGAAAACTGCAATTCTTTGAAATAATAAGAAAGGTCCTTGCAGAGGTGGAGCGGCCGGATTTGCCCATCATAGCGGATATGGATTTCGGACATACCAGTCCCATGGGCAATCTCCCTCTCGGCTGTCGAATCCGAATTAATCCAAGTGCTCGAAGGGTGGCGGTGATTGAAGCAGGGGTAACTTGAGAAACTGACAATGATCCACACAGGCGTTGCAAACGGTACAACTAACAGAAGGGGACATGGCACCTTCTACTGTTTAAGAGATCAATAGGTGATAAGTCAATGAAAAGGTACGGGAAAATTTTGACGGACTTCTACTCTCTGGGGCATAAACCGGTTTTCTTTACTAATCATCCTGAAATGGATATAATGGCTCCATGAAAAAGCGAGTATATATTGAGACAACGGTGGTAAGTTATTTTACTGCCAGGCCAAGCCGAGATATTATGGTGGCTGGTCATCAGGAAGTTACAAGGGACCTTTGGCCGGCCTTGTCTACCAAGTATGAGACCTATATCTCCGCTCTGGTTTACGAAGAGGCCGGAAAAGGTGACCCCAAGCAAGCCGGACAAAGGCTGGAGGTAATCAGACGTTTTCCCATGCTCGACATTGAAGAGGAAGCCAAGTCTCTTGCTTACAAGATTCTTGCCGGCAGGGGGATACCTTCCGACTATCCAGAAGATGCCTCCTCCATATAGCCGTGGCCGCTGTGAACGCAATCGAGGTGGTCATCACCTGGAATTTTGCTCATATGAACAACCCTTTCACTCGTAGGGCGATAAGGGGAATTGTCGAAAAAGAGGGATATACCTGCCCGGAAATTTGTTCACCAGAAGAATTATTGGAGGCTGACAAATGAAGGATCCTATTGTTGAAGAAGTTCGCCGCCACCGGATGGAGCACACTCGAAAATTTCAAGGCGATCTTTCGAAAATCTGCTCAGATTTACGCACCATTCAGGCCGCCTCTGGACACAAAATTGTCCGATTTACTCCGAATAAGCCAACAAAGGCATCCAACCGACGCATAAAACCGCTCGGCTGATGCCTGCGTTATGCTTTTAGAAGCATGAGAAATCAGTAAATCAGAAGGGACGAAAGAGATGGCGACGCGCCCCGATTTCATTTCTCCTTGTGGTCTTTATTGCGGTGTTTGTGCTATTTACATCGCAGCGCGAGACAATAACATCAAGCTTAAGGAGCGACTGGTAAGTCTTTACAAGGGAGGCACTCCAGGCAAAGGTACACTTCCTAATAGCGAAAAGCTTTCGACAGAAGATATTTATTGTGGTGGGTGCTTGTCAGATGATCTTTTCATGCACTGCCAGCAATGTGAGATCAGGGCATGCACCAAAGAAAAAGGTTACACAGGTTGTCACGAGTGCGATGATTTTCCTTGCCGGCACATTGATAATTTTTCCATGGCCGTTGGCAAGAAAGTCATTTTGCGTTCTGTCCCTTATCGACGGGAATTCGGAACCGAAAAATGGGTTCGGGACGAAGAGGCCCGCTATATATGTCCAGAATGCGGCAAAACGGTTTTTCGTGGCGCGATGAAGTGCAATCAGTGCAAAGCGCAATTGGATCTGGACTGACGAACTGACTTAAGTACGCATAACAAGCGGGGCGAGGCGACGACGAAAAGTGGCCTCGCCTCACACTTTATCCATAAAAAGAAACTGATACAAAACCACTTGCTCTGTACAGACAAATGATGTACACTTCTATTAAAAATTGTTGAGGCCAGTGGCCCCCTGTTTCAGGCTCAATAATTTAGCTGATACTATTTTGAGGCCCTTAATAAAAAGACTACATAATTGTTGTTTTTGAACTCCCGGTCAACTGATTTAAAGCATCGGTCAAAAACCATCCCAGGATAGCCAGACATTCCATATCTAAATATCCGGCCGCTTTTTCCTGGAAAAGCAAAGACCCTTGGGCCGGAAATTCTTCATCCTCATCGTTGAACAAAAGGAGGATCGGGATTTTGGGCAAGACATCGAACCGGGCTACAAGATCATAGGACAATTCCAGGTCGGCCGGCTGGGCACCCAACTTTCGGCTGGCTTCTTTTAATTCCTGGAGTCTGTTGGAAAAATATTTCACCAGGGCCTTCTCGGTATTGTTGACGAATCCCCCGACAAAAGGGGCGGCATCTCGGAAATCCTTGTAGGTGACCCACCGATCCCCTTTGGGTTCCTTCTCAGGGCATAAGAGCATATATCTGCAGAGTAAAATATTGACGGCATGGATCGGTTCCTGTTCCGAAGGATCA
This sequence comes from uncultured delta proteobacterium, assembly GCA_963782435.1. Lineage (GTDB taxonomy): Bacteria > Desulfobacterota > RBG-13-43-22 > RBG-13-43-22 > RBG-13-43-22 > RBG-13-43-22. The sequence goes on from CAWAKF010000020.1 coordinate 10,800, forward strand.
AAAACCCCTGTCGGCGAGACCCGGTAGGTCTTCCCCAATAATGGAATAAAAGCTTCTCCCTCCCTTATTTCAATCCCTAAAGTTTCGGCTCTGGAGACAAAATCGATCCCGGCCAACTGGGCCAGATAGTTTTGATAGGTTTCTTCAAAGATAGAAGCTTTGTCAGTCATAACCGATTCCTTGATAAAATTATTTTCCGATGGTCATACTAATAAGTGCAAAATGCGGAGGGGGCAAAACATCCCCCACGGAAAAGTCAGACAAAAAACCAACCCGGGAGCCTCAGGCGGAAGAAAAAGCTGCCTACGAGTCCAGATTATTTTGCACTGATTAAGAACTGTTAACAGAACCCGCTATTCTCCAAACTTGGCCGCGACCAATTCCAGATCCTTCATATCCCCATAGGCGATGATGACTTCATCAAATCCTGCTTCTTCCAGTTCAGCCACCCGTCCGGCCAGCATCTCGATGGATTGAAGTTGATTGGGAAAAAAATCAGGTTTGGTTTTCGAAAAGGGGATCAAAACCGCTACCGGAAGGGGGTTCCCTTCCAGGTATCGATGACGCAAATCATTAGTTGTTTCACCCCAGAAGGTTGCGACCCCATCAGCCATGCGGGAAGCCGTTTCCCAACCCGAAGGGCCGACCGCCGCCAGATAAATGGGAACATCTTGTTCCGGGGGATCGACCCTCAGCCGGATACCGTTCAGGCGAAAGACCTGCCCCTCAAGACTGTATCGTTCCCCCTTGGTCAAGTGCCGGAGGATATCAACACATTCCTCCACGGCCTTCTCATGTTGGCGGATCCCGGCCTTTTCCAAAAAGCGGGCAATACCCTTGCCGATGGAAAGGGTTAATCGTCCTTGGCTCAAGTTCTGAAGGGTACAGGCCATCTGGGCCATAACCACCGGATGCCGCGTATAGGGATTGGTCACCCCAAGCCCTACCTTCAATCTGGTGGTGTTTTGGATAATCTGGGAGGCCGCCATCCAAGCTTCCCAGGGCGACACAATCGTATCCGGGACCCAGACCCGATAAAACCCTTGCTCTTCCAGAACTCCGGCCTGCCGGACGATCTCCGCCAAAGGGCAAATATGAGACAATTCAGCGCTGGTTTTTATTTTAGGCATTTAAAATCCTTTTTTTAGGATAAATTTAGATTATTGTACTATTTTAAATGGGCGGAAATCAAGGCAATGAATTTGAAAAATAAAATTAGTTTATTCCAGTCTATGGTTCCCACTAAAATAAATAGTCCACGCCCATAGGAGGGCTTAAAATAACAGATTCAAACCTGAACCCTAAGCTTTAAAATCTAATAGGTGCCGTCACTCCGGCGAAAGCCGGGGTCCAGGAAAAGCTGAAATCCCTGGATTCCGCCTCCGGCCTGGATGCCTACGGGCAGGAAGCGGGTCAAGCCCGGAATGACGAAACGGACCAAGTAATGGACTTTCAGTCAAGCCCATTCGGAACCGCCATAGCCAGTCCACATGACCCCACTCTATGATGGGTGGGGGTTTCTACTTCAAACTAAAAACATGACTAAATTGTCACTTTGTTTTGAAGAAACATTTGCATTTTTTGAAATATGTCCTTAAAATTCAAACAAGAAAGGAGCCTATTATGCCGAACCTTGAAGCCCTTAAAGCGAGAATGGATGAACTGGCCCTTCGTGACTGGAATCTGTCTGCCATCAGGACACGGTTCAATAAATTGGTTAATGATGGTATCCCGAGTAGAATGCTCGATCCTAAGCAGGTTATCGAACATAAGGATGAAATCCTGGATCGGGTGCAGCTTAGAGGTGAAGAATACTGTTATCTAACCCGCAACTGTGCCAAAGGATCAGCCACAGCCCTGTTCGAGGAATTTGGATTGGGAAACATGGAAATCATCCGAGGACTCAATCCCTTCCCGGGCATTGCCATGACCGGCGGGATCTGCGGACCGGTTTCCGGCGGTTTAATGGCCTTAAGCCTCTATTTTTCGGGCCCGGACCTGACCGACTTTCAGGACAACCGGACTTATGTATTCGCCCGAAAATTTCTCCATCGTTTCGAAGAGGCCCTGGGAAGCTTGCTTTGCTCCGATATTCAGGCCCTGCTTCTCGGAAAATATTATGATCCTATGGCCGGAGGTGAAAATTATCAAGCCTTCAACGATGCCCGGGCCCGGGAAAAGTGCCCGCTGGCCCCCGGCCTGGGTGCCCGAATCACTGCTGAAATTATCATCGAAAGCATAGAAAAAAAACAATCGGCCGGCCCGAAATAGAGGAATCCGGGAAACCTACTGATTCTTGACTCGTTTCTCTGATTCTTTCTTTATAAGGAGACTCTGATATACAACATGAGTCAAGGGCAGATTTGATCCTTCTTATCTGATAGGATTTATTGCATTCCTATGGCTTTTATCGTATCCTGATGCCATATTGGCAAGTAACCGGAGAATGAGCTGTGAACACGCTGGTGAGCACAAAGGGTGATATTTTTAAGCTTATCTTGGAGGAACGAGAGCGGCTTGTATTTTTAGGTGTCGTAAGCATCGGATTGTTTGGTTCTTTTGTCCGAGGCGAACAGAATTCCTCAAGCGATGTCGATATCCTTGTGGAATTATCGCCTGAAAAGCATACCTTCGATAACTTCATGGAGATTTCATTCCTTCTTGAGGAGCTCCTGGGGCGCAAAGTCGAAGTTGTCACCCCGGAGGGCCTCAGCCCGTATATCGGACCCCATATCCTAAACGAGGTGGAGCGTGTCTCTATCACCGCATGAATACATCCACCATATGCTGGAGGAAATAGACTTTATTCTTTCCAAAATTTCAGATACGGATTACGAATCTTTCATAAGAGAAGCCACTCTAAAAAGAGCATTCGTTCGAAGTTTAGAGGTCATTGGTGAAGCCTTAAAAAAAGCTGCCAGAGGATGTCAAGGCGATACAACCGGATATCGAATGGCGAAAGGTTACTGGAATGCGGGACAGGCTGATCCACGATTATTTCGGTGTTGACTATACGATTGTCTGGGATGTTGCAAAAAACAAACTGTCTGATCTCCGTACAAAACTTCACGTCCTCCTTAAAAAAATCGAATAGCACCAACAAAATTATCCAGCAGATACAAAACGCCACACGATTGATTAGCAGCGTTGGGATATGGTATTGATTCTTTATTATTTTTTTGAGGTTTTTTTAAAGTTTGTGCGTTTTTGAAATTATTAAGCGTCTCAAAAAATAAACTCATAAAAAGTCGTCTCCCCGGTGAAAACCGGGGTCCAGAGGTTTTCTAATCGGTGGAACTTCCTGGATTCCGACTTTCGTCGGAATGACGAAAAAGTTCTTTCCATGATTTTTTACGAGTCCATCTCAAAATAGTATTGACCAAATTTTACTCCCAGGGACCCAAAGGTAAAAACCATTGAACAAAGAAGAAAAGCGCATCATCACCCTGACTACGGCCTCTCACTCCCTGGTTCATCTTTTCGAAGGGGTCCTGCCCCCCTTGATCCCTTTGCTCATGCTGGAGTTCAGCACCGACTATTTCCACCTGGGCCTGGTGGTGACTGTATTCTCCTATGCCTTTGGTATCGGCTCTTTACCGGCAGGATATTTTGCGGATAAATTCGGTCCCCGGCGTTTAATCACCCTCTTCCTTTTCGGCGCGGGAATCCTGGCCATGGGGGTATGGTCCATGTCTTCCCTGGTCAACTACGGCATTCTCATGGGGGGGATCGGCCTTTTCTGCAGCACCTATCACCCGGCATCCAATACCCTTATCTCTTTGGGCATCCGGGAAAAAGGGAAAGCCTTTGGTATCCATGGGATTGCCGGAAGTTTGGGAGTCGCCGTGGTTCCTGTGCTTTCAGCCTGGATCGGGACCGAACTGGGTTGGAGGATGCCTCACGTTCTATATGGATTTATCGGTATCCTTGCCGGGTTTTATTCTCTTACCATCCCCAGACACCCGGTAGTCAGGGAAAAGGAAAACGTTCCAATTTTGGACGGTGCCCCCCCGGTCTTTTCCTATTTCAACCTGGTTATCTTTTTCCTCTCGGCCATGGCCCTTGGGTTAACCTATAAAGGGATCATGACCTTCCTTCCCGCTTATATGGGAGAAAGTATTCATATCGGCGGCCTCCATATGAGCAAGGTGGCCCTGGGGGGGACTGTGGCCACCATTGCCCTCCTGTCCGGTGCCCTGGGCCAATATGTGGCCGGTCGCGGTGTGGACCGTTTTCAGGCTGAACGGCTCTATCTTGGGGCGATTCTTTTCGGAACGGTCTTTGTATTGCTGATGGCTGTTTCGGAAAATCTGATTTTGGTTCTTTCGGCCGTGCTGTATGCCTTTTTCTATTTCGCCACACAACCCATCCAGAATTACCTGTTGTCAACCTACCTGCCCCAAAACAGGCATGGCCTCGGATACGGCATTCATTTTTGCATCACTTTCGGAATCGGATCCACCGCCGCAGCCGTATCCGGCTATCTTGCGGATCACTACGGGCTGCGTTCGGTCTTTTATGCTATGACCCTTTGTTTCCTTTTTTCTGCAGCGATGTCCTCCGCCCTTTTAATCCGGGTGAATAAAAAGCAGCCGTAGATTCGGATTCGAGATATCCCAACCCTTGACAGGAAACCGGCGCAAAGAGTGGACAACCTGCACTTAAAAATTTCCTTTGCAAATTAGCCGGTTATACCCTATAATTCCCCGTATTCTTAATTTTTCAAATACCCTCCAAAATGATCTTAAGGAGATTTATGGTCCTTACCCATCTCTCAAAAGATCCACTCAATAAAACATCCGATCCCGATAAGATAGATATATTCCCCCAGCTTCCGATTCTCAGATGGAAACAGGACCAGGGTTTGTTCAAATTGAACGGAAAACCTTCTAAGTATAGAAATCCGGAGTTGAACAACTATATTAAAATAGTAATATCAATTAAATATGGTTGATTTATCAATATTAAAAATGAACATCATTCCTAATTTTTAGTAATTGAAAAGAAACTATTCAATAACTTGTTATGGTCTAAAATACTTATGGCTAAAGTAGGCAAAAATGATCCATGCCCATGCGGAAGTGGGAAAAAGTTCAAGAAATGTTGTTTAGATAAGAAGCCACGAGAGCAAATCGTAATGGTGGGTTCACCAGAACCCCTATCTGGTCTGTATTATGATAAAGACAAAATGGAGTTCAAAGGATTGACCCATGATGGACGTTTAATTAAAACGAACGTGACACTTAGCCAAACCCATTACATTGCACAATCAGGAAAAGAAAAAGTTATCACTCGTGTCCAAGACAAGGTCGTACCGACTCAAGCTGATCTTTTTAGACATTTGTCATCATCGTTTGATCTTATAATTGCCATTGATACTAATACAAAAGATATAGGATCAGAAAAAATATCGGTGTCAGGAATAGTTCATTGCATAGTAACACCCAACTCTGCCCCTGGCAGGTACCATGCTGAATTTCCATGGCATGGAGCAATGCTGTTTCGAAATTGCCCAACGGAGTTGCACCCTGAAAAATTTGGATGGATTACAGAAATAAAAAGAATTAATAGCAATCCCCAGAATAGAGGCAGACGGTTTGCCTTAATTACAGATCACGATCTGGAGAATCACATACCATATAATAACAAACAGAAACCGATTTATGGCGATTTCTATTTACCAGATAATTTTCGATTAATGTATGGAAGGGGTGATGGTTCGGATGAAAGCCTTCTAAATTATTTAGTGAAACAGTGTGACAAGAAATCTACAGAAATGATTAAAGAAATTGACAAAGAAGGTTGTTATCAGCAACAGGGCACAAGACTGTCGATTGATCAAATTCCTGTTCCAAAAGTTTAGTTGGATTTAGCCAACTTTGTACCTTAAAAGAGAAAAATCTACCATAACCAGTTATTGCTCCGGACATTCGTCCCTCGCACCGGAGAATAGCAGCGTTATCTCTTTAAAATAGCGAAAGGCAATCATGGGGAGAAAGGATGAGGACATACTGGTCAAAGAATTGGCCTCGCAACTTGAACCTCAAGTTTCTCGTATCTGGACACACAAGAAACCTTCGACTTCATCCAAGTTTAAGAACGAAATTCATAGACGCCTCGGATATGTGCCAATTCTTCAACCTGAAATTGATTTATGCATGCATTTAAAGGATGGCCGGTTAGTCGCGGTTGAGGCTAAATTATTCAAGGGGGAAGCTTTAACTTATCGGACACCATTTTATGAGGGAATCGGACAGGCACTTGCGCTTCATAGATATGGTTTTGATCATACAGCTCTCTGGTTCCTATTTGCTGACGGCGCTGATGCTGATGCTTTCAATCGATACGGGTCTGAGGCTTGGGCCTTTGTCCGAGATGACCTTTGCATACCACTGGACTTCTCCTATTTCTCAGTTAAAAGTAATGGATCTGAAATTTATTTTCAGGTTATGCAGTACACTGGGCGGCAGGATGGGGTACAACTCCTCCCGATAAATCACCCACAATTCAATATTACCTGGAAATATTCTAATCCAATCAGATATCTTGAAGTTCAGCAGGAAATGCGTGCAACAATGGAGTGGTGGCTGATGGGATAATCATAGAGATAACATTTGTGTCCAGGCGAAGCTCGAGGACCATGCGCCCGCTGACACAAGTACCTAGGGTCAAATCTTAATTATTGACAAAAGAAAGAGATTGTGATTAGAAAAGGGTATGAGTAGACCATTAAGAATACAATATCCCGGAGCTGTCTACCATGTGACCTGTCGGGGAAATGAACGGAAAGAAATATTCCGGGAGGACCAAGACCGGATAACCTTTCTGGAGCTCCTGATGGATAGCCAAGAAATTTACCAGGTGAAATTGTACGCCTGGGTATTGATGGAAAATCATTTTCACCTGCTATTAGAGACTCCTTTGGGAAATTTAGATCAATTCATGAGGAGATTTAATATTAGTTATACCGGCTGTTTTAATAGAAAATATCAAAGGGTGGGCCATTTATACCAAGGGCGGTATAAAAGCATCCTGGTAGAAAAGGAAAACTACCTATCAGAATTATCCAGGTATATTCACTTGAACCCCATTCGAGTTCAAGGGATGGATTCTAAGACTCCTGCGGAGAAGATGAAATTCTTATATTCCTATCGCTTGGAGCACCTTGGGAGGGTATTTGGAACAGAAGGAAAAATTGGCCGGAGTCGAGTAACAGTTTAGTCCTTTTTTTCTGAGGGAACAGCAATCCCGCCCCCATCCGCAGGACAGAATAACCTGAATAACCGATGGTAGTAATTATGCCCTCCAAGAGATAAGAGGTCAACTGGAATTATTATAAAGGGCCTTTTGAGCGGAGGCCGTATCGGAAGTTAGGAGGGTTTGGAGAAACTCCAGAGGATGGACGCCTTGCCTTCTGGCGGTGTAAACCAGACTGGGAAGGATGCTATGAGTTTCAAGCCCGCTTTGGGAGCGGGTTCCGAAACAAACCTTCCGGAAGATAACCAGATATCTCAGGGATTGTTCGGCCTGATTGTTGGTCGGTGGGACCCCGGGGATACGCAGAAAGGTAAAGAGGTTTTTCTGTTCAGGGCCGACAAGATACTTTCGTAGCGTTTCGGCTGGTTTGAAAACAAGGGGGTGTCGGCAAATGTCTGCCAACTTTTTAAGGAACTGTTTTTCCAACATGGCAGCGGAGGGATAAGAAAGGGTTTTGGCTTTAAGTTTCTGACCGGTTTGACACGCTTTGGAGAAGAAGTCCTGGACTTGAGAAGCAAAGGAATTGACCAGGATATCTTGGTCCGGTTGGGGTAGAAGCGCATGTTCGACCTTGATTTCTTTGGCCTTGGTGATGATATGGGCCAGACAGGCTTGCCAATTCAGACCGATCCCATTATAAGCGGCATAACGATCGCGTATTAACGTACCTTGGAAATCCTGGCCAAAGATAAATTTGGCCACCTCGGCGGACCGGTGCCGGTCCAGGTGAAAGAAGGCCAGATCATCATTACCGGCATACCAGACATAATGATTCAGACCATCATTGCGCCAGGAGGTTTCGTAAAAGGGGACGCTGGTACAAAAACAACTTGACAAGAAGAGAAAGAAAAGATAAAGAAAAAGTATGCCAAGACAAGCCAGATTAGATGCCCCTGGGACCTTGCACCATATAATGGGGCGAGGGATTGACAGGATAAAAATATTTCGGAATCAGGTAGACCGGGTAGATTTTTTAGACCGTCTGGGAGAGCTTTGCCGAGCAGGATATATAAGGGTTTATGCCTGGGCTTTGATACCGAATCACTTTCATCTTTTGGTTCGAACGGGGGATCAACCCATCTCCTATAGCATGAGGAAACTCTTAACCGGGTATGTGGTCAATTTCAATAAAAGGCATAAAAGATTTGGACATCTCTTCCAAAACAGATACAAATCCATAGTCTGTGAAGACGACCCCTATCTCTTGGAGTTGACCCGATACATTCATCTGAACCCCTTCAGGGCCGGATTAGTGAAAAGTTTAAAAGAATTAAAATCCTATCCCTGGTCAGGGCATTCTCGTCTTATAGAAACCTCCCAAGATGAATGGCAGGATACTGAAACAGTTTTGAGTTATTTTAGCCCGAACAGGAAAAGAGCAATAAAAAAGTATGAATCGTTTATTGCTGAGGGGGTTACGCAAGGCAAACGACCGGAATTGACTGGAGGAGGACTGGTCCGAAGCATGGGGGGGTGGTTTGAAGTTGTTTCCCAAAGGCACAAAGGGGAAAGAATGGTCTCTGATCAAAGGGTATTAGGGAGTGGTGAATATATAAAAACTGTATATGCCGAGGCCGACCATAAACAAAAAGAGACTTTGAGGTTATTATGGGGTAAAATTGAATTATCCACTTTGGCCAAGAAAATAGCCGGGAGAGAAAGCATCCGGCCAGAGGATTTATGTACTGGAAAAAGAATGAGGAGTGTTGTCAAAAAGCGCGAAGGTTGTTTTGCCAACTGGCAGTGAATAAGATGGGTTATTCAGGAGCTGAAGTAGCCCGATTTCTGGGATTAAGCGCCTCAGCTGTTAATCGAATGGCTTCCTCAACCGAAATGCCGGATTTGGAGGAAACCCTTAAGTTGTTTTAGTACCAGCGTCCCCTATAATGGTGGATTTGTAACTTAATTGCCTGATGGCATCAAATTGAGAACGACGATGGTATGAATCAACGAGGCGGTTCACCGGATCGCAGATGAATTCGGCTCCTGGTGACCTCTATGTTAGATTATAGCACGCACACATGAAGGACTTATAGCGTATGAACAGGCAAATCGAGAAACCAGATTATGGCAACTGGACTCCAAGACTTTTTATCTATGTGCCCCTGGCCATAGCGCTCCTGTTCCTGGCATTGAGCCTCCTCTGGGTTTTCCTTTTGATTCCGGGTGTGTTCTTCCTACTGGCCGCTGCCTTTCTATCGTATGTCCGCTTCAAACTTTCTCCCACAGCAGGAAATGTCCAAGAGTCCATTTGGAACTTGGTAATAGAACACTTGGATTGGAATGGAGAAGGCAGAGCCTTGGATATAGGGTGCGGGAACGGTCCCCTTGCTATCAAACTGGCCCAGAAACACCGCAAGGCACAGGTCCTTGGAATAGATTATTGGGGAAAGAAATGGGATTACTCTATGAGCGTCTGTGAACATAATGCAGCGCTTGAGGGAGTCAGTGCCCGGGTAACATTCCGGAAAGGCAGCGCCGTGTTATTGCCCTTCGCTGACGGATACTTCGACGCAGCGGTGAGCAATTTCGTCTTCCATGAGGTCGGTGGTGTCAAAGACAAGCGTGAAGTTATTCGTGAAGCATTGCGGATTCTCAAGAAAGGAGGCCGGTTTGCTTTTCAAGACGAATTCCTCATCAAGAAGCTGTATGGTGATCCGGACGCATTGGTCAGTACTATCAAGAGCTGGGGAATTGCCAAAGTGGAGTTCATTCAAACCAGAGACTTGCCCTTTATCCCACGCCTTTTGAAAGCCCCCTTCATTTTAGGAACGATGGCCTTGATTCGGGGAGAGAAATGAGCAGCAGGCACAAGATGCCTTCCACCGGATCGCTTAGGCTTCCGGTGAGAACTGTGTTCTACATAAATATATCAAAAGGGAAAAGGTAGTGAAGGAACCACTGAATGAGAAGGGTATTATAGGTCAGTTTTTTCCTATATGGCAAACCAAAGGAGGACTGTTTATGAAATCCAAAAAGACTTTGGCGGGGTTATTGTTAGTTGTTTCATTATGTTCTTTTTTGAGCTTTAACGCTTTTGCCCAGGACGACAAGTCGGCCCAAATAAAGCATGCACCGATTACACAGCAATTGATCACGATGGTGGAGCATAATTCAGAACTAAAAAAGATGCTTATCGAATCAATTGAAATAGCCCAAAAAATTAATCCGGATAAGTTAACAAATCCGGCCCAGACCTTGGAAGAGTATTATATTTTTATGGATTGGGCGGCAAAGGCATTGCCCTGGTCGATTCTACCGAGATCTGCCGTATTCAAAATTGTACGATCAAATCGATCAGAGTCTGGATTACTTCTATTTCATTAACGATCAACCGCTTCCTGAATTAAAGAATAAAGGATATTACAATAATTCATTGCAGTACCATGAACCCTATCGTACATGGATGATCAATATTGTGAAAGAATTGGGGTATGTATTTAAGCAAGGAAGGATCGTGGAAAGATGAGTACTACCAAAAAGCCTTAGAAGACGAAAGATTCGGATTGAATAAAGGGTGGTATGAAGATCCGTCAAAATGGAAAACATTCAATGATTTTTTTGCAAGGTATCTGAAATCTCCCGATCAACGCCCGATTGCATCTCCCAATGACCCATCCATCGTATCCTCCCCTGCCGATTCCAAGCCTCAGGGCGTATGGAAAATAGATAAAAACTCCAACATTGTGAATAAGGCAAAGGCGTTGCGAATCAAATCCAATAGTTTTTAAGTCCATCGCTGTACTTATCGGTGAAGGGAGCACCTACAAGAAAAAATTTGCCAATGGTACGTTAACGCATACCTTTCTTGATGTAAACGATTATCACCGCTATCATTTCCCCGATCGGCGGGACCATAAAAGAAGTTCGCATTATCCGGGCCGATGATGCGGCCGGTGGTATTACCACCTGGGACGCCAAGATCAAGAGATATGTACTTGATTCAAACACGCCCGGCTGGCAAAATATTGAGACACGAGGTTGCGTAATTATTGAAACTGAAAAATACGGCCTGGTAGCGTTACTGCCGATTGGCATGTCGCAGGTATCCTCGGTCAATTTTGAGGATACGGTCAAGGTTGGCAATACGGTCAAGAAGGGGGATATGCTCGGATATTTCTTATTTGGCGGATCAGATTTTATAATATTATTTCAAAGAAATGTCGATTTTAAATTAACCGTCCCAAAGGAAAATCCGGATAGAACCTATAAACATGTTTTGATGGGGGAAGCATACGGTAAACTTACAAAGAAATAATAAACTGAATAGTAGATATAGGTGGGATACTATTTTTAAAATTCACTTGGAATAATATTGTTAAAAGTCCTACCAAGGTAAAGGGCGCTTATACATCCAAGCCTATTAAGATAACGAGCAGGTCCAGTCGATAAAGACAGCTGAACTGCGCGTTGGCGCCGCCTCCTTACTTTTTTCTTGATCCCTTATTGGGCCTATTTTATACTCTTTTTATTTAAAAGAAATCCCTCATCAACATTAAGGAGGAGGATATGAAAATGGGAATAGGGCTGTTCATGGGCGTTTTAATTATTCTCTTAGGTGTAGGCATCATTGTGAATGTTATATTTCATATCCACCTTCCCATCTTTAAAATTCTTTTCGGTTTATTTCTCATTTATATCGGTCTCAGGATCATCTTTGGCAGTTGGATTTCTTTCCCCTCTTTTCTGGGGAATTCCGGAAATGCGGTATTTCAAGAGAGGACTTATCGAGGCCTTCCCCGAGATTCAAAAGAGTATAATGCCATATTCGGGAAGGCCGTGGTTGATTTACGAGGGATCTACCTTAAAGAAAAAGTTACAATCATAAAGATCAACGCCGTCTTTGGCGGGGCCGAGGTCCTTTTAAGTGAATCAACCCCGGTGCGGATTAAAGCCGATGCTGTTTTTGGCGGAGTCCAATTACCGGATAATATTTCCGGTGCTTTCGGCACCTCCACTTACCTGAGTAAAAATTTCGATGAAAACAAGAATTATCTGATTATCGAAGGGACCACTGTCTTTGGCGGGATTGTGGTCCGATATCAATAAAAGCTGGCAGATAGGAACTGGGGTAACGGTTTTCTATTTTCAGAGAAAAAGAATCGACCCAAACATCCCTTTAGTTAAAGATTACCGATGGAATCAAGATTTTTAATGATTCGTTTTATTTCTTCGATTAACGGCGGGAGGTCTTTTTTCATCGTTTTCCAAACGACTTTTAGGTCTACTCCAAAATATTCATGAGCGAGTTTATTTCTCATCCCGCTCATTTCTGTCCAGGGTACATTTGGTCCTTTGGATCTTATGGACTTGGGAATATGCAAAGCCGCCTCCCCGATAAGTTCAAGGGCTCGGACAACGGCAAATATTTTCTCTTCGTTCTTCTTAAAATCTTTAAAATGAATTCCTTCTATAAATCTTTGAGCCTTTTGCGCGTTTTCTAAAATATCCTCAAGAAAGTCTCGATATTCCCGCTTAGTCTTCATATAGGTATGACCTCTCGAAGGATGTGCCGTCCGATGTTGGGTTTCAAGGCCGTTTTCATAACCAGGTCAACCTTAATCCCCAATTTTTCTTTTATTGCCTTCTCCAATCGAATAAATTGAAAAAGGGTCGGGACCCGCTTAAAATCAACCAACAAATCCAAGTCACTTCTTTGATTCTGTGCCCCATGGACGAATGATCCGAAAAGGCCTAATGTTAGTACCCCATAATTAGAACTCAGCTCGGGCATCATTCGGCGGAGGTCTTGAATAATTTGATCCAGAGGAGGCCTCCGGTCCATTAACCTTGATGACTTCTTTTTATTATCTTTCCTTATTCTTTTCATTGCATTTTTTTCTAATTATTGCTTACTGTTATCATTGCTATAACAGTAACAGTATAAAATATGATGAAATATCGGTCAAGGAGAAAAAAGGACGGTGTGGTGATCTATATTTTCTTATTGACCGAATAACCGGAAAAAGCGGAGGACTGGCCTATGGAAACGAAACCCATCACCAACTTATCAAAGATCCCTCCTCCGAGAGTGCCGGGGGTTTTGCACCGGCCCAAGAAAAGATCATAAAATGGAAACTTTATAAAACATTCCAAGTGCTCATTCTGGTGGTGGCTGTGATGGGGGCACGCAAAGGGTGATCTTACCGCTATTAGGGAAATCCTTCAGACTTGGGAGTTTAAATAGGTTTGATCGGGAAATGAAGTTTTATTTTTAGAAAGTCCCTATACAAAGCCTCCATGAAGGGATCATCTATATATCCCCTAATTGATATTTTGTAGGATTAACCCATATTATCAGTCTCCTGTTCGGTCAAGGCCAGGGCTTCGCGCAGAAGGTTTAGACTTTCCATGGCCGCTTCTTCATCAATTTTGTGTAAGGCAAAACCGGCATGGACGATGACATAATCCCCCACCTTGGCCTCATCCAACAGAAGGAGACTGACCTTCCTGATGACCCCATCCACATCAATTATTCCTAAGCCGTCTTTATTAATTTCTACAATCCTGGATGGTATGGCCAGACACATGATCAATACTCCTTTGGTGATAAGATGCTCCCCGGCGGGCTATTTCCGCCAGGACCCTGTCGATCATCAAATCCACTTTTGGCTGGATTAGGGGCGTAAGTTCAGTACTAAGCGTTTCAATATCCTGGGGTTCGACCCCAAGAATAACCGTTTGAGGGACTTTATCAAAAACCTGGCACAGGGTCAAAGCTTCCAGAAAGTCCACCTGATGGAGGGAGTTTTTGGCCCTGATTCGGGCAGGTATCTCCTCCCCTTCCAATCGCACAAACGTACCGGGGCGGCATTTATTTCTGACGATATCAATGACGATGAGATGATCCGCCTCGGAAAGGATGCCCAGGAGATTCATTCCCAGCACTCCCCCATCGATTATGGAGACATTATCTGAGAAAGTAAAGCCTTCCTGTAATCTCTCAATAACCCGGATTCCGAATCCTTCATCGCTGAATAGGATGTTGCCGATACCTAAAATAGTGATCCGGGGTGGAGTATCCATGTCCTCTTTATACGAAAACACGTTCGTCGCCTGCGATTGGCAGGAGCGTTCGTTGTTCGGCGAAAATAACTTTTATGATTAGTGATCCCCTAAAGGGACCATGAGAGTTTTTACCTTTGCCCGTTCCTATACAGGACAAGTACTCTCGCCTTTCATTTCTGGGTAAAGCCGCACGAAACGCGAGGTTGTATTACCTCATGATTGAAACCCTATATTCATTATTCGTTTTTTTCTATCATTTCGCCGAACGCCCCTGCCCCTTGCAGGCGCCTAACGCTGAACGTTCTTTCGGAGTTAAAGCGCCTTCACTTTGTATATCTGATTGGATTCCGGGTCGATGACATGGACCCCGCAGGCAATGCAAGGATCAAAGGAGTGAACGGTCCGCAGGATTTCCAGCGGTTTTTTGGGATCGGCCACCGGGGTTCCGATCAGGGCTTCTTCCACGGGCCCCAATTTGCCCTTTTGCACCCGCGGGCAAAGGTTCCAGGTGGAGGGGACCACATACTGATAGTTGCCGATCTTCCCGTCCTCGATCTTGATCCAGTGACCCAGGGCGCCGCGGGGCACATCGTTCAAGCCGACGCCATTGCCGTGCCTCCGGCATCTCCTAGGGCTCGTAGGTCTTGGTGTCGCCGCTTTTGAGATTGGCGATCAGGTCATTGATCCAGCCTTCCATGGCGTCGCCGATGGCGACGGTTTCCAGGCCCCTGGCCGCGGTGCGTCCCAAGGTGGAAAACAGGGCCGCCACCGGAACACCCAGTTTTTTCAGGGTGTTGTCCAACAAGGGTATTAATGTCTTTGTTGCCTCTGCCGTAAGCCACCAGCACCCGGGCCAGGGGACCGACCTCGCAGGACTCGCCGTTATAGCGGGGGGCTTTGAACCAGCGAATACTTGCCCTGCCGGTATTGGGGATCTTCCGTGAGGGGCTTGGTTTCCCCTTCCCAGGGATGCTTCGGGGACCTGTTTTCGTACCAGGCGCGGGTGACATCTTCGGTGACCTTACCTTGGTCGGCCATTTGGACGTTGCCAGATCGCGTTTGCATGATCAGCCCCGCGGGGCATGTAGAGGCTCTCGGGTTCCTCGGCGCTCAGAGGAAAATCGCCCCAGGCCAGGAAGTTCGTGCTGCCGCCGATGCCCCCCAGTCTTTATAAAACGAGGCCACCGCCAGCAGATCGGGGATATAGACGTTTTTAACGAAATTCTGGGTTTCGCGGGTAGAGATAGAGGAATTCCGCGATGCGATCGGGGTTCAGATCCCTGACGCAGGTAACGCCGCCTACCACCAAGGACTGCGGATGGGGGTTCTTGCCGCCGAAAATGGCGTGCATGCGAGCGGCCTTGGCCTGCAGGCGCAGGGCTTCAATATAGTGCGCGGCGGCCATCAGGTTGGCTTCCGGCGGCAGTTTGTAGGCCGGGTGTCCCCAATAGGCGTTGGCAAAGGGGCCCAGCTGGCCGCTGTCCACAAAGGTCTGGAGCCGTTGTTGCACCTCTCGATAATAGGCCGTTCCGCCCCATGGGGCTTGCTTACGTTGTCGGCCAAGGTGGCGGTTTTCTGAGGATCGGCCTTAAAGGCGCTGACGATGTCCACCCAGTCCAGGGCATGCAGATGATAGAAGTGAACAATATGGTCGTGCTGGTACTGAGCGCCATGCAGCAAGTTGCGAACGATGCGTGCATTGGCGGGAATGGTGACGCCGACAGCATCGTCGACTGCCCTCACCGAGGACACAGCATGGGTGTAGGTTCAGACCCCGCAGGAGCGCTGAACAAAATGATGCGCGTCCCGGGGGTCCCGGCCCTGAAGAATAATTTCGATCCCGCGAAACATCTGCCCGGAACTCCAGGCGTTGACGACCTTGCCGCCCTCCACTTCCACCTCGATGCGAGGTGGCCTCTCTATTCTGGTAATCGGATCAATCGTTATTCTGTTACCCATATGATCCTCCTCATCCTTTTTGAAAGTTCAGTTAAAAGCGATGTCATTTGCATGATTGGATACTACGCTTTCTATTATCCCGTAGAACGGCGTCATCGTATCCCAGAAATCGGGCTGGCTGCATCCGATGCACGGATGGCCTGCCTCCACCGGCCAACTGGTGCCGTCGTTGAATTTGGCCACGGGCAGTTGTTGTAGGTTTCCGGACCACGGCAGCCCATCTTGTAAAGGCAATAGCCCAGCGCCGCTTCTTCGGAGCCGAATTCTTCCACGAATTCGTCATTTTCAAAATGGGACCGCCGCGGGCACTGGTCATGAATGGTTTTGCCATAGGCAAAAGCGGACGGCCCTGGTCATCCAAGGCCGGGAGTTTGCCCAACAGCAGATAGTTGACAATGGTGCCCACCAGATTGATCGGGTTCGGCGGGCAGACCGGGAATATTGACGGCCTTCATTCCCAGGGCCGCGCCGACACTTTTATAGCCTCCCGGGTTGGGCTTGGCCGCGGGAATGCCGCCGAAGGTGGCGCAGGTGCCGATGCAGACCATGGCCAGCGCCTTGGGGCAGACTTCCTGGGCGATTTCCAGAAAAGGGCGGCCGCCAATTTTGCCGTAGCCGCCGTCGTAATTGGTGGCAATGGAACCTTCCACCACACAAATGAATTGCCCCTCGTATTTTTTGACGGCGGCGTGCAGATTTTCTTCAGCCTGCTGGCCGGCCGCGGCCATGATGGTTTCATGGTATTCCACGTCGAGAATTTCCAGAACCAGCTCGTCCACCCAAGGATACATGGACCTCAAAAGCGCCTCCGAACATCCCGTACATTCCCCAAAGGACAGCCAGATGACCGGTGGGCGTTGTTTGGGCGCGGCAAAGACTTCGGCCACTTTGGGCACGAAGGACGATGAAAGCCCCATAGTTGCCGTCAGGAGCGTACAGAACTTCATGAAGTCTCTCCTTGAGACTCCTTTTTGCTCCAGTCGTTTATAGAAATCCTTTTCCATTGTCACCTCCTGAAAACAATTATTCTTTTGGTCCAATAGGGATCATGCCTCTTTTTCCATTATCTCTTTCCCTCTTTCCGAAAGGGCAAATTCAATGAACGCCTTGCCCGCTCCGGCTGGTTTCCCCTTGGTGACAAAGGAAAATTCCTGATAATAAGGATACCCTTTGTCCTTCGGGAAAAGACCATTGATTTTGACCGTTTTTGCTCCTCCTGCTTTTCCTATGGCTCCCTGAGTAACGAAAGAAATGGCCGCGGGAAAACGCTTGACCACTTCTAAGGCCGTGGTGGAAAGATTAGTCATGATGTCATATTGAATTTCTTTCCGCTTCAGGGCCAGGCGACCGAAATTCTCATAAGCGGCGGTGTTTTTTCCGGGTACGACCAAAACGATCATCTCATCCGGCCGGCCTAACTGTTTCCAGTTGGTGATATTTTTGCCGAAAATATCCCGGAGTTGTTCTACCGTGAGATGGGGCAGCCGATTACGGGCATTGACAATAACCGCCAAGGGGTCTTTGCAAAAGGGTGTCTCTTTATATCCCCCCGCTTTAAGGGGATAGTTGCCCCCTCGGGCTATACTGGCAATGTCACTCTGACCGGATAGGAGTCGTTCCACTGCCACGGGAGAAGAGGACACATACAACTCCACATCAATACCTGTGGCTTTGGTAAAAAGCTCAAGCCTTTCCTTTTCAAAAGCCTCATAAACCTGGGAAGAGCAACTGTACCTCAACTTTTGTTGGGCCTGGACGGCTGGAGTCCCAAGTATGATCCCCAAAAACAGGATGGAGGCTGCAGCCGTTATAACCAATGCCATTCTTCTTATCATGATTCCTCCTCATTAATAATGGTCGAAAAGGCCTAATTAAATAGGATCGCCACCATCCGACCGGGAGGTCCCCTGTGGCAAAATTCTTTAATAAACAAGGGACTTCCCTGAATATGAAACACATGAATAAATTTATTGGAATTTTCTGTTAGGTCTTTAATATCCAGGCAAAAGGAGTTTGCCTGTCGAGGGGGGACCGTGTTTGAAGAAAAGTTTCCCGACACGTTCGGATTAAAAAAACCGCATAAGGGATAAGTTCCTTTTTCAAAAAAATGAGTTACAAAAGGAAAAAAATTGAATCGGTTCCGGACCTTTGATTACAATATGTTTCCTTGGCCGTCCAAACCTATATAGTGGAACAACAGCCTTTTTATAAAAAACAAAAAATAGTCAGCAAGGATTGTTTGTTCAGGTTTCACTTCAATCGGTATCATGCCCGATGGCTTTCTTCCAAAAGCAACAAAAAGTGAACTTCACAAATTACAATGAAGGGATATAAAGATTGGACTTCAACTGATATGTTTAAGTTTGTTTGTGTCTATGTATAAATCGGAAGAAATGAGGAGTCAAGTGAAAAATCAATACCTGAAAAGACGTTTTACTCTCTTAAAATGCTCTGCGGTCTAATAATAATAGTTCGTCGGGCTGTTTTTCTCTGCCCTCTCTCCAGGTTTGGAGAGAGGGCAGAGTTATACTGGAGGGTTCAACGTTCGACGTGATCGATTAGAGTCCCATCCTCCTCCCTGAGCTCTATAATCATCGGCATGGCCCCAATGGCATGGGTCGAGCAGGATAAACAGGGATCATAGGCCCGGATTGCCGCCTCCACCCGGTTCAGCATGCCTTCGGTTAATTTTTTTCCATCCACAAAGGATTTGGCCACCATTTCCACTGCCTTATTCATAGCCCAGTTGTTATGGCCGGTCGCTACAATCAGATTGACCTTGGTCAACATCCCGTTCTTGTCGGTTTTATAATCATGGAACAAGGTCCCCCGAGGGGCTTCTAAACATCCCACCCCTTCGCCGGTCAGGCCTTTGGACTCGGTGACCAGATCGGTGGAGAGCACATCCGGGTCCATAAGAATTTCTTTGGCCCGTTCTATGGCATACAGGTCTTCAATCAACCGGGCATAGTGATACCATAAAGTGCCCTCTACCGGTTTACCTCCACCCAGGGCCTTGAAATTACCAAATTCCTCATTGGCCAAGGGTGTATTGATTTTTTCAGCCACGTTCAGCCGGCCCAAAGGTCCCACCCGGTAGGTCCCCTCAGGATAGCCCATCTTACGGTAATAAGGGAATTTCAGATAGGACCAATCTTCTACATGCTCGGCAACAACCTCCAGATAATTTTGGGGATCGAATTCCTCCAGCGTTTTCCCGTTTTTATCCGTTAAACGGATCCGGCCGTCATACAACTGCAATCCCCCCTTTTCGTCTACCATCCCCATATAGCCTGAAGGGAAAACCGCATATTTATCCACCAGCTCCCGATTGGCCTCAAACCAACCTTTGGCCACGTTCAGGGCGATTTTGATCGTCTCTATGACCTCATCAATCCGGGTCAGCAGATCGTCGCAATCTTCGGCTGAAAGAGGGGCATTTACCCCCCCCGGAATAGAATGAATAGGGTGAACGCGTTTCCCGCCCAGCTTGCGGATAATGTCCTGACCGAAGGCCCTGGATTGGACCGCTTTCAAGGCTAATTCCGGATTGGCCTGAATGACCCCCACCACATTTCGAATGGCCGGATCGGCATCGAACCCCAGCAGCATATCCGGACCGGCCAATTCAAAAAAATGCATGGAGTGGGATTGGATAAACTGCCCCATATGCATCAATTCCCGAAGGAGTTGAGCCGTTCGGGGAGGGGTCACCCCGACAATCCGGTCACAGGCCTTGGCAGAAGCCAGATGATGGCTGACCGGACAAATTCCACAGATGCGAGGCGTTATTTGAAGCATTTCAAAAAAGGGACGCCCTTCGGTGAACTTCTCAAACCCCCGGAATTCATTGACATGCATAAAAGCGCTATCCACTTTTCCTTTGGCCCCCATATTAATAGTGACCTTGGCGTGGCCCTCTATCCTGGTTACGGGTTCTATCGTGATCTTCTGCATTATATCTTCTCCTCTGCTTTACCGACTTATTTCAGGCACAGATTCCTGCCCCTTTAGTCATACTTCAATAATTGGTCCTTTAAGACCGGGATGCGACCTTCCAATAACTCCCCGATCACAAAATGGATGGCGTCCGCCGACGGAGGACAGCCGGGAAGATAGACATCCACTTTAACCACCTGATCCAAGGGACGGGCAAAGATCGGTTGAGCCAGTTCCTCCGACCGGGGGATAAGCCCATCCACCGTGCTCTCGGTCTCCACATAGGCCCGGCGCAGGGCGTCTTCCAGGTTAACCTGGTTCCTCATTAATGGGACACCCCCCAAAACCGAGCAATCACCCAAGGAGACCAGGATCTGACAGCGTTCCCGCATAACCCTGGCCACTTCAAGATGAGTGGTCGTGTTAACCGTACCGGTCAGGATTCCAACCGTAACACCGTCTCTCGGCGGGTGTTTCAAGTCGGTGATCGGGCTAGAGGTAATTTCAATTTTATCCAAAAGCTGGACCAGCCTCTCATCCATATCCAATAAGGACATATGACATCCGGCGCAAGCGGCCAACCAATCTGTTGCAATTTTTATCTTCGCCATAGATCTTTCTCCTCCCATTCCTACATTCGGGCGGCCAACTGGGTTAATACTTCGTTTTCAGGAATCACACCCTCCGGTAACGGGACGGCTTTCCTGACGGCTACTTTTTTGCCTTCCAGGTTATAAAGCGAGCCCTCATGTTCATACCAAAGCAGGGCCGGAAAGACGATATCGGCCACTTCGGTGATCGGGCTGTGATAGGTGGCATGGACCGCTAAAAATTTTGCCTCCCGGGCCTGTTTGATTTTCTCATCCGGTAACTGCGTGTCTTCCAGGAGAAGGTAGACCGCCTCCATCCGGCTGGGGGCAAAATTGGCCCGAAGACCCAAGGCCTTGGCATGGAATCCGTTACTTTCCGGAAACAAGGGAATAAAATGGGCCTTTCTTTGCAAAACGGCCAATTTTTCAGCTTGGTCAGGCGGGGTTTCCTCACCATAGAGTACCACCGGCGAGGCACTGTCCTGACAAAATTTTATGGCCTTACCCATTTCCCCAAGGGCAAAAGTCTTATGGGCAAACCGTCTCATCTCATTGTTGTTGTCGGAAACGATCACCAATTGAGCCCCTTTCATACAGGCCCGTTTTATGTGATAGCCGATGACCGGATGATCGGCGAGTGGATCGGCCCCGGTGACCAAAATGGTATCGGCGGAAAGTAAATCATTCAAAGAGCCTCCCAGGGGAAGCTTAAATCTGGCCAGGGTCAACTCCAAAACACCGACATTGGCCCCTATTTTTCCCAGGAATACGGCTACAAATTCACTCAAAGTCAGGTTTAAGGTCCGGCAAGTCGTCCAGGCCCCGACCTTTTTACTTGGACTTTTTCTGAAGGCCTCCGCCACGGTATCCAGGGCCTCTCCCCAGGAAACCGGCTGCATCCGGCCGTCTTTACGAGCAATCGGAGTTTCTATGCGTCTCCGCTCTTCCTTGAAGGGCTGGAAACGTCCCTTGGGGCAAAGGACCCCATTATTATGTTCCTCCCATTCCCCTTCCACCCGCAATACCCTGCCGGAACGGGTGATAATTTCCGAACCGCAACCCACACTGCAGAACATGCAGACAGTTTTGGTTCTCTCCACCTGGGATTCACGTCCGGCATAGGCGCTCTTGCGGTCGATCAAAGCCCCGGTGGGACAAATTTGCAGGCAGGTACCGCAACTGACACAGGTGGACTCTCCGAAGGGGACTCCTCCATCGGCACAAACCACGGTCTTGGCCCCCCGGAATTTAACGCCCAGGGTGTTATTGGCCGCCAATTCACTACAGGCCCTGATACAGCGGCGGCAGAGGATACAGCGGTTATGATCCATAATAAAATGTTCACGTGTTCCATCCACCGGCTTGGCATCGCCTGGATTCGGATAAACCCAATGATCCAAGCCGTATCGATAGGCCAAGGCCTGTAACTCGCAGTCCCCGCTGGATTCACAAAAGGGGCAATAGTGGTTTCCCTCTGAGAAAAGCAATTCCAGGATGAATTTCCGTTCCTCAACCACCTTGGGAGATTCAGTCTGCACCCGCATACCTTCGGTGACCGGGAAGGTGCATGACGGTTGAAGACCCCGTTGCCTTTCGATTTCAACCACACAGATACGGCAGGCTCCCAGGGGGGTTACAGCCGGATGATGGCACAGGCTGGGGATATCGATCCCGGCCCCCTTGGCCGCCTCCATAACGGTCTGTCCGGCCCTGGCCCGAATGTGATGCCCGTTGATTCTTATATTCACAACCTTATCCATTAGACAAACCTCCTTATTAGGGATCCGAAAAACTGACAGGATCTATTTCTCATGCGGATTGCACTTTCCTCTCCTCCGTCGGAGCTTGGAGACCCATCGAATTTAACCATTCCAAGTCACATCGTAGACAGCGTTTGCATTCCTCACGAGCGGTATGTTCATCAAAACCGGCTTCGACCTCTTCAAAGCATTGAACACTTTTTTCCTCGGACAGGCGTCTGACCACCGGCCTTTTGGCCTCGGCATACTCCTCCATCGAAAAAAGTTGCGGGATTGCTCGATCAGAAGGTACAAACCGGACTCTTTCCACAGGTTCCCCCTTGAGAAAGGCATCGACGGTTATAGCCACCTTGTTTCCCTGATCGACGGCTTCGATGACCGTGGCCGGTCCTAAGGTTACATCACCGGCGGCAAATACACCCTCTCGCGTTGTCATCAGGTTTGCCCCTACGGCGATGGTGGTATCCGGTTTGACTTCAATTTTAGTATCTTTCTGGAGACCTTCCAGATCCGAAGCCTGTCCAATGGCGGCGATGAAAATGTCGGCATCCAAGATAAATTCAGGAACTTCAAATTCCGTGGCCTCGATCTGGATAGGACGCCGCCGTCCTCCGGAATCAAACTCGCCGAGACGCTGCAAATGACATTCTACGCCGGTTACCTGTTCCGGCCCCAGGATTCCCACCGGATTGGTCAGGAAGTGGAACTGGATCCCTTCGCGGAAGGCCTCTTCAATCTCTTCCTTCCAGGCCGGCATATCCTGCCGGGTCCGACGATAGAGGATATGGACCCTTTTCGCCCCCAGCCGCAGGGCGGTTCGGGCCGCATCAATGGCCACGGCACCGCCGCCGACCACAGCCACACTCTTTCCTCTCATCTCGGGGGGTTTGCCTAAAGCCACATTTTTCAGAAACTCGACCCCCTGGAACACACCGGGCAGGTCTTCGCCGGGGATGCCCAGACGACGCCCCTTGTGAGCGCCGATGGCCAGGATCGCGGCTTTATAGCCATCATGGTCCAATAAACCGTCAATGGTGAAATCTTTCCCCATTTCTTGTCCCAGTTTGATTTCCACGCCGGCTTTTTTGATGGCTTCGATTTCCAGATTCAAGATATTTCTCGGCAAACGATATTCCGGAATTCCAACCGCCATCATGCCGCCGGCCACCGGCAGCTTATCAAAGACAGTCACCGGATAGCCCTTTTGAGCCAGCCTCAGAGCGGCGGTCAAACCGGCCGGACCGGCCCCGATGACGGCCACTTTTTCTTTTTTTGGACTTTCGAGCTTGGGTGGAGTCCATGGTTTTTCCATTTCGTGATCGGCCATGGCCCGCTTGGCCAGCCGGATGGCCACCGGTTCATCGATATCCCCACGCCGGCACTTCTGCTCACAAAAGGCCGGGCAAACCCGTCCGCAAATCAAAGCAAAGGGGTTCTTCTCCCGATGAATCGCCAGGCCTTCGGCGTATTGGCCTTGCCCGATCAGGGAAATAAACGAGGGGACATCCACCTCGGCCGGGCAGGCGTTGGTACAACGAGCCCGCACCAGGCTCTTACAGGCCCCGGCCGGACACTCACCATCCAGGATATGGGCTAAAAATTCATCTTCAAAATACTTTAAGGCCGACATAACCGGTCCGGGTGTCAATTGCCCCAGAGCACACAAAGAACCCGTTTCCATCCCTTTGGCTATGGTTTTGATGGTATCCAGATCTTCCAGCCTTCCTTTCCCTTCAGTGATGCGGGTCAGGATTTCCAACATTCGTTTACCGCCGACCCGGCAGGGGATACATTTACCGCAGGATTCGGCTTGGGCAAATTTTAAGAAGAACTTGGAAAATTCCACCATACAGGTATCTTCATCGACCACAATCATACCACCGGACCCCATCACCGCTCCCACCTCCTGCAGGGAGTCGAAATCAACTTCTACATTGAGGTGCTGCGGAGGGATGCACCCTCCCAGAGGACCTCCGGTCTGGACGGCCTTAAAGTGCTTGTCTTTGAGAATTCCACCGCCGATATCAAAGATGATTTCCCCCAGGGTGATCCCCATGGGGACCTCAACCAATCCGGTGTTATTCACCTTTCCGGTTAAGGCAAAAATGGCGGTTCCCGGACTTCTCCTGGTCCCGATATTATTGAACCAAGTGGAACCGTTGACAATAATCTGGGGGACATTGGCATAACTTTTAACATTGTTCAGGTTGGTCGGCTTCCCCCACAGCCCGGAAGCGGCCGGAAAGGGGGGACGGGGTCGCGGCTCACCGCGGCGTCCTTCAATCGAGGCCAGCAGGGCTGTTTCCTCCCCACAGACAAAGGCCCCGGCTCCTTCTTTGATTTGCAGATGAAACGAGAAATCGGTGTTCAGAATATTATCACCCAGCAGGCCATACTCTTCCGCCTGGGCAATAGCCACGGTAAGTCGTTTAATGGCCAATGGGTATTCGGCCCGGCAATAGATATAACCTTCGCTGGCCCCAATGGCATATCCGCAAATGGTCATCCCTTCGATCAAACTGTGCGGATCGCCTTCCAAAAGGGATCGATCCATAAAGGCCCCGGGGTCCCCTTCATCGGCATTGCAAACCACATATTTAAAGTCTCCCGGGGCTCTGAAGGTGAATTCCCATTTGGTACCGGTGGAAAAACCGGCCCCGCCACGTCCTCGCAATCCGGAACGCTTCACTTCCTGGATAACTTCCTCCTGGGTCATATCGAATAAGGCTTTGGACAAACCCTCATATCCGCCTTGAACAATGTATTCGTCAATCTTCTCAGGATCGATGATCCCGCAATTCCGAAGGGTAATCCGGACTTGTTTGCTGTAAAAAGGAATATCCTGATACCGGGGAAGTTCCTTATAGTCCTCCGGGGTTTTATAGGTTAAACGGCCTACTACCCTTCCTTTGACCAGGGTTTCTTCCACAATGGTCTGGACGTCCCTTGGCTGTACTTGACAATAAAAAATCCCTTCAGGGTAGATGACCATGATCGGTCCCATAGCGCAAAAGCCGCGACATCCGGTCGGGACTACACGGACCTCTTTCTCCAATCCACGACGGGCAATTTCTTTGACTAATCCGGAAATGACCTCTGCGGAATCCGAGGCCGTGCACCCCGTCCCGCCGCACACCAGAACGTTAGCCCGATAAAAAGGTTCAGCCATATCTGCCTCCTACAAAATGCTTGATGTTATTGGTTTCAAATTTCAAATCCGATCAGGTTTTTTGTGCATCCATTCGACTGACCGCCCATTCCCCAATCACCTGACCTCGAACCAGATGTTCTTCAATTAAACGGGGCACCTTCTCCCGGGTGATATTGCCGTATCGGACCCTGGATTTCCCTGCTTGTTCTATGTCCACCAGGGGTTCTTTGGCACACATTCCGACACATCCCACCGTTTCCACGTGGGCATCAATTTTTCGCGTTTCCAACTCATTCAAAACCGCCTGCATAACCTCTCTGGCTCCGGCAGCGATCCCACAAGTCCCCATGCCGATAATAATCCGGGTCCCTGTCTTAACACGGGATAAAAGATCTTTTCTGGCCTCTTCACGGATCTTTTTTAGTTCTTCGATGCTTTTCAATTTTGTCATTGATTCCCCTCCTGTTTCCTCCGCCGAATACTAAATTCCGTTTTAGGCCGACGTCCTCACTAATCCGGCCTTAGAAAACAAACCGTTTTCCTCTTTATTCAAAAAATCAAACAGCCAATTTCTCACTTTGGGATGCGTGATGGGTATGTCCACTAATTCTTTTCTGATGTCAGAGGATTCCAAACGAAATTCCTCCTCATTGACCTTGTGGATATAGATCCAATCAACGGTCTTTTCAGAAAAAAGCACGGTCATAAGGACCGAAGGGATATCCCCCAGTGGGGCTCGATCGATATGACTATACTTAAAGGTGGCCTGAACCGTTGTTCCTCTCCCCATCTGGGAACTGATTTCCAAATTCCCGTCACAGCGGCGGCAGGCTTCCAGCAACAAAGGAAGCCCCAGACCGATATGCCGGGTGGTGCGGGTGGTGTAAAAAGGATCCAGAACCCGGGTAATCTGCTCTTGGGACATCCCTCTTCCGTTATCACTGACTTCCATAAGCAAAACATCCGCAGTGAAATCCTCAATGATTTTTATCTCAATTTTGGACGCACCGGCTTCAATGGAATTTTGAACCAGGTCGAGTAAATGTAGAGAGAGCTCTTTCAAGGTCTTTAAGTCTCCTTCAGGATCTGGGCCATTTTTTCAGGGACTAAACGGCCCACCACTTTGTTGTCCACCACCGCTACGGGCGCCAGGCCGCAGGCCCCCAGACAATAGACGACTTCAAAGGTATACTTATAGTCCGGGGAAGTTTCTCCAGCCTGAATCCCCAATTCATTTTGGATCGCGTCGGTGATCTTCCCTGCCCCGCGTACATGGCAGGCGGTCCCGTCACACTGCCGGATAATATGTTTCCCCCGCCTGGTCAGATAAAACTGGGAATAAAAAGTAGCTACCCCATAAATCTGACTTAAGGGAATACCGGTTTTCTCGGATATCCGGTTGAGTGCCTCCGGGGGAAGATAACCATAAATTTCCTGGGCTTTCTGTAAAATCGGGATTAAGGTCCCTGGCCTCCCATTAAATTCCTCAAAAATTTTATTGAGAGGTTCTAATTCGATGGTTTCCGATTGGGTCATTTTTCCCTCCTGTTTTTAAAAATCCCTGCATTTATTGAGTCGGCCATTCGACCACGACCTGTCGTCCCTCCTGACCTTGGAAGGCCAGGATCATTTCTTTAATCTCCGGCTGGGCCATCTTGAACAGCGTTCGATTCTGGATCTCACTCAGCCGATGAGCATCTCCATTGACAATAAGACACCAATCTTTCAGTTGAGGCCACTCCTGGAAGCCTTTGGAGGGATTGAAATAAGGGGTAACCTCCAAGGCCTTTACCGAAAGGGTTTTAGGAATCAGGCCGAGGTTGGCTAATAAGCTGTAAGAAGGACGATCTACATGGGCGGGGATAGCCATCCCCCCCAGAGAAGCTACCTGGTCTACTATTTCCTCCAAAGTCATATCCGCCGACTGGGCCAGCAAACGCTCTTCGGTCCACAGCCATTCTCCGGCGGCATTGACCACATACTGGGGTCCGAATAAATCCTCTTTGTTGGCTATAGGAGGCAGTTTCTGAAAAACCTTTTCCTGCCACTCCTTGCAGGGTTCCACGGAATCGAACAGGCAAAGGAGGTGAACTTCTTCCTTAGACTGCAATTCCATTCCCGGTAAAACATGTATGTTGGTGCCCACTGCCGCCTCCATGACCGCTTCCGCATTGTGACAGGCATTATGATCGGTAATCGCTATGAGATTTAAACCTTTTCTTTCCGCCTGCCACAAAATCAAAGAAGGAATCATCTCTATTTCCGCGCACCCCGATAGAACGGTATGAATATGTAAATCGGCCTTAAAAAGCTTTAACCGATCCGGATTATTCGAGGCGCTTTCCCGGTCCTTATCCACCACTGATCCCCAGAAGGTTAAGCTGCCCTACAACCGAATAGGTATCTTTAGGAGTAAGCAGCAGGATCACCTTTTCTTTTTCCGCCTGGGCGATGGTCTCCGGGGCCGGCCGGTTTCCTTCGGTGATGATGACACCGGCCACATTTAACAAACTGGCTACCGCAACCACATTGACATGCGACTGCAATGTAACCCACAGGAAGTCCTTTTTCGCTCCCCGCATGACACAACTGAGGAGATCCGAGGCATACCCGCCAACCACCGGACGATTCACCAGATCGACAGACGAAATCGCCTCTAATTTTAACTGTTCAATGATAGCCGGTAATTCAATCATAGGAGTTTCGAAAGAACCCCTCCTTCTTGTGATCTCTTTGAAAAGATAAAATAGCAAGGTCTATGCCAGCGAAAAGGGGCAATGGCGGCGAACTTCTTTCAGAATAAATTACCCCTTACACCCTGTATTTATTAGGTTAAACAAATCGGAAGGAATTAAAGCCAGGGGGCTTTTTTCATTTTGCTGCTGATGAAGTCGATTATTTTTTACAGGTTGTAAAAAAAACTGGCAGGCAATTTAAGAAAATAGAGCCGGAGGATGTAAGTATTCAGGTTCTTGAAGATTCGAGGGTTCCATAATTCAAGTTTTGAGTTCGGAGTTCGGAGTAACAGGTTTGTCCAATAAACCCCGAACTGATTACCTCAAGGTTAAGCCTCTTTTTAATAAAGAGTTGCAACCTCAAAGGATGTTAGTAGGAATTAGAAATCATCAGAGGTGAACCACAATATTCAGTTGGGTCCCGGTGCCCGGCTTCGATTCGATGGTGAAGGAATCGGCACACTTTTTTATATTGGCCAAACCCATTCCTGCCCCGAAACCCAACTCCTGGATCCAGGTGGGAGCCGTTGAATATCCGGGAGACATGGCCTGTTCCACATCGGGGATACCGGGGCCGGTGTCGGTTATTGTCATCCGAATCAAATCGGGCTCAATTTCAACTATTAATTCTCCGCCGGCGTCGGTATGAATAATAAGATTCATTTCGGCTTCATAGGCACAAATAGCCACCCGGCGCAGTATTTGGGGCGGAATCCCCAGTTGCTCCATGGACTTTTTAATCTTGCTGGAGGCACTTCCTCCACTCTTAAAATCCTTCTCTTTGATATGGTATCTCAACACCAGGCTGGTCTGGTCGGAAACGATATCTTCTCTAAAAATAATTTGGGGATTTCGTTTGAGTTCTTTATCATGGTCATTCAGACTGATGGCCTCCAATAATCCCCTGGTGATATCACTTCCCGTTAAAATACCGGTTAAGGTCCCTTGTTCATTAACCACCAGCAATCGTCCTATATGGAACTGGGAAAACTTTTTCACCGCTTCGATTATAGAGGACTTTTCCAGAACCGTAATCAACTGTCTCGTCATTCTCCGGCCCACTGGAACATCAAGCTCACCGGCTTCCAAGGCCTTAATCAGATCCTCGATCGAGACAATCCCGAGTAGCCGACCGTCATCCACCACCGGGGCGCCGGATATTCGATTAATTCTTAAAATTTCTTTCAATTCCCTGATGGTCGTATCCGGGGTAACCGTTATGACCTTCTTCCTCATCACATTTTCGATGGGTAAATTATAGATGAGTTCCTGTTTTTTGGTAAATTCCAAGGGGAATATTTCCTTATTTTTAATTTTATTGCTCTGGAGACCACAAAAACCAATAAATATTTAAAGGGGAAATCGACAAGTTTAGTTCTAAATATTAAGATATAAATTCGATGTTGGAGCTAAAAAACTAATACCCCGAACTCTGAACTCCAAACTGTATTCTAAATTTACAACACCCTCGTATCCTTTTGGATAGGTCAGATCCTCTGAATATAAACATTTTTTTTAACAATCATCGTCGGGTTAAAGGAACAGAGGCCATGCCTCCTTGATAAAGACGTCCGGAAGATTCGAACATGCCGAAGTTCGTTCTGATCAGAGGAATGCCCAGTTCTTCGGCTAATTGGACAGTTTCCGGGTCGGGCATCTTGCCCCGGACAAAAAGGATAGCCGTGACATAAGCCATTTCCGCCGTTCTGATGGTTTGGATAGTTTTCAACCCGGTAAGGAGCATACAACCGGGTGGCAGATAGGCTAGAGCATCGCTCATCAAGTCCATGGCCCCGCAATATTTTACTTCCAGTTCCAAATCAGACCCCCGAGTCAATACGGTTCCCTGGACGATTTCAACCACCTCTTTTAGTTTCACCAGTTTGAATCCTCGGATAATTTATTTATTTTCGTCTAATGTAGCGCAAAATCCATAAAAAGAAAATTAATTTATTTCCGGGCCGATTTCCTTGATCAACCAGTCACAGGCTCGAGGAACGGCCTCTTGGACCTCAGAGGAAAGACCGGGGCTTACGCTATCAGGAACCCCCTTTACCTGAACCGCCAGTATCCGCATTTCCACCCCGGTCAGGCTCCCGAGTTGTTGCAATTGATCGATGGATGGGAATTGATGAAAGAGTCGATCCCCCTTCTTTCCTTCCTGAAACCGGTCCAGCCGGATTTCAAAGAGTTCCCCTGCTTTTCGATCCGTTTGAGAAATGGCATCTAAAATAAATATCCGTTTCGGTTTGACAGGGGCCATGATGAGATCGAAAAGAAATTCTTTTATACCCGTTCCCATATCCACAGCTAAAACGGTATCCGGCAATGAACAATGAGCTTCCAAGTGTTCAATGACGGCAGGGCCAAACCCATCATCACCGAAAAGGATATTCCCACACCCTAATATTAAAATCGGATTTTTTATGATATCCTGGATCATTCCCACCTCCCGCGTTGGGTATTGTCGAATACCGACTTGTTTTCTTAATGAAAACTTTATGCAAAAAAAGTGCCTACTGTGAATGAATACTCTCGACGGAACCCGGGTCGTATTAAAAATGCTGACAAGGCCTTTTAAAAATGATATATTATCATAATTAGTATCCATCCGGAAATGAACATTTTCCGGATGGAGCGGTCAGGCATTGGCTTTTAGCCATTAGCAAAAACCTTTCCTGTTGACGGGTTAGCTGATGGCTTAAAGCTTCAGTCCCGGCATCCTTAGACCCTTTTTCCCCGCAAAATATGGGCTCTCTGGGCTTATCACAGGAGGTTCACATGAAGAAACAGATTAGTTTTGGTTTGATTTTCCTACTTTTAATGCTGACGATGGCCGGATGCGGCTATAACACCATCCAGACCAATGAAGAAGCGGTCAAAGCCGCCTGGGGGGATGTCGAGGCGACTTATCAAAGAAGAAATGACCTGATCCCCAACCTGGTCGAGGTGGTCAAGGGTTATGCCAAGCACGAACAGGAGACCCTGACCGCTGTGACTGAGGCACGGGCCAAAGTGGGTTCGATTCAAATGAATAAAGACTTATTGGAAAATCCCCAGGCCTTCAGCCAATTCCAGGCCGCCCAGGGGGCCATGAGCAGTGCCCTGTCTAAACTGATGGTAGTGGTGGAACGCTACCCGGACCTGAAGGCCAACCAGAATTTCCAGGACCTGCAGAACCAATTGGAAGGCACAGAAAACCGTATCAATGTAGCCCGGACACGTTATAATAAAGCCGTTGAAATCTTTAACGGTTCCATCCGAACTTTTCCCAACAATCTGACCAATAAATTCATGTTGGGATTGAAGCTTAAAGAACCTTTTAAAGCCGAAGCCGGGGCGGAAAAGGCCCCACAGGTTAAATTTTAAACTACAAGGGTTCAAGGAACCCATGGTTCGAGGATTCAAGGGAGAAAATCAAGTTTTGTAAAACATACCTTGAATCGAGAATCATGGAACCCCACTGGCCTTTTATAGAATGAACATATAATGAAAAATATCATTCTGATAGTATCTTTCTTCCTTTTCTTCTTACCCTCCGCGACCCGGGCTTTAGAAGTCCCTCCGCTCCAAGGTCATGTGAACGACTATGCCGCCATGATTTCGCCTGCGATTAGAGATCGCCTGGAGGAAGAATTAAAGGCCTTTGAACAATCCGATTCAACCCAATTAGTTCTTTTAAATATTCCCAGTCTGGAAGGGGAACCCATCGAAACCTTCGGCATCAAGGTCGCGGATTCCTGGAAAATAGGGCAGAAAAATAAGGATAACGGAATCATTCTAATCGTAGCCAAACAGGAGCATAAGATTCGGATTGAAGTCGGCCGTGGTTTGGAAGGACGGCTGACGGACCTGTTGGCCGGAAGAATCGTCGATCTGGTCATTTCCCCCCGTTTCAAAAGAGGTGATTTTGA
Source organism: uncultured delta proteobacterium (assembly GCA_963782435.1). GTDB lineage: Bacteria > Desulfobacterota > RBG-13-43-22 > RBG-13-43-22 > RBG-13-43-22 > RBG-13-43-22. The sequence continues at coordinate 43,113 of CAWAKF010000020.1, forward strand.
TGGTGGCTTCGAAGCCGGGATTTCGGCCTTGATCGATGCCACCCGGGGGGAATTCAAAGCGGATGAAGGGCAAAGGGTGAGAAAAAATAGGGGTGCCCAATCCTTCCTTACTTTTCTTATCGCCGGGTTTGTGGCCCTGTTATTTCTTGGAAGCCTTTCCCGTATTTTGGGAGGAATTGCCGGGGCAGTCGGTTTGCCGGCCCTGATTTATTTGGGTCTTTTCCCCCTGGGCATAATCGGGTTGATCCTGGTCGCCCTCGCCGGATTGGGAATCGGTATTTTTTTACCCTCCCTTTTTTCAGGTACCGGAACAGGACGGGGTGGAGGGTTTTGGACAGGTGGTGGATTTTTCCCCCCCGGCGGTGGCGGCTGGGGCGGCGGGGACTCGGGAGGAGGGTTCTTCGGCGGCGGCGGGGGTTTCGGCGGCGGCGGGGCTTCGGGAGATTGGTAATTTCAATTTCGGATTGCGGATTGCGGATTGCGGAATAAATACGAAGAATAGCCAAACAAATAAAACCCGATGAACAAAAGATGAAATTTGTGTTAAAAAAACTGAAACTAATTCGAGTTGATAAGATGAAAGCAGCCCAATTTTTCACATCTGAAGAAAAAGAACGGATCAAGGCCACGACACAATCGGTGGAAACCCGAACCGATGGCGAGATCGCAGTGATGGTGGTGGACCAAAGTGATCGGTACCTGGAGGCGGAAATTCTCGGGGGATTTATTTTCGGAAGCCTCCTTTCTTTGGTCGTATCGGTATTATTCTTTCATGATTCCCTCTTTGTTTACATTCCATTAAGTTTTATCCTCTTTTTCCCTTTTCGCAGGATCGGGGCGACCATACCCCGGCTGAAATTGGTCTTTATCGGATCGCACAGGAGAGAAGAAACCGTTCATCATAGAGCTGTTCAAGCCTTTTATGAAAAAGGCCTTTATAAAACCAGGTTTCATACCGGTGTTATGATTTTCCTTTCTTTGTTGGAACGAAAGGTTTGGGTCTTGGCCGATAAAGGGATTTATGAAAAAATGAGTCCTGACAGCCTGAACCGGTTTGCTCAGGATGTCTCTCTGGGTATCAAAGAAGGCCGGGCGTGTGAGTCTTTGTGTCAGGCCATCGAAGGAATCGGAGGATTGCTGGCTGATCACTTCCCCATCACTCCTGGGGATACGGACGAACTTCCGAATGAAGTAATGACTGAATAGAACAATGGAGGATCTATGGACTATTTACAGATGACCGCACCTTGCGGTCTCGATTGTTTCAATTGTCCGGTTTATCTTGCCCAGGACAACCCGGATTTAAGAATGAGGATCGCCCAAACCCTGGGAATTCCTTCGGAGGAGGCAATTTGTAAAGGCTGCCGTCCGCAAAATGGGACCATCCCTTTTCTGAAGATGGGTGAACCCTGTAATGTTTATCGATGCATTCAAAAAAAAGACCTTGATTTCTGTTGTGACTGTTCCGACTTCCCCTGTGACCACCTCCACCCCTATGCCGACGGCGCTTCCCAAAGACCGCACAACACGAAGGTTTTTAATTTGTGTCTGATTAAAAAAATGGGGTTAGAGACCTGGGCCGAGACCAAGGCCAAACATGTGAAGGAGACCTATTACAAAGGGAAGCTCAAGCTGTAACCTCAATGCCCGACAGAAAGAAAGCGTTCGACGCCCTCATTTTCGACATTGACGGGACCCTTTGGAACGCCTCTCCGGCCTGCGCTAAAGGCTGGAATCGGGGCCTGCAGAAATTAGGAATTGACCGAATAATCAGTCCTGAGCAGATTGAGCAGGTTTCCGGACATCCCTATGAGCAATGTATTGACATCCTGCTGCCCGGAATCCGGGCCGCCTTTCCCAAACTAATAAACACCCTTAATCAATATGAAACCGAATCGGTCAAGTCCGAAGGTGGAGAATTTTTTGCCGGTGCCCTGAAAAGTATCAAACAGTTGGTAGACAGGCACAAAATTTTCCTGGTCAGTAATTGTCAGGAATGGTATATGAGGCTGTTTCTCGATTTTTCAAATTTAAAACCCCTGCTTTCCGGGTTTGATTGTCACGGACTTTCGGGTTTGCCAAAAAATGAAATGCTTTCAAGACTCAAATACCATCATTCACTATACTATCCGGTATACATCGGTGATACGGTTGGAGACGAAACAGCAGCGCGGCTGGCTGGCATAGCCTTTATCTATGTAGCCTGGGGCTTCGGCCGTCCGGAAGGAAAACCGATAACCGTCCAGTCGTTCGATGAATTAATCAGCTTTTTGAGTCCCTCGGTCATAAACTAAGATAAAACTATCTTACCGATAAACCATAAAATGTTTTTCTTCACCTAATCCTTTCTGGAGAACAAATTATTAGTCACAAAAATAGTTAAAAAAATCAAAATAAAACGGGAGGTACATCTATGTTAGAAATACGATTCGACAACCGAGTAGCCATTGTAACCGGGGCCGGAGCCGGGATCGGAAGAGAGTATGCCCTTGAACTTGGGCGAAGAGGGGCCAAGGTGGTGGTCAACGACCTCGGCGGGGCCAGAGACGGCAGCGGCGCCAGCCAGTCGGCTGCCGATCAGGTGGTAGCGGAAATAAAGGCCGCCGGTGGTGAAGCCGTAGCCAATTACGATTCGGTGGCCACCCTCCAGGGCGGACAAAACATCGTCAAAACCGCCCTGGACGCCTTCGGGAAGGTGGACATCGTCATTAACAACGCCGGCATCCTGCGGGATCGTTCCTTTTTGAAAATGGAAGAATCAGAATGGGACCTGGTCCTCGACGTCCACCTGAAAGGGGCCTTCTGCGTCACCCAACCCGCAGCCCGGGTCATGAAAGACAATAATTATGGAAGAATCATCTTCACCACCTCCACCTCGGGTCTTTACGGGAATTTCGGTCAGGCCAACTACGGGGCCGCTAAAATGGGGCTGATGGGTATCATGAACACCGTCAAGCTGGAAACCGCCAAATATAATATCAAAGTCAATACCGTTGCCCCTACGGCCTGGTCGCGGATGACAGAAGACGTCATGCCCGCGGATGTGGGGAAAAAGCTCAAACCCAAATTTAATGTTCCCCTGGTGCTTTATCTTTGTTCCGAGGAAAATCAGGTTTCAGGAAATATTTATGTTATGGGCGCTGGATGGTATGGGCGCACCGCCATTGTTTCCGGAAATGGCATCTGTCTTGGAGACGGGAAAAGGGACATCACTGTGGAGGAAGTCAGGGATCATTTTGCCCAGATCGATAGTCTTGAGGAGACCAAGCCCCATGACAGCGCCTCCAGCATTTTCGGATATATGGCTCCCCTGTTAACATAATAACAGAAGAAGACGACCTGAGAGGCTTCAAGATTTGGTATTTTCTGACTGTAGGTACTATAGTCGTTAATTTTGTACTGGACCCCGGGCCTTTATCCACCCAGGAAATAGGGGTTCCCATTCAAAGCATTAAATACGCCCTCAGAATGGTTCTTGTCCAAGCAGACCTGAACAAGGACGACAAGCTCAGCCTGCAGGAATGTATCGGCATGTCCAAATCTCCCAAAATGGAGAAAAACTGCAAATACTGGGACATCAATAAGGATGGGGTCATCACTGAAGAAGAGTATGTTCAGCAGGCAAAGAAAATCGGAAGGAAATAGAGGACAGGGAAAAATAAGAACCTTCGTAGTCAACCATCTTGCCTACATCATAACTGGTCACCAAAACCCCATTCAGGTTATTCCGGGAAAGCCGTGGTCCAGGATTTTATAGTTTCTTAATGAAAATACTGGACCACGGCTTTCGTCGGGGAGATGCTCTTTACGAATTTGTCGTCTGCAACAATCTGCTAATCGCATCCTACCCCTTTAATGAACTCTCCTGAGTAAGATAAAATTTCGTTAGTCCAAAATGCCGGGAGATCCCACTTCTAAATATCCTAAAACCCGCACTCTCAGTTACAACCATTCCCCATGGTTCTAACCTTCTCAGGCCCACGATGCCCGATGGTAAACCCTCCCAAAGCCTTATTAAAATCAGCAACTTTTTATCCCCAAAAAACAATACCCTCTTCGGCCGATAGAATCTTGAACTTTTCTTTTACAAATCATCCATCCCTGACAAAATCGTTTGTCAAAAATCCCAAGCTCTGAATATTTTCTTTTAGTAATTTTAACAACTTTAGACCAGGATAGTAATTTTCATTCCTAAAATTTTTTTTATGTTATTCAAATGGAAACGAAATCGTAATATTACTTGACAAATATAATATTAAGTTGTAAGAGATAACTTACAACTTAATATTAAAAGAAGGGGCTATGGTTAAACAAAAAAACCGTGGAGCACTTCGAAATCCGAGTGACCTTCCTTTGCCGGTCTATTATCAGGTGGCCCAGTTAATCCGGAATAATATTATAGAAGGAACCTGGCCCTCTGGTAGCCGCCTGCCCTCAGAAAATGAGTTAACCCAGAAATACCAAATCAGTCGTCCCACAATCAGAAGTGCCAAAGAGATTCTAACCAATGAAGGCTTTATCCACAGCGTCAGGGGATCAGGCTGTTTCATCAATAGTAAAGATACCTGGAAGACTCAGCTCCCCATGGTCGACAATCTGAATGACATCTTTTATTTTGGTTCGAAGATGACCTTCAAAATCCATGAATTCGGCATGGTAGCAAACACTGAAGAAATAAAAAAAAATCTTAAAACCTCCCAGGATAAATTTGTCTTTCAGATTAAAGGCGTCCGCTGGTTCCAGAATCAACCGCTTTCCAGCGTAATCTATTATTTACCGTACCAGTTCGGTTCACAAATTCCATTGGAGCGTCTGGATGAAAATCCCTTCATCCCTCAGTTTGAAAAACTGGCAGGCATACAGGTGGTGGAAGGAACTTCCAATATTTCTTTGGAACGTGCCGATTCCGAAGCAGCCGAACACTTGCAAATAAAAAAAGGCTCTGCCGTGATTGTGGTCAGAACAATTTATATCAACACTGAGTATCAACCCATCGAGTATATTATAAGCCGTTATCGGGACAAACTGCCCTATTCCATTCGGACTAAACGGTTTTAGTCCCTGGTCAAGCGTAATTTTTTAACGGGAAGTGCATAAAAGTATCCTAAATGCTTATTTGATGCGGGGATAATGTTTTTCATGACAAAAACATTCCAATCAGAAAGGAGCAACAGCCTATGCCGATCGCCCATGTCAATGGAATAAACTTGTATTATGAAAGTTACGGTTCCGGTTTTTCATTGGTACTTATTCGGGGCCTTGGGAGTAACGCCGATCACTGGTATTGCCAGGTCCCGGATTTTTCAGCCCATTATCGGACTATCGTTTTTGATAACCGCGGCATAGGCCGTTCTGACAAACCGGATTCTCCGTATACCATCTCCCTGATGGCCGAGGATACCGTGGGACTAATGAATGTACTGCAAATCCCCAGAGCCCATATTCTCGGGGTGTCCATGGGGGACTCATCACTCAACAAATCGCCCTCCAACACGCCGAAAGGGTTAATGGACTCATCCTATGCTGCACGGGTTGCGGGGGCGCCCATGCCATCCGCGATCCCGGCTTTGAAAACACTGCCGCCCCTGAAGCGTTGTATGGTAATTCGCCTGATGAGGCCGCAAAAGCCCGCCAGAACCTATTTACCGAAGAGACGATGAAAACCCATCCCGAAGTGGTTCAAAAATACCTCGAGACCTCCCAAAAGCATCCCCCTGACCCGGAAGTACTGATACAACAACGCCAGGCGGTACAACAATTCGATAGTTATGAGGAACTCCCCAAGATAAAGGCAACAACCCTGATTCTGACAGGTAAAGAAGACGCTCTGGTGGTACCCGAAAACTCAAAAATCCTGGCGGAGAGAATTCCCCGTTCCCGGCTGGAAATCGTTCCGGGGGGAGGCCATCAGTTCATGATAGAACGGCCTAAGGAGGTGAATCGAATCGTTTTGGAATTTCTGAACAAATTATCGGAATAAAATGGGGGACTGAAAAGCAGTTCTCCTCCTGAAGGGGGGTGAGACATTCTTCAGGGTTGAATTTTTTTGGGTTGGCACCCTTGAAGTTAAAACATTTCAAAAGAAGGTCTGAAATGAAAAAAGGCTTGAAGTTATTCCTGATGGCATCGTTTGTTATGTTGGTATGGGTTCCCAGCGTCTTCGCGGCCGGGCCAACCGCCCAGACACCGCAGTACGGCGGCGCTCTTACGATCCTGGAGAAGTATCCCGGAATTAATCCCATGACCTGGGATAACGCCAATTGGAGCTGGAAACACGGCTACGATACGGGTTTCTATATGGAACACTTGCTGATGGGGGATCTTCAGAAAGGGCCAAGAGGGACCAAACAATACGACTTCGTCGAAGTTGCCTGGATTCCTCCTGAGTTCGTCAGGGGCGAGCTTGTGCAGAAATGGGAGGTAAAGAAAAATCCCATGCAAATCATCTTTCACCTCCGCAAAGGAGTTATGTGGCAGGACAAGCCAGGAGTCATGGAAGCAAGAGAATTAGTCGCTGATGATGTAGTTTACAGCATGAACCGGCTCAAGAATTCTAAAAGGGCCATTCCGGAGTGGATGGATTTCATTGACCGATGGGAAGTCGTCGATAAATATACAGTCATCATGCACATGAAGGAGTGGGACCCAGACTGGCAATACCGGGTAGGGTGGGGGGCTATGGATGCCATCCAGGCGCCCGAGCAGGAGAAGGCCCCGGGAGGTGCCAACAAATGGGAAAACGCCTGCGGCACCGGACCGTTTATGATCACCGATTATAAAGAGGGGCACTCACAGACCTACACCAAAAACCCGAAATATTGGGGCTCGGAAATCATCGGGGGCAAAAAATATCAACTTCCCTTTGTCGACAAGGTGGTAATGATGCTTATCAAGGATGAAGCCACGCAGATTGCCTCCCTCCGGACCGGCAAGATTGATCTGATGATGACTGTTAACTGGAAGTATGTCGATGAACTTAAGAAGTCCAACCCTCAGTTGAAATGGAAACGCGTCTTGAGAGGGGATAATATTTCAATGGCTATGAGAATGGATACCAAGCCCTTTGATGATATCCGGGTCAGACGGGCTATGAACCTGGCCATCAACAAGAAGGAAATTATCGAATCCTTTTATAAAGGTAATGCGGAACTGCACACATATCCTTTCCCTTCAACGTTCAAGGAAATCTATACGCCTCTGGAGAAACTTCCACCCTCAGCCAGGGAGCTCTTCAGCTACAACCCGGAAAAAGCCAAAAAGCTATTGGCCGAGGCCGGCTATCCCAATGGTTTTTCCTTCAAAGCCCAGATTAATAACGCCTTTCCATCGGATCTCGACCTGGCGGCCATGGTGGTGGCTTATCTGGCCAGGATCGGCGTCAAACTGGAACTTGAACCCATGAATTATGCCTCATGGGTCAGTGTAATGAATAAAAAGACCCACTCAGCCGGATTATTCTTCAACAGCGGTCCCGGTACCCCGTTTCAAGGAGTACGGAAAAATTTCATAACCGGCCAGACCTGGAACCCTTACATGATGAGCGATCCTTATATTGACAAAACCTGGAAGGAGACTTCCGGAAATCCGAATCATACCGCCAAAGAGGCCAATGAAATTTTAAAAAAATTGATCGTTTATGCCATCGACCAGGCTCCGGCCATAATCCTCCCCCAACAATACGTTTATGTGGCCTGGTGGCCCTGGGTCAAAAACTACTGCGGAGAATTACGGGTCGGTCACCAACGATCCGGTCCGATCCACGCTCGTATCTGGGTAGATCAGGAATTGAAAAAAAAGATGGGTTATTAAAAATCGGACATGTCCACTCGAATAATGTATCGTATCAGTAATCACTTTACAGTCTTGTCATTCCGGACTTGGAGACTGGGTCATAATAGTAAAATTTGCCGTCCCGAATGCATGTGAGTAATTTTAAGTTGTTTATATCATTAAATATCAAGATTTCTCCCTTCGGTCGAAATGACAGAAAAATGGATTGCGACACAGTCTCTTGGTCCGGAATCCAGTCTTTTCAACCTAGATTCCTGCTTTCGGGAGAATGACGGCAATAGGACTATTAACTATTATATTATAAACCTGTTAGGAGAAAGTCATTATCAACCAATAATGATGCTGACTTTCGATATAAATCGAAGTCATTGAGGAGTTCACTAAAAGTAAGATCCTGGATTAATAAGAAAGTAGCCCATTTTTTACCCTCCGGAAAAGCCAAGAATGCCGCAGATCCAAGGCGGTAGGGGCAAAGCTGTATTTTGGTACTGCGAGCCCCAGCCAACACAGGATATACGACATCACACGGCTTTTGTTTGGAGGTTTTAGAAGGAGCCAGGCAGAAATTGCATGACATTGATATGAAACATTTTGCATGGACTCTTATAAAATTCTCTCAATCCGAAATCAACAACGTTGCAGAAACCACATTCTTATCTATTTGTATGTGCAATAAACGCTTAATTTAGGCTTAGTTTATGCTTAAAATTCCGGAGGGATGCCATGAGTTGGGAAGAGGAAGTAAAAGAGATAGTCCGTCGAAAAGAAATGGCCAAGCAAATGGGAGGACCGGAAAGTGTGGCCCGTCATCATGGGGCTGGGAAGCTGACCGTCCGGGAACGAATCGACCAGGTACTGGACCAGGGAAGTTTTCGGGAGATCGGAGGCCTCACCGGTGCAGCCAAATATGATGACCAGGGAAACCTGGTCGAATTCACCCCGGCCAATATCGTCATCGGAACCGGAAGAATCAACCAGCGGCGGGTAGTGGTTTCCGGGGAGGATTTCACCATCCGGGGGGGGTCTTCGGAGGCTACTGTTTCGGAAAAATGGATCTGGGCGGAAAGGCTGGCCGGGGAGATGCAAATCCCGATAGTCCGGTTGGTGGATACGGCCGGTGGCAGTGTCAAGTTATTGGAAAAAGCCGGAGCTACCAAACTACCTGGCTATCCTAATAACGATTCCAGAATTTTACTGGGACTCATTCCGGTGGTTGCCGCCGCCTTGGGGTCTGTGGCCGGGCTCGGAGCCGCTCGTGTAGTGGGTGCCCACTTTTCGGTGATGGTTAAAGAAAAGAGTCAACTTTTCGCCGCTGGTCCTTTCGTGGTTACACCGGCCACCGGCGAACAATTGACCAAGGAAGATCTGGGGGGCTACAAAATACATGCCCGGGGAAGCGGTGTGGTCGACAATGAAGCGGAGAGTGAGGCCGATGCCTTTAACCAAGTCCGCACCTTTCTTTCTTACCTTCCCCAAAATGCCTATCAGGTCCCTCCACGTCAAACCCCGGCAGATGATCCCGGCCGAAAAGAAGAACAACTCCTCTCGGCTGTACCTAATGACCGACGTAAAAGCTACAATGCCCGCAAGATCCTTAAAATGGTCTTTGATCAGGAATCCCTTTTCGAAATAGGCCGCCATCAAGGTCCCTCGGTTATTTCCATGCTGGGGAGATTAAATGGCTTTCCGGTGGGTATTATGGCCAGTGACCCCAACTATTTAGGAGGGGCCATGACGGCCCAGGCGGCTGAAAAAATGATTCGATTTGTGGATATGTGCGATAGTTTCCATTTACCCATCGTTAATTTCGTCGATCAACCCGGGGTGATGATCGGCCGGGAGGCGGAAAAACAAGGCACCATCCGCAAAGCGATTCGGGCACTCGAGGCCATCGAACAAAGCCAGATTCCCTGGGTGGCTGTCTTGCTCAGAAAGGCCTTCGGAGTAGCCGGTTCAGGCTACGGTCGGCAGAGGGATTTAAATCTACGTTATGCCTGGCCTTCCGGATTTTGGGGTTCCATACCGGTCGAAGGCGGAGTGCAGGCGGCCTATTGGAAGGAGATACAAGCCGCAGAAGATCCGGAAGCCCGCCTGAAGGAACTTATGGACTATTACCATAAATTCGAATCGCCCTTTCGAACCGCAGAGCGATTCGGGGTTCAGGATATTATCGATCCAAGAGAAACCAGGCCAATCTTATGTGATTGGGTTGAACAGGCTTATGAAATACTTCCAAGACAACTGGGGCCTGTTTTTCGAACTATGAGGTGTTGATCAGCCAAAGACAGATCAAATTTAAGTTATTAAATCAATTCGGAGGCGTCAGAAGATGAACCCAGGGTTGTTGCAAACCTTTGCCCTCAGCCGATATCCGGACCGAACCGCCATTATTTTTCAGGACCAGCGGCTGACTTTTCGTGAACTTAATGTCCGATCAAACAAACTGGGCAACGCCCTTCTATCCATAGGGCTCCAAAAAGGCCGGAAGGTGGCCGTCCTCTTAAATAATTGTGTCGAACTCGTTGAGAGTTTATATGGAATACCCATGATCGGGCTGGCTGTCGTTCCTTTAAATGCCCGTCAGAGCGCCCAGGAACATGCCTATATTTTGAATGATTCCGAAGCCGACGCCCTTATTGTCGGAGCGAATTTATGGCCCGTTATCGATCCGATTTTGCCGGACTTGCCCCATCTTAAACAGGTTATTATTGTGAGCGGTAATCGCGATAACGCCCTAAATTATAAGAACCTGGTTGAAAAACAACCTGAAACCCTCCCGGAAATTGTGGTCAATGAAGATGACCTCGATCGGATACAATATACCTCCGGCACCACAGGAAAACCAAAAGGGGCCGTGGGAACGTTTCGAATCACCTATAACCGCCTGGTCAATACCTTGTTGAATCTGGATCAGCCGATTTTGCCGACTGATGTCAATTTAAACATCGGTCCTTTAACCCATGCCGCCGGACTGATGATGAGCAGCTACGCCATTCGAGGGGCCGCCAACGTCATTCTCGATAAATTCGACATCGACCTTGTGCTTCAGACTATCGAAAAAGAAAAGGTCACCGCCGTGCTGCTTATTCCCACCATGTTGAATATGATCCTTATGCATCCCAATTTACGCAGCTATGATCTAAGGAGCCTTAAGCGGATTTGGTATGGCACGGCTCCCATGTCCCCTGAAAAACTCAAAGAAGCCATCACGATATTCGGGAATATTTTCAGGCAGAACTACGGTCTGACTGAATCCCCGCAGCCGATCACTTATTTAGGCCCGGAAGATCATATCATCGACGGGACCGAAAAGGAACAACGGCGCCTGGCTTCGGCCGGAAAGCCCGCCCTTGGGGTGGCGGTAAAAATCGTTAAAGACGATAGCTCCGCTATCAAACCCGGAGAAGTTGGGGAGATTCTTATCCAGACCAATCAGTTAATGAAGGAATACTGGAAACACCCGGAAGCCACAGCCGAAGCCTTTCGGGAAGGCTGGTTTCATACGGGGGATATGGGAACTATCGACGAGGATGGCTTCATCTTTATCATGGATCGCAAACACGATATGATTATCAGCGGTGGGTTTAATATTTATCCGCGGGAGGTGGAGGATGCCATTATGACCCATCCTCAAGTGGCAGAGGCGGCGGTAGTCGGTGTCCCCGATGATATCTGGGGTGAATCCGTCAAGGCCTTTGTGGTGGCCAAACCGGGGGATTTGGTTTCCGAAGAAGAGGTCATCCAGGTCTGCAAAAAACAGTTGGCCAGTTATAAAAAACCCAAAAGCGTCGAATTTGTCTTGGATCTTCCCAAAAACGCTTATGGGAAAGTGCTTCGCAAGGTACTCAAAGAACCGTATTGGCGGGATCGGGGACGAAGGATTTAAATCCTTTGATCTCATCAAAAACAGGCAGGTAACGGAAATGGGCCATTAGAAAGAAGGGGATTCATTTTCAGTCTCTTTTTAAGCTAAGAATCAAATTCTAAAAACCAAACCAATAGGAGGATGCCATGCTTAATGTTAAAAAAAACTTTCTTAATTCATTCACCGTTTTTTTTCTCTTCTTGATTGTTTTATTAGCAATGGTCTTTATTAATCCCTCGGTCTCGACGGCCGCAGGCGAACCGATCAAGGCCAGACTTTCCTATCACTGGTTCCCTCAACATCAGTCGGCTATTTACGCCAACAAATTCGCGGAAGAATGTAACAAGGCCACCAACGGTAAATTAAAGATTGAGGTTTTTCATTCCGGTCAGCTTTTTGATATCCGCCAGGCCCTTTCGGCCGTTTCTTCGGGAAGTGTGGAACTGGCCGGTGTTCTCGACCTAAATTTTGTACCCATAGACAAAAATTTCATGCTGGGTTCCTTCGGGTATTTTTGGCACGGATACGAAAAACAAAGGGAGTTCTGGACCAATAACCCGGTAGGGAAGGCAAAATGGGAGGGGATTCAAAAAAAATTGGGGATTAAAATCCTTTGTTACGATCCTGTCGGTCCCTCTGCAATGTTCAGCACCAAACCGATGAATGGTACCGTCGAAGAACTCAAAAGCCGGAAAATCCGTTACCTGACCGCCGGTGAAAAGCCAGGCTATGAAGCCCTGGGTATGGGTGTTGTTTCAGTAAGTACCAGTGAAATGTTCTCAGCCCTCAAACAAGGCATGATTGATACTTTTGTGACCAATCCTTCCGCCCTGAAAGCCTATAGTTGGTGGGATATTGCCCAGTATGGGGTGTTGCCTTATACCGGTTATACCGATGCCTTTATCGTCGCTAATGCCAGGTGGTGGGACAGCCTCCCAAAGGATGTTCAACAAACCATCCTGACTAAAGTGGCGCCTAAAATCAGCAAAGATGCCACCGATTCGGTTATCAGCTACTCCAATGATATCTTAAAAGAATTCAAAGAAACAAAAGGGGGGAAAATAGTATCCATGTCAAAATCGGAACTGAAGAAAATAAACCAGATTTACGCCACCCGGGTTTGGCCGGTACTGGGTAAGGATATGGACCCCCAATTTTATGAAGCCGCCATGAAATTTATGGGTTATAAATAGGAGGTACTTAGTACGATAATTACTCAAAGCCCGGCAGGAAGGCCGGAGCTCAAAGCAAGAAAATAAATTAGGGAAATCCTGTTTTCATTTTTTATGGTGTCTCAGCGAGGCATGAGGGTTTCCAGGGGACCTGCCCATAGACTGAAACTGGCTGATTTTTAGGGTAAAAAAGAGCCCGTAATTGGCAAAAGATCTTTAGAGGAAAGATGGAACCTAAAATCCCTCCTCTTTAGGTGAGGTTATTATGGAAAAAGTACTTTACTATTTTGACAAGGTAACCGGTCTGATAGCCAGAATCATCCTTGGGCTCGCTGCCATGATCATCGGACTGAATGTGACGATGCTGATTGCTGAAGCCACTACAAGATACCTATGGGGGAGCAGTCGGGCTTTCATGGAGGAAATACCCAGATTGCTGGTTCCTTTTATCGTATTCCCCATGCTGGGTGTACTGCTTAAGGCCGGAAAACATATTTCCGTCGATATTCTTCCTCAAAAGCTAAAAGGTAAATCCAGATCCTTTTTGCTGATTATTGTTTATGGAGTAATCCTCCTGGTGGCCCTCCAATTTTTTATCGCAGGATTATCGGCGGTTTCTTATTTTAAGATGATCGGACTGACCTCCGTTACGGAGTGGACTTTTCCCATGTGGTGGGTCTATTCCACCTTTCCTATCGGGTTTGCCTTGCTGATCCTTTTCGATCTTGAGCTTCTGCTTCAAGAGATTTGGATATGCTGTAAACCCCATTGTTCGAAAAACATCCATCAATCCGAAGGAGATCTGATATGATTCCCCTGGCATTGATCATTGGAATTATCTCCCTGATGATCTCGGTCCCGATTTTTCTTGTTTTCGGGCTTTCCGGAAGCATGGTGGTCATCAATGGGTTAGGGTTACCCTGGAGTATGATCACCCAGGTGACCTTCGATTCTATTTCCAAATATGTATTACTGGCCATACCCTTGTTTATTTTTTCCGGAATGATCATGGTGGAAGCCGGTATGGCCAGACGATTGATCAATGTTTTTATTGATGTGGTCGGGCACCTCCGGGGCGGTTTGGGTATAGCCATGGTTTTGACTATGGGTTTTTTCGGAGCTTTATGCGGATCGATCCTGGCCGCTATTGTCGCCATTGGAAGCATCATGATACCAATTATGGAGGAAAAAGGTTATCCCAGGGCTTTCAGCGCCGCTCTGGCTTGTTGCGCCGGGAGTCTTGATGCCTTAATTCCACCCAGCAATGGTGCCATCATCTTCTCAGCCATCACCGGCGAACCCGTTTCAAGAACCTTTGCGGCCGGTATCCTACCGGCCTTTGTCTATGGGGGACTCCTTATTATTCTGGTGGTCTGGAAATCCAGAACAATGGAGAAATATCCTCGAGCGTCTCTGCAAAAATTTCTCTCGGATTTTTGGATAGGTCTCCCCGCCCTGCTAACGCCGGTGATCATTTTAGGGGGAATTTATTCCGGACTATTGACCCCCACGGAAGCCGCAGCGGTATCCGGTCTATGGGCGGTTCTGGTCGGTTTCTTTTTCTACCGGGAGTTAACGTTAAAGGGTTTATGGCAAGCCCTGAAAAGCACGGCAACAACAACTTCTATGATCTTCGCCATTATTGCCACGGCCACGTTTCTTTCCGTGGCCTTAACCTATACCCGCATACCTCACAAACTTATCGATATGGCTGTCAATATTGGGGTTACTCCATTGCTCTTTTTTATGACTCAGGCCGTTGTCGTTCTCATCCTGGGTACTTTTATGGAGGTCGTACCCATTATGTATCTCACCCTTCCTATTTTTGCTCCGATTGCCATTGCCCTCAAAATAGATCTGGTCCATCTCTATGTCGTTAACGGGGCCTTCGTAGGCATGGGTCTGATGACCCCGCCGGTATGTGTAGGAGCCTATACTTCGGCGGCCGTTGCGAAGGTAGATGCCGGTCGTGTTATCCGGGAACTTTTCCCTAAATTTCTTTTGGTCAGTTTAATTTATGGTTTTATCGTCATGCTTATCCCGGAAATAAGCAACTGGCTTCCGAATTTAATAGCCAAATAATTCCCTTATTATTGGTTAGGAGAAAACGAATACTTATTGCAAAAGGATAATTAAAATGACACACGATGAAAAAATGGAACTTTTCGTAAAGAAGAAATCACACCAGTTGGGCATGGGTGGAGTTAAAAAACTTGAGGCCCGCAAGACCGCCGGAAAACTCAATGTGCGGGAGCGGATCGAATATTTTTTCGACCAAGGCTCCTTTCAGGAACTGGGACTTTTTACCCACTCCGAATGGCCGGGTCAGGAAGAGCGTTCTCCCACCGACGGCAAAATCGTCGGCTCCGGTTTGGTTAACCGCCGATCGGTCTTAACGGTGGCCAACGACATGACGGTTTTAGGGGCCTCCAGTGCTTCCACCAATATGAAAAAAATCGATTATGTTCGATCGCTCAGTTGCAAAAAAGGTCTACCCCTGGTTTTTTTGGGTGAATCAACGGGATCCCGCATGCCCGATTCCATGGGGGCCTTTGGCATGGGGCATGGTGGACAGAATCCGGCTCAATACCGGCGGTTGAGGGAAGCCCCTTGGATTTCCGTGCTTTTAGGGCCCTGTTACGGCAGTTCAAGCTGGTACACGGCCATGTCGGATATCAATGTCATGCAAAAAGGGGCGATCATGGCTGTTTCCAGTCCGAAGGTCACCCAGTTGGCCACTGGGGAGAACACACCGCCGGAGGAACTGGGGGGCTGGAGAGTCCATGGGGAAATAACCGGGTTGGTCGATGCCGTCGGTGAAACCGAAGAACAATGTATGGATCTGGCCAAAAAATTTCTGAGTTACCTTCCCTCGAACGCAAAAGAACTCCCTCCAAAAATCGAGGTCCCGGAAGGCTCAGGGAAAGATATGGCCCATATTTTGGAGCTTCTCCCGGAGAAAAGTTCGAAAACCTATGACATGAAAAAAATAATCCGGGTGATGGTTGACGGGGGCGAATTTCTCGAATTGAAGCCTTCCTATGCCCGACCCTGTATTACGGCCCTGGCCAGACTGGACGGCAACTCTGTAGGTATTATCGCGAATAACCCTTATCATGGCGCCGGGGCGCTCACAGCCGATTGTTGCGATAAAATTACCAGTTTTCTGGTCCTGTGTGATTCTTATAATATTCCGATCCTTATGCTGGTGGATACCCCCGGCTTTATGATCGGGAAAGAGGGAGAATATAAAAAAGTAACCGGAAAAATTATCAACTGGATGAATGCCCTTTCTCTGGTTACCGTACCCATATTGACCGTGGTTATTGGAAAGACTTACGGGCAGGCCTATCTAAATATGGGGGCCGGCAAATATTCCAGCGTCTTTGTGGCCTGGCCCATGGCCCAAATCAGCTTTATGGGACTCGAACCGGGAATCAATGTGGTTTACAATGTCAAAAAGGGAGATGATCCGGAAAAGTATGAGGAACTTCTCGGTCAGATGGGAAAAAACACGGAACCCTGGGATGCGGCGGGGATCTTCGGTCTAACTGATATCATCCATCCTGCGGAAACCCGCGACTACCTCATTGGAATGCTTAATCTGCATTACAATCGCCTTACAGGAGGCATCGGTCGGCACTTGTTACACAACTGGCCGACCTCTTACTAAATTCTGACATCTTCGGATGAACCGAGATCCACCAAAATATTTGCCATTAAACCGGGGACAATGTCTATTTAAAAAAACTCCGCAACTCCGCACACCACCGCTCTGGATTCTTATAATCAATAGATTCTCTATGGATCTTCTCAAAATAACTGACGTCACTGGCCCCGACCGGGGGTAACAACCTCCGTGTCACCATTCTGGCATTCACCCAAAAAGAATCGTCACCTTTGTGGTCTCCTGAATACAGGCCTAAATTAAAACTGGTGTGATTGAATTCCTGAAAATAACGAAAGACCTTGATCAGTCCTTGGGCGAAGTCTCTAATATCTTGGTCGGTAAGCTCAATGAACGAATTCCTGTCTTTGAAAACGCTCATGATATCGGTAACCCCTAAAGGTGCGTAACTCGTCAGCCAGACCGTCTGGCCAATAGGACCGATATAGCGCTGACCGAGCTCTTGCTCCGAGTTGATCAAGTCTTCCCAAAAAGTTTTTCCAAAATGTTTATGATAACGGCGGCTGCCTTTTATCAATTCACCCTGGTAATGGGTGGGAAATTTCCCGGCCAGAATTTGCAGGTGAGGATGGATGATGCTCCCGCCCGACATAGGGAGATAATTCCAGTTGATGGAGAAAAACCGTGCGGCCGGATCTACTTCAACGACCCGGCGCAAAAAGAGGCGGGCGGCGGAAAGGGCACTGAAAAGGATTTCTTCGGTAAAATCGGCCAAAGGGACATAATGCTGTTTGGTGAAAACAACCACGGCACAATGCCGGTCAAAAGGGATTCGGTTCGGAAAAACACAGACCTCGCCGAAATGCATTCTCCCCCCTGGAATAAAATCATCGGTGAATTGGGGAGTGACCTTCTCCAAGGCCTCGGGGCAAAAAGGGGCAAACCGCTTTTCCGCCTTTCTCCAGCATTTCTTCCAAAGGCCAGGGAGGAAATTTTGTGATCGGGAGATCAAGGACCCTTGCGGTCCTCTTGGTCAGGGGATCCCACCGTGTTTCTATGGTTAGAATAGTCTCCTTAAAACTATCGGCAGGATTCAAAATCTTCATTTTCTGAATCCGTCTTTTAAAAGTTATCCCCAACGGCTTATCTCCTTTCTGATGAATTCGGAAATATGGAAAATTTAACAGGGCCTGACCTGGGTGTCAAGGACGAAGAAAACACCAAATCAAATGGAGAATATTTGCAAATATTGGGATGCCAATGTTAATGAGCTTATCCCCTAGGAATAATAGGCTCGAAGGTCAAATAGACAGGAGAGAAATAAAGGATATTTTGGAATGACTTTAGGTGGCAGCCCATCATAAAAACACTCAATTCCCATGTTATAAAAGGGAATTGAGGGGTGATTAAGAGTCTAAATTCGTATTAAAACCGAACCGGTTCCGGCTTCAACAAAGGGCTGAATTGCCGATACGCCTTAAGGTAGGCCCGGCGGATCTGTTGGTGTTATCGGAGAATAAGAGACCTACCCGCACACAGGACCGGTAAAGAGATTCTCCCTTGAGATCAATAGGCAGTTTGATGGGAATAAGACCTTCAGGGAGTTTTTCTTTAATGCCAGTGATCAGTTGATCCCAGGCCGGGGAAAGGCGTTTCTTTTCCTCCTGAAGGTAATTCAGGAAAGGCACTACAACCAAGTCCACTTTTTCTTTTAAGGGTTGTAAAAACTCCGACCGGTCATTAGCCTGGATGACTTCCACCCCCAGGCGGGTCAAAAAGCCGGCAATAAATTTTTGATAAGCCTCGGTGGCATTCCCAGGAATCAGGGCTACCCTGCGCACTCCCCTGTATTTCCAGGCCGGTCCGAATTGTTTCTGGACTTGATCCAAAAAGTTATCCCTCAGCCAAACCCGATGGTTTTCCATTCGGTCTTTGGCTCTTTTAGAAGCCTTCTTCCGTAAAACCGAAGGTAACTATAATAAATATCCATTTTGACCAATCGTTTTAAAATGGCCTTCCAGGAATAGAAGGAGAGGAGGGCCTGATAAGCGGCCTTTTGTAATTCTTCTTCAGTCATCAAACGGGGCCGGTGCACCACATGCGACCCGTCATAAAGTTCCCAGTTCCGGGTTATAATGCGGTTTTCCCGCTCCAGGGCTTCAAAAGTTTCGGTTCCGGGAAGGGGGGTCAACATCATAAACTGAGCCGAATCCACTCGGTTTTTAATGGAAAAACGTATCGTCTCCCGGATGGTTTCCGGAGTGTCTTCGTCGGCCCCGACCATAAACATCCCGTGGATGTTTATCCCATGTCGATGAAAAGCCGATATAGCCCGGCTCATAGCCGCCTGGTCCTGCTTTTTTCGATAGGCCTTCAGGACCTGATCACTGGCACTTTCAAAACCGATATAAACCCCCCAGCAATTGGTCTCCCTGAGAAGTTCCAGGAATTCTGTATCAAAGGCCGATTCGGCTCGAACCTGGGTACTCCAACTGGTCCGAAAGTTATCTTCCTTCATGCGACGGAGAAGATCCTTGGCCCTGGCGGGATTAGCGGCAAAATTATCATCACAGAAGAAAAGATGGCTGGCTTGTCCGGCATTAGCCCGGACCTCATCCATGATCAGATCATTGGAACGAAATCGATATCCCCGGCCGAACATAGTAACCACAGAACAGAATTTACAGGCATAAGGACAACCCCGGGAAGTGGCCACCGGGACCACCGATTGACGCGGATTCCAGCCTTTGATCAGTGAAAAGTCCGGGATGGGCAACACGTTTAAATTTTGAAGCAGGGGACGATCGGGATTATGTTTTGTTTGACCGTCTTCCCAGTAAGAAAGACCGTTAATACCACCCAGGGAATCTTGGTCTTTAAGGGCATTCACAAGCTCGGCCAGGGTTTCCTCTCCTTCTCCCCGGGCCACAAAATCACCGTGCGGCAGAGCTTCATCCGGTAAAAAGGTAACATGGGGGCCACCAAAAACAACCTTTTTCCCCAAAGCTTTGGCCTGATCCCCTAAAGTAAAGGCGCGGGGAATGGTACTGGTAATTGAAGAAATGCCGACTAAATCGGCCCATTGCAAATCTTCCCCGATAACCACGCCGGAGGTCTCTTCAATGATGACCCGGGCTTCGTACCCCTGGTTCCTGAGGAGAGTGCCCAAGAGTATAGTCCCCAATCGGGGGATTCGTGCCCGGCTGAATACATGTTCAGCCGGGGAACGGGGTTCAATCAATAAAATGCGCTCAGGAACGTTTGATTTCATAATGATGGTCTTTCTTTAGTTTTAATAAATATTTTTTTGATAATACTCGTCCCCCCAGGTAAAGTAAAGGGAAAAGAATAAAGGCAGGCTATTGCCTATTACCTATTGTCTGTCTTTTTAACAGATTAGCTGCAATCAACAAGGGATCCCAGACCGGACTGAAAGGAGGGGCATAAGCCAAGTCCAATCTGGAAATGGCTTCTACTGTCATACCCTGTTGGATGGCAACGGCCAAGACATTTATTTTGCGGGCTTCCCCATCCCAACCGATCCAATTGCCCCCGAGGAGCCGGCCCGATGACTCATCGGCAACAATCTTTAACAGAGTTGGTTTGGCCCCAGGAAACATTTTTGCGCGGGAAGAACCTTCCAAAACCTGGGTTATCACCTGGAAATCCAACTTTCTGGCCTGGGCCTCATTGATTCCTGCCATACCGATTTCCAGGTCGAAAACCTTCACGCAAGCCGCTCCGATGATTCCCTGAAACTCGGCCTGGCCTCCAACGGCGTTTTCTCCGGCCACCCTCCCCTCTTTATTGGCCACGTCTCCCAGAGGGTTCAATTGGTGTTGACCTGTCACTAAATGAAGCTTTTCGCAACAGTCACCGGCCGCCAGAATATTAGGATCGCTGGTCTCCATCCGGAAGTTGACCTGAATCCCTCCGGATTTCCCTATTACGATTCCTGCCTCTCTGGCAATTTCCGAGTTAGGCACCACTCCAACCCCGATGAAGAAAAGATCGGCAGGAAAGTTTCCCTGATCGGAGACCAATTGCCGGGCTTTCTTCCCGTCCACTTCAAAGTACTGGGGATGGACTTCCCCCACGTAATGCACACCATGGTCCTCTAACTCTTTAACAATAATCGGTCCCGCTTCCGGTTCCAACCCGCTGTAAGGCAATTTACCCCGATAGAGGAGGGTTGTCTCGATCCCGCGATCCCGCAAAGCCTCAGCCACTTCCAGGGAAATATAACCGGCCCCGATAATTACCGCTTTTCGGGGATTTTTTTGGTCTATGAAATTTCGAATTCGAAGGCCGTCCGCCATCTCCTTCAGGGTGAAGATGTTTTCAGCATCCTCCCCCGCGATCCCCAGTCTTCGGGAACGGGCACCGGTTGCTAAAATTAGACGGTCATAGGGAAGAGAAAATTCCTTCCCGGTACCTAAAGATAGGCCTTGTACCTGAGCTTGTATCCGGTCAATAGCCAAGACCTGGTGCTTAAGTCTGATCTCTATCTGCTGTCTTTTTTGGAATTCTTCCGGAGTCCTGACAATTAATTCATTATGGTCTTTAATTACATCCCCGATGTAATAGGGAAGATCTCAGGCTGCATATGAGATAAACTCTCCCTTTTCCAACAAGGTAAGACCGACAGATGAATTTATTCTTCGAGCTGTGCTGACCGCCGTTGGACCGGCCGCCGCTCCACCCACGACAACCACCTTAAGTTTATTATCCATAAGAACTCCCTCCAATGTGCCTACAATAAGTTTGAAATAAAAACCAGGTGAACCTTTTCCTTCAATTCAGGCATTTTTTCTCTAATAGCCTGCAGGGTCTGAAGATAAGGATGACCGGAAGCCACAGCAAAACCCCGGTCCTGCGCCAAACGTACCAATAAATCCAATTGTCCTCGGATCGCATTTTTGTCTAAATTGTTATCCAGGAAAATATCCCGTTCAATGGCCTTGACCCCAATTTGGGAGGCCAGAGGAAGAATGGCGGAATTGGGGGTAGTTCGACTGTCCAAAAAAAACAGCTTCCTCTTCTTGATGGTTGTTAAAACCAGGGTCACCTTGTTCCGATCTTCGGTAAAACGAGAGCCCATATGATTATTGACCCCGGCCGCTTGAGGAAAGGCATCAAGATCGTTTTCTAAAATGGTCCGAATTTCTTCATTGGACATGTGGATCAATAGGGCCTTGGGTCCGGGATTGATTTGAGGAAATTCCTTGGGTTCCATCGGCAGGTGCAACAGGATTTCTTTGCCTTTTTTATCGGCCTGCCGAACTAATTCTCCGGAAAAGGGGGCTTGGGGCAAGAAAGACAAGGTCAAGGGGGCATCCACTTCGATAAAATCCATAGCCATCTGCCTCTGGTAACCCAGGTCATCTATGACAATGGCTACCATCGGACGCACTTTCTTCTGCGGATAGAATCGCTCTGTTAAGGGTTCAGGTTTCTCTCGGGAACTTAGTTCCTTGTGGTTTCTTTCTTCAAAAAGGGGAAGACTTGGAGAAGATGGCCTTGGAACCGGCCTCCAGGACCACCAGATATACCCGGTCCCCAAAGCCAGGACCAGGGCAACCACCCATATCCCAATAACTATTCCACGCCCTCTCCTCCTTCTGGGAGTGGTATGTTTCAAGGAACTACGCCCGGACAACAGAAGCCTTAAGGGGCTACATTCTTAAAGACCTGAGAGAAAACCCCCCAGCTTTTCAGTAACTGCAGTGCACTGGACAGCTGAGGATCATCCCCATTTTCTCCGAATGGTTTTTTCCCTTCATCCTTAGGGGTTTCAGTCTCGGGCTTCCCATTCGTTTCCCCCTCCATATGTCTTTCCAGGTCTTTTTCACGGAGGGCCTTGGGCTCTTTCTCCTGGGGTTCTCCTCTTCTTCTTAACGGTTTCCCCTTAATCAGGATATCGGGTGTGATTCCCTTGGCCTGGATGGATCGCCCACTGGGAGTATAATAACGCGCAGTGGTCAGTTTAATCCCCGAATTGTCCTCCAAAGGTATAATGGTCTGAACCGATCCTTTCCCAAAAGTCTGAGTGCCTAAAATAATCGCCCTTTTTTGGTCCTGCAGTGCCCCGGCGACGATTTCCGAAGCGCTGGCACTCCCTTCATTGACCAGGACCACCAGAGGATATTTGCGGGGGATCTTATCCGAATGGGCAAAGAATTTCTGGTTCTGTTCTTTGGTCCGTCCCTGGATGGAAACAATCACTCCCGAATCCAAAAATACATCGGAGACTTTAACCGCTTCGTTCAGTAATCCTCCGGGATCATTTCGAAGGTCAAGAACCAGACCTTTCAATCCCTCCTTGCTGGTCGATTCTAATTTGTTCAGGGCCTGTTGAAAATCATCACTGGTCTTATCCTGGAAGGTGCTGATCCGGACATACCCATATCCTTCTTCAAGCAGCTTTGATTTAACGCTCTTGATCGGGATGACTTCCCGGACAATAGGATATTTTTGGGGCTCCTTGGCCCCTTCATGGAGAATGAGCAAGAGAACTTTAGTCCCTTTTTGCCCGCGAATCAAACGAACAGCGTCATTCAAGGTCATATTTTTAGTACTTTTTTCATCAATTTGAAGAATTTTATCTCCCGGAGCCAGACCCGCTTTATCGGCCGGGGTTCCTTCGATGGGAGAAACTACAGTCAATACCCCATCTTTCAAGGTTATTTCAATTCCGATTCCACTGAATATTCCCGAAGTTTCAATTTCCAATTCTTTAAATTCTTCGGGAGTCAGAAAGGTGGAATGGGGGTCGAGAGTATTCATCATCCCTCGGATAGCCCCATATATCAATTCCTTGGAATCCTTTTCCTCCACATATTTTTTCTGTATTTCATTCAGGGCTTCACTGAATACTCTGATTTTTGAAAAGGTCTTATCGATATCGGCGGCCTTGCTGCCCCCCATAGGGTTACCCATCAAAAAGAAAAAAGCCAAGACCAACACGAAAAACCCTAAATATTTTACCTTAAAATTTCCTTTCATAGTTCCCCCAAGACCTTATTATATTATTTATTTCTCTTATAAATTAATCGAAGTGTATCGAAAATTCAAGGGATTGAATATTCAAGTTTTTAGTTTGGACTATTTTTATTTTTGCCCCGAACTAAATAGTCCGAACTAAAAGCTGTTCCCCTCGAATTCTTGAACCCTATTTTTCTCAAAATAATGTTACCAAGTTCCCATGGCCTTCGTCAATCGGGATAGGGCCAGATTGTAGTTATATAAGGCTTGATAGGTATTGTTTTTGGCCTGGGATAATAGGGTTTGGGCATCCAAGACCTCAAGTGAAGTGGCAACCTGTTCCTGGTATCGAACCTGGCTTATCCTGAAATTCTCTTCAGCCTGCTCGATGGATTTTTCAGCCACTCCAATATTTTTTTCAGCCTCTCTTAAAGATAAATAAGCCTCCTTAACTTCCAGGCGGACGAGATCCTTGATCTGGATTAAGGCCTCCTTGACCTGTTCCCTCTGACTGATCTTTTCCTGAACCGCGTAATGGGTACGTCCCCATTCCCAAAAGGTCCATTTCAAGGCGGCTGTTACGTCCCAGTTGTCGGCCTGGACGTAAGGACTTCCGGACACGCCGGGGGTATCTCCCTGTTTAATATAACGGCTCTGCAAAACCACCCGGGGATAATACTCACTTTGAGCCAGTTGGATATTCTTGCGGGCCATTTCCAACTGAGTTTCAGTTTCCTTGATTTCAGGCCTTTTTTCAAGGGCCTCGGTTTGACAGGTCTCCAAGCCCTCAGGAAAAGGGTGGTATTTTAATAGGTCCTGAATTTCTGTCTCCCTTTCCAAAGGGAAACGCAACAGGGAATTAAATTTAGAACGAGCCAATAAGACACTGTTTTCCGCTCGTACCAAATTCTGCCGGGCATCGGCCAACTGGACCTCGGATTTAAGTAAATCATTCAACGGAATCAGGCCGACTGCATAGAAACTTTTGGCCACCCGAACATGATCGGTGATTTGAACCACCGTCTGTTCGGCGACCGACTGGATTTTTTGGGCCCTTAAGGTGTTCCAATATGCTTCTTTAACCTTATAAGCAAGAGTTATCTTTTCCGAGTCGAATTTAATCTTGGAGACCTCGACCCCTAATCCTGCCAATTCCATTGTCCGGGCCAGGGCAAGACCGGTAAAAATCGGCTGTTCCAGTATGGCATAGAAAGCATAATTGTTTTGAGACCCGACGGTCAGGGTGGATTCCGGAATCAGTCCGTTTGCTTGGGCCGGAATGGAGATAGTTTGAGCCTTGTCGATATAAGTATAGCTATACTGGGAGCTCAATTTGGGCAAAAATCCGGTTCGGGCCTGTTTTTTCTTAAATTCCGCCCCCAGGATCGCTTCCTGGGCAGCCTTGAGTTGCGAACTCTCTTTGAAGGCCCATTGGACACTTTCATCCAAATTAAAAATCTTGGCAGGTTCTTCCGACTGGGCCGTTAAGGGCCAAATTAAAAGGACCACCCAGATGAACCCTGATAGTGAAACTATTTTCCATGAAGAAGTCATGGATTTATTCATCTTTTTTCTCCATTCAATCCAAAAATAAGCATTATAATCGGTTCCCAATTAAGTCAAGAAATTTCTGTGTCTTCCGGGTTATTTCTATTTTTTCCCAAGGCACGGGCGGTCCTCATTTCCTTTCCAATTCATGACGGGAGTAAAAACGTTAGACACTATCCCCCGCCGCTATCGTGGCACTCTTACGGATCACCCAAATTAATGGGATCAGACAGAGGAAGAAAATAAAAAGCAGATAAAAAACATCGTTAAAACCAAGCATGGCCGCCTGTTTCTGAAGCTGGCCGTAAAGGATTCCCTGGGCTCCCTGGTGGGCCGTGGTCCCTTCCAATCCTCTCCCCTGTAAAAAAGCCTGGATATTTGGGACTGCCTGCTGCAATCTAAAATCAAAAATAGAAAATCCCTCGCTAAGACGAAGATGATGAAATTGAGTCCGCCGGGACAGAACAGTGGTAATAAAGGCCACACCGAAACTCCCCCCCAAATTCCTAAGGAGATTAAAAATGGCCGTACCGTTGCCCAGTTCAGGCTTAGGGATATTAGACAAGGTCAAGGTGGACAAGGGGACAAAAAAGAAGCTGATGCCGATCCCTTGAACGATCCTGGTCCAGATAATGGTCCAAAAATCAACCTCCAGACTAAAGTGGGACATCAATAAAAGAGCATAGGCATTGGTCAACATCCCAAAGCTTAACAAATACCTGGAATCCACCCGACCCACCAATCTTCCTATGATCGGCATCAAAAAGAGTGTGGCCAACCCACCCGGACCCAACACCAACCCGGCCAGAAAAGCAGTGTAGCCCATCAGGTTTTGTACGTAAAGGGGCATTAAAACAATACTGCCGAAAAAACAAAAAAAACCAAAGAATATGATCATATTGCCGGAACTGAAGGATCGATGTTTAAAAATTCGTAAATGGACCACCGGATAAGCACTTTTTAGTTCCACAATAATAAAAAGTACCAGGCAGACCGTGGCGATCATAGCCAACCAAAGGATAAAGCTGGAATCAAACCAATCCTTCCGCTCTCCCTGATCCAGGACGATCTGCAAACAGCCCAGGCCTAAGGTCAATAAACCTAATCCCCAGTAATCAATGCGAGTCTCTGATCTGCGAATATAAGGGGGATCGAAAATGAAAAGAAGGGTCATCAGGACGGCCAAACCTCCCAAAGGTAAATTAATATAAAAAATCCAGCGCCAACTCATAGCGTCAGTAATATAGCCCCCCAGCAACGGACCAAGGATAGGACCGAAAACCACTCCGATGCCGTAAACGGCCATAGCCATCCCATGTTGTTTGGGAGGAAAGGTTTCCAATAAGATGGACAAAGCTAAGGGCTGCAAGGCCCCGCCGCCGAGCCCCTGCAATATACGGAAAAAAATCAAGGTCTGTAGGTTAGGGGAAGCCCCGCACATAACCGAACTGAAAACAAAGAGCCCAAGAGAAAAGATCAGGTATCTTTTCCTTCCGAATCTACCGGCCAGCCAGGCGGTAATAGGGATGATAATCGCATTGGAGACCAGATAGGAAGTCAAAACCCAGGTAACTTCATCCAGTCCGGCATTCATACTGCCCTGGATATGGCCCAGGGCAACATTGGCCACACTCGTATCCAGGATCTCGATCACGGTCGGCAACATGACCGTAAAAGTTATCAACCATTTGTTAACTACCGGGGTGGGAGAAAAAGACGGTTCCATAGCAGAGAATTAATCATCTATCAGGATGGTTGGGACTACGGACATCCCAACTCGAAGTGGGGGAAGATTTTCCTGCCCCTCCTCCAGGGTAATTTTGACCGGGAGTCGTTGAACGATCTTAACATAATTTCCCGTAGCGTTCTCCGGTGGGAACAGTGAAAAAGCTGAGCCCGTCCCAGCCATAATGCTCTGCACTCGGCCTTTGATTTTTTTCCCGGGAAAGGTATCGGCCTTGATTCGAACCTGTTGACCGATTTTGACTCTGGTCAGCTGGGTTTCCTTATAATTGGCCACGATCCATAGATGTTCCAAAGGGACCAGGGCGGCCGGGGTTGACCGGCCTGAATCTGGTTTCCGACTTCAATATTCTTTTTGGTTATGTAGCCTTTAGTCGGGGCCTTGATCTGGGTATAGGATAACTGTAGACGGGCTTGTTCCAACCTCGCTTCGGCCAAAATCAAATCCGATTTGGCGGCTTTGGCCGTTTGTTGCCTGATCTTAACCGATTGTTTACCTGTTTGGGCCAGGGTCACCTGGGCCTCGGCCCGGGTGATTTGATCCTTAAAGGATTCGATATTGTTTCGAAGGGCCTCCTCTCCCGCCAGGGCGGCTTTATAATGGGCTTCAGCTACATGATATTGCGTTAGGGCATTATCAAATTGTTGTTTGGAGATCGCATGCACCTTAAAAAGAGCATCAAAACGATCCCGATCCAAGATGGCCTTGTCTTTAATGGCCTTGAGGCCTTTGGTCTCTTCCTGAGCCCTTTTGAGTTGTTCCCGGACTTCCGACATCGTTTTTTCAATGGCACCTTTCCCGGCAGAAGACTCACTGATCCGGGCCTGGGCCTGTTCTGATTCCAAAGGAACCCCGATCTGGGCTGAAATTAAGCGTGCCTTAACCGAATCCAGGCTGGCCAGAGCTTGTTTTAAAGCCACCTCATAATCGGTAGGGTCTAAGGCGGCAATAACCTGGCCTTCTTCCACCAGTTGATTGTCATGGACCATTACTTTCGCTACGGACCCCGGCACACGAAAGCTTAAGGTATAAATAGAGCCGGCTACATAGGCATCATCGGTAGAAATATGGGTTTGGGAATAGCGGTAATAAAAAATCCCAACGATCAATCCCACTACCCCTATTAGACCGAGAATTATGATCCCTTTTTTCTTATGTTGATTGTGAGTTTTAGAATTTTCTTCCATAAGCCTTCCTTATCACTTTTTTTGAAATTTTTTTAATTCCCGGGCAGGGAGCTTAGGGTTAATATAACGCCTGCTTTTAAATAATTTTTTTGGAATATCGGTTAAAAAACAGTAAGGATTTTTTTCTCTTTGTCAACTGTTTTTTCAGGAAAATTCAGGATCTTTGCCCGGCATATGGGCTGAGAATCAACTTTCGATTGACTTTTGTTCCTTTTTTTGTTTCTTTCAAAAAAAGGGTTAATGGATCCTTCATCAAATAAGAACATTTATCCATAAAATCGGATACACTCTCAAAAAATCCGACAAACCCAAAGTTGAGTTATGGAAACGACCACAATGTCTTTTTTTGGCGAAATCTTCCTAAGTGAAATATTAAGCGACCCGGTTGTCAATCAACGGGGTGAAGTATTAGGAAAACTGGAGGACATACTGGTGATTCCAGGAAATCCGTTTCCTCAAGTCAGCGGATTATCCGTCACAAAAAAAAAAGAAAAACAGTTTATTCCATTGGAATTTATTGATATTCTTAATAAAAAAATAATTTCAGTTCATGGCCCCGATCGGGGATCCTTTTCCCCGACGCCCCCGGAAGGGCACATTTTTATTCGGGACCAGCTCTTAGACAAACAGATCGTTGATATTAACGGGGTAAAGGTCGTCCGGGTCAACGACATTAAGCTGGGGGAACTCCAGAGCCAATATTGTCTGGTTGGACTGGATGTGGGTTACCAGGGTTTGCTGCGTCGTATCGGCTGGGAACGGAAAGGGGTAGGGAATCTAATCCCTTGGAATTACGTTCAACCCCTGGAGGAAGGTTTGAGCCAATTGACCCTGACCTTATCACGGCAAGGCCTGGCCCAGATGCACCCAGTCGATATTGCCGATATCATTGCCCAGGTTTCTTCCAAGGAACGGGCTGTTCTACTCGATTCTCTGGATATTGAAACCGCAGGAGAAGCCATTCACGAATTGGAAGCCGATATGAGGGTGGCCATTGTAGAGCAAATGGACCTTGAAGAAGCAGCCGATGTCCTGGAAAAAATGCAGCCCGACGAAGCAGCCGATATCTTGGGTGATATGTCTTCGGAAAAGGCCAAGGCCATTTTGGACCGGATGGAAAAAGAAGAGGCCGCTGACGTAGAAGAACTCCTGGAACATGATGAAGATACCGCCGGTGGCTTGATGACCACTGAATATTTGGCCTTTCCTCCGGACCAAACCGCCGATCAAGCCATAGAGGAGATCAGGCGTCAGTCCCCGGAAACAGAATTGATTTATTATGTGTATGTGGTCGACTCGGAAAAACACCTTTTAGGTGTCCTTTCTCTGCGAGACTTAATCATGTCCTCGGCCTCAACCCCTCTAAAAGAATTGATGCGGACCAACCCCAAAAAAATAACAGCGGAAGCCAAACAAAAAGATGTGGCTGAATTGGTTTCCAAATATAACCTGATTGCCGTACCGGTTGTGGACAAAGATAATCATCTGCTTGGAATCATCACTGTCGATGACATTCTGAATATCCTGCTCCCGTCTTCGGCCATAAAGAGATATTAAATACATAGAATCCAGGAGTCAGAATCCAGAATACGGAATAACACCACCAATATATTTTCATAATTCAACTTCATTCTGAATTCTGACTCCTGGATTCTGGTTTCCAAAATTATTAAATTCTGGCTAAGCCTATGTCCTTTTCCTGGTTTTCCAACAGCAGAAACCGGTTCATTTTTTTTCTGGGTATTATCGGCCCGGGGATCATCACCGCCAATGTTGACAATGATGCCGGCGGTATTGCCACCTATTCCCTGGCAGGGGCCCATTTCGGTTATACGCTCCTATGGACACTTGTACCGGTCACTTTATTGTTGATCATGATTCAGGAAATGGTGGCCCGTATGGGAGTCGTTACCGGAAAAGGACTTTCCGATCTAATTCGGGAGGAATTCGGAGTCTGGACCACCCTGTTAATGATGCTGGCCCTTCTCATTACCAACCTGGGCAATACCATGGCCGAGTTCGCCGGCCTGGCAGCCAGTCTGGAGATCTTCGGAGTCAGTAAATATCTCTCAGTCCCGGTAGGAGGATTTTTAGTTTGGTGGATGGTCGTTAAAGGGACTTACCGAACAGTGGAAAAA
Organism: uncultured delta proteobacterium; assembly: GCA_963782435.1. GTDB lineage: Bacteria > Desulfobacterota > RBG-13-43-22 > RBG-13-43-22 > RBG-13-43-22 > RBG-13-43-22. The sequence goes on from CAWAKF010000020.1 coordinate 73,170, forward strand.
ATTTTTTTAGCGGCCTGTGTGATCTACACCTCCTATCTCATTTCCGGTTTTATGGCCAAGCCTGACTGGACAGGGGTCTTCACCGACACGGTCCGGCCTACCTTTTCATTGGGACCGAAATTATCTCCTGATGATTGTCGGGATAATCGGAACAACTATTGCCCCCTGGATGCAGTTTTATCAGCAATCGGCGATAGTTGAAAAAGGAATCCCGGTCAAGGGGTATCGTTTGGCCCGTTGGGATGTGATTGTCGGTTGTCTCTTCGCCGTCGTTGTAGCCTTTTTCATCGTGGTTTGTTGCGGGGCCACCTTGCATATCAATCGGATAGAGATAAAGACCGCAGAAGACGCCGCCGTGGCTTTAGCCCCCTTGGCCGGCAAATATGCCTCATGGCTTTTTGCCCTTGGGCTGGCCAATGCCTCCCTGTTTGCCGCCTCCATTCTGCCCCTTTCTACCGCCTTTTATATCTGCGAGGCCCTGGGCTGGGAGGCTGGGGTTAACAAGACTTTTAAAGAAGCCCCTCAATTCATGTGGCTCTATACCGGGATGATTGTCCTGGGCGGTATATTTATCCTGATCCCAAAAGTCCCCCTGTTTTTGGTGATGTTATTATCCCAAGTCCTCAACGGGGTCCTTCTCCCTTTCGTTTTGATTTTTATCTTGATCCTGGTGAACAAGAAGAAACTCGTGGGGGATTATATCAACGGCCGTTTCTTAATTGGGTCTCCTGGGGAGCGGTGGGTATCCTGATCGTAATCTCCATCTGGCTGATTGGAGCCACGCTTCAGCAATTATAAATCATTGAGAAGAATAATTTAGCCATAAGCTGAAAAACTGATTCCTGGATATTCTGTTAAGGGAACGGGGATCCCTTCTTAATTTTTCCAGTCAGAAAACCGTAAAGCCGAATTCCTTGAGCAATTTCCCGTCTAAAAAAAGCCGGGCCTTCCAGGCCCCGATAAACTTTCCTTCCAGGGAAGAAATGTTCAACAAGCCTTTAGTGAAAGAAAGATAGGCCCAGGAGGTATAGGTAGGGAGCTTGGAGGGAATATTCTCATTGAGCCGGACAGTTTCCTGCACCGTATTATCAGGTCGAATCCAAAGCACCTTTATCTCATGAGACCCTTGAAGGCCGGTCCATGTGGTCAACAAGTAGATTCGGTCATTTTTGGAAAAAGAATTGGCTGATAAGGGGCGCTTCAGGTCTTTGGTCAGGATGGTATGAAAAGTAAAGGTTTGAGCTTGACCCGGGCCTTCAGCCTCTTTTCGCTCACCAGGTCGACCCGGAACCTGGTCCATGGCCTTTTGAGCAGACACAGGAGGAATAGCGGAAGCCTTTTCTTTTTCCCGACAACCCAGGACCAAGAGAAATAAGCCCAACAACATTACGACAATCAGGAATCCCCGAAAGTTCAAGATAAGTTGTTTTATCGCAAACCTGGACCTTTGTACTTTGAACGGGTGATTGATTGATTCCTTTTTCATACTAAACCCTCATGCCTCGTTGGGCACCACGAAGCATGAAAATAGAATTTAGAATCAAGCCGTCAAGAGATTGTATTCTGAATTCTGGCTCCTGGCTCCTGGATTCAAGAATTCTATTTTCGTAATAATTAAAGGACCCCCCAAAAGCGTCAGGCATTTATTGCCGGGGCTATTTCTTCTCAACGATCTCTTTGATGTAATAAATGGGTTTCCCTTGTGATTCGTGATAGGTTCTAACCTGAAGTTCGCCCAGAAGACCCATACTGATAAATTGAATACCAATAAAGATTAAAAGAATAGCCAAAAGCAGGATAGGACGATTAGCCAGAGGAATGGCGAAAAACAACCGTTGAATAGTCAAATACCCGGCCAAACCGAACCCGGCCAGTCCCGCAAGGATTCCCCACATACCAAAGACATGGATGGGTCGTGTGGAATAAGTCAACAAGAACTTAACGGTAATCAGGTCTAAAAGGACCCTGATCGTCCTGGATATTCCGTACTTGGACCGCCCGTACTTTCGGGAGCGGTGATTGACCGGGATCTCGGCTATGGTCACTCCCATCCAACTGGCAACGGCAGGGATAAATCGATGCAATTCTCCATACAGCCGGATATTTTTGGTTACTTCTCTTTTAAAGGCCTTTAATGTGCACCCATAATCATGAAGTTTAACCCCTGTGACCCATGAAATCATCTTATTGGCGATTATGGACGGAAGACGCCTGGAGAAAAAGGGGTCCTGCCGTTTTTCCCGCCATCCACTGACAATATCATAACCCTCTTCTATTTTGTTTACCAAGGAGGGAATGTCCTTGGGATCGTTTTGCAGATCACCGTCCATGGTGATGATAATGTCTCCCTCGGCCAAGTCAAAACCGGCCGAAAGGGCTGCCGTCTGCCCAAAATTCTTTCTAAGGTGCACCACCTTAACATGATATCGCTGCAGGGCCTCTTGGTTTAAGAGAGAAAAGGTGGCATCAATACTCCCATCATCGATTGCTAAAATTTCCCAAGACCATTTCGTTGGCTCAAGTACCTGGAACAATTCATCGAAAATGATTGGGATATTTTTAGCTTCGTTATAAAATGGGATGACAACCGAGAGGTCCAAGAGGATTTCCTGTTTATTTAATAGTATTATTAAGTTACTTAATATTTGAGCAAAATAGAAGGTTTGGCTTGAAATGTCAAGGTTTTATTTGGGGAGGCTTTTCGACTCCACGGCCCCTAAGCCTCCGGGAAAGGAGGAAAAATGGGAGGAAGAGAAGGCTTTCAACCATAAAAACCCGGAGGATTTGACCCCAGAAAGCCGGATTTGAAAAATTTCTCTCCACAAAGGGCAGAATCGACCGGGAAGAGAGATAATAGGTTTCCGATAAGGGCCAAAATAACGGAAAACCAAATGGAGGTTTATGATCTTCTGTAATAAAATCCAGGACAAGGTGAGAAAAAATCAGGATAAAAATAAAACCGGTCGTCTTTATAAAAGAATGCGCCCTTCCCAAAAACGTTATCAAAAAACCCGCAATCATAGAGAGCGCAACGGCCATCCCCAGACTGTGAAAAGGGCCATGATGAAACCGGCCGGGGTTCCACAAAAACAACCCGGGGAGAAAATCCAGGTCAGGAGAGCAAGCCCCCAGGATAACCAACCCATACAGCAGGCCTTTTGTTGTTCGAGAAACAACCCGCCGGGGATAAAACAAATTAAAGAGTCCCAGCCCGACCAAGGCATGCCCATAAGGGGAAGCCATGACTCACATACCCTTTGGGGGAGCCGATTGGGATTTTGCAGAAGACGGCTCTCGGAGATAGAAATAGGCCCCTGGGAGCCCAACAAAGATGTTTCCCAGATTGGAAGCCAACCCCAGAAGTAAAGGCGATTGTGGTGGAAATTCCAAAAAAGGAAAACAAGGTAATGAATAACCCTTCCTGGATACCGAAACCACTCAGAGAGATGGGTATTCGGGCAAAAAACTGGGCGATGGGGATTATTGGGACCAAAAAAGAAAAAGGCACGGGGAGACCCAAGGTCAGGACTAAAAAATAAATAGTCAGGATGGGAACCAGTTGCTCCCCAAAGGACCACAAGAAAAATCTTCCAAGGGCTCTTGGGTGATTACGATACAGGACAAACGAAGAGGTAATTTGGGAAATCTTCCCGGCCCAGGGCAATTTGGTCAGCCAATTTTTTAAGGCCGGCGGTCCTCCCCCGCGCATAAGGAGTACCAGAAAAAAAATCCCGGCGGAAAAGAAGAGTAACAGGAGCCAAAAAAGGATTCTGGGAAAATCGGGAACAAAAAATAGCAGCAGGGGAATGACCATAATAGCCATAACCGCTGAGGAAAGAAAGCCGAGGAATCTTTCCATGATTATGGACGAAACTACATCAACCCCGGTATGGGTATTCTTGGAAAGTTCATAAGCTCGGATGGCGTCTCCGCCCAGGGAAGTGGGGACCAAATTTCCCCAAAAAGTCCCTTTAAAATAGACCACAATGAGTTTTTTCCAGGAGCAGGAAATTTCTTTGGCCTCCAAAAGGATTTTCCATTTGTAGGCCATGATCAGTCGATCAAAAAAATTCAGGGCAAAATATCCGATCAGGAAAGGCCAGTGGATATTTTTCAGGAGCTCGGCCATTTCCCTCTGGTTAACAAAACGAAGCAGGAATAAAAGAAGCAGGAGACTGACCAGCAGCTTCCAGAAATAAGATTTCAGGTTGGATTTTTTCATAAAAACTATCCAAACATATATGAAATTGGGATGGTCATAGGGGGTCTTGTTTTTGGGGGTTGTCCAAAGGGTAACTATGAGTTTCCAATCCGGCCAGGACGGCCAAGTTTGATTCGAGACAGGGCATTCATCCAAGCCAGTTTCAGGTAATAATGTAGGCCTGCTTCGGATTTAGGTAAATTATTTGGCCCGGCAAAGAAGTTTATGGCTTGAGGATGGACAACCCCCAAAAACAAGACCCCCTATGACCTTTGTACAATAAATTAGAAATAACTTCTCGGATTTGGTAAAAAAAAATCAAATTATGCGAAAAAACGTTGGTGCCAAAGTCCCAGATTCAACAAGGCCCAGAGGATATGATTGTGATTATGGGTCCGGGCCATATGTTGGTCGATAAGGTCCTGGATATAAGCGGCGTTCATATATTCTTTGATAACCGGTGACTCTTTCAGCACCGTAATCAAGGGCTCTTTAAGTCCCTCCCGGAGCCAGTTTTTTATAGGCAGACTGTAACCCTGCTTCCCCCGCCAAACGATCTGATCGGGGAGTAAACCGCTTAAGGCCTGACGGAAGATGGCCTTGGTTCGAAACCCTTTCAGTTTCCAATCTCCGGGCAGGGAGGCCGTAAATTCCACAAAGCGGTGATCCAAAAAAGGGACCCGGATTTCCAGGGCATGGGCCATACTCATCTTATCCACTTTCATCAGGACCGAGTCCGGCATGGTAAAGCGCAGATCGATATAAATCTCTTGGTCTAAGCGATCTTCTCCAGCCCAGGAGGATCTGAGAGCCCTTACCGGGGCAAAGGGATCCATCTCCACCCGTGCTTTAAACCAATCATTAAATAACCGGCCATCCTGCCCGGCCGAAGAAAAATATTGCCACCTCAGATGCCCGCCGTCCAGAGGCAGGTGGGAGCCTTCTACAAAACGTTTAATGATATTGATGAGTCCTTTTTTTTGGGGCCGGTCCGGTAGGGCTTCGACGATCGGGTAAATCATTTTTTCCCTGATCAGAGAAGGGAGAATACGATAAATTTGATCGGCCTTGCTGGCCTTGAAGCGGTCATAACCGGCGAAGATTTCATCCCCACCCTCCCCGGAAAGGCAGACGGTCACATGCTTTTTAGCCTCCCGGCAAACCAGATATAGGGGCAGGGCCGAGAGATCGGTCATGGGTTCGTCCAAATGCCAGACCGCCTCTTTCAAGTCGTCCAAGGTCACCTCAGGGATCATCAAGACCGTATGATCGGTTTCAAACTGCTTGGCCACCAGTTCGGCAAAGGGCAATTCGCTGAAAGAGGGGTCCGGATAACCGATGGAAAAGGTCTTTAATGGATTGACGCCCAACCGGCGCATCATGGCCACCAGGGTGCTGGAATCCAAACCGCCGGAAAGAAACACCCCCAGGGGAACGTCACTGACCAGATGGCTTTTAACGGTTTCCTGGAGCAGTCGGCGCAGTTCATCAACCGCCTCTTCTTCAGTCATAGAGGTGCCGGGGCGATTGAGGTCCCAATAAGATTTTTGAAACAGTTCACTACCGGACAGTTGGAGGAACTGACCCGGACGGAGTTTTTGAATCCCCTCAAACATGGTCAAGGGGCTGGGTACGAATTCATATCCCAGATAATAATACAGGGCTTGAAGATCCACCCCCCGGTTTATTTCCGGAATCTGTAAGAGGGATTTGATCTCCGAGGCGAAAGCCAGCCGCCCCTGCCGGAAATAGTAGTAAAGGGGCTTGATCCCCAACCGGTCCCGGGCGAGAAGAAGATTTTGTTTTTTTTGATCCCAAAGTCCTAAGGCAAACATCCCCTGTAGATGTTCCAAACAGTTTTCCGCCCATTCCTCGTAGGCATGGACAATGACTTCGGAATCGGCTTTACTGCGAAACCGATGCCCCTTATTTTCCAACTCCCGACGAAGTTCCAAAAAATTATAAATTTCCCCGTTAAAGACCAGCTGAATGGTCCCATCTTCATTGGGCATGGGCTGGCTGCCTTGTTCGGACAGGTCAATGATGGACAACCGGCGGAATCCCAAGGTTATCCCCTCTTGGCTGTAAACCCCTTCCTGATCCGGTCCCCTGTGTTTTAATATTTGGCACAGATGCTCTCCAAGAGAGCGATCCGACCAGTTAAACCCCAATATCCCACACATGACTTGATCCCTCAGTCGTTATTAAATATCCCATCCATCACGAATCGTTCAGGTAAATCCTTCTTCAAACTTTTCACCGCCTGCGGCAAAATACCATTCCCCGCCTGAACCCTGCGAATTAATAAATTGAGGTATGGTACTTAATTTTTTCTTTGGAGACAAGGAAGAAAGGTGTGTTCTTAGGGGAAAAAGGATTGTCAGGCCCTTTTCATCCTTTTTCTGCAAGGGCTAAACGAAAAACCCGGTCATAGGTTTTGATATTGGCATTCCAGGAGAAGACCTCTTCAACCCTTCTTTGGTTGTTTAACCCGATTTCCTTGGCTTGGACGGGATCGTTCATAACTTCCACGATCTTTTCAGCCAAATTCACCGGATCACCGGACCGGGCGAAGACCCCGGATTCTCCCAAAAACCTTCGGTTATTCGGTCCTTCGAAACAAACGATCGGCAGGCCCGCACCCATGTAGTTGATAATTTTTCCGCTGGCCTCCCCGGCCTCATCCAATTTCGGATCCACCGCCAGGGCCGCCAGATAAAGATATTGCGGCAAAAGGAAATAATCCACCTGTCCGACAAAAAGGCATTTGTCCCCTACGCCCATGGATTTAATCAAGGCCTGGGATTCCTCTACCGGATAGCCGACAATGACAAAAAGACAATCCGGTCTTTTTTCTAACACACGGGGAATGGCCTGCCACAGGTAATCGATTCCTTTGGATTTCAGTAACGCCCCGGTATAAAGAACCACCGGCGTGGAAGGAGCAATCCCAAGCCTTTTTCGTAAATCGACTTCTTCCCCGGTGTGTTCAAAAAAATCAGTATGAACCCCATCAATAACGGTTTCGACCTTTGCTTCGGGTAGACCCATCTCATTTACCATGAAATGGGAAACCGAGACATTGCTGCCTACGGTGTACTCGGGCATTCTTGAAATCCACCGTTCCATAAATCCAAAAAACCTTTTCAAAAGGGAACCCTCTTTGAAAAAGGAATAGGTGATCAATTCTTTGGTCAGGCTGCCCTGAGCGTCAAAAACCAGAGGGATCTTCCTGAAACTGAATTTTCGGACAAAATGTCCCAGGATGGCCCCTTCATGAAGATGCCCGTGAATCAAATCAGGTTTTTCCCTCCAGAAAACCCGCAGGCTTTTAAAAAAAAGCAGGGCGTCCATATAAAATTTATGCCAGGAAGATCCGGCTTCTAATTTGTTATACCAGGGAATACGTAAAATCCGTTCGGTTTTAATCCCCGGAATATCCCGACCGATGTGATAGGTACAAAGGACAATATCATATCCCAGATTTTGCAGAGCCCGGATCTCCCCCAGAATGCGCATATGACAACCCCGATCGGCAAAAAACGGCGTGGGAGCGATCATGAGGACCTTTAAAGGACGTTCTTGGGCGGCTTCCATTTAAATTCTTATGCCTTAAGTCTGAGAATTTATCTTTAACTCTTCTAAAACGCGAGGTCGTCCGCCTCTTGCCGGACGATCCTGGATACTGGATGCTGGATAATTCAATTTATTATTCTGCGAGAAAGGGTTTATCCAGTATCCAGCATCATTTCAATGAATAAGACCATCCCAACTATTTTGAGTATCGGGCTTAACAGCCCAAATTTCAAATAACTTTGGCAGCATTAATATCCCCGAATATTTTCTTTCAAAAAGGTCTTAACATATTCGGTTGGCACACCGGCAAAGGTCTTTCTCCGCGGGCGGTCGCACAGCCGGCAGGGTTCCAGAAATTGGTATTCTCGATCCTTTATTTTTTTTCTCAATGCCTGCATCTCAGGACCGTTCCAGACTTCCTGGATCGAATTTTTATTAAGATCCCCGACCACCATCCGGGCAAAAAAATCCTGAGGACAGGGCCCTACCTTTCCATTCCAATATATTATTAAAGCATACCAGGGAAAGGTACAAGTAAAAAGTGGTCCGCCTTGTTCCTCCGGAGATTCTGATGGAGAAGATATGGCCCCACCCCAATTGTGGGGCCGGCGGAAAATAATCCGATCCATCCCCAACGACTTTAAAGATGAAATGAATGCTTTCAGTTCAAGGGTTGAATGGTTTTGGTCAACCCCCATGATCTGTAAGATGGTGGCAGGTTTTCGTTTTTGGCTTTCTTTTTTTAACAACAAAAAATGCCTGATATTTCCCAGAGTTTTTTCAAATTTCGCAGGATAACGATTTCTTTCATAGGTGGAAGCATTAAAACCGTCAAAAGAGAAAGAAAAAACTTCCAGATCGGCTGATAAAATCTGCCGGGCAATCCTGTCGGACAATAGGGTAGCATTGGTGTGAATCCTGCAGGGGAGTTTCCGGCTTTGGGCATATTGGATCATCTCAATAAGATGCGGATGCAGCAACGGCTCGCCCCGATGAAACAAATACAGATCATGGACCTTACCCTCGACTTGATCCACAATCTCCTTAAAAAGCCCTGTGGGAATATACCCTTTTGTCTCCTCCGGCAGCGATTGATTGGGGCACAAAGGGCATTTCAAATTACAATGATCGGTTAATTCGATCCAAAGTCTCGATGGAGGATAGGATAAACAGGTTTCCCCTCCCCGGAAAGCCTTTCCGATCCGAAATAACCTTTTCAACTCTCTATAAGTACCCATGCTCCTCATACCAGACGCAGGTCCGGGTGAGCCCCTCGGTCAAATCGATTTTGGGGTTGTATCCCAATTCTCTCCGGGCTTTCTCTATGGAAAAGGCCCTATTTTGTCGATACCAATCGGCTCGGCGGCGAAAAATCGGAGGTGTAATCCCTAAAGGCTTACAAAGCATTTCACAGAGAAAAGAGGCCAGGTAAAGAGGCCAGAAGGGGAAATGGGGAATTTTCACCTCCCGTCCCATAACCCGGGCCACGGCTTTAACCAAATTTTCTATGGTGATGGCCTCGTCATCCGCGATCAGATAGGTTTGCCCAAGGGCCTCCTCCTTTTCCATGGACGCCTCAAAGGCATCGTTTAAGTTATCGATATACAGGGGATGATAGGTGATTCGGCCTGATCCGAACATGGGAAAGACCCCGCTTTTTACCCGTCGATAAATCATCAGAAAGCGTTCGGGGTCGCCAGGCCCGTAAATGGCCGTAGGGCGCAGGATTACTGTTGGAAGTCCTTTTTTATTAAACTCCTGGACCACTTTTTCCCCTTCCCATTTACTATATTGGTAATAGTCCTTCGGGGCAATAGGGGCGTTTTCATCGGCGGGGGGGTGCTTGATGTGACCATGGACCCCCTCGGTACTGCAATAGATAAAACGTCGGACCCCTTGTCTGAAAGAAGCTTCCAGGATATTTCGGGTCCCCTCAACATTAACTTCCCAATAGACTTTATGCGGCAGATCCACCCCACGAAAGGCTGCGGCTACATGAAAGACCACTTCATTCCCGACCACCATTTGGTCCATCATGGCTTTGTCTGTAACACTTCCCAAAGAGATCCTGGCCCCGAGATGTTCCAATTCATCCCAGAAAAGACCTTTGGAATTATCAACCACAGAAACCGTATGACCTCGTTCAAGGAGCCTTCGGACCAAATGACTTCCGGTAAACCCGGTTCCGCCGGTAACCAAACATTTGATAGGCTGCACGCATCCTCCTTAATTATGAGAGGCTTAGAAAAAAACTTAATTTAAATATATTAACAAAAAACTCATTGAAATTCAAATAGATATTTCGGACTTGGATGTCTTTTGGTAAAAATCCTAATTTTTGATTTTGGGTATTGTCGATAATTATATTGATTTAATCGGATGGTTTTTATAGTTTGAACTCTAAACCAAGGATGCCTGTCCGCCTTGACTTGTTTGGACAAAGAGGAAGAACCAATGAAAATAATGTTTGTTTTTACCGAACTGAATCAAAAATTCGGAGCCTTACGTTCCCAGCACGGCCTGGCTTCCCTTTCGGCGATACTGAAGCAAAACACCAGGGCTGAAATCGGTTTTTCTTATTTTGCTGAATCTTTGGACCTGCAAAAATGGGAAGATGATCTTCGGCATTTTCAACCTGACCTGATTGGTTTTTACTCTACCGCTGAACAGTTTCATTTTGTAAAAACCCTAATTGAAAAGGTGCCTCGTCCTGTTTTTACCATTTGCGGCGGTCCTCATCCCACCTGTTATCCTCTTTGTCTGGAAAGCATACCACGTCTGGATGCCATTTGTATCGGGGAAGGCGAACACGCTTTGCTGGACCTGGTCCAGGCCCTGGAAACGGGCAGGGATTACACAGCCATTAAAAATATTTGGGTGCAAAAAAATGGGAATATCATCCGTAATGAAACCCGGCCTTTTATTTCAAATTTGGATGAATTGCCCTTTGAAGACCGGGAACTGTTCAATACCCAGGAGGCCATCGATAAATACGGTTTTTCTCAATTGCGGATCATGGCCTCCCGGGGCTGTCCTTTCAGTTGTACCTACTGTTCCAATAAAAGAACCAGCAAGACCCAGCCGGGTCGGTATGTCCGCTTTCGGAGCGCCAACCATATCCTGGGAGAATTAGCCGCTGTAAAAAACAAATATCACTTTGAAGAAATCTTTTTCGACGACGATATTTTTATGATGAACCGGGAGATTGTTGCTGAATTCTGCTCCCGATATCCCCGGGAAGTGGGCAAACCTTTTGTTTTTTGCGGCCGTGTGGAGGCCTGTCACAAGGACATCCTGACCATACTCAAAGCGGCTGGGGGTCGGAGGATCGACTTCGGGCTGGAATCAGGACATGAAGATCTGAGGCGGACGATTATGAAACGGAAGATGTCAAACCGGCAAATCATTGAGGCCACCCGTCTGGCCAAGTCCGTCGGCCTACAGGTCAAAACCCTGAATATGGTTGGGTTGCCGGAGGAAACCAGGGAAAAATATTGGGAAACGGTGAAGATAAACCGGGAAATCAACCCCGATGTGGTCAGTATATCCATCTTTTACCCTTATCCGGGGACCGAACTATATGATTATTGCCGGGAGAAAAATTACCTGGATCCCCGGGAGTCCCTTCCTGAAAACTATGTCTCCCGCCGGGAATCCCTACTGGAATTGCCGGGCTTTTCCAAAAAAGAAATTGCCCGCTGTTTTCGCTGGTTCGGTTTTCAGGTCTATTTAAAACATTCCCTGATCAAGGCCATAGGCTATAAATTGATCTATTCCCGGCATGGAGAACTCTTTTTGAATGTTTCCAAAAAGTTTCGCAAGATCCTGCGTAAGATTTTGAAGGGTTTTTAAGGGAAGATTTTTTACTTGACTGAGGAAGGAAAAAATCTTATAGCAGTGTCTATGAAAATTATTAAAATTTGCTGGGTATTCATTTCGTTGATTGGATTAATCTCCGCCTGTGCAACCGGATCCAGCAGTGGAGGGGGGAGCAACAATAACGGAGGAACCGGTGATGGCGGAAATACTCCTTTATCCTATACCGCAACCGATCTGGAAGGAACCTGGCGTTGGAGTGCCGATAGTCAAACGTATCCCCTAAACTTAACCGGAAGCATTACTTATGACAACAATGTTAGGGTTATTGGCATGGAAACCGATCGTTGTCCCGGACTTCAGGATTTTTCCACTGCCCAATTCTGGTTGGTAGAGAACGGCTATGTCAAGGGTAATAATCAGGCCTTCTGTAACTATCCAGGATCTGAAATGAAATTTTCCATGGATTTCGTCCCGGGGTCGAATAAAAAGACAATCATAGGGCTAATGGATATCCACCAAAAGGATTTTGACACTGGAATCGAATCCTATGTTCGTTTTGACATCACCATGAAAAAACAGTAGGGATACAGCCTTTTTCTGTTTCTTTCTGACCAATCGGTATAGAATCCCAGTTATATAATGAGAGGTCAAGCGGAAAACAGGAGGCTGAAAGCCTTACAGTTAAATCCGAGAAGACCTCGAACTCGAACTCACCGATCTTTTTCAAGATAAATATCCGGAAAGCGATCGTTGGCCTTATTGAAAGTCAGTCGGACCGTTTCCTCCCATCGGGTTCCCACCTTCCAGAGAAAAATTTCATAATCAGCCAAATCATGTTCGTGCTCCCCTTCGGATGCCCCCCAGATCAGCCAACGTCCATCCCTGGAAAATCGGGGAAAATACTCATGACTGAAGGAAAAGGGGAGATCCATGAAGACCCTCCTTTCCACCTTTTGCATAGGTGAGGCCATCAGAAGAGTTCCACCCCGGCCCCCATTTTCAACCCAGACCAATTCGGAACTCCCTGGCCGCCAGTTGATTTCACAAGCATTTTGGCTGAAAGGGGTCATGGTACCCTTGGAAAGATCTACCAGAAAAACTCCATTGTTTTTCCCTCGCAGGGTTACGGCCAATAAATTCGGGTTCACGGGGGATAATTCAGGATTGGAAGGTTCGCCTTCAAAAGGAGGAAGCCGTCCATTCAAAATTATTCTCTCTCTCTGGGATACCAAATCCTTAATGACTACCAGATGATCCCGTAGAAACAAAATCCGTTGGCCGTCAGGCAGCCAAAGGGGAAAATTGCCGTTTCGGGCGGCCAGTTTTTCTTTTCCGGTCTCCAACTCATACAGATAGACATCCCAAGGGATTTGATCTCTTTCCGATACCCATTTTTTTTGGGATCGAGCGAAAACAATCCGATTCCCTTCAGGACTGAAGCGGGGGTGATAATTGACATGGGGGTGATTAGTCAATTGGTAAATGGTCAATTCGGGCAGGGTCATCATAAATATTTGGTGAGATCCGGTCCGGCTGGAACCCCAGACCACTTTTCCCTTCATGGGTCCGATTTGGGCACGGATGGATTCCTTGGACCCGGCCGGCCACTGGGTTTCCGTGGGTTTTAGAAAATACAGACCGAAGTGACGGTAAACAGATCGAATTCCGAAAAGCGTAAAGTAGACACCCGCCAGGAATAGGGCGGACAAAACCAAAGCCCACCATACTATTTTCTTCTTCTTATGATTGTCTTTCCAGCTTATCAATCCTGCCTCTGCCATAACCAGCCCTTCCAAATTTCACCCTTGTATTTATGCCCGTGTGTTTAACCTTGTCTCCATAACCGCCTTATGTTATAACATATCAAATTTAATTTATATACTCGGTTACTATGGATAACCGAAACATGAAAACGGATGTTTGTTTCGGTTTACTGGTGATCCATAGGAGATTTAATGAGAATCTTATTGGTTTTAACTGAAATTAATCAAAAATTCGGCGCCCTGGGGGCCGCCCACGGTTTGATGTCCATTTCCGCATTCCTTAAACAAAATGGGTTTACCGATATCCATTTCGGCTATTATCCTGAAAAAGACTATCTCGAAAAATGGCAGGAAGACCTTAAACGCATCCACCCCCATTTAATCGGTATCTATACCACGGCACCTCAGTTTCAATTCATCAAAAAAATGGTACAAGACATATCCGATCCCAATCCATTTATCATCCTGGGGGGACCCCATCCGACTATTTTCCCCCAGTGTCTGGACCAGACCCCGAGGTTGAATGCCATATGTATCGGGGAAGGAGAATATCCCATGTTAGAACTGGCCCAGGCCTTGGACCAGGGAAAAGATTATACCCAAATAAAAAATCTATGGCTAAAGGAAAATGGTCGCCTGATTCAAAATTCCACCCGTCCTTTCATCCAGGATCTGGACAGTCTTCCTTTTGTGGACCGGGAGATAAGCGACCATCAAAAAGTTATCGATAATTGGGGGCTTTCCCAAATCCGGATTATGGCCGGCCGAGGATGTCCCTTCAATTGCACCTTTTGTTCCAACCACCGAATCAGAAAATTGCAGGAAGGGGGTTATGTTCGCTTTCGCAGTGCCGATCATATCATTGAAGAGATCAAATTGCTTCAAAAAAGGTACCGCTTCAACGAGATCCTGTTTGATGACGATATCTGCTGGATCGATCGCGACCTGGTCCATGAGTTTGCCGACCGCTATAAAAAGGAGATCGGCCTTCCGTTCATGTTTTCCGGCCGGGTGGAAATCCTGGACCGGGACAAACTGACCAAATTGAAAGAAGCCGGAGGAACCCGGGTCGGATTCGGGGTGGAACACGGGGACCAAACTTTTCGGAATACTGTATTAAGAAGAAAAATGTCCAACAAACAAATACTGGAAGTTTCTCAAATTGCCAAAGAGATAGGGCTCCAGGTCAAAACCCTAAATATGGTCGGACTGCCGGGAGAGACCCTGAAATTGCATCAGGCCACCATCAAGCTCAACCAACAAATCCAACCCGATGTGGCACAAGTCAGCATCTTTTATCCCATGCCTGGCACCGATTTATATGATTTATCCCTGGAAAGAGGATATATCAAGGAAGATTCAGCCTCTCTAAGTGATGAAGATACGATCTACAAGAAAAGCCTTCTAAAAATGCCTCAATTTCAACCCGATGAGATCGAAAAAGCGATGCGCTGGTTTACCTTTAAAGTCTTCTGGCCTTTTTCCAAGGTTAAGGCCTTTGGTTACTGGGTCCTCTATTCCAAATACGGTGAACCTTTATTAAATTTTATGGGTCACCTGCGCCGACCCCTGAGAAAACTACTCAAAGGAATATAATAAGGTCGATGAATTCCCAGGAACGTCAACTTTTGGATGAAGTAAGGGTCAAATCCCTCTTTGAAGAAGAAGGAGGACTGACTAAAAAATATAAAAAGTTTGTTGTCGGGGACCAGGGCTGGTGGGCTCTGTTGAAATACGAGTTGATCGTGACTCTTTTTGGCTGGATTCCCGGGGCCTTGGGCCTGACTTTACGCTACCTCTTTTTCCCCCTCCTTTTCAAAAAAGTAGGGAAAAAGGTTATTTTTGGGCAAGGTATGAATATACGCTATCCCCATAAAATAACGATAGGGGATCATGTAATTTTTGACGACGATGTCTTTTTGGATGCCAAGGGAGCGACCAACGCCGGGATTCAGATCGGCAGTAAGGTTTATATAGGTCAAAACACGATCATCCAGACCAAGAACGGCGATATCATTTTGGAAGACGAAGTCAATATCGGCTATCAATGCGTCTTATCTTCCACCAATCTTCTAAAGATCGGGACCCGAACTTTTATTGGTCCTTTTTGTCTGATCATGAGTGGAGGAGAACATGACGTCAACTCTCCCCATATGGCGGGCCGATCTCTCCCCTGGAAATCGGAGAGGACTGCTGGATCGCTGCCAAGGTCACCATTTTTCAGGATTGTCACATTGGAATCCACTCGGTGGTTGGAACCGCCAGCTTGGTAAACAGCCCCATCCCCCCAAACAGTATCGCCGTAGGAATCCCGGCCCGAGTCGTTAAAACCCTGCCCCCAAAAGAATAATGAGAAAGAAAATATTTTTCCTTTTTTTTTCTTTTCTGACCACCGTCGCTCTCCTGTATTATGTCTTTTCTCAACCCCGCATTTTATCCTGGAACCACCTGATAACCCGCTTTAATCCTCTCTATGCCTGGGCTTATCTGATCCTTTATGGGGCCGGTCTTTTCCTGAGGACTTGGCGCTATCGGCTGTTAATCAGAACCGCTTCCCACCAGATCAAGGTTCCCTTCGTGGGACTGACCCTGGTGACGGCGGTTCGAAATATGCTGGTGGACTTCCTCCCGGCCAGGGTCGGAGGACTTTCCTACCCTGTACTCCTGAATCGGATTGTCGGGGTGGACTTGTCCCATTGTTTGACCTCTTTTACCTATGCCTTTGTCTTTGACTTAATAAGTCTCGGCCCTTTGCTGGGGTTGGCGGTTTTGTGGGACAGTCTGAAAACCACTCCTCGCTATCCCTGGCTCTGGGCCTCGTCCGGATTAATCCTGGTCGTCGGCCTTCTGGTATTACTGTTTCTGGAACCTGTTACCAAAAGATTGACCCATTGGTCGGAAGGATGGAGCAACCCATCCGTCCGGGCAACATCCGCTTGGAAAGAAAACTTAACCATTCAACTGAAAGAGATCAGCCGTTCTTTTTACAGCTTAAAAAGATCCGGGATTTTTTGGCCTCTTTTGGGCCTCTCGCTCACCATTCGAGTCATTAAATATTCACTTCTTTATCTGATGCTGACAGCGGTTATTGAGGCCCTTTTGGGTCAGAACCTTCATTTACCATTTTTGATGATCATCTTCGGGTTGATGGGGTCCGAACTGGCGGCAAGTTTACCGATAAGCGGGTTGGCCGGTATCGGCTTTTACGAAGGAATTTTAGGGGCAACTCTGGCTGGACTTGGAATTCCAACGGCCAAAGGGGTCTCTCTGGCCCTGGCGATGCATGTCCTGACCCAGGTAGTCGATTACAGTTTGGGGGTGGGGGCCTTGGCCTGTCTTTTTTATCTCTGGATGGTCAGAAAAAAAAAGTTATTGTTTAACGCCGGAAATAGTGAAACAGGAAAACCGGCTGCCTCCGATTAAAAGCCACATAAGTTGACAGAAACCTCGGGACAGGGGACCGGGATAAGGAAACTGGGTCTTGTACTCCTGGTTTTTACCGCCACCGGAGATCTTATACAATAAATCACTGACTTTTTGTGTCGCTGGATAACCGGTGAAGGTGCTCCGGAAATCTTTATATTCATCCAGAGAAAAAGCGTAAAAATAATCCCGGACGCGCAGGGGAGCAAAGGCCCCTTTGTATTGTATATTGGCCCTTTTCAACCACTCCAGGACATGGCCTGCGCTGTGAACCTCCTCGTAGGGGATTCCAAAGGTGTCATAGGCCAACTGTTCGGTATTCAAACCGTAATACCTTTTATCCAGTTTTTTAAAAGGTCCGGGGAAATATTTCATACCCAGCTTTACCCGTTTATCGGGATCATTAGGAGCTAATTTATTAAGAATCTTCTGGCGGATGGTCACCGGCCAGCGACCGAAGGTATTGTAGATGCTGATGGTTACGGTTCCACCCGGCTTAATCACCCGAACCATTTCCCTGAAGGCCCCTTCGGTATCGCCGGTAATCATGAAGACCCCATAGGAATAGGCATAATCAAAATAGTTATCCGGGAAATCCAATTTTAAGACATCCATTTTTTTGAAGGTGGCATTCCCAACCTTACCTTCTTCCTTAAGGCGATTGGCCACAGCCAGAGAGCCGTCCGAAAGGTCAACTCCCATGGCTTCAGAGGCCTTTCCCTCCACGGCGTACCAGATGACATAATTGCCTGTTCCGCATCCGCATTCAAGGGTCCTTTTTCCTTCAAACTCCCGGGGATGAATCCCCAGAACCTTCAACCGCCACCCCATTTCTTCTGCGGTCCGGCGGTTTACCGGCCAGGGATGCTTGGAATACATCCCCACATTTTTTTCTTTAATCACTCTAATCTCTTGTTCCGATAAAATTTCAGACATCAAACACCATCCAATACAACATTCATTATTAGGCTTCCCTTATGACCCCGCCCCATATTATTTTCGTTTTATTGACATGAAACATTGTTACTTAACATCTAAAGGAATAATGGTCAAGATTTTTTTGTTTTTCCAGTATTTTATTGAGTAAAGAAATCACTTGTTTCGAAGTATCCGGAGCCATAGGTCCCAGCTTTATACCGATTTCATACCTTTCCCCCGTGAATTTAAAAACATTCCAAACGGCTTACCCATTTAACTCTGACTTGCCTCGTAAGCCAAGGATTCCTACCTCAAATTAACACAATCACCTTGGCTGAATCAATATTATGAATACATATCTTTTAGATACCCCTCCCCCACCATCAAATGGGAGTAAGGGGTAATATATTTTATTCACATTCATCAAATTCATTCCAACCCAAACCAACCCAAGCTCGATCTGTCCCGGGAATTGAAAAAGACAAAGGCCGGTCCGACTATCTTTCCACCATGAAGGAGAAATCTTGGCTCTGACTCTATATTAAAATCCAGACTTTCATCGCTTGCCAAAATTCTTCTTGACTTTTCCAACTTTTATCATTATAGTCCATCAAACAAAAACTATTGCTATTTAATGTCATTTATTTTTTTCTAATGATATTTAATGGGTTCTTGAGAAACTCCAGGAGGACCAGACGGCTTGAAAAAACTGGATTCCGGCCTTCGATGGAATGAGATTTTATAAATGAGGCAAGAGGTAATATGGTAGTCATTTTAAAAAGACCAAAAATGTATATTGGAGGTTTCATGACAAAGAGAAAATTGAGACAGATGAGCCTTTCCCTTCCCATCCTAATGCTGTTACTATTTATATTTGGTTGTGAAATAAATCAGACCAAATCCAGTTCCGGTTCCAGTTCCGGTTCCGAGAGCACGTCTCAGAACCAGCCGGCACATGGGCAGGACACTATCAATTTAATGGAAAAGGATGTTTTTAGTGGGGAAAAACTCAACACTTCCTACTGGACCCAGTTGGAAGGTTACTGCAAGGCCGGACCGACCAAGCTCATTATAGCCGACATGCCTTTAATCCCGGATCAGATGTCCCGGTCCGGATTCAATGGGCGATGGGGAGTCCAGATGTATGCCTTGGCCTCCACCTATGCCGGTGTAGATTGGAAACCAGGAGAAGTTGGGGACCTCCAATGGTTTTATGAAAACAAGGATCAACTTTACGCCTGGTACGACAGGTACATTATGGCGGTCCTTAATATCATGCAAAAGGCCCCTCAAACTACGGCGCTCATCGTTATAAATGATGAACCTGACCGACTCGGGGCAAGACTTGGATATGCGATCCAACGTAACTTAAGTTCGGTTGGCAATCGGGTCGAGTTAGGTCAAGTACTCGACAACTGGAGGTAAGATTCTTCTTACAAGAGCACCATTTTAGATATGAGCAGGACATGATGGGATTTTCTGGTAGTGTGTGAAGCACGACCAAACGCACCCCGGGAAGGAACCCATCATGCACTGCAAATGATTCTCGGTCCCCAAGCAATGCCTCTGTATCCATTGTGATGTTCCAGCCCACTAAGCAAAGGTCTTATTAACCCCCAGTAAAACTTTTTCAATTCTTCCCAGAATAAAACAGGGGCTTAGCCTTAAAGTGTTGGTTTACTCGGAATTTGGACTTTCATATCAATACGTTCAATTATAACCGTGGCCGGGCGAAAAAGGTTGCATCGAAATTCGGCCCTGGTATAAATATGTGGAACCAGAAAAGATAAGTTGACGGTAGTAACACCTGACTGGACCTGGCTTTTATAAGCCTTCTTTGCCAGAATTATACCACCGTCATCTGCAGAGGCATCTATTTCCCCCACTTCTTCGACCCTTTCTCCAAGAACATTCATAACATAATTCAGAGAATAATTCCCGGGATAAAGATTAGTATAAGGTCCCGTCATCACCCAGATTAATTTTTCCTTTTTAAAAGCATCATCCCGAGTTACCAACTTCTTATTTACTAGTAAAGAGGCTCGCAAGGTTAAATTAGGGAATCGTCTTACCAACGTTGAAGGGTCAACTCTGGCTCTTAAACAAGGACGGGCAAAAGCATCCAGATAGTAATTTAATTCCGGCAATCGAAATTGGACGGCTGAATTGAAACGAAAAGTTCGTCCCTGGCCAAAGGCATCAACGAGGCTGCAGACTCCCGGCCACAAGAAAAAGAATAATACACCAAAAACCAGAGCGGCAAAGGAGATCTGGGATCGACAACTATTGGCTGGTCCTGGAAGTTCTGACTTCCTTCGATCCCCCCAAACATGAATAAACCATAAAACTAAGCCGGCAAGTAACCACAGACCGGTTACTGTAAAATTAATAAGGGGAACCGATTCACTATAATGAATAAATAAGAGCGGTAAAAAGGGAAAGGCATCAATGGATGGTATTATTCCACGGATAAAATGGACATGAAAAGGCAATGAGCCCACATAATTAAACGAAAGGATGGATAACAGGATGGTGATCGTAACCGTAAAGATAAGGAGAATATGATACAGGGGGCGGCGATAAAAAGTAAGGCCCAAGGCTACGAAGGGAGCCAATAAGGGTAAAAAGGGCAATAAAAATCTCCCCGGCGGGCAGGGCCCGCCCCACCACATCCAATGGGAAGAGACGACCGCATACGAGGGAAAGATGAGAAACAAGATTAGAATCAGATCACGGCGATCTTGACGAAAGGATCTTATTAATCCGGGAATAATGATGAAATAAAAAGGGGCAAAGGCGAGAATTCCATGGTCCCTATCCAGCCATTGTCCTGGAGCGCCTCGAAAGAAATAATGAGTCAATATCGGCGCGGCCTCTCCATAGGGAGCATTTGGCAACCAACTCCCGTACGCAGCACTAAAGAAACGTATCATCAGGAAGACTGAAGGGAGAAAAGGGATCAAAAAAACCATGACGCGTTTTGGGGTTTTATAAAAACGATAAATGATCAAGATTGCAAGGAGGGCACTCATTAATACAAATTTTACATGTAGCCAGGGAAGAAACGCAGCGGCACACCCTGAAAAGAACAATACCAAAAAAGAAGAACTGTTGACCCGCAACTTCCGGAATATGTAAACGAGAAAAAGGGCGGCAACAACTTCAGGATAAATGCAACGAAAATAAAATATAAAGGGACATGAAAATCCCATCAACAAAGCGGCAACCATCGATGCAATTTTACGCCCGGTCACTTCAAAACAGAGAAGAAAAATATTGACAAGGGTAAAAGCCATAACGAGATTGAAAAAAAACATCACGCCGTTAAACTTACCCAAAAAATAAGGGAGGATCATTAAAAGGGGTAATCCGATATGATGCACCGAATAAATAGTTCCGGGAACCGACTGACCGGATCGATGAGGGGGAACATAGTTTATCCCTTCATCAAATTTTTTGTCTTGTACAATTTGCTGCAAGTTGGCTGTATGGTATCGTCTAAGACTATCCATAATCTGGAGGTAATGGGGTTCATCTCCAACAATCATCTGAATGCGGTTTTCTTTGATTGTTGCAATGACAAAAAACCCGAGGAAAAAAAGAAAAAGTATCCGGGCAATCCATTTTACGGAAATTTTATCCCAAAGAGATTTCCCTTGTTGAAACCAGGCACCCTCTGTAAAAATTAAGAATGTTCGATAAACGATCATTCCCAAAACCACAGCGATCAAGATTTGAGGTTGAAAAAGCACGAGCATGGATGCCGGACAACCTATAGGATGCAAGATAAAAATGCTGATCGGGTAAAGGAGTAAAATATAAAGAGGTGAAAACAGGTAAAGGCATTTTTCATTCTTTTTCGGAAGATTAAGCCACCGGAAAACCCACCTTACCAGTAATACTGAGCTTAAAAAAAACGTGGAAAAGAATAAAAAGAAAAAGAACATACGAGGGGTTGGCAAGAAGATGATGCCGCCCGTGGGGAAACAAGCGGTATAGCGGGCCGCAAGAAAAAGAAAAATTGTGATTAAGAAGACAAAAGAATGTAAATAGATCGATCGGTTCCATAGGGGGAGGGCCTTACGATCTATCATTTCTGATTCATTGGTTTCGTTCATCTTCCATCCCTGATTGTTTAATAATAAATCACACCTCTCTCCCAATTCATTGCGGGTAAGCCGACGGGTTTTCTTAAATTACCAGGCAGGTGGGACTTAACATTTAAAAATAATATTTTAGGCCGATTCCAAGGATCCAGGAATCCAGATTAAAGGTCCCTCCATCAACACTGAACGGGTCGTTACCACCATCAGCAGCCAGAGTATAGGTAAATTTTACTCTGGCCCAATGATACCGCCAATCCAGATTCAATACTAAATTTTTATATATGAAATAGTCCACGCCGATACCCCACAAACTCCCAATACAGTGGTCATCCACGGCAAAGATTCGACGGTATCCATCATAGGAGTAATCTTCAGGATTATTACCTTGCCCGGTCCAGTTGTTATATGCTTCAAGACTTGGAAATCCATAATAATACCAGTCGTTCCGTTTCCATGAAGTTTTGGTGTAACTGATACCCCATAAAAGATAAGGCACAACCGAATTATGGAATTGGGGGAAACGTATTTGTAATGCCAGCATCAGGGGAGCCCATTCCATGAATCCATCGGTCCAGCGTCTGTCATGTTCCGGATAAATATCAAAGGCCCTATTCAGAGCAGCGGCCTCAAATTCATCATAACTGAGTTCAACGGCGAAGTATTTCAAAAAATTGATCTGAACCGTCGGTTTGTAGGGAAAATAATTTTGTTCCTCATTCAACAAATTAATATTTCTGAATATTTCTCCCCGGTTGTGTTCCATGTGGAAATAGGTTGAACGTAGCCCCAAAGCGATCTCCCAGTTTTTTCCTTCTTCATTGGCTGTTGTTGTTGTGTCCTGGCTTATCCTTGCTTTGGTGGTTTCCTCATGAAGTGTTTCTCCTGAGCATAAGGCAGCCCACCAGGCGATTACTAAACAAATAATTACATAAAAGATAATTTGGCGTTTCATGAAACCCCCTTGGTCTTGGATGGAATAGAGGGTAATATAGTGGTTTCTAAAAGATTATTTCAATAAAAAAATCAACAGCCCACTTTAGAGACTTATATTATTACACTTATTTGCCTTAAATTTTCTTTAACGTTCTGTTTTTCCAAGGAGAAGGGAAAGATTTCAAATGCTAAGGTTAGGATATTATTATCCAGGAACTTATCGAAATAATTAAGATTCCAAGAGTAAAGATAAAGACGGTCCAAGGGAAAACCAATTTTTGCTTTAACTTTGACAGAAGATCCAATAACGGGAAAAGACCTATCAGGGAAATCCAACTCAAACTTAACAAGTTACTGTGGACTTGGGAATGAAAGTAACCCGGGAAAAAAGCATGGGCAGCCCGAAAGGCCATGGGGTTAAAAATCGGGCCGTACTCCCAGAACCAAAGTTTGGGTTGGGCCGCAACGATTAGCCCAATCCAAAGACCAAAAGCTCCCAGGACGAACACTTCCGACCGACTGAACAGCCAGGAATCATCTTTAAACAAGGCCCCGATCGGAATAATGGATAAAGGCACCAGGACAACCCAATAACGCAAAGGAGGACAAATTCCTCCATGCCAATCGGGAAAAGAAGCCACCGGGACAAGAAAAGCTAAAAGCAGGAAGATCAGAGTCATAGTGAGCCGGCGATCTTGCCGCCATAGGGGAATCAGCCCAACAAATGATAAAATAATCAATGGGTTTAAAAATAACAAGCCTTTGTCTCTATCTGTCCCCAAGGCTAACAATCCCCGTGGAACCGCTAAGAGACTGAGCGCTTTATGACTGTTTAAGGGAAAGGGAACACCATAAAACGAATAGTAGTAAATTCCCTGAAAGATGAGGGACAGCAACGGGAGTCCCAGGAACAATAACCACCGGCGGCGGAAGTCGGGATGAAACAGAGCCGCCACGATTAGGACCACGAAAAGGCCAATAAAGCGCTCGTGAAACCAGGGCAGGTAGGCAACCAAAATCCCGGTGGCCAGAATTGCCCATTTTTTTTTCGCCTTGATCAAACCCAGCAAAGCCCCGGCTAAAAACAAGGCCGCCGGCAGATCGGGATAGATCTGATTGGAATAATAAATCAAGGGGGGGGTCAGGGAGAAATAGCCGGCGGTTAAGGCCGCCGGAATTGGCTCGGAATGAACCCTGGCCAGATAAAACAATAAGACGATAAGAAAAGCGGCCATCAGGTTTATCCACACCAGCACTGCAAAACGGATTCGTTTTTCTGCCTGAAATCCTATCCAATAGGCCGGTGCGATCAATAAAGGGAGTCCCGGACGGTTAATAAAATATTGTCGATCCCCCCACCCCCAATCCTTTTCCTTTCCGGCTAATCGGCCTTGGGCAATCCGATTATAAAAGTTAAATCCGAACTGGTCACCCAATAGTGGTTGACGGCTGAAATGAACGTAGTCCTGACGATTATTAGACAAGTCAAGATCGCCGTCAAAAACAAGACTATGGGTAATTAATAAATAAGAAGGCTCATCACCCGTTAACAGATAATGAAGTCTGGGATCATCGGGATTGGAAGAAATCAACGAAGAACGAACAAAACTGAAAAGGATTAAAGCGCTAATAAACAAAATGATCGGGAGAAGATAGTTCAATGAAGTTGACCGGACAATATGATTTCGCCGGTAAAAATGTGACAACCAGTGTCCGGGAATTACGGATAGGAGGAAAGCTCCCATGGAAAGAACAGCCAGGGGCAATGAAAACATCCTGAATATCAATAGGGCCGGATGATCGATCTTTCTGAAAAAAAGGATCAGAAGCAGACCGATCAAAACGATTAAGGGGGTATAAATCCGGTGAAAAGGTTTTGTTCCCGGGGTTCCTTTATCGAGGCATGTTTCAGGCGGACTTTTAAAAAAGGCAGTGAGTCTACATTTGCCCATGTTCATTTTTTTCCGTTGAAATCAGCTCAGGTTTTCAAAACGTCTCAAACTTCCTTTTATTCCCTTCTTGTCCCTGATCAGGACCCTGCCTCAGGGTCGAGCTAAAACTTCGATACGGTCTACCCAGACATCGGCTTGACTTTCAAATTTCACCCGAAAATCAACTTCGCACCTGAAGGGGACCTCAAAATCCATACCTAAGGGCCTGTATCCTTCCGGAGTTAATTCACCGGCAGAAACCCCTCGTTTTCCAAACAAATGCTTCCCCATATCCGAAGCGATTCCCAGTTCGGCTACCGCTGTATCTGAGGGTCCGGTATAGTTTCCCCCCCCCTTCATATAAAACAGAACTCGATACCGTCCCGGTTCGAAGGTACGGTAAGGACCTTGGATTAACATGACCGGCGGATGGTATCCGGCCTGTCCAAAGACAGCCTCCCCCCTGGAAGCAAGAAGATCCGGGAGGACCTGGCCGGTTTGTCGGAACAACTCTTCGGCCTCCACCACACCGGGGCCCATCCCCTGGTCGGCAAACCCAACTTTGATCAGGTTTAGGGTCAAAGGCACGGAGCCGGGGAAAAATAGTCGAAACTTTACCCTGGTAGCTTTCGAAAGCTGAAAATGAAGAGGCACATCGACCCAATTGCTTGATGTCTCTGTTTCTAAACCCGACAATCGTTTCCTGGCCACAATTATTTGGTCTTGGTCATCGATGATTTCGAGGATCCCTACTTCTTGTCGGGCTCCTGATGCCCCGGTCTTAAGCCGAAAGGTGGCTATATAGTTACCGGAAGGTAGAAAGCGGGAAGGCCCATCGACTAAGTACCCGGGGCGATCTCGTCCGGGGAGGGCTTGAATGAGATTACCCCTGGCCCAGGTTTGGGGAATCAATTGTCCTCTCCATAGAGGCTCATCCTGTAATAAGAGAAAAAACCCGGAGGCCGAGGAATCAAAAACTCGCTCTCCGACCCTATTTCGCAATTCATGAGCATAAAAAACGGCATTCACTGGCGAGGTGATTTCCTTGTGAAAGGGTGCCAGTCGTGGATCGGGCCGCAATTTGAAAAGAGAGATATTCCTTTGACTGGTGAGAAAGGCCAGCCAAGGGGAAGCAGCCAGTCTCTTTAAAGCCAAATGAGGGGGAAAGGGGCTTATCTTATTGGGGTATACCTGATAATCATCATGGAAGGTAACAAGATCCACTTTGAGTTGTTTCAAATCCTGGATTTGGCCGGGGGCCATTTCCCCGTAGTTTAGAGGGAAAAGGGGCCAGAATATTTTTTCAATATAATCACGATGCACTACCGGGGCATATCCGTTTATCATGGGTTTCCGGGTTCTGGTAACCGTAAATTCATATGCCGAAGATTGATGGGAATCCCCCGGCCAGATAGGAAGTTCCAGGACTCGCTTCCCATCTGACAAACCTTTTTCGATCTGTCCGTAGATCCGATTATCCATGGACATTATAGAAATCCCTAAGGGTTGCCAGGTATGATATTCAGCTAATACTAAAAGAATAATCATTAAGGAAAGCCATTTCCCAAAGCGTATCCAGCCCCTTGAGGCCAATCCTTCCCGGATGGCGGACAGGGCCATGGCCGCCAGCAAACACAGGAAAATCATCCCCACCATTACAAAGCGGCCGGGCACTCTGGAATAATTAAAAAAAGGAATATACCGGTAAAGAATTGGGTAGAGGGGGAAAGAGGTCAACCTCGGCCCCAAAGAAAGAAGAATTCCCAGGAAGGCCAGAACACCGGCCAGGGCTAATTTTTCGGGATTGTTCGGATTACGCTTTAAGAGCAGGGCTAATCCCAAAGCAGCCAGTAAAACCAACCCCCAGCCTAAAAGAATGTATCGTTCCTGATTGATGTCTTGCCAAAAAAATAAGTTGCTTGCACTCGGAGAAAAAAGAAGGACCTCGCCGATAGTCCTACCCTTGCCGGCCAGAGAAGGCAAAAAAACCGTTGTCCGCTCATGCATCAAATAGGCCGAGGCTATCGCCAACCCTAATCCTAGGCTTATAACAAGAATCAAGGTCTTCGACCAATCAAACATCAGTAACCGATCTCTGTGTTTTTTCCAAAGAACCGTCAGGGAGATAGAAAAAAGGCTTAACGAAAATAGGATTAATAGCAACCCCAGATGCGGTATGTGGAAATCATCTTTTAAAATATACAACCACAGGGGCAGGAAGAAAAAAAAGGCCTTTCCCACCTGGGAACGGGCTTCAACATAGGAAAGGGTGGTCCATCCCGATAGAAAAACGGAAATTAAGAACCAAGCCAAAAAGACGGTCAGGGAACCAAGGATGAAGGGCTGGAACAGGTTTTGGGGCCAAGCAATAAAGGGGGCGCCTTGACTAAATTTGGCCCAGAGAAAAAAAGCAAACGATAAACCGCCGAATAAAGTCCCCAAGAACCCCTTCCAGTGAGAGGAGCCTTCCCCTTCCCGGTCCAAAGCCAAGGGACGGATCAATAAAAGGCGGCCCGGAAGATAGATTCCGAGAGTCAGGAGCATCAAATAGCTGGAATGGGGGTCCATAAGGGCCAATACCACTAGACAAAACCCGGCTAAACTCCCATAAATCCAGCGCCCGGTCGAAAGGATTTTTTCGATCAAAAAGAGACATAATGGCAGGAAAAAAATCACATGACCGGTGAGCTGCCCTCCGGCTACATGACTGACTCGATAAGGAAAAACGGCAAAGATGAGCCCGGCCAGCAACGAAGCCCATATATCATGGGTCCAAGTCCTGGATATAAGGAACATGGACAAACCGCAAAGAATAAAAGATAGAAGGATCAGCCCATTATAAGCCCCGACAGTCCCCAGAGGTAAAAGAAGGATATAAAGGATTGAATAGGGGAAATTGGCATAAACCGTGCTCATGGGCCCTGATGGCCCGTTAAATTCGTAGGGATTAGTCAACAGGGCTGAATCACCGAAAAGATTGTCCGAAAAGAGCCAATACCAGTAATAGGACTGGAGGTGGTCGCCGGGAATCAGCGGAACCCGTTCAAAACCGGAGATGGGCCTCAGAGTATAGGGAATGGAGGAAAAAAAATGAAGGGTCAGAGGCCAGGTAAAAAGGAAACCGGCGATCAAACACAGGATGAGACAGAGGAGAATGGGTCGTTTGGCCAAATTTTCAACTTTCTGATAAATATCTTGTTGCCTCATGTTTTTTTTGCTAAAGCTATTATGAATTCAAACAGATGTCAAGACAAGAAGGCGGTCGGAACAGTTAAATGCGAAAATCCAGCGGATTTTTAATCATCCTCATTTTGGGAATAATTGTTCGTGTTTTACCGCTCCAAATTCTCCCATTTAACTCCGATCAGGCTATAGTAGGCTTGATGACCCGACACATTCTAAAGGGAGAATTCCCCTGGCTTTATTACGGGGATGCCTATGGAGGGATTCTGGAGCCTCTTTTGGCCTCCTGGTCAGGTCTGTACCTCGGGGTAAACCGCTTTAGCCTCAATCTTATTCCCCTCCTATTTTCTCTTCTGTTTATCATCTCCCTTTATCAACTCGGTAGAGAGCTTTTTAGTCGGGAAATCGGATTAATCAGTATGCTCTTGGCCGCCATCCCTCCAATTACTATCCAGCTTGAAACCAGTTTAGCTATTGGGGGTTATATTGAAGGCCTCTGCCTGGGGAATTGGATCCTGCTTTGGTCTTACCGTTTAACTGACACTAAGGCCTCCCCTTCCCTTTCCCTTTTACAGCTGTTTGGTCTGGGATTGCTTTGGGGAATTGCCTGGTGGACTTACCCCATTACCCTGGTCTACCTTATCACCAGTTTTTGCTTTATCAGCCTTCACAAAAAGGAGTTTCTTCTTAACGGAAAGGCAAGCATAACCCTTGCCGGTTTTTCCCTTGGCTCCTTGCCCTTTTGGATATGGAATCTAAAATATCTTTTCCCCTTTTTCAGGTTTGTCCAATCCGGCGGGAAAGGAAGTTTTTGGGCAAACACATTGGTATTATTGAATCAAATCCCTTTGATGTTCGGACTAAACCCTATTCTCCCGGTAACCCTGGGGGCCTATTTTTTTACCTTCCTTTTTTTAACCGGTCTGCTGTTTCTTCTGATTTTTCATAGGTGGCTAACAAACACATTCCCTTCCAGCCGGGGACGGGGTCTGCTGCTACTCTTTCTGATCTCTTTTATCTTTATATTCAGCGGTTCGGGATTCGGCGAAAGAGCACCTGCCCTTCGTTATCTCGCACCTTTCTATGGTCTTTTCCCACTCACGGTGGCCTTGTTTTTTTATTGGTTAAAAACAAAAAACCGTTTCCTGTTCTATTTTTTGGTGCTTTCTTCTATCTTTTATTATGGTTTGGAGTATAAGGTTTCCTTTACCATTTTGCAAAATAGGGCGGAAAAATCCAGAAAACTTAACGAGGTTGATTCCGCCCTTTTCCATTTTTTAAAGGAAAAAAAAATTCAATATGTCTATACCCCGGAATATTGGAGCGCCGCGTGGTTGACTTTTGCCGCCGGAGAAGATTTAATTTTTTCCATGCCTTTTAATGATCGCTATCCCCTCTACACCTTATTGGCCGATGCCTCTTCCAGTCCGGCCTTTATCCTGGAAGGGGAATATCTAAGAAGTTTTGAAGAAATGTTCCGGACCATGGGTGGAACATTTCAGAAAGAAATCATAGCCAAATATCCAGGGACAAAAGGTTATGGCGTCTATAATAACTTTAAGCCTCCCGAAGAGTCCTATCAGGAAATCCCCCCGGATGACTGGAAAGGAGAAAGCAATTTAAACAACAATGCCGTAAATAAGGCTTTCGACCGTAATATCTCCACTCAATGGACTTCTTCCCATTCTCAGGAACCTGGGATGTTTTATCAAATTGACCTTGGCCGGCCTTATATCCTCAATCGTATCGTACTCCTGGGGGGAAAGGACAAAGATTGGGACTTCCCCAGGAAATGGCGAGTGGAAGTATCAAAAGACCTTAATACTTTTCAGGAAGTCGCTTCGGTCCAAAACCAATGGGCCTATCTCTTTTGGTCATTGGATCGTCCTTTTTGGAAATTAAGAGACGGCCGGACCGAGGTTCGTTTTGAGCCGAAGGAGGCCAGATATATAAAAATATCCTTAGGGGAAAAGAAATCAACGGACTGGACCATAGGAGAAATCTTTGTTTATCAAAAGGCAGACCGGCCTTCACCAGGGATCTTTCCCCTAGAGGAGTTTCTTTCCTTCCTGTACAAAGAAAAAATCGATCGAATCTATGCGGATATCGGCCTATCCGCCCGTATCACCCGGGTGACCGGAGGGAAAATTAAATGTCTTCAAAGTGATTATGAAATAACCAATACCTCGGATTATCCCATAAATGGGTATCAGGACACCTTTCCTTATTTTAATTCAATGAAAAAAGAGATCCGTTTTTCATCCGGAACTGCCTTTGTGGTAAAAAGAGAAGATACCCCTGCCTTTATCCGAACCTTAAAAAAAATAGGATGGACGGCCCAAGTCAATCTCTTTGGAGTGTACTTTGTTTACTATCATTTTAAGACCTCCGATGTATCAGCCTTATCAGATCTGAAAGAGGCTTCGGTCCCTTATTATTGGAACGGCACTCACTTATTGACGACCACCCCCCCTTCCGGAGTCAGGCATGAATGATAACCGGTTGATTCTTCATGGCTCTGGTTCCTGGCGTACCCATCTCCTTATTCTCCTTTTTCTGTTTTTATTGGCCCCGATCAATCTGTTATCCAACTTTCCACATATCACCACCCATATTCCTGGAGATGTGATGGATACGGCAGAATATCCTCTCAATGAATGGTGGACGGCCCATGCCCTTATAGACCTGCAGGTCAATCCATTTAACAACACTTATATCTTCTACCCTCTGGGTTTGAACTTAGTGCAACACACCTATACCTTTTTGGATGGTCTTTTTTATACTTTATTGCGTCCTTTTATTCCCCTCATTCTTTTTCACAATCTGCTCATCTGGATAACTTTCTTTCTAAATGCCCTGGCCGCTTACCTGTTGATTTATTATCTAACCCGAACACCGGGGTTGGCCTTTTTAGGGGCTTTGGCTTTTGGACACTGCCCGACCCTGCTGAGTTACTATAAAACGGCCAGCCTCCTGGAAGTTTATAATTTAATATTTTTTATTCTAACTTCCACTTGCCTTATCCAGAAACGCCGACTCCGCTGGGCGGTCCCGGCCGGCCTCTTTTGGGGATTAACCCTTTATAACTATCCCTATTATTTTATTATCGGGGGATGGTGGTTCCTTATACTTCTAACCTATCAGATCTCACCCTGGAGCTTTGAAATCAAAACCGCCCCTGAGAGCCGGACCTCGATATGGGCTAAAGGCCTTTTAAGGATTTTTCTTCTTGGCATCATATTATTTCCTGTTTTCGCTCCTCGTCATCTTTGGGAATTCATGATCCGAATCCACCTGGCCAATTGGATCACCCTGTTCGGGGTTATCCTTTTTTCGTTGATGGCCTGGACCATATTCAAATTGCATGCCTTACGAAAAATCTCCCCCCATGCGGGAACAAAGGGAAGGGGGATGGGAAAATACCAAAGGTTGGTAAAGTTAAAAAAAATTTGGGTATTAATAAATCAGGAGATTCCCATCCGCTGGAATCCGACCCCATTTCGGGATCTCCTTTTCGTCGTTGCGACTTCTATAATAGTCGTTATGATCGCTGCTCTGGTCGGCTTTCCCTATTTCCGGGCTTATGTTCAAGAAGAGGCCACCCGTTTAGCCGTAGCCAGCCTTCCTTCGGAATTTTCTGTGTACAGTGTAGACTTTGTCAATTTTTTCGCTCCCTTTAACACCTGGCTGGCAGGCCTTTACAAGACCATAGCCGTCGATTGGAAAAATGGGGGGTCGATTGTGGGAACCCCCGCTTTTGGGGGATATGGGTTTATGATTATCCTTTTTTGGGGAATGGGAAAATTTTTAAAAAGGCCTGAATTGCGTCTCTGGCTGATAGGTTGGGGTCTTTTTACGATCATCAGCCTGGGACCTTATTTAAAAATTCATGGTCTGGTTTACGACTCCCTCCCCCTACCCGCTTATTGGATTCGTTATTTACCGGTGATTGAGAGCGGACGTACCCTTTCCCGCTATTTAGCCCCTGCCATCCTCTTTTTGTGCATATCGATCTGTCTGATCCTTAAACCTTTATTTTTAAAATTGTCTCCCTGGAAGAAAAAAATATTATTAACCGGTCTACTTTTAATGATCGGCTTCGAATACGGCCTGTTACCAAAACCCTGGCCTTTACGCTTCACCGATTACCGGGTTCCCGAGGTGTACCAGGTATTGGCCCGAAAGGCCCACGGCCGAACCGGCATCTTATTGGATCTTCCTCTGTTTATCCATAGTGGTTCACGATCGGCCGGCCACGGAGAAACCCGCCGTTTTTATTACCAGTCGGTTCATAAACAAAAATTAATAGGTGGGGTTTCTTCTAAATTGAACGAATCTGTCTTTACCTTTTTCCAAAATCAACCGGCAGTATCCAAGCTATGGTCTCTTCAGCCGGTTAAAGAAGATGAAATGGCGGCCCTGATCCAGGCTTTTAATCTCGACTGGATCGTTTTAGAAAAACGCTATTATCCCCCGGAAACCCTTAAGGCCTATCGCTCGGTACTCGTTTCAATCCCCTATGCAACAATTTTTTATGAGGACTCCAGGTACCTGGGGCTGGCTATAATAAAAGAAAAAGAATTAGTTCCGAGCAAGACTTAAATTTAAATAACAGGACATGCTCTCTTTGCTATTTTTTAACGGCAGTTGTAAAATTGAGTTAAGGACGGCCGATCTCCTGGGAATTTTCCAAATCGACTCTCCCTTCCATTTCCATTCCCCTTATTTGGATTTGGTTATTACTTTGACTTCCTTGTTAAGGATCAAACTGTTTTCATGGTGGGTCATCCGGAGTAACTTTTTTAGGCATTGAGGTTCCATAATGATCTTCAGGTTTGACAATCGGAAATTACCCATGCGATTTTATATTCCGCTTTTACTATATGTCGAACCTGACAACGCCAAAATTGGATTTGATAAAGTGCGCCAATACCCCTAACAGCTGACCGGAAAAACCGTCTTTAAGCCTTTCTTATCCGTCGCTTGAACTTATTTAAGAAATGCTGAGGCCGGTATGATATCTTGGGTTTTGTATAAAAAAGGATTCAAAGCGTACCATGGCCAGAATACGGATATTGCTGATACTATTTACTCTCGTAATTAGCCTATTGACATTATTCATTTATATAAGAGGGGCCAAAACGGGACTTTCCTGTGATTATTATTACGAAGAAGAATCCCAAGGTCCCCCGGTTTACACCGGTCGCCCCCGGGCTGTGGATGTAGGCTTGGCTAAGCCTTTGGACCTTAGACCTTCTTCCCGGTACCCCTTAACCTTTTCCTTTAATGGGTTTTTTAATCTCGGTAAACCGGGAGGGGTGTACGATCTGTATATTGTTTCTAATATTCCCGTTAAGATGAACCTGGGGGGAAAGTCCTATCATTTTCCAAATTTGACAACCCAAGATAAACCGAAGGGATGGATGGTAACCGCCTCTCCCCTGGGGACGCCGCAAAAAGCCATAGATAATATCCACCAAACCCGTTGGGATACCGGCCGTCCCAAACAGAGCGGGGACTGGTTTGCAGTGGAATTTGGGAAAGATGAAAAAGTGTTAGGTTTGGTTTTGGATAATTCCGGATCATCCGACCGTGATTGCCCGACCAATTTTAAAGTAGATGTGGCGGGTACCGGGGGGGTGGATCAAAAGGTGGCCCAGGGCAGAGTTCCAAATAAAAAAACTCCAGTTGTAGATATCTGGTTTGAGTCTGTCCGGGCTAGATATTTACGCGTAACACAGTTGGAAGAAGATCCGGTGTATTACTGGTCTATACACGAACTATACGTGATTACGGAAGCATTCCTCGACCAGAGGGCCGTCAGGGTAAATCTTTCCGATTTGGAACCTTTAAGGATCGAAGGCTCCTTTACTCCACGGTCATCAGGTTTGGGGGAGCGTTATCAGTTAGTGCAATTTCTTTGGAAACCTCCGGGAAAAAACTGGGAAAGAGTTCCTCAATGGGCCTTAAGTCCTGATCCCGTAAAAGGTTTGGGGCCTTGGGGAGCAAAAAGCATAAAGGTCCTTATAGGAATTTTACCCTGGATCTGGGCCGTTTTGGCGTCCTTTTGGGTGGCGGTCCTTATCCCCTAAACAGACCCCCTTAAAAAAAGAAAGATATGTAGAGAACACTATGTTTCGAGCTCGGATCTTTTTCCCGGCAATACTATTGCTGATCCTGGGTATTGTCGTTTTCCCTTTGCTCTTTTATGGAAAAATTTTTTCTTTTTATGGGTTTCTTTTCTCCGGAAATTTATTAAGCCCTTTTCTTTTTATTGTTTTTTCAATCTTAGGTACCGTTGGCCTTTGGGTTTTTGAACGAACAAACTGGGGCAGACTCATCAAAAACAGGATAACACCCCTCTGGCCCAAAATCCCCTTCATGTGTTTGATCATTTTTCAATTCGCCCTGGCTATTGGGTTTATGCACTGGGTGGATCATGGAATTCTTGTTCATGACGACCATGGAGATACCCTTTATGGCCTTCACATACTGGAACAAGCCTTTCCTGGAATAGTGAATTACAATCCTTTCTGGAATGCCGGTGCGTTAGAATGGGAACCTATCCGGCATGGCACATTAAATCTGTTTTTTATTACCAGGCCTCTGAGATTGTTTTTCTCTCTTCCTGAGGCTTATAGCCTGATCATCCCGCTTATTTTTATTTTTGGTTTGCCCTGGCTGATTTATTATAGTCTCGGCCTCATGCAATTTTCCCCTTTAGCTCGCCTAATGGGGGTTATGATGGCCTTCTTGCCCCATCTTCAATATGCTTACTGGATGCAAGTCGGCTGTATGCCTTCAGTGTTAAGCTCCGCCCTGTTTCCGGTTATTGTCCTGATCGCTGTCCGCTTGTTCTTAATGGAAAAACCCCAATGGCGGCATTTGATCTTGCTGGTGACTTTTTTATCCCTGGCCCTCATGTGGATGCCTTTTGTGTTTATGCTGACTCTCCCCGGATTAATTCTGCTTTTACTTTTTCAAAAGAAATTTCGGGGAAAACGTCTGCTTTTTGTCTTTTTGGCCTTACTGAGTTTAGCCCTGCTTAATTACCCCTGGATTTACTCCTTTTTTAAGCATTATCATGTTCAGGATTTTACGGCCCGTTCTTTTTCCTTGGGGAGGACTTTAACCCTGCGAATTTTTTATAAGCCCCTGCTTGTTTTTTTTCAGCATATTACTCCATTGATCCTCATCCCTGGAATTATCGGGATATTTTTATTAAACCCTCCCCTCCGCACGGTCATCCTGGTTTGTCTTCTGAACCTGGTATTAATGATAACTCTAATGGATTCTTTGTTTAAAGGATATGAGCTTTTTCGTATGGATGTCCCTCTTTCTTTTCTATTACTTATTCCCGCCGTGGGCGCTTTTGATCGAATGTTGTCCCGAAGATCCCCCGGAAAGCTGGTGATCGGGCTGCTTGTTGCCCTTATTCTTTTCCAAGGGGGGGGTACCCTTCAATTTTATAGCCAGAGAATAGAGAATAGACGAATACATAAGGCAGGACCCCATATTTTGGCCTTGGCCAATTGGCTGAACGGTCATACGACTAATGCGGGCCGTATTCTTATCGCCGGCCACATCGTTCATAATTTTGGAGGTCATGCCGCCTTTATGCAGTTCCTCTCCAAACGACCCTTGGTTGCCGATTTTTACTATGATATGGCCAATCCTTTGGATATTACCCTGACCAACTCTCTACGTAGTAAACCCTTGCCCGAATCCGGGGTCTTTCAAAAGGCTCTCTCCTTGTATAATATCTCCACGATTGTTGCATTGAATGCCCCTGAGCACAAGGAATGGGGTGCCTTCCTGAGCAGTCGACCCTTCCTTAGGGAAATCAAGGCACTGGAAGGCTTTCGGATTTACACGACAGAAAGTACCCCCTCTTATTTTTTAAAGGGGTCCGGCCGGGTGGAGTTTTATTACAACAAACTCCTTGTTACCCCTTTCCAGGCAGGGCCAATGATCCTGAAATTCCATTATTTCCCTGGCTTGAAATCACCTGAAGGAGTTACGATAAAACCCTTTCCCATCAGTCCGGGGGTAAATTTTATAGAGTTAAATGTCAAGGATCTTCGAACGATTGCGTTGACCTTCTGATAATGGTCTTGGAGGATTAATATAGTTTGAGTTCATGAATAGACCAGAAATACACCGGGTCCTGGCCCTCCTGAAGCAACCTGAGGTATCTTAGTGAAACGGGGGGAAAGGTATAATGGGTTCTTTCACCGCTTATTTTCAAAAGGGTTTCACCTGTCCAATAGAGTTCCTTCTGCGCCGGAGCTTTGATCTCCTGCCAGGAACGTCCATCCGAAGAATACAAAAATTTGAGCGAACGAGGGTAATCATTAACCGATTGACTTATTGCTAAGCTGCATCCTTTGATGGATTGGATTGTTCTTAAATCGATTTGGAAATATACACCCGGCTCCTGGGGTCTTCCACTGGTCCAACGTGTTTCCGGATTGCCGTCAATGGCCTTTTTCGCCTCCTTTGTATTGGCATTAGAGGACACCCTTACATCCTTAAGGGAAAGAGAAGGTTGGCTTTCAGGACTCAGAAAATCATAAAAGATGATAAAGGGTCCCATTTCCTTCTTGCGATACCGGTAATCAGCCTCTCTTATTATTTTTTCTAAGGCATTGTTCTCTTTTTTTTCAATAACCAGGCCCACATTGGGAATAAGGGCGGCCCCTATAAACTTATCAGGCTCAGGATCACATTCACCGTTATCTCCCAGAAACAGATTCGAGGTTAAGACACCGATTTCCCCTCGGCTCTTAACTCGTATAACAGCCGAAAGCCAAGGATTAGAATAAACAAAACTGATTTTTTGGGTCTTAAAAAAGGCTAACAGGTGGTCAATCTCCTCTTCATTAGGGAGTGAGGTCCTATTATTTCCGATGTGGTTTTCCGGACTGAAAACGGATAATTCATTGATCGACCAGGGATTATCATTTCCATCAGCCAATAAACTGATTTTAATAAATCGGCAGAGATGGGGAGCGAATTGGGTCTCAATTCTTCCACTGCGAAGCTTAATCATCGGGGTGGGGCCGGACCAGAAAAAGGGACCTCTATACTCCGGAACATGGGCGACCAATTGCCAGGTTTTGCCCTCTTTGGAAACGGCAACTTGATAACCCAATGGAATATTACGATAGCTGGCAGGAAGGTATGTAATTTTTCCGACCCGTTCCAGTCTTCCGAGATCTAATAAAAAATAGGTCCCTTGTTTTTGAGATTTTCCTGTCTCCCACCCGGTAGACACATTATCATCAAAGGCCTGGTTCACCTTAGCAGAATTGAGGTTGGAGGTTGCCTTCCAGAGATTGTGAGGGATGATCCTAAATGTCTCCTGGGGAGGAATAAATTCGGTGTAAATAAAATGGAGGTCTGTTGCATTAATTTTTCGATAAGACCCTCCAATGGCCTTCATATTTTCTTCAAAAACCCTATCGTCCCCTTTCGAAATATAGGCCGGCTTGGGCGAGGCATCTACCCGGTCGGCATACTTAAGACAACCTTCCTGGTAGGGATGGGCCGAAATAAGGGTTTCCCGGCTTTTAAAGGTCAACGAAGTACCTTCAGAACCTGAATAAAAACGATTGTAACCATTTATTTTCAGGAAGTTTATCAGACGATCTTTGCTCATTTCTTGCTTTTGAAAGTCATAAAACTCTTTTTGGTTTAATATGATCCAGCCATCATGCCTAAGGTCCCCGATGAAATTCGAAAAGAGGATGAAACCCAACAGTCCGTAGGACAACCAGGAGGAAATCTTTCTTAAATCCAACAAAAAGACGGAAAGAAAAACCGGCAGACAGGAATAGAGCGGTAAAAGATATTTTTGATCGTTGTCGCTGAGACGAATACCGTAATTGGTAAAAAGATTCAGGGCAATATTGAGTCCAAAAATAAAAAGAAGGATTTCTCCGCCCTTTGTCTCGGGAAAGCGGAGGATTAGAATTGATGCAAGTGACTTTCGAAATCTATAAAAGTAATAAATAACTGCAGCACCAAAAATCGAGCCAATAAACAAATAACCGGCATAATCCAGCCTGTCTTGGCTTAAAGGAGGCACAAATCCCAAAATAATGGGAAAGGCATTGTTAAAAAAATCCCGCAGAAAAAGCAAAACATTAGAGCCTGATCCGGGATTGGTTATGCCGATAACGGGAAACCGATGAAAAATATTATAAATCCAGAGGGGAGAACCTCCAAAAAAAAAGAAAAAAAATAACAAAACAAAATTTTTATTAAAAAGAACTTTCTTATCCTTCAGGAAAAGGAAAAAACCTGCTGGCAGGATGTAGGTTATCGATAAATAGTTGGTCCACCAGGCCAGACCGGATAACAGACCCAACAGGATAAAAAGGAGCCTTTGGGTGCTTTGGGTATTATTTCGATAAAGTATTTTATGGGTTATTATTAAAAGAATAGATCCAAAAATAAGGACAAAATGATAATGAAGCCTCGCCTCGTGACTCCACAATAACAAAGATAAAGGAGGAATCGATAAGGAGGTAATGCTTAATTGAGCCGTCTTGGAGTCAAAAAAGGCCTTCGACAAGAGGTATATCAGAAAAAGAAAAAGAAGGGAAAAGAGTACCGGTAAGAAGACCAGGGCCGAAGGGGATGGCCCAAAAAATTGAAAAAAAGAACCACCTATGAAGGCTTCCAGGGAACCCATAAAATTCTGACCATAAAAAAACACAGGAAAATCCCCGGCCATAACCCGCAGACTCATGAGTCCCACATTAGTTTCATCCGATCCCAAAACAGGGACCAATAGGGTCAATCCCCGAGTCAGGACCGCTAATCCAACAGCAATCAATAATAATTTTTTTCCTTTTCTTTCCATAAGGAATTTTTTCCCCTGAACACGAGTCCCGGTCGGCGAAGCAATAAAGAAAGTATCAAAGTCTTTAGTGATCATACCTGCTGGCAATCAGAAAAACGGCAGATGATTACCGGGTATCGGCAATAAGGATTTCCTCTTTGGACAGGCGCCGGGCACGCCGTTGGTGGCCGATTAAATTCAAGAGTTCATGCAAGACGGTCCCTTCCCACTCATTTTCTTTTAAATCCGGATTATGGGACAGGTCGCACAGGGCCACTTCCAAAACTTCAATTGCCGTCCCAGAGGGAATCGTCACCAGATAACGGGCCGGTGCAATCTCAATCAATTTCACCCAGGGTACGGCTCTCAGGATTTGGCAGGGACCAACCACAATCAGGGATTTGCCTGGAGAAATTTCAACGAGTTCCACCGGTTTCAGGTGTTCGTTGCCGGCCATCGAAACCACTTCGGTGACTTTTACCACGGCCCTACTTCTGTCCTTATCAATTTGGGAAAGCCTATCCAGAATACGTTCCGGCAGCGTCATAGTAACCGGACGCCGCGGCTCCCGAAATTTCGGCGGACGCCCCCTGCAGTTCTTTTTTGCTTGTAATTGCATACTGGTACAATATAAAAAAAGTATATTTATTTTCAACATAAAAAATAAAGAGTAGCATTTACATGGGGCGACCCTACGACAGAGCCTGATATTATCCGGTATAAAAAGGCTCTACCAGCTCCAGTCAACAGATCCTGCCAAAAAATCAACAAAAAAAATAGAATTTTTCTTGAATTTCATTTTTATTACTTTAAAATATATTATATTTAATATTTTCTATTTTAAAAATCGGGTCCTCCGTGCTTAAAGGGAGAATGAATGGAGAAAGTTCCGAATGGTTGGCTATCCAGGTTACGGACTCATAGTTTAGTTTTAAAATTGGGGAAGATGGGTTGCAAAAACACCGGATGGTCCAGCAACGGCGGCAGATACCTACTATCCTAAGGAAAAGATTTGGGGGCAAATCAGCGATCAGGCCTGTCTGATTATCTCAATGGAGTACAAATTCTTTTCAAGAGAAAAAGCGTTACTGGGTTAAGTTGTGGTTATTGGTGAAGTAAAAAAACGAAAAATGGACCCAACCTCTCCACGGCCCTCTGCTTTTCAAAACCAGGGGGAGAAAGAAATGACGGATGTGGTGATCCCCGTATTCAACGAACGGGAAATACTGCCTCTCTTCCTCGATCGAATAGAAGCCTTGCCCCTGCCCCTTAATCTAATTTTCGTAGATAACCGATCTACCGATGGAACAGTGGAATTTTTAAAGGCCAAACCCGGCATCACCCTCATCTCCCATAGCAATAACTTAGGCTACGGCCGATCCTTGATAGATGGGTTGCTCTGCTCCACCGTGGAGAAGGTAATTATCATCGATGCCGATTGTGAATACCCCCCCGAATCCATTCCCCGCTTGTTGGATCGTCTGACAACTGCCTCTGTGGTATATGGGAGCCGCTTCCTATCCGGGGGGCCGGTGGATATGTCCCCTTCCCGTAAATGGGGCAACAAGATGTTAACCTTCTTCTTCAATCTTTTGTATCATCAGGGTCTCTCCGACCTATACACCGGCATGAAGGCCATTCGTCGAGAAGCTTTTCAGGATCTCAGTTTTACAAGATCCGGCTTCGAGCATGTAGTTGAACTGGCTGCTTGCCTGGCCCTTAGGGGGCACCACATAGTTGAAATACCAATTGCCTACACCCCTCGACAAACAGGGCGTTCCGAGATGAGGCATCTAAAAGAGGTGCTCAAGGCCCTTATGGTCATGATCTCATGTCGGCTGCATAACCATGGCGGAAATTAAAGCACTCATACCGGCTGCCGGTAAGGGAACACGGGCCTACCCCTACACTCGAAACATTCCCAAGGGGATGCTTAAAGTGTCAGGGAAACCCCTCCTCGAGTACACGGTGACCCTGCTTCGGGATCAACTGGGGGTAGAAAAAATTTTTATAGTCGTCAATGAACTTGGTCAAGCGATACGTCAACACTTTAATAATGGTGAACAATTCGGAGTCCACATTGAATATCTTCAGAACGAGGCCGTGCATCGTGGTCTGGCCTACTCCGTTTTCCTGGCC
Source organism: uncultured delta proteobacterium (assembly GCA_963782435.1). Lineage (GTDB taxonomy): Bacteria > Desulfobacterota > RBG-13-43-22 > RBG-13-43-22 > RBG-13-43-22 > RBG-13-43-22. Next base: position 114,011 of record CAWAKF010000020.1, read on the forward strand.
AGGGAACACATACAAGACCCATTCATTCTGATGCTCTCTGATGAATATTATCAAGACACCAATCACGCCCAAATGCTGGCTCAGCCTCTGGATGGGGCCTTGGGAATCTGTGGACTGTGTAGGACCCAGGACAATGACAGCATTCGCCGCAATTACACGGTACAATTAAAAAATGGACATATTACCCGACTCATTGAAAAACCCCGAAAGATAGAAGGCGAACTCCTGGGAACCGGAACCCTGCTTCTGTCACCCATGGTATTTCAGCTTCTGGAGTCTGCTTTTTCACGTAAGGACTCTTCTCCTGACTTCATCGAGGTGCTGGACCAGGCGGCTCAAGAAGGCCAATTTTTTCGGCCCTTCTTCCTGGAAGGTCAGTACGTCAATATCAACGACGTCGACAGCCTCAATTGGGCTAATTTCCTAAGTAAAAGTAAGCGCCTGCCCCAGACCAGACTCAGCGTGGTAGTTCAGGCTTTTGGTAATGAAGAAGGACTTTCCCGTTTAGCCACTGAGTTTAATAACCAGGGGCGCGTCGATGAGGTACTGATGGTGGTCCCTCACGGTTTGGCGGAACCGGCCTGGATACAGGCTTTTTCGAAGGTTCGATGGTTACCCTGCCCTTTGGGGAAAGAAGAATACGGGAGTATGATCGCTTTTGGACTGGAACAGGCCAAAGGGGAACTGATTACCATAACCGAGGGCTATTATTCCTTCTATCCCACAGACCTTACCAAGCTTTTGGCCTATATTACTGATGCCGACCTGGTGCTGGGGACCCGTACCACTCGGCAACTTATCCACCAAGGAAGCCGTATGCGAGGGCTGGTACGCCTGGCCCATATCTTTCTGGCCAAGCTTGTGGAACTGTGTTGGCTCACCCACCGGGTCCGCTTGACTGATGTAGGCTGCACCTACCGTATTCTCTGGCGCCATTGTTATTTAGAGATCAAAGATCGTTTGCGAAGTACAGGACCTGAGTATGTCCTGGAGATGACAATTGAAACCTTGCGTAGTCGACAACGTCTTATAGAGGTGCCGGTGAGTTTTTTGCGTACCAATGAAGTATTGGCTGAGCGTCACCAGCGCGTAGGGATATTTCTACGCATGGTCTGGACCATAATCCGTTATCGTTTTGGAATGGTCTGAGTTTGTTATTTAAAAAATGAATATAACAGTACCCGGATCACCAGTTGCCCCAAAGAGAATGGCAAAAAAAAGGCCCTTCCCCAGCTATTTTCTTTTAGGAGGAGGCCTGATTTTGTTCCTTTTCTACCTCGTTGTCTGGCCCATGGTCTGGCACATGGTCCTCCTTCCCCATGCCCGACCGGACAAGCACCAACTTCGGGTAGAGTCTTCCGGCCCCCATAGAGTTGATAATACCCTCTTGTTTTTGGAAAAGCCCGATTCCTCTCTTTCCGCCTATGCCGTCTGGGAAGTCCCAAAGGAAGGATTCTACCATTTTAAATTATCCTGCGACGATAATGGAAAAGTTTTAATTGATAACCGCCCTGTCGTTACCTTAAGGGGCACCAGCCCCTTGAATATTGGAGAGGCGAAGCAATGGTTGTCACCCGGCCCTCATTTCTTGGAATTACGCCTCAACAATACTCTGGGCCAAGGATGGCTTAGGATAGAAGTGGCTGGACCAGGCCAGGTCGGCTACGGCTCCTTGAAGATAAATGAGTTATCCTATCTGGAACTCGGAAACATTGAAACCTGGTTGAATGTAGTTTTTGGGGGGAAATATCTTGGCCTTCTGGGGTTCCTGGGGATAAGCCTGTCGTGGTTAGCCTTGTTTTATTTTCGCCGCCGGACAAACATGCTTTCCCCTAATCAGGATTCCGCGAAAACGACGGCTCAAAGAAAGCCCGTTCCCAGTTATTTTCTTTTGTGGGCGGGATTATTTTTTTTTATCTTTCATTTCGCTGTCTGGCCGATAGTCTCGCATTGGGGACTCCTTCCCCATGTCCGACCGGGCAAGCACCAACTACGGGTAGAGTCTCATTCTCCAAACAGGGTCAACAAGACCTATCTATTCTTGGACAATCCGGATTCCTCTCTTTCCGCCTATGCCGTCTGGCAAGTCCCCAAGGAGGGGCTCTACCATATAAAATTATCCTGTGATGATAATGGAAAAGTTTTAATTGATAACCGCCTTATCGTTTCCTTGAAGGGTACCAGCCCCCTTAATGTCGGGGAAACCAAACAATGGTTGAGCCCCGGGTCTCATTTTTTGGAATTGGACCTCAACAATGAGTTGGGACAGGGATGGCTTAGGATAGACGTGACTAGACCAGGCCAAGCCAACTATAGCTCCTTGAGCACAGATGAGTTGTCTTATCTGGAACAGGGAAACATCAACATCTGGTTAACGGTGGTTTCCTGGGGAGAATACCTTTGTTTTCTGGGGTTTCTGGGGCTTATTCTGCTTTGGGTAGGCCTGTTTTATTTTCGCCGACGGCAGGAAAAACTGTTTCCTAACCGATCGTGGCATTATTTTTTTCTGGCCCTGGCCATTTTTACTGCAACACTTAGCATAATTTACCATACGGAGCATCCCATTCCCCCCATCTGGAGTGATGGTCTCGGTTATTACTCCTATCTGCCTTCTTATCTAATTTACCATGACCTGTCCATGGAAAGCCTGTATTCTCCCACGCGTATATATGACTACCCCTCCACTTCCAGTGGCTTGGATTTGCACGATGGGGAAGGCTTTATACGTTATACGGCCACCGGCCGGTACTTAATCAAATACCCTATGGGCACCGCTGTTTTAATGTTCCCTTTTTTCCTTTTGGGACATCTACTTGCACCCCTTGTGGGATCAACACCCGATGGCTTTTCCCTGGTCTACCAGTTGTCCGTAGGGATAGCCGCTGTCTTCTATATGCTGGCTGGGTTGTTTCTCCTTTTTAAGATCCTGATCAGATCTTTTTCATCCAAGGTGGTTATGGCCACGCTTCTGAGCCTGTTTTTGGGGACCAATTTACTGGCTTACGCAGCGGTAGAGCTTTCCCTCAGCCACATCTATGCCTTTTTCCTGATCTGCTTACTCCTCTTCTTGGTGCCCCGCTGGTATGCAGCCCCCTCTCTAACGAATACCTTTTTTTTGGGGATAGTATCCGGCCTGATTCCTTTGGTTAGAAATCCTAATGTTGTATTTCTGTTGTTCCTGCCTCTTTATGGGATAACCAATTGGGACAGTTTAAAGAAGAGAGTCCGTTTTTTATGGCAGGTAAAAAACAAAGTTTTTCTCTTGCTGATCGTGATCTTCTTGGTCTTCTCTCCCCAATTCGTAATTTGGAAAATAGCAACCAACCAATTCTTGGTTAGTACCTATACTTTCCCTTTTGAAAGGTTCTATTTTCTTTCCCCCCAGATATTTAAGGTCCTTTTCAATCTGCATCATGGGCTTTTTCTTTGGTCGCCCATACTGCTGTTTTCTCTTTTTGGTTTCTGGAAAATGAAAGGTCCTCTAAAATCCTATCGCCTGCCTATTGTTGTCTGCCTCTTTCTCCATTTATATGTCGTCAGCAGTTGGTATCTCTGGTATTTTGCCTGGTCGTTCGGCCATAGGGCTTTTGTAGATGCCTTGGGTATGTTCGCCCTTCCCCTGGCCTGTTTCTTTGGGGGTTTACAAAAAACTATAGTCAAAAGGTCCGTTATTATTATAAGCACTTTTTTTATAGCTTTTACCTTCTATTTATTTTTCCAATATTTTCAGGGAGTCCTCCCGGGTGAAATAAGACCTCATACCTGGCCGGTTTACAAGAACATATTGCTCGATCGATCCGGAATGATTAATTTTTGGAAATGGCTTAAGAACCCACAGATGAATAATCCTAGTTTGTCGAGATAATACAAACCTTTTTTTATACATTTATCTGGATGAATTTCCCGTTTCGAAGGACTTGGCTGATTTTTTGTTCAACTTATTGGGATATTTACATTCTCATTTGAGTGTGCTAACTTTCTGGCCACCCTTTGAGGGAAAAATAGGCCAGACCTGTTTCTGTGAGGCTCACGGCCAACTCCAGGGATAGCTTTGTATTCCAGGAGTCCCGATGATTGGCCGGATCGAACCAATACCAAAAGAAAAGACAAAAAGAGATTCCATGCTTTCCAAGAATAGATCCCTTCGGTTACCAATCCTCCTGGGTCTTATCGCACTCCTCCTAATTCATTTCTTTTTTGAATGGATTGTGGGCCGATCTCCTATTTTGGCAGAGTCCTATTATGACGAAGCGGTAACCGGTGAAATGGCCCTTCACATTCTCAAAGGGGAACATCAACTCTTTTTCTGGGGCCAGCCTTATATGGGAGCCTTGGAACCCTATCTAACCAGTTTTTTATTTCATCTCTTTGGGGCGACCACCTTTGTTCTTCACTTAACCGATATCTTGATTTACACTGCCATGATATTTTTAGTTTATCGTATCGGCACCCTGGCCGGAGGATGGATGACCGGGATGCTGGCCGCCGCATTCCTGACCATACCACCTCTTTATTTGAGCATTGTCGGACAGTTAGCCACTGGTGGGCACGAAGAAGCTGTTTTGATGGAGACCTTTGTCCTTTTTGGTACTTGTCTTCTGGCTTTTAACCCCGAAAAAGATAGGATATCCTTGGCTATCCTGATCGGCCTACTGGCCGGGTTGGGCTGGTGGTCCAGTCTCTTAGGCGCCCCTCTGCTGACAGCCGGGGTGATTGGGTTATTGGTGGCCAAGCCCCGCATCCTTCTGGGCTGGGTGCCGTGGGCTGGGTTGGGCGGATTCTTTTTCGGCTCCCTTCCTTTTTGGATCTGGGAATTTTTTCATCATTTTTCCACCTTCCGGTTCTTTGCTGCCGGTCAAGGAGGACCGGGAATCTCATTTTTCGTCACACTCTATGCCGTTCTCCGCTATTCATTGATTGAATCCTTTCTCGGTTATTGGTGGGACGGTCAAAGTGTTCTCCCTTCGGTCCCTTCTTTCCTGGCTTGGTCCGTTTTCATTGTTGTTTATCTGCCGGTTTTTTTCCTCTTATTATTTGTCATTTTTCAATGGATTCGACGAATGGTTTCTCTTCGAAACCCCTTTCAAAATCCAAAGGACCTGGTCGTTTTCACCTTTCTGATCTTGGTTTTTATTTTTTCATTCAGCGAAGAAGGAACCCATGGATCATTACGGTATTCTCTTGCGCTTTATACCCCTTTTGCGGTTTTATTAGCCTTCTGGTTAAGGAAGATCTTCCTTTTTCGTAAAATTTTGGGCTCTGTGGCCCTAGTGGGTCTGCTCAGCTTCAATTTTTTTCTTCACACCCTCTTTCTCCAAGAAGCTAACAACCTCCCTTATCGGCCAGTGGATCATCTGATCAAGGCATTAAAGGACCATGGGATCCATTATGCCTATGCCGATAACCGAATTTCCCAAGTTCTCACTTTTGAAAGCCGGGAGGAAATAATCTGTGCGGATTTCTTTGGCCGGCGCAACTATAACTATCTTCGGGCCGTAGATGCGGCACCACCCAAAGAAATAGCCATAGTAACCCATCAGAAACTGGGGAATCCTTACCCGGAAACCATGGCCGCAGCCCTTCGGCTTCTGGGAGGATCCCGTAAGCGGTTCGAGGTCGGTTCTTATGTTTTTTGGTATGATTTTCAAGAACCGGTCCCTCTTCTCAGGCCCTTGTCTCCTAACAGTTGGCGGATCATTGCCAGTCGAGAAGAAGGGCAGGTCGAAATGATTAAAGACCGCGACCTAATGACTTCCTGGAAAGCCCGGAAGCGAGCGGGAGACTCTCTATCAGTGGATTTAGGAAGACCCACGTCAGTGGCCCGGATCTCTTTCCTGCCTGGCCCGATCGAATACGGGATCCCTTGCGGCTTTAAACTTGAAACATCTTTAGACCAAAAAAAATGGGAATTGGTCGCTGAAACCTCGGCCAAAGATGTAATGGGTGGTCTATATTGGCATCAAGGACACCCGTGGTTTGATCAGAACCCTCGTCTCCAGATTACTTTTTCTCCCCATCCGTGTCAGTATATACGCATCACCAACCTTACCACTCCGGAAAACCCAAATGAACCCTGGACCATAGCAGAGCTTTTTATCTACGAAGACTCCAAAAAGCCATACAATCCTTCTCAAAAAGCCCAAGAGGCGTATCATAGGGCAGAACAGGCATTGAATCACTGGATGGATGATCCCACCGGACCCCATCCCCTTTTCCCTAATGCTTCTTTAGAGACAAGACGAGAACAAGTCAATTGGGTAAAAACAATTCAAGCTTTAGAAGAGGCCAGGCTAGAAGCCCCGGATTGGGAAGAGGTGTATCAACTTTTTGGAGTGGCCATCGATCGGGGAGGATTGGTAGATAGTAAGGGGGGAAAAAATAACAAAACGCCCCTGAATTATGATATTCTTTTTTCCAAAAATGACTTTCAGAAGATCTCTTCCTCCCGATTTAAGGTTTCCTCAAATTTCAACAAGGCGGAATCCGGTCTGGCTATAGACGGTGATCCTTTTACCCGTTGGAGCAGTCTTAAGGCACAGGAGCCGGGAATGTTTTTTCAACTGGATCTGGGAGACCTTTATTCAGTAAATGGCTTCTCCTTGTATTCAGGTGATTCGTTAAACGATTTTCCCCGCGTTCTAAAAACTTATTTCTCATGTGATCACAAAAAGTGGGAAGAAATCAAAAAAACCTCATTTTCCGAATATGCTGTGGTTCAAAACCAGCTAGTCAAAAAAACAACATATCGATTTTCACCTGTAATAACAAGATATATCCATCTGTTACAGACGGGGGAAGACCCCGTTTATTGGTGGTCTATTTATGAAATTGAAGTTTTTGGGAAAAAAAGATAACAAAGTAAAACCTTCCTGGCAGGGAAGTAGTGTAGTTTTTTCATTTTCGTCGCCAACGTCGGTCAATAATCCACTTTTCCTCATTGGGTGCGGATTAGTCAAATGAGCTTACTATTCCCAACTCATAAATCGACCAATAATTGCTGTCGGACTTTCCTTCTTGGATAAGTTTCAAATAGCGAAGATCGGTTGGAGAAAACAGATAACTTATTTTTTCTCCCCGCATCTTTATTAACTGAGTCCCTGACCAATAAAAATCTGAAGACCATCGAGTTTTGATCTCTTCCCAGTTTACGCCAGTGCAAGACCCCATTACCTTCAATTCCCGGGCGTAATCAGATATCGCTTTCCCCGACCATAAGATAAAACCATTTACCCTCTTAATGTCCCCCAAATCAACATTAACGATCATCCCGGGTTCCTGGGGTTTCAGAGAGGTCCAGCGGGTCGAAAGGTCATGATCCAAAACCAAACCGGTATCTTTATCATTCACATTCGAGGATATCTTCAAACCCCGAAAAGTCTGAACGGGCAAGGGCGAACAGGATAAATCATAATAAACGCTAAAAGGGCCGATTTTTCTAATCTGATATAAATATTTTGAATCTGCCAGGATATCTTCAAAAGGCTTCCGGTTCCCCTCTTCCAGAATGAAGGCTGTTTTTGCCGTAAATTGAGCTTTAGGGAAAAAATCCGGAGGAGGTTCCCTTTCTCCGTAATCATTGAGATAATGATTGGAAGGTATGGTTCCGATAGCACGGTTGCTTCGGATGCGAATGACCGCTGATAACCAATGATCGGCATAAGCAAAATTTATTTTTTGACTCTTCAGAAACTTGACCAGATTATCTGTATCGGTTTCGAGATAAGAAACCGAAGCTCTACTCTGACCAGGACCATACACATTAATTTCGTTAATGGACCAGTTAAAGCCATCCCTTTTTCCAATTAATAAAATCCTAATAAAACGGCCGGTATCGGGGGAAAAAGCAGTTTCTATACGCCCCTGACGGATCTTGATTAAGGGGTTGGGACCGGACCAGAAAAAAGGCCCCAAATATTGTGACACCTTTGTTACTGTTTTCCATATCCTTCCGTCAGGGGATATCTCAATTTGGTAGCCGGCAGGAATCTCACGAAAACTTCCAGGAATAAAAGATACCTTATTGATGGTTTCCATCCGACCCAGGTCAATGGTCATAGAGGTCCCCGGCTCCTGGAGTGTAGTCCAGCCGCTTGCCACATCCCCGTCAAAAGCTAAAGAGGTGTCTGCAGAAGATGGTACGGATTTCCCTTTCCACAAATCTCGGGATATCAGGCGATAGTTGCCTGCCGGGGGCCTAAAATCGGTGTAAAGGATATAGCCGCCCGGGGCTTTTATTTTTCGGTAAGATCCTCCAAGGGCATTCAAATTCTCTTCAAATAGATGATTTTCTCTCTGAAAAAGATAAGACACCTTATTCGCCCCATCAACCAGGTTGGCGTATCTCAGATATCCTTCCTCATAGGGATTTGAACATAACAGGGCCTCTTGACTGAAAAGGATCAGTTTCTTTCCAAGATGGTCCAACTCATGATTTAAATAAATTCGGTTAAATCCATTTTTCGTTAAAAAGGCCAGTAAGCGGCCCTCTTCTTTTTTATTTTCCTGGTAACTAATATAATTGGCCGAATTAAAAAAAATCCATCGATTGTGCCTAATATTTTGATAAACATTAAAAGAGAGAACGATCAAAAGAAAAAGGACCGCCGTTACCCGAGACCGTTTTCCAATATCGACCAGAAAGGCCGCCAAGAAAATGGGCAGACAGGTGTACAAGGGAAGCAGATATCTTGAATCATCACCAGCCTGAGCCCCGTATCTCGTCAGTAAAATAATCACAATATTGACAAAAAAAAGAAAAAGAAGCAATTCGTTGCCGCTGGAGCTTTTCAAACGAAATTTCAAAATGATGGATTGAATTCCTTTTCGATTTTTGATTAGAAACGAAGTAAAAGAGATTGTATAGATGCCACCCAGGAAGAAGACCCACCCATAATCCATTTTATTTGAAATAATCGGGATGGCCCACACAAGACCTTTGGGATCAAACGTAGGGGTTCGAAGTCCTAAAAGGATCGGGAAGCCACCCGAAAAAAGGCCTTTAAGATGGGCAGGAATATCGGAAAAAGTCCCCCAATTGTAAATTCCCGATAAGGAATAATGGTGGAACAGATTAAAAATCCACAAAGGCAGGCTGCCCGAAAGAAAAAACAAAGATAACAAAATGAAATTTCTACTAAATAAAAGTTTTTTGTTATAGAGAAAAAGAAAAAAAGCAGCTGGAATGAGGTAAACCATTATGAGATAATTAGTCCACCAGCCCAGGCCGGCCACCAACCCCATTAGACTGAAAAGAAGAGGTTTTTCCCCCTTGGAGGCTTCCGAAGAAACCATTCTTAGAACAAGAATAAAAAGGAGAGTGCCAAAGACCAGGGTCAGCGGATAATGGGATCGGGCTTCATAGCTCCAACGCATCAAATCGGATGAGGGTATGGCAAGCAAGAGACCGCTGATCAAAGCAACCTGATGACCCAACAACCGTTTAGCTAAAAAATAGATAAGATATAAAAAGAGAATAGAGAGCATGACCGGCAGGAGGTCCAAGGTAAATAGAGAGGGCCCGAAACAGTAAAAAAGAACAGCGGTAAGATAAGTCTCCAAAGAGCCCATAAATTGCTGGCCATAGAAAAATACAGGAAACTCTCCGTGCATGACCCGCAAACTCATTGTCGATATAATGCCTTCGTCAGTAAATAGATTAGGGGTGATAAGGACCATAAGCCGGCTGAAGATAGTAAGCAGAACCAAGATCGAAAGGAAAAATAAATTTTTTTTGTTGTCAATCTTCATGATCTATCAATAAAATAAATTCCTTCGGACATATTTCTTTTAGATTTCGACAAAATGAGGAAAAGTTAATCTTTTTATTATATAAAAATATGTTTTGTGGCAAGCGCTTTCTGAAAGATGATGGCGGACAATAGCGTCTGGATTTGGATCGAAAGAAGGAAATCGGAATTTTCTAAAAATTTATAAAAAAATAATAAGATAATTAAGTGGGTTACCATAGAGGTGCGACAGATTCGGACCCGGTTAATTCAAAAATAAAATCGTTCTCAAAATGGGTCACCAGACGAAGAAATCCTTCATAAAGTGTTAAGAGCCCCCGGATTCCTATTGAGCCTTCCCCCGGCTGAATCGGCGAAAAATCATCAAATCCGGTGTATTTACCCGATATTCCAGGCGTGAAAATCTTGCAAACTGAATCGGATAAGTATATAACCCAATAATCTGAAAGAACCTTTTACGCCAAACCCGGATAATTTTGTCCAATTGGTGGGTAAAGGGGAGTATAGCCATAGGAAAACCTTTTTTTACCTTATGCAGGAGGGAAAAATTATCACCCGCATTTTCCAAAAAATCCTTAAAAATAGTGTAATGGTCATTCTCCTTTTAGTTGCCTTGACCTTTGCATCGATCCTCTTCCTTTATTCATTAAAATTTAACCGAAATATTACCGGCTTTATGGTCATAGGGGATTATTTTAAGGCCCCCCAAATTTGGACATCCCATACCCTTATTCATCAAAATAGCGTCGGCTATGATGGACAATTCTATTATTATATCGCTCATGACCCATTTATCCGGGGGGGGTCTTATGATCATATTGATTTCCCGGCCTATCGTTATCAACGAATCATCTACCCCCTGGCAGCTTGGCTGTTGTCCTTTGGTCAACCGACATTGATCCCTTGGATGATGGTGGCGGTGAATCTCATCGGAATCTTATTGGGGACCTGGTTTCTTATTCTGATACTAAAACATTTTGGCCGTAGCTCTTGGTACAGTCTTTTCTACGCCGGTCTTTGGGGATTTTTACTTTGCCTTTTGCGCAGCCTGCCGGAACCTTTGGCCGTAACTTTTATGGTCATGAGCATCTTTTTTTACCTTAAAGGAAAAACCCGGCAACAGACCCTTTCCCTTACCTTGGCCGTTCTCACCCAAGAGACCACCCTACTGGTCAGCCTGGCTTTCCTCTTTTACTTTTTCGGAAGAAAGGAGTTTCGAAAATCCCTTCATATGCTCTTCCCTCCCTTGGCTTATTTCTTTTGGCAACTCTATCTTTATGCTCATTTCCAGACTTTTTCTTTTTTGGGAGGAACTCAAAATTTCAGTCCCCCTTTCCTGGGAATCACGGAAAAATTTCTTTCTCTGAGCCAAGGCGTCCTCTCCTATGAAACAATTGCCGAACTCATATTTTTATTTTTGATCTCCGTCCTTATTATCATAGCCCTTTATGAGATCTTTAAGTATTACAGTCCCCTTACCCTGTCCTTCTTGGGTTATGCCCTGATGACCGCCTGCTTGAATCATTTGATCTGGGTTGAACCCTGGTCCTATGCCCACGCGACCTTAGGTTTATTGGTTTTCAATCTTTTGATCTTTACAAAATATGGAAGAAGGCTTAATCTGTTTCCTATGTTCCTGATTCCTGTTGTCTTTTTGCTGTCCATCCTATCGATGAGGCTGCTGTAACTATAAATCAGGATTCCAAGGATCAAGGATCCGAGTCCTCTTAGGGGCGGGTTTGCGAACAGGTCCTGCAAATACCAAAACTTACTGTTCTAATAATAACGAGCCGCTAAAAAAAGTTTATTTCAGATATGGTTAAAATATTCTTCAGACAGTTAATTATCTTTCTTTCGTGTCTCTACCTAATAACTATCGGCTGTTCCTCCTCCCCAGACACCGATCCCTCCAAACCCTCAGGGGCAAAAAATTACCTCATCGGCACCTACTATTACCTCTGGTATCCGGGCAACTGGAGGTCGGGATATATCAATGGTCGCCTGTCTCCCCCCCAATTCCCTGCTTTGGGACAATATGATTCCTCGGATCTCAAGGTCATCGAGCAACATATCACCTGGTCTTCTCAATACGGGATTGATTTCTGGGCTGTTAGCTGGTGGCCGGACCAACCGGAATTAGACAGAGTGTTGCGGAAAAAAATCCTTAGGGCTAAGAACATAACCGATATAAAATTTTGCATTTTTTATGAAACCGCAGGACTCGGATTGTTTAACGATCGCCTCGAGTTTACACCGGAGAAGACAAAAAAATTAATTTCAGATTTCAAATTTCTAGCCCAAAATTATTTTTCCCACCCCTCTTATCTCAAAATCAATGGACGACCGGTGGTAATCATTTATTTAACCCGGACTTTTACAGGTGAATATGCCGAAGCGGTTACCAGGTTGAGAAAAGCACTCCAAGAGATGGGCTTCAATCCTTTTTTGATCGGGGATGAGATCTTTTGGAACGTCATTTATTCACCCCCTCTGCTTCCTTCGCCTCATCCCAATATGAATCGAATTAAATTATTTGATGCAATTACGGCCTATAATATGTATGATTGGGCCAGACCCAACCAGATGGGATTCGGTAACCGCAGTACTTTTCTGTCGGATGTCCATAATCTATACCAGGAATATCAATCCGCCATCGGCAAAAAGATCGAATTTATCCCTTCCACTATTCCAGGTTATAACGATAGAGGAGTCCGTCACTCTGAAAATCACCCGGTGATTCCCCGACAATTCCAGCCTGATGGAGAGGAAGGGTCTTTCTTCTCCCAAGCTTTAAGACGTACGGTTTTACCTTTTATTAATACGGATATCCCTATGGCCTTGATCACCTCCTTTAACGAATGGAATGAAGGAACGCAGATAGAACCAACCCAGGAAACGGGTTTCACCAAGCTGGATCAAAGTCCTAATAGAACTGAATTTACAAAGGGTTTTGCCTACCAGGGTTATGGAGAAAAATACCTTTCCATTCTCCGGGATACCTTTATGGCCGTTAGCGGCCGGGTGATCGACAAAAAAGGGGGGGGACCTCTCTCTCAGGTAAGTCTAAATGTCTTTCAGAAGGAAAATTTAAAATCAACAACCCGGACCGGCAGTCAGGGTTTCTACAATCTCTCTCGACTGAATCTGCCTCCCGGCAATTATGAAGTCAGGGTTAATTATCCCGGGTACCAAGAAATTAGAACTAAAATTCAGACAATTGAAAATAAATCGGTCATTCTTAATCTTCAAATGGATGGAAAATAGCGGATTAGTAATCTAAAATGTTTAGGAACAAAAAAAACATTGGTTTTATATTAGTCTTGATTCTTCTCTTTGGTGGAATGATTCGCGCCCTCTTTTTGATTGCCCCTTATATGGATTCGGACCAGGCCGTTACCGGATTAATGGCCCGACATATTCTGGGAGGAGAATTCCCTTTCTTTTTTTATGGGCAGGATTATTGCGGAAGCATCGAAGCTTACCTGGTTTCTACTATTTTTCTCTTATTCGGTGCATCCCGGTTCACCCTTGGTCTGACCATCTTTCTGGAATCTCTGTTCTTTATCCTGTTTATTTATTTCCTGGCCCGGCTTATTTCCGACAAAAAAACGGCCTTTCTGGCGGCTCTTTTTGCCGCCCTGCCTTCTTATTATCTGATCTTCCATTCCGTGTTAGCCCGGGCTGCCTATATTGAAATACCCATTATCGGGGTCCTGCTTTTTATTTTCAGCCAAAAAATAATCTATCAAAATGAATCGACGGGTCGAAATTTTTTTTTCTTAGGATTTTTATGCGGCTTGGGGATATGGACACATTTTCTAATTGTTTTTTATTTAGCACCCATTTTCCTTCTTTTGTTCTTTAAAGACAAATGGTTCTGGAAACGACCGACCATCATTTTCTTTTTCTTGGGTCTAATACTCGGGGGCCTACCCCTCTGGGCTCATAATATCGCTCATCCTTTGGTTACCTGGCATTATTTAATGATTGCATCAGGGGATCCTCAACCTGTTTTGATTTCTTTAGAGGAATTTTTTCTTTATCGGTTTCCCGAGGTACTGGGCGTTTTGGACAATGAAACTCAGAAATATTTTATCCCTTTTTTCTCCTTTCCTCTGTATATTGGGTATCTGTCTTTTTTCCTTTTTCTTTTCCTGAGCTATGGGAAAAACTTTCTAAGTCTGATTAAACTCAAGATCAATCATAACTCTGAGGTGGATCCGTTACTCCTTTTCCTTCTCTTTTTTCCTTTAATTTTCGCCTTTAGCGGTTTTGGGGCTGGCCACACCAGTCGATATCTTCAACCATTATTCTCGGTACTCCCCATCCTAATGGCAGTCTTTATTAATAAAATGAAGTCCTATTCCATTGGATTGGCCCTCCTTTTCTGCTTGGCTTATCTTTTTTCCAATGTCTACGGGACGATTGTACGACTCCCGCTGATTTCAAAAAGCCAAATCAACCAATATCGTCTATCCCAGGTAAACGATAAGAACCTATTTACCTTTCTTATTGAGAAAAATATTACCAGACTCTATTGCTTTGATTACTGGAGTTCGGTTCGATTAACTTTTGATGCCCAGGAGAAGATCATCTTTGCTCAGCCGGTCGGTGACCGTTATCCTTTCTACAGCCGGTTGATCGATCGGAATCCCAAGGTCGCTTTTCTTTTTGGGGGTGAGGATAAGGAATTTGAAAAAACAATAGAGAGTTTGAGCGGATCTTTTCGAAAAAACCAGGTTTTTGGATATGAATTATTCTATGATTTCTCTCCACCTCCCTACCGATTTATTGAACAGGAGCCGATCAATTTTAAAGTAACGGTCCCGGTTGATCCTTCAGTGTCGCTGAATGTTTTTGATCGGGATATGGGGACCAGATGGTCTTCTATGACGCCACAAAAAAAAGGTATCTTTTTACAAATTGATTTAGGGCAAACGGTTTCCAATCTGGGTCGGATCACCCTATTGGCAGGCAAACCGGAAGACGCTCCCCGAAGTCTTAGACTGGAAATCTCTCGGGATGGCCGGGAATGGCAAACGGTTCGTGAGGTTTCCGGATTATGGAGCGACCTGTTCTGGTCCGGCCCCCACCCTTTCTATCGTCCAGGTTTGGGTCGGGTTGATATCCTCTTCCCGCCCCGATCGGGACGTTTTTTAAAGCTCACTCAACTCGGGAGCGACCCAACCCACTATTGGTCTGTAGCCGAATGTTTTATCTATCAAGCCTTTTCCTACGACAAGCCCCCCCCTCATGAACTGAAGGGATTGGAAACATATCTGCAGCGATTTGGTGTTACGAAAATAAAAACCACACCATGGATTCAGTCCCAGCTTCCTTGGGACTGGCAAACCAAACTGAGAACCTTATCCTTTCAGGAAGGGAATCAAGACTCGATTCAAATGCTCTCAAACTCCCTTATGGTCATTGAAAAAGAAAATGCATCGACCCTGGATGATTTCCTTAAATATAACTTTAAGCGTCCCTTTCAAAAAATAGAAAGGGACGGCATAATGGTTTTCTCAATTCCCGCCCTGGCCGATACCTTTCACCCCATTTCCTCAACCCATTGGCGTTTTCAAACCAATTACAACCCGCAAAATGCCCATCTGGCCGCTGATGGGAAGATGTCCACCCGCTGGACCACAGAACGGCCACAAATCCCCGGGGCCTATTTTCAAATCGACTTAGGTCACCAGGAAAAGGTCGCCCGCATTCGTGTCTTGACCGGGCAATCGGTCAACGACTTTCCCCGAGGATATTCGCTACGATATTCGGTGGATGGTCAAACCTGGACATCTTTGGATTCAATTATAAGTCCCGTTTCTCTCTATTGGACCGGGGAAACCCTGCTAAAAGGCGGCCAGAACCTGGATTTTACTTTTCCATCCACTCCGATACGCTATCTTCAGTTGGTTAATATCGGGAAAGATAAGGTTTATTACTGGTCCATTCATGAACTCGAGCTCTACGAAAAACAAAACAAGTAAGCTTACCAACCTGTGAAGTACTCAGGTGGATAGGCTGAAGCAGTGTTTGGGGGGGTATAACATGGAACAAAAAACAATGGCCACTGGGCAGGAACCCTTATTGACCCTCCAACCTTCCTGGCGAAGTTATTTCGTCTTTTATGCGGCGATTATTATCTTTGGAATCGGTCCGATCTTCAATCCCGAAACGGGAATAAACCGATCCTTAGGATGGGTACTCTCCCTTATCATTTTGGTTTTCATTCTCTTCCGTCGGAAGATCACTTTTTATCGGATCACACAAGGTGAAGTGCTTCGGGATTCAAGCTTTTGGGGTCAAACCTATAAGAAATCCCTTCCATTGGAAGGGATTACCGGTATTCAGGTTCGACGGGGCATTGTTCACCGTCTCCTGGGAATCGGTCATATCCAATTTTGTTCCCGACTCCCCGGCCAACCGGACCTCTGGTGGTTTGGGGTTGAAAATCCTTTCCAGGTCAAGAAAAGGATTGAACAAATTATCCAACTTTAAGGTAAATCTAAAATCTCCCTGACCTTCCCGATCAATTCATCATCCTTGTAGGGTTTTTGTATGAATCCTCCCAACCGCTCCTTGAGGATATCCCCCACTCCTTCGTTGGCACTATAACCCGAAGACAACAGCACTTTTATTCTTGGATTGATCTTCTTCAGCTTGAGAAAGGTTTCCTTCCCCCCTATTCCGGGCATAACCATATCCAGTATCACCAGAGCGATATTTTTCCTGTGCTTCCGGTATATCTGAATGGCCTCTTCCCCATTAGCCGCAAAGAGTACATGATAGCCATCGTCTTCCAGGATGTCCCCTCCCAGTTGTCGGATAATTTCTTCATCATCGACGATCAGAATGGTTTCGGAACCCTTTGGAATTATTCGGCCGGGGGAAAGGGGGGAAATTTCTTCAACTATCGATTCCGCAGCAGCCGGCAATAATAATTCAAAAGAAGTCCCTTGCCCGAGCTCACTTTTCAACTTAATATAGCCACTATGATTTTGAATAATCCCATAAACCATTGACAGGCCCAACCCTGTTCCCCTTCCAGGATCTTTGGTCGTAAAAAAAGGCTCAAAGACCTGAGATCGTACCTCCTCATTCATACCTACCCCGGTATCCGAAAGGGTGATCTTGACATATTCCCCCTCTTTCCATCCCCCCTGTTGTTCTTGAATATCCCTTGTAAGCGTTTCATTACCGGTTATAAGTTTCAGAGTTCCACCTGTCGGCATGGCATCCCGGGCATTTAAACAGATATTGATCAAGGATTGTTGTAGTTGTGTCTCATCCCCCTCAATCAAATGCAAATGAGGATCCAGGTCCACTTTCAGGTTGATCCGTTTATCGATTGTCCGTTTCAAAAACCGGCTCAGATCTTGAATAAGGGCATTACAATTTATAGGCTTGACCTGATACTTCCCACGTCGGGCAAACCCCAGAAGTTGTTTGGTCAATTCAGCCGCCTGGGTTGCCGATCGTTCAATACTATTCAGTGAATGATATAAAGGATCTTTGAGAGACGTCTTTTTCTTGGCAAAGGAGGCATACCCTAAAATCCCGCCCAGGAGATTATTGAAGTCATGGGCAATCCCGCCGGCCAGATTTCCTATGGATTCCATCTTTTGGGCTTGCAGGAGTTGTTCTTCGAGCTTTCTGCGTTCCGTAATGTCCCGGGCGATCCCCATGGTCCCTACAACCTGCCCCTGTTCATCCAGCAGTGGAGCAGCGCTGGCCAAAAAATAACGTAATTGTCCGTCTTTTCTATAAAATTGCAACTGGATGTTTTTCTACGCTCTTTTTTCCGTTTCGGACCTCTTTAAAAACCTGGACCATAAAGGCATGTTTTTCGGTGGGAATAAATTCGATAAAAAATTTTCCCAGGACCTCGGTTTGATCATGTCCCAACATTTTTCCCCATCGTGGTCCGATATAGGATATCGAACCGTCCAACTCAAGGGCGAAGATGATATCGGGAATACTTTCTACCAGGCGAACGGTATTTCCGTTCCGAGGCCTTTAGAAGTTCCTCAGACAGTTGCAATTTTTTGATGGCCTGCCGGTATTCCGAGTGTATTTTTTTCGGAAGGATTCCGGATGATTTTTGATTTCCCAACTTTCCCGAATTGGCAGGGGTTGATCTCGGCATGGAAACCTTCCTCCTTCCTGAAGACCATTGGAATCTGAGAGTTTGCGAACATTTTCTCTTAAATACAAAACAGAGTCAATCTAATATGAAATAGGGGAAAGAAAGTGGTATCTAACTCAACCGGCAATCTGAGTCACAAGTTCTGTGGTATGGAAATGAGTCGAACATGAATTGCTGGGCCAAAGCACCCGTACGGTTATTTCTGCCAATAAAGAATTTTTTTGAACGATGGTTTCCCGTTGAAAGTGGGTTCCTACCGTACCGATCGTCAAGTCGGATTCTGAATCCCCTTTTAATTCGGAAAAAGGAAGGCTTTTATCAGCTCCATCTTCGCTTGGGCCAATTGAAGGGCGGCTGTCTTATTTTGGCTGTATTTATTGGCCTTCATGACCCGAAATCGATAAGTGTGAAAGGGACAGAAACCCGATACTGAGGATCCCCAGGGCGATAATCAATTCCAACAATGAAAATCCATTTCTCTTTTCCATCTTTAAAGATCATCCTTCTTTTTCTTTCTTTTTCACATGTCCACCGGGGAAAACACCATAAAATAAAAATCTTGTTTCCCCTATCGAATAAATCCTTTTGGCATAACCACCGGGATTTGTCGGCAATAAAAGTCCGAGCTGCTTCTTGGGTTAAATTATCATACAAGAGATCGCTTCCAGCATCCCGCCGAGGTGAGCCGGTGAACTCCTTGGAAAAAACAGATTTTTAAGGGCTGGAACAATTTCAGATAATTGTTCTTTAACCAGCAGTCCCTTGATTTCTGTTTCAAGAAGGTGGTGCGCTTCAGGGGGGAAAAATTTGGAAGAGACCAACAAGACTACCGGTATCTCTCGTAAAAAGGCCAAATTCATTAGGTAGGGGCCTCAATTCCCGGGAAATCGAGCATCACCAGATCATACCTCCCGGAGAATATTGAATCGACAGCCTGAGAAAAGGTATCGGTCTTTTCAAATTGATAGTTCAGACCGAATTTTCGGGCTTCTCCTGCCAAATAATTGAAGAGGTCCGGGTCTTCATCCACAATCAGAATCCTTTTGCCCTCGTGATTATTTCCCTTCATCCTTTCCAGCTCCTTTTTCTGTCTTTTTCCGATGTGCTTAATTTTTTTATTTACAAAAATAATACCAACTCTCAGAGGAGATTTGATTATTTTCACCGGAAGGTATTTACTACCTGACGTTCTTGAATAATTACTTGAAATATCTTGACGTTATGGTACCGGAAGGACAAATAAGAGGAATAATGAAAGATAAAATTTTCCTTAATCAATCTTTCGTCAAAAAAATAGTGTAAAGTTCATTTCCGGGAAGTGAAAACTTTCTTTACACCCGAAGGGGATTCTTTAGAGCCGAGGCGACTTGAACGTACGTACCATGATTATACTCCCGATTGGGTTTTCGACTACTCCCCCAAAGCCCCCTACTTCCTTAAAAGCGGACCTTTTCAATTAAGGGTATCCAAACTGCTTTTAATTATGAGGAATTGAAAAAGAAAAACCAACCGAGGTTTGTTTCCAGTAAGATATTAAGGTTATTGTCATGGCTGAACCGACCATCGGAAAAGTCCTGGCGGTCATCTGGATTATATCCACCTTTGTCGGTACCAACGAGTTCAGGGAAACCTTCGGGGCCAGGAGGATGGAGTTGAAGATACGAGTTATCGAAGAGGCAAGGTTAAAGTGAGTCTTATGCGCCGGTCACCCTCTTGAATGACATTGATTGTCCCTCCATGTTTGTGGATGATCATTTTGGCAATAGAGACATCCGGCGAATCCGAATCGTAGCTGGTTTTTACCGATGAATAATCAATGGTGAAGGGATAAAAATAATGCTCAAGGTCGTCAACGGAAATGTGGGGGACCGGGAAGGTCAAAGTCACGCTAACGGTCTCTTCGCTTTTTTGGGTGATTAATTCCAGATCCCCTTTCCGTTCCATCCGGTCCCAGGCATTTTCAATCAAGTTCATCAGGGCCTTTTCAAAAAGGTTTTCATCCAGCGGAATCAAATCCAGACCCGGATCCAATCTGGTATTGATTGAAAAACCGGCGGTTTGAAATTTTCTCTGCAATTCTTCGATCACTCGAAGGATCAGACGGTTTAAATGGATGGTTTTCAGATCAATCGCCTGGGGAGAGATAAAGGCAAGCATCATGTTCAGGATCTTTTCCAGTTTCTGTACCTGTTCCAGGATCATCTGGCTTTTTTCCGCCCGGGCATCGGAGGCTTCAAAGGATTTCACAATCCGCCGGGCCAACCCCCCAATGGAGGTTAAAGGATTGCGAAGTTCATGGGCCAGTCGGGTCGAAATCTGCCCAAGGGTTTCCAGTTCCTGGGCTTGCAGACTTTTTTCCTGGAGTTCTTTTTGGACGGTTACGTCAATAATGATCCCCTCCATCCGATAAAACTTCCGATCTTCGGTAAAAACCGGAACTGCATGATCAAAGCAGTAAATCAGGGTCCCATCCGGATGAACCAGCCGATAGTCGGCGTGAAATTCCCGCCTGGCCTGCAGACTTCCCTGATGGAGGGTTAAGACCCTGTCCCGGTCATCAGGGTGAATATGTCTGGCCCAATGTTCGTACTCCCCGTTCAACTGTTCCGGAGGCAGATTGATCATCTGTACTGTGGCTCGATTTAAAAACAGGGTTTTCCCGTCCGGCTCGATCATATAGACAATCAAAGGGACATTTTCCACCAGAGTCCGGTAAGTCTGTTCGGATTCTTTGAGGCTCCTGGTCCGTTGTTCCACCATCAACTCCAGATTCTGGGCATACTCCTTAAGTCGAAGCTGGGAAGCGTTCTGAGATCTTAACATCTGGTTGATCGCCCGGGCCATGACATCCAGTTCGTCTCCGCTTTTTACCGGCAACCGGGTATCGCGGCGGCCGGAGGCGATTTCGTCGGCCCCTTTTATAACCTCATCGATACGCCGGGTAAAGATAACCGAGATGAACCAGACAAAAGCAACAGAGACCAGGAGACCACCCAGTCCCAAGGCGGCGGCCACCAGGCCATATCGCTGGAGCAGGGACAAGGCCGGGCTGCTATCTACACTGATTTTAACCAGACCGATAGTCTTCCCTGAGAAATCCCTTACCGGCCCGATAATGGCGGCCATTTTCCGATTGCCCAGAATTTCCGGTTGAATTACCACCTTTCCTGAACTAAAAAGTGTTTGAAATAGTTTCACCTCAGGAGGTGTTTGGTCCATGGTGGCTCCAAACACCTCGGGAATCTCTCCGTCAGCTTTCCCCGGAAGATAGAGGCCCACTTCAGCGTTGTAGTTTTTCTTGAATTCGTCTAACAACGGCTTCCCCAGAGACAAACCGAATTCAATAGTGCCGGTCTGACGACCCTGATAAAAAACGGGAACTACACTTCGGATACTTCAGCCCCCAAACCCCCCTTTCTATGCCCCCAACTCCCAAACCGGTCTCCCGGGCCTGATTGATGGTTGGCCGGTAGGTTTCCATTTTTTCTCCGTATTGGCCGGGAGCATGGAGCCTCAGGAAAGAAGTGGCCGGCGGCACATGGAAATGCACCTGCCGGACCCCGAAATCCCGTTGCAGGGTCTTGTAAGCTGGGGATAGGAGCACAATCAATTGGTTACGATCCCGGTGGGCCAGAGCGGCCGCCACTTCCGGATTTCCGGCTGTCAGATAGGCCAGACTCAAGGCCATGTTTTTCTTAACATCTATATCATTAAGGAAGGCCTGGTAAAGATTTCTAAGGCGTTGGCCTTCATTAACGTTTATCAGACTGGCTTGAAAACGGTAAGACACCAGAAACAGGGTGACCGCCCCCATAGCGGCCAGGAAAAGAAAGGGAATAATCATCTTCCACTTGAGGCTGATATCGTTGATTCGTTTTAAGTTCAAATACTAATCCTTATTTAGAGAAAGAAGGAAAGGAGATTCCAGCCATGTTAGTCTGAAAAACCTCCTATCCCTTCGGATAAAGGGAAACGAATAAAGATCAGGTCTTTGAAAAACTCTTCTTCAGTAAATCAATTCCCTGGTCAAGGATACCTCCCTCAGGCAATTTGCCTTCAGGGGTCAGCTTATCAATTATTTGGGGTAGAAGGGCGGCCAGCTCTCCGGAAGCGTCCGTTCCGGAAATCCCCAGCTTCTGGGCGATCTCTTAAATCTTATCGCTACCAAGGACATGTTCCATCTGTTCCCCGGAAACAGGATGGTTTTCTCCCGTTCCAATCCAGGAAGAAATCATACCTCCCATTCCTTTACTGGTGAATTGTTCGACCAGTCCTGAAAGGCCGCCACCTTGAGAATTGTTGATAAGACCGATTACCTGCTCCATTATGCCGCCTTGCTCCGCTTCTCCCAAAACCTTGATTCCTACTCCTTTGATGATCGAGTCCAAAATGCCCATATCCTGCTCCCCTCTTTGTCAAGACTCTACCGGAATAGAAAAAAAAGGCCCTTCCCTTTTCAGCGGTCTGGGCCATTTTTCAGATACTTCCCAATTGTTGACTTACTTCTTGGCCGGTTCTGCCTTTTTTGGTTCCGCTTTTTTCCCTGTATCCTTGACTTCAATGGTCGCTGCCTTCATTGTGTACTCAATGGTTACCTTGGACCCGACTTTAAGATCGCCGGTCACCTTGGTGGCGGCGTCCTTGGCGATCTCCCATTTGTCATGCCCCTTCTGCACGATAATCATGCCATCCTTCATCTCCAGCACCGGCCCGGTTACCTGATAAGTCTTCGGCCCGGCCGCCAAAACCAATGAGGAACAGATCATTACCACAACTACCGCCAAAAGCAATTTTTTCATCTCGTACTTCCTCCTCTCAATTTAGGATTATGTTACAAAAAGCGGCCAGGAAACACCCCCGCTTACTGAACCGTAATAAAGTCTTTAATCTTGTTAAAGGTCCCCTCCTTGATACCCTTGACCTTCATAACATCTTCAGGTTTTTTGTAAGGCCTTCCGTCGATGATCCCCTGGGCCTTTACCGATCCGATTCCCGGCAGGGCTTCGATCTGCTCTTTGGTGGCGGTGTTTAGATTAATCTTTTGTCCCGGAGCCAGTTTGGTCGAAGCAGCGGTCTTAGGTTTGGCCTTTTCGGCTGGTTGGGAAGCAGCAGTTTTTATATCTTTGGTAGATTTTGTCGGCGCAGGAGCTATAGCCGGTTTTGTTTCGGCAGCAGGCTTGATTGGTGCCGTAACCGGGCCGATCTTGACCAGAGGTTTCAGGGATTCAATAGTTTTTTCGGAAATACCGGCCTTCTTAAGCTCTTCTATCGATTTATAGGGACGACCGTCGATGATCTTCTTGGCCGTTGCCGGACCGATACCCTTGATGGATTCAAGGTCTTTTTGTGAGGCCGTGTTCAAATCGATCAGGGTTTTGGGGGCCTGGGCATAGACCGGGATACTGCTTAAGGCGAAGGACAACCCGATGAACCCCGCCAGGAAAAAAACCAACCCATATTTCAGATGCATCCATCCCCTTAGTTTTCGCATGTTTCTCCTCCTCTTCTAACTGGTTTTTTCTTCAGGGTCGCCTATCCTTTTCCCGGTCCTGCAGAAGGTTTTTGGGCAATTCTGGCAAAACTTGGAAACCTTGTCAATAAGAATCAGGGACTTTTTACGCTTCCTGGATCTTAAGATTAACCATTCACGGGTCCGGAAATGACCACCGACGCGTTCGGATCGAAAGGATTTGTCCGTATCGCCAGAGAGAAGAGGAAGGGATAGCTGTTTTTCAGGTATTTCATATAGAAAATCCATTCGCTCACGATCAGGTGATAGGCCCGCTTGATATCACCGGCCAGGTGGTCCGTATCGGCTTTCGGCAAGGCTTCGAAGGAATTACGGTAAGCCAGTTCCTCGGTGAGATGAAATACGGCGCGGAGAAGCGCTGTGAAGGATTGGTGTTCAAGGAGCACCGGATTTTCAAGAAGTCTTAAGAGAAAATCCCTTTTAGCCAGAAGGAGGTCTTTTAGCAAAACCAGATCTACCTGGGACATAACCACTCCATATTGATGATGCAGAGAATCTCTCGACGCCTTAATAAAATTGGCCTCGGTCCATTTGGCCTTAACCAGGAGTTCCGGCCGTATTTTGTCAAACTCAGGATCATATCGGGAAAAAAGGCCGAGAAGGCCCAATCCCACTTCGCTGTAAAAAACCCCGATGACCAAGTTCAGCTTTTGCATACGGGTTTCAAGTTCCCGTTTGGCCAGAACGAGTTCAGTAAAGTTGCCGATAAGTCCGAGAAAGGTGCCCACCCCCATAACAATGAGGGCAATGGCAATTATTTTACCCGCAGTGGTGACCGGATGGACGTCCCCATAACCCACGGTGGCGATAGTGACGATGACAAAATAAAAAGAGTCGATCACTGAACGGCCCTCAACAGCCATAAACCCGAAGGTTCCCAGGATCATGAGGGCGCAAAAAATAATAAGGAAGACTTTCAGTCTCGATTTAAAACTGTGCATAAAGGAATCCTCTTGGGGACTGGGATTAGCCCTTAACAAATGACCGCTCTTCCCCCTTGCTAATGGGAAGAGTATAAAATATGCACCCGGGACGGTCAAGGGCAAATCAGACATTGACTTTTTATAAAAAAAAAGAAGAAAATAGGCAGGCAGGTTAAGTTTAAGACAAAGGAGGTCAATATGGGGAAGTTAGATGGAAAAGTTGCCATAGTTACCGGCGCCAGCCGCGGTATCGGTAAAGCAATCAGCATTCTTTTCGCTGCAGAAGGAGCCAAGGTGATTTGTGCGGCCCGCACCCTGGGAGAAGGCGACCATAAGCTGGGTGGCTCCATCAATGAAACCGTTGCTGAAATAGGCAAATCCGGGGGGATAGCGATCGCCGTTCAAACCGACGTGTCGTCTGAGAGCAGTTGCGAGAATTTGGTGAACACGGTCCATAAGGAGTTGGGTCCGGTTGATGTTCTGGTGAATAATGCCGCCTTGAACTATTACATCCCTATCAAGGATTATCCGGTTCAACGCTGGATCAGGGCCTTTGCCGTCAATGTCCATGGGCCGTTTATGTTATCACAAAAAGTTCTACCGGATATGATTGAGCAAGGGAAAGGGGCTATTGTCAATGTCTCTTCCGGGGCGGCCATCGGTCCGGGCCGCGGCCCCTATCAAAGTTCGGGTACCGGAGGGACCATGTATGGGGCAACCAAAGCGGCCCTGGAGCGGTTTACCCAGGGATTGGCCCAGGAAGTCTATCAATATGGAATCTCGGTCACCTGCCTTTCTCCCTCCGTTGTTGTTCCAACACCGGGGACAGTTTACCATAAACTGGTAACCGGTTATGACGATCCCCGAGGGGAACCACCGGACATTATGGCCCGGGCCATTCTATTGTTGGCGACAGAACCCCTGGACAAGGTCAGTGGCCGGGTCACCTACAGCCAGGCCATCCTGAAGGAATTCGGTTGGATCGGGGGGGCCAGAGGAAGGGGCATCGACATCAAAGGGACCGGTTACAGTCAGATATGACCTTCAGATACAAATAACGTAAAATATCTTCTACGGAATTATCTCTAACATAACGATTGTTGCGGGTTGCGGGTTGCGGGTTGCGGGTTGCGGGATTAGAAACTGAATCCCTATTCTTTAACAACTCGTACCCCGTAACACGCAAGAGAAGAATTCCAAATATCCCGGGTAGAATTAACCCCCCAAAAGGAAAAGAAGAAAAAGTATGGAAACGAAAGTTAATACAACCTATGGTCCTGTGGAAGGTCTCCAGGAAGAAAATGATCAAGTATTTTTAGGCATCCCCTATGCGCGCCAGCCTTTGGGGAATTTACGGTTTCATTCCCCCGAACCTCCGGATAAGTGGACTGAAGTCCGACCGGCCAACAAGTTCGGCACTTCATCCCTCCAAGGCAGTCATCATATCATCGGTTTCGCGGCAAACGGTCCGGTTGGTGAAGACTGCCTCTATCTGAATATTTATACCCCGAGGGCCGACAAGAAAAAAAGGCCGGTCCTGTTTTGGATTCATGGGGGAGGATTTACCCATGGTACCGGGGACTCTCCGATTTATAATGGGAGGTTTCTGGCCCGGCGGGGGGATGTTGTCGTTGTCACCATCAATTATCGTCTGGGGGTCCTGGGCTATCTTTATCTTGGGAATCATGGAGGGAAGGAATGGGGTGCCTCGGCCAATTGCGGCCAACTGGACCAGATAGCCGCCCTTAAATGGGTCAGGGATAACATCGAGGCCTTCGGCGGAGATCCGGACAATGTGACTATCTTCGGAGAATCGGCCGGTGCCTCGGCCGTAGTTACCTTGATGGCCATGCCCGGGGCCAAGGGTTTGTTTCAAAGGGTTATTGCCCAAAGCGGTACCGGATTGGCCTTGACCCCGGAGCAGTCCCCTATTCTGACCGATATTTTTTTATCCGAACTTGGGTTAACCTCCCAGGAGGCCCATAGGCTTCAGGACATTTCGGCGGAGGATCTTTTAAAGGCCCAGACCCGTGTTCTGGCCGGGTTGCAAACCAACTTCAACCTGAGATTCCGTCCGACACTCGATGAATATACCTTACCACGCCAGCCCCTTGACGTTATCCGGGAAGGGGCCGC
Organism: uncultured delta proteobacterium; assembly: GCA_963782435.1. Lineage (GTDB taxonomy): Bacteria > Desulfobacterota > RBG-13-43-22 > RBG-13-43-22 > RBG-13-43-22 > RBG-13-43-22. The sequence continues at coordinate 140,495 of CAWAKF010000020.1, forward strand.
TCGAAATATCTCTCTAATGGCAGGAAATAACAGGGACGAAATGAAACTGTTCAAGGACCACAAAAACTCAAAACCCATTTCTGATACGGAATTGGAAAAGATTGTGGAAGGACTGAAGAGGAAGGAAACCAAGGCCACTGCCGCTGAGATTGTCAATATTTACAAAAAATCAAGGGCCGAACACGGTCTGCCTTTTGAAAATCGAGACATCGAAGATGCCCTGTTGAGTGACAGCCGTTTTCGTATTCCCTGTCTTAACTTAGCCGAAGGTCACGGCCGGGCCTATGTTTATCTTTTTACCTGGGAGTCGCCGGCCCTGCGCGGGGTCTTGGGTTCCTGTCATGCCCTGGAAATGCCCTTCGTTTTCGGTACCTGCAACCATCCTATGGAACAACGGTTCGTAGGTGCCGGTCCTGAAGCGGACCGGTTATCAAATAAAATGATGGATTCCTGGATCGCCTTTGCCCGCAGCGGTGATCCTAACCATGAAGGGTTAAATGGTTGGAAGCCCTATACTCCCAACGATCGGATAACAATGGTTTTTAACCTGGATTCCGGAGTTCAAAAGGCCCCCTTCGAAGAGGAACGAGCCGCCTGGGAATAGGGTCTGTGGTCTTAATTCGCTTTTCTCGGTTTTGGAAAATAAAAATACTTTAGACTCTTGGGATGAAATATGATATCTTACCTGATACTAAATTAGGTATAAGAAAGGATGTGATCTTCATGGCCTTAAGTATTTCCAAAGACATTAAATCGGTTTCCGAACTGAAGAAAAAAACGAATGAAATTTTTAAGCAAATGCACGATACCGGGCGCCCGATTATTGTCACCGTCAATGGCAGGCCGGACGCCGTATTGCTGGACGTGGGGATCTTTGAAAACAAACTGAACGCATTAAACCTTGGATTGTTGTTGGCTGAAGCCGAAGGCGACGTGGGGGAACACCGGACACGCAATGCACGCGTATTTTTGAAGGATCACGGGTAATCATCATACGGGTTATTCATGGAGCCCGGCTGCTCGATCTCACCGTCATTCAAAAATAACGTAACTTGCTCTTGTAGCCAACTGAAAGGCTCACCAAAGAAGCCAATAATATCCCATTAACATCCATAAGAAAATCAGATTATAGTATGTATAGCTTCCTGTAATCGTGCAAATTCAA
>CAWAKF010000021.1:0-127288 GCA_963782435.1 uncultured delta proteobacterium
GATTCGTTCAGGTGCAAAGGAATAATATCCAAAAAAGAATTCAAAACTATCTATTCTTGATAACCAAGAAGGTTTGATGGCTTAATGATGCTCAAAAGATGGTTAATAGCTTTTATATCGGTTATTATTATATTTGTAGCTATTCTTGCCATCTCCAATTATTTTTTCCCACGTTTGTTGTATCAAACTTATTTTAAGCTATCATTTTATTATATCAGCACCAAATTGACAAAGGACGAACCGGATGTCCTTAAAAAAGCCCAGATTCTGGTTGATTATGTCCATCAAAATAATTTTTTTGTTAACCTTGAATTAAAGGACGGATCGGCGCTCGATAACCTGATAAGCGGTGTTGGTCTTTGCGACCAGGTTTCAAAGATTTTTATCAGGTTGACACAACCATTGGACCTACGAGGGTACCTGGTCTATTTAAATGAGAAAAAAGATGGAAGCGGCATTTCCCCGCATTCAATCGCCGTCATTACCCCAAAAACAATTTCCGTCCTGGATTATTCCTCCCTGGTAAAGGAGGGGATTGCTGTCGATGTTTTGCAAGGGGTTATTTTTAAAAACAAGTTGGGGGAGGGTGCAAACTTTGTTGATATTGGCTCCGGGAATATTATAGATTATCAGCGAAAATATTTCCCCAAACCAATTTATTATAAATGGTATGGCAACAAGGCGAAAATTGCTTTAATAAATACCCCTATATCTCAGGATGCGCCCGTAATTCAATTTTTTTTCAACTATTTTTTCCCCCTTTTGCCTGAAAAAGTTATTTATTTTTATCAGGATATGGCTTTAAAAAGGTTATTCAAACATAATTTCAATAATGAAAAAGATTTTTTATATTATAAAGCTCGAAATTATCATTTATATGGAAGATTCAATGAAGCAATACCCCTTTATGAGAGGATTGTCCGGAAGTCTCACGATAGAATAAGGCGAAGCGCATGTTTGTTTTTTGAGGGGATGATCTATTTCAGGCTAAAAAAATTTGATGAAGCTCAAAAAAAATTTGAAGCAGTTAACCAAGGTTATTACGATTCACCCTGGCACGAGTTAGCAAGGCATTGGCTAAAACAGATTGAAATCGATAGAAACACATTCCCGCATTCAAAATGGAAAAATAGTTAATGATCGCAATCGCTTCGTTGGCTCGAACGATCTCAATCCCCGGGATCTATCCAAGATCGCTTGAGGTTTTTCCGGGACGGACCATCTCCTGACAAATCAAAATAATCTCATGGATTTCTATGCTTCGAGAGTGCATTAAATACCGAGCCCTTATAAAAAATTTAGTACTTAAGGATCTGAAACTGAAATACCGCGGCTCGGTTTTGGGGGTGGTTTGGTCCTTGCTGCGACCACTGATGTTGATCGCCGTTTATACCGTGGCGTTTAAATTCGTGGTCCGAATCAAGATGGAAAACTATGCCTTTTTTCTCCTGGTCGGGTTGCTGCCCTGGAATTTTTTTTCCGGAGCGGCCATGGCCTCAACCGAATGCTCTCATTGACAATGCCAATCTGATAAAAAAGGTATATTTTCCCACGAGAAACCCTTCCTATTGCAACGGTACTTTTTAATTTTGCTCAATATCTGTTGGCCTTGGTGGTTTTTTTCCCTATATTTTTTTTAATGGGGGCCTTTCCCCTGACCTGGGCGGTGCTGCTGTTTTTCCCTTTATTGCTTCTTCATCTCCTGTTTACATTAGGTACCGCTCTGTGTCTGTCGGCCCTGACCTCCTCTTTTCGGGATGTAGCCCATCTGACCGAAGTCGGCCTGGTTTTATTCTTCTGGGTTACTCCGATCATTTACCCGATCACGATGGTTCCACCTAACTATCAAGGTCTGATGAAACTCAGTCCCCTGGCTTCTTTCACTGTAGGTTATCAGGATATTTTATTTTTGGGAAGAGTCCCGGACTTGTTGGTATCGGGGTCCATTCTCTGCTGGTCCTTGGCCATTTTCTTTTTCGGTTATCTGATTTTTAAATGGTATGACCCGGCGTTTGCTGAGTTGGTTTAATGGACAATCTTTCGGTTATTCTCAGAAAAGTATCGAAGTCCTTTGTGATTAAACACAATGCGGTCGACAGTCTTAAGGTCAAGATGGTAGGATTGGTCAATCCTGGCCAAAGGGAGCGCAGGGAAAAATTCTGGGCCTTAAAGGACATCAACCTCTCAGTGAAAGAGGGAGAATTTTTGGGTCTCATCGGACCTAACGGGTCGGGAAAAAGTACATTACTTCGCCTCATTGCTAAAATTTTTCCCCCGACCGAGGGCCGGGTTGAGACTCAAGGCCGCGTGGTCCCCATGATCGAGCTGGGCATAGGTTTTCATCCCGACCTTACCGGAAGAGAGAATATTTATCTTAATACTTCCCTGTATGGCCTTTCCCGAAACAACACAGATCGACTTTTTGATCAAATTGTTGATTTTTCAGAAATGGCAAACTTCATCGACCAACCGGCCAAAAATTATTCTTTAGGGATGTATATGCGTTTGGGATTTTCTGCAGCGGTTCATCTGGATCCGGATATTCTCTTAATCGATGAAGTTCTGGCAGTGGGGGACGAACATTTTCAAAAGAAATGTCTGAAAAGGATGGAACAGATTCATAAGGCCGGAAAAACCGTTATCCTGGTTTCTCATGATTTGGGAAGCATCCGGAGTATGTGTACCCGGGTTTGTTTTCTCCGACAGGGCAACGTTGAGGTTCAAGGCGAACCCTCGAAAATTATCCAATATTACCATGATCTGTTAAACCGTGAAGATAATACCGGGGGAATAACTGAAAGTGATTCCTAAGGGAATAGGTCCTAAAGGGTTAGTTGATCTATTTGTTTTGACCTTCAAGATCTGGAGGAATTTCGGTCTCAGGACTTTATGGCGAAAAGTTTCCTACAAAATTAGTCGTCGGGATGAACAGGAATTTGGTATTTGGAGAAAGCAAAACGAACCTACAGAGGATGAACTCAAGGGACAACGGATCACATCCAAGGCTTTTCTTTATCGCCCCTTAATCAGCATCATTATGCCGGTGTTTAATCCCCCCGGTCACATCCTTCAGGCAGGTATTGATTCTATCCTGTGTCAAACTTATGAAAATTGGGAGCTCTGTATTGCTGACGGTTCTGATTCTGGCTCCCGTCCCGGAATTAAGGATCTATTAGACAATTTTGAAAGGAATGATAAAAGAATAAAGGCTATTTATTTAAATCGAAATGAAGGGATTTCAAATAATTCTAATAAGGCCCTTGAGCTTGCACAAGGTGAATTTATTGCCCTGGTTGATCACGATGATCAGATAGCTCCTTTTGCTTTATATCGTATTATTGAGAGTCTGAACCAAAATCGGGATATTGATTTATTTTACTCCGACAGAGACCTTTTGTCCTGGGACGGAAAAAAGAGATCCCATCCCTTTTTTAAACCCGATTGGTCTCCGGAGACTCTGGTTTCAGTCAATTATTTGATTCATTTGACTGTAATTCGAAAATCTTTGGTAGATAGGGCAGGGGGCTTTCAGGCCGAAATGGATGGGGCCCAGGATTGGGATCTTTTTTTCCGGATTACCGAGATGACTTCCAATATCGTGCATATACCGGAAATATTATACCATTGGCGGGTCGGTCCCCATTCCGCTGCCTGGAGTTTAGCGGCCAAACCTTATGTGGTTCAATCTCAGTTTAGGGCTGTTAAAAACCATTTCAAAAGAGAGGGGATTGAGGTTGAAGTCAAACTGGGAACAACCGGATTTATCAGGATCAAGTGGAATACTGGGATTAGGAAAAAAGTCTCTATAATTATTGCTGTCCAAGAAAATAGTAAGCTTCTAATAAAATCCCTAAAATCGATAATAAGCAAAACAGGTTATCCGGATTATGAAATTATTTTAGTCGGCAAAAAAATATACGATTCCCAACCCCTAAGCACCTTATTCCCGGATTGTCCGATCCGAACGATACCTATCCATGCCGATTGTACATTTCCCGGAATGTATAATCTGGGAGCTGAAAAGGCTACCGGGAATTATTTGGTTTTTTTGAATGATAGGTTACAAGTCCAGGATCCGGATTGGCTGGATGATCTTGTCGGATGGGCTGATCAAAAAGAAATCGGAGCGGTGGGCGGTAAAATACTGAATGCGGATCGCACGATAAACAGTGCCGGGTTGATCATCACGGATAATGAAAAGGTTATTTCCCCCTTTTCCGGGATGAGAGAATATTTTGGAAAATTTGGGAGCTCTGAGTGGTATAGAAACTCTCCTGTTGTGTCAGAATCCTGCCTGGCTATACGGAATGAAGTTTTTGAGAAAGTCCAGCCATTTGATACCCAGGTTTCCGATGAATGCAGCCTCGTCGATTTTTGTTCCCGGCTGCACCAATACGGATACCGAACCGTATATTCCCCCTATGTCAGGCTGAGAAAATATGGATGAATTTCTTTTCAGATGGGAAAATTAATTTTTGTATCCCATTCCGGAGATAAGACCGGGGCTCCGATTGTTTTGGCCAGGCTTTTTAAGTGGGCCGTGCGGATTGAAAAACAAGATGCCTGTCTTGTTTTTAGGTATCATGGCCCATTGGTCAAAGAATTGGAAAGGGAATTCGGGGCGGATCGGATATTTACAATCCGCCGGACTTCTCCAAGGGAGATTTCCAAGATTATTAAGCCCTTCAGTAAATTATTGGATCTATGGCTTTTGATCAGACTATTTAGAATGATTAAGCCTCGATTGGTCATTGCCAACACCCTCATCAACACCACGGCCATTGTAGCCGGTATATGGGTTAAAGCCAAGGTCGTTGTCTGGGCTCATGAGGTTCCAGGTTCGATTAATGATCCTTTTCATTTCCGACGTTTTTGGATAAAAAGAGCCCACGCCGGCATCGGGGATTCCCGTCAATCTTGTGATTTTTTAAACGAGCTTGGCCTTTCTCGTTCAAAAATTCATTTGGTTTATAATGGTCTCGATTTGAATCGTTTTACTCAAAAAAAAACAGCAGGGATAAGAAAAGGGGCCAAGGATCTATTAAGACTGGGTGCCATGGCTTTTTGGTCCCCTAATAAAAGATTGGATTTGGTGATTGAAACAGCAATCAAGGTTGCTCAATCCGGAAAATATCCACAAATTTGTCTCGATGTTGTTGGTTCAATTGACCCATCGTTTCCGAATCTTTTTGAAGAAATGAAAGCCCGATTCAATGATTTACCTCAAAATTTAAATATTCGGTTCTTAGGTCATATACCGGAGATAAGCGAATTTTATCAAAATATAGATGGAATGCTGCTGACCTCCGATAGGGAATCATTACCCACTGTAGCCATGGAAGCCCTGGCCTATCAGATCCCTGTTTTTTCATTTGATGATCTATCAGGAGTTGAGGAAATTCTTGGTGATTTAGCTTTGGGGGCCAAAGAACGGTCCGGAACCGCATTGGCCTTGGAAATTATTCATTTCTTTGATTCATCGGACTTTGCCTCAACTCTGGCAAATTGGCAGAAAGGCGCTTTAGAAAGGGCTCGATTGTTTAGCCTTGAAAACCAATGGAAGAATTTCGAAAAGGTTTTTAGCGAGATAGGATGAGGATCAATTCTCATAATCTTCTTGGATGGGTAACCCGCCAAAATTGCCTGGTGGCCGGCACCCTCTTGTTGACTCTCAGTCCCGTTCTGTCGGTTGTGTTTTTCATCGGAGCCGCCTTGGTCACAGTTTTCACTGGTGAACCGATCAGGCTGACCGAAGAAAAGAAATGGCTGACCGGAATCCTGTTTTTCATTTCTATAGGATTTGCCATGCATAATCATTTGCCAGAAAATTTTGGACCGGGTAGGGTGGCCTTTACCGACTATGTGCCTTTTTTCTGGTTTTTTTATACCCTGAGTTTAAGACCATTCTCGGAAGGGGAAATTAAAAAAATCCTCTATGCATTCTTGTTAACAGTTCCTCAACAGTTTTTTTTGGCCTTGGGAGAGCGATATCTTCAGTGGCAGGGGCGTTTTTATTTTCCAGTTAGGAGTTTGCCGATAGTGGACCTATATTGGGGACCTTCTGAAAAAGGTTTGGCCACGGCCGCCAGTTTTTTTAATCCCAATATATTTGCACTCTATGCCATCATGGGATTTATTTTTTCACTGACTTTATTATTCAAGGAATGGGATGTCCGTTTTGTTATTTCGGAAAGAAGGGTAGGAAAACCGTTACGAATCCTTTTTTTATTTTTGGTTTTGTTTTTAAGCAGCCTGCTTTTACTTTGGACCCATTCCCGGAATGCCTGGTTTTTTCTCCTGATGGTGGTGTTGATCTTTGCCTGGTTAAAACCAAACCGAGGCCTGCGACTCGTCGGAATCGGCTTGTTCCTGTTAACAATGCTGGCCCTGTTCAATCTGGTTTTCCCGACCGTAATAGCAAAAAACCTTTTACCCCAGGCCCTTTCTGCAAAGTTAACCGTTTTTTCCAGTGACAGGGAGAAATTTTATAATCTGGCGTTGGACCTGATTCGGGAAAAACCTTGGTGGGGTTGGGGCATCGGGGCATTCCCTGCCCTGGTTAAAAGTAAGCTTTGGTATCCGGTATTACATACCCACAGTATTATTTTCCAATTGGCAGTGGAGGTCGGGCTACCATTGGCGGTACTGGTTCTCGGTCTAATGGGGACCTTAATCGTTTCCATTGCTCAGCGGATAAATCAAATTGAATCCAGAGAGAACCGGGAGGGAATCTTGAATAAAGGATTACTTATTTCAGGGGGGGTCATCTTTTTAATGCAATTTTTCGATTTGGCTCTTTTAATGACCTATCGGTTGAATTTTATGTTTTGGATATGTATCGCAATACCCTATGCCAATGTTTCGAATTTTAATTCAATTATCAAGTATAATTCGAAAATTTAGCTTCCCAAAAAGGGGGAGAGGTTTGGTTAAGGTATGAGCAAAGAGACTCCAGAGATTCTCCGAGGGATTTCGAGGTCTGAAGATAACTCCGGTGGTTATTGTTTTTTCCATTTATTTCAACGAGAACTTTGCAGAACCGTACCAGAATTGATGTAAGAGAGACCTTTGCGGAACCGTGCCAATGTGAATAGAAACGAAGAACCGGAAACGCAAAAAGTTTTATTGGTACTTTAATCCAGTGATAGCAGTTGAATTATATTGATAAAAACTCACAAATGGCCTATAAACATTGGGTAAAAGAGATATTGACCGAATGGAGGCCATTTCATGAAACAAGTGAAAACCGAGGTTCCAGAGAGACTCCGAAAAGGAGTACCCTTGTCTATTCGCAAAGGGCACACGGTTCGACTGGAAGTGACTCAGGAACCTTTGACTGTTCATACAGGTCTTTCGCTTTTTTATTCCATGGCAGAAGCCTTGAGCATTCCCAAGATTTTGGATGCCCAGGTTAAAGTTAAGAAACGAGAACGGGGATATCCGGAATCGGAACATATTCTGGCCTTGGCGGCCAATGCCTTTGTAGGCGGAGATTATTTGGATGACTTGGAAGCGTTGAGAGAGGATGTGGCCATCCAGAAGGCGATTGGCCGTAGCGATATTCCCGATCCGACTACAGCCGGTGATTTTTGCCGAAGGTTTTCCTTGGGGCATATTTTTCAAATGAACAAGGCCCTGGGGGCTATTTATCAAGAGGTATATAAGCGGCGAGAACCGGTTACCGAATGGACGGTGGATGTCGATGCCAAAGTTCATGAGGTCTATGGGCAGAAAAAAGAAGGGGCGGCCAAGAGTTACAATGGGATTTATTCTCTTCAACCCCTGTATGGTTTTGTCCATGAGACCGATGAACTGATTCAGGCCGAACTCCGTTCCGGGAATACCCATCCGGGGGCTAAGGGGGTGGCCTTTCTGCGTAGGATGGAAAAAAAGATCCCCAAAGAGATTAAGAGCCTCTATCTTCGGAGTGATTCGGCCTTGTTTAATAAAGATGTCGTCATGTTCTGTGAAAAGCGGGGATGGACGTTTTCGATTACGGCCGACCGATACGCGCCCCTGATGAGGCAGATTGAGGGGCTGAGCGAACCAGACTGGCAGCCCGACCTTGAAGATCCCGAGAAGGTTTATAGCGAAGTCTGGTATCAACCGGTGAAGTGGCCCCAGGCTTACCGTTTTTTGGTTCGTCGGGAGGAGAAAAAGGATAAGTCCGGCCAACGTGTTCTGTTTAAGACCTATTCGTATTATGTGGTGGTGACCAACAAAGAAGGGGATATCCAAAAACTGATGAAGACCCATGCTCGTAGGGGAACCACCGAAAAACGAATTGGCCAATTCACCCATGAATTTTTGTATCATTTGCCCATGGGAACCTTCATGGCCAACTGGGCTTATCTCCTGTGTGCGCAACTGGCGTATAATCTGTCTCTTTGGATCAGGGACTTGGTTCTTCCTCCCTCGTTTCGCAAAAAGCATGTGAAACGAATTCGTCGTTGTATCGGGCTGGTGGCCGCTAAGGTTACAACAGGAGGCCGACAGATCCGTTTGAAGATCTCGGTCCTTCATCGCTGGTGGAAAGATTTTGTCTATGCTTGGGAAAGGATTCCTTCCTTGTCCCCCGTACCCTCTTCCAGTGGATGAACGGTTAAACCCCTTTTGATTTTGAAAAACTGTATTCTTCCGGAGAGGTCTGTCCTGAAAATCGACCTTTGGGCCTAATGCCGGAGAGGATGGTCCCATTTGAATAATCCAAAGATGATTCAGGGTTTTTTTATATTTTTTCGTTTCAGGATCAATTACTCTCATCGTCTTTTATAACAAAATTTATTTCATTATCAGCTTATCGCTGGATTAAGGTTGGTAATAAACTACCACCGACCTTGTCGGTGGTAGTTTATTACCAAAGCTCTTATGGAGGGAAGCCCTTTGTTAACCATTAATTCAAATCGAAGTTTGTACACGTATTATCTGAAAGGAAATGGCATAGAAATAGGTGCATTAAACAGCCCTTTAGTCATCCTTCATGACAATGCCAAAGTTAAATACGTCGACTATAAAAGTGTAGATGAATTAAAAAACTGTTACCCTGAACTAGATAATTTTGTAAAGGTAGATATCTTATCGACTGCCCAAAACTTAGAAGGCTTAAAAAATGATTCTCTTGACTTTATTATCGCCAATCATGTTATTGAACATCTTGTCAATCCAATGAAAAGCTTACAAAACTGGCACACGAAGCTGAAACACGGGGGCATTCTTTATCTCGCATTTCCTCATGCTTTGGCCTGCCCGGACAAGACAAGAAAAATAACCTCGGTTGCTCACCTCGTCCAGGACTACGCCACAAATATTGAAGAGGCAAACGATGAACACTTGCTTGGGTTTGTCCATGCCTGGAACCCCGGATATTTCAAAGATCCGGATGAGATCGGAAGAGTATTAACATATATGTGGGAACGGGGACTGAATTATCTCGATGCCCGGGCCCAGGAAATGTTGATCCACAATGCCGACTCTGTCAAAGAACTCCTCAGCAACCGAAAAATGGAAGCCCATCAGCATTCTTTTAATTATCAAACGATGCTCGATTTATTTCAACATATATATGAGAGATCCAGTTTCAAATACCAATTGATTGACTTGAGTATGACCAAGTACTTGCTGAATGAATTTATTTTCATCTTGAAAAAAATTCATCCCGGCGAGGGTCCTTTCATGGATGCGTATTCCCGATTATCCGCGGAAAAAGAAAAACTCTGGGAAGTGGTTATGAAAGGCAATTCTGAATTAATCAGCGAACAGATGAAAATCCTCGATCAACGATATGAAATCAACCAGAGCAACAGAAATTACTTAAGGAAAGAGACGAGATCATCAAAAATCTCCGAACTACCAACAAGCCAGGGAAGCTAAACAGGCTGAGCCTGGGCTTGGCGTGGGTCCGGAAAAAGGTAAAAAATGGCTTTTGAGGAAGGGAACCAGGGATACTCCCGTCCACCCGCTTTACCATTCTTCGGGTCCTGATGATAGCAGACGGGAAGATTGCGAGTACAGCAATTATTGGGGCAATATTCGAAGGCTTCGGGATCAAGGTGCCATAGAATTTCTCTGCCTTTATGAAAATTTGACCACTTTTGAGAGCGACGGGGAGCGATGGAATGGTCGGATGTAGTGTTCTTTTTCCGTGCTTCTTTCCCCCCAACCTTATCATTGTTGAGACGGGCGAAGGAGCTGGGAAAATCAACGATCTACTGCACGGATGATGATTTTATTTCTATCCCGGGAGGGTCTGCTCTGGCGGAGGTTTACCTATCGCCGGGAATGTGAATGCCTATAAGAGTTTAATTTGTGAGGCAGATTTGGTCTGGTTATTTACCGAGGAGATGATCACCCGGTACGAGCATTTGAATTCCAGATTAGTTTTGGGAAGATTGCCGAGCCCTTTGGAAACATTTGTTTCCTCCGTTCATACTGACTCCCCTCCAGAAGAGAAATTAACCATCGGGTATGCTGGCCGTTTTGTTCATGGAAAAGATTTAGGCGTGGCTTTGAATCCCCTCCAAAAGCTACTCGAAAAGAAAGGAACATCTGTCCAGCTCGAGTTCATCGACTGTATTCCTGAAGAATTAAGGAGTCATCCTCAGGTGAAGTCCACTCCTTTCTTTAGCAATATAGCCGATTTCTATCAGTATATGGTCCATGCCGCGATGGTCTATCGGCCTTGCTTTACTGGAGGATAACCCGTTTAATCGAAGTAAAACCAATAATAAATATCGGGAATATGCATCCTTTGGAATACCCACGATCTACTCAGATATGCCGGTCTATTCTACCTGTGTGAAGCATCGTGTCACCGGGTTTTTAACCCCCCATACCGAAAAAGGAGTGTCGGAGGCGCTTGACACCCTCACTTCCGACAGAAACCTGCGGGAGAAGATCCGCAGGGAAGCTCTCCAGGATGTTTCGTGCAATTATTCTTTGAAGGCTGCCCAGCTTCAAATGCTTCGGGAGATTTCTCGCTTGGCCATCGAAAGAATGGCTCATTCCATCCATCGGCCGAAAATCCTCGTGATCGGCTACGACAAGGTATCTTCAACCCACATTGACGCCCTGCAACCATGCCGGGAGTTGGAAAAAAGAGGGCTTTTAGAATTTGCTTGGTGCGAACCTGAGCATGCTGTGGAGGCAGACTTCCCAAATTATGATGCTATTCATCTCGTGCGGGCTTTTGAGGCATTAATCCTCCCCGTCCTGGAGTGGGCAAAAAGAGAGCAGAAGCCTTTCATTTGTTCTTGGGATGATAATTTTTTCCTCCTGCCGACCAATACACCATTGGGTCAGGTTTATTCCCAACCTGAAATTCGAAAGGTGATGGAAAAATTTCTTCGTGAATGCAGCCTGATCATGACCTCGACCCCCCCGCTGGCTGCTTATAGTCGAAAGCTTAATCCCCAGGTATTGGAGGCAATATATGGGATTCAGCCGCCAAATTGCCCCCCTCAGAATGGATTCGATGCCGGTTCTTCAACGGATAAGGTCCGAATAGGTTTTTTCGGTGTGAATCAGGCGATAAATGCACCGTTTCTAATCGAGACTTTTAAAGAACTCCGAAACCGCTTTCCGGAGGGATCATTTTCGAGACCATCGGCTTAAAGCCAGTGAACGAAGTATTGAAACTGATCGATTCTCATTTCGATATGGTCTGGAATTATGATGATGCATTGTGCTTTCTCAAGAGCCGCAACTGGGATGTGGGATTAGCACCTCTGGAGGACAATGAATTCAATGCTGGAAGACAAGCGACGAAATTTCAGCGATTACACCTGGTGCGGCGCAACCATCATTGCCTCAAACGTGCCTACTTATCGAAGGACCATGATTAACGGTGTTCATGGTATTTTGGTTGAAAATAATTCTTCCGCCTGGGTCCAAGGCATTTCTTCTTTAATCGAGAATAAAGAAAAAAGGCGATTCCTAACCACCGGTGCCGGCCTCCTCTTGCGGAATGGTCACTTACAGGAGCAAACGATTGCTTCGTGGTATCAGCTGATCTGGCGGATCATGAAATTAACATCCGAATCGACAAAAAAAGGCTGGCGACACACGGCATTTGCGGAGAGGTCCCCCTTGCCTCCTGAAGTGGTGGAATACCCTGCTTTTCCGCCCGTCCTAGGCCCCCCCCATCGGGGGCTGTAAGACTTATCGAGTCCTGGTCAACCAGGGAAACTGGAATGGAGTTGACCTTCTGGTGAATTCCGACCACCGGCCGGCCAGGGGGCGTTTCCTGCTCCACATCGTCGCGAAAACCGGCGTCCTCTTACGGGAAGTATCCTCCGATTTTGAAACAGGGGAGGAGGACACGTGGATTGAAATGCGTTTCCCTGCCATTCAGAATTCCATGGGCCAGAGATTTGAATTAAGATTTACCCCCTGCAATCTTAACCCAGGGAGAGAAATTCGGCTCTATGAGGAAATGCCGTGGAGTAAGCGCTTTCGACGCTTTCTTCGTGGGAAAGAGTTGAATTCATTACGGAGGCAAATCTATTGCCGTTTGTGCTATTCTACCTAAAATGGGGCAAACCAAAATTCCCCCTTTGGAAAAGGGACGCTACCAATAAATCGGTTTTTGTCCTTGGTCCGCCATTACGGTTCCATATCAAGTACGGTGTGAGACCTTTGCATAACCATGACAGAAAAAGTGAAAGTGGAGGCTAAGAAGCTTCAAATCTTTGATTAAAAGTTGAAAAAAATAGTAAATAATATAATAACAAATTGAATTAACTTGACAATCTATCATAAAAAGAATAAGATCTCTCCACTGAAATCATCATCAGGGGGAGAAATGGCCTATAAAAAGTGGAATCAGAATATCAGCTTTGCTGATATAGCCTTGAGCAGTTCCATAGAGAAGAACCGAAGCCTGAAAACTATGTAACGAATCAACCGAGTGATCGACTGGACTAAAGTAGAAGAACGGCTGATGGACTATTACCTGGTTGGAAGGCAGGAGGAAGGGGCTGATGCTTACCCGCCATTGTTGCTTCTTAAGGCGTTCCTGTTGCAGAAGTGGTTCCACATTCCCTCAGACCCAGAACTGGAAAATCAAATCAATGACCGGGTTTCATTTAAGAAGTTTTTAGGGTTGCCCTTTGATTATCCCTCTCCGGACCATTCGACTTTTTCCAGGTTTCGGAGTCGGCTATCGAAAGAAGCGATGATCTGGATCAACAATGAAGTGCTGCAACAATTTTCCCGGCAGGGATTAACCATCAATGAAGGGATCGCCATAGATGCCCGATTGATCCAATCGGCCAGTCATCCGATGAGCGATGAAGAATTAAAGAAACAAAAAGAAAAGAGGGAGAAGGCTGAAGGCCAAGTGGATAAGAATGGGAAGCCGCTTAAATTTCTACGCCGGACCGCCCTGAAATCGGATTGGATGGCCAAAGAAGGAGACCCCCCCTTTTATGGATTGAAAGAGCATGCCTCGGTGGATGTCAATCATGGATTTTTATTAGCCACAGAAATCACTCCTGCCTCTTATCATGAATCTCCTTATCTTCCCTATTGTGCGGCAGCCAGTTGTCATACGGAAAAGCCCATTCAAATCATCTATGCGGACAAAGGATATTTTGGGGAACCCAATCGCAGCTTTCTAAGTCTGAATCATATCAAAGATGGTATCATGCGGAAGGATACGACCACGGCCAAGCTGACCGAATATGAGATAGACCGAAACAAGAAGATATCTAAGAAGCGGTACATTGTTGAGCAGTATTTTGGATTGAGCCGCTTACATACAAGAGCGAAACGAGCTCGATTTACAACGATCCTTAAGAATGGAATCGATGCCATGTTCAGGCAAATGGCCTTTAATCTCTTTCGGGGGTCGAAGATTATTCCAGCCACCTAATCCGGGGGAGAGGTGCGCCTAAAACAAGGGCTATGGCCTCCAATGGGGCAAAGGGACAGGCTCTTAGGGCGGGGATAACGTCCGGTGGGCATCTTTATGAGGAAAAATTAGAGTTCCAAAAGGGACATTTGGGATAAAAAATAGAAATATTTTTTGAAAATTATTGGTTGTAAAATAGTTGATCTCTAAATCATTAATTCAAAGCTCTCAGGTGACAGATGGGTTGAAATCGCTTGTCCGGAACAACCTTCAGCCAAGATTCGTGAGCTTGGGGATAGACAAATTGATCTATAACTCGAATTCGACAAAAGGGGAAATAGGGTGTTATACTGAGTTTGGACATCGCGGGCCTCCAAGGGTTTTGTTTTGTTTGGCAACAAACTTATATCCCAAGAGATACCGGATGTCCATTTTCTTTTGTTATCATCTGCTTAACCCTATTTCCTATCAACTAATTGGGATATGAACCATTTTTTTAAATAAGGCTATCGAACCCTATATATTCAAAGGGCTTACTCGTTGTTCCTGAGATTTTGGCGGGTTAGAAACTGAAAAGTGGAAATTGTCCGGAAATAAATCCTTAACTTCAAGACCATCCAGAGATTAAAAAAGCGTCTTTGAAAAATATTGAAAATGGAATAAAAGCCGTTTCTGTAATAATGGCTTATTGAGTCCCAGAATTTCATATCCAGAGAAGGTAATTCCCTGGATATTTCCACAGGTTTTCTACTCGATACCGAAAAGACTATTCTCTCTTCCAAAACCTCCTCTATTTGTTTCCACCAGATCTCCTCAAATATTACTTGTGAGTAGTTTTGGCGGACTTCCTCCCAAGATTGAATCTTAATCTTCTCTCGTAATTCATGGTCCTCAATCAGCCGAACCATGGCTTGGTACCAACTTTCAGGATCATTGCAAACCAGTAATCCGGTCTCCCCATCAACGATACTATTTGAATAGACTTCTACATCAGAATAAATCCCGGCTATCTGACACGCGCCGTATTCTCTGAACTTATTGTTGGTTTTTGAACGATGAAAAACATCATCCGGTAAGGGAGCCAATCCGATATCAAACCCGACACGTGAAAACCTTCGCATAAATCGATTGTAGTCGCGGATCAAGCGGTGATAAAAAACCCCCGACAAACCTTTAAGTTCAGATGGCACGGACCCCCAAAAATGTACTTCAATTCTTCCTACATACTTGTTTAAAATTCGAATCAAGGCCGGAGTGAATAGATTCGATAATTCATCTTGAGTGCGACTGGTGCCATAAACAATTTTTATTTTTTTTGAATCGAGGATGGAAGGTCGAGGCAAAATCAGGTTTAGATCAATGGGTCCAATAACTTGTTCTGTCTTAGCATTTAATGATTTTACCTTCTTCAGCAAGGGTTTTGAATAGACTCGAACCAGATTGGCCATTTTTAAGTAGTTCGTCAGCATAGCCAATCGCTCAGGACTACGATGGTATCTCCCTATTTCGGAATCCAAAGGTAACTCAAAAAAATTATCGTCTAATTCATAAATGTAAGGAATGTTCTGATTAAGTAATATATTAAGTACAGAGGTATATTCTGGATCGGTATTACGGCAAAAAACAACCAGATCCGCCCATTTGATATCCCTGCCGGTGATCATCGATTCCAGGCTAATCCTTGCAGTAATGCGTCCGGCACGATGCATTTTTTGAAATGGTTTTACAACCAGAATTATCGTCGAAGGGATAAAACCGGGCAGGATAGCCAAAATTCGTGGACGAGAATTATTCATCATGTCCAGCTGCTTCAATCATTTTTAAAAATGAATCCATTAAAACCTCTGGTCTGAACCGGACCAAAACCAAACCCGGAATATTTTCGCCATTCAAAAATTCGTATTGGACCATCGACGTCACGGGCAAATACTCTAAGCCAAAATCGTCCTTGGTCTGAGTTGGTGACAATGGAAAAATCAAATCTTGAAGGAATTGAGGCATTGATTTCGGGCGCTGAAATAAAGCTCTGACAAACAATTTGGTTGGAAGGCGAAACTATTTCAACCCCTAGAGTTCCTAAAGTTAAAGGCAAATCCAGAATAGGGGCCAAAAGAACTCCTTTAAGATTTGGGCGATCCAGGTTAAGTGGGTATTGTAAAAAGAGAACCCGCTGTAGATTGATACTGGGCTGTAGCCGATAGCTTTTTAATTTGGCGATAAAAAGGGCGCTGTCGTCTTTCAATTGCTGAAAGGAGGGAGAGATATCATTTCTGGCATCAATTCTACAAAATAAACGATTAACTGACTTGACTATTTTTCTGTTTCTGAATTGGTCTAGCTCAAGAGAGAGCATATTGCCCTTATTTCTTAATTCGTGAAATTCAATTCCTCGCTGGAACAAGGCATCCTGGGTCTGCTTCAATTCGGTTTTGTTTTGGAACAAGGAATCCTGGGTCTGCTTCAATTCGGTCTCTTTTTGGGATAATGTAATTTTAGCTTGCTCAATTTCAGCCTCGTATCTGGTTAGCTTACCCTGGACCCTTTCAAAGTTTTTTTGAAGGTCTAAAATGGACGCATTGGCCTTTAGGAGCTCTTCCCTATTATGTTTTAAGTCGGTTTTTATCTCGAAATGCTGTTTGATAAATGAATCGGTAAGCCCTTGGAAGGGTAATATTTCCGATCGTATTTCTTGAGTATTACTCTTTTGATTGGGTTCTTTCAAGATGACGAAGGCCCAACATACATCAGACAGAACGCGAATTTCTATCCTGTATGATTCAGACTTGGCCGCTTGCTGGATCGCCTTGATGATCTCTTCCTGAGTATAAAGCTTGTGCAGAAATAATTTCCCCAGAATTTCTTCCTTTGAGATAATTGTTTGGGCTTCTTGAGAAATCCAGGCTGTGAAAATTATTAAACGCGACGTTACGCGAAACAGTTCTTTGATTGGCTGCTGAATATTTGGCAAGTGACCAAGAACTTCGAAACACAATCCAACTTCAAACGATTGAGAAGGAAAAGGCAATTCATGGGCATCTCCATAAAAAAACTGCCCGGTCGGATAGCGTTGACGGGCGATATCAAGCATTTTATTTGAGTTATCAAGTCCCAGGTAGCTGGAATTGACAACAATTTCCGGTACCAATTTTCCGTAGATCAATCCGCTGCCACAACCAATTTCCAAGACTTTTTCCATTGGGGACATCAGATAAGATTGAACCAACCTGGCGAGGATCGATCGGTGAATGTTTTCATATCCGCCTATGTCTTCCGACCAGCGGCAATCAATTTCTTCTGCAACTCCCGTATCATCCCATCGCTGCCATTTGAGGTTGTCATTCATCAGTCATTTCTCAATTGAGAAATTGTTGAATAACCACATTTTTCATCCGAATATTTTTTAATATTTGATTTAAAACAAAATGTGTTTTTATCCACAACCATTTTTATCAAATCACCGTGTTTGGATATCTCCTTAAAACCACAAGCGACATAAATAGTTAGAGCGGGTTTATTGTCTTTGTGTACTTCCAATGTGATCTCCTTTAATCCTAATACGGAAAAGGCGAAGTGTAAAAGCATACGACTTGCTTCCTTGGCGATGCCTTTACCGTGAGCATCGGCTTCACCAATGATTAAACGACCATATTCCGCACAATGGCTGGCCCAGTCAATATTATAAAGGGATATCTGGCCTACAGGTCTATAAATATCAAAAATTTCAATAATAAATAAATAGTCATTATCTTTCTGCAAATATGCATCGAACCAATTTTGATGTTGGTCAATTGACAAGATTTCCGAATGAATAAACCATCTTCTGATATGGTCCTGATTACGCCATTTCAACGTCATCGGCAGATCGGGTTCTTCTAATAAGCGAAGTCGAATTCGACCTTTTGAGATTAGAGGAATAACCAATTTGTTCATTTTTGATTCACAATTTTAATAAGAGCATCGCAAACCTTTTGAACTTCATGATAGGTCAGGTGTACATGGATGGGTAAAGAAATGATTTGTTCACTCGCTTTCATAGAACGAGGGCAGGTTCCCCGACCATGGGTATACATATTATATAAGGTGTTATCCCGGTAGTGGACCCCGGGAAAAACCATTTCATCGTTCAAGGCGAGTATAGTCTCATCCCGATTTTCAACTAAAATCTGATAAAGATGACGGGAAGAAAGGCAACCCGGTGAGGTAGGAATTCGCAATATTTTGGATTCAGTTTGCAAACGCTCGTCATACCAAACTGCTACTTGTCGCCGGTATGCATTGTCCTGATCGAGGTATTTAAGTGAAACAAGGGCCATCGCTGCCATGATCGAATTTCCATGGTATTTAAAACCTTCATGGGCTACCTCATAATGCCATTTGTATGTTCCTTTTCCGAGAGTTCGTGAAAAGGTATCTTTGTCGATGCCCAACCAGGTCCATTTACGAACTTCATTATCCAATGTTTTTTCATTAAAACAGATCATTCCCGAATCGGCCGTAGGTAAGTTTTTTACCGCCTGAAAACTGAAAACCGAAACATCCGCTTCTTTGCCTATATGTTGCCCATACCAACGGGTTCCTGCCATATGCGAAGCATCCAATATTGTTTTTAGCTTTCGCTTTCGACACAGGGAGACCACCTCATTTAACCGGCCTGTATTTCCTCCCAAACCTACAAAAAGAACCGCTCTTGTTTGAGGTGTTATTCTCTCTTCTATGGAGTTGGGATCCAAACAGAGATATTCATCCACATCGGCAAAAACAGGGTGTAACTTTTCGTAAAGGATCACATGGTTAGTAGAAATAAAAGTGAAGGGGGTGGTGATAATTTCATCCCCTTCCTTCCAACCCTCTTCCTCTTTTAAAAGTCTAAGGGCCAGGTGGAGTCCGGCGGTGGCTGAGTTAAGAAAGTGGGCGTTGGGCAGGCCCGTGTAATCCTTCCAGGCCTCTTCGAATTCTACCGTTTTGAATCCCAATCCGGTCCATCCTTTTTCCAGACATTCCCGAATTTCATCAAGGGTTTCTTCAATCCTAAATATGGGCAAGAAAAGGTTGATTGGTTTCATCGTCGGTCATCTCTTTTATAAACAGAGGGCTCCCTCACTGATTTAGGAAACCGGAATCGGATTATTGTTCGACGCCGATAGACGCTTCATAGGCCTGTATGACTTCGGTAGAAGGCCCTTCCAGTCTGACCTGTCCCCGATCGAGCCAAATGGTTCGATCGCAAAAGGATGGAAGTTGCGCCAGGTTGTGTGTTGCAAAAACAACAATACTGGCCTTTTTCACCAAACGATCCATGCGTCTTCTGGCCTTTTCAATGAAGGCTGCATCGCCGGCAGCCATAACCTCATCGAGTAAAAGAATCTCGGGGTCAACCGCAGTTGAAGTGGCAAAAGCCAGACGGAGCAGCATGCCGGAGGAATAACATTGCACAGGAATATTGAGAAACTCTCCTAAATCGGTAAATCGGGCGATCTCTTCAATCTTTTGCTCAATTACCTTTGGGGGCATTCCTAACAGAAGTGCACGGGTCCGAATGTTGTCCCACCCGTTCGATCCCATCTCAAATCCGGTAGCAAACTCGAATAAGGGACAGACATGACCTTCAATACCCGCCTTTCCTTGAGTCGGAGAATAAATTCTGGCCATTACCTTTAATAGAGTGCTTTTACCGGCCCCGTTGGGGCCGATGATTCCGACACGCTCTCCATTATGAATGGTAACTGATACAGAGTGGAGGGCGCGAATAACCTTGGGGGTACTCGGTGTGCCCGCAAAAACTGAAAGGCGGACAATTTTAAACTCTTATTCAGGTCGGCTGTAACATTAAACTCAACCCCAACATCCATAAGAGAGATCATAACCATTACTTTATGGCTTTCAAATTTACAACCAATACGCTATGCGTTTGCTATAGCGCTTAGTCACCACTCCCGCTATCAGGGATAGACCCAAGATAAGAGCGATAGCCACCAGATAATGGATAAAGGGAGCTGCTTCCGAGGACAATAAGGGTCTTCGTATTATCTCAAGAATGTGATAAAAAGGATTAAAAAATAAAATCCAACTAAGTCGGCCGCGATTAAGTAATTGTCTTCTGGGGCCAAATGACCGGCGTTACGAAAAAAATTACCTGGAGCCCTAAAGAAGCTATATGGGCGACATCTCTATAACGGGCATTGAGATGAGAAAAAATGGCGATTAATAAAAAAGAAAGTACACTTAATAAAAGAAGACCAACGAAGCCCCAAAGGATCCCCCAGTGAAAGGGTACAGCAAAAATGATGGCCACGACAAAATAGGCTGGAAGGCTTATCAGCATTGTTGCTGTGGTACCTACGAAGAAACGAAATACATAAATATACAAAGGAAGTCCGATTTGCTTGATATATCCTTCCGAAATGACAAAGGCATTTGCTCCTTCAACAACTGAGGCAGTAAGATATCCCCATGTTATTAAACCTATTGTTAAAAAGGGTAGAAAATTTTTTAAATCCTGCCCTAGCAAGTTACGATCGATAACACCAACCGCTATGATCATTATAGCGAGATTCAAGAATATCCATAAGAAACCGAAAGTGGATCGTTGGTACTTCATCCGGATATCCTCAAAAGCCCAACTCGTAACCAAATCGGCCATAATAGGGCTGCTTGAAGTACTTCCCCCAATGGCTTTGTATTATTATTTATTTTCAATGTATTTTGGCCTTGACTACAATTAACTAATTAATATAATTAATTAAAAATACTAAGTTTAGTTTATAACCTAAAAAAATATTAGCCGAAGGTTCAGGTTAAAGTCAAGATTATTTTGCATTTTGGTTTATAGGCCCACTATGTCAGAACCACTAACAGAGCCAGCGTTCTGACTTGTCATAGATTATATAATTTTATCAAATGGGCGAAACCTCGCCTTCTTGAAACTTGTCGCTGTTTGGGGCAGATTTTTATTTTTATAGTATTGATTCATTCTTTTTGATTCCTCCCCTAAGCCCCAAAGAGGTGGTTTGGGGTTTTACTATTTATCGTAACAATAATAAAAGGATAACAACTTGATTTTGGATTAAAAAAGTATATAATAAATTAAAAATATCGTCATGAAAATAGACAAGGATCTGCTTAGTCATTCATTCCTCGAGAAAAAATTCGCGGGAGTGATGAAAAATTTCAACAAATATGCGTCTTCTCGTTTCAATCATTAGCCATAACCAAGGGAATCTTGCTTATTTCCTATTGAACGACCTTCAGAAATTTTGCCCAAGCGGGGAAATGGAAGTTATTTTAACTTTAAATACCAGAGAAGAAGTACCCTTCAAGTCAACCGATTTTGATTTTAATTTCAAAATACTTCAAAACGAACGTCCCAAAGGATTCGGGGCCAATCATAATGCCGCCTTTAAATGGTGCCCTTCAGATTTTTTCTGTATAATAAATCCCGATGTCAAGTTGACTGAGGATCCCTTCACCCTTTTGAAGAATACCGCATCGAGTGGAAAAATTGGCGTAGTGACCCCGCTCATAAAAAACAATGAAAATCAGATTGAAGACAACGCCCGCCGGCTGCCAACTCCTTTTCGTCTGCTTAAGAGGTATTGGCCTATGGAAAAAGAGGCGAAATTCGAATATAAGATCGGAAACACCCCCATTTCTCCGGACTGGGTGGCCGGGATTTTTATGTTTTTCCCCAGTCAGGCCTTTGCCGAAATGAAGGGATTTGATGAAAGGTATTTCCTCTATTTCGAGGATGTGGATCTTTGTTGTCGTTTAAGACTGGCCGGGTATAACATCATTCTCGATCCCCGGGTTTCGGTGGTGCATGATGCCCGTCGGGACAGCCATAAGAATCGGCGATATTTTAAATGGCATATTCAAAGTGCCGTGCGATTTTTTTGCTCCCGGGTTTTCTGGTCGAGCCGGTTTATGCATGATCGAGGTTGAGAAGACTCTATGAATTGGATCTATCCGGCTTTCTTTGGAATCGCTTTTATTGCGGCCCTTGGCTTCACCCCACTGGTTCGGGCCCTGGGGATATACTTCGGTATTCTGGACCTTCCAGGTAAGCGAAAAGTCCATCAGGATGAGATCCCTCGACTGGGCGGCATGGCCGTCTTTGCCGCCACCCTGTTGCCCTTTTTGTTTTTTTTCTTTTTTGAGGATTTTCTTTACCGAGAGATTGAAAATTTCTGGGAACCTTTTTGGGGGCTTACCCTGGGATGTTTGATCGTTTTCGGGATAGGAATCTGGGATGATATTCGCAGGTTGTCCCCCTGGCCCAAGCTTTTTGCGGAGATAGTTGCCGCCCTATTGGCCTATTATTTCGGATTAAGGATCGAGTTATTGTCTAATCCCTTCGGGTTGCAATGGGATGTCTCCTGGTTGAGCGGTCCGTTGACGGTTGTTTGGCTCGTGGGTATCACCAATGCCGTGAATTTAGCCGATGGGATCGATGGTTTAGCCACCGGGATCGCCACCTTTGCTTCCGCCATTCTTTTTGTTATGACTGTCCCGACCGTTTATACCCTGGTCCCTTATTTAGCCGTGGCTCTGGCTGGCGCTTCTTTAGGGTTTCTTCGATATAATTTTTCCCCGGCAACTATTTTTCTGGGGGATTCCGGCAGTCTTTTTTTGGGATTTTATCTGGGGGGACTGTCCTTGTGGGCCTCTGAAAAAAGTGCGATTGCCTTCGCTCTGCTAATTCCAATCATCGCCTTAGGGCTTCCTATTATTGATATGATTTATGCCATCATCCGCCGCTGGAATCGGGGGGTCTCCATCGGAGAGGCGGACCGTGATCATATCCATCATAAGTTGCTGGAAAAAGGATATTCTCATCGGAAAGCCGTTCTCCTGCTTTATGGAATCAATTTTCTTCTGGCCGGTATAGCCGGGCTTTTATTGTTCACCAGGAATTCCTTCGCCGCCTATATTGTTGTTGCCCTCGGAGTTATTTTTATTGTGGGGACCCGATTCCTTGGATTTTTTAAATTTTCCAGGGTCTTCCAAAATATGATTAAGAAGTGGAAAGATTCTCAAAAAGCAAAATTCCTGGCCTTTCGCACCCGCTTACTCAGCCGGGCCTTTGAAGAAGAAAAGACCCTTGGCGGAAGGTGGAAGTTGGCCGGGGAATTGTTTGCGGAAGTTGGGATTCAACGGGCCTCTATTGTCCTGGCCTCGCAAACCGGTAAAACGCTAACCTGGTCCGCTCCTAACCCCATCCGGGAAACCGATAGGACAGTAAATCTTAACCTGCCCTTGTCAGGGGAAGCGGGGCCGCTGGGTCAATTAGAGATCATTTGGATCAGTTCCCAGGGTTTGTTTCCTCCGGGTATTAGCCGGGTTTTAAATGTTATGGCTAATGAATTTTGCCACGGACTTCAAGACTTCTCTCCCGATTTTCCTTCCTAAACTCCCTTCAATTTTCTCGAATCATTATTCCCAGATCACGGTTATCCTGACTTAATTTTGCCTTTTTGGGATTGAAAGTATAACCGGTTTCAATCGTCAGGAGACTTTTGCCGGTAAAAGGTTTTTCTACCGGGAGCATGATCCGGTGCCACCGGCTATCACTCAAAATGAATTCGTGCATCTTTCCCCCAATCCCAATAAGGATTTTTTGGGGGTGCTCCTTTATCCCCGGGAGGGGGGCCGAGACGGTTATTTCCTTTTTTCCTCCCTGAATATTTGTGTTTAAGACAGCCCTTTTCCCCATCCAGCGTATCTTTTCACCTCCGGGCAGGGTCTCTATATTAAAGAAACCGGCTTGAAAAAAAGGACCTACCGGGCGTTCATATATCAACCTGATCTGATACCCCAACGCGGCGGTTAATACCAGCAGGCCGATAAAAAATACTATATTTTTCTTCTTCGCGGGATTGGTTTGGGGCACGGTTAAACCGGCAGACCAACCCAGGAGGATCCAGAAAAGAACCCCCAGAGAACGGACATAGGCCACATTATGGAAAAACCCCAACAGAAACCAGGAGATCAAAGAGACTGCCAGGGTGCCCAGGAGCATTTTTTGCTCCGTAACCGATTCTTCTTTCGCTTGTTTCATTAACCGGAAAATAACGGCCCCAACAAGGGTCAGGATAAGTAGGAGGCCGAAGGCTCCCTGTTCGGCCAGGGTTTGGAAATAAAAGGAGTGGGGTTCGCCACGGAACAGCCCGAATGTTTTCCAACCGAAATGAGGATCTTTAAAAAATTCAGGGAAAAAATCAAAATATTTCCCCAATCCTACCCCTAAAAAAGGAGAATATTGAAACATATTCCAGGCAGTGTTCCAGAGATGGACCCGTCTTTGGTCCGGGTCGGATAATCCAATTAGAATAATTCTGGAAAGGAATCGTTTATTGAGAAATAGAAAATCGAGAAGGAACATACCAGCCAATAAAAGAAATGGGATTAGAAAAAACAATAGGGCTGATTTTTTTCGAATTGAAACATATTTAGTATAGAATCCAATTAAAAAGAAGATTTCAAGAAACAGAACCATAAAGACACTCCGCTGCATACTGGCCGAAAGGGAAAAAACAAAGAGACCGAGAACCAAAAGATAGAGGGTCAGCCGGAGACTTTTTCCCCGATTCAAATATATTAAATAAAACAAAAATGGGAAGAGTATCAACAGATACTGGGCCAGATATTGGCGGTTGAAGGCCAGGGCGGAAATGGCCCCCTCATGGGTGCCGGCCAGTGAGAGTGATAAATAGGTTTTTGGCTGGAAGGGAATGATTTTGAAAAGAAATAGGATTCCGATCAGGCAGACCAGAACCGCCATCCAAATCCCTCCTTTTAAAATTTTTTCCAAATCCTTATTGAATTTTGGGGAGAACAGGTTGGCGACTATAACAAAGAGCAGGATCCCACTGAGGAGATTGCCTAAGGCCCGAAGATGAATAAGGGGAAATTTTTCGTGGCCTCTTATCCACTGAAACCAAATGTCCTTTCCCGGGGTGGCCCAAAACTCCCAGTAATATTCCTTGGCATTGATGGGAATGCTGAACAGGACGGCCAGGATTAGCAAAATCACCAGGGGCTTTAATGGGATTTCGATCGGAGTTTTTCCTTCAATAGACGGATGAATCCCAGGATAAGCGTTCCGTAAACGAGGATTTCAAAAAGAATAAAATAAGGGTTGTGGGCTGCCCCCAGAAAAAACGGGATGGCCAGGACCATGAAGCCGATTCCATTGATGGGATGGATGAAGACCAAAAGAAAGAAGAAAACCAGACCAAGGGCGGCGGTTATTGGTTCGGGTATATGAAAAACCAATACGGCGGAGGAGAGGAGGATAAAAAAAAGGATGGTCCAGGCCGGGGAAAAGATTCTTTCTGAAGTCCCAGGAAATTTATCAGGCATCGGCTCTAATTTCCGTGATGAGTTTTTTGATGATTTGTTCCGCGGGGCGGGTGGTTTTAATCAAATGGTTTTTTGATAGGACAGGTTCAAGAACGGGATCGAAATCCTTTCGCTGCAGTTTGAATAGTTCCCAGCGACCGTCGGAAACGGACCGGGCTTCCCGTCCCCTTTGATCCAATCGCTGTTGAATTAGTTTTAAAGGGGTCCGGCATTCGAGAAAGTGTATCCTGGCTTGGTATCTTCCGGCCAGATTCAGCAGAGCCAGACGTTCTGTTTGCCGTTTATATGATCCGTCCAGTATAACCGATCGGCCCTCTTTAAGAATTTTTTGAGTCTCCCTTCTCATTTTCGAATAGGTCATTTCTGATTTCTTATTTGAGTAAATTCCTTTTCCGAAGGGTTCCCATCGCCGGGCGGTGGGTAAAATTCCTTCCATTTTTTTTCGGGTTTCATCCGAACTGATAAGGGGCCAGCCGGTTTCCGCAGCCAGGGCCCTGGCCAGAGTAGACTTGCCGGTTCCCATCAATCCGAAGACTACGAATAAATGGGGAAGGCGTTCCTTTTGTATGTATTGATCAGCTAATTGATAATATTTTTTGGCTGATTGAATTTCACATTTTTTTTCTCCGGCCGGTAATTCTGATCCTTCAGAGGTGAAAGAGTCAATATTGGCCCGTACATAAGCCCGATATCCCTTGTAAAAATTGAAAAGACGGGAAAGATCGTGATCTCCTGAACGTCGGACATATTCCTTTTGTAAAAGAGCCGATAGTTCCGGATGACCGTGAAAATCCAGGTCCATGGCCAGAAAGGCCAGATCACAGGCGATATCGGTGTATCGGAAACGATGATTGAACTCGATACAATCGTAGATTTGAGGTTTTTTATCCAGACAAATATTGGCCGAATGGAGATCTCCGTGACAGTCCCGGATATAACCCTCTCGAATGCGTTTCTGAAAAAGTTCTTTCTCCTGGTCTAAAAATTCCCGCGTTCCCGGACAATCCTATTATAGGTTCGGGCGGAAACCAATCGCCCTACATAGGGTTGAGTCTGAATAAAATTTTCTTCCGTATTTTTAGCCCAAATCTCCATCTTTCCATAAGGATTGATTCCTTTGCCGGTCCTGGCCCGGCGATAAAAGGGTACCAAATTTCGGACCAGGGCCCGAATGTCTTTTTCACTGACTTTATTTTCGACCAATAACCGGTTCATCATTCTTTCCTGGGGCATCTCCTTCATTAAAACCGCGTATTCCAGGACCCGCCCTTTACCGTTGATTACCGGTCTTCCGCCATCCCGGGTGATTTTGACCACGCCCAGATAGATGCCTTTGGTCAGCCGGCGGTTCAGGGCGACTTCCTGAAAACAGAAATAACGCCTTTTGGCCAACGTAGTAAAGTCCAGAAAACCGAAATCGACCGGTTTCTTTATTTTATAAACCAGACCACCGGTTAGAAGGATATGGGAGATGTGGGTCTGGAGATGGGTGATCTTCGGGGCAGGATGTGGATAGGCTCCGGGGTCCAATAGGGCTTGGATCACTGTGTTTTGATCGATCAAAATAGACACCGAATTTTTCTGATGAAGTTGTCCTCTCTTTTCAATTACACATTCCTCGGATTCTTCAGTCAAAAAGGGGAACAATCTCAAACCGGGTGACATCTACCAGTCCTTGGTCGGTTATCTTTAATTCCGGAATATCCGGCAGGGCCAGGAAGGACAAGGCCATAAAGGGGTTTTTCAGGGTGCAGCCGGTCAGCGGTAAGGCCCGGGATAAGGCCTTCTGCTGGCGAACGACCTCTTCCAGTGATCGGTCGGACATCAATCCGGCTACTGACAAAGGAAGGCCGGCTTTTACCTGACCTTTAATGGTAATCACCAATCCGCCCTTCATTTCCTGGACGGCCTTGACCGCCAGAAACATTTCTTCAGGGTCATGGCCAATCACCACAATATTATGGGAATCGTGGGCCACAGAGGAAGCGATTGACCCTCGAACCAACCCAAACCCTGAAACCAACCCCAATCCTACGTTGCCGGTTCCATGATGTCGTTCCACACAAGCCAAAACCGCCAGGTCCTCCTTGGGATTAAGGCTTAGCCACCCACCTTCCCCCTTAACCTTACGGCGGGATGCCCGCGTTAAAATCTGATGAGGGATCAGTTGAATGACTTTAGCCCACCGACCGCCCAAGGGAATACGAAAACGTTCGGCCTGGAGCCCTTTGATATTCATCCTGGATAAATGCTTTGCTTTGTCCTGGACCGGCCCCTTGCCTTGAAACCGGCCGTTTCGGGCCACTACTTTTCCTTTTTTCAGAACTGATTCAACTTTCATGTCGGACAAGGATTTCAAGACCACCAGATCCGCTTGATAACCAGGGGCGACGGCCCCCAAATGACGGAGTCCAAAATATTCGGCCGGATTCAGGGTAACCATTTGAATGGCCAGAATGGGATCTAAACCGAGATGAACGGCCTGTTTGAGAACCGCATTCAGGTGACCTTCCTTAGCCAGGTCTTCGGGATTTCTATCATCGGTGACCAGAAGGCAGCGGCGGGCGTTACTGGGGGTGATAAGGGGGAACAGGTCTTTTAAGTTTTTAGCCTGGGTGCCTTGCCGGATCATCACCGTCATACCCAGGGCCAGTTTTTCCCTGGCTTCGGATAAATTAGTGCATTCATGATCGGACCGGATTCCAGAAATCAGATAAGCACAAAGGTCCTTTCCGGATAAAAGCGGGGCATGTCCGTCGATAATGGTATGCTGAAAAGCCAGTAATTTTTTCAATACGTCACGATCCCCGTGGAGTACGCCGGCGAAGTTCATCATTTCCGCTAAGCCCAAAATCCTGGGATGGTGCCTTAGAGCACGCAAATCCTTTGCGGTCAGGACCGCCTTTGAAGTTTCCAAAGGCGTGGCCGGGACACAGGATGGGGCCATAAAATATATTTCCAAGGGAAGTCCGGCGCTGTTGTCCAGCATGAACGAAATGCCGGGCAGACCCTGGACATTGGCTATTTCATGAGGGTCGGCAATCAGGGTGGTTGTGCCCAGAGGCAGCAACACCGGGGATAGGTTTGCCGGGGTCAGTAGGGTGCTTTCAATATGGAGATGCCCATCGATAAATCCGGGACAAATATAGTGATGACGACAATCGAAGGTCTCGCGGCCCTGATATGAACCAAGTCCCACGATTTGATCTTCTGAAATGGCTACATCGGTTTCCTGGATTTTGCAGGAAAAAACATTAACCACCTGGCCGCCCTTAAGTACCAGGTCAGCCGGTATTTCCCCGCGGGCGATGCGGATGAGTTTTTGAAGTTTGGCAGTGGTCATTGGAGGGGAAAACAAGGCAATAGGCGATAGGCGGTTGGCAATAGCCCAGAACTAAAAACCATAGCCCCTTGACTCTTGCCTCTCGCCTCTTGCTTAAGTTCGATAGTCGGCATTGATGCGTACGTAATCCAGGGAGAGATCGCAGGTATAAACCTGAGTGCCGGCTGTTCCTTGGTGCAGGTCGATTCGAATGGTCAGCGACGGTTTTTTCAGAACTACGCCGGCCAGGACCTCTTCCTTTCGACCTTTACTGATTCCTTTTTTGACGATTTGAATACGATCAAAATAAATATCCACCTTGTCCGGGTTAAAGGAAACTCCGGACCGGCCTAAAGCGGCAAGAATCCTTCCCCAATTGGCATCCTGTCCGAACAGGGCTGTTTTGACCAAAGGAGAATGAGCCACGGTCAAGGCCAGGGTCCTGGCTTCATCTTTATTTCGTGAGCCTTCAATCCGGATGGTAATATCCTTGGTGGCCCCTTCACCGTCCCGGACGCACATCCGGGCCAGTTTGAATAGAAGTCGATCCAAGGCCTTGGAAAAATCCTGGGCTCCGGCTGTTTGGGGGTTCTCCAGTATGGGATTGCACGCCTGGCCGTTGGCCATTACCAGGATCAGGTCATTGGTACTGGTGTCTCCATCGACGGTAATCCGGTTAAAGGATCGGTCCGTTGATTTTTTTAAAAACCGATTCAAAAGGGTAGGGGAGACGGCCAAATCGGTCAGTACAAAACAGAGCATGGTGGCCATATCAGGGTGCATCATGCCGGCCCCTTTAGCCATACCGACCATGTGGATCTTTTTCCTTCCAACGGAAATTTCTTCGGCTGCGAGTTTGGGAAAGGTATCGGTGGTCATGATGGCATCGGCAACCCCTGGTAGTCCTTGAGGGGTCAAGGATTGAACCAGGGCAGGGACGGCCTTCATCATTCGGGGCAGGGGCAGCCGCTGCCCAATCACTCCGGTTGAGGCCAGGAAAACCTGTAAATCCGGAATAGATAAGGCTTTGGAAATCTGAAGGGATAATTTTCGGGCATCCTTAAGCCCCGCCGGACCGGTACAGGCGTTGGCATTGCCACTGTTAACCAGGATGGCCCGACCGTCCTGTAAGGCAATCCTTTCCAGATCAATCTGAACCGGTGCTGCTTTGACCAGATTACGGGTGAAGACCCCGGCTGTTATGGCCGGGACTTCAGAAAAAATCAATCCCAGATCCGGACGGCTGTTACCTTTTTTTACCTCGGCTGAAACGGCTGAGGCCAAAAAACCCGGGACTTGAAACTCCTTATTTTTGACCACAGCACCTTTTGTACTTTTTCCCGCTTCCGCACGGACAGGGGTCATTTCTTCCTACCTTCTTTCCTTCTCTTTTTTTTAGGCGCAGCCGGTTCATCCCCGCTGTGACTGAAGAACATGGGTTTTTCCTGGGGTTCCATCAGGGGTTGAAGGTCTTCTTCCCGGGCCAACTGAAGGCGAAAAAGATTGGCCACTGTCTGTTCCTTGACCCTTTCGTACATATCCACGAACATCTCGTAGCCTTCCCGCTGATATTCCCGCAGGGGATCGCGCTGGCCATATCCCCGTAGGCCGATCCCTTCTTTTAAATGGTCCATGCTGAGCAGGTGATCTTTCCAGGTGTTGTCGATCGTCTCCAGCATGACCATTTGCTCCAGGGATTCCATGACCTCCGGCCCGATAGTTTCCACTTTTTTCAAATAGGCCGACCAGGCCTGTTCCCGAAGTTGTTCCTTCAATTCTTCCGGATCCGGTGGGGGTTCATTTCCATTAAAAGAGACCTTCATGGAAAATTGTTGGAAGAGTTTGTCGGCCAGGGATTTGAGGTCCCATTCTTCCGGAGAAATTTTGTCATTGACAAACAACTCGACAATTTCATCCAACAAACCCTGGGTCATTTCCTGGATCATCTCCCTCAAATCCTGACCCTCCAGGACCTTGCGTCTCTGGCCGTAAATAACTTCCCGTTGCTGGTTCATGACATCGTCATACTCGATGAGATGTTTTCTTATCTCGAAATTATGCCCTTCCACACGGCGCTGGGCATTTTCAATGGCCTTGGAAATCAGGGAATGTTCGATTGGTTCCCCTTCCTCCATGCCCATCTTTCCCATCAATCCGGAGATTCGATCTGAGCCGAAAACTCGCAGCAAATCATCCTCCAGAGACAGATAAAAGCGGGAACTGCCCTGATCCCCCTGCCGTCCGGAACGACCCCGGAGCTGGTTGTCGATCCGGCGGGATTCATGTCGTTCCGTGCCCAGGATATGAAGCCCCCCCAGGTCGGTCACCCCATCGCCGAGGACAATATCGGTTCCCCGGCCGGCCATATTGGTGGAGATGGTAACCACCCCTTTTTGTCCGGCCGAAGCCACAATTTCAGCTTCCAGTTGATGGTTTTTGGCATTAAGGACTGAGTGCTTGATCCCTTCCCGGGCAAGGACCTTGGCCAGCCGTTCCGATTTGTCGATGGAAATCGTTCCGACCAGAACCGGTTGTCCTTTGGTGTGGAGCCGTTTGATATCCTCGATAATGGCCTGAAACTTCTCAGCTTCATTGCGATAAATCACATCCGGGAAATCTTCCCGGATCATTTTCTTATGGGTGGGGATGACCATCACTTCAAGATTATATATTTTTTTAAATTCAGGGGCTTCGGTATCGGCCGTTCCGGTCATACCGCTTAATTTTTTATACATGCGAAAATAGTTCTGAAAAGTAATAGTGGCCAGAGTCTGGTTTTCGCTTTCGACCCTTACCCCCTCTTTGGCTTCCAAGGCTTGATGGAGACCTTCACTATAACGCCGGCCCGGCATAAGCCGTCCGGTGAATTCATCGACAATAATGACCTCGCCTTCCTTGACGATATAGTCGACATCCCTTTTGAATAAGGTGTGGGCCTTGAGGGCCTGGTTGATATGATGGACCATCAACATATAACGCGGATCATACAGGTTATCTACTTTCAGTAATTTTTCGGCATGGGCCACCCCCACCTCGGTCAGGGCTACGGTCCGGGTTTTTTCTTCAATGGTATAATCCTTCTCCGGGTGCAGACGGGGGATGATCTGGTTGATGTCATGATACATCCGAGTGGATTTTTCCGCCGGTCCGGAGATGATCAAAGGGGTTCGGGCTTCATCGATGAGGATACTGTCTACTTCGTCCACGATGGCGTAGTTAAAGGGGCGCTGTACATAGTTGGAAAGAGAGAATTCCATATTGTCCCGGAGATAGTCGAATCCGAATTCATTATTGGTTCCATAGGTCACATCCGATCCATAGGCGGCCCTTCGGCTTTCCTTATCCAAATCATGGACAATGACCCCCACGGAAAGACCCAGGAACTTGTAGATTCCCCCCATCCACTCACTATCCCGCCGGGCCAGGTAGTCGTTGACGGTAACCACGTGAACCCCTTCGCCGGTCAAAGCATTCAAATAAACCGGAAGGGTAGCGGCCAGGGTTTTACCTTCACCGGTCTTCATTTCAGCGATTTTTCCTTCATGGAGGACCATGCCGCCGATAACCTGGACATCAAAGGGGCGTAGACCGAGTACCCGGACCGAAGCCTCCCTAACTAAAGCAAAGGCCTCAGGGAGGATATCGTCCAGAGAGGCCCCTTGGGCCAATTGTTCTTTGAAATGGACTGTTTTTGATTGAAGCTCGGCGTCACTCAAGATGCGTAGCTCTTTTTCCAGTTCACCAATACGATCCACCAGGGGGGCCATACGTTTTAATTCTCTGTCATTCTTGGTCCCGACTACTTTTTTAATCAAGCTGCCAATCATATTTTCCTTCTTTTATCAAGGCTCAAGATAAAGGGTTAACGGTTCAAAAATAAAATTTTAATACCTTAGACCTTGAACCATTGGTTATCATACCTCTAAAAGTACAGCCATTTCATCACACTCCGGAAATTTAACACATTTTAAACAATCGGACCATATCTTGTGAGGGAGGAGATTTTTATCGACCTCTTTAAACCCGAGCCTTTTAAAAAAATCCACCCGATAGGTCAGGGCGAATATTTTATAAAGGCCCAGGGTAATGGCCTCCGAAAGACAGGCTTCGACCAATTGGGTTCCGATCCCTTGCTTAGAATAGGTCTCATCGACGGCCAGCGACTTAATCTCGGCCAGATCTTCCCAGCACAGGTGTAAAGCACAGACGCCGCAAGGCTCCTCACCTCCTTGAGGAATAAAAACATAATAATCTCTGAGATAGCCATATAATTCACTGAGTGAACGGGGTAGGAGTAATCCCTTTTGCGCATAGTGCTCCAACAGTTTCTGGATCGGTTTGACATCCCTCATGGTGGCTTTACGGATCATATCCGGTCACTTGGTAAATCGAATTGAATATTTTGACTTTCCATAATATAATTGATCGAGATCAAATGCCTCTGAACGGACGATACTGGATAAAAAAAACGATACCCGATTCTGGATAAAGTCAATAAAGTATTCAGTATCGATGGATAACTCCAGCATCCAGTATTTTTATTACGGGTAAATCGATCCCGAATTTATTACACACTGGATTAAAAAAAAATATTAATGCCTCAGTTAGTTAATATTCCCCAGTACGACGGCCTGGAACCCGTCATGCTCCAATCGTTTAACCATTCTTTCTGCCTCAGGTTTGACCTTATAGGGACCGATTTGAACTCGATACCATTTCCCCCCTTTCTGGGGAATATCTTTTACCGTTATATGGGCTTGAAACCCCTTTTCCATTAATCTTTTTATACTGGATTGGGCTGTAGATTCCTCCCGGTACGATCCGATCTGAACAATAAAACTACCAGACTCGCCTGGGGGTTCCGGCAAAGCTTTGGGAACCTTGGTTTCTGGCGGGAGGGGCTTGGGTTCAATTTTGGCATCCACGGAACCAGGTTTGAAGGGCAAACCGTTTTGAGCCTCCTGCGGAACCGGTTTTGGTGTCGGCCGGGGGGTGGTCTGAAGGGTGGTCAAAGGTTCCTTCTGGAGGGGTTTGTTAAAAAAATCCAAACGAGGATTAAGGACTTCTTCCGGAGGGATATCGGCTTGTTTCCCCTGGCCGAGATATTTATCCATCAGGGCCTTTTTTTCTTCTTGAAGCTTCTGGATTTTATCAGTAAAGGTCCGGGTAATCGTGTCGGATACATATCCACGGCCCACAAATATCCCCAGGATAAAAATCCAGGCCAGGATGAAGATGGCGCCAACGACGCTGAAAAAAAGTTGAGACCGGCTTAATTCGAAAAAGAACCGCTTTTTGCGATTATAAGGTTTGGGTTTCATGATCCCTCATCATTTTTTGCGGAGCCGAGACTCCCACTAGATTCAAAGCATTTTTGATAACCGTTCCTATAGCCTGAGAGAGAATCAGCCGAGCCTGGCTGAGTTCTCGATCCTCCTGTATGATGCGGTGATGATTGTAATAATGATGAAACTGGGCGGCCAGTTCCCCCAAATAAAAAGGGAGACGGTGAGGTTCCAACTTCAAAGCCGCCTGATGGACCTCTTCAGGATATTCCGTCAGCTGTTTGCAGAGTCTCCTCTCTTCCGGCATTGTTAACCGATGGACCGTATCAGGATCCAGGGCCTCAATATTAAAATTCTGGGACCGGGCCACGCCCAGGATACTGCAAACCCGGGCATGGGCATATTGAACATAATAAACCGGATTGTCGCTGCTCTGTTTTTTGGCCAGGTCCAGATCAAAATCCAGGGGACTGTCCGACCGCCTGGTCAAAAAGATAAAACGGGCGGCATCCCGTCCCACCTCATCCAGGACTTCTTTCAAGGTGACAAATTCACCGGCCCGGGTGGACATGGCTACCGGTTTTCCCTCCCGAATCAAGGTGACCAATTGAACCAGGATGACCGTTAAGGCCTCGGGATCAATACCCATACTCTGCAAGGCGGCTTTTAACCTCGGGGCATAACCATGGTGGTCGGCCCCCCAGATATCAATAAGCCGATCATAGCCACGATTGAATTTTTGAAGGTGATAGGCCATGTCCGAAGCGAAATAGGTTAAGGCCCCATTGGTCCGTACCACGACCCGGTCTTTCTCATCACCGAATTCACTGCTTTTAAACCAGAGGGCCCCATCATTCTGGTAAAAGAGCCCCTTGTTTTTCATAAGCCGGATCAGATCTTCCACCAGCCCTTGACGGACCAGGCTTTCTTCGCTGAACCACTGGTCGAAATGTATTCCAAAATCCTCCAGATCTTTTTGGATATCCTTTAATATGGCCCGTTGTCCATAAGTGGAAAAAAAGGATAGGTCAAAAGTGGAATCAAGGTCGGTGCGGTTCTTGTGGGCCTTTAGAACCTCCGCAGCGATATCTTTGATATACTCTCCCTTGTACCCGTTTTCCGGGAAAAGAACTTCTTCTCCCCGGAGTTCCTTGTATCGGGCTTGAATGGAACGGCCCAAGGTTTCCATCTGGGTGCCCAGATCATTCAGGTAATACTCAGTGACCACTTCATGGCCCGTGGCCTTTAACAGGTTGGTCAAAACCGCCCCCAGGGCAGCACCTCGGCCGTGCCCGATATGTAAAGGACCGGTGGGGTTGGCGCTGACAAATTCGATTTGGACTTTTTTCCCTTTTCCCCATTGACTTTGACCGAAACCCTCCTTCTGATCAATAATTAAGGGGAGGATGTCCTGAAGGGCTTCATCTTTCAGGAAAAAATTAATAAAACCCGGTTTGACTACTTCGATCTTTTCCAGCCAACTCAGGCCGGAGGGAATGCGGCTGACCAAGGATTCGGCGATTTTCATAGGTGATTGTTTCATCACTTTGGCCATGGTCATAGCCAGATTCGTGGCATAATCTCCATAGGCTTCATTTTTTGGGGTTGAAAAGGCAATGGGACACTCTACCCGGTTTTCCGAAGAAGGGCTTTGAATTTCTCGAATCGCTTCTTGAATCAGTTTGGTGAGCTGATCACGCATGGAGATTTTTTCTTTCAAGCGTATTTTTGTAATCTCTATAAAGTTTAAAATCCAGGGTATAATCCGGACATTTGCTTCCTCTTGAAGAGGGGGAAAAATATTTTATTTGACGGTTCTCTCTCCTGGCGCAGACAACACAGATTGTTTTATCTTCCGGAACCGGCGGCATGGAATCTCCTTATTTAAGGGGCTGAATTAATCAAATATGATACCCTTTTTTCCCCTCTGAGTCAATCGTCTAAATATTTCCGGGGATTCAGCCGGCCTAAAAGGCAATAGAGCTCATAGGGAATGGTTTCAGCCTTTTGAGCCAATTCAATAGGAGTGATAGTTTCACGTCCTTGTCTTCCCATGAGCACCACCTCCTCCCCGGTTTGTAATTGAAGGGAGGCATCAACCCGGACAATGGTTAAATTCATGCAGACCCGTCCGATGACAGGAAAACGTCTCCCCCGGATCAAGACCTCCCCGCGATTGGATAATATCCGGGGATAGCCGTTGGCGTACCCGATGGGAATGATGGCGATGGTTTCAGGACGGGTAGTAGTAAAGGTCCCTCCATAACTGATTTCCACTCCGGCGGGAAGTTTTTTGACTTGCAAAATGCGGCTTTTTAAAGTCATAGTCGGCTTAACTTTGAAGATTCGGTTTTTCTTGAAATTTTCAGTTGGACTACAGCCATAAAGCAGTATCCCGGGACGTACATAGTGGAGATGGCTTTGCCGGTAATTGAGCAGGGCGGCACTGTTGGCCATATGATTTTCAGTCAATTCCAGTCCGGCTTGCCGGGCCGAAACCAGGACTTCTAAAAATCTCTTCCATTGCAGTTGATTGTATGATTTCGGCTTTTCGTCGGCTTGACCGAAATGAGAAGTCAGACCGGTCACCCGGAGTCCCTTCAAGACAACCAATTTGTTTAAAAACTCTTTGAATTCAAACCAGGGCACCCCCAACCGCCCCATTCCGGTATCAACCTTGATGTGCACTGGGACCCTGATTTTCCTCCGTTGGGCGTTTTGGTGAAGCTTGATGGCGGTTTCCATAGAATAAATGATTGGGGTCAGTCGGTGATGGAGACAGGCGGAAATTTCCTCCGGAAGAAGGCCCAGTAAGTGGACTACCGGAATATCCAGGCTGACCTTCTTCCTGATCAGGACGCCTTCTTCGATCGAACTCACCCCCAGGGCCGAAGCCCCCAGACGGACCATTTCGCGGGCAATGGGAACCAGGCCATGCCCATAGGCGTCGGCCTTGACTACCGCCATGATTTTGGTTGAAGGATTGATTTTTTCCCTGAGTAATTGATAATTGTTTCTTAAACCGGCCAGATCAATTTCAACCCAGGAACCAGGACCATAAAAATACCCTGAAGACATAAATCACCTATTGAAAATAATTTATAATAAATTATAATTAGTTAACAGACCGGTGGCCCTTATTGCTTGACAAGGCAACAAGAAATTATTTAAATATAACTATATGACACTTTTTAATAAAAAATTCATCATTTCTTTGATTTTGGCCCTGGTATTTTTTTTGAACCAACCCCTTCATAGCGCTACGGACCGTGATGGACCCCGGGAAAATGCCAAAAAGACGTTAAAACAAAAGAACCGGAAAAAGAAAATAAAGCGTGTCGGCACCGGTAATAGGAAAATAAAGGGTAAGCGTTCCAGCACTTCCAGGAAGAAGAGAAAGGCCCTTTCTATTCAGAAGAGAAAAAAGGCCGTGCCGGTTTCCAGACCTCTTAACCCTGTTTTCCCCAAAACCCGACTTGAAGGAATCCCTATTGGATCACAGGCTATTCTTGCAGGCGGTTCATTACAGGATTTGGTTGAGAATGAGATTAATCATCTAAAGGCAGTCCGGCAACTTCTGCCTGCCGATCAGATTTCCATCCAGATATATGATCTCAACGAGAAAAAAATGCTGGTGGATATCAATGGGAGCGTCATTAGAAATGCAGCCAGTCTAATAAAACCTTTTGTTATGTTGGCGGTTTACGACGCCATTGCCAAGCAGGAGCTTCAAGAAACCCCTGAGATAGAACATCATTTGAATCGCATGATCGCCATAAGTGACAACGAAGCCACCAACACCCTGATACGTCGTCTGGGGAAAGGGGATTCCCTTCAGGGTATTATCGGTATCAATGCTCTGATGGGTAAACTGGGATTCGTGGATACCCGTCTCCGGGAGCTTATCCCCGATGGAGGGAAGACCTATGCCAATCAAACCTCAGCCAATGACAATACCCTTTTCTTCCGCCTCCTTTATGAACAGAAATTGATCAGCCCCCTTTACTCCCAAAAAATGAATGACATCCTGCTGAAAAGTATTCACGACCGGATCAGAACTCAACAGATCAAACAGGATGGCGTTGCCGTGGCCGACAAGACCGGTTATGTGCGAGGGTTAAATGGCGATTGCGGGATTATCTATCAGAAACATCAGAATGGCTGTAACGATTATGTTCTCTCTATTATAATCGAAAATAAAAACCGTCCTGCTGATGAAGGGTGGGGGAGGAGAAAGAGTGCCGCCATTCGTTATCTCTCCAACCGAATTTATAAGACCATAAAAAACGGACAAGTCAATAGCTGAGTAAGAAATTGGA
Organism: uncultured delta proteobacterium; assembly: GCA_963782435.1. GTDB lineage: Bacteria > Desulfobacterota > RBG-13-43-22 > RBG-13-43-22 > RBG-13-43-22 > RBG-13-43-22. The sequence goes on from CAWAKF010000021.1 coordinate 38,134, forward strand.
AATATTGGAGTATTGGAGTATGGAAAAACGGGATACTGGAATAATGGACTAAAAACTCTCTATCTTATTCTTCCGCCATTCCATTATTCCAATAGTCACTTTTTATCTTTTCTCACTATTTTATTTTTTTTCTTCCTTCCCAATCCACTCATAAACACCAGCCATGGTCGATTCCAGTAAATCCGGACGGTTTCCACCGGCCTGAGCCATATCGGGACGCCCCCCGCCATCACCCCCCAGGGACTTGGCCAAACGTTTGATGATCTTGCCGGCATGAAATTTCTGATTCAGGTCTTTGGAAACCGTGGTTACCAAAAGGACTTTTTCCTCATTAACCCCACCGAGGATGACTATCCCGGATTGCAAGCGATCCCTTAACGAGTCGGCCAGGTCCCTGAGCTCTTTGGGGTCGGCGGTCTGGACAGGACTGGCTAAGATCTTAATTCCGTTAACCACCCGGGCCTGTTCCAGGATATTCTCCACCCCCCCGCCGCTGAGAAGGGATTTGTTCAGCCGGGTGATAGTTCGTTCCAAATCTTTTTGCTGGGCCAGGAGTTTTTCAATGCGGGGAAGCAGGTCTTCCGGACTCACCTTCAACAAATCTCCGATGGATCTCAGCCATTGTTCCTCTTGATGAACGGTTTTCAGGGCTTCTTTTCCGGTAACGGCTTCAATACGTCTAACGCCGGCAGCCACACTCCCTTCCGCCAGAATCTTAACTAAACCTAAATCTCCAGTTCGGGCGGTGTGTGTTCCTCCGCATAATTCCTGGCTGAAATCGCCGAGTTGAACCATCCGGACCCGGTCACCGTATCGTTCTTCAAAGAGGGCGATGGCCCCAGTGGCCTTGGCCGCTTCATAATCCATGATGTGAGTGTTTACCGGCAGGTTCCGGCGGATCTGTTCATTAACCAGGTCTTCTACGGCTTGAAGTTCCTTTAGGGACAAGGCTGAATAATGGGAGAAATCAAATCGCAGTCTCTGCGGGGTTACCAGCGATCCGGCTTGTTTGACCTGTTCCCCCAGAATACGGCGCAAGGCCCTATGGAGCAGGTGGGTGGCGGTATGGTTGTGCGCCGTGGGGGTTCGCCGTTCCCTGGAAACGGAAAGGGTGACCTGATCTCCCATTGCAAGGGAGCCCTGTTGCATGCGGCCTCGATGGAGGATTAATCCATTTGGCAGAGAAAAGGTCTCTTCCACATTGAAAATGCCTTTGGGGGAAGAAATAATCCCCATATCGCCGGTCTGACCGCCGGATTCGGCATAGAAAGGGGTTTCAGCCGTTACCAGTTCCAGTTGCTGAGAATTGTCGGTCTCTCGGACTTCCTGCCCGTCTTGAACAATGCCTATAATACGAGATTCGGTTTCCAGAGTATCGTAACCTTTAAATTCACTCTTAAGATCCCGGGCCATTAAGGCCTTGTATCCTTCTTGAATTTCCCGATCCCCGCTGCCCTTCCAGGCTTTACGGGACATCTCTCTTTGCCGGTCCATAAGGGTCTGGAAACCAATCTGGTCAATACTCAAATCTTGATCCCGGATGACATCTTGAATAATGTCCAAAGGAAAGCCATAGGTGTCGTACAGCTTAAAGACCAGTGATCCCGGCAGGACCAGTTCTTTTTGTTGCCGCAATCGATCTATTTCTTCATTAAGGGACTTAAGCCCGAAATCCAGGGTTTCCAGAAATCGTTCTTCTTCCTTTTGAATGACCTGGGAGGTGAAAGCCATATGTTCCCGGACCTCCGGAAAATAATCGCCCATTACCTCACCCACCACCTGCGATAAGCGGAATAAGAAGGGGCGGTCGATTCCCAGGACCTTCCCGAAACGGGCTGCCCGTCTCAATATCCGGCGGACCACATAACCCCGTCCTTCATTGGAAGGCAGGGCCCCATCGGCCAGTAAAAAGGTCAGTGCCCGGCTGTGATCGCAGATAACCTTGATAGCGATATCGGTTTCCTCCTTTTGCCCCATGGGGATACCGGAGATCTCTTTGAGGGCCAGGATGATATCGGCAAACAGGTCGGTTAAAAAATTATTGGGAACCCCCTGGATAACCGCTGTGATGCGTTCCAGTCCCATGCCGGTGTCGATGCTCGGTTTGGGCAAAGGGGTCAGGAGTCCATTGGCATCACGGTTATACTGCATAAAAACCAGATTCCAGATTTCAAGAAACCGATCACAGTCACATCCCGGGGCACAATCCGGACGGCCGCACCCCATTTCAGGTCCCTGATCGATCAGGATCTCGGAACAGGGTCCGCAAGGGCCGGTGTCTCCCATAGACCAGAAATTATCTTTTTCTCCCAGTCGGATGATCTTTTCCAGGGGAAGTCCGACCTCCTGATGCCATATCTGATAAGCTTCTTCATCTTTAAAATATACCGAGGCATAGAGCCGCTCTGCCGGCAGACCGTAAACTTTGATCAAAAGATCCCAGGCCAGACGGATGGCGTCGGTTTTGAAATAATCCCCAAAAGAAAAATTCCCCAACATTTCAAAAAAAGTATGGTGACGGGCGGTCCGCCCTACGTTTTCCAGGTCATTATGTTTTCCGCCGGCCCGAACACACTTCTGGCTGGAGCTGGCCCGCAAATAGTCCTTTTTCTCTTCTCCCAGAAACACCCGTTTGAAGGGGACCATACCGGCATTGGTAAAGAGCAAGGTCGGGTCGTCCCGCGGGATTAAAGAAGCACTTTTGACCACTTCATGGTCATGGTCCCTGAAATAATCCAGAAAGGTCTGGCGAATTTCTTTCCCGGTTTTCAATGCAAATCCTTTCTATAAAAACAGGTGATAAAAAGCAGGCAATAGGCTATAGGTATACACTCAACCTTTCGCTCCTTGCCCATAGCCATTATAATATCTTTGCAGAGATCATATAACTACACGACTAAGAATCAGCCTTTTGTCCGGCTTCCTTAATCAATCCATAGGTTTGTTTGACCCTGGTCTCAATTTCGGATAAGGCCTCCGGGTGGTCCTTTAAATACGTCCGGGCATTATCCCGGCCCTGGCCGATGCGGTTTCCGCCGAAAGAATACCAGGTTCCGCTTTTTTCAACAATGTCATGGGCTACACCAAGGTCCAGGATATCCCCTTCCCGGGAGATCCCCTCGCCGTAGATGATATCGAATTCTGCATATTTAAATGGTGGGGCGATCTTGTTTTTGACGACTTTGACTTTGGTCCTGTTCCGATAGTCTCCTGGCCATCTTTGATTTGCCTGTCTTTCGGATATCCAGGCGCAGGGAGGCATAAAATTTCAGGGCATTTCCGCCGGTGGTGGTTTCCGGATTACCGAACATTACCCCGATTTTCATCCGGATCTGATTGATAAAGATCAGGACGGTATTGCTGCGGTTGATAACGTGCCGGTGAGTTTTCGCATGGCCTGGGACATGAGCCGGGCCTGGAGGCCCATATGGGAATCTCCACATTTCCCCGTCAATTTCCGCCCGTGGAACCAGGGCGGCCACGGAATCAATAACAATCACGTCGACTGCGCCGGAACGTACCAGTATTTCAGCGATCTCCAGGGCCTGTTCGCCGAAATCAGGTTGTGAAACCAGAAGGTCGTCGACAATTCACGCCAAGACGTTCGGCATAGCTGGTATCCAGGGCATGTTCCGCATCGATAAATGCGGCCATCCCCCCGTTTTTCTGGGACTCGGCAATGATATGCAGGGCCAGGGTGGTCTTTCCGGAGGATTCCGGTCCGAATATTTCAGTAATCCTGCCCCTGGGGATACCCCCTATACCGGTGGCGATATCCAGGGAAAGGGATCCGGTGGGAATAAAAGGGACATCAACGGCCAAGGCCTCGGCCCCCAGACGCATAATGGAGCCTTTCCCAAACTGTTTTTCGATTTGGCCCATAGCCATCTCTATGGCCCGGCCTTTTTCTGTCGTTGGTTTTAAATCCGTTTTCATATCGCCTCCCTATATCTATTTATTTAATAGTATTTTACCCCTCAGAAAGAAGAAAGGTTTTAAGCTTGCTATACTCCGGTCCTGCCGGTTTTAAATCACTCCGGAAAAGAACCAAATTTTTCACTTCGAAAGGGGCAGTTTCATCTTTTCCCCCTTGGGACAATCGTTTATAAAGTAATTCATTTACCTGATTATCCTTGTTTCTTCCCAGAGTCAAATGCCCACGGAAAGGCCGGTCTTCTTTGGGAATTCCTAAGGGGACCAGAAACTCTTCAATGGTCCGGTGGAGCCCCTGAAGAGTTTCAATTTCCCCGCCAAGGCTTAACCAGATAACCCTGGGTCTAAACAGGTTTGGGAAAGCGCCCAATCCTTTCAAGGTCAGATAAAACTGCGGATAATCGGATAGGACCGGGGAAAGGGCCTGTGAAATTTTTTCAATGGTATCTAGGGTTATAGAACCAAAAAATTTCAAAGTCAAATGGGTCTGACCAGGAGAAACCCATTTAATCCTGGAAGGGATCTGCTTTAGGTCCCTAATATAATCGGCTACCGTCGCTTGAAGCCTTTCTGAAATCTCAATGGCTAAAAAGGAACGTATCATCTAAAAGATAACTCCTAACCCAGTTCAGGGCCGTGTAAGCGGTCAGGATTTTGATCTGATTCCGCCGGCCTTTAAAAAGAAAACGGCCGGCCTTGTTCCCTTTGGGGGTGGAGAGGGCGATCCAGACTGTTCCTACTGGTTTTTCAGGGGTTCCCCCTCCGGGCCCGGCTATCCCGGTTACGGCCAGACCCAGATCGGTCCTGCTTTTTTCCCGAATCCCCTCAGCCATCAAGAGGGCTGTTTTTTGGCTGACTGCTCCATATCGGGAGAGAACCCCTCTGGGAATGTCAAGCAGTTCCATTTTGGCCTTATTGCTGTATACTACCACGGATCGATCAAAATATTCCGAGCTTCCTGTTACACTGGTAATTCGATGACCGATCAATCCGCCGGTACAGGATTCGGCCACGGCAAGGGTCATTCTTTTTTGCATTAATAATTCTCCGGTGACTTCCTCCAGAGTTTGACCGTTCTTGGAAATAAGATGCCCGGACAATCGTTCTTCCACCACTTTTTCAATGGAATCGAGCAGGCGGTCGGCCCAAAGGGCTTTTTCTGAGCGGACGGAAATGGTTAATTGATTTTCCGGGAAGTTTGGGTAAAACCCCAGCCGGAGGGATTCGAATCGTTTCTCTAAGTCTTTAAATCTTTCATTAACCTCCTGCTCCAATAAACCAAACACATTGTAAACCCTTTGCCGAATGACCTTCTGACCGGAGTAGTGCTGGATCAGATAGGGAATGATCTGACGATCCAAATACCTTCTCATTTCGTCCGGGATCCCGGGCAGGAAAAAAAAGGGTTTACCTTTTTCATTCATCATAAAACCACAGGCCTTGGGTCGGGGATGAAAAAGTTCCGCCCCTTCCGGCAGCCAAGCTATCTTTTCAAACATCGGATCCCAAGGGATATTCCTCTTGGTCAAGAATCGTCTGATTTGCCCTTGAAGCCCTTTGTGGAGAACCAGGGGACGATGAAAGACCCGGCTGACCACTTCGACTGTAATGTCATCCAATGTTCCACCTAAACCACCGGTCACCAAAACAGCATCGGCCCTTTTTTCCGCCAGTTTTAGAGCGGAACGAATATCCTTAGGCTGATCCCCGATCAGAATAATCCGATTGACTTCAAACCCGAAGGAATGCAATCTGGCCGCTGCATAGCCGGCGTTTTGATCCAGGACCTGGCCGGAGACCAATTCATTACCGATCCCAATGATTTCAATCCTTAAGGGCATAGTTTGAATGGTTCCGCTATCATACTAAATTACTTGATAATATGCCATGATCCTTAGAATAAACTGACAGTAAACCCCGGCCAGAACATCGTCGAGAACAATTCCCCAACCACCGGGCATATGTTGATCTATTTTTCGAATCGGATAGGGTTTAAAGACATCCATAGCCCTGAAAAGAAAGAAACCCAATAGAGCTATTTTCCAGGAAAAAGTAAGCCCCAGCATGGCCGTCATATAGCCGACTATTTCATCGATTACAACTTGGGAAGGATCTTTTCGGCCCCAAATTTTCTCGGCTTGCCCGGCCAAAAATACGGCCACCAAGATGGCCCCGATTATAATGAAAACTTGCATCCAAAACAATTGTCCTGAAAGCCAATAGAATAGGGGCAGACCCCAAAGGGTTCCAAAGGTTCCTGAAGCAATAGGAATATAACCCAAATAGGTTCCTGAGCTCAAGAACAATACAGATCCTTTAAAGGCAGGTTTGTCGATAAAATCCAAAATAAAACCTTTTTCCTATGGTTTTCTTGGCGCACCCCGAAAATTTACAGGGAACGAGATCGTTTTATTTTTTCCGATTCCCATTTCCCGATCAGGTTGAGGACAGGCTACATGGGAATGACTTAAGCGGAATTTTGATAACTTTTTATGTCTTGCGCTCTATTATTTTTTATATTTTTATGACTTCATTGTCAAGGATTCCGTCATTGAAGTAAAAGAATAGAAAGGGAGGAGTCAAGTTTTTTTACAAACGCCCGATTATGTAGTATAAGTATTAAGATAATGCGGTTCGTCGTTAATCGTTCGGTGTTCGGCGAAACCTAATTTTAAGTTGGCCCGGGAAGAAATGCCTGAATCCAAACCATACTTCTTATTAATTATTATCATTCTGGTAACCGGCTTTTTTTGTCGGGAACTCTGGGCCGATGAATATCTTTCTGTTGTTGCCGTCGGGGATATCATGATGGGTTCCACCGGACCAAAGGGGATTCTGCCCCCTGATGACGGTCTTAATTTGTTTGCTGAAATTTCCCAACAGTTAAAAGGCGGGGATATCCTTTTTGGAAATCTGGAAGGTCCTTTGCTGGACGAAGGAGATCTGGGTAAGTGTCGGGAAACCGTTAGCCCCTGGTGTTTTGAGTTCAAAACACCAACCCGTTACGGCCTTTACTTGAAACAAGCCGGTTTTACAGTATTGAACATTGCCAACAATCATACCTTCGATTTTGGAGTAGAGGGGATCAAAAGCACCCTGGAGACCTTCAATCGTTTAGGGATTCAAGTGTTTGGAGGGCAGGCTGTTGCTGAATTGTCCATTAAAGGGAAAAAAATTGCTTTGGTGGGATTCTCCTACCAATTATCCCCCTATTCCCGGTCCCTATTAGAAATTAACCAGGCCAAAGCGCTGATTGCCAAAATAAAGGAGACTCATGACCTGGTGATTGTTTCCTTTCACGGCGGGGCCGAAGGGAAAAATGCCCTCTGGGTGGTTAATGAAAAAGAAATCTTCCTGGGTGAGGATCGGGGAAATGTGGTGCTTTTTTCACGGGCCGTCATAGATGCCGGAGCCGATTTGGTTTTGGGCCATGGACCTCACGTTTTAAGGGCCATGGAAATTTATAAAAAAAAATTGATCGCCTATAGCCTGGGTAATTTTTTGACTTATGGGTCGTTTAATCTGAAGGGGCCAAACGGGATCAGTGGCATTTTAAAGATAAAACTGGATATGGAAAACGGCGAATTTCTGGAAGGTCGCCTGGTTTCTGTAAAATTAAATAGAGGGGGAATTCCGGAACCGGACAGTGCCCGAGAAAGTATTCAACTATTAAAAAAACTCACCCAAAGAAACGGGGACCTCTTCAATGTTCGGATAAATGATGAGGGGGAAATAAGTCGAATTCGATGAATAATGATCCGAAAGAATATCAAAAATTACTCGCCCGTTTGGCAGACCTGAAAGGGATTGAATCGGAATACCGGGACGTTTGGGGGAATATCCAGACCATTTCACCGGAAATAACCCTTGAACTTCTTTCAGCTATGGGATGTCAATTGGAGACCCCGCAGAAACTGAAAAAAGAAATCCTGGCCGCGGAAAATCGGGATTGGGGACCGGTTACCCAGCCGGTTTTGATTGTTTCCTTGAATGCCCAGCCAGGAGAGATCCTTTTTCAGGTCCCGACCAATTCCGACTGGGGGTCTGAAAAGCTGCCCCTCGATCTTAAGGTCCAATTAGTTCTCATCGAGGAATCGGGACACAAGAGGACTCATCATTTTTCGGCTGAGGAACTGCGATTCACTGGAAAGATCAAATTTGATGAGACTCCTTATTTAAGAGGTGCCCTGCCGTTTCCTCAGGGGTTGCCCTTAGGCCGACACCAAATTTATTTAACTCTCAGGCAAGACCAGCGATGTGTTGTGCAGAAGGTCCAAGTGATTGTCTGTCCGGAACGGACTTATCTCCCACCGGCCCTCAGGGACAGCGGAAAAAGAGCCGGGTTTATGGTTTCCCTGGCCGGCCTTCGATCCGGAAATAATTGGGGGATAGGGGATTTTCATGATCTTAAAATACTGGTTCGATGGGTGATCGAGGTCCTGCATGCGGATGTGATCGGTTTGCTTCCTTTGCATGCCGTTGCCAATCGCGAACCTTACAATATCAGCCCTTATTATCCTTCAAGTCGTTTATATCGGAATCCGATCTACTTAGCTATTCCTGAAATAGAAGAATTTCACCAGACCCGGGAGGCCGAAGAGGTGCTGGCGGCACTGGAAACCCAAAATTTATTATTCGAATTAAGGGATTCCAAAAAAGTTCAATTTGAGCAGATAGATCGATTGAAGGAAAAGGTTTTAAGAAAAGTATTTAAAACCTTCTTAGATCGTCATTGGTATCCTGCCGGCCGGGAGACGCCACGCCAAAGGAATTTTCAGGCTTTTATTGAACAGGAAGGCGAACCGCTGGAGCACTTTGCGGTTTTTTGTGCCCTTTCAAACTATTTTGAGAGCGAGAATCCTGAGTGGCACACCTGGGGAGATTGGCCAGCCCCCTTTCAGGACCCCCATTCTATAGAAGTTAAGACCTTCGGGTCCGATCATTGGCAGGAAATTTTATTTTATAAATATCTCCAGTGGCAGGTGGAAAACCAACTTTCAGAGGTGCAGAAACTGGCCCTCAATTTAGGCGCGAAGATCGGCCTCTACCATGACCTGGCCCTCGGCGTCGATCCCTGGGGGGCTGACTCCTGGGCCTGGCGGGATTATGTTATTCCCGGGATCAAAGTCGGGGCCCCTCCGGATGATTTTTCACCGCAAGGTCAGGATTGGGGTTTTTTCCCGCCTAATGAAGAAAAATACCGTCAGGGCGGTTATCAACACTTCGCTTTGGAGATTCGAAAAAACAGTCATCCGGGCGGTGCCCTGCGGATAGACCATGTCTTGAAATTTTCCCGTCTTTTTTGGATATTGGAGGGGCGATCGCCCCGGGACGGGGCTTATATAAGATATTTTCTTGAGGACTATCTTAAAATTCTGGCACTGGAAAGTGAGCGGAATAAAACCTTGATTATCGGCGAGGACCTCGGCACCCTGCCGACCCACCTGCGGGAAATTTTGCAAAACTACGGTATTTTTTCCTATCGACTTTTTTATTTTGAAAAGGATGAAGCCGGAAATCTGATGGCTCCGGAAAACTATCCGGAGACGGCTTTGGCCTCGGTAAGCACCCATGATTTGCCTCCGTTGGCTGGGTTTTGGGGTCTGGAAGATATCATTCTTCGCAAAGAGCTGGGCCTTATTTCGGGAGAGAAACCTTTTCATCAAGCCATGGCCGGACGGATCAGGGAAAAACGCCGGATGATCGACCGTCTCCTTCAACTGCGATTCCTTTCCCAAGAAGAAGCGCTTACCCTTCAGGCCCAGGAAGAACCGGTTATAACCAGGGAACTCCATCGGGCCGTGTTATCTTTTATGCTGTCAACCAGGGCCAAATTAGCGATCTTGAGCCAGGAAGATCTGTTCGGAGAGAAAAAACAATTGAACCTTCCTGGAACCGTAACCGCCTATCCCAACTGGTCCGGAAAAATGGTTTATACCATTGAGGAATTGTGGTCCGCCCCGGAAGCCAAAGAAAAAGCCGCTTTGTTTCGAGAATTGATTGATCAATGGGGAAGGGGGGTGGAGAAGGTTTTGAGTTCGGAGTGAGGGGTTTTAAGCAGAAATAATTACCTTTTAACTCAGAATTTCTTGCCGGCTTGATAATAATTCCTTAAAAAAATTACAGAGCGAAATCCATTACATAATAATGTCTTTTACCCGCAAGTCGGCCATTTCTTCATTGGTAAAGCCCAAGAGCCCCTGAAGGATCTCTTGATTATGCTCTCCCGGTAAGAGTGCAAGAATGGATCAGGCTAAGGGTTTCAGCACTCAATCCGGTTTTTCAGCCCCTTCGATTTCAATTGGATAGGTATAGGTACATAAAATTCTCCCTCCACGCTTTTTCAAATATTAAAATTGAAGTCCGACGCAAAATCCTGGTAAAAAAGGATGATTTCCAAAACGGCCTTATTGTCAGCACAAGGAGGGTAAATGATGCAATAATTTAATAGGCGGTTCTTGATTCAGGGAAAGGATTTTATTGGTCTTTCCGGGCTAACCCTTTTTTTTCGCTTGACTTTTATTGGATTCTCCATTTATATCTTTGAGTGAAAAGAAGATTCTATCCTAATCAAAAAAGAATGCCGGTCTCATTGACCCTGGCAGATCCTTTATGGGTAGCTCCAACCTTAAACAACAAGGATGTCAGGGACACAATGACCTTTCAGGATATCTCCCAAAAGGTTGTTTCGACTGTTATAAAAAAAGGGAAAAAAGCTCAGACATCGGGGCGGAGGAAAAGGAATGAATCTGGTTGAACTGGCCGATCAGCATTACAGGAATTTCGGCGAGCAGGTCTCAGTTGTTTTTGAAGGTCAGGACTATACGAATCTTCAGTTGCTTCGATTTGCCGACCATCTGGCCAAAGGTCTAAAGGAATTGGGTGTGGGGCTGGGAGACAGGGTGATGGTCATGCTCATGAACTGTCCCGAAGTTCTCATCAGCTATCAGGGGATATTGCGGGCGGGCGGCATCATCGTGCCGGCTATTTCCTTCCTGGGTGAACGGGAGATCATGCATATTTTAAGAAATTCCGAAGCCAAGGTCCTGATCACGAACCGAAATTTACTGAGCAAGATTGAAAAAGGCCGGCCCTCCCTTGAAACCCTGAAGCATATCCTTATCGTTGAAGATGAAGAGGTTCCGGAAACCATTAAGTTCTGGGATCTGGCAAAAGAGAGTTCCGGAGAGCCGGTTAATCTTGATATAGATGAATATGACCTGGCCGTGATTCTTTACACCGCCGGAACCACAGGAGAACCGAAGGGGGTGATGCTTACTCACCGGAACCTTTACTCCAATGTGGTCAATTCGGCCTCTATTACAGACGTCTGTCCCGACGATGTGATGTTGCATGTTTTACCCCTGTCCCACTCCTACGGGCTGACAGTTATGAATACCGGGTATATGTTCAAACAGAAAAATATTCTTATGCGCTGGTTTGATACGGAGGAGGCCTTCCGTCTTATTGAGAAATATAAGGTAACGGGATTCTCAGGGTCCCCGGCCATGTTTGCCATGATGCTCAACAGCCCACTGGCGGATCATTATGATCTATCGTCCCTCAGGCGCTGTGGCTGTGGATCAGCACCCCTCCCTCTGGATATCCTGAAAGGGTTCCAGGAAAAATTCGGCTGTCCGATTCGGGAGGGTTATGGGCTTTCAGAGGCCTCTCCCATCGTAACCAGGCACCGGCCGGATATGCCCCAAAAACCCGGGTCCATCGGCATACCCATCCCCGGTGTTGAAGTCCGGATTGTGGATGATGATGATACCGATCTGCCCATTGGGGGGGTCGGAGAATTGATCGTTAGGGGCCCGAACGTCTCTCCGGGATATTATAAAATGCCGGAAGAGACAGGGCAGACCTTTCGAAACGGCTGGCTTTACACCGGGGATATGGCCCGAATGGATGATGATGGTTATCTGTTTATTGTGGACCGCAAAAAGGATCTTATTATCCGGGGCGGGCTCAATATTTATCCCTGGGATGTCGAAGAGGTGTTCTATGAACATCCGGCGGTGGAGGACGTAGCGGTTATCGGGGTGCCGGATTCGATCATGGGGGAAGAGGTCAAGGCCTTTGTGGTCCTGAAACCGGGATATTACATCACCGCTCAGGAGCTGATTGCCTATTGCCGGACAAGTCTGGGAAAATACAAGTGCCCCAAGTTTATTGAATTTATTTCCCAGATACCCAGAAATCCCGTCGGCAAGGTCCTGCGCCAGGATCTTCGGCAGCATCATTCCGGTCGTTAAAGGAAGTTATTGAGAAGGTCCATTTAAGATCCTTTGCTCCCTCGATAAAAACCAAATTAATAATCCGACAAATTGTTTGGATTATAGGGTGTTCTTTTCAGTCAGGATTGTCTCTTCTATTATTTTCATTTTAAATCTTAAAGTTAACCAACGATATTTGAATGTTATGAAGGGATAATTTTCAATATTTCCTTTAATCGGGGATATCCCCACTTTCTGTTTCCCTGGAAAATAATTTGGGGTTTTTTTGAATCTATAATAGAATAAATCAATTGGTTCTACTCCAGGAGGGCGTTATGAATTTTGGATTTTTAATTTTTCCGGATGTGGAAGAACTTGACCTTGTTGGCCCTTGGGAAATCATAAACTACTGGGGCCGGATTGCCCAGGGACCGGAGAATTGCCTTATGATTTCGGAGAAACCAGGGCCGGTTTTATGTAACAAGGGCATGTCGATAAATCCCCATGTCCTCTTCTTGGAATGCCCGTCCTTGGATTATCTGCTGATTCCGGGTGGCCTGGGTACACGGAAAGAAGTGGATAATGAGGTTCTAATCCGATTTGTGATAGAACAGGCCAAACATTGCCGGGCCTTGTTATCCGTTTGCACCGGGGCCTTTATCCTTCACCGGGCCGGGCTGTTGTCTGGAAAGCGGGCAACCACCCATTGGGCCTCCCTTGACCGTTTGCGAAAACTGAAGGACGTGACCGTCATCGAAGAGCGGATAGTGCGTGATGGGCCAGTCTGGACCTCCGCCGGTGTTTCGGCCGGGATCGACCTTGCTTTAGCCTTCATCGCTGCTGAGGCCGGTGAAGAAACAGCAGGCAAGGTCCAGTTGGGGGTTGAGTACTATCCTTCTCCTCGTACTTATGGGGGATTTTATAATAATGAAAAAACACCCCAATATCTGAAAGGGTGAGGATAAATCATTTCCGGTATCGGATGGGAAGTTTTTCTGACAGACTCAATTCTTTAAAGTGATATTGGATACTGGAATCTTGATATTGGGGAATGGGTGCAGGATATCTTTTCAGTATCGGGAGTTTTATCCAGTATCATCCGGCTGAAATTGGCCGATCGCACATTTAAGAAAAAACCTGAGATTAATTCTCACTGTAAACCCCATAAAAATCTAACAAAAAAGGAGAAATTTATATCCTATGGCCAGCGAACCGAATAAAGTCATCTATTCCATGATCAGAGTCAGTAAATACTACGATAAGAAACCGGTATTAAAAGATATCTCTCTGTCCTATTTTTACGGGGCAAAAATCGGGGTCCTGGGTTTGAACGGATCGGGAAAGAGCTCTCTGCTTCGAATCCTGGCCGGAGTGGATCCGGATTTTAACGGCCAGACCATCCTCTCACCCGGGTATACCGTGGGATTGCTGGAACAGGAACCGGTTCTTGACGACGACAAAACCGTTAAAGAAATCGTGGAACAGGGGGTTCAGGCCACGGTAGATCTGTTCAATGAGTTTAACCGGATCAATGAACAGTTTTCCGAACCGATGTCGGATGAGGCCATGGATAAACTGATCGCCAGGCAGGCAGAAGTACAGGAAAAGCTGGAGGCTCTAGATGCCTGGGAACTCGATTCCAGGCTGGATATGGCCATGGACGCCTTGCGTTGCCCTCCCGGGGATACATCGGTCAAAGTCTTGTCCGGAGGGGAAAGGCGGCGGGTGGCCCTTTGTCGGCTTCTGCTGCAAAATCCGGATATTCTCCTTCTGGACGAACCCACAAACCATCTGGATGCCGAATCAGTGGCCTGGCTGGAAAGCCACCTGCAGCGTTATGCCGGGACTGTCATTGCCGTAACCCACGACCGTTATTTTTTAGACAACGTGGCCGGATGGATTTTGGAACTGGATCGAGGAGAGGGGATCCCCTGGAAGGGCAACTATTCTTCCTGGCTGGAACAAAAACAGAACCGGCTGCGCTTGGAAGAAAAAAGTGAAAGCAAACGCCAAAGGACCCTCCAGCATGAACTGGAATGGATCCGGATGTCCCCCAAAGGACGTCATACCAAAGCCAAAGCCCGCATCAACTCTTATGAGAGCCCTGATGAACCAGGAGATTGAAAAAAGTGACAAAGACCTGGAAATTTATATTCCTCCCGGCCCGCGGCTCGGGAACATTGGTCATCCAGGCGGAAAACGTCGAGTAAAGCCTACGGTGATAAATTCTCATGGAAAAGATTACCTTTATCATACCGCCCGGCGGAATTGTTGGAGTCATCGGTCCCAACGGGGCCGGTAAAACAACCCTTTTCCGCCTGATCACCGGCCAGGAAGAACCGGACTGCGGGCATACTCCGGATCGGTGAAACGGTTAAACTGGCCTATGTGGATCAGAGCCGTGACGTTCTTGATCCGGAAAAAACCATCTGGGAAATGATTTCCGGTGGACAGGATACGATTTCTCTGGGCAACCGGGAAATCAATTCCCGGGCTTATGTTTCCCGGTTCAATTTCTCCGGTAACGATCAGCAGAAAAAAGTGGGACTGCTTTCCGGTGGAGAACGAAACCGGGTTCACCTGGCGCGGATTTTAAAAGAAGGGGCCAATGTTCTATTGCTTGATGAACCGACGAATGACCTGGATGTCAATACCATGAGGGCCCTGGAAGAGGCGCTGGAAAATTTCGCCGGGTGCGCCCTGGTGATCAGCCATGACCGCTGGTTTCTTGATAGGATTGTCACCCATATTCTGGCTTTTGAAGGGGAGAGTCAAGGTCTCTTTTTTGACGGCAACTACTCCGAATACGAGGCCGACCGGAAGGCCCGCCTGGGGACTGCCGCCGACCAGCCCCATCGAATCAAGTACCGGCATTTAACCCGGGATTGAATTGGATGGCCCTAAAGTTTTTCAAATAATCTGCCGATATAATAATGGGTCAGTTTAAACTTTTCAACAAAAGCCGGATTCAGGGAGCGACATTCTGGTTAAGATCGGAATTCGGTACGACAGCGTTGGTTCCCGCCTTTTCCCGGATTGAAAAGCGGCTCAATTATTAGTTATTAAACAGTCTTTTGGGATAAGAACAAGAGTATGTCTGAAGTAAAGGGTTTTATCCAAAACATTGAAGGCCTTTCCACACTTCCGGTATTGGTGGGAAAGATCCTTTCCATTGTTCAAAATGAAGACTGTTCCCTGGGAGATCTGAACGGTCTGGTTGCCCATGATCAGGCCATGGCAGAACAGGTCATACGGGCAGCCAACTCGGCCTTCTTCGGTCATTCCGGTCAGGTTCGGGACATCAGGCAGGCCATTATGTTCTTGGGGTTTGAAAGGATAAAATCGATAGCTGTCGGCATGAACGTTATGGCCATATTCCCCCATAGCGGCACTTTCAATATAAAAAATTTATGGATCCACTGTTATGAGGTGGCCTTGATTGCTACGGTGATTGCCGATTTTGTATCCCTGACCTCCCCCCCGGAATGTTTTCTTTCAGGCCTGCTGCATGATATCGGCAGAATTATTTTTTATAAGATGGATCATGAAAAATTTCTTAAAATTTTCACCACCGATGATATGCTCGAAAAAGAAAGGGTTCTTTTCGGTTGTACCCACGCCGAGGCCGGGGCCTGGTTTGCCGAAGCCGCCAGTTTGCCCTTAGAGATCATTCTGACTATCAAGGATCACCACAGCCCATCCAAGGCCAGGGAATTCAAGGATTCCATTTCCATAGTTTCCCTGGCCGAAGCCATGTCCAGGATGTACAGCCCGCGAATAGAAGACGACGGTTTGTGGACTGAGGAACATAATGCGATTCTCCTGGAATTTGGGATAGACAACAAAGAAGTGGCTTTGATAGGTGAAAAACTATACAGTGCCAGGAAAGAGGCGGAAAATTATTTTGCTTCTTGATCTTTTCTATCCCTTAAAATTGTCTTCCAGATATTTTCCTAAAACTTGAAATAACCCCATTTTGTTATATAATCTTAATGACTTTATTGATCTCAACAAAGGTTACATAACCTCGTTTGGAGTTGTTTCGGGCTTTTGTGGGGGTAATGGAATGATCGGAGAAACCTATGGGTGAAAAATTAATCTATGACGATTTGGTGAAAAAGATCCAAGAGTTGGAACAAAAGATCGCCGAAGGTAATGCCGTTAAGGAGAGCCTTCGTTGGAGCGAAGAGAAGTACCACTCCATCCTGGAAAACATCGAAGATGAATATTATGAAATAGATCTGGAAGGAAACTATACCTTTGTAAATCAGGCGGTTTGTAATAACCAGGGTCTCACCCGGAAGGAGTTGATCGGGACAAATTCCCAAGGTCATTTGACCCCGGAAGAGGGGAAAAGATTATATAAGATCCTCCGGGAGGTCTATCGCACCGGTAATCCGGTAAATCTGATCAACTACGAAGTAAAAAGGAAAGACGGCCAGGTGATGTATTTTGAGGATTCGATTTCCCTCTTAAGGAATACCGCCGGAGACCCTATCGGATTTGCCGGGATCGCCCGAAACATCACGGAAAGAAAGAAAAATGAAGAGGCCCTGGCCCGGAGCGAGAAGGAGTATCGAACCATTCTTGAAATGTCCCCGGATGTGGTTGTGATTACAGCCATTGAGAAAGGCCGCTTCAAAATGATTAACCATGCCTTTTGTAACCTGAGCGGGTATAGTGAAGAGGAGGTCATCGGCCGGACCCCTGAAGACCTGAATCTGTATGCCAGACCGGCTGATCGATAGAAGTTATTGTCCGCTTTGGGCAATACGGGCCGGGCCTCCGGCGTGGAGATTCAATACCGGGCCAAGGACGGGACCATCAATGATTTTCTTTTTTCCACCCGAATCGTTCGTTACCAGGGGGAAGAATGTCTCCTGTTTGTCGGTTCGGTCATTATCACTCGGGAAGACCGTTGTACGCCCGGCATCGGAGTAGAGTTCGAAATCCAGATTGTCGGCGTTCACGGCCCCGACCATCTGCCGGGTATCGACCATATAGGTTTTATAAGAGGTATTTTTTGTACATCTAAATGTTATATCCCCGTTCACATCGAGATCGGTCGCCGAGGTCGGATCATAAGCACCAAAGGAGACGTCTGTCACGGCAGTGATAGTGCAGTTTGCAGCCACAGAAGCCGTTACATTAAGGTTGTTGGTTTTAGTTATGGCCATGGAGATACTGCTCAGGGCCAGTAGGAAAAAAACTTTAGGAAAAATGGTGTGTTGGGGAATAAAGGAGTAGCCAGGAAAATTATTTTTGAAATCGAGGGAATAGAAGATCAACTGAAAAAATATATTGAAGAAAATCTACTATTAAACGTCAAATGGATTACTCCACCAAAAAATATTTGAAGTTACCATTAGGTGTGAAATTTATGACTCCCTTTTACCAAATGCAGCGGCGAAGGGGTTGTTGGAAAAGGTACTTTTGGATTTTTCTTTTCTTTCCGGCCTTTTCATCTCTTTTTTTATTTCTTTTTCCTTTTTTGCTTTTTCAGCCGGGAGCCGATTGGTTTTCATGGAGAGAGAAATCCGTTTTCTGGGGAGATCCACATCTAAGACCGTTATGTTGACTTTCTGATGGACCTTGACTACTTCCGCAGGGTCTTTGACAAAACGGTCGGCCAGTTCACTGATATGGACCAATCCGTCCTGATGGACGCCGATGTCTACAAAGACACCAAAGGCGGTGATATTGGTCACGATGCCGGGAAGCTTCATCCCGGGCTTGACGTCTTCGATCTTTTCCACACCTTCGGCAAAACGAACGATTTCGAACTCCTCCCGCGGGTCTCGGCCGGGTTTGGCCAGCTCGGTCAGGATGTCCTGAAGCGTCGGCAACCCCACCTTTTCCGAGATATAACGATTGATGTCGATTTTTTTGCGAAGGCTTTCATCGCCCATCAATTCGATCACCGAACATCCCAGATCCAAAGCCATGGTATCAACGATAGAATAACTTTCCGGATGGACCGCGCTCCCGTCCAACGGGTTGTCTCCATGCCGGATACGCAAAAACCCGGCGGCCTGTTCAAAGACTTTGGGACCCAGACGGGGGACCTTTTTTAAATTGTCACGGGATTGAAACGGTCCGTTTTGATTGCGGAACTCGACGATCCCTTTGGCCAGCCCCGGTCCCAGACCGGAAACATAGGTTAGAAGCTGTTTACTGGCGGTGTTTACTTCAACACCCACCCGGTTGACACAATGGACGACCACATCATCAAGACTGTTTTTCAGGGCATTCTGATCCACATCGTGCTGATATTGGCCCACTCCGATAGACTTGGGATCTATCTTGACCAATTCGGCCAATGGGTCCATTAATCGGCGGCCGATGGAGACCGACCCCCGAACAGTCACATCCTGTTCGGGAAATTCCTCTCTGGCGGCCTCTGAGGCTGAATAAATCGAGGCTCCGCTTTCATTGACCATGACCACTTGAATCCCGGATGGGAGGACGAGACCCCGGATAAAGGTTTCCGTTTCCCGGCCGGCAGTCCCGTTTCCGATGGCAATGGCTTCTATCTGAAAACGCTCACACATCCCGAGAATCTTTTTCCCGGCATCGGCCAGGCCCTTTTCTGATAAAAGAAAAATGGTTTCATGATGAACCAGCTTACCCTGGCCGTCCAGACAGACTACTTTGCAGCCGGTCCGGAATCCGGGATCGATGGCCAGAACTCTTTTTTGCCCAAGGGGTGGGGAAAGGAGTAGTTGGCGCAGATTTTCAGCAAAAACCCGAATGGCCTCCTCGTCGGCTCTTTTTTTGATTTCCAGACGAATTTCGGTTTCCATGGAAAGAGAGAGAAGCCTTTTGTAACTGTCATGCACGGCTGTCCAGACCTGTTCGGCAGCCGGACCTTCCCCTTTGACAAAAAGGCTGTCAAGAATTTCCAGGGCTTCCTCTTCCGGGGGAAGGATCCTCAGACTAAGAAAATCCTCTTTCTCCCCACGGCGGATGGCCAGGATGCGGTGAGACGGTGCTTTGGCCGCCGGTTCTTCCCAATCATAGTAATCCCTATATTTGATGCCCAGGTCTTCTTTTTCGGAAATCACCCTGGATTTAATAACCGCCCTTGAGGTATAAAAAGCGCGCATCCGGGCGCGGGCCGTCTGGTCTTCATTGACCCATTCGGCAATGATATCACGAGCACCGTCCAACGCTTCTTCGGCATTGGCCACCCCCTTTTCGGGATCGACAAAGGCCCCGGCTTCAACCAGAGGGTCCATATCGGATTGGCCGAAAAGTTTTTGAGCCAAGGGTTCCAGTCCTTTTTCTCTGGCTATAGTGGCCCGTGTCCGCCTTTTGGGTCGATAGGGCAGATAAATATCTTCCAGATCAACCATGGTTTCGCATTCCAGGATCTTCTGGTTTAATTCCTCTGTAAGCTGATTGCGCTCCTCTAAGGATTTGAGGATGGCCTCCCGCCGTTTATCCAGGTCTGCCAGTTGGATCAGTCGATCACGAATAGCCGTAATTGCCACTTCATCCAAGGACCCGGTGACTTCTTTTCGATAGCGGGCGATAAAAGGGACCGTGGCTTCTTCCTGGAGAAGGCCTGCCGTGGCCTGAACCTGTTTGGGTGAAAGGGTCAGTTCTTCAGCAATTTTCAAAATATGTTTTTCGTTCATGGAAATCCTTTAAGCACGAACAGCTTCGATCGTTGCTCTTTTGTTGTTTCTGTTTTCTATTATTCGGGGTAAACCGGTCGGGTGGGTAAAAAAAAATAAAGGGGACCCGCAAACTTCAAAAAGTCTCAGGGATTTTTCCTTACATGTTCCTGGATATATTTGACGATATCGGTGGTATAGGTACCCGGACCAAAGATCTCACTGATACCGGCCGTCTTCAGGGCGGGGATGTCTTCTTCGGGAATAATCCCGCCGCCTACCACCAGGACATCTTGTAAACCTTTTTCCATGACCAGCTCCATAACCCGGGGAAAAAGGTAATCATGAGCTCCGGAAAGTACACTCAGGGCGATAACGTCCACGTCCTCCTGAACGGCTGTCGCCGCAATCTGTTCCGGGGTTTGGCGCAGTCCGGTATAGATGACCTCCATTCCGGCATCCCTCAGGGCATGACAAATGATCTTGATTCCCCGGTCATGGCCGTCCAATCCCGGCTTTGCAGCCAGAACCCGTATTTTTCTTTCGGTGGTCATGGAATATCACTCCTCATTTGAATTCATTGAAGGGAAAAGTAAAACTCTATTTCGCTGCTATAACGTTGAAACCGCGGTGTACTCTCCGAAAACCGACCGCAGAATATCGCAGATTTCTCCCAAGGTTGCGTAGGCGTTAACCGCATCCAGGATGAAGGGCATCAAATTATCCGGACCTTCGGCGGCCTTTTTAAGACCGGCCAAGCAAGAAAGCACTTTGGCATTGTCCCGTGGACTGCCTGAGTTGGGTAATTTTTTGTATCTGCTGGCTTTGCACCACAGGATCAACACGCAATAACCCTGAAGGGGGCGGTTCTTTTGTTTGAAATTTATTGATCCCTACCACCACCCGGTCACCGGTTTCCACAGCTTTCTGATAGCGGAAAGCGCTTTCCTGGATCTCCCGTTGAATATACCCTTTTTCAATGGCCGCGGCCGCTCCACCCAGTTCGTCGATCTTGCGGAGGTATTCCACGGCCCCGGCCTCAATGGTGTTGGTCAGGTTTTCGATATAAAAGGATCCGGCCAGAGGATCGACGGTATCGGTGACACCGGTTTCGTAAGCAATCAATTGCTGGGTTCGCAAGGCAATCTGGACCGCCTCTTCGGAAGGCAGGGCCAATGCCTCATCCATGGAATTGGTGTGCAGGGATTGGGTCCCTCCCAGAACGGCTGACAGGGCTTGAAAGGCCACCCGGATGATATTGTTTTTGGGCTGCTGGGCGGTCAGGGAACAACCTGCGGTCTGGGTGTGAAAACGCAAGGTCATGGTCCGGAGATCCTTGGAACCGAAACGTTCTTTCATCAGGCGTGCCCAGAGACGGCGGGCGGCCCGGTATTTGGCGATCTCTTCAAAAAAATCCAAATGGGCGTTAAAGAAAAAAGATAATCGGGGACCGATGACGTCCACGTCCAGACCGGCCTTTTGGGCCGCCTCCACGTAAGCCAAACCATTGGCCAGGGTGAAAGCCACCTCCTGAATAGCCGTGGACCCGGCTTCACGGATATGATAGCCGCTGATGCTGATGGAATTCCATTTGGGGACTTCTTTGGAACAATATTCGAAAATATTGGTGATGATGCGTAAAGAGGGCTGGGGGGGAAAAATGTAAGTGCCCCGGGAGGTGTATTCCTTTAGGATATCGTTTTGAATCGTTCCATTCAGTGCATTGGGGGAAACCCCTTGTTTCTCGGCCACGCCGATGTACATGGCCAGCAGGACAGCGGCCGGTGCGTTGATCGTCATGGAGGTGCTGACTTTATCTAAGGGGATCCCGTTAAACAAGGTTTCCATGTCTTTCAGGGAATCGATGGCAACCCCGACCTTGCCCACTTCCCCCTGGGCCAGGGGATGGTCGGAGTCATAGCCGATCTGCGTGGGTAAATCAAAAGCCACGGAAAGACCCGTCTGACCTTGTTCCAACAGGTATTTATATCGACGGTTGGATTCTTCGGCGTCGGCAAACCCGGCATATTGTCGCATGGTCCAGAAACGTCCGCGATACATAGTGGGCTGGACCCCTCGGGTAAAAGGATACTCCCCCGGGAAGGCCAGGTCTTTTTCATAGTCCAGATCCGCAATATCCGCCGGAGTATAGGAACGTTGAATCGGAATTTCAGAAATGGAGGTAAAGGTCTTTCGCCGTTCCGGTGCCTTGGAGAGCCGGGATTCTGTTTTTTCCTGCCAGGCCGATTGTTCTTTCTTTAATTCATTAATTTTTTCCGGATCAAACATGAATAAGCTCCATCATTAAAGGTTGCGGGTTACAAGTTACGGGTTTTGGGTTAAAAAAAACTTAAATACGGATCGAGGTTTAGAATACCTAACTCGTAACCCGTAACCCGCAACTCTTTATAAAGGTATATTCCCATGCCGCCGGGGAAGGCGGTGAATGTCGATCTTGGTTTTCAAGGATTCCAAGGCCCGAATCAGTTTGGGTCGGGTGTATTCCGGGAGTATGATTTCATCAATATAACCCAACTCGGCCGCTTTATAGGGGCTGGCGAAGGTCTGCCGATAATCTTCAATCAATTCCTGACGGGTTTTTTCCGGATCAGCCGCCTTGCTCAGTTGGTTGCGAAAAACAATAGGCACGGCCCCTTCGGGGCCCATGACGGCGATTTCGGCCGTTGGATAAGCAAAATTAAGATCCCCGCCGTGGTGTTTGCTGCCCATGACATCATAAGCCCCGCCATAAGCTTTACGGGTGATAAGTGTCACCTTGGGCACCGAGGCATCACAATAGGCGTAAATGACCTTGGCCCCATGACGAATGATCCCGCCGTATTCCTGGGCGATCCCGGGTAAAAATCCGGGGACATCGACAAAGGTAACCACGGGAAGATTGAAACAATCGCAAAAACGAACAAACCGGGCACACTTGTCCGAGGCATTGATGTCCAGACATCCAGCCAGGGCGCGAGGCTGGTTGGCTACTATGCCTATCGGCATCCCGTTCATCCGGGCCAGTCCGATGATCATATTAGGGGCGTATAATTTCTGGACCTCAAAAAAATGGTGATCATCGACCACAGAGAGGATGATTTTTTTCATGTCATAAGGAAGGCGCGGGTTGTCAGGGATAATGGTCCTCAGATTCATATCGATCCGGTTGGGATCATCCTTGGTGTCGGATTGGGGGGGGGTCTCATTGCAATTTTGAGGCAGGAAAGATAAAAGTTCCCTGATCAGATCCAAAGCTTTTTTGTCATTTTCAGCCGAGAAATGGGCTACCCCGCTGGTCTTATTGTGCCGGATCGCTCCCCCCAGGGTTTCCGTTTCAACTTCTTCGTGGGTGGTGGCCTTGATGACCTGGGGACCGGTGATAAACATATGGCTGGTTTTTTCGACCATAATGATAAAATCGGTGATGGCCGGCGAGTAGACCGCCCCACCGGCACAGGGCCCCATGATGGCTGAAATTTGGGGGATAATCCCGGAGCTTCTGACGTTTCGCTTGAAGATTTCTCCATAGGCTCCGAGACTGTTGACCCCTTCCTGAATCCGGGCCCCTCCGGAATCATTCAAGCCGATGACGGGGGCCCCGTTTAGTAAGGCCATGTCCATGATCTTACATATCTTTTCTCCGAAAGGACCGCTGAGGCTTCCGCCAAAGACGGTAAAGTCCTGTGAAAAGACATAGACCAAACGGCCGTTGATCCGGCCATATCCGGTGACCACCCCGTCGCCGAAAATTTTCTGATTATCCATCCCAAAATCATGACAGCGATGAACCACAAACTTATCCAGTTCTTCGAAAGTGCCCTGATCCAAAAGATAATCGATCCTTTCCCTGGCCGTCAGTTTGCCTTTCTTATGTTGGCTGTCGATTTTATCCTGGCCGCCCCCCAGTTCAGCCTGGGCATTGAGGGACATTAATTCGTTAATGCGGTCTTCGTTGGTCATGGGGCCCCTTTATTACGAATACCATTCGGCGTTCGTTGAAATCATCTGGAATGTTCTAAAAATCCACTCAAACAGGGTTCAAGAACACAAATAAAATAGGGTTCAGCGAAAAACAGGTAATAGGCAAAAGGGGATAAGCAAAGGGTTATTGGAAAAAGATTCTATTTTCAATCTTCCGATACCCCAATGCTTATTGCCCATCACCTGTTACCTGTTTAATGTTTTACTCAATAATCATCAAGACCTGGTCGGCCTCAATAGAGTCCCCTTTATTAACTTTGATTTCTTTCACGGTTCCATCGGTGTCGGTTAATATCGGCATTTCCATTTTCATAGCCTCAATAACAGCCACTTCATCGTCTTCGTGAACCGAATCGCCCACATTAACTTTAATCTCGATAATTTTCCCGGCCATAGGTGCTAAAATATCCGCCACGATAACTCCTCCTTTTTGCTAAGAAATTTTTAGGTGTAAAAAATCAAGTGTAATAGAATATCTACTGAGTATAAATTTATTTGTCAAGCCCAAAGCTGTATAGGGAAATGATCCTATAACTCTCCATCCCGATCCATTTTGGCCAGATCTTCGAATTTGATGTCCAGGCCCAGGACCCCCTGAATTTCATCTTCCTGATTTCGAATCGGCCCGGAGACGGTGATACACAAGGCTCCGGTGATTCTGGAGGTGTAAAAGTCGGTCACATGAATCTTTCCGTCCTTAATGGGCTGGGCGAACCAGGACCGGTCGGAGAAGTCTTCATCCAATTTAAAGATCTGGTATTTGGACCGGTCAATGATCCGGGTGATGTTTTTAGTAATCTTCTTCCCTTCCATATTGGTGATGTAAATGAATTGAATAAAAGGATTGAGTTCAATAAAATTTTCCATAACCGGTTCCTGAAGGACCGGGTCCATGCTGCATATTTCCTCCCTTTGCAGAATTTCTTCCACAATATGAAAGGCCAGGTGATAGGCCTTTTGTTTCAGCTCGTCGAATTCGGAGACAAAATATTCCGGCAGGTGTTTTCGGCTGATCCGTTCCATTTCCTGGGCCGAGATGGAAGTGGTCCGGCCTTCTTCGTATTGTTTCATGACCCACTTGTATATTTTAATCACACCCGGGTGTTGTTTATCTACGGCCCTTGGGCCGGTAAGGTTCAGCCTTTTATTAAGCCAATGGACTACCCCGGCCAGGCCTGATTTGTCGGTGATAATGATGCTAATCGGACGGCCCAGAATTTTTTGAGTATCAAAAATATTATAGATTTCTTCATTCTTGATCAAGCCGTCGACATGAATCCCGGCGCTGGTGGCATTGAAGTCCGCCCCGACAAAGGGGAAATTGGCCGGTATGGCATAATGAAGGTCCTTCTCAATAAATTCGGCCATTTCGGTAATAGCTTTTGTTTCAATCCCGTTATCCTGGCCGATAAGACTGATATATTCAATCAACAGGCCCTCGATCGGGGTATTTCCGGTCCGCTCCCCAAAACCCAAAATCGCCCCATTGACTGCTGCACAGCCATAAAGCCAGGAGGTAGTGGCATTGATGAATCCCTTGTGAAAGTCATTATGGCCGTGCCACTCCAGCAGACGGCCCGGGACCCCGGCATCATCGATCATGGCCCGGACCAATTTGGGGACACTCCGGGGCAAGGCCGCTCCGGGGTAAGTGATCCCATAACCAAGGGTATCACAGAGGCGTATTTTAATGTCGATCCCTGACGACTCCCGGAGTTTCATCAGTTCTTTGGCTAAGGGCACGCAGAAGCCATAAATGTCGGCCTTGGTGATATCCTCAAAATGGCAGCGGGGGACGATACCCAGATCCAAGGCCTTCTTGACGATGGTGATGTATTGGTTAAAGGCCTGAGACCGTGTTAAATTCAGCTTGTAAAAGATATGGTAATCGGAAACCGAGGTAAGGATGCCGGTTTCAGGAAGTCCCATCTCCTTTACCAGGTTCAGGTCATCCGGATGGGCCCGGATCCAGCCGGTTATTTCCGGATAGGGATACCCCCTTTCCTGACATTTTCGCACGGCTTCTTTGTCTCTGTCGCTGTAAAGGAAGAATTCGGTTTGGCGGATGACCCCGTAAGGGCCCCCCATACGATGAAGGAAATCAAAGATGTTTAGAATTTGGTCCAGCGTATAGGGAGGGCGGGCCTGCTGCCCGTCTCTGAAGGTGGTGTCGGTAATCCAGAATTCTTCACTCGGATCGATGGGCATAAATTTATGATCAAAATCAATGCGGGTGACCTCATCATAAGGAAAGATATCCCGTTGCAGATTGGGTTCGGGAATATCTTTTAATTCATAGCCCCAAAAGCGGCTATGTTCATGATCCAGGACTTTTTTATTGGGATTCCAGCGGGCCATAGTGTACCTCCGAAACGTTCGTCGTTTTGCACCTGCGATTGGCAGGGGTGTTCGTTGAAAAAGGGAAAAAGATTTAGGATTTTTAATCGACGAACGCTCAACGCCGAACGCCGAACGTTTTTTTTATTTCTTCACATCCAACCGCAACCCCAATTCATTCAATTGAATCCTGCCGACACTCGTGGGGGCATTAGTCAGGGGGCAGACCGCCTTCTGAGTTTTGGGAAAGGCGATGACCTCCCGTAAGGATTGGGCGCCGGTCATAAGCATGATCAGCCGGTCCAGGCCGAAGGCGATACCGCCGTGAGGTGGGGCACCCATCTCCAAGGCCTCTAAAAGAAAACCGAACTTTTCTTCGGCTTCTTCCGGAGAAATTTTCAAAACGTTGAAAATTCGCTCCTGCAATGCCCTTTGGTGAATACGAATGCTGCCGCCGCCGATTTCATTTCCATTCAAGACCAGATCGTAGGCCCGGGAACGAACCTTCTCCGGTTGGGATTCCAAGATCGGGAGGTCTTCTTCTAATGGGGAGGTAAAAGGGTGGTGAACCGCCCCGTATCGGCCTTCTTCAACCCGGTATTCCAAAAGAGGGAATTGAGTCACCCAGGTAAATTCAAACCGGTCTTTGGGAAAAGCAAGCTTTTGACCGAGATGAAGACGGATTTTTCCCAGTACTTCATGAACCACCGAAGGGACGTCCGCTTGGAAGAGGATCAAGTCCCCTGGACCGGCCTCCAGGGCTCGATCTATGGTTTTACGTTCCTCTTCTTTAAAAAATTTGGCCAGGGGGGATTGCCATCCCTCGGGATTGATCTTGGCCCAGGCCAGGCCTTTGGCCCCCCAGCTTTGGGCCAGGGCGGTCAGATCATCCAGATCCTTGCGGGAAAAGGTCGCTCCTCCGGGAACGCAAATGGCCTTGATGCAACCTCCTTTTTGGGCGACTTCGGCAAAAACCTTGACTTCGGATTGCTTGACTAAGGCGGTCAGATCGGTTATTTCCAGCCCAAAACGAAGATCCGGGCGGTCGGTTCCAAAGCGGTTCAGAGCCTCTTCGTAGGTCAGCCTGCGAATGGGCTGGGGTACTTCAATCCCAAGCATTTCTTTAAATAGCTGACAAATAAGGTCTTCAATTAAATTACAAATATCTTCTTCGGAAATAAAGGACATTTCCAGGTCCAATTGGGTGAATTCCGGCTGCCGATCGGCCCTCAGGTCTTCATCCCGAAAACAGCGGACGATTTGATAATAACGGTCAAAACCGGCTACCATAAGAAGCTGTTTGAAAAGTTGAGGTGACTGGGGCAGGGCGAAAAACTTGCCCTGTTGTACCCGACTGGGGACCAGATAATCCCGGGCCCCTTCCGGGGTGCTTTTGGTCAGGAAAGGGGTTTCTACGTCACAAAACCCTTTTTGGTTAAGAAAACTGCGGATGAACTGGACGGCCTGGTGACGCAGAAAGAAATTTTTCTGCAGACTCGGACGGCGCAGGTCCAGGTAGCGGTAGCGGAGGCGGACCGCCTCGGAGACTTCGGCTGTATCCTCCAGGGTAAAGGGCGGGGTCTTGGAGGTATTGAGCAACTGATAATCATTCACCAGTACTTCGATTTCCCCGGTTTTCAGATTGGGATTGGCCATACCTTCAGGACGAGAGCGTACTTTCCCTTCGATGGTGATGCAATATTCACTTCGTAATTGATGGGCCAGCTGATGGACTTCGCTGTTGATCTCCGGGTTGAAAACAACCTGGGTGATGCCGGCCCGGTCCCTGAGGTCTATAAAAATAAGCCCCCCGTGGTCACGGCGGGTATCCACCCACCCGGCCAGGGTAACGGATCGGCCGATATCCCGGGCAGTCAGAGTCCCGCAGTCATGGGTCCGCTGCCCGATTGGTTTGGTTTCAGTCAATGCATTCTCCTTTAGATTCAGGATAAAGGATAAAGGTTCAAGGATTGAGGATTAAACCTTTTGTCCCAACCCTTGCACCTTATATCCTTTTCTTGTTGTATCTTTCCAGAAAATAGTCCAGGAATTGGGGAATAGGGATTGTTTCCTGGTTCTGGGTATCCAGATTGCGGATCAGGATCTGATCCTTATTCAGTTCTTCAGTGCCCAGAACGGCCACATAGGGACTTTTGGTCTTATCAGCCCGTTTTAGCTGACTTTTTAAGCTCTTATCTTCATAATCTATTAGAGCCGGAATCTTTTTTTTGTAAAGGGACGTTAATAGATTGAAGGCTTTTTCCTTTGCCTCTGCTCCTAAAGGGATGAGAGATACAAAGGGCCGGTTTATCCATGCTTCCTGACTGGATAATAAAAGAGCCGCCCGATCCAGACCAATGGCAAAACCAATAGCCGGCATATTGGGCCCTCCCAATTGTTGGATCAGACCATCATATCGGCCGCCACCGGCAACGGCATCTTGGGACCCCAGGTGACTGGCGCTGACCTCAAAGGTGGTCCGGGTGTAATAATCCAACCCCCGAACCAGGCGAGGATCCCTTTGGACCGGAATTGAAAGTTTGAAGATAAGTTCTTGAACTTTTTCGAAATGTTCCTGACATGGCTGACAAATAAAATCAGTTATCCTCGGGGCAGTTGTTAACACCTCCTGGCAGCGTTCCACCTTGCAGTCAAAAACTCGCAAGGGGTTGGTGCCCATCCGTCGCTGACAATCGGCACATAACTCCCCTTTGCGTTCTCCTAAAAATTCCTGAAGGGCCGAATTAAATTTTGGACGGCACAGGGGACAGCCCAGGGAATTGATTCGCAGGCGGGTTTCCTGAAGACCCATATGGTCCAGGATTTGAATCAATAAATAAATAATCTCGGCATCAGCATAGGGGCTGGGGGTTCCTATATATTCGGCGTTAATTTGATGGAACTGCCGTAACCGTCCTTTCTGGGGGCGTTCATGACGGAACATGGGGCCGATAGAAAAAAGCTTATGGATTGGTTGTTGTCCTTGAAGATTATGTTCGATATAAGCCCTCAGTACTGAAGCCGTGGCCTCGGGTCTTAAAGTGATCGAATCGCCGCTTCGGTCGGTAAGGGTGTACATTTCCTTTTCAACGATGTCGGTGTTGGTCCCGATAGAACGGATAAAAAGGTCACTGTTTTCCAGGACAGGGGTCCTTATTTCGGAAAAGCCAAAAGTCCGGAAAATATGGCGGGCTGTTTCCTCCATATAGAACCATTTCTCCGACTCGCCGGGTAGAATATCTTTAAATCCTTTTAAGGCTTGAATGGCCATAAAATCCTTTTTCTTAACAAGAAAATCAAAATATTAAGCCTTTATTTATACAAAATTTTTTCTTCTTTGTCCAGAAATTGTTACTTTTTAAGTGATTTTGAAATGATGGGGGAAGGCGTGAGAACACCTGAACAGGTAGGAATTATAATATTTTTTGCATATAGACCACATCAAACACCTGCCCTTTTTTCTCTCCGACCTTTTCAAACCGGCCGCATTCCAGAAAACCGTTTTTCTGATGGAAGCGGATACTCGGTTGATTTAGAGAGGAAATACTGGCCAGGATGGAGGTAATGCCTTTTTCTTCAGCTTTTTTGATGAGGTGCGCGAGCATTTTGTTGCCCAGACCCTTACCGACCCAATCCGGGCTTATAAAATAAGAAATCTCGGCTGTTTTTGAAAAAACCGGAAAAGGGTGAAAGGGACGCAGCATTCCAAAGCCAATCACCCCCCCTTCTCCATTTTTGATAACGATGGCTGGAAACCCATCGCTTGCCTTTAACAGAAAGTCAAAAAAACCGTAGGATACGCTTTTTTCAATGTAAGCGGCAAAACTGTTTTCGATATAGTAATTAAAAATATCGATAACAGGTTTTCGATCTTCCAGGGAAATAGGGGTTATGTGTGTTTCTATCATCTTTCCTCCGAGATAATTCGAAAATTTAGTTTGAATTAAAAACCCCCACCCTATGGGGGGGTCATGTGGACGGGCTAGGCCGGTCCGGAATGGGCTTGGCTGAAAGCCCATTACTTGGCTCGTTTCGTCATTCCGGGCTTGACCCGCTTCCTGCCCGTAGGCATCCAGGCCGGAGGCGGAATCCAGGGATTTCAGCTTTTCCTGGACCCCGGCTTTCGTCGGGGTGACGGCACCTATTAGATTTTAAAGTTTAGGGTTCAGGTTTGAAACTGTTATTTTAAGCCTCCCTATGGGGGGCCCAATTAAAGCCACGCCCTATGGGCGTGGATTATTTATTATAATTCCACTAAGGCAGATCGTTAGAAAAAGTTCAGGGCTAAATCTTAGGTTCATAAATAAGCGGAGGACAGCGTCAAATGCCTCAAAATACAACAACAGGTCCCGTATTGCCTAAAGGGCGTGGGCGCTTCCCTGGATTCAGTGAAAATCAGTTCCGTCTTCTTTTAACTTCCTCCACGATTTTCGGGAGGATCGTTCCGGTTTTTCCCTGGATCAGGAAATCCGATATCCCTTCTTCGGTTAAAGGGGTGGGGTCGGCATTGATTTCAATGATGGTTGTTTTCCTGCCGGCTCCCCGCTGCCTGGCCATCCTGGGAAGATAAGCAAAAGGATATACTACGGCCGAGGTCCCGCAAATCAACATAAGATCGCATCGTTCGGCCTGTTCCTGACTTTCCCGGGCCACATCCATGGGAATGGCTTCATGAAAATGAACTATATCCGACTTGAGAACCCCGCTGCATTTTTTGCAAAGGGGAGGGAGTCGATCTTCAGCCAATAATCGATCCAGGTCAAAGTCCATAGGGTCGAACCGGGCGTCACAGGAAGCGCACCGCAATCGGGAAACATTTCCATGGTAATCCAGGACTTTTCTACTTCCGGCCTTTTGATGGAGATTATCGATATTCTGGGTGACCACACACTTCAGGATTCCCATTTTTTCCAACTCAGCCAAAGCCAAATGACCGGGGTTGGGTTCGGCCCTGGTCAGATCCCCAAGAAGTGAAGCGCCGGCCATTCGTTCTTTCCAGTATTCCTTGGGGTTTTGTTGAAACCGGGCATAACTCTGATAGGCTTTTCTCTCGGCCTCGGGATTCTTGGTCCATAGCCCGTTCGGTCCGCGAAAATCGGAAATGCCCGATTCGGTGGAACATCCCGCGCCGGTTAAGGTGATGGCGTGTTTGCTTTTCAGTAATTGTTCTGCTGCTTTTTGAATGAGATCATCCATCGTCATAACCTCCTGGGTTTCAAGATCAGTCTGATTCAGGTTTGGAAGTCAATAACGACTGGCCTGGAGAGGAAATGTTCAATAAATCATTCAAAACCTGTTCCAATCGATACGATTCCTGGGCGATAAGTTCGGCATATTTGACGACATCGCCCTGCTCGTGGCCTTTTGTCACCATTCTCCTGGCGAACCCACCGATGGCCATCAAAGGATTCCTGATTTCATGGGCTACTGCATCCAACGCTGTTGCCAGATTTTCTTTACTTTCTCCTGCCCCTTCCGACAACGAAGCACTCATAATCGGTTCCAGACCGGATTTTAACCCCGTAAACTTCCCCAAGTTCTCTTCCAATGACCCGTTGATTTTTGACAAGGAACGGTTGGCTTTTTCCATCACCTCCATCATGTCCTGGTTGGGATTGATCTGCAGACGCAGTTCCCGGGCAAATTCTTCGACCCTGAAAAAAGCCTCGGAAAGAGTTTCACTGACCCGGTCCAGATCCATTTTCAAAAACCCGGAAATTTCTTTGAGCAGGGCAAAGTCTTCTCCGGACCCAAAGAAAAGCTGGGTGCAGACCCGGGCAATTTCAGATATTTTACATAAATCCGAAGAACCAGCCTTCAGGGCTTCGGGTCCATGGCTTTTTTGGATCTCAATAAACTGTTCCGGAAAGTGCCAGTGCTCAAGGGTCAGTCGCCCGAGTTCCCGGTGGTTGATCCCCAAATTTTCTTGTTCCCAGCGGATGGTCTCTTCCAAAGGAACATCCCCACCTGGAAATGATTCTTTTAATGGTTCCGGGCAAAGATGAAAAAGGAGCAGTATGCCGATTTCAAGAATCAATCCGGCGGTAAAAACCTCTTCGGAATCAACCGGGTCTTTAAGATAGGAACCCTTTAACAGGCCTTGGGCAATAATGGCCCGGTATAAAGAGGTCTTCCAGAAAAAGTCATAATCCATTCCATCTACCTTCCCCAAGGGAAAGGTGTCTTTTAAAGAAATATTTAAAGCCATCACCCGGATTTTATTAAATCCGGCCACCATAACCGCATAGGAGATCGATGAAATAGGCTCCCGATGGGCATAAAAAGCACTATTAACGATTTTCAGCAAACGGGCCGTCAACCCCGGGTCTTTCTCTATAATTCTGGTCAGGTCCAGAATGGAACTGTGTTCATCTGCGGCCAACCCGATTAATTGTATGGTTAATGGAGAAAGGGATGGCAAATAATCATTGGAGGCGATTAGATCGAGTATAGTGTTTTTATCGAAGGTTTCCATATGGTTTTTTCCTTTCTTAAAAATCCCGGCAGGACGGAGAACTCCTCATCGGATCGGGAGGCATTCCAACGGATCGATGTCGATACGCTCTTGATTTCTTTTATTACTCTGGCAGCAAAATAAATAAAAGGGCTCCATATCAATACAATGGAAAAATACTGATGGACAAAAAAAAATTGTCACCCCGGTGAAAACCGAGGTCCAGGGTTTTCTAACCTATTAAGAATCCTGGATTCCGACTTCTGTCGGAATGACAAAGACAGCCTTAAAGAAAAAACAATATTAGTTTATCTAAAACTTAATGATAAAACCAGGAAATTTCAATCTTATTTTTCGACTTCACTGTTCCAGTTTATTTCACCTGAAAATCATCTTCCATTTCTTTTTCGGCATAAAGTTCCGGGGACTGAAAATTTCGTGCTTTTTTTTCCAGAGGTCCTAATTCCGGAACATTGGCCTTGGAACTGATCCCCAATTCTTTAAATCGCCTGGCCGCCGGCAAGACCCGGCTTTCCAGCGAGCCAATGGCCTCGTTATAAGAGAGCATGGATTTATCAAGGTGTCGACCTAAAATCGGCAAAATGAAAGGCCAACTTAACCAGACGTTCATAAAGGGTCTTTCCCATTTCACTGATGGCCTGTGCATTCTCAGCCAAAGCCTCCTGACGCCAGCCATAGGCTACGGCCCGAAGGAGAGTGATCAGGGTGGTGGGGGTGGCCAGAATGACCCTCTGGTTAACCCCTTCTTCAATCAAATAAGGGTTCTGTTCCAGGGCGGCACTAAAAAAATTTTCCCCCGGTAAGAAAAGGATCACAAATTCCGGGGCCTCGGGAAACTGGTCCCAGTAATTCTTGCCGGAAAGCTTCTGCATGTGTGATTGGATGAGGCGGGCGTGATCCCGGAGTTTTGTCTTTCGTTCTTCTTCGGCCGGTGATTCGAGGGAATCCAGATAGGATTGTAACGGAGCTTTGGAATCCACAACCACTAATTTTTTATTGGGCAGTCGAACGACCATATCCGGCCGCAATTTTCCTTCTTCACCGTTAACCGATTCCTGTTCAAAAAAATCACAATGTTCGGACATCCCGGCCAGTTCGGCCACCCGCTTTAAAGTGATTTCACCCCACCTTCCCCGGACCTGGGGAGAACGTAAGGCCTTTACCAGATTGCCGGTTTCTTGTTGGAGTTGTTTTTCGGTGATGGCCATGGTTTCCAAATGCTGGCTCAGGCTGCCATAGGCCTGCTGGCGGGACATTTCCATGGCCTGGACCTGTTGAACATATTTTTCCAGGGTTTCCTTTAAAGGGGTAATGGTGCCTTCCACGGCCTTTTGTCGTTGTTCCAGATCGCCTTTAGCCTCGGATTGATATTTTTCCAGGGTGGCCCTGGCCAGGTCTAAAAATTGTTGGTTATTGCTTCTCAAACACTCAGCGGATAAGGCTTTAAAGGCGTCTTCCATTTTTTGGGCGGCTTCATTCAGGAGGCCTATTTTTTCTTCCATTCCCTGTCTTTCCTTATACAGGGTGGTTTCCAATTCAGCCTGGACCTGTTTCAAGGCGGTGATTTCTTCTCTTAAGGTCTTTAGTTCCTTCTCCCTGTTTTCAAGACGGTCCCGTAATTCGGTTAGTTGCTCGGCCTCTTTCAGTGCCCCGGCCTTTTCCTGGCTCTCTTGATGAAGTGTTTGGCGGAGTTTATCGATTTCCGATTCCATTTTTTTATTTTCTGTCGATAACCCCTGAAGTTCTGCGTCTCGGGCATTGAGCCGTTCGCCAACCACAGCCAGTTCCGATAGGAGGGGCTGGCGTCCCTCGGAAATCTTTTGCGTGGTCTTCATTCGGCTAACCAGCCAGACTAAAACGGCCCCAATAATCAGTCCGGCCAACAAAGCCCAAAGGACATATCCGTTAATCACCTTTTTCTCCTTATTTAGATCGGGTTATTGCCTATAGCCTTTCGCCTCTCGCCTGTTTGTTCATTTCCAAAGCAGTTCCTCTTCCTGCAACACCTTAATTCGATCTCGAAGTTCCGCGGCTTCTTCAAAATCAAGGCGGGCGGCCGCATCTTTCATCTTTTTTCTGAGCTGTTTTATCAGCAGGGGGACCTGTTGGGGTTCGGCAAATTCTCTTTGTTTATCCTTGGCAATGGGAACGGTCACATAATCAGCTTCATAAACCGAAGACATAATATCCTGAATGGATTTCTTTATCGAAGTGGGAGTAATCTTATATTTTTTGTTGTAGGCAATTTGGATGGTCCGACGTTTTTCTGTTTCATCGATGGCCTCCTGCATTGAACGAGTAACCTGGTTGGCATAGAAAAAGACTTCACCTGAAATATTTCGAGAGGCCCGCCCGCAGGTTTGAATCAGGGAACGGGTGGATCGGAGGAAACCTTCCTTGTCGGCATCCAGGATGGCCACCAGACTAACTTCCGGCAGGTCCAGTCCCTCCCGCAGGAGATTAATCCCCACTAGGCAATCAAAGGCCCCCAGCCGTAAATCCCGAAGGATCTCAATCCGCTCCAGGGTATCGATATCGGAATGGAGATAACGGACTTTAATCCCCAATTCCTGGTAATATTCGGTTAGATTCTCGGCCAGGCGTTTGGTCAGGGTGGTGACCAGAATCCGTTCATGACGGGAAACCCGTTTCTGGATCTCTTTTTTCAGGTGCTCGACCTGATTATCAGCCGGAAAGATCTGAATCCGAGGATCCATTAGACCGGTGGGACGAATGATTTGTTCTGCCACCAGACCTCCTGATTTTGTCAGTTCATATTCAGCAGGCGTGGCCGAGACATAAATGACCTGGTGAGTCAGGTTTTCGAATTCCTCAAAATTCAAAGGGCGGTTATCGAGGGCTGAAGGGAGCCGAAAACCATAGTCGACCAAAGTTTGTTTACGGGATCGATCCCCCCGGTACATACCCCGGAGCTGGGGGACCGCCAGATGGCTTTCGTCTATAAAAATAAGAAAATCTGTAGGAAAATATTCCAAAAGGGTAGGGGGGGGTTGCCCGGGTTGCCGACCGGTGAGATGTCTTGAATAATTTTCAATACCATGACAGTAACCGAGTTCCTGCATCATTTCCAAGTCGAACCGGGTCCGTTCTTCGATCCGCTGGGCTTCGATTAATTTATCACGAGAGCGGAATGAGTCGATCCGCTCTTCCAGTTCAACCTCTATGGCTTGATAGGCCTGTTCCAAAGTTGCTTCCGGGGTTACATAGTGGCTGTTGGGAAAGAGGTGAACCTGTTCCAGTCGGCCGGTTATTTTTCCCCGTAAGGGGTCGATCATGGAAAGGTTTTCAATCGTATCACCGAAGAAAGAGATGCGCAGGGCTTGATCTTCGTAGGCAGGAAAGATTTCCACGACATCTCCCCGGACCCGAAAGGTACCCCGATGGAAATCGAAGTCATTTCGTTCATAGAGCATAGCTACCAGTTGATTTAACAGTTCTTCTCGTGATATTTCCTGATTTTCTTTCAAGGAAAGGAGCATCCCACGATAGGCTTCGGGAGAACCCAATCCATAAATACAGGAGACACTGGCCACAATCAGACAATCATTCCGGGTCAATAGGGACCGGGTGGCTGAATGGCGCATTTTGTCAATCGCCTCATTGATCGACGAATCCTTGTCAATATAGGTATCGGTCTGGGGAAGGTAGGCTTCAGGCTGATAATAGTCATAATAGCTGACAAAATATTCAATGGCATTTTCCGGAAAAAAGGATTTGAATTCTCCGAAAAGTTGGGCGGCCAGGGTTTTATTGGGGGCCAGGACCAGAGTAGGTTTTTGGACTCGGGCCACAATTTGGGCCATGGTGAAGGTCTTTCCCGAACCGGTGACCCCCAAAAGGACCTGGTGTTCCAATCCCTGCTCAACCCCTTGAACTAACTGTTCAATCGCCTGGGGCTGATCTCCTTTGGGGGTGAATTCGGAAATAAGTTTAAAGGTTTGCTGCATGGGTAGATATTATCCTGTTTCGGAACTTTTCTTCAAGGGCTTTCTTTGAAATTTCCCAACCAAGCCTATTTGAAATTAAGTTCTCAAATTCGATCCTCCAAGAATGATGCTGGATTCTGGATATTGGATACTGGATTAACTTTATCCAGAATCGAGTATTGCTTTTTGCTTTTATCGAGTATCCAGAATCCAGTATCGTCCTGCCAGAGGTGGGGGTATCACGTTTCAGCAAAGTCAGAGAAAAAATCTCAGATTTTGTTGTAATAATCCCATTCTTTACTTCCTTTCTTGAATTAAATATTGTAGGAAAAACAAAATCAATTTTAAAAGCCTTTTAAGGTTATTCCGGTTTTCGCCGGAATCCTGGATAGATTTTTGTTTCAATAACCAATGAGGAGGCAACTATGGGAAAAAACTTTTTTAATCGAGATGATCGGGACCTGAGGTTTGTTTTGTTTGAATATCTCAAGATGTTAAAATATGAAGCCTTTAAAGAATTCAGTCTGGATGATTTTGAGATGATCCTTTATGGCCTTTATGACTTTTACGGGACTTAGTATATACAACGCCCGGGTCATTGAGCACTACGGGACGGATGGTGATAAGGTCCTCTTTTTGGAAAAACTGAACACCGGTGTATGGACCGGCACCATGTGTCTGACCGAGGCTGATGCCGGCTCGGATGTGGGTTATCAGAGAACCAAGGCCGTTCCGGACCCGAATTCAAAAGACCCCCGTATTTATAAAATTGAGGGAAATAAGTGTTTTATCACCTGCGGAAATCATGACTTGTCGGAAAATATCATCCACCTGGTCCTGGCCTGGGTGGAAGGGGGGCCTCCAGGGACAAAAGAGATCTCTCTCTTCATCATACCCAAGATATGGGTCAACCCCGATGGAACCCTGGGTGAACCCAATGATGTCTTTTGTAGCAGCATTGAACACAAAATGGGCATTCATGGCTCCCCAACCGCATCCCTAATCTTCGGAGAAAAAGGAAAATGCCGGGGTATTCTCCTGGGTGAACCTCACAGCGGCATGGCCAAAATGTTTGAGATAATGAATGAAGCCCGGATGGGTTGTGGGGTCCAGACTCTGGGGTTAACCGCCGCCGCCTTTGATGTCGCTCGACAATACGCCAAAGAGAGGTTCCAGGGACCTCCCTTTACCAACCGGCGTACGGCTGATATTTAAGATTGCTGAGAAAACCGTTTTTTTCACAAACAGAATGATGGGTACCCTTTTCTTTTTGTGAAAAGGAAAGCGGTTTTAGATCAAAACCTAATTGAAATTGTTAATATCTTCTATCCTATTGATTTCAATAAGATTTATTTGTGAAGCAATAAGTGACTTTGGTTTTTTATAAAGCAGAAAATGTGTCATTTATAACTTATTGTTATCTCATGATATTTTTTTGAAGTAGAAGGTGGGTGTTACACAATTTTTTATGCAAAATGCACAAATTTTTGTGCACATTTAGGAGGCAAGGGGAAAAGAGGAGAACAGAAAAGCAAAAACCTGAAACTCTTTTTTTTAGGGGATATGATGGGTCATATGAAAAAACTTTATTTTTAGATTTTTATTCCATATTCCTTCATTTTGTTAATAAGGGTATTACGGTGAATATCCATTAGTTTTGCCGCCTCTTTTATATCATAATTCAGTTTTTTAAGAATTTCGGCAATAAAATCCCTTTCAAATACCCCGACAGCCTCTTTTAGCCGCCGGCCTTCAACTTTGGCTTTTCTCCGAACATTCAACATCGAAACTTCCTGAATTTGAATGACCGGATCCGTGATGATCGTTGTCAAGCGTTCAACCAGGTTTTTAAGTTCTCGAACATTTCCCGGCCAGTCATATTTTATAAGCAGATCCAAAGCCTCTTTGGAAATTTGTTTGGCCGGTTTTCCCTTACTTTTTGAGTAGACCACCAAGAAGTGATTAACCAAAAGAGGAATATCACTTTTCTTCTCTCTCAATGCCGGTAGGTCCAAAGGTAAAACATTTAAACGATAAAAAAGATCCTCACGAAATTCCCCTTTGTCAATTAAACGGAACAGGTCTTGGTTTGAAGAGGCGATAAAACGAACATTAAGCTGTAAAATCTTCCGGCTTCCGATCTTTTCAAATTCCTTTTCCTGGATCACCCTCAAAAGCTTACTTTGCATGGAGGTAGTTAAAGAATCAATATCGTCCAGAAAAACCGTGCCGTTGTGGGCAATTTCCAGTTTTCCGATAACCGTGGTCAAGGCCCCGGTAAAGGCCCCTTTTTGGTGCCCAAAAATTTCACTTTCCATCAATGAGGCAGGAATGGCAGCACAATTAATGACGACAAAGGGTTGATCCTTCCGGGGGCTTCGTCGGTGAATGGCCCGGGCTGCCAATTCTTTTCCTGTCCCACTTTCTCCCTGAATGAGAACCGTACCATCGGTCTGGGAATACATCGAGATCAGGGAAAATATTTTTTTCATTTTTGGATCCTGTCCGATCATTTCCTCGAAAACATTCAATCTCCCCAGCTCATTATTCAGATAGATAACCTTTTTTACCAGGTCGCGTTTTTCGAGCGCCCGACGGATAATTTTAAGGACTTCAACTACATCAAAGGGTTTAACGATATAATCATAAGCCCCGAGTCTAATGGCCTTGACAGCGGATTGAATATCCTTGACGGCGGTAATCATGATAATCTCAATATTAGAATCCAATTCTTTAAATTTCTCTAATAGATCAAGCCCGTTACTATCCGGCAAAAGGATGTCCAACAAGATTAGGTCGACCGCATTACTATTATAAATATCTAAGGCCTCCGTCCCTGTAGCGGCCAGCAGGACATTAAATTCATCCTTTAATACCATCTTAAAGGATTGGAGGACCCCGAATTCATCATCCACAACCAAGATAACCGGTTTGTTTTCCATCCGATTCTCCTTTTTTATTTCTGTTATTTTCAGATAATTGTAAATGGGTTACCAAGTCAAGAGAAAAAGCTGCACAAATAATTGTGCAGAGATGCACAAAAAAATAGGCGATCCCCAACAAGAAACAGAAGGGACAAATAATATAACATACTGTAATCGTGTATTAATATTAAAATAAATATGGACATGAACTCCTTGTATGTTTTTTGCAATAGAGTGTTTGAAATCTCAGATCCGGAGGCCATTGTTATGCAATTAAACCTTAGCACCTTTCTTCAATGGAAAATTAATATCCTTTTGTGTCAAAAACTGGGATGGAATTTTGCTTTTTTTTATGTCATGGTACTTGGAAATTTATACTTTCTCATTAAACGAAAAGAGAAAAGAAAGATTGAAGATGCGGTTAAGATGGTTTTTGAAAAACAAAAAGGGCAATCTGAAAAAAGGACCATTACCAGGGAAATTTTTCAAGGAATCTTATGGCATTATTATGAAAAAATATTCAATGTCTATTCCCCAATTGAA
The DNA here is from genome assembly GCA_963782435.1 of uncultured delta proteobacterium. Lineage (GTDB taxonomy): Bacteria > Desulfobacterota > RBG-13-43-22 > RBG-13-43-22 > RBG-13-43-22 > RBG-13-43-22. Next base: position 78,112 of record CAWAKF010000021.1, read on the forward strand.
AAATTGAAGAACTTTTTCACTCATTATGTAAAACCTGATGGGATTTCGGCCATAGAGCAGGGATTGGCCAGGGGGAAAGGAGTACTCCTGGTAACCGGGCATTTTGGAGGGATCGAATTCATCCCAACATACTTAGCCGCCCAGAACTATCCAATTACTATCATGGCTAAATTTTCTACAGAACATCTTAGAAAAATTTCCAATGAATTGGCCGACAAGATGAAATTTAAAGTTATTGATGCTAATCATTGCCCAAATATTGTTAAAGCCATTCTTGACAACTTACGAGAAAATAGGGTCGTAATAACCCAATGTGACGAAATAGAGGAATGGAGACCCTCCTTAAAAGAGGAGATGTCTTTTTTAGGAAAACGAATTCATCCGGATAAAACCATCAATACGTTAGCCAGAAGATGTGATGCCACTCTTATTTTCAGTGTTATGAGAAGGGTAAGTAAGCAGGAATATAAGTTTATTGTACGTTCATCAGAGGAAATTCTTATTGCTTTTGGAAAGACAACACACCGGTCCATCGGAGAAATGGTACTAAAGTATCTTGAGCAGTATATTTACCATCATCCTGAAGAATGGTATCAATGGAAAAAGGTTTCTGAGATCAAAAAGATGGAAGGCCGGGTTGTTCCAGTGAACGAATTAAGATCACCTTCCTGGATGAAGGCAGCTTTTGAAGGGATTTCCTAAAGAATTATTAAGAAGGGGGTATCATTGATCCTATTAATTGAACCGGTTTCTAAAAATATTGATATGTACGTTCCTGCCTATCCCTTACCCCTTATGGAAGTAGGAAGTTTTGTTAAAGCCAACCTCCCCGAAACAAATATTGAGATTGTCTCTATCCCTGTAGATTATGGATTGCCGCTTACCCAAGAGGGAAAGGAAGAAATTTACCGAAAACTTCTAAGGGATATTTCCGACTTAAAACCCAAAGGAATCGGTATTTCCTGTACAGCAATAGCTCAGGCTGAAGAAGTTATCCATTTGTGCGAACTTATCAAAGCCAGCGATCCCGGAATATTTATTTTCCTGGGTGGGTATTTCCCAACGATCTATTATGAAGAGATTTTTTCCAGAACATCGGCGATTGATCTGATTGTTATTGGGGAGGGAGAAATTCCTACCCTTAAAATTGTACAGCTTTTGGAAAAGGGTAAGAATCCGTCAGGTGGGGATATCCCAAATTTAGCTTGGAAGAATAATGGGAAGGTCCATCTAACCAATAAAGGGGAACGATTTAATCTTAAACAAAAAGCTTTTATCAACTTAGCACTACTAAGATACCCTAAAGCCTACGATATCTTACCTTACGCTTTCAGCCGTGGATGTCCTTTTCAATGCAATTTTTGTATGGAAGAGTTTATTCGACCCCAAAGACGAGAAGTCCCTCCGGAGATAATATTACAAGATTTATCGAATTTATCTCATGAAAGCAAGGCCCATACCTTACTGATCAGTGATGCCCTTTTTCAATCCTTTACTTTATTACCATTAATTAGATCATTAAGGTTTAAAATTAATTTTGAAACCAGATGTGATATTTTAAATCCGGCTATTCTTCCTCAAATCAAGGATATTTGCAACGTATTGGCTCTTGGGTTTGAATCAGCAAGTTATAATACATTGATTAGAATGAACAAGGTTAGGGACCGTTCTCACTATGAAAAATACATTTCTAATACCAAAGAAATATTCCGAAAGGCCATAGAAAACGAGATACCCTTGATGGTCTTTATGATTGCTGGTTATCCCGGTGATACTGAAGAAGACTTAAAGGAAACTCTTGAGTTTATAAAAAGTTTAACTAGCGAGAATGCCCCGGGTGGGTACATCTTTAAAATCGGTGAATGCCATGTTTATCCTAAAACTAAAACCTACGATCTGGCTCTATCTTTGCCTGACGTTATTTTTGATGATGATGGGGTTTTTGGACAAAACATCGTTAGGCAACCATCCAAAGATTTATTTTTTGAAACCATTCTTAAATATTCTGAGTCGATTTTTAATCTCTCTCAGATCACCCCTAAACTCCAAGCTGCCGTTATGAATATTATGCCTTTTTTTAGATTACCCGTAGAAGCTTTATTTGATGATATGATTCCAGATATCTGTTATCAAGGGGAGGGTAAAGCAATATTCAATGTTCAAGGACATTCTCTTGAGAAATTTAAAGAGTTAATTCCAAATCTTATTAAAAAATTTAAAAATGAAATGTCTGGCAAAAGAAGTATGCGAAGTTTGATAATATAATTTCCGCAGGATTTTTTAATGAATAAAGAAGTCAGCTGTATAAACACAAGGGCAGTTCTTGATTATGTAAGGGAATTTAGCCCTGAAAGTTATCCTTATCTCTTGAACCAACTTGATCCTGAAATCGATGACATTCCAAATATCAATGGTTTTTTAAGGGACCCTAATAATTGGATATCTTCCTCTCTTGCTTCGGAACTGTATAAGAGGGCCAGGCTATTGCTAAAAGATGAGATAGTTGCCTTTAAGATCGCTAAATATGCCGTTGAAAAAACAACGTTAGGATATGCCCATGGAATACTCATTCGTGCATTTTGGTCATACAGAAAGGCTCTTAAACATGTTCAAAAGTTGAATGAAAAATGGAATAGAAATAAACTTGTTGAAATTGTTGAAATTAAAATGAACACCGCAACGATTCGATTACATTGGAATCCTCAGATGGATGTTTCCAAGGATTTATGTTTATATAATCAAGGCGTCTATACCTTTGTGCCAACTGTATGGGGAGGGATTCCAATTCATTTGAAAGAAAATTGCTGTTATTTTGATGGCGGTCAATATTGTGAATATTATTTGAGATGGACAATAAATAATAAATTTCACGAGATTTATTCAAAATTTTTTTCTTCAAGATCAATCATTACTGAAACAATCATGGAAATGGAGGCGGACAAAAAGGTTATTGAGGAAAAATATGATGAAGTCAATCGTTTAAATCTTGACTTGAACTATAAAATCAAACAACTTTTAGCGATACAGGAAACAGGAAAGGCCATTTTATCGGTTTTGGATCTTAATCAATTATTGTCCGTCATTATGAATATTCTTTCTAATACCTGTCAAATTCATCGGGCACTTATCATGATGGTGAATCAGGATGAGGGGTGTCTGGAGTATTTTTATGCCATAGGTTTCCAAGGAGAAACTCCACGGGAAATCAAAAATTATAAAATTCCCTTGACACGTGTCAGCAACACCCTGGCACGAGTTGCCAATACCGGAAAGTCGGAATATATTCCGGAAGTCAGTAATTCCCTGTTAAACAGGGAGAATCTCGTTCTGGTCATCGGAAAACCAACTTCGGTATATGTGGCCCCTTTGATCACCAGGTCCAAGGTCATCGGTATCATCGCTACCGACTCTGCTGACGGCAGAGGCATTCCAACGACAATCCGGGAAACCCTGGAAGTCTTTGCCCCACAGATTGCCATTGCTATAGAGAATGCCAGATTGTATAGTCAACTCCAGAAACAGATGAAAGAGTTACAAAGATCGCAGGACCTGCTCAGCAGGGCGGATAAACTTTCCTTCTTCGGTAATCTGGCGGCTAGACTGGCTCATGAAATCAAAAATCCGATGGTGGCCATCAGGACCTTTATTCAGTTGCTGCCCCAGAAGTATGATGATGAAGAGTTTAAAAAAGACTTTTATAATATAGCCATGGAAGAGACCGATCGGGTTAATAATTTACTGACCGAACTTCTTGATCTGGTCAAAACCAGAGAATCCTGCTATGAACTCACCGATCTTCATGGCCTGATCGAAAGAATGATACTATTGATTTCACCTCAGAGTAAATCCAAACAAATTGAAATTATAAAAAAGTTCGACCCCCGAATGAGTCTGATTTCGATAGATCCGGAAAAGATGAAACAGGTCATTTTAAATCTTTTATCCAACGCCATTGAATTCACCCCAAAAGGAGGAAGTATAGAAATTGTAACAACAGAAATACAGGAAAAAGAAAACCCTCAAAAAATTTATATTGAAATAAAAGATAATGGATTAGGTATCCCCCAGTCTATTATCCATAAGATTTTCGACCCTTATTTTACCACCAAACACAAAAGCAGTCTCCACAATGGAACCGGGTTGGGTTTATTTATTGCTTATCAAAATATGTTGGATCACCAGGGGACCATCGAGGTAGAAAGCAAAGTCAATGAAGGGACGAAATTCATCTTGTCTTTACCGGTTATTCCTCCCATCGAGTACGAACCTCAAAGTTTATCCATTAATTAAATTGTTACAAAAAAACCTTTTTTTATGAAAATTGATAAAATTAAGATTTATATGATTTCTCTCCCTTTTTTAACTGACTTTTCACATTTTTTGAAAAGAGGGGCTTCGGCTGGAGTATCCAAAAATATTGTCGTTGAGGTCATCGCCGATGGGGGGGAAATAAAGGGGTACGGGGAAGGTACCCCGCGAATATATGTTACCGGGGATTCTCAACAAAAAGCAGTCGAAAACGTCAACCAGATAATCCTGAACAATTCCTTCCCCTGGGAACTGAAGGGAGCTTCCGATATATGGAATTTTATAGACGAACTTCCTGATGAAAAAAGTTACAACCCGGCTATCTGCGCCCTTGAAACAGCCCTTTTGGATGCCTTGGGCAAAGATCAAGAAAGAAATATAATTGATTTTTTCCCTTTTGATTTCTATATACCGAAAATTTATTACGGGGGCGCTTTCCCGCTAGGAGATAACCAGAAGCTAAGGGAACGTTGCCGGTTGTTTAAGGAAATGAAGATAAATAAGATAAAAATGAAAATGGGGGAGGTTTTTGAGAACAACAGGGAGGCCCTTGAAATCATCGCTAAAGTTTTCGGGCAAGATTACAATTTAAAAGTTGATGTTAATTGCGCTTGGAGCGACGGTCTTGGATCAAAGCATATCCCTCTATTAAGAAAATATCAGGTGAAGGTTGTCGAACAGCCCATGATGCCGGATGATCCAAACCTGGCCGAATTCGCTGAAGCCCTGAAAGAGTACGGGATCATTTTAATGGCGGATGAATCGGCCTGTTCCTTTGAAGATGTGAAAAAAATTATTGAAGAAGGACATTATAAAATGATAAATATCCGTTTATCCAAAATGGGGGGATTTCGAAAATCTCTCAAAATAATAGATTATTTGAGGAAGGAAAATCTTTCTTTTCAAATCGGCTGCCACTTAGGCGAGTCGGGAATTCTTTCCGCTGCTGGCCGGATCATTAGTCTCCTCTGCAGGGATTCCATATATTATGATGGTTCTTATGACCAATTTTTGTTAAAACAAAATATAACCCAGGAAAATGTTACTTTTGGATTGGGTGGTGAAGCAGGGCCTTTAGAAGGTACTGGTTTGGGCGTGGCGATAAACGAAGAAAGCTTAAATCAACTAAACGTGGGCCCGGTTCATGTTATTGAGCCATAAAGGTTAAAGATGATCATAAACTATGCCAAACTTTTTGACCGGGAAGCGCTGAGAGAAATTCTTGCCAAATACCGGAAAAGAATTCTGAAAGAGATTGATTCCGTCAAAGGCCTCACCGCCCTGCTTATGAAAGGGACCCAGAGAGGTTGGACGAAGGGTGAACTTCTGTTGATTAAAACCCAGTTTATTATCCTGGAGAAGAAGATCCCTATTCTTTTGGTCTTTATATTGTCGGGAGGTTCCATGCTTTTACCCCTTCTTGTAGACGTATTAGACAGGCGTAAGAAAGATGTACCCGTATCCAAAGAGCGAAGAAAAATTTTCAAAAAAAGGCAGGGGAAAAGGAAGGACGTAGAACCCTAGATCGCTTCCCGTAACAGATTTTTTTTGGTCTCCATCAACTGCTTGCTAAGGCTGATATGATAGATATGGGGATTTTTAAAGCGTTTGAATTCGAAACCCAATTGCTCCAAATTTCGCCGGCAGTTTTTCTGAATTATTTTCAATGGCGGAAGGTCATAGATCAAACGGCCCTCTCGAAAAACGGGAATCATCAACTCCTGTCTTGAGAATTGGGGCGGATACTCCTTACTGACATGAGGGATGGTCGGATGATATCCTCGTAACGGTTTGGCTTCCAGAAGTTCTTCTTCCAGAAACATGACGTCGCCACGCATTAGATTCGAATCATCAAAAAACCGGATTACCTTCTTCACCCCGGGATTAGTCACCTTCTCCGGATTGTCCGATAGCTTGATCTTGGGCTGCATACGGCCGTTTTCCTCGATGGCCGTCAGCTTGTAGACGCCGCCCAGGGCCGGTGTGGAGTAGGCGGTTACCAACTTGGTCCCAACCCCCCAGGTATCAACCCGGCCTCCTTGTTTTTTGATGCTTTCAATAATCCATTCATCCAGGTCACTGGAGGCGAAGATCCTGACCCTTTCAAATCCTTCCCGATCCAGCATTTTTCTGGCTTCCTTACTCAGGTAGGCCAGATCCCCGCTATCGAGACGAATTCCTTTCAATTCCCCTTGGCCCTTGGCTCTCAATTCCTTTCCGACTTGGATGGCATTGGGTATTCCACTTTTCAAAGTATCATAGGTGTCCACCAGCAACAGACAATCTTTGGGATAAACCCGGCAATAGGCCCTGAATGCCTCTATTTCCGAAGGAAAAGATTCCACCCAGCTATGGGCCACGGTTCCGCGGACCGGCATGTCGAACAATTTTCCGGCCAGGACATTGGAAGTACCCAGGGCGCCCCCGATATAGGCTGCCCTGGCGGCCCCAATGGCGGCATCCGGACCATGGGCGCGCCTGAGTCCGAATTCAATAACCGGATCACCTTCGGCTGCGGTGCAAACCCTGGAAGCCTTGGTGGCGATCAGGGTTTGAAAATTCATAATATTGAGCAAGGCCGATTCAATAAACTGGGCCTCCGGTAGGGGGGCGGTAACCCGGATTATCGGTTCAGAGGGAAAAATAACCGTACCTTCCGGCACGGAGAAAAGATCTCCGGTAAAGCGGAATTTTTCCAGATAGCGGAGAACCTTTTCGGGAAAGACCCCCAAGCCGTCCAGGTAGGCCAAATCCTCGGTGGTGAAATGGATATTTTTTATATAATCAATAACCTGTTCAAGACCGGCGGCAATACAATATCCACCTTCATCCGGGATTTTGCGGAAGAAGTAGTCAAAATTGGCCCGTTGGGTTTCTTTATTGCCGACCAGATATCCACCGACCATGGTCAATTCATACATGTCGGTCAATAACGTTAGGTTGCGCATGGAATGCCTTTCCTTCTTTGCTATAAAGTCTTTTTATCTCTATCCTGTCCCTAACCATCCGTTTTCATTTTACCTGACTCCCGGCTTGTTTCCCACTTTTTTTTGAATAGTTTAACATTCTGTTCATGAAGGTATTAAGGAGCTCATACATAATAGTCTATACATGAGACGCAAAAGTTTGTATTAGCCGGTCCCTAATGGTCCATATTTTCTTGAAACCCTTAATACTTATTAAACCCTCATGTCCGCTTGAAGCGGGCACTGACTAAGCATGAAAATAGGACTTAGAATCAAGTCGTTAATAGATTTTATTCTGAATTCTGGCTCCTGGCTTCTGGATTCAAGAATTCTATTTTCGTACTAAATTCTTATAGTCAATGGCCCGTAGCCCCCCGCCTCAGCATTTTTTGTTGACATCCATACAAATGTATGGTATACGATTCCCTACCATGCAAATCCTTACGATTCGCCAGAAACAAATATTGGAGTATCTCAGAGATTATCAGGCGGAGCACGGCTATCCCCCTTCTTTTCGGGAAACAGCAAGTTTTTTTAAGATCAACCTGGGTACGGTCCAGGATCATCTGAAGGCCCTGACCCGAAAAGGATACCTGAGCCGCGAAGTCAACCGTTCCCGCGGCCTTCGTCTGACCTCTTCTTCCGGGCCGTTGCGTACCGTTCCCCTCTATGGGGCCATTCCGGCCGGTGATCCCCGGCAGATAGAGGAATCCGCCGAAGGCTATGTTTCCCTTCCGGAAAATTGGGCCAGGGGAGCGGAGGTCTTTCTCTTGCGGGTACGGGGAGACAGCATGAGTCCTTATATTTTAACCGGGGACCAAGTCATTGTCCGCCGTCAGGACCAACTCCCCCAGGGGGCGGTAGGGGTCTTCCGAATCGGTGAAGAAATTACCTTAAAACGCTTCTATCGTGAAAGAGATAAAGTCATCTTAAGAGGGGAACACCCGGAATTCCCTCCCCTGATCCTGAAAGGCCGCGAAATAACAACCATGAGTATTCTGGGCAAAGTGATCGGGATTTATCGCCCGGTAGAGAATAAATAGACAGGTCTTTTTCAGAGAGACGAGATTTTTGCGAATGAATCCTTTACTGCCCTGGCGGGAAATAAAACAATTGGCCCTTTCGGGGGGTAGTATTCTTTTCTTCGGGGAAGCCATGGGCCGTCTTTCCGCCTATCTAATGGGTCAGTTGTCGCTCCAAGGGAAATTCATCACCCTGGTGGATGCCACCCAGTCCTTTGATCCCTATCTGGTGGCCAGGGTAGGCCGTTTATCAGGCACCCCTTTGCGCCCCCTTCTGGAACGGATTCGTCTCAGCCGGGCCTTTACCTGTCACCAACTGGTAACCCTGCTCTGTGAGACCCTGCCCGGCCAAAGGGCGGAGGGTCCTATTTTTATTTTGGGACCGGGTGTCCTGTTCTATGATGAACAGGTCCCTTTAAAGGAAAGGCAGGCCCTTTTTCGTCAGATAGTCCGCTCCTTGATCACTTTAAGAGAAAAAGGACAGGGGTATTATCTTTTTCAAGGTCCCATTTCCCGGCAGGTAAAAAACCGGCATTTCGGACGAGACCTCTCCAGATCCGTTCAATGGGTTGTCCGGGTCAGCCAGGGGGAGCAGGGAATCGAGGGACGCCTTTATCAGCCTTTCGTCCTGCCCGAGAAAAAATAGGACTGTCACGGGCAAGGGTTTATCTCAAGGAGAAGTATGGGACGCACCGTTTTACCATATAGCCAGATCCTGGAGCGGGAATATCAGGACTGGAAAAAATTCCGCCGCGGCCTGCGCCGGGACGATCAGGCGGTTCTGGACCGGTTGTTCGACCTGGCCCGTCTTCATGTTCAGGCCGGGGTTTATGCCTCCCGTCCCTGGCCCCTGGAGACTATCCTGGTCTCCATTCTCATTGAGCAGGAAAAGGCCCTGGCTAACCTGCGGGGAAAACTGAAGGGGTTGGAGGATGCCGCTAAGGGGCCTGATACTAACACGGGATTGTGATACAAAGATTGACATCATGACAGCATGATGGTATGCTGGTACCTCAGAATAGCGAAGGAGGTGCTCCATGAAGCGTGCCCAGATTCAATTGGAAGAAGAAACCTTTGAAATTTTACGCCAACGGGCCTTTGAAGAAAAAAAATCCATTGCCGGTATTATTCGGGAAGTTATCCAGAAAGAAATGACCCTGCCTTCCCGAAAAAAGCCGTTGCCGGTAAAAGAATTCCGGTTTATCGGGGCTGGTAAATCACCTCAAGGATCTCTTGCGCCTGTTTCAGAACGACACGACCAGGCCCCCGTTGATTTTCCCAGAAAGACGGTCTGTTTAAAAGACCTTTCCCGACTGCTTCGGGAACTTCCTGAGTTAGGCGTCGAGGCAGCGGCCCTGAAAAAAGACCTGCGCCGTATCACCCAAGAACAACCGCCTTTACCGCAGGGGGCACCATGGGAATAATACTGGATACCAGTCTGCTGATTGCCGCCGAAGGGGGAAAAAGGAACATTGAGGCCTATATTCAAGGCCGTGAGGAGGAACCTTTCGGTCTGAGCGTTATTTCCGTTTCGGAACTACTCCACGGGGTGCACCGGGCCGACTCCAACAAGCGGCGGCTAAAACGATCGGCCTATGTGGAAAAAGTCATCGAACTTTTTCCAGTTTATCCTTTCGACCTGACGGCCGCCCGCATTTACACTGAAGTTTGGGTCCATTTGCTGGCCAAGGGTATCCAGGTCGGTGCCCATGATTTGATGATCGCCGCTACGGCCATGTCTCTGGGCTTTTCGGTGGCCAGTGCCGACAAACGTCATTTTGATAAGATCGACGGGTTGGAATTTGAATGGGTCTCGGGAAAGGGAGTTTAAGAAGGCTTATCAAAAGGAAATCCGATATGGTCGAATACGCGTGTAAGCATTGTCAAGGGGCAGTTCAAATAATGGTGCTGGGAGACAGCGAAAAGGCAACGGAACCGGTTGTTGAATTTTGTCCGTTTTGCGGGATTCCGAATTTTTATAGAGAAGAGACGGATTAGAAATTAGGCAACAGATCGCCGCTGTTTTGACGAAGTTTATTTGCATGCCCGTGCGTAGCGGGGGATTGGGATCAAGTATAACCCGGTCGTGTCTCAGATACCAGACATGAATCAATAAGAACAGATCCGATATAACCCTTTTATCGTATGGAGGAACAATGAAAATCCTTCTTGACACTAACATAGTCATTCACAGAGAGGCTGTTACAGTCATTAACGAAGATATCGGGGTTTTGTTTAAATGGCTTGACAATCTCCACCATACTAAGTCCATCCATCCCGTGACTGCTGAAGAACTCGGTAAACATGAAGACCCAAAGGTCCGCAAGAGTTTAGAGTTAAAACTATCAAACTACAACATTCTTAAAACAAAAGCTCCAATAGCGGATCAGGTCAGCGGTATTGGGAATCGCCTTGACGAAAACCAGAATGACCGAAATGATACCCTAATAATAAATGAAGTATATTGTGGCCGTGTTGATGCGCTGATTACTGAAGATAAGAAATTACTTCGAAAAGCGGCACTGTTGGGTCTGGCCGACCGGGTCTATACCATAGATGCCTTCTTGGAGAAGGTGACCGCAGAAAATCCGGACCTCGCCGATTACAAGGTCCTTGCCGTACAGAAAGAACTATTTGGCAATCTCGACCTGGCAGATGAGTTTTTTGCCTCACTTAAGGAAGATTATCGGGAATTCAAAAAGTGGGTCAACCGAAAGGCCGATGAAACGGTTTATGTCTGCCGATCTGAAGGTAAACTGATTGCGCTGCTTTATTTAAAAGTTGAAGGTAAGGACGAAGATTACGTAGATATAAATCCCCCATTCACAAGAAAACGACGGTTGAAAATTGGCACTTTTAAAGTGGGGCTAAATGGTTTTCGCTTAGGGGAGAGATTCCTCAAGATTGTTTTCGACAATGCCCGTCGTTTTAAAGTTAATGAAATATACGTTACAATTTTTGATAAGCGAATTGAGCAGCAGAGTCTCATAACTCTTTTTGAAGATTACGGTTTCCACCTTCATGGTCACAAAAGTGGCCCAGGAGGGAGTGAACTTGTTTATGTTAGATCCTTTAATAGAAAAGCCGACCGATCTTCCCCGAAGCTGACCTATCCCTACCTTTCTATCGATGGACAAATATTCATAGTGCCGATATATCCCGAATATCACATTGAGTTGTTCCCCGATTCCATTTTACGGACAGAATCTCCTAATGACTTTGTGGAAAATGAACCGCACAGGAATGCCATAAGTAAAGTTTATATTTCACGTTCTATAGAAAAAAACTTAAAGGCCGGTGATGTGATAGTATTTTATCGCACAGGGGGTTTTCATAAAAGTGTCGTAACAACATTGGGTGTAGTTGAAAACATCGTTGACAACATATCAAACAAAGAGGATTTCATTCGTCTATGTAGAAAAAGGAGTGTTTTCACTGACGATCAATTAGCAGAACAATGGAATTATAGTAGAAATCGACCTTTTATAGTAAATTTCTTATACGTTTATTCCTTTCCGAAACGGATAAACATGAAACGACTGATCGAAATAGGTGTGATATCAAGTGTTGAGGACGCCCCAAGAGGCTTTACACGTATTAGAGCCCAAAATCTAAAAGACATTTTAAGGGAGTGTCAAGCCGATGAAAGTATTATTGTCGATTAAGCCGGAATTTGCTCTGAAAATCTTCGAAGGCACTAAACGTTATGAATATCGGCGTTCTATATTTAGGAGAGGCGATGTAGGAAAAGTTGTAGTCTATGCTTCTGATCCAATTAAAAAAGTTATAGGGGAATTTGAGATGGGGGTGATTCTCCATGATGTGCCCCAAGCATTGTGGAATAGAACGAAAGACTATGCCGGGATCAGTAAGGAAAGATTTTTTGAGTATTTTACGAACAAAACCAAAGGATACGCAATAGAGGTCAAGGCGGCACAAATTTATGATACCCCATTACCGCTAAGCCGTCTGATGGTTACGTCACCACCCCAATCGTTCATATATTTATAATAAAGCGAATGCCCTAAATATCCCAACGCAAACTCGGTTAGAGATGCTCAGATGAACACTTGGAATTCAGACCTAATAACAACCATATTCATGCAGAAGCAAAGGGAAAAGTCTGAGGACCGGGATAACCTCTTGAGACTGGTCAGCCGGAGTCTCTATGGCGAGGCGATCCATTATGCCATGGAGCTGATTCAGAACGCCGAAGATGAAGGGTCTTCTGTCATCAAATTCATATTCGACAAGGACCGCGTAGTTGTCATAAATGATGGAAGGCCTTTTGATGAGAAAATTTGAGAAATAGAGGATGATTGAAAAAAACTTCGATATTGCATTTATTACCGATCTGGCTTTGCGGGAGAAGCAGATTCAGCAGAATTACCGGCCCATCATTGCCGTGCACAAGTGGTTTGCCCGCGGCCGGGGACTTTGTTTCGGGGGAACGACTTATGAATCAGAATGAGATAGTAAAGGACTTGGCTGATCGCACGGCTAATGCGGTGGCCCTATACTGGCAAACGCGCACTGCGCAGCGGCAGAAACAAGAACAGACGGGCAAGGCGGATCAAGGCCTGCGCAGCGCCGTGACCGGTGGAGCGCAAATGGACGGTTTCATCGATCTTTTCAGCGAACTGGTTATTCAGACTGGAATCTCTGAGCGATGCCTATTCAGAAAAAAAGCCGTTTCGCTCCCCGGCTTCTTCAGACCCACCAAGGAATGGGATCTCCTGGTTGTGCGCGATAAGACATTGATTGCCGCCATCGAAGCCAAATCCCAGGTTGGTCCCTCCTTTGGAAACAATTTTAATAATCGAACAGAAGAAGCGATGGGAAGCGCCCTCGACCTCTGGACGGCATTCCGGGAACAGGCCTATCTGAATAGTCCCCAACCATTTTTAGGCTATTTTTTTATGCTGGAGGATTGTGACGCCTCCAACCGCCCGGTTAATGTTCAGGAGCCCCATTTCAAAGTATTCTCGGAGTTTGTCGGCGCATCATACATGCGCCGATATGAGTTGTTCTGCCGAAAATTGGTTCTTGAGCGGCACTACACCGCTTCGGCCTTTATCAGTTCATCCAGTCAGGGAGGTCTCGAAGGTGCATTCAATACTCCCGCTGATGACCTTTCCGTTGAACGATTTTCGAAAATTCTCATCGCCCATGTGGCCAGTTTGGTCTGAAGATATGGAAACAACGGTTCATAGATTAATCAACGGCGATGCACGGGATTTATCTTTTTTAGAAGATGAGTCCGTCCATCTGGTCATTACCTCTCCTCCTTATTGGAACCTCAAACGCTATAATGAGAATCCGGATCAACTCGGACACATTCAAGACTATGAGAGTTTTCTTGGGGAGTTGGAGAAGGTCTGGCGAGATATCTTTCGAGTCCTCGTTCCCGGAGGCCGACTGGTCTGTGTGGTCGGTGATGTTTGTGTGGCCAGGAGAAACTTCGGACGGCATCTTGTTTTTCCCCTTCACGCGGACATATGCGTCAGTTGCCGGAAGATTGGTTTTGACAACCTGAATCCGATTGTCTGGCATAAGATCGCCAATGCCTCTTACGAAGTTCCCAACGGATCAAAATTCCTTGGCAAACCCTATGAACCGAACGCCATCATTAAAAACGACATAGAGTTCATCCTGATGCAAAGAAAACCGGGAGGCTACCGGAAACCGACAAACGCCCAACGTGAGGCCAGCAGGATCAATAAGACCGAATTCGATCGCTGGTTCCAGCAAATCTGGAATATTACGGGGGCTTCGACCAGACATCATCCTGCACCATTTCCGTTGGAACTGGCCACTCGTTTGGTGCGGATGTTTTCCTTCACAGGTGATACTGTCCTGGATCCATTTTGCGGCTCTGGGACGACGATGGTGGCAGCGCTTCGAAATGGCCGCCACAGCATTGGGGTGGAGATTGATCCGGAATATTGCCGAATGGCCGCTTCATATCTGAAAGCCGAAGGTTCGGATCTCTTTTTAAAGGCCGAACTCGTTTTTGAAAGGATTCAGTCAAAACAAGCGCGTATATTTAGGGAGGATCAAGCCCTGTATAACGTCAAACCGGCCAAGAAGAAACTGGGATAAAGAAAAAATGATTTCTTGGCAAGAATAAACCCATGATCGAAAAAAACTTCGACATATCATTTATTGCCGATCTGGCTCTGCGTGAGAAGCAGATTCAGCAGAATTACCGGCCCATCATTGCCGTCCACAAGTGGTTTGCCCGGCGGCCGGGGACTTTATTTCGGGGGTTGCTCCTGTCTGAATTTGCGAACGGCCCGCTCAGCGAGACGTTCTATAGAGCGAACTCATTTAAGGACCTCCTGGTCGCCGATCCTTTTATGGGAGGCGGGACGCCGCTTCTGGAAGCGAACCGTATCGGCTGCAATGTAATCGGTTTCGATATCAATCCCATGTCCTATTGGATCGTACGGCAGGAAATGGAACATCTTGATCTGGGGGCCTATGATGAGGCGGCCGAATCTCTGTGTCGGAAGATGGAAAGCGAAATCGGACACCTGTATCAAACGGAATGCATTATTTGTGGACAGAAGGATGCGCCGGTTAAATATTTTTTGTGGGTCAAGGTAATTCAATGCCGTCAATGTCGGAAGGATATGGATCTGTTTCCCGGCTACCTTATTTCCACAGACAGACGCCACCCTAAGAATGTTTTTGTCTGTCCAAACTGCGGTCAATTGACGGAATCCGAAGACAGGTTCAATCCGGGCAACTGCCTACATTGCGGCACCGGGCTGTTGGTGAATGGCCCAGCCGGTCGAAATCAATGTCAATGTTCCCATTGCCAAACCGTCAATTATTTTCCAGACAGCAGTCTTGGGCCGCCACGTCACCGGCTTTTCGCCATCGAATATCACTGCTCGTCTTGTAAAAAAAACCATGCAGGCCGTTTCTTTAAAACTCCTGATCGTCAAGATCTTAAGCGGATGGCCGAATCCGAAAAACGATGGACGGGATTGCGTTCCCGCTTTGTCCCCAAGGACGAAATTCCAACCGGCGATGAAACCAACCGCCTTCACCGCTGGGGATATAAACGTTACCGTGAGATGTTCAACGCCCGACAACTTTTAGGGCTTGAGCTTTCGGCGCGGCTAATCGCCAGGACGGCGAATGAACGGGTCAGAAATGCTCTGGCGACAAACCTATCCGACCTGTTGCGTTATCAAAACATGTTATGCCGCTATGACACCATGGCTTTGAAGTCATTAGACATATTCTCTGTACACGGTTTCCCTGTAGGCCTCATTCAGTGTGAGTCTAACTTTTTAGGTATAAGAGACCCTAACAAGAATGTCTGCGTGGGGAGTGGCGGCTGGGCCAATATCATCGATAAATTTCGGAAAGCCAAATCCTACTGCTATGCGCCTTTTGAAGTAAAGCACCGCGGCCACAGCAAGAAAATTCTACCAATTCAGGGAGAGTGGATCGGTGACTTTCCCAACGGTGACAAATCCGGTGAACACCGGATGATAGACATTCAATGCAGCGATTCGGCTGAAGTTAAATTGCCGGATTCCTCATTGGACGCAGTATTCACCGATCCGCCGTATTTTGGCAATGTGCAATATGCGGAACTCATGGACTTCTGTTATGTCTGGCTGCGGCTTTTAGTCGGCGAAAAGGTCGAGGCCTTTAAGGGGGAATCTACGAGACATCGCCAGGAACTCACCGGAAATGATGACATGGGAAGGGGCCTGGAGCATTTCACCACAGGGCTTTCTTCCGTTTTTCAACGGATGGCGGTAGCGTTGAAGCCGGGGGCCCCTTTGGCCTTTACTTACCATCATAACAACCTCAAGGCCTACTTCCCGGTGGCGGTAGCCATACTCGATGCGGGTTTGACCTGTTCCGCTTCGCTGCCCTGCCCGGCGGAAATGGGGGCTTCCATCCACATCAACGGAACAGGGTCCTCAATCATCGATACTGTTTTTGTTTGCCGGACTACCGGCACCATCCAGGCTAAATGGCTCCCTGATTCGATTCAAGGGGTTGCCGACCTGGTGGCAGAGGATTTGTCCAGGCTCCGGGAGGGTCATGTAAAGCCTACACCCGGTGACACGCGATGTGTGACCTATGGCCACCTTATCCGCCTGGCCGTTTGGTATTTGCGGAAAAATTGGAACAAAGATAATACCCCAGACGATAAAATGTCGATAGTGGAAGATTGGCTTCGAAATTTTGGGGGGTGGCCAACCATCGAAAAATTTCTTGCAGATGTCCCTCGTCTCCGGCCGGCAACACCCGTTTTTGCCTTGCATGAAAAAACAATAGAATATGGAGCTTATGATGGCACCATTTCCTTTTGAAGTCAGCTATGAAGAAATTCTCAGAGATCCAGAAAGCTATGTCGACGCGGTATTCTCCTGCCTCGAATCGGAATTTCTGATAATGCCCAAGGGGGCCGGTTTTGTGAATTACCCGGTTTTCGAGCGTGGATATGAGGCTTTAAAAACAGCCACCAAGGGATTTTCCCGGTTGGAACCAGAAAACATGCTGACTGTGGTTTTGAAGGAACCGATTTCAATCGTGGTATTACGTACCATGCTCGGATTCACTCCACCGGAATGGAGTTACCTTACCACCCAAAAAACCGGGGTCGTCGTATCTCAAGGATTTGTACGCTCCCTTGACCGCAAGGTCAGGATGGCACCAGAGACGCCAATCCGAACGACGGGATTGACAAGAGAACGGATTAAAGTTTTAGTGGATACAGCCTGCCATCTTCTCTCGAAAGGCGTTCCAGATACAAATGCCGACCAACTCCATCGCCTGGACAAGGCCGACACAAAAGATGGAATGGAAAGCATCCAAAACCTCGCCGGTATGGGTGTGCCTTATGCTATGTTGTTATATGAACGGTTTCTTGGTAGACCATTTGCCGGTCACCGGGATTCGGTAAGTGAATTAATAGGGGACAGCCTCGAATCAGCTATTGAGGATGTTTTAAGTCATGCCGGAGTCAGTTTCCGGAAAACAAAGCGCGCCGAGCGTATTCAAGGCTTCGATCAAGCACCGGATTTCATTATTCCAAGCGAATTCAATCCACAGATCATCATTGAGGCTAAAATCACCGAAGACGACGGAACGGCGAGGGATAAGGTCACTCGTATCCAACATCTTGGTGAGTTGAGCCTTCAGGATAGAACCAAAAGTACCCCAAAGTATGAAGTCATTGCCTGTATTGGGGGCCGAGGTTTTGGGGTCCGCCGTGAAGACATGAAAAAGATGATTCTGGCAACCCGAGGGAAAGTCTTCACTCTTAAAACGCCGGACCGACTTATTGAACATACCCGACTTAAAGAATTCAGGACCAAATAAAGGTTTTTCCCTCTGGAACAATGAATAAATTCTCTTCCATCCCCTGTTCTTTTACATCTGTCCAACACCCCTTGGCTTCCTTGCATATTGGAAGTGTAGCTTTGTTTTTTCAACCAAATAAAATATCTTAACTGGGGTAAATCTGTTCAATGATCTCCCGCGGCTGTTTGTTGGATCTTTATGCGCATGGGGACTCGATGGTCCTCTGGTTCCGACTGGATTCGGGCGAACTCCTTCGTCTGACCGATTCCTTCAACTACCGCTTTTATGCCCAGGGTCCCAAGCCGGTCCTCCAGGCCTTGGTGAAAAAATTAGCCCCTTATATCCGCCATACGGCCTGGGCCCGGCGGAAAGAGTTCTGGAGCGGGGAGGTCATTCCCGTACTGGAAATAACCCTCCGTTCTCTGGAAAAGCAACCCGAGGTCCTTCGCCTGATCAGTAGCGGCTGGGAAGGGCTCATCTTTTATAACTGCGATCTGGCTATCCCTCCGTATTATGCCTGGGAGAAAAGGCTGTTTCCTTTGTGTGCCTGCGAAATCGAAAGGGAAAGGACGGCTTTGAAGGGAATCAAAGTCCTGGACTCCCCCTGGGACCCGGATGCCCTTTTCCCGGACTTTAAGATTTTGAAAATAGAGCTGACGGCTCATCCCCAGATACCCCTGAATCGGGGGAACTCCCTTCGGATTACTTGTGAGGGGGCCTCTTTCGATCTGGAAGCCTCTGACGTAGGCGAACTCTTGAAAGCAGTGGACCGCTTTCTGTCCGATTATGATCCGGACCTTATTCTTTCCCGGCATGGAGATGCCAAAATCTTTCCCTTTCTCTGGCATTCAGCACAAAAGGCCAAGATTTCCTTGGCCCTGGATCGGGACCCCCACCCTCCCGGCCGGGCACGGGTAGGGCAGGGACGGTCTTATTTTTCCTATGGCCAGGTCCTCTACCAAAGCACGACTTTTCCCCTTTATGGCCGGCTTCATGTGGATCAGGAAAACTCATTTTTCTTCCGGGAATCCGGCCCGGAAGGAATTTTTTTTCTTTCCCGGCTGACCGGATTGCCGGTGCAGACCCTGGCCCGGGCCACACCGGGCACGGCCATCACCTCTATGCAATTGGAACGGGCTTTTCAAAAGGGGATTCTCATACCCTGGAAAAAAGGCCGACCGGAAACCTTCAAGACCGCCTGGGATCTGCTGGTGGCGGATAAAGGCGGTCTGGTCCTTCAACCCCCGATCGGACTTTGGGAGCAGGTAGCCGAAATCGATTTCGTTTCCATGTATCCCAATATCATGGTTCAACATAATATTTCTCCGGAAACCATGTTGTGCCGTTGCTGTCCGCAACCCGTCGTGCCCGAAGCGGGTTATAATATCTGCCACAAACGAAAGGGACTGGTTCCTGAAACCTTGGAGCCGATTCTTAAACTTCGAGCCGAGCTCAAAGCCCGGAGCAGGGCAGGGCACCCGGAAAAACTTCGCTACGATTCCATGCAAAAGGCCCTTAAATGGATGTTGGTGACCTGCTTCGGGTACATGGGATACAAAAACGCCCGTTTCGGCTGCATTGAAGCCCATGAGGCCATCACCGCCTTCGGCCGGGATAAGCTCCTTTCAGCCAAGGAACTGGCAGAAGAGAATGGATTTCAGGTCCTTCACGGCCTTACGGATTCCCTTTGGATCAGCGGACCGGAAGTGACCCCGGAGAATATAGGGGTCTTACTGGACAAAATCCACCGCCGGACCGGGGTGCCCATCAGCCTGGAAGGGATCTATCATTGGATCGTTTTTCTTCCCTCGAAGGTCCGTCCCGATCGACCGGTGGCCAATCGCTATTTTGGTCTTTTCAATAATGGGACCGTTAAAATCCGTGGGATCGACTGTTGCAGGCGAGACACCCCCAGATTCATCAAAGACGCCCAAAAAGACCTTTTGCTGACCCTGGCGGAAGCCAAGGATCGGCAGACCATGGAAGAACGGGTGCCAACCGTTCTGGATCGTCTGGAGGGGTTTGTGGCCTGTTTAAATGAAGGTCGGGCCGATCCCCTTGATCTGGTTATTCAAAGAAGAGTGGGTAAGACCTTTGAAGAATATAGGGTAAATACCCCAACATCCGTTGTCCTGCAAGAACTGGAGAAGGTTGGGATAACTCTTTTCCCGGGTCAGCACGTAGGGTACCTGCTGGCGGAAAGATCTTCGCCCTATTCGGCAGATCACGACGTATTGCTTCCGGCTCCTTTATTAAACGGAGAAGAAGGCTATAATCCCAAAAAATATGTGGACCTTCTTTTGAAGGCTGCAACAGAACTTCTTACTGTATTTAATTACAATTTAAGAGTATTACAATTAAAATATAATTAATAACATTATTAAATTAAAAATATAGTTAAAATTATGAGATGTTGAGTTAATAAGTTAAGTATATATATTAATTATTGTGCCAACTCCCCTTTGTCATTCCGTGCTTGACACGTAATCCAGTATTTTTAAATGGTTCTGGATACCGGCTTTCGCCGGTATGACGTAATTTGTGCTTTTTTCAAAAGTCTTATTATAAGAACTTCATTTCTATTTTTAAAACTTTTTTCGAAAATGATAATCTTGATAATGCTAAAATTCAAGCTTTGGGTTTGTTGTGGTAACGGACTGTTCCAGAATCGATCTCGGTTCAGTTATGATGGGGTGGCAAAATATCTTTTGCGGAATAGAGGTTAAGGGTGACCGGGTTTATATGCTGATTAAATGTCAATCTACATTTTGAGACTTATGATCTGGGACTTATTGCAGTATCTGTATTGAATTGCAGTGGGTGTTTTACTAATAAAATAAATTAAGAGGAGAGGTTAATTAAAGCACTATGTCGTTTTTTCTGTATAATTTTAAATTAGTTTACATAATATATCTTATCAGACATTATATGGTAATCAAATAAATGATTTTTTTATCACAAAGGGTTGTTTAAGTTGATGTTATAATGTTTACTGAATTAATTTAGCTAAATAATTACTTAATGACTTGAGATTGGGGAAAACTCGATAGGCATCAGAGAGTTTTTCGGAATTTTTTCGATCAGGTTTCTTTTGGAACTGGTCACCAACCCTAAGATGATTCCATTATTTTTGAGGTTTTTAAGCAAAGACAAAGAATTCGGAAACCTTGATTTTATAAGAAAGAAGCAATTCTTTCCAAGAGTTAAGATGGTAGCTCATACTATTCACTAATACTCCATCCATATCAAACAAGATTGCTTTAAGATTTTTATTCTTATCGAATGTTGAAGGCATCATGTCCGTTGCCTTATATAAGATTTCATAACATTTCTCAAGCCTTCCAAAAAATCTATTGGAAATTGTTTTGAGGATGCAAAGGATATGTAGGAATTAAAAAGTAAAATTTATTGACACCCTACCCTCTTTTGGTTAAAAATAATCTAATCTTTTTAATTCTTCCGATCAGTTGAGTTATCTTTAAGTTAAGGCATATAAATCCAGAAAGGATTTTTAAAATGAAACTTTCCGAATTTCCACCCAATATCCGCCCTTATGTCATTCCGAAAATTGGCGGGTTTCTTGTATATCAATGTCTGGGATGCCGAAAGACACATTCTATTGATAACCTTCTTTATACCTGCCCTGATTGCGGCGGGGTTCTGCTTATCCAGGACTTGGATGAAACAAAGAAAATTCGCCGTTCTGGTAATCTATGGCGCAAGGTATTTGAATATCGACGAATGAGCAGCATACCAGCCCTAAGAGGAGTTTTTCTGTTTCATGAACTTATTGCTCCGGTTATTCCTTTAGAAAACATTTTATATTTAGGGGAAGGACACACCCCCATAGTTGAAGCTAATCAGAACCTTAAGAATCGGATTGGGGTCCCTTTTGCCTTTAAAAATGAAGGGCAGAACCCAAGTGCTTCCTTCAAAGACCGTGGCATGGCTTGCGCCTTGAGTTACCTTAATTTTCTGATATCAAAAAAGAAATTGAAAAAGGTCCTTGCTGTTTGTGCCTCCACTGGAGACACCTCGGCCTCGGCGGCCCTCTATGCCGCCTACCTTGGAGACAAGGTCCGTTCGGCAGTATTGCTTCCAAAGGGGAAAGTCACTCCTCAACAACTTTCACAGCCTTTGGGCAGCGGTGCTATGGTCCTGGAAATTCCTGGGGTCTTTGATGATTGTATGAAAGTTGTGGAGTACCTTTCTGACCATTATCCAGTGGCCCTCCTCAATTCAAAAAACGCCTGGCGGATTTTGGGGCAGGAATCCTATGCTTTCGAAGTGGCCCAAACCCTGGACTTTGACATGGAAGGGGTCGTCCTTATTGTCCCTATCGGAAATGCCGGAAATATCACTGCCATTATTGCCGGGTTTTTAAAATTATTTCGCTATGGGATGATCAGCACTCTGCCCAAGATTATCGGTGTCCAATCCCATCATGCCAATCCGGTCTATCGATATTATCTGGAGCCCCGGGCGACCAAACGTATTTTCAAGCCGGTAAAAGTCAAACCCAGCGTAGCCCAGGCCGCCATGATAGGAAACCCGGTATCCATGCCCCGGGTTATTGAAATGGTCGAACAATATAATAATATGAATGGAAAAAAAAGGATTTTTGTGGTTGAAGTCACGGAACAATCGATTATGGATCACATGCTTTTGGCCAACCGGAATGGTCATATTGCCTGCACCCAGGGAGGAGAAAGCCTGGCCGGATTGGTTACGGCCCTGGCCGAGAAAAAGATATCCCGCAAAGAAAGGGTCATTCTAAACGCTACGGCCCATGCATTAAAATTTTCAGGATTTCAGGACATGTATTTCCAGGACACCTTTCCACCGGAATTTCGGATCCTACCCAAAAAAGGTTTAAAAAACATCCCTGTTTCTGCAGGTTTGAGCAAATCAGGTCCCTTCGCCGGTCAAGGCCAGATGATCAGCCGAAAAGAATATAATGTGTTTATTGAAAAAACAGCATTAAAGATAACGGATTTATTGGGAATGTGAGTTATATATAATATTGATTATTTGGGAGCCGCCTTTTTTCACATTTATCTCAATTCCCAATAGTTCCACGAGAGCCCTTTAACAGGTACGAACTATATTTAATTTTATATTTTGATGAAATTCATAATTGTTACCATTGGAAAGATAAAGGAAAATTTTATTTATGAAGGCGTCAAAGAATATCTTCCGCGTATAAACCGTTACACCCAACTCGATCTACTCCCGGTTAAAGAAGAAAAGATGACATCCGGGGTAAAAGAGGCCCAGATATTATTCAAGGAAGGAAAAAGAATTATAAGTAAAGTCCCGCGAGACGGGTTGTGGGTGGCTTTGGACCGCCAGGGACAGGAGATGAGTTCCCTGAAACATTTCGATTTTTTGAATGCCCAGGTCAAACATGGAGCAAAAAAAATATATTATCTGATTGGCGGTCCCTTAGGGCTTTCCCCGGAGGTCCTGAAGCAGGCCTATACGATCCTTTCTCTTTCCCGCTTGACCCTGACCCATGAGATGACCGCTCTGTTCTTATTGGAACAGATCTATCGATATCTGAATTTTATGGCCGGAGAAAAATATCATAAATGAAAGGTATAAGGTTTAAGGTTTTGGAAGTGGTTGGGGGCTTTCCGGTAAACCTTATATCTTAAACCTTATACCTGCCTTTATCAGGCCGGTTCGACGCTGGAGACTTCCGGAATCTGTTGTTTAAGGAATTTTTCGATCCCCATCTTTAAAGTCATCTGAGACATGGGACAACCCCCGCAAGCCCCTGTCAGGCGTACCTTGACTTGTCCGGCATCATTGACGTCCACCAATTCTACATCACCCCCGTCAGCCTGAAGTTGGGGTCTGATTTTATTTAACACCTCTTGAACTTTTTCTTTGTTCATCAATTTTCTCCTTATTTTTAAAAGCGTTTTGATCTAATAGAATAATCATTTTATCTTATAATGTCAAAAATAATAATCGGAAATAGAGGACTAAAAATTTTTTCCCCTCCCCTTTTTTTATTTTAACTCTCCTACCTCAGTTCTTCCAGGGTTCAATACCTCCTGATAATGGAGTTCCTCTTACAGGACTTAATGTATTGTATCCGTAATCACTTTA
Organism: uncultured delta proteobacterium; assembly: GCA_963782435.1. Taxonomy (GTDB): domain Bacteria; phylum Desulfobacterota; class RBG-13-43-22; order RBG-13-43-22; family RBG-13-43-22; genus RBG-13-43-22. The sequence goes on from CAWAKF010000021.1 coordinate 101,864, forward strand.
CAGTCTTGTCATTCCGGCCTTGATCCGGAATCCAGTCTTTTCAACCTGGATTCCCGCCTTCGCGGGAATGACGACATCGAGACATTGCAAAGTGAAAATAGAAACACTACACTAAATAATTTTCGGAGGGGCAGATAAGAGATATTCAGGGCGAACATGGCTCAATGCATGAAAAATATTACCCTTTATTTTCCGGTTGCGGGCATAAAAGAAGGCCAGGAAATCCTTGATCTCTTGGCGCGCTGAATGTCGGGCACTGGGACACGGGTTGGTTATTTCCGGAAGTCCCTTCCGCTCGGAGAACCTTTTAATACTGTTCTCCTCCAAAAGGGCCATAGGGCGAATGAGGGTCAATCGGCCATCAAACAGGGACTGTTTGGGGAGCATGGTGCTTAATTCGCCGCTGAAAAACAGGTTTAAAAAAAGGGTCTCAATGATATCGTCTTTATTATGTCCAAAGGCAATCTTGGAATAATTCAAGGTTTTGGAGAGTTGAAAAAGATGTTTGCGCCGCATCCAGGAACATAAAAAACAGGGGTTTTCCTTGTTTTCCGGGCCATGGGCCTTTATCCCATAATCGGTTTTCTCCATATAGAGGGGGACCCCTATTTGAAGACAGGCCTCTTCAATCAAACGGGGTTGGGTCCCCGCAAAACCCATATCCAGATGCACGGCCAGGAGATCGTATCGAATGGGTATCCAGGAAAGCCGTTCTTTAAGCATATAAAGCATGGCCATGCTGTCTTTCCCTCCGGAAACCGCCACAGCCACCCGGTCTCCGTTCTCAATCAGATTATAGTCCCTGACGGCTTTACCGAGAAGTCCTTGAACTTTTTTGTCAGCGCTGGATTTGGATTGGTGCATTTTTGTTTTATCGGTGTACCTAAAGTATATCTTTAGGATTCTGTAAAGTAAGGGTCATGAATTTAAGAAAAAAGCTAAGCCCAAAAAACCTTTTCTTATTTGAACCCATAAATCCTAAATATTACCGGAAGACAAAACTGTCAAGAAGGAACTTTTTTAAGGTGGTGGAACCATTTCTTTTTCTTGACCGAAAACATGAACAGTGTTAATTTTAATTCATATGCCATTATTTCATAAGTTAACAAAGATTACTTTCTCAGTTCTTCTGTGCGTTTTCCTGGGGGGCTGTTTTTCAAGCCGGCAGATGATCAGCGAGGGTGCCACCGGTCTTTTCAAGGAATTGGCCCTATCCATCAACAGGCAAACTGATATCGCTTTGGTCCGCCAAGGACTTCCTTCTTACCTGATGTTGATCGACAGCCTGATTAATACCTCCCCTGAAAAACCGGAACTACTCCTGGCCGGGGCTCAGGCCTATGCCTCTTACGCCTCCAGCCTAAATGAGGAAGATGAAGCCAGGACCGCCCAATTAATTCAAAAAGCCAAGTCTTATGCCTTAAAAGCCCTGGAACTCAACCCCCTTTTCAAAGGTGCCCTTGAAAACTCCATTGACGACTTTAAAAAACAAATGGAAACAGCGGAAAAAGCGGAAGTCCCCCTGCTGTTTACCGTTGGCAGCATTTGGGGGACCTGGATCGCTCAGGGGCCCGATTCCCTGGAAGGTATGGCTGATCTGCCAAAGGTGGAAATTTTGATGGACCGGGTCCTGCAACTTGACCCCGGGTATTATTATGGAGGCCCCCACCTTTTTAAAGGGATAATACTTTCCGCCCGTCCGGTCCAATACGGCGGAAATTTAAATAAGGCTGAATTTCATTTTCAGCAAGCGTTGAAATATTCTCAGGATAAATTCTTAATGACCTATGTTTACTATGCACAATACTATGCCAGACAGCGTCTGGACCGGGATCTTTTCATCAAAACCTTGAACCAGGTCTTGGCCATACCTGCCAACCGTGAGCCGGATCTGACCCTGCTCAACACCGTGGCTCATGAAAAGGCCAAAAAAATGCTTAGCCAGGTCGATGAATTCTTTTAGGAGGAAGGATATGAGATTTCGGATTTCGGAACCTGCAATCAGCAGGGGATTTCGGAATAACTGTATTTACATTTTTAATATAAAATTTTGGACTTCTTTTTTCTTTTTACCCTTCACTAAACCATGGTCACGGGCGCGTTTCCCCCTAATGTTTTCCTTGGTTCTTTCATTTTTATTAACTATTTTCCCGAATTCATCTTCAGCCGAAAAAGTGATCCTGAAAATAGGCACCCTGGCCCCGGAGGGGAGTACCTGGGTAAAAGCATTCCGAGATATTGACCGTGAGTTGGGTCAGAAAACCGGGAACCAGGTGGCCATCCGAATTTTTCCCGGTGGGGTTCTCGGAGATGAAGAAGATATGTTGCGAAAAATCAAGGTTGGGCAGATCCAGGGAGGATTCTTCTCCGGCGGAGGCCTGGGGATCATTTTTAAAGATATTAAAATCCTGGTTATTCCTTCCCTGTTTGAAAATTACAAGGAAGTGGACGCGGTCATGGCCAAGATGGGGGGATATTTCGAAAAAGGACTCTTGGATAACGGGTTTAAAGTCATGGGCTGGGCTGAATCCGGGTTTATTTATCTTTTTTCCAAATTTCCCATCAAAGGTGCGGCCGATCTTCGCAAAGGCAAAGTCTGGATCTGGGAAGATACGGCGATCGGAAGGGCGGTTTTTAAAGAATTGGGGGTCAACGGAATTCCCCTGGGGATCCCCGATGTCCTGGTTTCCCTCCAAACCGGGATGATCGACACGGTTTACGCCTCCCCGGCGGCGGCCATCTCCATGCAGTGGTTCACCCGCGTTTCCTATATGACCGACGTACCCCTTTCATATTCGGTGGGAGCCGCTATATTGAGTAAATCGGCCTATGAGAAAATCCCTCCTGCCTTGCGGGAGACCGTTGAAGAAATCTTCCGGCGCCATCTATCCCTGCTGAAAGACAATGTACGTAAAGAGGATCAAAAGGCCATCAACGTGCTTACCAAGCATGGGATCAAACTCATCTCCCCCAACGGGAAGGAGGTCAAGGAAATGCAAGCCCTTTCGCTAAAAGGAGTGGATACCCTTGGAGAAGATACTTTCACCAAGAAAACGTTGACCGAGATCAAGAACTTTTTAAAAACCTTACGCAAAGAAAACTGATGCCCTCCCCTTCTTTAAGATTTAAGAAGATTATTTCTTTTTTAAATCGGTTGGAAGAAATCCTGTTGGGTTCTTTTTTGATATTTATGGTCCTGCTGGGATTCATCCAGATCCTTTTCCGCAATGTCCTCTCTGTGGGGCTGTATTGGATCGACCCTTTATTACGCCACTCGGTCCTTTGGGTTGCTCTGCTTGGGGCTTCGGTGGCTACTCGCGAAAACCGCCACATTTCGATTGACATCCTTTCCGAGAAATTAGGCCATAAAAGCCGTTCATACCTCCAGGGGGGCCTTAATCTTTTTGCTGCGGTGATTTGCCTGATTTTGGTCCGACCGGCAATCCGGTTTGTTCAAGAAGAATACGAAGTCGGAAAAATTCTGGCCTTTAACATCCCGATATGGGTCTCTCAGTCGATCATTCCTCTTATGTTGACTGTTTTGGGTCTTAGATTCCTCGGTAAGACCTGGAATGCTTTTATGAACGGGGGAGAAATTTTTCCTTCCAAAAAATCCGAACCTACCCGGATATGAAAAACCTCGCCCCCGATGCACCAATAGCAAACTTAAAACCTGTTTATTACCTTCAGGAAAAGCCATGGGCCTCATATCCTCCCTTCTGACCGTTTTTCTGGCTCTCATAGGAACGCCTTTATTTATCGTCATTGCCTTCAGCGGGGTGATCTTCCTGTTTTTCAATGGAATAGATCTGACGGCAATGATTATAGAGCTTTATAAATTGGCCCACACCCCCACCTTAGTGGCCATCCCCCTATTTTCCTTGGCCGGTTATCTTTTGGCCGCCAGTAAAGCCCCCGATCGCCTGGTTCGCCTCTCCAATGCCCTTTTAGGATGGCTGCCCGGGGGATTGGCTGTCATCGCTCTTCTTGCGTCGGCTGTTTTTACCGCCCTGACCGGAGCTACAGGCTTAACGATTATTGCCCTGGGGGGGCTCCTTTTTCCAGCCTTGAAGATCCAACATTATCCTGAAAAATTTTCTCTGGGCCTCTTGACTACCTCCGGGACCTTAGGCCTCCTCTTCCCTCCCAGTTTACCCCTGATTCTCTACGGAGTTGTGGCCCAGACCAGTATAGATCAACTTTTTTTAGCCGGAATTTTACCCGGTCTTCTGATCGTTTTGCTCCTTTCCCTATACAGTGCCTTAAAAGGGCTTCAAGCCAGGGTAGACCGGCCAAAATTCACTTTTCATGAGGTGGCCGGCGCCTTTCGAGAGTCTATATGGGAAATCCCCCTGCCCTTTGTTGTTTTGGGCGGGATTTATACCGGGTTCGTCGCCATTAGTGAAGCGGCTGTTCTGACGGTCCTGTATGTTCTTATTGTCGAAGTAGGAATCTACCGGGACATCAAGATTCGGGAACTTTTTCCGGTTATCATTAAAAGCACCATCCTGGTCGGAGGGATTCTGATTATTCTGGGGGTTTCTTTTGGGCTTACCAATACCCTGATCAACGAAGAAATTCCGATGACGATCCTGAATTTTCTAAAACTCCATGTTCAGAACCATTATGCCTTTCTCCTCTGGTTAAACCTGTTTCTATTGGCCGCCGGCTGTCTTCTCGGAACTTTTCCGGCCCTGATTATTTTAGTTCCCCTGATTGTTCCTGTGGCTCAAGCCTATGATATCCATCCGGTGCATCTGGGGATTATCCTTTTAACCAATCTGGAAATCGGGGCCTCTTTACCCCCTCTTGGCATCAACCTTTTTATTTCCAGTATTCGTTTTGAAAAACCGGTGCTGGATCTTTACAAGGCCTCCATCCCTTTTATTTTAATCCTTATCTTAACATTAGTTCTGATTACTTATCTGCCGGTTTTAAGCTTGTTTTTTTTATGAGCCCATAAACTATCCTGATGTCTCCCCCGAATAAACAATCTGCCAAAAAACCTTTCTCTTGAACTGAAATTCCTTTTGAAGTAATATGCCAACATTTTGGAAGCATCAATATTGGCGATTCACGCTTTTATTCCATTTTACTCGATAAGGAGAAGAAATGATGAAACACAAAATTTCCGTAATCGGTGCCGGCAATGTGGGGGCCACTGCGGCCCAACGGATCGTTGAGAAAGAATTGGCGGACGTGGTTCTGGTGGATATCCTGGAAGGTGTCCCTTTCGGCAAAGCCCTGGATTTATCTGAAGCCGCCCCGATTGAAAAACATGATGCCAAGCTATCCGGGGCTAATGACTATTCGGCCACCAAAGACTCTGATGTCATCATTATTACTTCCGGTATCCCCAGAAAACCGGGTATGAGTCGGGATGACTTGCTTACTACCAATGCCAAGATCATGAAATCCGTCGTCAGCCAGGCCGTCCGGTTTTCCCTGAGGCCGTACTGATAATTGTCAGTAACCCCCTGGATGCCATGTGCCATGTGGCCTTTGATGCCAGTGGGTTTCCCAAAAACCGGATTCTGGGTATGGCCGGGGTTTTGGATTCGGCCCGTTTTCGAACCTTTATTGCCCGGGAGTTGAATGTTTCGGTTGAAAATACACACGCCTTTGTCCTTGGCGGACATGGGGATACCATGGTTCCCCTGCCCCGCTTTTCAACCGTCTCAGGGATTCCGATTACTGAACTGATGGATCCGGCTACAATCGAACGGCTGGTCAAACGTACCCGGGAAGGCGGGGCTGAGATAGTAGGTCTGCTCAAGACCGGAAGCGCTTACTATGCCCCGGCTTCTGCCGCCTGCGAAATGGCTGAGGCCATTATCAAGGACAAGAAAAAAATATTGCCCTGTGCCGCCTATTTAACCGGCGAATATGGAATAAACGATTTGTTTATCGGCGTTCCGGTAAAACTGGGAAAAGAAGGCATCGAAGAAGTCATTCGGATCAAACTGACCGGCGAAGAAGATATGGCCCTGAAAAAATCGGCCGAAGCGGTTAAAGGGCTGGTGGAGGCCATGAAAAAATTGGAGATTTAATCGAGGCAATCAGGATTGAGGAATATTGAACGTCCCTATCGGTATCCTCAATCCCTAATTCCTCCCTGCCCATTTATAAGGACTTTTTCGAGAAAGCCCGGGTTTGTTTATAATCCGTCCTTTTTAACCTCTGGTCCAATTCAACTTGGCCCTATATCTATTTTATAAGTAGACTAAGGGAGCCAAAGAGATATCCGGGGGAAAAATAAGAAGATAAAAAGGCAGATATACATGCCTACCATAAAAGGGTGGAATAGGTAAGCTCAATGGTCCTGGCCTGGGCCGCCCCCCCTCCGTTCAAAAGGATAGAAAACAGGAACCCGGCTAACACAAAAACGGGACCATTTTTCTTCATCAGGCAAAACCTCCTTGTGAAAGTTTTAAAATTCAAAATCCTTTGATCTTCCTGTAAAAAAACCTCTCTGACTTTCCCAATCCCACCTCCTTTAACTCTATTCGTTTTATTTTCACCTTCGACGGCAACCCGGGCAGAGAATTTAAAAAATCGGCATCCTAACCAAAGGCAAAAAATACCAATCTTTACAGAAGGTCGCTCACATTGATTTCAAGCATTTTAACCGAAGCCAAAATTCGTTCTACATTACGATCTACTGCCGGCATCCCTCCAGAGAGAGTTTTCAATTTTTCGGCCTCTTGTTTGATGGTTTTAATCCTGGCTGCCATTTTTTCCATCTTTTCCTGATTCATCCCATACCTTCCCAACCCATTCATTAACAAATTTTATCTTAGGCTATCCGAGCTTTCTTAAATCTTTGAAACGTTTCGCTTTCACATTATAGCGGGGAAGGGAATTGATCGCGTGGACTTCAATATGATATCCCAGATTCGTCTTCAGACGCAATTGATCCTGAAGCTGTCTTAGGATCTGCTGACGATTCAATTCCTGTTCAGGCAGGAGTTCGATCTTGAGGGTAATATCGTCCAATTCCCCCTTCTTGGACACTATGACCTCATATTCATTACTCAGCCCATTTATCGAACGAACGACCTCTTCTCTCGCGGTAGGGGCCAACAATACCCCTTTTATTTTAGTGATATCATCCGTCCGGCCAATGACCCCTCCTTTGATGATCCGAAAGGTTCTTCCGCACCCACAGGAAAAATCGGCCCATTCGGCCACATCTTTGGAATCAAATCGGATACAGGGCTGCGCTATTCGATCCAGGGCCGTAATAACGATCTTCCCTCTTCTGCCGGCTTCCTCGATTAATTCCCCGGTCGTCAAATCCTCCAACTGGACCATAAAGAGGGCCTCGTTCACATGCAGACCGCCTGGTTGTTCCAAGCATTCAAAACCCCAGGCCCCAATCTCGGTAGCCCCTACGTGATCATAGACCTTGGCCCCCCAAGCCTCTTCTAATCTTCGTTTTGTGGAAGGAATGCTTGCCCCTGGTTCTCCGGCACAGGTAATTTTTTTGATGGTCAAATCTCTGGCCGGATCGATTCCCAACTTCTTACGGGCCGTTTCCGCCATCCCCAGTACATAGGTCGGCGTAGCCATTATAGCCGTAGCCTTCAATTCCTGGATCTTCAGGATGCGGGCCTCGGTGTCGAGAACCCCGCCGGGAATGACCTCACATCCCGATTTCTCGGCAGCATAATGACCGGCCCAGAAGGCCACAAATATATTATATCCAAAGGGGATAAAGACCCGGTCCTCCTGCTATATCCCTGGGCATAAAGCAAGGTGGCCCAAGCCTCGACCACCATTCCCAGTCCTGCCAGGTATCCGCCTGATAGACCGGCAGCCCGGTCGTTCCGCTGGTCTGATGAAACTCGGTCACCTCTTCCAGGGGAACGCAAAGGGTATCCCCATAAGGAAAGGGATCCTTTCTCTGAATATCCCGCATCATGGCCTTATCCACTTTTGGCACTTTGGCGATATCTTCATAGGTCTTGATATCCCCGGGCTCCAGACCGGCCTGTTGGTAGAGTTTTCGATGAAATTCTGATCGTTCAAAGGCCCAGGATAGAATCTTTTTGAACTTCTTTAACTGCAAGGCTCTTAACTTTTCTTGAGGAAGCCTTTCCATAACGGGATTCCAATACCCTGTTGCCCCTTCATGGCTAACCTTCATTTTCCCTCTTCTCTTTTGTGCAGCATTAGAAAAATTGTTCAAATCCTCAGGCTTTAATTTTAATTTATTTCAAATAGGGCCGCAATACTGTTGGGGCCCCCGAACTGAATACACCCGGTCGGACAGACACTCATGCAGGCCGTTTGTTTATTTTCCGCCAACCTCTCGATACAAAGATCGCATTTCACTGCGATTTCCCGCTGGTAGTCAAACTGCATGGCTCCGAAGGGACAGGCTTCCAAACAGGCCTGACAGCCGATACAGAGATCCTTATCGACCAGAACAATACCCTGGTTGTTTCGGCTAATGGCCTTTTCCGGACAGGCGTCGCGGCAAGGGGGCTTGGCACAATGATGGCAATACCGGGGAACAAAACTCGGTGAATCTTCGATCACTCTTACCAGTCTCGGCCCAACACCCAGATGATGCTCCTGCTTGCAAGCTACTTCACAGGCATGACAGCCCATACAATCCTTTTTCAAAAATAATAGAGAAACTTTATCCATCCTATTTCCTCCTCAGGCGATTCCTTTCATCAATATCAGTCCCCCTAACGTTGAGAGACAGGCCCACGGTTACAGGGGAAGATCTCCCTTCCCCTGTTATGCCGGACGGGAGAAATATTACATAAACAGACCCTCAGATTGGTGGAGCCGATGGCCGGGTCCATGGTCTCGTAGGAATTGTCCGTCAGGATATTGATGTTGGAAATATCCCAGCCATGACCGGGGTCTTTTATCTCCGGGAACCACCAGCCATGTTCGGCCACAATCACCCTGGGGTCGAATGCCTCGTTCAATTTGGCCCGCTCGTTTGATACGCCCTCGCGGAGATTAGATGTAGACCCAATGCCCTTCCTCGATGCCATGTTTTTGGGCCGTGTCCGGATGGATCTCCACGATGGGATCGGGCCGGATCTCCCGCAGCCATGGAATCATTGCGGTTGGCGGAATGGAAAAAGGTCGGGGTCCGCAGGCCCGCATTGAGAATGTAGGGAAATTCTTCGGCCAACTCCGGTTTGGAAACCGGGCTTTCGGCGAGTTCGTATACTTGGGCAGAGGGATCATAGCCCCATTCTTCCAGAACGGTCGAATAGAGTTCCACTTTCCCCGTGGGGGTAGAAAAGCCCCTTCTCCTTGTATTTGTGGTAGACCATCTCGCCTTTTAGATAACCTTTTTCCTTGAACTGCTCCCAGGTCAGTCCGGAGGGTTCCAGCAGCTAGTCCAGGGCGTCCTCCACGGTGTCCCACCATTCCTGGCCCATCCTTTTGCCGAGTTCCATCAAAATTTTATGGTCCTGCCAGGCCTCACCGATCTCCACACACTTCTGCCGGGCCAGAACAAACCCGTGCCGCTTCCAGTTATCGGCCACATGATTCTGCTCCAGCCAGGTGCCGGCCGGCAGAAAAATGTCGGCCAGTTCGGCGGTGGGGGTCTGAAAAAAATCAATAACGGCCAGAAATTCGATTTGCTTCAAGGCCTCGTAGGCCTCCTTGGCGTTGGCCCGGGTGATACCGGATTGGTGCCGCCGAGAATGCCGGCTTTCAGCGGGTAAGGTTGACCGGTCAGGATGGCGTCCCAGGCGACCTTGGGGGTGATAAAGGCCACCCTGGCGCCGAGCTTGTAATCCTTGCCGCCCAGCCTCTTGGCCCGCTGTTCCTTGGAAAGATCCTTGTGCCGGGAGAATTCGGCCACGGTCCGGGTGGGCGGGTTGACGAAAAGAACATTTCCTCCGGGAACATCCAGGTTGCCGGTTACCCCCATCAGGCCTGTCGTGGTCCGGGTGTAATTGGCGCAGTTGTTGTTCTGTTCGGTGGGCACGCCCCAATGGATACAGGCCGGTTTGGTGGTGGCATACATTCGGGCCGCTTTGCGGATAAGGTCCTTATCGACCCAGGTGATTTCCTGCACCTTTTCCAGGGGATATTCCATTCACCCTTTCCTTCAAAGCCTCCCAGCCGTTGATATAATTTTCCGCGAACTCCTTGTCGTAAAGTTCTTCTTCCATGATCACATGGTTGAAACCCATGGCCAGGGCGGCGTCGGTTCCCGGTCGGAGCTGCAGCCAGAGATCCGCCTTTTTGGCCATAAATCCTTTGCGTGGATCGATGCAGATCAGTTTGGCCCCTTTCTTATAGGCCCTCCAGAAACCCTCGCCTTTGTATTCGTCCGGATTGGTCCACTGGGGATTGCAGCCCCACATGACAATGCATTTGGGTCCGCCTTCGTAGTCGCCGATCGGGTAGATGTGCCGACCGTGATCAGGGTTGAGGCAACTCTCGAAACATAGCACATATGTCCGGCGGTCAGGACATTGGGGGTGCCCAGCAGGTTGGCAAACCGGTATAGATGGCTTTCATAATCCCTGCCCGTGCCCTGCCCGACGACGATGGATCCGGCACCGTGTTCGGTAATGACCGCTTTGAATTTTTCGGCGATCGTATCCAGGGCCTCATCCCAGGAAATCCGCTCCCATTTCCCGCTCAGTTTGCCGCCGATTTTTTCATGGGGTAAAGATGCGGTCAGGATGATAGGCCAGTTGGGTGATAGCCAAGCCCTTGCTGCACAGCGTGCCGTGGCTGATGGGAGAATCCGGATCCCCTTCCACCTTGATCACCTTACCGTCCTGAACGGTGGCGATGACCCCGCACCCCCCATGGCAGCTACGGCAGGCCGTTCTAATTTTCCGCACTTCCTCCATTTTTGCCTCCTTCCTTAAATTAAAGATACTGGATAATAGAAGCCTGAATTTTTATTAAGTATTCAATATCAGCAGTTTGGTCCAGTTTGGGTCTTCGGGTTTATCCGGGATCCGGAACCGGGTTCCAAAATCACCCTGTTGGTAACTTTCTTTAAATCCACCCCCAACATTTCACCATAGGGGAAAGGAGTTTTACCTTCCTGAGCCTTTCGGAGATCCTCTTTGTCGATTAGGGGAAGCCGCCGGACTGCTTTGGGAGTGGTAATGTCCTCAGGGAAAACCACCTTTAATTTTTTCTGAATGAATGGCGCTGGAATTTTCTTTGGTATTCCGTCGGCAAAAGCCCGGTATATTTTTTAAAAATTCCCCTGAAATGGCTGCTGTTTTCATAACCGGACCGACAGGAGATTTCATCAAAAGTTTCGCTTTTTACTTCCAACATGATTTTGGCGGCTTCTACCCGGGTCCGTTGTAAATATACCAGGGGGGTGTCGCCGGTTGCCTTTTTAAATCTACGCTCAAAAGTTCGCCGACTCATACCGAATTGTTTGGTAACTATCTCGAAATCAACTTCTTCGGCATAATGATCTTCGATCCATTGCTGGATGATTTTGACCTTTTCATCGGTGTGATTTTTCTGAAATTGGAAAACACTATATGGCGCCTGAGAACTTCGTCCCATATCATGGATTAACGATTTGGAACACTGGATGGCCACTTCATGACCACAATATTTCTCAACCAGGTACACAGGAAGATCAACTCCTGCACCAAAGGCCCCGGCACAAAATAAATCCCCCTCATCGGTTATAAGCCGTTCTGGTTTCAAGTTGACCCGTGGGTACATCTGCTTAAATAGATCCACATAACCCCAATGGGTGGTTGCGGTCTTCCCATTCAACAATCCGGTTTCAGCCAGAAAGAAAGCGCCGGTACAAAAACTGGCGATACTTGCACCCTGCCGATAATGGCTTTGAAGCCATTGAAGACCCGGTGCGCCGTATTTAATGGTTTTCTCAATGTCGGTGATACTGGGAATAAGGATTAAATCGGTTTTTTCCACATCCTCTATAGCCCGGTGTGGCTGGATAATTATATTATTAAGACACTTGACCGGTTTTCCGTCGAATGAGGCTATCTCGACCTTAAAAAAGGGGGTTATGGGGAGCCCATGAATATGGTTCCAGAGTTGGCCGGCAAGGGAAAATACGTCCATAGGACCTATCACAGTTGAGGCAAAGGTGTTACGGAGAGCCAATATGGTAATTTTTTTCATTGTAGTTTCTCCAGATTTTGGGAAAAATGACGCAAATAAGATGTTTAATGACGTTTATGCCACTTTCTTTTTTGGACGTCAAGTGATAATAAAAATTTAATCAAAAAGAATTGAAAATTTTCTGTAAATAATCCATCAAAAAACAAAGAGAACCGCATGTTCAACCAAGAAACATGTAAACGATGTGGGCTGTGTCTCCAATTATGCCCTTTTATCGAAATGCCCAAGGAAGAGACTAAGGCGGAAATAGAGCGAATGATTGAATTGAAAGAATCAACGATCATTTTAAAGAATTGCGCTGGTTGTGCTTTCTGCGATGTCATTTGCCCGACTCAATCAAATCCTTCCCACCTTAGAAAAGAGATTTTATCAAGAAAAAGCAGCGACAAAGGTAGAGCCTGTCTGTCGTTGATCACTGACGAGGTTCCCTTCAACATGATGACGATCGGACTGGAGTTTGAGCCTGAAGAACAATTGAAAGATATGGATGCCTATTTAAATCCCGATCCCAATGAAGAAGTTTTTTATTTGGGATGCGCCCTTTCACATATCTATACGGATCTTGCCAAGACAAAATTGCTGGAGCGATTGCCCAAGGTGGGCGGAATGAAATATTGCTGTGGTGTTTATGTGCATTCTTTCGGAGAAGAAGAGGCCAAGATCAAGGGTAGACAATTGCTTAAAGAGTTTGAAAAACTCGGGACTAAGAAATTAATTACTTTTTGCACGGGTTGCGACGATATAATTGGCGATGTTTATCCTAAGATCATTCCTGAATTTGATATTGAAACGGTAAATATAGCTACATACCTTCTCCAAGAGCATCAGAAGGGTAAAATCGCCTTTACCCACCCCATTCATAAGAGGGTGACCTTTCATGATCCCTGCGCCTGGAGAATGCTGGGACCGAAAATACGTGAAAATCCAAGGAAACTCCTTCAGTTGATGGGGGCGGAAATCGCGGAAATGAAACACAACCGGCAAAAATCATTATGTTGTGGTACCCCGCTGGTAATATCGGGCAAGAATCCCCAATTGGCTTCTAAAATTGCCGAGAAAAGGGTATCTGAAGCCCGGGAAATAGGCGCGGAAGCTATTGTGGTGAGTTGTACTGGGTGTTTTACTGGACTGGTGGAAAAAGCCGAGGAGCAAAATATTGAAGTATATTATATTACCGAGCTGGCTCAAATGGCCATTGGTGAAAAACCATTACACCGGTTAAAGGAGATGAAAAACCAGTTAACGAAGAATATTATTACAAAGGTCAGTGAAAATCCGGGTATATTGAAGCAAAAGTATATTATTAAAAATGGGGAAGTGATACCTCTTTAATCTTTTCTTACCGGTTTTTTCATGATAGGGTTTCTTATCATCTTTTGAGAGCGTCAAAGTGGCGGCCTTAAGAAAGAATGGATTTTAAGGCTAATTTTACAACCAACCAACTTTAATGGAGGTGACAAAATGTGGGATGCTTCAAAATGTGATTTATGTGGAGATTGCCTGGTCAAGTGTCGTTACGTTGATTACGATAAGGAAAAAGCCGTAAGTGAAATAAAACTTCTTATGGCGGGTAAGGCGGCGGACATCCTGAACAGTTGTATTACCTGTAATGCCTGTTTTCAGAACTGTCCAACCGGGGCTGATCCGGCCAACCTTATTTTTAAAATGCAAGAGAAGATTGGCACCGGCCCTATAGCCCTAAACGGTAAACCTTATCTTGATGGAGTGGCCCAGGGATTTGAAGGCGGTAACGGAGACAGTCAGTTTATAAAAGGGGACACTGATAAGCCTGTCCTATCTTTCGATTCCTTCCAATATAACCAATTTCCCGAAGGGACGATCGAAAGCAGGATGTTTAAAGGCATGACCGTGATACGGGGAAGGAAGTACGCCTCACTGGTCGGTATGGTGCATATGGGTGGAGAGAGTTTTGCCGAAAAATACGGACGGAAGGTGATCGAAGGGCTGGCCGAACTGGGCAAAGATATCGTCTACCTTCATAACGAAGGATATGTTCTGGCTCACATAAAGGCCAAGGAGCTTGGTATCAATGTGCCCTACAAATATATGCACCTGTTTGAATACCTGCGTGAATATTTCAAAAGCAATCCAAGCGCTACTACCAAACTGGGTAAAAAGGTGGCCTATCAGCCGAACTGCGCCGTCAGATGGATACCGGAACAGGATACCTGGCTGAATGAAATCTTCGCGCTGATTGGGGCGGAACGCGTGCTCAAGAAAATATGAGGGTATGAACGCCTTGTGCTGCAGTGGACCTGCTATCGGCGTAAATAAAGAGTTGGCTATTAATATGCAGACCAACAATGTTCAAGACGCGATAGATAACGGCGCTCAAGCCCTGATAACCATCTGCCCAATCTGTGACGCCGTGATGCGCCGGCCCACAACAAAGGTCGGTCTTCCGAAGATATTTATCACCGATCTGTGCCGTATGGCCCTGGGTGAGATACCCTGGCCTGAAAAATAAGGAGTGATACCGATGATCGACCTAATATCTGATGATCAATAGAATAGCTTAACCAAATTATTTACGATATAATATACTCACGATTTTCTCTTGAGCCTGACGTATTTAGTTTTGGGCACATCGATTATTAAAGGCAAAATGAGGGAGGAGTTGTTTCGTAAATATTGGCCTAAAAATAACCGATCATTTCGCAGAAAACGAGGAGGGGAACTATGGCAACGCAGGAATTCAAGCATCTATTTACACCCAAGAGGATTGGCAAGATAACGGTGCCGAATAGAGTCGTTTTTTCCGCTCATGTCCCGTTATAGAGGTAGAATCGGCCGATATTCTTTAGAAAGGCCTATCTGAAAAACAGGTGGAAAGGGAAAAGTACTGATTTTGACCCTGGAGGCGACCCGTACCTGCATCGCAACATGATCCGGGGTTTGTCAGGTTGACGTTATTTATGAATTATTTAAAAGAACGGATAGAAAGGGGATTTTAACATGCCGACTAATTTATCAATTGAAGAAGCAAAAACAAAGACAATGCAATTACTGCACAAAGGATATCACTGAGGCCCGGCGGTCCTGCAAGTTATGTGGGAAACGTACGATATGGGTAATGAAGATTTTCTTTGGGCAGGCATTCCCTTCATGGGAGGAATCAGTGGACATCAAGATGCCCCTTGCGGAGCGATTACCGCATCAGCAGTATTTTTGGGATTAATACACCGCTGTTCCCTGTCGGACAAAGCGAAGGCTAAACAGGCCAGAACTACCATTCGTCTCCAGGCCGACAAATTAGTCGGAGATTTCATTCAAAAATTTGGGAATATCACCTGTCGGGGCCTACTGGGTTTAGATTTTAACGTCCCCGGCGAGTACCAGAAATTTCTGGAATCGGGGAAACCGAAGGATACCTGCGAAAAGTATATCCTGTATATTATTGAGAAGCTCTATTCCTTCGAACAGGAGAAATTCTTGGAAGTAATAGAGCCATAAATGGGTTCATGACACTCCGGTCGGGGTGCGATTGAGAGGATGACGATTGATAATTCGGCCTTGCCACCTTCAGATAGGGATTGTGGAAGTTCTGATGAAGATGGGTTCCAAATATCCCACCTACTTCTTTGGACCCTATCTCGATCCGAACCCTTTGCCGGCCAACTTCTATTTAAAAAAAGGGAAACAAAATAGTGACGTTAGAGGATGGAACAAAAGTGATAATCAGATGAACAGCCGAAAATGGCAGGGAGGTTTTATGGGAGAATTAAAGTTTGATGGAAAAGTATGCGCATCCTGCCCTTCAGCCGATTGCCTCTTAAAGTGTCAGTATATGGATTTCGAAAAAGATGAGGCCCGGAAGGAAATGCTGAAGGTTTTTAACAGAGAGGAGTCCCGTGTCTTGCAGGAATGCGTCACCTGTTATGCCTGCGAGGAATATTGCCCGCGGGGGAATCATCCCTTTTATCTTATCGGGGAGAGGAGAGAAGAAAAGGGGATCTACACCGCCCCCAGGCCAATCACCAACCAGTGGATCAATATGACCTTGATGCAGGGTAAGCAGATGGTCGGGGCAGTAAAAGAAAAGGCCCTCTCCTGCTGTTTTATTCCGGCCCTTGGTGAATTGGGCACAGGAGAAATCTTCCAGGAAGTGGCGCTCGGCCATGGTGTTCGGGGCAGAGTTCATGTGCCCGGCAGTTCACACCCATTTCGCCAAGATGTCGGTCGTCAAAGAGAGGCTTCCTGTGGTGATCGATAATTTTGCCAAACTGGGTGTTAAAGAGGTAATCTGCCTCCATGATGAATGTTACGGCACCTTTACTTCCATCGCCCCGGCCTATGGATTGGAGGTACCCTTTAAACCGGTTTATTATATGGATTATTTACTGGAACGCCTCAAGGAACTGAAAGAAAAGATCAGGCCCTTGAACATCAAGGTGGCTTATCAGCGTCCTTGCTCCAATAGGCTTAATTCCCCAGAAACACCATCTGGTGAATGAAATATTGGATCTGATCGGTGTGGAACTGCCCGGTCAGGACTTACCAGGATGAAAACGCCCTGTGTTGTGCTGAAATTCTGCGGTCGGTTTCCGGGTATAAGTTGGCCGATGATGTCCAACAAAGGAACATTGACGATATGCTGCAGGTTGGGGCCGAGTATTGTGTCTTTAATTGTCCGGCCTGCCAGACATCGCTGTCTGAAAAGGTGACCAAAAAGGGAATAAAACCGATCCATCTTATCGATTTATGCAAGATGGCCATCGGCGAAAAGGAAAGGGGGATCGAATAACATGGGTGATATAAAGCAAGCTCTCATTGAAATAGTCGGCGAAAAGGGCGTTTCCAATTCCCCGGAAGAGCTCTGGTTTTATTCCCGGGACCCCGGGGTCTTGGCGCCCCATCTTCCGGATTTTGTCGTGGCTCCAAAAACAACCGAACAAGTCCAAAAGTTGATCCTGTTGGCCAACCGGGAAAAGATACCCATCGTTCCCATGGGAAACGGCATGTCCTTGACCGGGTTGGTAATCCCTTTAAAAGGGGGTATTGTCGTGGACATGAAGCGGATGAACAAAATATTAGAGGTGAACGCCAAGGCCCGCTATGCTGTGGTCGAAGGAGGCACCTCTCAAGGGATGCTCAAGGCCTATCTCCAAGATCATCACCCAAATCTGCGGCATAGCCTGCCTGATGCCCCGCCTACCACGACCATCGCCGCCAATGTATCTCTGCATGGTCAGGGCCGGCTAACTCAGCAATACGGGTTCAACTCCGATATGGTGACCGGCCTGGAAGTAGTCCTGCCTACAGGGGACATCTGCAAAATCGGTTCTCCTTCATTAGGCCCTTACTGGTTTTCCAAAGGCCCTACCCTTCCTGATCTCTCAGGCCTCTTTTTGGGGTGGTTGGGTACTACCGGCATACTGACCAAGGTGGGCTTGAAACTTTATCCTAACAAGAAGATAAGAGATGTTGAATTATTCGTCACCGACCGGGTCGATCTGGTTTCGGAAATTCTCTTCAAGCTCACCCATCTGGAAATGTTGGAAGACATCAATGTTTGGTTTCAACCCAGGCCTTTGCTATTTCAAAGATAATTATCACATCACCATCTATTTCACCGGTGATACGGAAGAAGAGATCGATTTTAAAAGAAGGATGATCTGGGATGCGGTCCAGGAATTTATCGATTCTAAAGACGGCGGATTTATGGGGCTGGAATTTTTAAGAGATTCTCTATTAGAAATGCCTCAAAGGGGGATTGCCGGATTTGCCGATGTGCCCCGGGGGGGAGGATTCGAGTATTCCGGGCCAATTACACTGATTGAGCATTTTCCGCAATATGCCGCCAAGGTCGTTGAACTGGCGGAAAAATACGAGGTCTTATATGCGAGTTCGGCCAGGTTGATCTCCGGAGGGCATTCCATGATGTTCAGCATCTCCTTTGCCTTTAACCGGGCCGACCCGGCCATGATGGCCAGAGTGAAATCGGCTCTGGATGAGGCAACCGCCTTCGCCCTGGAAATGGGAGGGATCCCCTGGAAGCCTAATTACATGGAACAGAAAATGACGCTGGAAAAAATGGATCCCAACACGAGGAAGCTGCTTCAGATGATAAAGAAAAACCTGGATCCTCAAGGGATTATGAATCCCGGCAACTGGGAGGTGAATTAAAATGGAATATATCCACGAAATAGAACATGCCGAAATTGTCCATCGATGTTTCCGGTGCGGCTACTGTAAATTCCCGGATGATTATGTCGACTTCAATTGTCCCTCTTATAAGGCTTTTGGTTGGGACACCTACTCACCGGGAGGCCGGATGTGGCTCATCAGGGCCTGGCTTAGTGGAGAGATAGAAACCAGCTCCCATTTTGCCGAGATCCTTTATTCCTGTGCCGCCTGCGACAATTGCAAGGAGCAGTGCGTCTTCCCGAAATTTAAGGATTATTTGCCGGAAATCTTTCAGGAAGCCAAAGGCTGAATTGGTCAACGAGGGAAAGATTCCGCCCCAGGTCAGGGATTATTTTAAAGCCATTTCCGTGAATGGCAACCCTTATAAACTACCGCAAGCCGAAAGGGGGAGATGGGCCGAAGGGACCGGACTACAGGAATTTTCCGGTCAAGACTACCTGTTTTATGTGGGCTGCGTCGGATCTTATGATGAGGTTGGTCAAAGGATGGCTCGATCCGTAGGAAAGTTGTTAATCGATGTCGGTCTATCTGTAGGTATTTTAGGGAGCCGGGAGACCTGTGACGGGAACGAGGTCAAGGTTTTGGGAGAGAACGGGCTTTTTGAGCAACTGGCCGAATACAACATTATGGAATTCAAAAGAATGGATGTAAATAAAATAATCACCCTCGACCCCCATGCCCTGAATACTTTTAAAAAAGATTATCCCCGGCTGAGAGGCAATTTTGAAATTTTTCACTTTACTGAAATTCTGGCAGGATTGATTAAAGATAAAAAGATTACCCTTTCTGAATTTCGTGCCAAGGTAACATATCATGATCCCTGTTATCTGGGCCGGCATAATCAACTTTATGACCCACCGCGCGAGATATTAAAAAGCATCCCCGGACTTAAATTTATAGAAATGCGGAGGAATAAGGAAAATGCCTTCTGCTGCGGAGGAGGCGGGGGGAACTTCTTTACGGATATCATCGGACCGGGGGAAGACAGCCCGGCCCGGGTCCGCGTCCGGGAGGCCTTGGAGACCGGTGCCGAGATCATAGCCGTGGCCTGTCCTCAGTGTTTCAAGATGCTCGATGATGCGGTTAAATCCGAAGGCCTCGAAAACCGCCTTGAAGTCCTGGATCTGGCGGCATTGATCAATAGGGCCCGATCTGTTGGTAAGTAAACCCAATACCCCCCCTTTCTCCTTTAGAAAAGGGGGGGAGATTTGTCGATCGGAAGAAGTAACTAAAAAAAATTTACGGGTCTTGAATAAAAAGTTTGAGGATTATTGGAACCAATAAAATTCTTATAAAAATTTGTCCCTCACCCTAAATTTTACGATGTCCCCTATAACTATTTTAAGGAGGTCATTCCGAAAAATAACAATTACGGAAGGAAATGTGGAAAAAATGGTTGGACCACCCCGGCAGGGAATAACATTTTTCCATGTTTTATTAGTAACTTGTATGACTGTTTATTATGAAATATACTGTATGCCTACTCTATATCCATTATCCTCTGATTTCACCCATCGGACTTCAGAAAATACCGGGATGGAGAATCCATCGGGATGTGAGGGGAAGTTGAGCCTTATGATTTCTCCGGCCGCCAGGGGGATATCGGATATAAACCCCAGTCCCTTGTGGCTGATATCCAATGCCCACCCTTTCCCCTGCATGATCCCCCCAGTTTTGGATTGTATCCGTGTCAATTCAAAATCGGCGGTTTGACTGAAGGGCCTACGGGATCCCATTCTCATTTCTGTTTTTTTTGTCAATTGCTCACCTAATTGTATTAAAATTGGTTAGTTGGCCAATCCCCCACAGATAGGATTTTTATTGACAAATTTAGCCCATTGATAATATACACTAAGACTATTTATATTACGATAATATTTTAATGCTACTCATGCTTTCTTTTCAAAAAAGAGCCTTAGATAATTTCTTCCAAATAAATTCATGTCATCTCGACCTTTGACCGAACCTGTAAAGACAAGATGGACAGCATACCGGGAACATTAATATTTAATTTACAAGGTCAGCTCCTCTACTTCAATCGCCAAGCAAGGATATATTTGCCTCAGTTGAAGAACTGGTTGAAAAATACAAAGATACTTCCCCAACTTCCGGAAGAAATCCTTTTACTTTTTCAGAAAACAAAAAACAAGTTGGACCATGAAAGTCATGAGGTGATAGAGAAAGTTGAACAATCGATCATGCCGAACAGGAACGAACCATTACTTCTCCGTTGCTTCGCTCTTGGAGATCCGAATCAGGGAAAATTGAGAAACTTTATTCTCCTGTTGATCAAACCCGCACCCGTAGAAAGCCTGATGGATATACCCCAGGTCGCCAGCATATTTCATTTGACTAACCGGCAAAGTGAAGTACTCCAACTTATCAGCAAAGGAATGACCAAGAAAAAAATCGGTGAGCTCCTATTCATTGGTGAAGAAACGGTTAAATATCACGTCAAAAATATTATGAGGAAGATGAAAGTCCATTCCCGAACCCAGATAAAAGCCGCCCTCTTGAACCTTCCCAAGTGATCTTCGGAAGAATAAGTGAATAACTCAAGTAACCCAAGTAACCCAAAAGGGTGATTTCAAATAAGCATCCCTTTTCCCTAAAAAAACCCGTACAATTTGTACGGGGTTTTTTAGGGAAATAAATTCTTAGATAAAGAATATTTTTAGTGTTTTTTCCTTAACCGGGTAGAGGCCAACCCTACTAAGCCACATCCCAAGAGAAGAAGGGAGGTTGGTTCGGGGACGGAAGTGCTGACATCGACATGGTCGCGTAACTCCTGTTAACCGAAAGTCACATCCTTCGCCCAAATAAAAAGAATCATAGTTGACAAAACTATTTTTAGTTATGCCACCTAACAGGGCTCCTAGATCGGTGGTAATACCATTCTGGGTGAAAGAAGCAGTACCATTTAGAATATCAGCCGTAAATGTAAATGGGTTTGAATTGTTATAGGTAGAATTAAGCGGATTGAAGGATGCAATTTTTATCGGCGAACTTGTTCCACCTAAACCTAAAAAAACATCAATATCCTGCCCGTTAGTTGTCTTGTCGTATTTGCCGGTCAGAGAAATTGTAAAGGATACAAGGTTATTAATGTAATCGTCATATTCAAATGAGCCACCTGTATATGTGCCATAGCTGGAATCAGGGAAATACAATTTCTCCCAAGAGTGACTGTCGACACTCCCTCCCGACGAATTAACATATTGATTTAAAGATAAACTATAATCATACGACATATCGGCTCGCAAGGGCATTACCCCCCATCCAAATAATACACCCCAAAATCGCTAAAAACATAAATACTTTTTCATTTTCCTTTCTCCTTTCTTTTTTTGTTTTTACTTATCAAATTTGTTAACACGTTAACTTAAGCAACATTCATGCCACAAAGGGATGGCTGGAAGGTAAAGCTCCGGGTGCTAAATATAACTGTTTGAATTAAATAAGATTATTTTTTTAATATAAGTTTCCCCCGGTTGCTTCAATAGGTAAAATTCCCAATATTGCCCAATTTCAAAATCGTAAAGAAATCCGACAATAAATGGGGTGGTTGATGGTAACCAGATGATAACTTGCTGTAATTTAATATATAATATAATGGTTTTAAGAAGTGTAAAGAAATCCGACAAAAATAGGGGTGGTATGTGGGGATTAAATGATAACTTCCTGTAATTTGGTAATAATGGAATGATTTTTAATATTGTAAATAAATACGACAATAAATGGGGGGGGAGGATGGAATATTGGAAAGATGGGAAAAGGAAAAAAGATAAAAGGAGAGAGGATGAGAGGGGAAGAGGATTTTAAAGTCAAAATAAAAAATAAAAAGTGAAAACTTCTTAATCCTCAGCACCTTAGGGGCGCTCAATTCCCCATTAATGCCCCAAAAATTTAACACAAAAAATTCATAAAAAATGAAATGGCCTTCCATAAAAAGGAAAAATGCTATCCATTTTAGTGAAATATTTTCATTCTGGAATATTCATTTTGGAAGATATTATCCTTAAATCACTTAACCGACCGATAAAGTTAATCTTTAGTGAATAAATGGGGACGTTTTCCACTGAGTTCACTTTTGAGTTTAATTACTCCTTTTAACAATCATAGCTTTCCCAGTTGTTCCATTCCCCACTTCCCAGCCTATTTCGGCCATGGGAACTCCCGATTCCTGGCATAAAAAAAGCAGATTTCTTTCCTTAGTTCTCAATAAACTCCTAAAACAATTTTGTCAGTAGGGTTGGATCCCTAAATAAGAGCCCGCGGCGTCGAGTGTGTTCCATACGCTGTCGCCCTTTTTCAAGGACTTGGAGAAAAGATCTTCCGCCTTTCCCCTTTGCCCCTTCAGGTTGTAGAAAGCACCCAATAAGGCATGACTAGAATCGTCATCCGGAGCAAGAGCCAGGACCTTTTGGAGCAAGGGCTCGGCCTTGTCCCACTCTCCCGCCTCCATGTAGACTTTTGCAATCCGCTCCCAGTCATCTTTCTTGGCCACCTTGGCCACCTTGTCGAAGATGATTTGACCCTTCGCCTTGTCGCCCGATAGGTAGTAGATCCTCCCCACAGCTATAAGTTCCCAGCTACCATCACCGGCCTGGATTTCGGCTACCGAGAGAAGGGCCGCCGCGGCCTCTTTGGGTTCCTTCCCCAAAAAGATGGCTGGATCGACCTTCTGGCTCGTGGCCCAAATCGACGTTGCCATAAAACCTATCCCGAAAAAGGTCATTGCGATTATAATCATTTTTGTCGTTTTCATTTTCTCCCCTTTCTAAAATGCACATCAAAAAGTTCAAATCAAATCTGCCACTATACTTCCCCTGTGGTGACACAGAGATGAGCCGCCGCCACCCAAGATGCAGCCTCCCTAACTTTCAACTTTAGTGCCACGGTTGTGCCTCTTTATGGCCTTGGCAGTCCAATGCTCTGCCAAGTTATAAGCCTTTACTTTTTTATCAGTGACACTGAAGGCTGACAGGCTGGCCATAACGGTGGTGATAATAGCAGCCCAGCGTCCCCAGGGACCCAAAATTCGCTCGGCGGTGAAAATAAAGGGTACATCACTTGTTTGCCAGATCAGTATAGTGAACCGATCCCATCATCACCCATACGACGAATACATAGATTATGACCCCAATTCCTAATGTAATGAGAATGGCGCGTGGAATCGTTTTGCCGGGGTCAATAATTTCCTCCGAGGCAACCGTAATGAGTTCGAACCCGACATAAGAAACATAGATCAGTGCCATTGCGGGAATAAAAGGAGTGTAACCCATGGGGGCCAAAGGTTGCAGGTTTGGTGCCTTCACGGAAGCAATGCCCAGTAAAGCGACACCAATTAAAACAGCCAATTCTATCAGGTTCATTACGGTAACGACTTTGACTGCTTCAGACATCCCTCGCAGGTTAATTACCCCGAAAATCAGGGTAGTAACCAGAACTGAAATGCCCACCCCGAGATTCGGCCAAAAGTAGGCTCGAATGGTCAGTGCAAATATGATAGCGTACATTGCGCAGGCGACCGTATTTCCAATCCAGAAAAACCATCCCGTGAAGAAGGCCACCGGTTTTGGAAGGGTGCGACTGGTAAAAGAATATCCGCCCCCGGCTATAGGGATAGCCGCGCCTAACTCGCTGTAGTTGAGAGCGGTGAATACCGTTAAAAGTCCCATCGCCAGATACACGAAAATTCCCAGCGGACCGACCATATGGGCCAATTCGCCGGGCAGAGCAAAAATTCCCGGTCCCATCATCGCGCCAATGCCGATCATGGTGGCCATAAACAAGCCGATATTCCTTTTAAATGTTACTCTTTCGTTCAACCCGCTTTACTCCACGATTATTAGAATAATCAAAATATCTTTCAAAGGAAGGAACGCTTCGATTTCCTATGAAAAATTTTCACCTAATCATAATCAAGTTCAACAAATATATCCGCAAATGGATATCCTTGGCACATGGCGGTATTAACGATTACGGCTTGATATCGAGAGGCCGCCCCATTGTTAGATGAGGCCGGCGTTAATCCAAGAATTTTTTATATTTCTTTTTTACAGGTGTTAATCTTCAATATAGCATGGAAGGCCAAAATTCAAAAACAAAATTAAGGGTTTTTATTTAGTCTGTAATATTGTAATATATTATAAATTCACAAAATTATTTCAGGAGGCCGGAATGATGAAGAAGAAGACTTTTAATGCGTTATTTTTTGTAGTTGCTGTTTTATCTCTCATGCTGGTATGGGGTTGCTCCAAGCCGCCTACAGAGGCTTTGGCTAAGGCGGAGCAGGCCATAGAGGGGGCGAAACAAAAAGGAGCGGACCTGTATTCAGAGGACACTTTCAAAAAAGCTAAAGAAGCTTTACAGAAGGCGAAAGATCAAATAGCAGCGAAAGAGTATAAAGAAGCCGCCAAGACCCTGGTGGAGATCGTTCCTCTGGCCCAGCAAGCTATGGACGGTGTTGAGGCAGGAAAGGCCAAAATGAAGGAGGAGGCGGAAAAGTATATTGGGGAAACCCAGAAAGGCCTTGACGACCTGAAAAAGGATGTTTCAGAGGCGATCAAGAAAATTGCCGGTTCCAAAGGAAGAAGTCCAAGCGGCAATTGGGAAATGGGAAATTGATCTTGAAGGTATCAAAGATAAACTTAAAAGCGGCAATATTCGTGAGGCCTTCGATGGGTTGAAAGCCATGATGGAGGAAGTGCAGGTGAAGAAGGATCAAATTACCAAATTAGAACAAGAACCACCAAAGAAATAGCAACTGATGCTAAACGGGAGGGAATAAAACCTTCCCGTTTAGCAGTTAATAATAATTTTAAATAATTTTCATATAAAATAAGAGTTTTTAATAGGCTGGAACCCTTATTTTTTTTTTAGCGAATCTTTCAACGATTTGCGCTTTGTATTCTTCCGTTTTTCTAAAATTAAATTTAGAGGATAGGGGGAGCAATACTTCAGGTGGCCACCTATCTTCCTAAAATAAGACCTCATTTCCCCCAAATCCCCCCCCAAAAAACCTCTACAGTTCAAATACAAATAAAAGGTGGACCCATCAATTTCCGGTAAATTTAAACATCCTCAGGAAGATTTCTATCAGTAAAAGAGCAGTGGGAAAACGGATTG
>CAWAKF010000022.1:0-18037 GCA_963782435.1 uncultured delta proteobacterium
ACAATCACCTTCCCGAGAAGGGCGGATCAGCAAGGAATTTTAAAATGGGGTTGCTCTCGAATCTTTCTGACATGAAAGGAAAATAACAGAAACATATCTCATTTTCAAGTGCTATGGTGTCTCCCCCCTCGGAGGGTACCCTGTCGTTCCCAATAAGGAAGAGGTGAGTATCGATTGTCCCGGGAATATCTAAGTCAGCCAGGTAATTACCAGATTATGTATTCTTGTTAAAAAGCCCTGGGGTTTTAGGCCAAAAACCATCTCACCCCTTATGGTATCTTGATTTTAAGATGTCTTCCGACATCGGCCAACCCGTATTTCAGATAAACCGGATACCCGGATTCGCTGGGATTATTAACCTGAAGCTCGTAACATCCTTTAGAGGTGGCTTCTTCCAAGACCGCCCTCAGGAGTCTTCCCCCTATTCCTTTTCCCCGGCCCTTTTCTCCGACTATAAATTCTTCAATACAGGTGTAGATTCCTCCGCAACGGATGGCTGTTGGGAAGGAGAGGGTGATCAGCCCTATGGCTTCCCCCTCTTCTTCGGCGACAAAAATGCTGCCCAGTTCCGGATGATGCATTATTTGCCGGAAAGTCTCCCTGCCGGCTTTCCAATCCACCGGTCCCAGTGCATTTTCCGGAAACTCCTTCAAAAGTTCGATGATCTGATGTTCATCCTCTATTCTGGCCCGGCGAATTTCCATTTTTTCCCCTCCTCAACCTGTTAATGGAACGGAAGTGATAGGAATCTTCAACTAAACATTTTTTTTAAATCCTGCTTAAGCACTTTCCCCGTTGGGTTCCGTGGAAAATTTTCCATGAATTCAAAAAATTCGGGAATCTTATATTTGGCTATCTTGTCTGCGAGATACTCTTTAACCTCCTCGGGCGTCATTGTGCAGCCCTCAACTAAAACGATACAAGCCCGGACCCGTTCCCCCAGGGAAGGGTCCGATGCTCCGACAACGGCCACCTCGGCAATTTTGGGATGTTTTTCCAGGGGGATTTCAATCTCCCTGGGGTAAATATTTTCACCGCCGCGGTTGATCATCTCCTTCTTTCGACCGGAGATATAGACAAAACCCTGCTCATCCATGCGTCCCATATCACCCGTATGCAGCCAGCCATCCCTGATCGTTTCTGCGTTAGCTTCAGGCTTGTTTAAATAACCCAACATCACCGCCTCACCCCTGATACAAATCTCGCCTTGGTTCCCGTAGGGAAGGATGTTGTTGTTGTCATCCATAATTTCAACCTCCTGACCGCCCAAAGGGGTTCCAATGGAGATCCAGTTCTCCGGAGTGTTGAAGCTTAGTGTAGAGACGCCGGTAACCTCGGTTAAACCGTAGCCGTCGATAATCTGAACACCGAATTTTTCTTTAAAACCCCTAACCAGGTCAAGGGAAATAGGGGCTGATCCAGCAAACGCATAACGCAGCTTGAGTTTGTCATATTCAATAGTTTCCGGATCGACGGCATTAAAAACATAGGAGTACATAGTAGGAACGGCCATAAGGATCGTTACCCCATATTGTGTCAAGGATGGCCAGAAATCCGAAGGGGAAAAGGATTTACGGATACAAAGGGTCAGCCCTTGATAACTGGGAGGATAGGTAAATACACAGAGAGGGTTGGTATGAAACATGGGCAGGATGATCATCAGAACATCCCCTGATTGATACAGGCCTAATTCGGCCAGATTTTGGCAAATGGAAAACTCGTTTCGGTTGGAGATTAGAATGCCCTTGGGCATTCCGGTCGTCCCTGAGGAATAGAGCAATAAAAAGGGGTCATCCAGAGACTGAGGAACCAAACATTCATCCGCAGGATAGTGATCCAGGATGGCCTTCAACGTCTCTTCCTTTATGGTTTCTCCATGATCGATCCCGGTCTCCACCTCGACAACGACCGGTTTGTGACGAGAGAGTTGCCAGCCTTTGGCAAATTCAGTCATATATTCACTGCCAACAAAAGCAACCCTGGGTTTAGAGTCTTCCAGAACATAGGCGATTTCCGGCCCCTTCAGCATATAGTTGATCGCCCCGGCAATAGCCCCAAGTTTTTGTGCCCCGAACATGGTATAATAGATTTCCGGAGAATTCAGCACCATGACCGAAACCGTATCGCCCTTTACCACTCCTTTTTCCTTGAGGTAATTGGCTACCCGATTGGCCCGTTCGTTAACCTGGGCGTAGGTGATCACCTGGTCGTAATAGAGAACCTGAGCTATATCCCGAATTTCCCGGGCACGGTGGGTCAGCATCTCGGCGATGCTGTCAAAATAAATCTTTTTGCCCTTCAGGGTACCCAAATCCTGAAGGGGCGTGGTGGGGCGGATAAACCGTTTGCTTTTATCAACCATGTTATTCCTCCTTATAAAACATCGGCTTCATCTTCATTTTTCCGTCGAGGAGAGGGTAATAGAATCGGTTATGGCATGATCCCTTGTTTCACCATCGGTCCAAGGGGCTCTTTCAATCGTTGACGGGCAATTTCCAGGTGTCGAATAATCCGGGGTCTTGTCTCCCTGGGATCAATGATCGCATCAACCCTGAAAGACCCTGCCGCCAGATAAGGGCCTTCCTTCTCCTCCAAATCGGTCATTAATTCTTTCCGCTTCCCTTCAGGATCTGTAGTGCTGTCCAGTTCGCTTCTTCTGGAGACAGCCGCGCTGCCTGCGCTCGGCAGAGAGGAAAAATTGGCCGAGGGCCAGGCAGCGATAAAGACTTGTCCTGTACCGATAAGACCCATTGAGGTGCCCCCATAGCCAAAGGCTTTGCGCACGATAATAGAAATAATGGGCACCCGGCACCCGGCAATGGCATTAGCGATGGTCAGTCCTACCCTGAGTGTTCCGGCTCGTTCGGCCTTTTTCCCTGGCAATACGCCGGGGACATCCGCGAGGAAAATAATAGGGATATGAAAGGCGTTACAGAGATCGATAAAATGCCTGGCCTTATGGGCCGCCTTAACGTCAACGGCACCGGCTAAATTCATGGGTTGATTGGCAATCAGGCCGACACTGTGGCCGTCCATGCGGGCCAAAGCGGTGATGATGTTTTTGGCATGACCGGGTTTGATCTCGAACAAAGAATTTTCGTCCACGATACAGCGAATGATTTTTTTCATATCATATGGGGTTTGCAGGTTTTCCGGGATGATCCGCAGTAATTCGTTATCTTGTCGGTCTGGGGGATCATTAGAGGAGAGATAGGGCGGGGCTTCCCAGGCGTTGGATGGTAAATAGGAGAGGTATTGTCGGACCATATTGAAACAGTGAGGTTCAGACTTCGCTTCATTGTCCGCCACCCCACTCTCATAGCAATGTACTTTTGAACCGGCCAGTTCTTCCTTGCTGATCTCTTCACCGGTAGCCGTTTGAACCACCGGGGGGCCGGCGATACCGAACATACTGATCCCCTTGACCATAATGACAAACTCGGCCAAAACACCAAGAAGAGACGAATCGCCTGCGCAGGGTCCCAGTATACAACTGACGATCGGCACTAATCCGGAAAGGGCGGCCAGGGCTCCATGATGCGGAGCACTGGGAGGCCCCTCGACAAGCTCCAATTCCGCTCTTGCTCCGGCTCCATCGAGGAGTAAGATGATCGGCACCTTATCCTGAGCCACAAGTTCCATCATACGAAGCTTTTTGCTGAAATGGGTATATCCCACCGAGCCGCCCAAAACGGTGAAGTCCTCGGCGAGGAGACATACCGGTCGGCCGTCAATCTTGGCAAAACCGGTTACCACCCCATCCGCCGCCGCATATTTTTCCTCTTCGGGGCTTCGTCCGAAATACGTAGCCAATTGGCCATATTCCAGAAAGGTCCCGGGATCAATAAGCCGATCGATACGTTCCCGAACAGTCAACTTACCCAGATCATGCTGGCGATTAACCCTTTTTTCTCCTCCCATTCCCAGGGCTCTTTTACGCGCCCGCTCAAGTCTGGCCACTTCCATGTTCCAGTCTATCATGACCGATGAAACTCCTTTCAACTGGATTTGAATTTTAAAATTGGGGCATAGCGGTTCAGTATTCCGATGAAATTCTTATTTTCCCAATTCCTCCAAAATCATCTTTTTTAACTTGTATTTTTCCACTTTATTCGTTGGGGTTCTTGGCAATTCATCAATGAACCGAATATGTTTGGGCCACATAAATCTGGGCATTTCAGAAGCCAGCCATTTTCGCAAGGTGCTTTCATCCAATTCTATTTTTTGCATTGGGGTGACATAAACCACAATGTCATCTTCTTCCCCTACTTCGGCCGGAACAGGAAAAGCGGCACAAAACTCCACCGCCGGATGGCTGTTGATGATGTCTTCGATTTGATAGGAAGAAATATTTTCCCCTTTAGTCCGAATGAATCCTCCCATACGGTCCACAAAGAAATAGACATCCTCTTGGTCTTTGTAACAGGCATCGCCGGTATGAAACCACTGATTTCTGAAAACCTCGACCGTGGCTTCGGGTTTATTGAAATACCCGTCCAGCATACAATATGGCAGGCGGCTTCTAAAGGCCAGTTGACCATATTGGCCAGGGCCCAGTTCTTCATCGTGCTCATTGAGAACGGCGGGGATGAGGACTACCGATCGTCCCATGAATCCTTTTTTTATATCCTCTTTTCCGGATAAAAGCGGATAGCCCCATTGCCGACAAAATTCCCGCATCTCTTCTCTGGAAAAACCCTTATAAAGTTCCGAGGGGGTTCCTTCACCTTCTTCCAGTTCGTCTATAAGGCCCACAAAACCGTTTCCAGCTTCGGTCTGGCCGTATCCGCCAGTTATAAAGTCGATTCCGAACCGTTTAGCCACCTTATGATGATACTGGGGCAGGGGCTGCATATGAACCCATTTCAGTCCATTAGTGCGATCCTTGGGCGTTTCAGGAGGGTTCATCAGCCAGGGAATCATGACATCTAATAAAGTGGCGTTGTTCGCCCTTCCCCTTTCGATTCTTTTCCAGAACTCGCTTGGAGAGAATTTATCCCAAAGAGCCGTATTGGCCCCCACCCAAACCACCCTGGTAAAATTACTGATCGCCCCCCCTACATGATACATAGGGAGGTCGTTGTAAATGACGTCTTCGGGGTGGGTTATTCTTCTGGTATTAAAGGTATACTGGGCCATCCAGCGGTGGGATTGAACAACCCCTTTGGCTGGGCCGGTGGTTCCTGAGGTGTAGATGATATTAGCGGTTTCCCAGTAATTTATTTCCGTGTTCAGGTCACTGGAATCCCCCCGGAGGAGCTCTTCAAAGGTATAGACTTTATGTTTTGTATCCATCTGGGCCTGAAGAAGATCCGGGTTAAAATCATGTTCATCCCGCCCGGGTTTTCGAAGAATAATCTTCAATGGAGGGAGATCCTCTTTCACCAAATCAAGGGAATGGAGCATGGCTTGTTCGGTAATCAGCATTTTGGGGTTGGTATCATTAATCTGATAAGACAAGAGCCGGCCCTTGTAATTGAAGTTAATCGGACTGAAAACGGCCCCGATCTTCCAGATCCCGAACATGGCCAGTACCGTAATCAAGGGGTTAAATAGATATAAAGAAATCCGGTCCCCCTTCTCCACTCCCAGGCTCTTCAAGGAACGTCCTATTTGATTGGTGAGCTGATTGAATTCACCATAGGTCAGTACCCGATCCTCTTCACCATAGTAGAGGAATTTTTGGTCGGGTTTCATGGAAGCCCATTGAATGAGTTTGCCGACCACA
Source organism: uncultured delta proteobacterium (assembly GCA_963782435.1). Taxonomy (GTDB): domain Bacteria; phylum Desulfobacterota; class RBG-13-43-22; order RBG-13-43-22; family RBG-13-43-22; genus RBG-13-43-22. The sequence goes on from CAWAKF010000022.1 coordinate 5,729, forward strand.
CTGGGTCCGTCCTGTTCAAATTCTTTTTTCAACTTGTCCAGATCCATCGCTGTTCTCCTCGGTATTTTTGTATTCAGCTCCCCCCCTTTGGGGTTTTCTTCTCCGGTGGACCTTTCGGAAAAAAAGCTCCCTTAAAAAGTGGTCGGCCAGTATTGCAGCTTATGTTCGCTTATTAAACCACCTTTCTTACCGTGGGCAATATCCAAAGCCTCGGCAATAAACTTCCTGGTATCCCGTGGATCAATAATATCGTCAAAATAGTGTTGTTCCGCCGCTTTCCAGGGAGCCGTTTCGGTCGACCAGAGCCGGCGTAGTTCTTCCCTTTCTCTTCGAGGGTCCTTAGACTCTGCGATTTTGCTCCCGTGAACCATTTCAATACCAATGACCGGATCGACAAAACTGATGGACGCCATAGGCCAGGCGACCGTAAAGTCCGCCCCTTCCCCTGGGCTCATCATGACATTCCAGCCCATCCCATAGGCTTTGCGTAACGTAATGGAAATCTTGGGGACCGTAGCCAATTGTTCGGCTTCCAACCAATTAACGATCTTGCCAGGCAATTTTTGTTTCTCTGCGGTGCTCCCGGGAAACATTCCGGGCACATCGATCAAGAAGACCAAAGGGATATTAAAAGAATCGCAAAGGCAAATAAAACTGGCCGCCTTCTCACAGGAAGCCACCGTGGGTGCCCCGGCATCAAACATGGGGTTATTGGCAATAAATCCCACCACCCGTCCGCCGATACGGCCCAGGCAGGTAATCAGGGATTTCCCGAATTCGGCCTTTAGTGGAAAAAATTTCCCCTGATCAACAATCCTTTTTATAAGACGATGCATATCATAAGCCCGGTTTAATTTGTCGGGAACAATCTTTCCGACATCGTCGATTCGCCGGGAAACCGGGTCATCAGTGGGAACAAAGGGGGGTTCCTCGAGATGGTGAGAGGGCATATAGCTCAGATATTCTCTGACCAATTCCAGACAGGCTAAGTCATTTTCCGCCAGGGCATCAATCTCACCGGTGTCTCGAAATCGAAATTCGGAAGCGGCCAGATCGTGAGGGGTAATCTCTTCTCCTATAGCAATCTTAAGAATCCGGGGTCCCGCCGCCCCCATACAGGTTCCTTTGACGGCGAAGACGACATCGGAGGCTGAGGCGATCCAACTCGGTTCCCCAAAACATTCCCCCATGATGGTGGCCACTCGAGGGGTTATGCGCGGTCTGCGTATAAACAACGGCATGGCGGCTGAACGGCTCATGCCTACCGAACCCATTCCGTCTGGCAGCCTCAGTCCACCAAGATTGTCTCCTAAAAAAATGGTCGGATATCCCTTTTCCGTAGCATAGATATGGGCATGTTCGTGTTTTCGAGCACATCCAATAAGGCCATCACTTCCCCCTAGAACAGTCACATCGTCGGCCGTCACTAAAACTCTACGTCCCTCAATCAAGCCAAAACCGCACGGTCGACCGTCAGCCGCTGTTCGGTCGGCCACCTCCGGATTTTCTCCCAAATTCAAGATGCCGAGTTCCCAGAAGCTGCCGGGGTCGAGCACTTTTTCAATTCTCTCTCTGGCGGTAAGACGGCCCAGGGCGTGTTGTTTTGCCACCTGTTTTACCCCGCCATGCTTCAGGGCTTTCTTCCTTCTGTCGGTCAGTTCCTGGATCGCCCCTTCCATGGTGACATTGCTTTCCACTTTGAACCCGATATCTAAGCCCACCGCAAGTTTACGTTCGCCTTTTTTCACCATGGGTCTTTTCCTCCTGTTTTCCCCTTGTATTAATTGCCCAGCTCAAAATAATGAAGTCCAAGAGGTCTTCCGGCAATCTCCCCTTGGGCTCTTCGGACCGAATTTAATTTTCTTAGATTTAACATGGCCAAGAAAGGATAATCTGGATTTGATCCATTGAATTACCGATGCCTCCCTATCTAAGTCTAAACCCTTAAGATACCCTTTTTCATTTAGCCGCGGTCGGGGGTCTGAAAAGGTTAAACAGTAAGAGTGGATGGGGTGGGAGCGTCCTTAATGGTGGTTCTCTTTTCCTTTTTTTCGAGCCTACTATTCATGACCGGTTCTCTATAAATGGGAGGCAGACCGGACAAGGGCCTACCTCCTGTTAAGGGTTAACCAACACACCATTGGGCTTATTAATTAATGTAGATTCTAATCCATGACCCCTGGCTTAATCTCAAGTGTTCCAAGGAAGGTAGCTTCCCCTTTCTGGAACTGATAGAGAGTGATCGGGTAGAGAAGATGGTGTTTTGCACCAAAAAGCTTGGAACCGCCATATCGAAGGGTCCCAACTGGTGTATCCCAGGTCACTTTTTCCAAAGCCGCTGAGATTTTAAAAGGATCCAGACTCTGGGCAGCCTCAATACCTTTAACCAGGGAACTGGCCAGTCCATATTGGGGCCAAATATTGGAATCCCATTCCTTTTCTCCCCACTTGTCGACAAAGGTCTTATGGATCTGCTTCTGAACATCGGTTTTGGGATCGAGAGGGCCGGCTACAACCATATAGGCTTTTTCGGCATGGGGACCGGCAATCTTTTTAACCTGCGCCGGCGCCGGACCCCAGGCTAATAATATGGCCCCCTTGAAACCGAGTTCCCTGGCCTGTTTGCAGATCAGCGCGGAAGTCGTAGGATCCGTATAACTGGTATCAATCAGATCAGGCTTTTTGGCAATGATCCGGGTTAGCAGTGCGGTCAAATCTTTTGTTCCTCTTTGAAAAAATTCTTCAGAGAGTATCGTTAAACCTTCTCTGGCCGCGGCATCCTTCGAGGCCTCCATACCTGAACGGCCGGTTGCATCATCCGGGTTAATCACAATCAAGGTTTTGATTTTTTCCCTTTTCTTCAGGGCCGGAAAAACGGAAGCATACATCAATTCAATGGAGGGGTTATAGATGAAAACCAGCGGGTTATCCTTATTGATCAGTTCTTTTGCACCTCCGGCAAAATTAAGGGATAAGATGTTGTTTTCCTTCATCAACGGTACCACGGCCAAGGTGGGGGAACCTCCCTGAATGGCCAGAAACTTACATTTATCCGCAAAAATAGCCTTGTTGGCAGCCTTGGCCGATTCAGCCGGGACATATTTATGGTCGTAGACCAAGACTTCCAATTCATAGGTCTTCCCACCTATTTTGAATCCACCCTTTTTGTTTATGGCCTCCGCATCCAAGGTAATACCCCGGGAATTCGGAATACCCCAAGGAGCGGCCGGCCCGCTCAAAGCACAAATAATACCCAGCCTGACCTTTTCGGCCCCAGCGGCCATGACCGGGCTGTGAAAGCCGGCTAAACTGATCAGTGCTGAAAGGGCAACGATTCCACAAATCCAAAATTTTCTTTTCATAAACACTCTCCTTTTAATTATTTAATATTTACTTCAATCCACCTGTGATTATATTTAGCCTTCGGAATAAAAACATTGATTCTCTTTATTCCGATGATCACTCATCCTTTAAAAGTCTTCTAAGGACCTTTCCCGCACCGGTCATAGGCAATTGATCCCTGAATTCAACGGCCCTGGGGTATTTGTAGGCGGCCATATTTTCTTTGGACCAAGCCATGATATCATCGGGTGTGACACGTCCCTTATATTCAGGCTTCAGCACAATAAAGGCCTTAACGCTCTCGCCACGGGATGGGTCTGGAACGCCGATCACCGCGGCCTGGGCCACGGCCGGATGATTGATCAACATCACCTCCACATCTTCAGGAAAGACGCTATAGCCCGAGCATTTGATCATCTCTTTTATACGCCCCATGAAATAGAGATAGCCATCCTGGTCGAACCGTCCGATGTCCCCGGTATAGACCCATCCGTTCCTCAAGGTGGCGGCCGTTCCTTCCGGGTTGTTCAGGTAGCCCTTGAAAACACCAGGATTTCGGATAAGGATTTCCCCCTGTTCCCCAACCGGCTTTTCCCTTCCGGTAGTCGAGTCGATGATCAAAAAATCCGTATCATAGGCCGGTATCCCGTTGGCCCCGAATTTAATTTTGTCTTGAGGCATGAATATGTCACAAGTATGGGTTTCACTCAACCCATATCCGGCCTCAACAACAGGGGCGCCGCCTGCAAAATTCCGCCAGGAACGCCCGATTTCTTCAGTTAAGGCTATTCCGAAACTTGTGCAGAGGGTCTGCTCTAATGAAGTCAGGTCGTACTTTTTAGCTTCAGGATGGGTCATCATGGCTATCAGCATGGGCGTCACCCCATAGATCCAGGTACAGCGATACCGGTCAATGGCGGACATAACCACGTCCGGTTCGAAACGGGTCAACAAGATAACGGTAGCACCGGAATAAACCGGCATGCCCACCCCGAGCACATTCCCGGCGATATGGCAGATAGGCATTACGGAGAGAAGGATATCCTCTCTTTTGATACGGTTGAAGGTCGAAGCGGAAGCCACTTTAAATAAAGCGTTGCCGTAAGTCAGTAAAGCCCCCTTGGGACGTCCGGTTGTTCCAGAGGTATAAACGATCATGGCCACATCTTCCCAGATGTCGATCCTTGGCTCAGGGAAATCCAGGGAAGAACTTTTTAGGATATCCCTTAAATTATGGGTTCGGACAAAAGAACGCCTCTCTCTCTGAAGTTCTTCCGGAAACCGAAGGGGAGAATCTTCTGAAGCCAAGTCTCGATAGTTGGTAATCACTACTTCTTCGAGGCCGGTTTTATCCCTGACTTTTTCCAATATTGGATACAAGTCGTCGGTGGTCACAATGACCTTCGCCCCCACATCGTTGGCTTCGTATTCAAGTTCCATCTCTTTAAACATGGGATTGGCTGGAACGGCAATGGCACCCAATTTTTGGGTCCCGTGGTGGGCGATCAAATACTGGGGACAGTTTTGCATAAAAAGCATGACCTTGTCCCCTTTGCCGATTCCTATTGAGTTCAAAAAACCGGCAAAACGATCTGAATAATGATCGAGTTCGTTCCAAGATATTTCTCTTCCATAATAAATATAAGCCGCCTTATCCGGTATTTCCCTGGCGTTCTGTCTAAGATATTCGAAAAGCGGTTTGGGTCCCAACCGATAAGTCAGTTCGGTCGGAACCCCGGCCGGCCAGTTTTTCATCCAAATTCGTTCCATTAATCAATCCTCCTAAAACACCAAAGACCCTATCCCCCCAGATAAGTCCGTTTGACATGATCGTTTTCCAATAATTCCTGACAATTACCTTTCAGGGCGATTTGGCCAACCTCTAAAACATACCCTTCCCGGGCCACACCCAGCCCAAGCTTGGAATTTTGTTCGACCAGAAGGATAGTAACCTTGCGTTGGTTAATCTCTTTGATCATCCTGCCGATCTCTTTAACCACCAAGGGGGCCAGTCCCAGGGAAGGCTCATCCAACAAGAGAAGTCTTGGTCTGGCCATCAAGGCCCGACCAATGGCCAACATCATCTGCTCTCCTCCGCTCAAGGTCCCTGCGTATTGCTTTTTACGGTCTTTCAGAATCGGGAATCGGTGAAAAATTTCATCCAACTCTTCCTCAATTTCAGTTCGGTTTTTTCGAAGGAAGGCCCCCATTTCCAGGTTTTCCAAAACGGTCATATGAGGAAACAACCGCCGACCCTCCATGACATAGGCAATTTTTAGTTTGGCAATTTCCAGGGGTGAGTGATGGTCGATTCGCCGGCCATCAAAATATATCTCCCCCTCGGTCACTTTTTTCAGACCGAAGATGGCCTTTAAGGTCGTGGTTTTACCTGCTCCATTGGCCCCGATCAGGGATACAATGGAGCCCTCTTCAATATTGATAGAGACGCCCTTTAAGGCCTCAACCTGATCGTAATGCACCTTAATGTTTCGAACTGCCAACAAGCTCATTATTCTTCCGCTCCCAAGTAAGCCTCAATTACATCAGGATGGACTTGTATTTCCTCCGGAGTGCCCTGCACGATTTTAACCCCGAAATTGAGTACGGCGATACGATGGCAAAGTTCCATGATCACCTTCATATCATGCTCTACGATCAGGACGGTGACCCCCTTCTGATTAATACGCCGGATGAGTTCCTTCATGGACTCTTTCTCTTCCGCATTCATACCGGCAACCGGTTCATCCAGCATCAGGAGCTCCGGTTCCGCGGCCAGGGCAATGCAGATCCCCAGGATGCGCTGGTGCCCGTGGGCCAGGTTGACGGCCAGCTCTTCCTTTTGTCTTTCCAGACCGCTGAAGCGTAATAACTCCAGGGCCTTTTCCTGAACCTTTTCCCGTTTGCGACGAATGGCGGCAAGATTGGCCAAGTCCCCAAAAAAACCGATGCCCGCGTTTAGATGACCGCCTATCATTATATTCTCTGTCACCGTAAAATCTTTAAAGAGGACATTACCTTGAAAGGTTCGGACCAGTCCTTTCTTGGCGATACGGTTGGGCTTCAGCCCGGTTATATTCGCTTCTTTAAACATTACTGAGCCTTGGGTTGGTTTAAACATTCCACTGATCAAGTTAAAGACCGTCGTCTTGCCCGCTCCGTTTGGACCGATCAGACCGAGGATTTCACCCGGTTTAATATTCAGATCCAAATCCTGAACCGCTGCCAGACCGCCGAAATATTTTGTCAGTTTGATCAATTCCAAAAGGTTTTTGTGATCGCTTCCGATCAAGGTCTACTCCTTACGAAACTGCGAACGAATTTTCTCCGGTAGGGTAATCAAACCGCCGGGCACATAAAGCAAGACCAGAATCAAAATGATTCCCAGGAAAATAGGCATATATTGTTTAAGGGGCCGCAAAACCTCATCCAAGCCTAACAAGACAAGACAACCGATAATTGGACCCAACACGGTTTGGGTTCCACCGATGACCGCGTACATCAGCATATAAAGGGAGTTCAGCCAGGTGAAATCATCGGGACTGGCGTAGGTAAAATAGTGGGCCCACAGGGACCCGGCCAGGCCGGCGAATAAGGAACCGAGCACAAAGGCCGCCAGTTTATAACGGAGGACAGGAACTCCGATGGATTCGGCCAACTGATCGGCCTGAGGGATGGAGCGAAGGGTCAAACCGAACCGGGAGTTATCCAACCGGCGTAAAACGATTACACTGAGAAGCAAAACGATGATGGCCAGGTAATAAAAAGGGGCTTTGGAGGAGAAATTGATCTGGAGTCCGAGCAATTTAATGGCTGCTGGACGGGGGATACCCAGCAGTCCTTGAGGACCTCCAAATAGGTTTTCCCACATCATCCAGATATGCCGGAAGACCTCAGTGATGGCAAAGGTGATCATGACAAAATAAGCCCCTTTGATCCTTAAGATAGGGTAACCCAGGATCATGGCCAGAAGAGCCACCGCCACCCCGGACAAAGGCAGGCATAGCCAGAAGGTTAATTTGAGTTTCATGGCCATCAGGGCGGAGAGGTAAGCCCCCATGCCCATAAAACTGGCCTGGGCCGAATTGAGATGCCCAATCAACAAGACCACCCGAATTCCCAGGGTCAGAATGCTCCAGATAAAAATGTTAATGCCCACATGGAGAAGATAAGGGTCCTTGACAAAAACGGGAAATAACAGCCCGAAAATAAAAAAAAGGCCGAGGAGGGCGTCCGTCCAGGAAAATTTTTTATTCTTCATGGCCGAACATCCCCGTGGGTTTGATCAATAAAACAGCGATTAACAGCAGGAATACCGCAAGTACAGCCCCGTGAGAATTCACATAGGTAGTCATAAAACTCTCGGTCATTCCGATAATGAATCCGCCGATGATGGCTCCAAACAGACTGCCCATACCTCCCAGTATGACCACCACGAAGGCCTTCATGATAGGCTCCACCCCCATATAGGGATTAACATAATAGATGGGCCCTACCAAAGCCCCACCAACGGCCGCCAAGGCGCAACCGATACCCATGGCCAGAGAAAAGATCACCCGGGTATCTATGCCTTGCACCTGGGCGGCCTCTGAATCCTGGGCCACCGCCCGCATGGCTTTGCCTAATTTGGTCCGATAGACCCAAAAGTACATGGCCAGGATAAATATTATGCCACAGATAATAGCTGCCAGTCGTTCCCCTGAAATGGAAATGGACCCTAAAGAGAGATATCCGCTGAAGGGTGAGCCGAAGGCCTTATCGGTGGCCCCAAAAGTGACCAAAGCCGAGGCCTGCAGAATCAGCATTAACCCGAAAGATACGATCATGATGGCTTGAAGACTGCCCCGAAAACGCCGGAAGATAAACCTTTCGACAATAATTCCTAAAAAGGCCACCAGCACTAAGGTCAGCACAATAGACAAAAGATATCTAACCGTAGGAGGACCGAATAGAGGAATGATCTGGCGGTCGAAAAAGAGCCAGGCTCCGAATCCGCCCAGCATATAAAATTCACCATGGGCGAAATTGACGATATGCATGATCCCGAAGATCAGGCAAAGACCAGAGGCCACAAGGATCAGTATCAGTGATCCCATAATGCCGTTAGCCAGGGTTTGGACCAGTATGTCCATTCATTTCTCCTTATACATCCCCTCTTCAATAAAAAAAGGAGTCCTCAGGATGCGACAACCTCATGATCCGTATCTTGAATAGCCAGTTTATAATACTCATTCAGCTCCAGGAAAAACACACGTTCCCGGATGTTCCGTAGAAAGTCCAGCCCATCCTGCCCGATATGATTAAGCCCTCCTAAATGCAGGCGGACTATTTTACCGGTGTCCAAATACCGTTCACACTCCTGGCGAAAAGCCGGAAGAGACTCCCTATCCAACCGGCCTTCAACCATTAAAATGACGGTTTCCGCGTTGTTGAAATGTTCTTCAATCCGGATCATGATTCAATCTAAACAAGCAAATATCAGACCAAACGAAAATTAGAAAAAAAACGAATGATATCAAGATATTTTTTTCAGAAACTCTCGTGTTGGATTGAAACGACAGACGAAATATCGTTTCAACAACTATATTTCGTTGAATGTTTGGTTGACAAGGTTTTCTATGTTTTCTATTATTGTTCTAACAAGTCGTCATTAAGAGATACAAAAACGAGAGGGCACTATGGACCAAAAAGAGGTTAACCCTGGTAAAGTTATCTCAGATGATCAGCGAATTTTTGCTCTGGCCGCCCTGTTTAAGGGATATTTTTCAATCGATTGGCTCCAGGAGATTTCCCAAGAAAAATCCTCCAATATTCTTCAAGCCCTTGATCTTGGGCTGAAGGCAAGGTGGCTCGCTTATGTCGGGCCAGGGCTGTTTCATTTCACTGATCCTCAAAAACAGCAGGACTTGCTGGCAACCCTCCCACCCGAGGAAAGGGAGGAGCTTTTTCAACGCACAGTACGGATTCTAACCCGGGAGCTTCCTGACGGCGATCAAAGGGATCGTCTGGCGGGGCAGCTATTTCTTAACCGGACCAACGACCTGGGAGACTGCCGGCATCTAATCGAAGAAGGTAATTATTTAAGGAAGCAATTCCATCACCAGGAGGCCTTAAAATATTATGAAAAGGCCATCACTGATCTGAAAGGTCTGAAGGGTGAAACAGCCGCCCGTCTCCTAATTGAAACCACCCTCCAGTATTCCAAGATCTCAACGGCTACCCTTGATGCCGATCGGGTTAACGCGACTATTCTTAAGGCGATCAAATGGGCAGAGGCTCAAAATCTTCAATCCTGCCAGGCACTTCTAAAAATGCACCTGGCCAAGCACGAGTGGCTCCGTTCCAATTTCCAGACCGCTTTGAAGCATTTTGATGAAGGCTGGACTTTGGCCCAACAGATCGATGATCCCGATCTTCACCATTCGGCCGTTATTTTCAGTATGTTTTTTCATTATTGGCAAGGCCGGTTTCAAGATGCGGTAGATAGTTACGAAAAATATCTCCCGGAGATCGAAGACGTTCCCAAGGGTGGTTTTCCTCTCCTGGCCCGTTTGACGATCGGGAACTGTTACGGGCACTGCGGGCAAATCTCTCAGGGGATGGGGATGTTGGATGCCATCCGCAGCCACTGCCTGGAATCCGGGAATATAGGTGTTGCCGGTCATGCTTCCACTGGGATCGGCCTGATGTTTTCCGAAATCGGATACTATGCCAAGGCCTTTACGTACTTTGAAAAGGCTCTGACCGAAACCATAGAAGGTCAAAATAATTATGGAAAATTGGCCGCTTTGCTCGGCTTGGCCCAAATGTCCGACAAGATGAATAATCCGAACCCGACACTGACCTATCTTAATGAATTTCTGAAATTGAGTCATTCGGCCCAGATTTATTTCAGAAACATGCCAATCGTCATGGACCTGTGCTGGTCCATGGAGCAGGATCTGCTGCCGCGGATTAATGGCCTGTCTCTCAATAAAGAGATTGGCATTGCCCTTAAGAACCAAAATATTTACATGCGGGGCATGGGTTATCGCTACAGGGCACTGGTCCAGAAGAGTCAAGGTCGGTCGTCCCAGGATATCATCCAATCCCTGACCATGGCCGTTAAATGGCTTGAGATGTCCGGACACCAGATCGACCTAGCCAAGGTTAGGCTCGATCTGGCCCGTGAATATTTGTATAACGGGAAGGAGGACCGAGCCCAGGAGATATCAGGTCCATCGGCCCGATTGCTTTTCTCTCTCAATGAGGTCTTGATTCCTGACGATTTACGTAGCTTGGTTGAAGACTTTCACGACAGGAAAAACCTCCTCAATGAGATTTTGAAACTGGGACAGGAGATGGTCACTATTCGAGATAACCGAGAGGTCGCCGTTCGCATTGTTTCTGCTGCCAACAGCGTCACCGGAGCTGAGCGCGGTGCCATGTTTCTGGTTGATGAATCAGAAAAGAGCCTGACCTTGAGGGCGGCCAAGAACTTGACCGCGGAAAATATGACTTCACCCGATTTTGCCGTACCTATGAATATTATCGAGCAAACCTTCCAGTCAGGACGAAGCCTTGTCCTGGACCTCGAATCCAACCGGAACGATGTCCCAAACCAGAAGACTATTCGGTCCTGCATCTGCGTCCCCATGACCCTCAGAAATAAGGTGGTCGGTGTACTTTACCACGATAACCGTTTTTTCCAGAGTGTCTTCCAGGAGAAGGACTTGGAGATTCTCGGCTATTTTGCCGCCCAAGCAGCCATCGCTATGGAAAATTCCCAGGCCTATGAAATTCTTCAAAAGACGGTCCAAAAACAAAAAGAAGAGAAGGAATATTTTGAAGAGCAGTATCTGGAAAGCTTGAACTTTGAAGATATGGTCGGCAAAAGCCGAGCTATCCGCCAGGTTTTCTCCCACCTGGACTCCGTGGCCGGCACCGATGCCACGGTCCTTATTTTAGGGGAGACCGGCGTAGGCAAGGAACTGGTCGCCAGGGCCATCCACCATAATAGCCCCCGTCGGAGGGCCCTTTCGTCCGGGTCAACTGCAGCTCTTTTTCAGAGCACCTTATTACCAGCGAGCTTTTCGGCCACGAAAAAGGGGCCTTTACCGGGGCGATTCAAAAACGGATCGGTCGTTTCGAGTTGGCCCATACCGGCACTATTTTCCTGGACGAGATCGGAGATGTCCCTCTGAATGTCCAGGTGCGGCTCCTCCGCGTGCTCCAAAGTAAAGAATTCGAACGCGTCGGCGGCCAGGAAACCATAACCTCGGATTTCAGACTTATGGCCGCTACCAACCGGGATCTGCAAAAGGAGGTCACCTGCGGTCGGTTTCGGGAAGACCTGTTCTATCGTTTGAATGTCTTTCCCCTTCGGGTGCCCCCCCTCAGGGAACGTCGGGACGACATACCATTGCTGGCCTATCATTTTCTTTACGCCTATGCTAAAAAACTTAACAAAAAAATAGAAAAAATACCGGAACCCGAAATACGTAAGCTCATGGAATATGACTGGCCGGGTAATGTGCGTGAATTGGAAAACATTATTAGAGAGAGGAGTCATCCTCTGCAAGGGGTCCTATGACCTTGTACCGGACACCGGATTTAATTCACTCTCCACATCGAGTTCCGGGAAAAATCTTAGCCTGGAAGAAATCGAGCGAGCCCACATCATCAGCATACTGGATATGACCGGAAGAAAAGTGCGAGGAAGAAACGTTGCCGCGGCCGTATCACATATTCATCCCAACACGCTTTACTCCCGTATGAAAAAACTGGGCATCTCCAATTCAAATCAATCTGTAAAATAGCCTTTGGGAACGGATATTTCCGTTTTTCCCCTTGACTCTTGTTTCTTAGCTATTTTATATTGTTATATACAAAATCACCTTTTTCCAAAATCAAAACGATAAGACTCCTTTCCGGAAAGCGAACTGCCTGAAAATTTTAAAAAGTAGCTATTAAGTGTCTTTTACCAATATT
>CAWAKF010000023.1:0-33516 GCA_963782435.1 uncultured delta proteobacterium
ACGTTTTTTCTACAGTTTTGGGCAATACTTTCTCTAATGACTTTCCAATTTTTTTGGGTTGCCGGTATCATTTCCATTAAATTCTGCAAGGCAATGATAAACATAGCATTGTCATAAATATTAATGGCATAATGGGTGTTCTCATCCAAATTAAGTCCCACATCATGTTCCGGTTGCACATCACCCCAGTCGGCTGTAGTCGCACCAAATATTAATCCATATTGCCGATTATAACGATTATTCATTAAAAAATTCATCGACCATTCGAGCCGTTTGCTGACCGTTTTATCCCCCACTTTTTCATCTAAGATGGTTCGATCACCCGTATATTTTATATATTTGTACACCGCATGCACCAGTGAGCTTTCCTGGTCAGTTTACTACGGTGTATATATTGAGGCTCCAATTTCGAGGAAGAAAAATCGGTTTCCACCCTCGCTAAATTTTCAGCCAGTTTATATCCATCGAGAATATTTCCATCATTTCCCTGCAACCTGAAAAATACGAGCAGGTTCTCTTTTAAAATCTCTTTTTTAAAAATCTTGGCCGCAAGTTCAATAAGCGTATTGTAATCACGTATCCATACTTCAAGGTATCCATCGCCGGCATCAAACCCGGCTTTCATTACTTCCAGTGCTTTGTATTTTACAAATTGGAAGTTTTTATCCTTTGCAATTTTCTCAGGAATTTCTTTGTTGGTCATCTTGTTAACTGTTGCTGTGCAGGCCATAACCATCATTAGCAGCAGTAATAGTGAATAAAATTTTCTCATGTTTTAACAATTTACTTATTTATTATTAAAAAACAGTAAAGAGTTTTTCAGTCAAGCGAATTGAGTTTATTCATTTTATCACTACTGTCCCAACGTTGATTTTTCGACATAGCTTAACTATTTAAAATAAAGTTAATTATAAGACAAAATGTCATTTTTCGATTTGAAAAAAATTTCAGAAAAAGGCCATACTTCCTTAACAATGAGGAAGGAGATGGCTTATGAATTCTGGAAAAACAATTTTTTCTCAATTGATGGATTTCCTGCCGATGTACGAATTTCAAAAATGTGTCGAACGGTACAACGGCCATTACAAGATAAAAAGTTTTTCTTGCTGGGATCAATTTCTTTGCCTGGCTTTTGCCCAACTGACTTACCGAGAAAGCCTCAGAGACATCGAATCCTGTCTGAGAGTACAACAATCGAAACTATATCACATGGGCTTTCGTGGCCAAGTTTCCCGCAACACCTTAGCCAACGCCAACCAAGTCAGGGATTGGCGGATTTATGCAGATTTTGCTCAAGTATTGATCCGCATCGCCCGGTCTCTATACGCCAACGAAGATTTCGGCCTCGATCTGCAAGAAGTCGTTTACGCCCTGGATTCCACCACCATCGATTTATGCTTGACTCTTTTTCCTTGGGCCAAGTTTCGCAAACGAAAGGGAGCTGTGAAGTTGCATACGCTCTTAGATTTGCGAGGAAGTATCCCGACCCTGATCTATATTACTCATGGGAAAGTTCACGACATAAAATTCCTCGACCATCTCTACATAGAACCTGGGGCCATTTATCTGATGGATCGAGGTTATGTCGATTTCGCTCGCCTATACAAAATCCATCAAGCGATGGCCTTTTTCGTAACCCGTACCAAACGCAATTTCAATTTCAAACGCCTTTATTCCCACCCGGTCGAGAAATCTTCTGGGCTGCAATGCGACCAAACTATCGTCGTGATAAACTACTACACCAAGAAAGATTATCCAGAAAAATTGCGGCGTGTCCGTTTCTTCGACGCCGAGAAAAACAAACACCTGGTTTTTCTAACCAACAATTTTTCTCTTCCCGCCTTGATCATTGCCGAACTATATCGATGCCGCTGGCAGATAGAATTGTTCTTCAAATGGATCAAACAACATTTACGGATCAAGGCTTTCTATGGAACATCGGTAAATGCAGTAAAGACTCAAATATGGACCGCCATTTCAATTTACGTTCTCGTGGCCATAATCAAAAAACGGTTAAACCTGGATCAGAGCCTCTACACAATTTTACAGATTTTAAGTGTTACTCTTTTCGAAAAAACACCGATTTTACAGGCCCTCGCGCCCAGTCGCATCCCGATTTTGGAGGTGCCTGCCTGTAACCAGTTGACTTTATTCTAATAACGTTGGGACAGCACTGTCATTTTATAACTGTATACCATAATCATACCTGCCCCATACATTGCCAGGTATAATAAGTTTTCCCCTGATTGAATAATCAGTTTCTCAACCAATTGTTATTTTATTGTATAAAAATATATTTTCTTTTCAAGTTATCTCTTTTATTTTTGTTAAACCGTTTATAAGCTTCTGTTTTCCAGGGGATATTGGGTCGGCCCCGGTGATCCTCAGAAAAAAAGAGGGACACTTTCCATATCAATTCAACCTCTTCGAGGCAAAAAGAATTCGGGAAGTGTCCCTCTTTTTAATGATATGACGAAATAACCCTCCATTACTGTTTAAGCTGCGCATAAAAAAAGGGCAGGGCCGCTTTTGGCCCTGCCCCCTGCCGGCAATCGCCGATTTTGGAAATCAGGATGTTAAACTGAAACCGCCGCTGACGCTGATGGTCTGCCCGGTAACGTGTTTCGAAAGATCGGAAGAAAGGAAAACGCACATTCTAGCCAAATCCAAGGGTTCTCCAAAGCGACGAATGGGATAGGCCTTCAATTGAGCTTCCATTCTCTTCTGGAAGGCATCCTCGCCCAGTTTGGCCCTCGTTTTCTCCTTGGTTGCCAGGATCCGTTCCGTATCGGTTGCCCCCGCCGAGACTCCATTTACATTAATATTAAACTTTCCGACTTCTCTGGCCAGAGCCTTTTGAAAGGCGATGATGCCGCCTTTTGCCGCGGAATAGGCCGCGTAGAAAGCCTCGCCGATCTTCCCGGCGTCGGAGATCATATTTACGATCTTGCCGTATTTATTTTTTTTCATGTCCGGGAGCACCGCCCTGGTGCAGTTGAAAACTCCATAGAGGCAGAGGTTCACGGTATAATCCCAGTCTTCCTTGACCGTTTCGGCAAACGGAAGGGGGGTCTTTCCGGCGTCCCAATTCCAACCCCGACCGGCGTTATTGATGAGGATATCCACCTTACCGAATTCCGCTATCACTTTCTTATACATGGCTTCCACCTCATCCTGCTTATCCACGGCCCCCCCCGAGGCCAGGGCCTTCACGCCCAGGGCCCTGGCCTCGGCCGCTGTTTTTTCCGCCAGGGCCATATTGATATCGTTCACCACCACATTGGCCCCTTCTTCGGCCAGGGTCAGAATCGTTATCCGGCCGATTCCGGCACCGGAGCCGGTCACAATGGCCACTCTATCTTTTAATCCGAAATCCATAATCATTCCTCCTTTAAATACAAAAAAAGATTAAAATCATTAAGGCTATAGGCCATAGGCTATGGGTAAGGAAAAAACGTTAACTCCCTAACCTATAGCCCCTCGCCCATGGCCCCTGGCCTCATGTATTTTCATGTTTTGTTGTGTTACACCACAGGCGTGGCATGACGGTTCAATTCAATCTATGCTCTTTTAAGGATAGTAAAGACCGCATTGGGACCGGCGCCACTGCTATGACATAAACCGATCCGGGCCCCTTCAACCTGCCGGGGTCCGGCTGCCTCCCGCAATTGGGTGATAATCTCCGCGATCTGCCGGGCTCCCGTTGCTCCCAAGGGATGTCCGCACCCGACGAGACCTCCATCGGTGTTGGTCGGAAGCTTCCCGCCGATGTCAAAGGTGCCTTCTTTCAGCAGACGCGGCGACTCACCGGGCTGGCAGAAACCCATGTCCTCGATGTCCGTAAGGAACGCCGGTGCCATGGCCTCATAGACCTGAATAAGGTCCATATCCTCCGGCCCGTACCCGGAGATTTCCCAGGCCTGTCTCACGCCTTCTTTGACCAAATTGGTGGTCGCTTTGAACTTTACGCTCCCCTCCCCGTAAATTCCGGTGGTATGTACAGAGGCCGCCACTTCGACCTTTTTTGTCCGGGCAATGCCGGATTTGAGTTTGTCCCCGCTGCAAAGAATAATGGCCACCGCTCCGTCAACCATGGCTGCAGCGTGCATTAGCCGCACCGGGGCGGCCACGACGCGGGATTTAATAACATCCTCAACGGTCACCTCTCCGCCCTGATACCACCGGGCATAGGGGTTCAAATTGGCGTTCTTCCGCTCCAGGACCACTACCCGGGCCAAATCCTCCTCCGTAGCCCCGTAGTTTTCCATGTAGCGCACCACACCCTGGGCATAGTTAGCCGGCTGCACGTTGAACCCCAGTGCCAGTTCCCAGGGTTTGAAAGCGGTGCTGGCCAGCAGGCCGCGCCCCATTTTTTCAAAACCCAAGACGGCAACCACATCATAAATTTCGGTCGCCACCATCAGATAAGCCATTCGAAAGGCAGCGGAAGAACTGGAGCAGGCCTGCTCCATATTGATGATGGGGATACCGGTGAGTCCCACCTCGGCGATTACCTGATGGCCCTTTCCGGTTCCGGCGTAAACGTTTCCGCAAAAGGCCGCCTGGACATCCTTCCATTCCATTTCTGATTCATCCAGGCAGTCTAATAAGGCCTGGCTGGCGAAATCATAATATTCCTGGTCTTCATAGCGCTGAAAGCGGACCCGGCCGAGCCCTCCGATATATACCTTCCTCATTGCTCTTAATTCGCTTATGGATTTCATTGGTTTAAGCTCCTCTCACCTATTCCTGGACCGGCCTGAATTTGTGGGCCAGGACTTTGTTCCCCTCATCATCGACCCCAGTTCTTTCTATCACCAGTTCCACGGGCATGCCTATGTGCAGTTTATTGAAATCGACTCCCGTAAACAGGGCCTGTACCCTTACGTTCGGCAGATTGATCCAGCCATAAGCGTAGGGGACCTTCCCCAGGAAAAACTTCGCGGGTTGCTGCATGATGACGCTGAAACTGTGGATGTTCCCCTTGCGGTCCAGTTTCACATCTTTCAGGCCCCGGTTGCCGCAGCGAATGCAGACCCCCTTTTCTCTTTTGGGGAAGAACACCTCTTCGCAGGCGGTGCATTCGCTTCCGATCAATTGCGGCTTCTCATCAGGAGAGGCTGGGGTGGTCCACAATCCCTCCCGGACCGCAATGGTTTTGGAATTGGTCATGATATTCTATTTTAATTTCTCCTTCCTTAAAAAATTGAAGTTTCAAGCGCTAAACGAAATCATCGGCATAGGTTCTATGGCTTAACGGTATGGGTATAGCGGTTTTCCTTGAACCTTTCACCTTAAATCTTGAGCCTGCTTTTAATTAAACGCCCTCATCCCCAAAGTTTCCCGTCCCACGATTAACTGCTGAATCTGGGTGGTACCATCGGGTATCGTATAACAGCGGGCATCCCGGAAATAGCGTTCCACAGGATATTCCTCCGAAAGGCCGTAGGCCCCGTGAATCTGGATGGCCTTGGAAGTGACCCGGACCGCGGCCTCGGTGCAGAAGGCCTTGGAAAGCGAGCATTCCTTATAACAGCGCACTCCTTTGCCCAATAAAAAGAAGGCCCGGTAGGCCAGCATTCTTCCGGCATCGATATCAGCCATCATGTCGGCGATCATGGCCTGGATCAATTGAAATTGCCCGATGGGCTTGCCGAACTGGGTCCGTTCCTTGGCATAGCGGATAGCCGCATCCAGGGCCGCCTGGGAAATACCGACCGCAGCAATGGAGGCATTGGCCCGGGCGAAATTCAACGAATCCAAGGGCTCTCCCTGGCTGTTTTCTTTGGGCCGGAGCAGGTTTTCTTTGGGGACCCGGCAGTCTTCAAAGATCAACTCGGCCGTGGGAAAGGACTGGACCCCTAGTTTATGGATCTCCCGGGAGGTAAAAGGGGAACGGGATTTTTCGACTAATATCTGACCCGGTCTTGATTGCCTGTGGCCGGATCGACCAGCTTTGAGCGTAACAATGGCATAGTCGGCAATCGTACCGTTGGAGATCCACATCTTGGTCCCGTTGATCACATAATGGTCTCCATCAGGTACGGCCTTGGTCTCTATGGCCGCCGTGTCGGAGCCGACATTAGGTTCGGTGATGGCACTGCAGATAATGGTATCTCCGTTTAATAGACCTGGGAGAATCCTTTCTTTCAATTCCAGGTTTCCACAATTGGCGATCCTGCCCGGTCGAGGCCGAGGTAATGCCCACAATACCCCCAAGCGAGGCATAGCCGCGCCGGAGCTCCTCAAACAGAATGGGCCACTCCATGTGGGTCAAACCCGGGCCCGCCGTCTTCCTCGGAGACCAGGGTACCCACATAGCCGAATTCCTTGAGGTCCTTAAGAAATCGGTGGGCGTTTTCCTTGCTCATCGGGCCTTTGCGGTCATATTCATCGGCGATGGGCATGATCTTTTCGTTGATGTATCTTCTGACCGTATCCTGCAACATCCTTTGTTCATCAGTAAAATCAAAATTCATTTTTTATTCTCCCTTTTATTAGAATTAGGCTCAAGGCTTAAGGCCTACGGGCAGGACAGAAAGGTTTGAGAGTTGTTCACTGATCTATATGGTAACGTTTTCCCTTCAAGCCTTAAACAGCCTTGAGCCTTCGGCCTTGCACTTTTAATTAATCTTTCTCCCTTTTCCTTTCCAGTATGGTTCCTTAAGATCCTTTCTCATAATTTTCCCATTCTGGTTTTTGGGCAATTCCTCGATAAAATCCACTGAGGTCGGTTTTTTGTACCCGGCCAGATGCTTTTTGGAGAATTCAATGATCTCTTCTTCGGTGGCGGTCATACCCCGTTTAAAGGAGACGGCGGCCTTAACCGTCTCGCCCCATTTTTCATGGGGAACTCCAAAAACGGCCGCTTCCAGCACAGCCGGGTGCATATAAAGCACATCTTCTACCTCTTTGGGGTACACATTAAATCCGCCACTGACGATCATGTCATCCTTTCGGTCCACCAAATAAATATATCCGTCTTCATCCATATAACCCATGTCCCGCGTATGGAGCCACCCGCCCCGGAAAGTCTCAGCCGTGGCCGCAGGATTTTTCCAGTATTCCTTCATCACCTGATCGGATTGGGCCACGATCTCCCCTATTTTATCCGGCGGAAGAAAATTTCCTTCCTCACCCATAATCCTTACCTTGGCCACGGTCACTTCCCGCCCTACTGAAGCCAGGCGTTTGAGCTTTTTTTCCGACCCGTCCATGATATGGTCTTCCTTGGTCAGCAGGGTCAGGGGCATACTGCCTTCGGTCAATCCGTATCCTTGGACAAAAACATTCCCAAAAAAGGCAATGGCCTTTTTCAACACCTCCGGGGCAATAGGCGAGGCCCCGTAACGAATGGTCTTGAGACTGCTCAAGTCGAATTTTTTCAAGTCCGGATCATTCAACAGCATAATAATGGTCGTGGGGACCATATAGAGCGTGGTCACCTTCTCCTTCTCTATAGTCTCCAGGAGCTGCCGGGAATCGAATCCTGGTAAAATAACCACCTTGGCTCCCCGGATAAAGTGGGGGAGGATCATGGAGCCGCTGGCATGGGTCACCGGTGAAGTGAGGGCTACCACATCACTGAACTGAATATCCAACCCATCTATAAGGACATTATAGACGCTCACCATGGCCGCCCGGTTGTCCTGCACAACGCCTTTTGGCTGGCCGGTTGTACCGGAGGTATAGGATAATCGGTGGACATCTTCGTCGGACATTGATACTTCAGGATCATGGGGAGAAGCGTCGGCTATTAATGTTTCATAAGATCCCATCGAGACCGGCGGTGTTCCGCCTACACAGATGGCATGTTTAAGATGGGTTGCTTCCGGTACGATGGATTCAATAATTTTGCTATATTCCGCGCCCACAAAAACGGCCCTGGCCTCGGAATTATTGAGGATGAAAAGATGTTCCCGGGCCGAATTGCGCATATTCAAAGGCACCCGAACCAAACCGGCAGCGGTAATGCCGTTGAAACCCTCCACGCTCTGGTAGGAGTTGGTGAGGAGCACCCCAACTTTATCTCCTTTCTTTAGTCCCAAGCCTATAAGGGCGTTGGCGATCCGGTTTGATCGGTCCAGAACCTCCCGGGCGGTCATTCTCTTTTCCGGCGAAACCAGAATCTCACGATCTGGAAATAGCTTTGCGGTTTTAATTAAAACATCATTTGGGTTCATCTAAGTTTTCCTTCCTTTATTAAAAAAAATCTATATGGCCCCTTCTTGCTTGAATCTTTTAATGTCCTCCCCTGAAAACCCGGCTTTCAGCAGGACCCCTTCGGTGTGTTCCCCCAGTTCGGGTGGCGGCGACTGAATCACTGCCGGCGTTTCTGACAACTTGACGGGAAAGGCCACCTGTTGGATGGATCCCCCGGAAGGGAGTTTGACTCCCGGATCATTTCCCGAAACATGACGTGGGGATCATCCAGGACCTGTTCCGGTGTCTTGACCGGGGCCACAGGGACATCGACCTCGACCAGGATCTTCATCCATTCATCCATGGTTTTTTGGGAAAATACAGACTCAAGCTGTTCCACCAGTTCTTTCTTCCGTTGGTGCCGTTCCACGGCCGGAATCCCCACATAATCCTCTATCCCATGGCCCGGCATAACCGATCCCAGAACCAGTTTTCATGGGCGATTCCCAGAGTAAAGGGTTTTCCGTCTCCGGCTTTAAAGACCCCATAACCGGCATCATAAGGGCGTTCGGATGAGCCGGTTTGGAAAAAAAGCCCGAATCGGATGGACATCCAGGAAAGGAGCCCATCGAACATGGATACATCGATATATTGACCTTTCCGGTCTGTTTCCCTGGCCAGCAGGGCGGCCATAATGCCGATGACCGCAAACATCCCGGAAGACAGATCGCCGATGGCTATATCCGGGAGGGACATGGTTTCCGTCTTTATCCCGGATGGAGTCGAGCAGACCGGCCATGGCCATATAATTCAGGTCGTGCCCCGGCAGATCCCGGTAGGGTCCATCCTGCCCGTAGCCGGAGATCGAACAGTAGATTAAACGGGGATTGATCTTTCTAAAGGTTTCATAATCAATTCCCAACCGTTTAACCACGCCGGGCCTGAAACCTTCATTAAAGACATCGGCCTCTTTAACCAGGCGTAACAGAATCTCTTTGGCGGCAGGCACCTTTAGATTTAAAGTGATGCTTTTTTTGTTCCGATTCAGACCTCTAAAAAACCCGGGATTGGCCCGGGCCGGGTCACCGATTTTCGGTTGCTCAACTTTAATAATCTCTGCACCGAGATCACCCAGGAGCATGGAACAATAAGGCCCGGGGTACTGATGAGCAGAGTCCAGAATCTTTATGCCTTCTAATGGTAAGGTCATGTCTTTTCCTTCGTTGAACTATCAAGTCATAACAAGGGGCTATGGGTTAGGAGATTTATTCTCTTTCTTTGCCTATTGCCTTGTGCCTATAGCCTATAGCCGATTCCCATTAATTTCTATTTCTATATTAAATCCTTTCAAATGTTACGAAACGGTCGGATCAGGTTTAATCCACTTTAAACTGCGGTTTTCGTTTTTCCCGGAAGGCCCTTAATCCCTCGGCCCTGTTTTCTATGGCCGTGGGGGTGGACATCTCCTGGACACTGACGGCCAAATCCAGTTTTAAGGCCGTCTGGAGATCGACCTGCATGCCTTCATTGACGCATCTTTTGGCGATCTTCAAACCATGGGGCGGCATAGCCAACATTGTTTCAGCCTGTTTCAGGGCTTTTTCCATCAGGGAGTCTGCCGGAACAATCTTGTTGATCAAGCCGATACGCAATGCCTCTTGGGCATCGATCCGGCCGGCGGTATAAAGAATCTCTTTGGCCTTGGTGATACCCACTAATCGGGGCAGCCGTTGCATGCCCCCGGCCCCGGGAACCGAGCCGATCCTTAATTCAGGCAAACCGAATTTGGCGCTTTCCGTGGCAATGCGCAGATCACAGCACAGGGCCAATTCGAGCCCCCCCCCCAGACAAAACCCGCTGATAGCCGCTATGATCGGCCGATCGTCATCCTCAAACTTTTTAAACTGGTCCCGCGAGCTGGGGCGGGATTGACCGGCCGGGAACTGTTCCTTGATATCGGCCCCGGCACTGAAACACTTCTCTCCACCGGTGAAGATAATGACCCGGATACTCCTATCCTGTTCCAGGTCTTCCCAAATGGCCTTCATCTCGGCCTGCATCCGGGTGTTGATGCTGTTCAGGTTGTCGGGCCGGTTCATAGTAATGATGGCGATTCCATCTTTTTTTTCAAAAATAAGTGTTTCATAGGCCATTATGATAATCCTCCTTTTCTCATTCTTCAGGATAGGTAACTCTCGCTAAGCGCCGGGTTATCCATTAGTTCCTTTGAAGGGCCTTGCATAACCACCAGTCCATTTTGCAATACAATTCCTCGATGGGAAATTTTAAGGCCATATGGGCATCCTGTTCCACCAAGATAATGCTGGTGCCCGTCTGGTTAATTTTTTTTGTAACCGAAGCCACTTCCCTGACGCATCAGGGGACTCAATCCCAAGAGTAGGTTCATCCACAGCAATAATTTCGGGCTGGCCATCAATCCGCGGCCGATAGCCAACATCTGCTGCTCTCCTCCGCTCAAATTTCCCCCGGGTTGATTTTTACTTTCGTTGAGCACCGGAAAGATGGCAAAAATATGTTCCAAAGATTGTTGAATCTCTTTTTTTGATCGACGTCAAGTAGGCACCGATTTTTAAATTTTCCAGAACGGTCAGGGTTCCGAAGATTTCTCTCCCTTCCGGTACCTGGGCAATGCCCAATTTGACGATGGCATGAGGCGGAAGACCGTTGATTTTTTTCCCGTTGAACCGGATTTCCCCACTACCCGGCTCCACTAAACCACAAATCGTATTAGCCAGAGTGGTCTTCCCTGCCCCGTTTCCACCCAATATGCAGACGATTTCCCCTTCCTCTATATCCAAAGAAACTCCCTGCAGAGCTTGTACCCCACCGTAGTGCACCTTCAGGTCTTTTATTTCAAGGAACATATTTGTTCTCCACTTTTTCTCAACCTTCTTCCGTCCCCAGGTAGGCTTCGATTACTTGAGGGTCTTGCTTTATGATTTCCGGCGTCCCCTCGGCAATCTTAACGCCATATTGGATCACTACTACGCGATCACAGACCCCCATAACCATCTTCATATTGTGTTCCACCAGTACGATGGTCTTCTTTAATTCATTTCGGATCCGGCGGATTTCTTCGGTCATGGACAAGGCTTCCGGAGGATTCATTCCAGCCACAGGTTCGTCCAGCAGCAATATCCGGGCATCGGTGGCCAGGGCCATGGCAATGCCCAACATCTTCTGATATCCATAGGGGATGTCCTTGGCCGGTACATCTCTTTTATCTTCCAATCCCACTCTTTGTAAAATGGATAGACTTTTTTCCCGCACCTCCCGCTCTCTCAGGGCATAGGAAGTTGTATGCAGCATGGTTCTCCAGAACCCGATGTTTTGATGGAGATGATGGGCGATAATAAGATTCTCGAGACAAGAAGTGGCTGTAAACAGGCTGGCCCCTTGAAAGGAACGAACCACCCCTTTTCTGGCAATAACCTCCGGTCTTAAACCGACCAGACTTTCTCCCCGGAAAACGATGTCTCCGTGAGTCGGTTTTAAGAAACCGGAGACAATATTGAAAAGAGTTGTTTTCCCGGCTCCGTTGGGTCCGATAATCCCTAAAATTTCCCCCTCATGAACCTCAATATCAATTTGGTCCAGGGCCGTTAATCCCTTGAAATTCCGGCTTAACCTTTTGATTTCTAAAAAAGCCATAGGTTTTCCCCTTTTCCCGAGGCCGTTTACCCGGCCAGATTCTTCCCTTGTTCTTTATGGACCAGATTTCTTATTGTTCGGGGAAGGCTGAGCAGACCCTCCGGAAGAATAAATGTAAAGAGAATAATCACTCCTCCGTAAAAAATGAACACCCACCTTGGGTCGACATTAAGCAGCCAAGACTCAATCAGGACCATCAAAAATCCTCCCAATATTCCGCCAAAAGCCACTGATGCTGCCCCGCCGACGGTTGCTTGAATCTGAACGATGACGGATTGGTAGACGGAGTAACTTCCGGGATAGAGACTGCCGTAATAATGAGCCGTAAAGGCCCCGGCCATTCCGGCAAAAAAACAGGCTGTAACAAAATTGATGACTTTATATTTAAGCGGATAGACCCCTAAACTTTCGGCCAGATCTTCGTTCTGGGGGAGGGCCTTAAAGGTGCGTCCCAGAGCCGAACGGTCCATACGCCACATAAAAATTCCGCTCATGATCAGGATCAATAATAAGATGTAATAGTTGGAAAAGGGGGAATCAAACTCGATTTTACCCCCTCCCGGGAGGGGCAAGGGGCTGAATGGGGATATTTCCAATATCCCGCCATGGCCGCCAAAAAATTCGAGGGTTGAAAAGATCAGTCGGATCACCTCGGCAAAAGCAAAGGTGATGATCGATAAGGAAAGGCCGCGCACCTTGAGAAAAATCATCCCGATCACCCAGGCCACCATACCGGATGCAACCCCCCCTCCCAAGAGTCCTATCCACGGACTGACTCCGAGCTTTTGGGATAAAAGGGCCGAGGTATACCCCCCAATAGCCAGAAAAGCGACCTGCCCCAGGCTCAAACATCCGATTCGGAGTATTAACAACCAGCCCATCGCTAATATGCTGGCCACTCCACAACTGATGAACATACCGATACGGGCCGGGTTGGGAAAAATGATCGGCAGGAGAATCAAGACCATGATCAGGACGGCCGGCAACAACCCCTTCGGGTTTCTTTTAATGAAATTCATATTCAACTCCAAAGAGGCCCCTGGGCCTGAACAGAAAAACAGCGATAACCATGATAAACGAAGCCACTTCAGCGATGGGTCCTAAATAAGTCACCCCGACGGATTCCATGAATCCGATCAGGAGACCGGCCAGAATAGACCCTTCAATACTGCCCATTCCCCCTACCGCTACAATGAGTAAAGCCTTGAATACGAGGCTGCCTCCCATAAAAGGGTTGATATAAAAAAGGGGGGTAATGATCGCCCCGGCGAAGGCGGCCAGACAGGAGGCAATGCCCATAACCAGAAAACGGATTAAACGGGTATTGATCCCCTGAAGACTGGCGACTTTGGGATTCTCGGCCAGGGCTCGCATGGCAATGCCCTGTTTGGTTTTTTGGATCCATAGATACAGGCCTGCAACGATAACCCCACATAGGACGACGACCATAATGCGTTCAATAGAAAGGGTGGCCCCGAGCAGAGATATGGTCCCTTTAAAATAGGAGCCGACGGAGACATCTTCTCCTTCAAAGATGAAGGCCAGAACCCCGTCCAGAACCATGCTCACTCCGAGGATGGCCCCCAGCGAGGCCACCTTGACCTTGCCGGCCAAGGGATACAGAATAGCCGCTTCAATCAATACCCCTAATCCGCCTACAACCGCCATGGCGATGATTGTGGCCAGGAAATAATTCACCCCGGCCATTTTGGTCAGGACGTAAACCATATAGGCCCCGCAGATATAAAGCGTTCCATGGGCAAAGTTCAGCACCCGAAGGATGCCGAAAATGAGGCTCAGGCCCAGTGCCAGTAAGATATAATTGGCCGACAGCACCAGGCTGTTCAGAATGATCTGTATCAATTCAGTCATGATTTTTCATTCCCCTTAAAAGGCCATCCCGGTTAATACCGTTATGATTTCACATTATTCGGGACTTCCAGGTGTTCCTGATGCACCACCGGAGGCATCCTAAATTATTCGGTGCCAGGGGGCTGTTTTTAAATAAGCCCCCTGACAAGGGGTTTCAGGTTTTGGAAAAAGTGACAGTGTGAAGAAAAAGGACCTAAGGCGTTGCTTCCAGATAACTTCCCAGATATTTTATCTCCTTTTTTCCCGAAATCATGCTGTAAGGTACGGGAACGGTCATATGGTTTTTGATGCCATAGGTCTTTTCGCCGCTGGCCTTCAGGGGCGTTTTGATAAAACTATGAAACTCCATGGTCCGGAGCATTTTCAGAATCGCATCGGAATCAAAACTCTGGGCCTTCTCAATAGCCATCAGAAGAATATGGGGCTCCATAGGATAGGCCATATCCGTCAATTTCATATTAGGACATTGTTTCTCATAATATTTGGCCTGTTCCACCCCTAAAGAACTGTTTTCCTCCGGGGAGACCATAATCGCCACAAACCCTTTTGACGCTTCCAGGCCCGCGATATCCTGCCATTTTTCCAGATCTCCGGGCATGGAGGTGGGGTAGCCGATGCGGCCTTTATACCCCAGTTCTCGTGATTGTTTGACGATTAAAGCGGCAGACCCCGGAGGCAATTTTAAATGTAAATAATCCGGATTGGATTTTAAGACTTTATTCAGAAAAGGGTAAAAATCTTTAGTTCCCGGAGGGACCATCACAAAATCTTTTATGATCAAGCCTCTTTTCTTTTCATTTTTTAAGGCCCCTTCTTTGGCAATCTTTCCCACCAGATCATCGGTAGAGATATATGAGACACTTTTACAGCGGAATTTATCTTTCATTAAAGCGCACAAGGCCTCGCTTCTTTCCTCGTCGCTGGAGGATAATCTGGAAAAGATAGGGCCACTCTGGTTTTGGGCTCCAGGTAGGCCCTCCTATGACGGCCAATTTCTTTTCTTTCGTCGATAAGGGCGCCCATCCGGAGATCGGTTCGGCCCCAAAAGAACCCACTAAGAAATCGACCTTATCGGTATACAGAAGTTTTTCGCCAGCCGCTCTCCCCCCTGCCACGGTATATTTGTCATCGGCAAAAATCATTTGAATCTTGTAGCTTTGTCCCTTGACCGTAATTCCCCCACGATCATTAAAGAATTTTTCCAAAGATTCCATGGAGCATTTGGTATTAAGACCCCATGGGGCGGCCGGCCCGGTTAACGGATTGATAACCCCCAATTTCAGAATCTTACTTTCAGCCTGGACACCGGTCAATGCCACCCATCCCAAAAAGAAAAACCCGATAAGCAAACCCACTCCTACTTTCAATAATGACTTTTTTCTTCTCATGACACCCTCCTTTTTGATTTTGAAAGTTAAAAGACCGTTCTTAATTGTTGGTTTTTCCCCTTCTCCCAATTGAGAAGGGTGAAAATGATCCTATCTTTTTTATGCCTTATCATTAGGTGTTGAGGCAACGCCGCAAGAAATGAAACAGGATGCCCATTAATATCCCGGGGGGGGGGAGATCCCTAAGAGGGTTCGGTCTGTTTGGGTAATACCCTCTTTAGAAGAAAAGCATATTTCCTCCTTTTGAAGTAGGACGTAAAAAAAACCGTTAAGGAAATAATGAAACTGAACAGGTTATGATTATTCTATTTCCAAAGCTCGGTAACCGCCCCGGAAGGAGGCGGTGTTATTAACCATAAATTTTTAGTCACTTTTTCTCCGATGACTTCATAGCGATGGGGAAGGGCGGAAAAAAAATGGAGGGAATCGCCTTTTTTTAAAATATAGAACATCCCGTCAATTTCAAATTTTATTTCTCCTTGGAGGCAGAAAATAAATTCTTCCCCGGGATGAGATTCCGGAAGGGTTGAACTTTTCGTTCCTTTTTTAAGATGAGTAAGCAGGGCCAGCAATTTTCCCCCCTTCAATCGAAAGGCAAGGTATTTAATCTGAGTGGTGCCTAAAGCATTTCTGAAGACTTTCCCTTTTTTTTGAGAAAGGAATTCGACGCCTTCAACATAATCAAAAGAACCGTTCCGTTCCTCCAAAAAATAACCGACTTTTTCGTCCAGGGCGTCGGCAATCTTCATTAATACCGTTACGGTCGGGGTCATCTCACTTCGCTCGAGCTTGTGAATCGTGGTCACCGATACTCCGGCTTTTTCAGCCAGTTGACTAAAAGATAAATCTTTTTGTTTTCGAAGATGGGCGATCTTTGCGCCAATCGATGATACAATTTGCTCGATTAATATTTCTTTCATGGAGGTGAATGGAGTTTGTACTAAGAATTTAAATTATAATTTATGTTTTTATCAATTATAGTTTATCTTGTCAAGAAAAAAGATTACCCGGTTTTTCCCTGTCTTTTTTATGAATCCGTTACTTGGGATTTTCCACTGGGAGAAGGGCCTAACGCGGGGAGGGTTTCTTTCATTTTCGTCAACCGTTCATTTCCCTCCCTGATCATTTCCTCGATAAGGTCGGCGGCCGGTCTTATTTTATGAATTAATCCTGCCGTTTGACCCATGCCGCGATGTTCCGCCCCAGGGTCGTTTTCCAGAGTTTTAAGAAGAGCCGGGTGTTCTCTTTCCAAGTTTATTTTGGCATCCCGGAAAAAATTCCCTCGAATAATTCTCCGGCTCATTTTACCTCCGCGGATAAGGGAGGTATCGGTTTCTCGGGCTAAAACCATAATCTCCTTAAAGGCCTTTGAAATTTCACATTCTGTAACGGCCAGAAAAGCGGTGCCCATCTGAACCCCAACCGCTCCTAAGGCCAGAGCAGCCGCCAGCCCCCGGCCATCTCCTATTCCCCCGGCAGCGATTACCGGACATTTCACCGCATCCACCACCTGCGGGACTAAGACCATGGTCGAGATCTCTTCCGGACCGGTCATTCCGCCCGATTCCGAACCTTCGGCAATTACAGCATTTACACCGGCCTGATCGGCTGTTCTGGCAAATTCAACCGTCGGCACGACGTGCATAACAAAAACGCCGTTTTCTTTCAGCCGACTGGTATAGGCTCGGGATCCCCCGCTGAGGTGGAAACAATGGAGATGTTTTCTTCAAGAACGGTTGCAATCAATTCAGCGGCATATCCGCCGCGCACCGGGATATTGACGCCGAATGAATGATCGGTCAGTGCCCGGGTCCGACGTATTTGTTCTCTTAACTCTGCTGCCCTCCAGGGAGAGGCGCCCAGCAACCCCAGCCCGCCGGCATTACTCACTGCCGCAGCCAGCGGGGCCGTCCCTACTCCGGCCAGACCACCTAAAATGATGGGATACCGGATCCCGATTTTTTTACAAAAAAGATTCATTCTTATCTCTCAACCCAATTCCGGCGAGTATTGTTTATATATAAAGGAACACTACTGTCCCAACGTTGATTTTTCGACATAGCTTAACTATTTAAAATAAAGTTAATTATAAGACAAAATGTCATTTTTCGATTTGAAAAAAATTTCAGAAAAAGGCCATACTTCCTTAACAATGAGGAAGGAGATGGCTTATGAATTCTGGAAAAACAATTTTTTCTCAATTGATGGATTTCCTGCCGATGTACGAATTTCAAAAATGTGTCGAACGGTACAACGGCCATTACAAGATAAAAAGTTTTTCTTGCTGGGATCAATTTCTTTGCCTGGCTTTTGCCCAACTGACTTACCGAGAAAGCCTCAGAGACATCGAATCCTGTCCTGAGAGTACAACAATCGAAACTATATCACATGGGCTTTCGTGGCCAAGTTTCCCGCAACACCTTAGCCAACGCCAACCAAGTCAGGGATTGGCGGATTTATGCAGATTTTGCTCAAGTATTGATCCGCATCGCCCGGTCTCTATACGCCAACGAAGATTTCGGCCTCGATCTGCAAGAAGTCGTTTACGCCCTGGATTCCACCACCATCGATTTATGCTTGACTCTTTTTCCTTGGGCCAAGTTTCGCAAACGAAAGGGAGCTGTGAAGTTGCATACGCTCTTAGATTTGCGAGGAAGTATCCCGACCCTGATCTATATTACTCATGGGAAAGTTCACGACATAAAATTCCTCGACCATCTCTACATAGAACCTGGGGCCATTTATCTGATGGATCGAGGTTATGTCGATTTCGCTCGCCTATACAAAATCCATCAAGCGATGGCCTTTTTCGTAACCCGTACCAAACGCAATTTCAATTTCAAACGCCTTTATTCCCACCCGGTCGAGAAATCTTCTGGGCTGCAATGCGACCAAACTATCGTCGTGATAAACTACTACACCAAGAAAGATTATCCAGAAAAATTGCGGCGTGTCCGTTTCTTCGACGCCGAGAAAAACAAACACCTGGTTTTTCTAACCAACAATTTTTCTCTTCCCGCCTTGATCATTGCCGAACTATATCGATGCCGCTGGCAGATAGAATTGTTCTTCAAATGGATCAAACAACATTTACGGATCAAGGCTTTCTATGGAACATCGGAAAATGCAGTAAAGACTCAAATATGGACCGCCATTTCAATTTATGTTCTCGTGGCCATAATCAAAAAACGGTTAAACCTGGATCAGAGCCTCTACACAATTTTACAGATTTTAAGTGTTACTCTTTTCGAAAAAACACCGATTTTACAGGCCCTCGCGCCCAGTCGCATCCCGATTTTGGAGGTGCCTGCCTGTAACCAGTTGACTTTATTCTAATAACGTTGGGACAGCACTGATAAAGGAACTGTTCTCTCGGCTTTAAAGGACGGCTAAAATGTCTTAAACAGGTTCTTCGGTCTGTAAAATTTCCAGCACATAACCGTCAGGATCTTTTGCCAACCCAACCACACTATTGCGCAATTCCGGCACCGGTGTCGCCTCACGGATAATTTCAAATCCATCCCGACGAATCTCTTCAACACAGGCTTTCGGATCGGCCACATAGAATACCAGTTTGACCGGGTTATTGGAATAATTCGGATTGGACCCGTCAATGTAGTGCATCAGAACCAGGGATGATCCGTGCCCCCCGTCAAGATTCAAGATCACCTCATGCATGTGGGGCAGTTTCAGTTTCCAGATTTTTTTCATACTGAATATGCGGGTATAAAAATCCACGGATCGATCAAGGGCACTGACACCGATTCCCACAGCCCCGAGATAATTATGAATGGATGTCGTCATCGCCTGATTCTCCTCTTTTATTATTCCACATAGAAATTTTAGAATTTGTCTCTAACATCTCCGATACAAGGGTTATAGAAGGCCCATCCCTTGAGGTGACTTCCCTGGAATCATTCTAATTTCCATTTACTTTTAATTTGAAAGAATATATAAGAATCTTCCGACGGGAGCAAGGGAAAAAGACCCTGGAAATCAGACGACATAGGGGTTTTTGAAACAGGACCGTACCCGAGAAACCCTATTTTGGAGTCGATAAATTGAAGCGAGAGTGTGCTAAAGATAGTTGAAATTTGAAGGTGGCTCCCCTAAGATCGTTAGAAGATTTTAGGGAAAGATCAAACAAGCAAAGGAGAGCCACCATGAGAAAAGTACTACGAATAGGGGAAAAAGGGAAGGCAAAATTGGAACAGGGAGAACGGGAAGACATCAGAGATTTGACGTCTAAAGTAGCCCTGATCCAGGATTTAATTCCCTTGGGGTTAGCCGCAGTAGCTGATACGTTAAGCCAGGAAGTCGAGAAATTAGTAGGAAGCCGATATAGTCGGGAAGAAGGGATACCAGGGCATTGTCGTTGGGGATCTCAAAGAGGATCGGTTTATTTGGCCGATCAAAAGCTTCCCATTAACCGACCTCGAGTCCGAAACCGGATCACGGAACAAGAAGTACCCTTAACCGGGTATGCCTTACTACAACAACCCCGGAGAACCGACGAGGGGGTTCTGAAGCGGGTGTTACGGGGTCTGTCCTGTAGGCAGTATGAAGATTGTGCGGAAGCCGTACCGGAGGCTTTTGGATTATCCCCTTCTACGGTATCCCGACGATTTATTCGAACCAGTGCGGAGAAGCTTAAAGCCTTAATGGAGAGAGATTTATCGGAACGGGATTTTGTGGCCCTGTTTATAGACGGGAAAGGATTTGCGGATGACGAGATGATCATTGCCCTGGGGATAACGATTACAGGGGAGAAGGTCATTTTAGGATTTATCCAAGCAGCCACGGAGAATGAGAAGGTTGTACGTGAATTTTTAAATGGGTTACTGGATCGAGGGTTTCATGGAGAAGAAGGGTTGCTGTGCATTATAGATGGGGCCAAGGGACTTCGGTCTGCGGTGAGAAAAGTCTTCCGAGATAGGGTAATCATTCAGCGCTGTCAATGGCACAAACGGGAGAATGTGATCAGCTATCTACCGAAATCCCAGCAGGTTCCTTGGCGCAGGAAGCTGCAAAAGGCTTATGCCCAACCGACTTATGAAGGGGCTTACCAAGCTCTGAATCGGCTCAAACAGGAACTGAGGCTGATCAATCAATCGGCGGTAGCCAGCTTAGAAGAAGGACTGGAAGAAACACTGACGCTTCATCGGTTAGGCCTGTTTAGTGCCCTGTGCAAGAGCTTTAAAACGACCAATTGTATAGAGTCGCTCATGGCCCAGGTGGGACAATATACGGGTAAGGTGGATTACTGGAAAAACTCGTCACAAAAACAGCGATGGGTATCTGCGGCCCTTATGGAAATTGAATCCCGGCTTAGGCGAGTCGAGGGTCATCGACATCTATATCGGCTTCGGGAGGCATTACAAAAAGAACTCAATCTCGTAAAACAAGCAGCTTAAAAAAATATGCCACTTTCTAAATTTCAACTAAAAAAGGGATTGACTCATTGAAGCTCCTTAAACCCAGGCGCAGTCTCAGGTCAGAGGCGTAACAGGGAATAAGGGTGTTAACCTTCTTCAATTTAAACAGACTGGAGGTTTGGCATGGAAAAGAGACTCTTAACGATGATGGATCAGTATTTGGCCTTACTGGTTACCAATGACCCCTCCAGTTTACCGGTTGCCGCCGATCTGAGAGTCACTGAAAACGGCTATCCCATTACCCTGGGCCAGGGTCTTTTTGAAACCGCCAGGGAAATCACCTATAAACATACCATCACCGATCCCGCAAACGGTCAGATACGGGAGATCGAGGCCTTAATGACCAATATCCCTCTGGGGGCACCTCCGGTTGGGCGGATTGAACCGATTGGTGTTAAAATTATTCATATGAACCCGTAACTCGCACCCGATATCAGAGATTTAATACTTAAATTTTAATTTATTTTCTGGAGGTTGCTATGAATGGACGATCGCTTGAAGATGTGCTTCGCCTGGTTAAGGATAAGAATATCAGTTTTATCCAGTTCTGGTTTACCGATATTTTAGGATTGTTAAAAAGTTTTGCCGTTACCCCTTCGGAACTGGAGGAAGGTATGATAGAGGGCATGGGGTTTGACGGCTCTTCCATTGAAGGATTCGCCCGGATCGAAGAATCCGACATGATTGCCAAGCCGGACCCAATCTACCTTTCAAATGATTCCCTGGAGGGCAGGAGAACAGCCGGTAGCCCGGATGTTCTGCGACATCCTCCAACCGGACGGAATCCCCTATCCCGGTGATCCCCGTATTCGCCTTTAAAAGGTTACTGGCCAAGGCCGGAGAGAAAGGATATACCTTATATATCGGACCCGAGCTGGAATATTTTTATTTTCAAGACAGTAATGACACTACCTATTCTGGATCTTGGCGGGTACTTCGACGCCCGCCCACTCGATATGGGCGGAGATTTAAGACGGGAAACCATTTTTGCCCTTCAATCCATGGGAATCAAAGTCGAATACAGCCACCATGAAGTGGCTCCCAGCCAGCATGAAATAGACCTGCGATATGCCGAGGGGCTTTCAAATGGCCGATATGACCATGACCTACCGACTGGTCGTTAAGGAGATCGCCCGCGCCAAAGGGGTTTATGCCACCTTTATGCCCAAACCGATCTTCGGACAGAACGGCAGCGGTATGCATACACACCAGTCTTTGTTTTTAAGGTGAAAAGAATGCCTTTTTTGAACCCAGCGATCTTTATCCACCTCTCCCCTATTGCTAAATGTTATATAGCCGGGCTGATGCGTCATTCCCGGGAAATGACGGCCATCAATAACCAATGGGTCAATTCCTATAAAAGGCTTGTACCCGGGTACGAGGCTCCGGTTTATGTTTCCTGGGCCCGAAGAAACCGTTCTACTATGATCCGGGTGCCCATGTACAAACCCGGAAAGGAGAAGGCTACCCGCATTGAATTCCGTTCACCGGATCCGGCTTGTAATCCATACCTTTGTTTTGCCGTCCAACTGGCCGCCGGGCTGGCCGGTATTGAAGGCAACTACCCCTTACCAGATCCGGTGGAAGAAGATATTTTTGAAATGACTCCGGCCGAACGGGAGGCCAGGGGAATCAATTCTCTGCCCGGCAACCTTTATGCGGCCGTCGAAGAGCTTAAAAAAAGCACATTGGTTCGTGAAGCCCTGGGAGATCATATATTCAATAAATTTATCGCCAACAAAGAGATCGAATGGGACCGTTATCGAACCCATGTCAGTCGGTATGAAATAGAAAAATATTTGCCGATTTTATAGCCTTAAGCGATATTACACCCCCTCTGCTTGGAAGGATTCCGAGAAACAGGAAAAAATTAGCGATCGATTCAGCTTCACGGGAAATAATCCTGTAGCAACTATTTTACAAAATTGTTAAATCCTAAGTCCATTTAATTACAATTTTGTTTATTATTTCTATGCCGAGGATCTTTTTGCCTCAACCATTCAAATAGTCAAAATTATTTTTAACTTAAAATTAAGTTGGTTACCATTTTTTTATGGAAATTTTATCAAAATTACTGTATATAAAAATGTTGGCAACTATTTTGCAATTCTTATCACCAAGCAGTTGTCGAGCAGACCAGTCCGGAAATTTCAGAATCATTCAGCCCCTTGGGTGTACACCTCGTGTATCTGAAAATCCCATATATGGACTTCCATTGCCCTAAATAAGGGAAAACCTTGGTTTGAAGGATTGTATAAAAGTTTTGTTCCAGTAACCTAAGGGCCAAAGTTCAAGATTGAAAATTAACTTTCAGCTTTCGATCTTGAGCTGTCAGCTATAGAAGGGTAGGTATGAGTAGCCATCATCGTGAATTGAATTTCGCCATATTTTTTTGCCAGCAATTAGACCCGGATCAGGATATTAACCGACGGGTCATCGAAAAAGAACTGGGCCCCCGGATCAAGTTTTTCCCTTTACCCTGCAGCGGGCGAATAGAACCGCTCCACTTCCTACGGGCCTTTGAGGCAGGAGCGGACATGGTTTATCTGATCACCTGCCCGGTAAAAGTCTGCCGTTACCAGCAAGGCAATTTGCGGGCCGGAAAAAGGATTGCCTATGCTCAAAAATTGATCCAGGAAATCGGATTGGATCCCGGAACGATTGATTCTAATAATCACCCATCCCCCTTTGCCCAAAAAAATTGATGATTTGACACGTGAATTATTGGCCCAAGCCCCGATTAAGGGACATTCACTATTGGGTCGGTTGTAACCGGGCAAGGCCAAAGCACGCTCTTAGCTCATAGCTGATAGCTGATAGCTCAAAGAAAAAGGGTGGGCAGGGGGCAGAGGAAATTTGAAAACCAGGACACTTATAGAATCTTTTTAATGGAGAATAAAGACCAATGATTACTGCCGAAAGGAAACCTCTGGATGAGATCATCAACATGATTTCACCTTTTAAGAAAGTACTGCTGGTGGGGTGCGCAAGCTGCGTGGGCGAATGCGCCGCAGGAGGAGAAAAGGAGGTCGGGCTTCTTGGCTCGGCCCTGCGGATGGACGCCCGGTTGACTTCCAGAGAACTGGAAACCCGGGAAATGACCTTGGAGCGCCAATGTGTGTATGAATTTATCGATCAACTGACCGGGTTGATCGATCAGTACGATGCTGTTTTATCTTTGGCCTGTGGGGCCGGGGTCCAGGCCGTATCTGAAGTTTTCCCAAATGTCCCCATCCTGCCGGCCCTGAACACCTCCTTTCTGGGACAAACTAAAGAAGCCGGGTTCTGGCTGGAGAATTGCCGGGGCTGTGGTGATTGCCGTCTCCATCTTTTTGCCGATATCTGTCCGGTCACCCGCTGTGCCAAACAAATTTTTAACGGACCTTGCGGCGGTTCCCAGGACGGTAAGTGTGAGGTCAATCCGGAAACTCCTTGTGCCTGGCATCTGATCGTCACCCGTCTGGAGGAAAGGAACCAACTGGATCTTCTGGAGGAGGTTTATGCCCCGGCGGACTGGTCCAAAAAAGAAGGGGCCGGACCTCGAAAAATTATCAGGGAGGATCAACAAAATTGAAAACCGAAAGCCAGCTTAAAAATGTATTAACCGCCGGCCAATTTGCCGTTACTGCCGAATGCGGCCCTCCCAAGGGGGCCGATCCTGAAGCAATAATCAAAAAAGCCCGGATCCTTAAAGGAGTTGTGGATAGCGTTAATGTCACTGACAACCAGACCGGGGTCGTCCGTCTCTCCAGCCTGGCGGCCTGTGTCCTGCTTCTTCGGGAAGGTCTTGATCCTGTGCTCCAGATGGTGGTCCGGGATCGAAACCGCATCGCCCTCCAATCCGATATCCTGGGGGCCTCGGCCCTGGGGATCCGAAATGTCCTTTGTTTGAGCGGGGATCATCAATCCTTCGGCAATCAGAATCAGGCCGCCGGGGTCTTTGATCTGGACTCGATCCAATTTGTCCAGACGGTCCGGCGGATGCGGGATGAGGGTCAAATCATCGGCGGCGAAGCCGTCAACCCTCCTCCGGAACTTTTTATCGGTGCGGCCGCCAACCCCTTTGCCGACCCCTTTTTTTACCGGGTGATCCGGCTGGCCAAAAAAGTCAGGGCCGGCGCCGAATTTATTCAAACCCAGTGTATATACAACCTCGACCGTTTTAAAGAGTGGATGACTCAGGTGGAAGATCGGGGACTTCATGAAAAAGTCCATATCCTGGGCGGAATCACTCCCTTGAAGTCGGCGAAAATGGCCGAATACATGAAAAGTCAGGTAGCCGGAATGGACATCCCCGAAGCTTTGATCCACCGCATGAAATCGGTGCCGGCCAAAGGACAAAGACAGGAAGGGATTAAAATCAGCATCGAGACCATCCAGGCCCTTAAAGAAATGGTTGGGGTCCACGGCGTTCATATCATGGCCATAGAATGGGAGGAGGCGGTCCCCCAAATCGTCGAACAGGCCGGACTCCTTCCGAGAACGACATAGAAATGTTCAAAATGCAAAGTGCAAAATTCAAAATGAAAAGTTCAAAGTTTGAGGTTTGAGGTTTTTTTTTAGATTTTATTTTTTCCAATTTGCAATCTGCTATTTGCATTTTGCATTAGGATCATTTTTTAGAGGAACCAATGCCACCTAAATATCATATTCATACGGCACCCGTGCCCAATCGTTTTCCCACGGTGATCCGATCCGGAGTCATTGCCTGGGAAGAGGGTTGCCTTAAATGTTCTAAATGCGTCAAACGGGAATGTGTTTACGGGGTTTATGATAAGCGAGGGCTCGACTCTCGTTTGATGTCCGATTCTTTGGACAGTTTGTGCAAAGACTGTTTTCGGTGTGTCCAAAACTGTCCAAACCGTCTGATCCATAAGTCCTTAAACCCGGAATATAAAAATCTCGGGGACCATTACTGGACCCCGGAGATCATCTCCAAACTCTGGTTTCAGGCCGAGACCGGCCGGATCCCGGTTTCCGGGGCCGGTTACGGCGGCCCTTTTTCCGGATCAGGCTTTGACGCCATGTGGACTGATATGTCCGAGATCGTTCGGCCCACCCGGGATGGCATTCATGGCCGGGAGTACATCAGCACCCAGGTCGACCTGGGCCGGAAACACCAGGCCCTGGAGTTTGATGCCCGGGGGAACCTCTTATCTCCAGCCTATCCTTCCGTCGAAATCCCTTTACCTATCATCTTTGACCTGCTGCCCTGGTCTCCCCCACGGGACCGCATTAATTTCACTTTGCTTCGGACGGCAAAGAAGATCAACACCTTTACCATCATTGCCCAGGAGGATTGGCAGCCGAGCCTGCAACGGTATTTGAATCACATCATGCTCTACCTGACCGGGAATCCCGAAGAGTTCGACAAAGATATTCTTAAAAAACTTCGCCTGATAGAGATCCCGGATGGACCCACGGTTCTGGAAAAACAGAAAGCTCTGAAAGGAATAAACCCTGGGGCCGTTATCGCTGTCCGAATCCCTTTGAATCCTGAGGCTAAGGACCGGGCCGAGGAACTGACCCGGGCCGGAATGGAAATCCTCCATTTTATGGCCGATGAATTCGGCCGTGAACAGGGGGAGGCCCCCTTATTCATCAAAGATCGAGTCAAAGAGGTGCACCTGCACCTGGTAAAAAATGGATTAAGGGATCAGGTAACTATCTTAGCCGGAGGCGGCGTGGCCATGGCCGAGGACCTGGCCAAGCTGATCATTTGCGGGGCTGATGCCGTTACCATAGACATCCCTCTGCTGGTGGCTTTGGAATGCCGTGTCTGCCGGAGATGTGCCGAAGGCATCCCCTGTCCGGTGAATATCGCCCAGATTTACCCCCCTCGGGGACAGGCCCGGATCAGGAACCTGATTGCCGGGTGGTACAACCAGCTTTTAGAAGTTATGGGGGCCATGGGCATCCGTGAAGCCCGGCGCCTTAGGGGTGAAATGGGCCGGGCCATGTTTTTTGAAGATTTAGAACGGGAGATCTTCCTCCCTTTGAGTACTAAACCCACATCTCTGGTTCTGTCGGGCACCACGAAACATGAAAATAAACCTTAGAATCAAACGATTAAGAGTTGTCATTCTGAATTCTGACTCCTGGATTCTTGATTTTTTTCGAATAAAAAGGAATTAACTAATGCCAGATGTTTCTCAATTTACGCCTCCAGAGGTGAAACCGGCACCGACCCGTTTTCGCCATGCCTTAGGCAAATTCCGCATCGTCATTGGGAAGGATTGTGACAATTGCGGTCTTTGTCTTGACCTTTGCCCTTACGGGGTTTATCAACCGGGGGCAAAACGGCCCAAAGTGGCCAAGGATTTTATGTGCCTGGGCCCGTCCTGCCAAAAGAATGATTTTTATTGTATTACCCGCTGTCCCAAGGAAGCTATTACCATGAATCCCAACCCCTCTTTCGAGGTGCTGGGCGACAAACGGTGGACGGCCGATCTGCTGGCCAGCACCTGGTACATGGCTGAAACCGGAGAAATCCCTTTTCAGGGGCTTAATTATAAAACCGGCGATTCCGGGGGCGGTTTTGATAAACTCCGACTGGTCTTCCCTCCCAACAAGACCCTGGACTGCCGGGATGAGGACATTTCCCTCTCCCTGGAACTTAACCGTACCGGAGATGAGCGGCCTTCCATTACTTTGCCGATCCCCTTTTACCTGGGAGGGATGTCTTTCGGATCGGTGAGTATCAATGCCATTCTCTCCCGGGTCCGGGCGGCCACGGCCTGGGGGACTTTTTGCTGTACCGGAGAAGGCGGATTCCCGGACGACCTGATCCCCTATGAGGATCATATCATCACCCAGGTAGCCACCGGCCTGTTCGGGGTACGGGAAGAGACCATCCAGCGGGTGCGCATTGTGGAATTTAAATATGCCCAGGGGGCCAAACCCGGATTGGGCGGCCATCTCCTGGGCGACAAAGTCACCCCGGAAGTTGCCCGTATGCGGGAGGCCGTAGTCGGGAACCTCCCTGTTTTCTCCCTTTCCCTTTCATAGCGTTTATTCGGTGGAAGACCACAAAAAGCATATCGATTGGATCAAACAGATCAATCCCCGGGCCCTGGTTTCCGTTAAGGTCTCCACCCCCAATGACGTGGATATGGTGGCCGTCGGTAGCTATTTTGCCGGGGCCCATATCCTCCAGTTGGACGGAAGTTATGGCGGAACCGGGGCGGCCCCGGACATCGCCAAAAAAAATATTGCCATGCCCCTGGAGTACGCCGTTCCCAAAGTCCATAGGTTTCTTAAAGACGAAGGGATCCGGGACAAGATGACCATGATCGCCAGCGGAGGAATCCGGACCGGGTATGACGTGGCCAAGATCATTGCCCTGGGCGCCAACGGGGTTTGTCTGGGCACTGCCGACATGGTGGCCCTGGAATGTCTGCGTTGTCATAACTGCGAATCCGGCCGGGGTTGTGCCCGGGGAATCGCCACCACCGATCCGGAATTGAGCCAACTGATCACCCAGGATTGGGGGACCCAGCGGATCATCAATGTTTATACGGCCTGGATGAAACAATTGAGAACCATCCTTAAAAGATTAGGCATTGCCCATATCCGTGATCTGGTCGGGCGGTGGGACTGCCTGGCCCATCTGGATTATATCAAGGCCGAAGAAATTGAAGGGGAGTTGGAATAATAACTCAAAAACAAGAGAATCCAGAATCCAGGAGTCAGAATCCAGAATTTTAGAGGTTTAAGATTATGCCTTTATTCTGGATTCTGGATTCCCTAAAAGGTTATATTTATGAATCAAAAATATATTGCCCAAGCCATTATTGAATCCCGGGCCCGTTTACTGGAAAAAACCAAGGGGCTTCCCATCCTCCCGCTTCGTACCGAGTCTGAGGAGGGGGGCTGCGGGGTTACCGGATTCGCCTGTAATATTCCGGTTAGCGGTCGCCATATCTTTGAACCTTCGGTCCAGATGCACAACCGCGGAAACGGGAAAGGGGGAGGGATTGCCGCTGTCGGCCTGGAAGCCGAAAAATTAGGCGTCGACCAAAACACTTTGGAAACGCATTTCCTGCTCCAGGTTGCCTTGTTGGATCCTACAGTATTAAAGGAATTGGAATCCCAGTTCGTTCGGCCTTTTTTTAAGATCGCCCATGAATATTTTGCCCCGACCGTAGATGATTTTCGGGATATCCCCGGGCTGGAAATTGAGCCCCCGACAGGTCAAACGTTATTTTGTTCAGGTCCAGCCCAAAGTCCTGGCCGCATTTCAGAAGGAAAGAAATTTAGGAAAATTAACCCCGGAAAAGGTGGCTGAGGAATTTGTTTATCAAAACACTTTCAAATTAAATCAGACCTATTACAGTTCATTAGGGGATAAGAAGGCCTTTGTCCTTTCCCACGGCCGCAACATGATGATCCTGAAAATCGTCGGCTATGCCGAGATGGTGGCCCAGTATTACCGGTTGGACGATTTTAAGGCCCATGTCTGGATCGCCCATCAGCGCTATCCCACCAAGGGCCGGGTTTGGCATCCGGGCGGGGCCCATCCCTTTATCGGTCTGGATGAAGCCCTGGTTCATAACGGCGATTTCGCCAATTATTATTCAGTCAGCGAATATCTTTATCAGCGAAACGTGGTGCCTCTGTTTTTGACCGATACGGAGGTTTCGGTCCAGGTCTTTGATCTCCTTAACCGGGTCTATGGCTATCCCCTGGAATACATCATTGAATCCCTGGCCCCGACCACGGAAATGGATTTTGACAAGCTGCCCCTGGAGAAACAAAGGATTTATCGCCAGATCCAGACCACCCAGATTCACGGTTCGCCCGATGGCCCTTGGTTTTTCATCATTGCCCGAAACCTTACCGGTCAAAAGACTTATCAATTGATCGGCATCACCGATACGGCCATGCTCCGGCCCCAGGTCTTTGCCCTGCAAAAGGGAGAGGTGGAGATCGGGCTGATCTGTTCGGAAAAACAGGCCATCGACGCTACCCTGCAGATCCCTGGCCGGGGAAGATCCCCGGTTCGGCACCATTGCCGACCGTTATTGGAATGCCCGGGGGGGAAGTTATACGGACGGTGGCTCCTTTATTTTTTCCGTCAAAGAATCAGATCCCGGGAAATGGAATCTGTCCGTTCAAGATAAATTCGGCAGGCCTATCGATATCCCACCCGATCGGATTCCATTGGATTTTCGAATCGAACTTAAGCCCACGCCTTTAAAGGCGGCCCCGGCTGAAAAAGTCCGTCAGGCCCTGGAATCAGGGAAATTGGCTTCTTACTTTGCGTCCTTGCTGGGCTCCATCCAAAAATGGGACTATGCCCAATTGGCCGGTTTTTTGGATCATCTTCTGGTGTTGGCCAAAGAGGAGAAGTTAAAAGAAGGGGTTGTGGAATTATTGACCCTGCTGTTGGATCGAAGGTATCCCACAGGGACGAAGCGCCGCCGGTCCATACTGCAGCTGGTCACCCGCTCTCTTGAAAAGTTATTTAACGAAATTCCCCTAATAAACCAGGGCAAAGGAACCCCTTTTCTCCAGATCGATTATGCCCATCGTCTAACCCTTCGTGCCCCGGAGGCCGGAGAAAACACCCTGGTCATCAATGGTGAACATTTCCCCCCGAGGGAGAAGACTGTGATGCCCGTTTAGTGGTCAAGGCGTATGAACTGGGCTGGACACGGTTTATCGGCTATGGATACCGGGGGCAGCGATTCCTTGGCTGCGGTCTGGGACCGGACACCAAGGGGGTCCACATCGATGCCTATGGGAGCAGCGGCGACTATCTGGCTTCCGGGATCGATGGATTGGAAATCGTGGTCCACGGCAATGCCCAGGACCAATTGGGGCAGATCCTCAAAAGCGGCAAACTGGTGGTCCATGGCGATGTGGGCCAGACCTTTCTTTACGGTGCCAAAGGCGGCGAAGTGTATGTGCTGGGCAATGCTGCCGGCAGGCCCTTGATCAATGCAGTGGGCCGGCCCAAGGTAGTCATCAACGGCACGGCCCTGGATTTTCTGGCCGAATCCTTCATGGCCGGGGACCCCCATAATGGCGGAGGTTTTGTCATTGTCAACGGCTTGACCATTGACACCCAGGGCAATATCATTCCCCAGGAAACACCCT
This sequence comes from uncultured delta proteobacterium, assembly GCA_963782435.1. GTDB lineage: Bacteria > Desulfobacterota > RBG-13-43-22 > RBG-13-43-22 > RBG-13-43-22 > RBG-13-43-22. The sequence goes on from CAWAKF010000023.1 coordinate 30,611, forward strand.
ATCCCGGAGCCAATCTCTTTTCCCTGGCCTCCGGCGGGGCCATTTATATCCGGGACCCTCAGCAAAAAATAGTGACCGAACAGCTTAACGGCGGGGAGCTCGTCCCCTTTTCCGAAGAGGATTGGCAATTGATCCTGCCTTATCTCCAAGAAAACGAACGCCTCTTCGGCATTTCCATCGAGAATCACCTGTTGACCGTCGATGGTCAAAAGCTCACGCCTTCCAAAGTCTTTCGCACCGTTCAACCGGCCAAGCCAACGGCCGTGGCCGACGGACTGGATGAGTGGGAATAAGAGAAAATGGAAAACCAGAAATGATGCCTTGACATCAAAACAAATGATGCTATAATGCCATCATGAGAACGACCCTTAACATAGACGACGATGTTTTGGACAAGGCGAAAACCGTGGCGACAAAATTTCGTAAACCCTTCCGTCAAGTGGTTAATGAAGCCTTGCGTACCGGACTTAAGGCGGTGGAAGATCCTCCGCAAACCCGGCCCTATCGCACCCGTCCCCACAAAATGGGCTTGAAAACCGGGAGGAATTTGGACAACATCCAGGCCCTCCTGTCTCAGATTGAGGGGGAGGATCACCGGTGATCCTGGTTGATGCCAACCTTCTCCTTTATGCTGAAGACCAACAGAGTCCTTTCCATGAACCGGCCCGTCAATGGTGGGATGCCCAATTATCCGGGTATTCTCCGATATGCTTGTGCTGGACCGTCATTAATGCTTTCATCCGCATTGGCACCAATCCCCGAGTCTTCGAACAACCTTTATCCCTTAATGAGGCGATCATCCGAGTCCAAAGCTGGCTGAATCAACCCTGCACACGCCTCGTTCAGCCGACCAGCCACCATTGGATCGTTTTTCAAAAAATGCTATCCGAAGGCCAAGCCCCAGCAAACCTGGTAACAGACGCCCACCTGGCCGCCCTGGCCAGTGAACACGGGTGTGTGTTAATGTCAACCAACACTGATTTTTCCCGCTTTCCGAGTATTAAATGGAGGAATCCCTTAAAATAAGTCACTAATCTTATTCAGGGAAGCCTTCAGCGACGGCAGTAACCTTACTGACTTTATTCCCCCGCTCAAAATCTTCTCCTCTCTCCCCCTTTCAGCTATTGGCTTCTACCCCCCCTCTTAGCGCTTTCCTAAAGCATAGCGCTCAAGGAGATATGCTTTTTTTATACTTCTCAAGGGAAAAACTTATTTTTGACATTTTTTTAATTTTAGAGTATCCTCCGAATTGGTTGGATATTTTCGGAGAAATTAGGAGGATAACGATGGCTTTAATTCAACGAATTTTGTCCCTTAAGCTCCCAGGGCGGCAATCGGCCTTCTTCTGGGGTCCGAGAAAAACCGGGAAGTCCACCTACTTAAAAGAAAAATATCCACAAAGTATTGTTTATGATTTTCTAAAAACCGATCTTTTATTGGAATTTTCTAAAAGACCTTCTTTGCTGCGGGAACAATTGTTGGCTAAAGACAGCCATCTTTTAAGGCAGCCTATCATCCTGGATGAAGTCCAAAAGGTGCCGCAACTCCTCGACGAGGTTCACTGGTTGATCGAAAATATGGATCTGCAATTTATCCTTTGCGGGTCAAGTGCTCGAAAGCTCAAGCGGGGAAAGGCGAACCTTTTGGGAGGCCGAGCCTGGCGGTATGAATTGTTCCCATTGGTTTCGGCCGAAATAGAGAATTTGAACCTATTGCGAGCCTTAAATCATGGGTTGATTCCTGCCCATTATTTACAGGATCACTATGAAAAGTCTTTAAAGGCCTATACGCAAGACTATTTGAAGGAGGAAGTTTTTGCGGAGGGTCTGACCAGAAATATTCCCGCTTTTTCCAGATTTTTTGATGCAGCCGGGTATTCCCATGGAGAGGTAGTCAATTATTCCAATATTGCCAGGGATTGCGGGGTTGATTCCAAAACCGTTAAGGAATATTTTCAGATCCTGGTGGATACCCTCCTGGGAAGGTTTGTGGAGCCTTTTAAAAAAAGGCAGGATCGCCAAGTTATCAGCCGGTCGCCCAAATTCTATTTATTTGATGTCGGGGTTGCCGGGGCGATTTCGAAACGCCGGATCCCGGAACTCCGGGGAGAATTGTTTGGAAAGGCTTTTGAACATTTTATTCTTATGGAAATAGCCGCTTATAATGCCTATAGGGACTTAGGATTTGACATAAATTTCTGGCGCACGAAAAACGGTCTTGAAGTCGATTTTATCCTGGGGAAAGGAGAAGTAGCTATCGAGGTTAAAGGAACCCATAGGGTTGATCAGAGGGATTTACGCCCCCTGTCTGTTTTCATTGAAGACTACAAACCTCGAAAAGCCCTGATGATCACCAATGAAAAAGAAGAAAGGGTATGGGGAAACCTTCGGCTGATTCCCTGGAGAAGATTTTTGGAACAACTGTGGGCGGGGAAAGTCATTCAGTAGATCTTCCACCTTCCCCTCTCTGCCACCCTTTGTCTTTTGACTCCGAACCTTCTTCCCCGCCTCATGCCTCACGACCTTTTTCTCCTCCCTATGAGCAATAGTCTTTCGGCTATGAGTTGATTTTTCCTCCTTCCCCCCCCCTTTAGTTTAGTTGCCGAAAGTCTAACGCTCCTGCCAATTGCGGGCGTCGAATGTTTTTTAATTTCTTCTTGACTTCTCCCCTATCCCCCTTTATTTACATAGCATTATCTTTAAACCTTCAGTTTTGAAAGGAAATTTATTTATTTGTCCCCGAACGACAAACGAGAAACAACGAACGTCTTTAGAGTACCAGCCACCCATATCTGTGAAGTAATCATTTCCTGGCTTTTTGAAGCAAAAGTTTTCCGGCCAAACAGCCGGCTGAAGTGATAGCAAAGCAGCTTTTTCTTTATTACAATAAGTTTGGTTCATTGAATA
>CAWAKF010000024.1:0-95469 GCA_963782435.1 uncultured delta proteobacterium
TCGAGCCCCACTAATTTCTTTTCCGGCCCCATCACCAAAAAGCTTGCCTTTACCCAATCAATAAAACCTTCCCTTCCTAGGATACTCCCTCCTATTATTTTCCCAGGTCTCTCTAATTCCTCCCCGGACATCTTCCGTTATTCGTTTTAGATAGACCTGACGACCTTTTGGATTATCCCTCCGAATTCCTCCAAAATCAGTTTATAATCCACTTCGGCCACCTTATGCTTACCTTCCAGATACCCTCCCAGGGTGCTCCAGGGAATAGGAAGATAAGAATTTCATCTTCGCCCTTGGAGTTTTGAAGTCCATCTCCTGGACTCGGATGGGGTTCAAGTGAATATACCTGGATAATCCCGATAAATAACTCTCCTTTTCCACCAGGATGCTCTTATGTCGGCCTGGTATAAATGGCACCTTTGATATTTTCTGTTAAAATAACCGGAATAACTAATATTGAAGCGTCTCATGAATTGGTCTAAATTTCCCAAAGGAGTCTCTAATAGCAGGTGAAAATGATTCTCCATCAATACCCAGGCGTATAAAATGACCTGGTATATTTCCCGGCTGTCTTTAAGTGTTTCCAGAAAAGTTTTCCGGTCTTGGTCGTCCCGGAATATGGCTTTCCGTTCATTACCTCGACAGGTCACATGGTAGACAGCCCCTGGATATTGTATTCGCAATGGTCGGCTCATGGTTCTTTTCTTACCAGACTCTCTTTCTTTTGTCAATATTTAAGATTTGACCCCATAACTCTTACCATAACTCTTGATATGCCTGGACCTGTATTTTATTCGAATTGATAATCACTTTCGTCAAGAAATCTTTCCTTGCAAAAACAAATGGCCGATGCTAAAAATTGTTAATTTTCTAAGCCCGTCTTGTTGCAAGAAATAAAATTAAGGATAAGTATTCAGAAGGAAATATTATGGCAAACGGTATAGCTGAAAAAATCATGTTCCCCTCAGGAGCCCTTTCTTTGGAAGGGGTGCTGGTCAAAGGGGAAATGTCCAAGGCCGTGGTCATCTCCCATCCCCACCCTCTCTATGGAGGGGACATGCATAACCATGTCGTTGGTTTGATAGCCGGGGCCTTTGAAGAGCAGGGCTGGACAACCTTGCGCTTCAATTTTCGGGGAGTCGGGCGAAGCCATGGGGATTTCGATCAGGGGGTGGGGGAGCAAGAGGATGTCAGAGCGGCCGTTGCCTATATGAAAGAACTATGCGAACAAAAATTGTTTCTGGCCGGATATTCTTTCGGGGCCTGGGTCAATGCCCGGGCAGGCCTGAGCCATCCGGACGTTCAAGGGTCGATATTGGTTTCCCCTCCGGCCGGTATGATGGATTTTTCTTTTTTATCTCAGGATACTAAAACCCGTCTGATTGTCCTTGGCGATCAGGACCCTTACGCCCCGGTATCCCAGATAAATAATTTTGTTCAGGCAAGTCCGTCACCTCCCCCCATCCATATCATTAAAGGAGCGGATCATTTTTATTCTTCCGGTTGGGAAGAATTGAAAGCGGCCATTACAGCGATCCTACCTTCCCTATGAATCTTTGCCGGATGATGGAAATAAAGTTTTTCACGGGTTGCTCAAAAAGGTCCAGATACGAGGCGCCCGACATTTTGAGGAATGAGGGCAACAAAGTAGATGGGCCTTTTTCAGCAACCCGTAAATAAACCAGGCGTCTGGGTTTTTAGTACTTATCTGGCCGAAGGTCTACCCTATTCGATTATCCGGATACTTTCCTCGGTCTTTTTTACCGACATTGGCTTGAAGGAACGTTACATCGGATATTTGAATTTTCTTGGGATCCCCTGGAACCTGAAATTCCTTTGGGCCCCCTTTCTCGATATCATCGGAAAGAAAAGGACCTGGATGATCGTCGTTCAGGGCCTAAGCACCCTGTTGATTATCAGTGTCTCCTATAGTTGTTTTATCGCCGCCCGGCAAACCGACCCCGCTGTGATCCTGGCGATCATTTCCGGTACCTTTATCCTGCTGGCCTTCCTTTCGGCGACCAATGACATTGCCATTGACGGATATTATATGGAAGGTCTGACCGATCCCAAGGAACAGGCCGCTTATACCGGTTATCGGGTTTTTGCCTACCGGATGGCGGTTATCCTGGTCCGCAGCGGATTTGTAGCTGTGGCGGCATTGCCGCCGCCCGTGTCGGCGGGGCCGATAAATACCAACCCTGGGGTTATGCCTTTGGGGCAGCGGCCCTCACCATGCTCCTGCTGACCTTATTCCATGTCTGGCAGCTTCCACGGTTCGAGAAGGATCGGGTTCAAATGACGCGGTCTTTTTCCGAAATTACCCGGGAGTTCGGCCGGGCCTTCAGCACCTACTTTGACCAGGAGAGGGTGGCCCTGGTTATCATATTTATCATTACCTATAAAATCGGTGACGAAATCCTTTTTTCCATGGGTACACCCTTTCTCATGCGGGAACTGGGGGTGACCAAGGCCCAGCTTTCCTGGCTCAGCGGAATTCTCGGGGCTTTGGGCGCCATCGCCGGAACATCCATTGGGGGGATATGGATCAAGAAGAAGGGGCTGAAAAAGGCCATCTGGCCCCTGACCATTCTCATGAACTTCAATATCTGGGCCTATATCGTCCTGGCCTGGTCCCTTCCCTCTGCTTCAACCCCCTCCGGTTTGGCCCTTATCGCCGCGGTTCACTGCTATGAACAAATGGCTGCCGGTCTCGGGAACACGGTGCTGATCGTCTATATCCTACGTACCTGTAAGCCGGAATTCAAGGCTTCCCATTATGCAGTGGGCTCGGCCATCATGTCCCTTTTTTCCACCTTCTTCGGCGGATTCGGCGGCGTGATGGTTGAAAAAATGGGTTATTTAAACCTGTTTATTTTGGCTTTTAGCGCCTCTATCCCGGCCATGCTGCTCATGTTCTGGGTGCCTATACACGAGGAGGTAGAACAATAAACTTTAATGGAATAGGTTAACTGTTTATCAAAATCTTTTTAGCAACAGACTAATACAGATAAAAGCCGGACCAAAGCATATCTCTCACAGAGTGCACAGAGACCAATCTTTTCATTGCGGTTGAGAGGACCGCAATGAAAAAATATCAGCCTTTCTCTGTGATCTCTGAGGGCTCAAGCGCAGCGGGTGAGAAATCAAACTTTTATTCAACATAAAAATATCGTTTAGCGTTCGCCAAAAAACCCATTAATTTAGTGAAGCCAGTGGATGTCCCCTGAACTCATTCTATGGTTTTAATAGACAATCATACTGACTTTAAACCTGGTTCCGATTTCGGATTGTGGAATTCAACCAATCCTGTTATCATCCTTCAGGTGTCCGTTTCGTTAGAATAGTGATGATGGAGATTTACACGGCACCCTTCTTCCTCCAAACTGATTTGCACCTGTTAATCCAATGATGGTTGAGAGGTGACCATGCCGGAACTAAAAGAAAAAGTCTGCACCCTTTCGGAAGCCGCCGCTCTTATCCCGGACGGCGTCCGCATTCATATCGGGGGGTTTTCCGTTCATAACCATCCCATGGCCTTTGTCTATGAGCTTATCCGAAGAGGGGTCAGGGACCTCACCCTGGTAGGACATGTCGGGACCTGCGAGGTGGATATCCTGGTGGGCGCGGGCTGCGTCAAGAAGGTTGAGATTTCTTATGTCGGCCTAGAAGAACATGGACTGGCGCCGAACTTTCGCCGGGCGGTGGAAATCGGCCGGATCGAATTGGAAGAATACAGTGAGCCCGTGGCCTTCGAGAGATTTGCCTGCAGTTCCAAGGGGCAGTCCTTCTTTACCACCCAGGAGATGCTGGGGACCGACCTTCCCAAATACAACCCCAGGCTGAAGGAAATGATCAGCCCCTATAACGGGCAAAAATATCACCTGGTTCCTGCGGCCGATCCTGATTGGGTGGTCCTCCACGCTCCAATGGCCGATAAATACGGCAATGTATTGTTTTTTGAACGGAGGCAGTTGCCGGAGCGGCTGGACGAGACCTCGGGGCAATGCTGCGCCAATGTTATCGTAACCGTGGAGCAGATCATAAGCCGGGACCGTGTCATGGGGCTGTCGCACCTGAATGTCCTGCCCCGGTTCCGGACGACCGCCATTGTTGAAGCGCCTTATGGGGCCCATCCCACCTCCTGCATCAAGCTGTATGATCAGGACCGGGGGCATATGGGGATGTATGCCCGGATGTCCCGGACAACGGAGGGATTCAAAGAATATCTGGCCAAATATGTCTATGGCGTAAAGTCTCACCTGGAATATCTGAACCTTATCGGCCTGGAGAACCTGTTGAAATGCCGGGTCGTGGGAGGGACCCTGGTATGAGCCTGCCCTATACCGTTTTCGAAGCAATGGCCGTGGCCATCAGCCGTGAATTGAATGACCAGGAGAATTGGTTTATCGGCCTGGCTACCGGGGATGCCACCATTCAGATTCTTTCCCGGGTTCCCATCGTGGGTATGTGCCTGGCCCAGTTGACCCATGCCCCGAATTCATTTATGGCCGTGGGCGGCTGGATAATGAACCCGGTGGTCAACGAAATTCCGACGGGTATGGAAACGGAATTCGGAACGGCCCTTCAGTTCTGGCGGTGCGAATCCAGGGCTACCGGTTACCTGGCCGCCCGGGGGGAGTGTGATGTCGGTTTCGGTTCGGCGGCCCAGATTGATAAATACGGCAACTGTAATATTGTCTGCATCGGGGACTACCATCGTCCCAAGATTCGACTCATCGGGCCCATAAACCAGCCGGGACATTTCTCGCTCTTCAAGCGGGAGTTCATCATCGTGGATCATGATAAAAGAAATTTTGTGGACCGGGTGGACTTTATATCCGGGGCGGGTTATCTCGACGGCCCCGGCGCCCGGGAAAAGGCCGGATTGACCAGGGGCGGGCCCTGTCTGGTCCTGACGGATAAATGCATCTTTGATTTCGATCCCATGACCAAGCAGGTCCGGCTGCGGTCCCTGCACCCGGGGGTGACTCTGGAAGAGGTGATCGCCAACACCGGCTTTACCCATGACTGGATTCCCGACCAGGTCCCGGAAACGCCTGCGCCCACCCCGGAGGAATTGAGGTTGATCAGAGAGGTCATCGATCCCCGGGCGGTGCTGATCCCCCGTTCCTAAACGGCTCAAGGCAGGGGGCCTTAACCCCTGCTGCTTCCTGATATCTTCACTTCCTGGATAAAGTGAGTAAAGGGAACCAATTATTTTTTACTCTAAGATTGTGTATATTTAAGAATTGACCCCAAAGACCAAAGATTTTTTAAGGACGTCCCCCATCCCATTTACTTTTTACCGAGTGCCTCACTTTACGCATCATTGCCTTCCCATATGTTATTGATTCTTAATGACCTATTGTGTAATAATTGTATTGACAAAGTATTACAATAGATTATCATGTAATTTTTGAAAATTACATTGCTTATGGAGATTATTATGCCGAGGACATCGTTAATGTCTATTAGAATGTCGGAAAGTTTGGCCGAGCGGTTAGAAAGTCTGGCCAAAGCAACGGACCGGTCAAAATCCTATCTGGCCGCCATGGCGATAGAGGAGTTTGTAGCCGTTCAAGAGTGGCAGGTTCAAGCAATCCAAGAAGGTATGGCCGAAGCTCAATCCAGAAAAGTAGTCAGTCACGATAAGGCCCTTAAGGAACTTAAAAGATGGGGCAAGAAATAGCCATGCATCTTGAGTGGACCTTGAAAGCTGTGGGTGATCTTCGAGAGGCAGGACACTTTATCGCTGAAGACAATCCTCCGGCTGCCGAAAAAATAGCTGAGCGGGTTCAAGAAGGAGTAGAATATCTTTTAAACCATCCGAACATGGGCAGACCCGGTAGGCTCACTAACACCCGGGAATTGGTAATTTCCGGAACACCATTTATTGTTGTTTATTGGGTTCGCGGAACGGCGGTACAGATTTTAAGAGTTTTGCATCATTTAAGAAAGTGGCCCTAACCATTTGCTGAAAATATTTTTCTTGGGACCTTTTGTTCATACGACATCTAAACCACAATACCAACCTAATAACCTAAAAGCGTCCTATTTTTTAATACGTGAACTTAAAAACTTTAGAACGTCCCTTTTTTGATAGACTAATTTAATGTCATGAGAAAAGATGGTTTTTAGGGCGGTTTGGTCGGGGCTGACGAGGTCATTTGGAAACTGAACAAAACACAGATAGGTTTTCCTGAGAAGCTTAAATGAATATTGAAAGTTTAAAAAATGAAAAAATAAATATATTCCTTTTATTTCAATTTGTTATATAATTTATTTACTTATTTAAGGACGTCCCTCTTCCCATGACGAATGTTTGAGCCGGCGCACCACGTTAAATTGCTTCCGGATCTTTTTGAAAATATGCCGATACTGCCGCCAATCGGTGACTCCCAACTGATCACAAAGCTCCCCGATCAGAAACACCACCTTACGGATGGCATCCAATAGCAAGTTGATGTCGGTAGGATAATGAACATCGGTTTCCACCACAAACGAATCACAACGTCCCTTCAGCCGAAATTCCCCTTGACCACCAACCCGATCGTGTCCGGCTCTTACCACTATCTGATTGATTTCATCGAGCAGATCCAGAGTGAAAAGCGCCAGGTTGTCTTTCAGCGACTGCAAACTGTATTGTTGATCAAATTCATAAATCGTATGCCCCAAAAACTCTCGCACGGTCTTATGCTCATTGGAAATGTTGTGCAGCTTGTCGTAGTCCCAGTTGCAGTTCAATCGCAAGGTCCCCAGTACCAATATCTTCCACAGATCCATCCCGGGTCGGCCGTTGCCCATGTCCACATGGGAAGGTACGATGTTTTTCAAAACTCCAAATACCTCATCCCGCAAACGGCGGTCCCTATAAATCGTCTGCAAGCCCATCAACAATTGCGGTATTTCGTCCCGGCATTTGAGATCGATGTCGATGCTCGAAATGTCCACCTGGCCAGTTTTCAGTTGATTCTCGATCACTTTTCGCATACCATTTCACCATGAAGATTTTCCGGGTTTTACTCAAAACGTCCGATTCGCGAAAATCGGTCGCAACCAATATCTATATCGATATCAATAAGATATATACCAGTTGCGGGTAATCGGCGCAAGTTCTTTTTGCACCAACCCGGAAAATCTTCACTGATAAAATCTGCCGCAACAAGCTGTCTACATTGAGACTTGTCGCTTTCCCTTCAAGCACTAATTATTAAGAGGCGAAAATGAGAAACAATATTTACAAAACATTTCTTGTTATATTTGCGGCTATTTTTCTTTTTGCCTGTTCCGGCACCATACCCAATGTCAATAAATCTGACTATTCTATTACTAAGAATACGCTTCAGAGAGATTATTGGCCGACAGAGGGTTGGAAAATTTCCACCCCCGAAGAACAGGGAATGGATTCTGAGACGTTGCTTAGGATGTTTAAAGCGATCATCGATCATAAGACAGAAATTCATAGTGTTTTGATTGTTCGGCATGGGTACCTGGTTACGGAAGCCTATTTTCACCATCTCTATTCTGGCACAAAAAGTTTTACTTCCACATCGATCGGAATCGCAAAAAGGGAGGGATTGATTAATTCACTTGATCAGAGGGCCCTTGATTTCTTTCCTGATTATCAACTAATCAATCTTGATGATAGAAAAAGGTCAATGACCTTAAGACATTTGTTAACAATGACCAGCGGGCTCGAATGGAAACAGGGGTATAATATAAATGATTCGATATTTACAATGACCAGAAGTAACGATTGGGTTAAATTTGTTCTTAATCTACCCATAGTCACCAACCCGGGAGATACTTTCAATTACAATGATGGAGTGTCTCATCTCTTATCTGCGATTGTGAAAAAGACCACGGGTTATAATCCTTCGGATTATGCAAAAAAGAAATTATTTAAACCCATTGGGATTTCTGATTTTTGGTTATCCAATAACCAAAATACAACGATCGGCGGTTGGGGTCTGTATTTAACACCTCGTGATATGACGAAATTCGGCTATCTTTTTTTAAATAATGGTGTTTGGGATGACAAGCAGGTTGTTCCCTCGGATTGGGTGAAAGAAGCCACAAAAAAGCAAGTAGTTTTTAATGATTCCAGCGGTTACGGTTACCAATGGTGGGTGATGGGAGGGCCTGGATTCACTCAGAGAAATTTTGCTGCCCTGGGACGTTTTGGACAAACCATTTGTGTCATGCCGGATTTGGATTTAGTTGTGGTATTTACCGCCGGGGTGAAACAGGGAAACACAATGATACCGTCTTATATTAATGATTATATAGCCCTTTCAGTTAAATCATCGGCTTCACTAAAACCCAATCCGGAAATGAATAACTCATTGCAGTCCCTTCTCCTGTCTCTTAAAAATCCAACACCAAAAACAGATATTAAATTCCCGGTCATGGCTGCAAGAATTTCCGGTAAGACTTTTGTTATGGACGACAATCCTTTAATAAGAAAAGCTGCTTTTACCTTCGATAAGAAGAATGAATGCCGGATAAAATTGGAGTATAGCCAAGAAACTCTAAATCTATTGGTTGGCCTGGATGGTGTTTATCGAACTGAAAAGTATGGGAGAATATTTAGAAAGAGACTTATTTCCGCAAAAGGGGCCTGGACGGATGATAAGACTTTTTCTTTTTCGCTCCAATCATCTGAGGGATTTGAAGATATTTACACAATCACCTTTAATGAAGACAACACTGTTTCTTGTAAAATAGAAAAAATCTATTTTAAAGGGACAATAACCGGGAAGATGGTGATATAGAATAAATTGGGACACTCAGCTTCCCCCCAAATCCATACAGGCGTATTGATCCGGACTCTTGGCAAGAAACCGGGGCAGACAGCAGACAACCTGCTCTTAAAAAATTCCTTTGCAAATTAGCCGGTTATATTCTATAATTCCTTCAGCATTACCAGGATACTAAAGAACCAATTGCTTCAGGTTGTTCAAAAAGGTTTAGTTGGAAGGCGTCCCTAATCTCAAGGAATGAGGCGTATATAGAAATACGCCGGAATGAGGAGGGGTGAGGGCAACACACCAGATAGGCCTTTTTGTTCGCCCCACTCCGCGGCTCACTCCCACCCCTTCGGGGCGGTGCCCGGTTTCAACAACCTGAAAAAGATCTTTAGGAGATCCATGGCCCTTCTCCATATCTCAAAAGATCCATTCAATAAAACATCCGATCCCTTAGGGCACACAACTTTGTTTGCCAACCAAGCTCAAAACCATTTTCAGTCTCAGATCGCTGTATTTCCAAATTGCTTTTTAAATTGCTTTTGTCGTAAGGAACAAATATCCGACATGAAGAATCATCCTAATTCCGAATATCCTTAAAAAAGACCGAGTAACAGTGAAGAAAGACTTCACTAAGTACCTCCTTGAGGAAGCAGCAAATGATCTCACTCCTTTCGTCAAATACAAGAAGCTGTTACAGGGCCTTGCTGCCCACGTGCTTAACAAAATAAGCTCCCAACAACTGCGTCGACGCAAACGCAAGTAAGGCGCGGTACGCCTCACGTAACGGGATCGGATTTTCAGTGGAAGGGTAAAAATCAATCCGAAAAAGTAGAATATTTTTCTTGTAGGAAAATTACTAAATTTTAAAAAAGCGTCCCGCTTTCACATGCTAACTAACATTAAAACCAAGTTAGTGAAGAAATAGGGGACGTCCTTAAATAAGTAATAACTTGACAGACCCATTTTGAATAGACCGGGAGGAATTTTTTTCAAGGAGTCGTTTAAAGGCTAGGGTGGATAGCAGAGGATTATACTGTTACTGGGCAATACGAGAGTTGGGCTATCCATTGGCATCACTTAGCCCGGCGATTGAATATAACAATTCCAGGAATGGTATATGCTGTGAGGAGAGGCGAAAACATCACGAAAGAGTTTAATTATATCCTATTAGATTAAGTTAATTACTTATTTAAGGACTTCCGTAATTATACCCGCCACGCGGGTCAACTTGGTCGTTAGCCTTGAGGGTATATGGAACTTTCGGAATTATTAAAGAATCTATCAATTATCATCGGCGCTTTAGCCCTAATATCTGGAATAAGAGCATGGAAGCGAGAGTATATTGGTAAGCGCAAAGTCGAATTGGCGGAAGATACTCTTATGCTTTTTTATCAGGCAAGAGATGCTATTCGCGATATCCGTAATCCATTTGGACGAATTGGTGAAGGAAGTTCCAGAAAAATTTCAGATAATGAGACTGAAGCTGAAACGAAATTATTAAATCAAGCTTATGTTGTTACTGAAAGATATAGCAAACATGAAGATATTTTTAATAAGCTTCAATCTACACGTTATCGTTTCATGGCTCGCTTTGGTCGGGAAAATGAAATAACTTTCATAGAACTAAACAAAGTGCTTAATGAAATATTCATGGCTGCTCATATGCTTGGCACATATTATTGGCAAAGACAGGGCAGGGTCCAGATTGGTGGTGATGAATTTAAAAAGCATCTTGATGAATTGCATAAATATGAAGCTATCTTCTGGTTTATGGGTGAAGAAAAAGATGAAATTGGTCCGCGTGTCGAAAAAATTATCAATCAGATTGAGAAAGTCACCCAGGATACTCTATCCGAGAAAGACTTTTGGCATAGGAATATATTTGGAAAAGGCTAACATGCTACTGGTGGGGATACGCTAAAAAACCGCGTGCTCCACAGTAGCGGCGTTGAGGAAAGAAATGGCCACTGGACGCAACAACAAGCTTGTCGGACAAACCGGTGAATATCTTGTTGCAGCTGAACTTTCCCGAAGAGGTTTGATCGCAACCACCTTTACTGGAAACGTGCCTTACTATGACATCATTGCTTCAGATGAGGAGGGAAGGCATGTTTTAGTTCAAGTCAAAGCCAGTCGTGGGCCTTCCTGGCAGTTTGGCGACATCACTCAGTTTTGCGATATTTCATTTATTAAAAAGCACCAATTTGTCGGAAAACCAAAGAGATGCCCCGTTCTACGCCTAATCGTGGTTTTCGTTATTATTGATGCAGATGGGGCCGATCGATTCTACATTTTGACTTGGCGCAGGTTGCGTGACTTAATTGTAAAGGGCCACAAGGCCTATCTTGCGAGGCACGGCGGCAAGCGTGCTCAAAAATGGGATTCCTTGCACAGTGCCATCTCGGAGAAGATTTTAAGACCATACAAAGATAAGTGGTCCATCGTCGAAGAAAACCTGATGTAAGAAAGAAAACCGCAACCATCGGTTGTATTGGATCGCCGAAAGTGCTCACCCCCACTGAGCTGAACGATAAACGGTTTTATTGAGTGGTGACGATGAAGAAGGTATTTCGATGGTTAAAGGGACTCACAGGAATATCAACACCCATAGGTGGACTTTCTTGGAGTCCGTCTAGGGAAAAAAGTATTGATATTCCGACGTTTGACGGAACAATCCTTCTCACGTCAAACGGCAACGATAACTTCATTTCATTCTTGGATCGAAACGCAGGGAGAATAGTTTTTCTAAAAATCATTATTGATGCGTGTGTGACCAACCAAGAGCAAATTGAATTCGTCGAAACTGAGGAAATAAACCTCGACGCGCTAACATCTGGATCGTTCAGCGGACAAACCTTCTCATTACAAAACGAACTCGGAAAGATCGCGTATCTTGTCTTCCACTTTACGGCTAATCACGTGTTGACAGTCTCCTTTGGTGGTACGGGGACAGTAATGATACCTTTAAATGGTTTTTTCGAAGTATCTCCAAGTCTACATGGCGGTCCCAGTACAGTGTACCACTTAAAAGAGATAGATGCGCCGTTAGAAGTACGCTTAGAACACCTAAACAGTCCGACCTGTCATTCGAAATAGGTGACGTCCTTAAATAAGTAAACAACTTGACAGACCCATTGTGAATAGACCGGGAGGAATTTTTTCCAGGAGTCGTTTAAAGGCCAGGGTGGATAGCAGAGGATTATACTGTTACTGGACAACACGAGAGTTGGGCTATCCTATGGCAAAACTTGCCCGGCGATTGAATATAACAATTCCAGGAGTGATATATGCTGTGAGGAGAGGCGAAAACATCACTAAAGATTTTAATTATATCCTATTAGATAAAGTTAATTACTTATTTAAGGACGTCCCTAAATATACCTGGACACGAAGATCCTGAATTCAAGAAAAAAGCCGAATGGGTTTTAGACCATACAACCTTTTTAAAATTGGTTCAATAAATCATTAAGGGGTCGGATCGCTGGAACTGGTTGATATATTTTATTTAGGCACAAGGGCGGAAGATGTCTTCGGATTCCAAAATGTTGCTGACTAAGAAGATCGTGAGTGCCGTTCTTGGCATTACTGTTGGCTTATTTGTTGGGATTATTGTTCTAGGAACACTGGTAAGAGTCATTTTTAGTATGATATTTACATGGGGAGATAGTGCCCCCATATGGGGGATATGGACCGAAGGGATCTTAACTTTGGTGATTACGGTTGCATCGCTCTATTTCTCACTAAAATATACCATGGGAACAAAGAAGTAATAAGAATTATTTTGTTTAATTTGTGTGTGAAATCGAGACGTCTTTATATATTTACATTTATATTTTTGAGGATCATTCAAATATAAATACCTAAAGGGATTCCCCTTGATCCAAAGGAAGGAGACAAAATGAACGATCTGGCAAGTCTATCAGCTACAAAACTCTTAGGGGCACTGAAGAACAAGCAGATGGGTTCTCTGGAATTACTGGAGTTCTACATCGAAAGGTATGAGCGCCTGAATCCACGGATCAACGCCATTGTGGCTACAGATTTCGACAGCGCCCGAAAACGGGCCAAGGAAGCCGATACCGCCCTTGCCAGAGGCGAAGATTGGGGTCCCCTCCATGGACTGCCCATGACGATAAAGGACAACATCCCGGTAAAGGGGATGCCAAACACCTACGGCATGCCCATAGCCAAGGACTTCGTCCCTTCTGCGAATGCGGACGTTGTTGAATCCCTTTTGGATGCCGGGGCGATCATTTTCGGAAAGACCAATCTTCCTTACATGGCCATGGATACTCAATCCTTTAACGAAGTCTATGGCCAAACCAATAATCCTTGGGACGTTTCCCGGACCCCGGGAGGTTCATCGGGTGGTGCAGCCGCAGCTCTGGCGGCCGGGCTCACCGGGTTGGAGATAGGTAATGACATCGGCGGTTCCATTCGTATCCCGGCCCATTTCTGCGGCGTTTATGGGCACAAGCCCTCCTACGGTATAGTATCGATGCGTGGGGGGAGCCAGCCGTGGGGCCTTATGTATCCGGATTATTATGAGACTGATTACTACCCTCCTTTGGATTTAGCCGTAAACGGACCTCTCGCCCGCAGCTCAGAGGACTTAAGACTTGCCATGGATATCATCGTTGGGCCTCCATCGTGTGAGCGTAAGGCGATCACGATCAAGTTGCCCCCGCCCCGAAAAGCGATCTTGAGAGAGTTCAGGGTTGGGCTGTGGCTGGATGACCAATCCTTTCCTCCGGACACTGAAGTGAGAGACTGCTTGCAAAACCTGGCCGACCGCCTGGCCAAAGCGGGAGTCAACCTCAAGACAGAAAAACCGGATATCGATCTGGGCGATAGCCACAGGTTTAGGAATGACTTGGAAATTATGACCATGAGCCATATCCAACCGCCGGAATTGATCAACTGGGCTAAGAGCCAGTTAGGGTCCCTCAAGAATGAGGACCAGAGTGGGGAGGCAAGGTGGGTAAGAGCTTTAATGGCTTCTCATAGTGATTGGAACAGACTCAATCAGATACGTGCCGTCTTACGACAAAAATGGGCGGATTATTTTCAGAAATTCGACGTCCTCTTATGCCCTGTCGTAAGAATCGCCGCCCATCATCACGATCACACGGAAATATCCAAACGGGTCATTCAGTTCAATGGCCAGGATTCAAATTACTGGGGTGTGGTTGGCCCATGGAACTCCTTGAGCCTTGTCTCGTACCTTCCCGCTACGGTAGCCCCTATCGGCTTTACGCCCGGAGGCTTGCCGGTGGGTGTCCAGATTATTGGGCCTTATCTGGAAGATCACACGCCCATTCAATTCGCCATGTTGTTAGAAGAACAACTGACAGGGAGTTTCAAGGTTCCGCCCGGCTTTGAATAGGAGAAAAGAGGGACGTTAAATAAGTAAATAACTTGATAAGCTAATTGGGGATAGACCGAGAGGAACTTTTTTCAAAGAGTCGGATAAAGACCAGGGCGGATAGCCGAGGATTATAATGCTAATGGGCGGTACTGGTTTAAATTAAATAGGGGTCGGACCGGAATATCGGATTCAATTCTAAGAAAATTACATGAAAAGAGGGGGGGAAAAATGCCTTAACCGCTCCATTCCCCTCCCCAAAAAGAGGACTCTAAGAAAAAATGATGAAAAACAGGTTTCAAGTTGGATTTTTATCCTGATAGTTAAATAGGTAGCTCTGGTCCGACACAAGAGAAGTTGCCTTAAAACCTCAAAAAGCAGAGCAAAAGAAAAAAAATGGATATGGCATCCCCTGATTTTCGAAGCTCGATTAAAATTGAAGCGAATGTCGTTTTGGATTCGATAGATCCACGCATCTATGGACAGAATATCGAACATATGGGTCGTCAGGTCCTGGGAGGCCTCGTAGCCGAACCGGGATCTAAGGCCCCTCAGGATAGCCGCGGGTTTCGTTTGGATGTGTTGGAATCAATCAAAAACCTAAATCCAACACTATTGCGATGGCCAGGCGGGTGTTTCGCGGATTCGTATCATTGGTCTGACGGGATCGGCTCGAATCGGCCAAAGGTTCCGAATCGGATGTGGGGCGGGTTTTTGATTCGAAAAATTTTTGGTAATCCTCCCTTTCCTCTTGGGCCGGTGGAAGACAATCGTTTTGGAACCGATGAATTCATGGATCTCTGCCGTCACACGGGCGCCGAGCCGAGTATTACGGCAAGCCTCGGCGCGAATGATCCCGAAGAAGCCTCGGGCTGGATCGCTTATATCCGCGACAAATACGGCGCCGGGGCGGTTCCGACCTGGAGCGTAGGCAACGAACAATGGAATATCATCGAACCGGGGGGATGCATTTTCAGGCCGCGGAAGTACGTGGAACGTTTTCACCGGTTCGCGAAAGCCATGCGAAGCGCGGACCCGGATATCAAACTCGTCGCTTCCGGAGGCGATGCATTCACCCTTCCCCGCTGGAACGAGGAAATTATAAAGGGCATCGGAGAAAATATGGATTTTCTGTCCATGCACCTCTACATGCCGGCATGGATACCCTTGCGATCCCGCGTCGGTGATTCACCCGGAGATTACTATGCGATCGCCGCGGCCGGTATCGCGTTGGAAGAGCAGGTCCAGCGGATCGAGGAATCGGCTCATCGTCTTCTCGGCCGGCCCATGCCAATAGCCTTCGACGAATGGAATATCCTCGGCCCCCTGCGCAGGTTCACGGATCCCTGGCAGACCCAGCGTGAGGCCATCGGTGTCGCGGGAATCATCCATGCCTTTCACCGTCAAGCGAAATACGTAAAAACCGCCGCCATGTTCGCCATGCTCAATTCTGCAGCTCCGCCGCTCCTCACTTCTCCGGATGCGCTTGTCCGTACGCCCATATTTTATATACTCCGGTTATATCGGCAGCTTTCCGGAAGGGCGAGGGTACTATCCGAAACCAAATGCCCTACTGTGGCGACACCAAAGCTTCTAAACCTCCCTCAGCGCAGATCGGTTCCCCTTCTTGATGTAAGCGCCAGTCTCGATGACCATGGATTGACCACGTTTGTGATCAATCGCGACTTTCAAGAAAATCAGGCAGCTCAGATAGAGATATCCGATTTCATCTTCTCCAACCCGGTTCGCATTCATACAATAGCGGCGAATGGATATATGGCTAAAAACTGCGGGAATCAACCCGAGGAGGTTACCGAAAGGATCATGGAGGTCGACTGGAATGGGTATCACGTTTTTCCTCCCTGCTCAGTAACGGCGATAGGCATGGAAAAGTCATCCGAATAAGGAAAACAGGGTCTGGCCGCGAGAACTGGTTGACCTATTTGAGCCAATAGAGATTTCACCCCATTTAAAAGGGCCTGAATTGAGGTAGATTCTACTTACAAGTGCACCATTTTAGATAACAGCAGGACATGATGGGATTTTCTGGTAGTGTGTGAAGCGCCAGGTGGCTTCGAAATTGAAACCAGGTTATTGCCGTTTTGCCGTTATGGTGTTATAGTTACATAACTACACGAGGAGGTAACATCATGACTACCCAAACAAAAAGGGCTACAGTATATTTTGATCCCGATTTACATAAAGCATTACGGCTGAAAGCCGTGGAGACCTCCTTATCCATATCAGAACTTGTCAACGTTGCCATCAGAGAAGCCCTTTCAGAGGATGCCGAGGATATTGCCTCTTTTGAAGAAAGGGCCGTAGAGCCATTGGTTAGCTATGACGAAATGGTCAAAAGGCTAAAGAGAGATGGCCGCATATAAAGTCCATTTCAAAGCCTCTGTTGAGAAAGACTTCACTACAATACCCAAAAAAGATTTGAAAAAGATCCTCAAGCGTATTGAGGGGCTCGCCGAAAACCCAAGGCCATGGGGTTGTGAAAAGCTGACAGGTCAAGAAAGGTATCGACTCCGTCAAGAACTGTATCGCATCGTCTACTCGATCCAAGATGATGAGCTTACAGTTTGGGTTGTAATAATAGGACACCGTAAAGACATTTATCGGTGGACCAAACAAACGGCTCCACCAGATCGCCGGTAAATCCGGTTTCCAGTGAGCCTTAGCGTTCGAACTTAAAATTGAGGTGTTCAGTCCCAATGCATAACCCTCGAAAGCGGCACATTTATCTTCCGGTGGTATTTGGAGTACTTACCCTCTCCTTGGCAATCTTTATCCTTGAAGTTTTTGTGGGTCATATTTCCCCAATCCCTTCGGTTATCGGTATTCTCAAGAGACAATTTGCGAAAGGGGAAAACTTGTTCCTCATAATGGTATTCGGGTTTATACCTTTTGCCATTCTGATCATATTCATCGCTCTACTCTCACACACAATTAACGGCAAGCGACTGGAGTTTATTTTCATGGGAGGACTGGTTGGAATTCTTATTTGGGTGATCTCTCTGTTACCCTTTTTGAAAGACAAAAGTAGCGAAACCCTGTCGAACAAGTAGGTGACTTGAATAGGGGTCGGACTCAGACCAGGGATTGGTTTATCCCGACCTTAACCAACAACTAATACACTGTCTTCAAACTGAAGGAGAGATCCCTTGTGTGATACCATTGTGGCCACAGCGGAAGTTACCGCCGATGGAGTTACTGTCTTCGGCAAGAACTCAGATCGTGAGCCGAATGAGGCCCATCATTTACTCCGCATTCCGGCATCAGATCATCCGTCGGGCAGTCGTGTCCAATGCACCTATATTGACATTCCCCAAGTACACCATACCAATGCCGTCCTTCTGGCCAAACCATTCTGGATTTGGGGGGCAGAAATGGGTGCCAACGAGCATGGGCTGGTCATCGGCAATGAAGCGGTTTTCACCAAAGTTCCCTACCGGAAGGGAAAAGGCCTTATCGGCATGGATTTTCTCCGCCTCGCGCTGGAACGTGCCTCCACGGCAAGCGAGGCAGTTTCCATTATCACGGAACTGCTGGATGAATACGGGCAGGGAGGAAATTGTGGTTTGCATCATAAGCTTTTCTATCATAACAGCTTTATCATGGCCGACCCGCACGATGCCTGGGTTCTTGAAACAGCAGGACAATACTGGGCAGCCAAACGCATCAAAGGGGTTTACTCGATTTCCAACGGGCTGACCCTCAATAAGGAATGGGATCTGGCCTCACCTGAGCTGGTTAATCACGCTGTCCAGAAGGGCTGGTGTAAAGGACCGGAAGATTTTGACTTTGCCCGTTGCTACTCCGATTTTCTCTACACCAGATTCAGCGATTGTCGGCGGCGGCGCAAACGGTCCACGGAGTTGCTGTCATCCCAACCAGGCAAAATTACGATGGCTGCAATGATGGCGACCTTAAGGGATCACGGGGGGGCCGGGGATGGCGTTTGGCATCCGGACCGGGGATTGACCGGTGCGACTGTGTGCATGCATGCCGGATTTGGCCCTATACGCGGAAGCCAGACTACGGGTTCAATGGTTTCTTACTTACACCCGGACTGCCCCACTCACTTTTTCACCGGTACGGCAGCTCCCTGCACCGGTATCTTTAAGCCTGTCTGGCTGGACAATCAATTGCCGGACATGGGACCTGTACCGCAATCGACCTACGACCAGGCCACTTTATACTGGCGGCATGAAAACCTCCACCGGACTACGCTACGCGATTTTTCCACTTTTATTAAACTTTACCAGGCGGAACGGGACACCCTCGAACATGCGTTTTACACAAAAGCGATTGAATTCGCCGGCCATACGGCCCCGGATCGCTTCGCCTTCACCGCCCGCTGCTTTGCTGAAGCAGAGGCCGCGGAAATCCGCTGGCTGGAGCGGCTTTCGAACCAAATAATCCAAAATCGCCGAAATTGGCTTTACGGCCTGGCCTGGAAAAAATTTAGCCGCCAGGCCCAAATGTCTTTTTATTAAATAACTATTGGGGTCAAGCGGCTTGCCGACCCCGACCAGGAACACGGGAAAAAGGGATATCCTTAAATAAGTAAATAACTTGACAAACCAATTGGGTTAGGGAATTTGGAACGTTCTATTTATTATTGCATTACTGCGCTTCAGGATCATTCAAATATAAATATCAAAAGGGCTTCCCCTTAATCCATTACTAAATATTTTATAGGACGATATTATGACGACCTTTAAGGCTTCGATCAGGAGGCACCCGGTGGTGGCTTACTTCGCACTTACCTGCGCTATCTCCTGGGGCGGCCTATTTATCTTGGGCGCTCCTCACGGAATGCCAACCACCAACGATCAATTTCAAACGCTGTGGCCCATCGTGTTTCTGCCGTATTTCCTCGGCCCCACCATAGCCGGCTTCCTGTTAACCGGCCTCTTCTACGGAAAGGAGGGCTTTCGCGAGCTTCTGTCCCGTTTGCTCCGGTGGCGGGTGGGCGCTCGATGGTACACCGTAGCGCTCCTTGTCGTGGCCCGACCCCGGAAAAGATCTGAAAATGACTTGACCTATATGCATAAACGATGCATACTAAGACATATAATTGAGATGAGGTGAAACCATGAGAACAACGTTGAATATCGAGGATAACTTGATGGACAAAGCATCCAGTCTGACAGGTATAAAAGAGAAAACCACCCTCGTTAAGCTTGGGCTTGAGGCGCTCATCGCCAGAGAAAGCGCCAGAAGGCTGGCCAAGCTGGGGGGGACTCAAAAGCTGTTGAAGTCCATACCGAGAAGAAGGGGTGTAGTCTAAGAAATGGTTCTTGTGGATACATCGGTTTGGGTCTTCCATTTACGGAATGGCAGTCCAGGGCTTGCCGACCTGCTCAATAATGGAAAAGTGCTGTGTCATCCGTTTATTTTAGGTGAGCTGGCCTGCGGTAATCTTAAGGACAGACCGGTCATCCTCTCCTACCTTGAATTGTTACCTGTGAGCATAGTCGCTGAACACGAAGAAGTGTTATCCTTTATAGAAAATAACCGTTTAATGGGAAAAGGATTGGGTTATGTGGATGTTCATCTTCTGGCCTCCGCTGTATTGACGGGTGTATCGATCTGGACACTTGACAAGAAACTGGCGCAAATAGCGGACAACCTTCATATAAAATATTTCTTTGCAAATTAGCCAGTTATATTCTATAATTCCTTTAGTCTCAATCTCTCAAATACTTTTCCTTTAGAGCTTAAGGAGATTCATGCCCCGGTTCCATATCTCAAAAGATCCCTTTGATCAATCAACCATCATTCAGGTTTTATGTTGTGGATCCTAATCGAATAGGAGTCTGTAACTTATTAGGATATGAATCTCAAATTGTTTATATTGATCCCAACCTTACAATAATTTCTTTTAAAAAAAATTGTGAAAAATGCAAGTCCTGTGGACCGCTCGAAAAAGAGGATGGGTGATAAATAGAAAGGGGAAATAAAACGTAAATTGGGACAACTGTCCCTCTATTAAGAAGGAGCAAATCCATTATGGCCGGCGATGCCGCCCTTCTCCTCCTTTTCTTTGGTTCTGTTTTTCTCCTTGATCCTGTCTATTCCTTATTCTATACTTTTTCCATTGAAAATAGGTTTCCATAAAAATTTATGAATAGGGCCTTAATATACCTTACAATTTAAACAGGAGGCCAAGATGTCAAAACAAAAGCCCGAACCCTGGCAAGGTGTCGTCGGCAGAACTTACAACGAGTCAACCCCTTGGTGGCCGAGACCGAAGGAGGCCCCGCCAGGGAGCCCGAATGTCGTCTTCATCATCCTGGACGACGTTGGCTTCGCCCAACTGGGTTGCTACGGGGCCAGTATTGAAACACCCAACATGGACCGGCTGGCGGCCGGCGGTCTGCGCTACAACAATTTTCATACCACAGCGCTCTGCTCGCCCTCACGCTCCTGTCTGCTCACCGGACGTAACCACCATTCGGTCGGAACGGGAATCATCACCGAGCTCTCCACCGGATACCCCGGATACAACGGACGGATTCCGAAGAGTGCCGGGACCGTGGCCCATATCCTCAGAGAAAACGGCTACGGTACCTTTGCCGTGGGCAAGTGGCACAACACCCCGGAAGAAGAGACCAGCGCCGCCGGACCCTTTGACCGCTGGCCCCTGGGAATGGGATTCGACCGCTTCTACGGATTCCTGGGGGGAGACACCAGTCAGTGGAACCCGGACCTTGTTTACGACAATCATCGGATCCCGCAACCGGACCGCCCCGGCTATCACCTGACCGAAGACATAGTCGATAAATCGATAGAGTTCGTTTTGGACCAGCGCCAGATCGACCCGGACAGGCCTTTTTTCTTATGGATGGCCTTCGGCGCCTGTCATGCCCCGCACCACGCCCCCAGGGAGTTCATCGACAAGTACAAAGGCAGATTCGACCGGGGTTGGGACGTGGAGCGCGAGGAGGTGCTGGCCCGGCAGAAAGAGATGGGGATCGTTCCTCCTGAAACTGAACTTGCCCCGAGAAACCCGGGGATCAAGGCCTGGGCCGAACTCTCTGCTGACCAACGGCGTCTGTACACCCGGATGCAAGAGGTCTTTGCCGGGTTTATGGACCACACCGACCATCATATCGGCCGTTTCCTCGATTTCCTGGAGGAGACCGGCCAGATGAACCATACGCTCATCGTCCTGATTTCCGACAACGGGGCCAGCCAGGAAGGATACTGGCATGGTTCGCTCAATGAGAACCGCTTTTTCAACGCCCTGCCCGAGACTCTGGATGAGAACCTGGCCCGGATCGACGAACTCGGCGGTCCCCGGACCTTCAACCACTACCCGAGGGGATGGGCCATGGCCGGAAACACGCCCCTAAAGCGCTACAAGCAGAACACCCACGGCGGCGGTATCCGGGACCCCCTCATCGTCCACTGGCCCAAGGGCATCCGGGTGCAGAAAGGGATTCGGACCCAGTATCATCATGTGACCGATATAGTCCCGACCGTACTCGAAGCGATCGGGATCGAGGCGCCTGAAGTGTTGAACGGGATCACCCAAAAACCCATTGAGGGCGTCAGTATGCTTTACAGCTTCGAACACCCCGAGGCCCCGACCCGCAAGGAAGTGCAGTACTACGAAATGTTCGGACACCGGGGTATCTGGCACGATGGTTGGAAAGCCGTGACCTACCACTCGCCCAGGGCCGGGGGCAACTTCGACGATGACCGGTGGGAGTTATACAACCTGGACCAGGATTTTTCCGAGTGCCGGGACCTGGCTCAATCGGAACCCAAAAAACTACGTGAACTGGTGGATCGCTGGTGGGCAGAGGCCGGCAAATACCAGGTCCTGCCCCTCGACGACCGCACCGGTCTGCGTTTTACCGATCAAAAACCCCGGCTGGATGAGGGCAGAAATTCTTTTACCTTTTACCCGGGCACCTCGATGATCCCGGAGGGAATCGCCCCCGACACCCGCAACCGTTCCCATTCCATCAGCGCCGAGGTCGAAATTCCCGAAGGCGGGGCCGAAGGTGTCCTGCTGGCCCGCGGCGGCCGGTTCGGGGGCTACGCCCTGTACCTGCAGAACAACCGCCTGGTATACGACCACAACTTCCTGGGGACCTCGCACTCTGTTGTGACCTCTGAAGCCGAAGTGCCGAAAGGCCCTTCGACCCTGCGGTTTGTTTTCAGCAAAACCGGTGAACACCAGGGGAACGGGGCTCTGTTTATCAACGGGGTGAAAGTCGGTGAAGGGAAAATCGTCCGTACCGTTCCAATCCGCAACTCAATTTCAGAGGGCCTTGAAATCGGACGCGACACAGCCACCCCGGTCAGTGAAA
This sequence comes from uncultured delta proteobacterium, assembly GCA_963782435.1. Taxonomy (GTDB): domain Bacteria; phylum Desulfobacterota; class RBG-13-43-22; order RBG-13-43-22; family RBG-13-43-22; genus RBG-13-43-22. The sequence continues at coordinate 22,452 of CAWAKF010000024.1, forward strand.
ACTATCAATGTCCTTTTGTTTTCTCCGGGACCTTGAAAAAAGTTGTCGTAGAGGTTCAGGGCGAAGCGCACCAGGACCCGGAGGGCGATTTCAACGTGGCCATGGGCCGGCAGTAGGAAAAATGGACCGATTCGCCCTGTTTATTAATTTAACGCCTCATGGGCCTATCAATCTTACTAACTGAGGGTTTCATAGAATATCTGACAACGAATCCGCTATGCTTCAGTTTTTTCCAAACGATACCTATGACACTGACCCTGCAACACCTCGCAGGTTTATGGACCGTCTTTTCCTCGGAAGCAGGTGGTATTTTGCAGCGGGGTATTATTTGGAGATTTTAAGATCTCGGGGCGTGGCGATCAAAAATCTTTATAACGATGAAGCATGGTCACAATCCTCTTACAGGATCGTCAAACTTATCGAAGGGTGTGGCGGACGGCTGCATTTAAGGGGGATGGACCATGTCAGGTCCCTGAAGGAACCTGTTGTTTTCGTCAGTAATCACATGAGTATGCTGGAGACCTTTGTTTTCCCTTCCATTATAGCCCCCCTGATGCCTGTCACCTTTGTCGTGAAGGAAAGTTTAGTCAAACATTCTTCATTCGGTCCTGTAATGCGGTCTCGAAACCCAATCGTGGTCCTTCGTAAGAATGCCAGGGAGGATTTGACAATTGTTCTTAAAAAGGGGCAAGAGCTGCTTCATTCCGGGACATCGATCATCATTTTTCCGCAGAGCACTCGTTCAGAAATATTCGATCCCGGGTCTTTCAACACCCTGGGAATTATCCTCGCAAAAAAAGCCGGGGTTCAAGTCGTCCCCGTAGCGGTCAAAACGGATTTCTGGGGTAATGGATCCATTTTCAAGGACGTGGGCCCCGTCCATCGCGAAAAGCCCATTTATATGCAATTCGGCAGTTCTTTCGATGTCGTCGGTTCGGGGAAAAAAGAACAGTCAAAAATCCTGGAGTTCATCGAGGAACGATTGCTGTTTTGGGGCGGTAGAATCAAAACATAGTACCATTCAACGATTGTTAAAAGAGTGCCCGAATACTTTTTCAATGTCCCATATCTGCTATTCTACGGTAACACTTTTTGCCAAATTACGAGGTTTGTCAATATCCCTTCCTAAAGAGAGAGCCATATAATAGGCGAAAAGCTGCAGGGGAAGAGCAAAAAGCAAAGGACTCAATTCTTCTCTTGTCTCAGGAATCAATACCATATCATCAGCCAGACCTTCCAACCGGGGATCTTCATAATTAGTAATGACAATAATTCTGCCCTGTCGTGCCTTTATTTCCTGCATGTTTCCTATGATCCTTTCCTGTGTTTCTCCTTTGGCCGCAAGAAATAAGGCTGGGGTTCCGGGACACACCAGCGCTAAAGGTCCGTGTTTAATATCTCCTGCGGCAAAGCCTTCCGCATGCACATAGGAGATTTCTTTTAATTTTAAGGCCCCTTCCAAAGCCACAGGATAGTTAATTCCTCGTCCCAGGAAAAGAAAGTTATCAGCATTTTTATATTTCTCGGCAAGTTTTTCAATGACCGAGATCCCGTCTAATATTTTCCTCATTTTTTCCGGGATCTCTATTAATTCATTAATGATTTCTTTCCCCTGTGAAAGAGAAAGGTGTTTCATGCGTCCGAGCAACAAGGCCATTAATAGCAGTATCGTTATCTGGGAGGTAAAAGCCTTCGTGCTGGCGACCGCTATCTCGGGACCGGCATGTATATACACCCCGCCATTGCTTTCTCTGGCGATGGTGGAACCCACGACGTTGCAAATGCCGAGAACTTTCCCACCACGATTTTTCACCTCTCTTATCGCTGATATTGTATCAGCGGTTTCCCCCGATTGTGAAACGGCGAGATAGAGATAGTCTTTTCCAACAACCGGGTTCCGATAGCGTAATTCCGAGCCGTTTTCCGCCAATGCCGGGTAACGGGCCAGGTATTCCAACAGATAGGCCCCAACCATGCTCGCATAATAGGCTGTTCCCATGCCGATGATCCGAATCTGTCCCACTGATAAAAGTTCCTGGGTCGTCATGTTCAACCCTCCGAGTTTGGCTGTACCAAAATCCGGTAATAGTCGTCCCCCTCCGCCATAAGCCCTCTCGATAGCTTCCGGTTGCTCATGAATTTCCTTTAGCATAAAGTGAAGGTAGATGCCCTTTTCCATATCTTCGACCTTCCAGGAAATCTCTTCTATGGTTTTTTTCACCTTTCTATTTTCCAGGGTAGTGGTTCGATAGCCAGTGGGAGTCAGGACAACTATTTCTCCGTCTTCAAGATAAACGGCCTGTCGGGTGTGTCCAAGGATCGCGTTGGCGTCCGAGGCCAGAAACATTTCTCCATTACCAATACCGATAATAAGCGGGCTCCCCAGCCGGGCGCCGATAAGGTAATCCGGAAAATCTCGGAATAAAACAGCAATTCCGTATGTGCCGATGACTTTTTTTAAGGCTTCACGAACCGCTTTCTCCGGATCTCCTTTTAAATGACTTTCAATCAGGTTAACCAGAACTTCACTGTCTGTTTCACTATTGAATCGATACCCGGAATTTTTTAGGTTTGTTTTTAAGGAGAGATAGTTATCGATAATGCCGTTGTGGACCAAAGCAACGCTGCCATTCTGACTTACATGAGGGTGGGCATTGGCATCATTCACTTCCCCGTGGGTCGCCCATCTGGTGTGGGCGATACCGAGTCGTGTTGTAATTTGTTTGGGAAGATGACTTTCAAGAACAGAAATTCTTCCCTGCTTTTTAATGATTTTGATTTTCCCCCGGTATTGATATCCGAAACCGGCGGAGTCATATCCTCTGTATTCCAAACGCTTAAGTCCTTCCAAAAGAAAGGGTGCGCCGTTATTTTTACCTGTATAACCAACTATTCCACACATCTCATTCTCCTCCTAATTTGTATATTATTTAGGAATCGGAAAAACTCATTTCTCGCAGGTTTCTCAAAAAATTCAGCATCCTGTCAAGCTATCCGTAAATCATTCGCCTTATTTGCCTTAGTGAAAGAACAGGGGCTTTAAAACGTCTTTCTTCAACTTCTTTTTGTAAGGTCAGGTAGATTTCTTCATTCTTCAATCCGATGGCCTTTAAATCCAGATGCCGTGATTGAACAAAATCTTCGAGGGTCAAGTTAAAAAAGCCGAAGACATCCCCAAGAAGCCTGGGGATATCCTCTGTTTTCAAATTAAAAGTGTTGATAAGATGATTCTGAAGATCAGAAATAGACTGCATTTGTTGACCCATGAATTCTCTCCATGTTTTTATGAATTGTACGAAAAATACTTTTTAATACAAATAAATTACCCGAAAACGGGCAAAAATAGAATAAATTAATGCAATAAACCGAGAGGATGAGGTCATAGGAACAAGACACAATTATGAGGCATCAATAGAAAACGAAACTGGGGACGTCCTTAAATAAGTAAATAACTTGAAAGATCAACCGGGTTATGCGATTAATTGATTCATGCCAAGACAAGCTCGTTTAGACGCACCGGGCGTTCTTCACCATGTCATCATCAGGGGAATAGAAGGCCGGAAGATATTCAGGAATAACCAAGACCGGGACAACTTTATGGAACGGCTTGGAACCCTGCTGCCCAAAACACGAATCACTTGCTACGCCTGGGCTCTCTTACCCAACCATGCCCATTTCTTATTCCGAACCGGAGATATCTCCCTGTCCACATTGATGCGGAGGTTGTTGACCGGCTATGTGGTGACCTTCAACAAAAGATATCGCCGCCACGGCCATCTTTTTCAGAACCGCTATAGATCCATTATATGCCAGGAAGATACCTACCTGAAGGAACTCGTTAGGTATATTCACCTTAATCCAATCCGGGCCAAGATCCTTTCATCTATTTTAGAACTGAACAGTTATCGTTATTGTGGGCATAGCGTTTTATTGGGGAAAATGAATAGCCCCTGGCAGGATTCCAACTATATATTGTCTTATTTCGGTAAGACGGTTAAGAAGGCCAGGGATAACTATCTTTCCTTCATAGAGGCTGGTATGGAGCAGGGCAGACGACCGGATCTGACAGAAGGTGGATTGGTTAGAAGTCTTGGTGGATGGAAAATGGTTAAAGAGATTAAGACGAAGGGGCAGGATAGGATCAAGGGGGATCAGAGGATATTAGGAGAAAGCGATTTTGTGCAGGAAATACTTAATATGGCAGATGATCAATTTAACCGGTTTTATGAACTCAATAAGAAAGGGTATACTCTGGAAAAAGTAGAGAAAAGAGTCTGTAAGATATTCGGGATCGACCGGGAGGGACTTTATTCAAGGAGTCGGATAAAGGCCAGGGCGGACGGTAGAGGATTATATTGCTACTGGGCGGCACGAGAGTTGGGTTATCCTTTGGTAGAACTATCCCGGCGATTGAACATAACGACTCCCGGAGTGGTATATGCTGTTAGGAGAGGGGAAAGTATAGCTAAAGAGTTTGATTATAGCCTATTAGATTGAGTTATTTACTTATTTAAGGACGTCCCTATGTACACATTTTACTCATTTGTAACAGTTTAGTCCTTTTGTAATTAATTTTGGTCTTGGCTCACAATTTTCTTGACTTGTGGGCTTTTTTTTGGTCTAATAGCATGAGTATAATTACTCATTATCGGGAGGGGTTATGAAACGAAAAGAGTTGTTGTTAAAACACCAAGCACGACTTAAAGAGGACCTTACCGCCTTACTCGATGATTTTCTCATCGGAACCATTGCCAAGTCGCCTTCCATGACCGGCCACAACTTAACCACCAAGGTCAAGGGAAAAACAACCACCCTCTATGTCCGCAAGAGTCTGGTGCCCATGGCTCTGGAGATGGGGCGGCGCTATCAGAGGCTCTGGACCATCCTTCAGGCTCTTTCCAAAGTCAATTGGGAGCTACTGAACTTGGAGGATAAGTAGGCGTGCCACCTTCCCCTTACCCGCCTTATGATTATGAATGTTTATATCGGGATCACTGCCCCCATCTGGAGGGATTATCTACCCATTGGGTCCTAACAGAGTACCAACAGGCCCATGAGGTGTATCAGGAACATTTGCAGATTATCGATCACTTTGATGGCCTCTTAAAGACCAGGGATCAGCGGATAGGGGTTCTGGAAAGGGAGAACGCAGAACTCAAGGCCAAACTTCAAGCCCTACACCGGCGGCAATTTAAGTCCAACAAAAAGCCAAACACTGAATCAATGGACCCTAAGATAAACCCCTTAACCGAAAAGAAAAAATGCGGAGCGCCGGTAGGTCATCCGGGCTGGGTACGGCCCAAGCCGGATCATATTGACCGGACCGTTCCGGTACCGACTCCGGCCGTCTGTCCCCATTGCCAATCCGATCAATTGACCTTGATCAAGGAAACAATGGAACATCTGCAGGAAGATATCGTCCTCCAGCCTAAAACGGTAGTCACCCGATATCTCCATGGCCAGGCCTTCTGCTCCCGATGTAATCGTCCGGTCGTTCAACTCGGCGAAAACGAATTGGCCAATGCCTTCATCGGACCGGTAGCCAAATCCGTAGCCATGTTTTTACGTTATTCGATAGGGATTCCTTATCGAAAAGTCTCCACCATATTCCAAGAGGTGTTCGGTTTAAAGTTTGTTCCGGCCTCAGCCCTGGGTTTTGATCTGAAAGCCGCTGTCCGGGGTAGGTCGATTTATGAAGATTTACGGGAGAAGATTCGAGCCTCCGATCAGCTCCATGCCGATGAAACCTCGTGGCGCAATGACGGCCTGAATCATTATGTCTGGTATGCCGGCAATGAAGATCTGGCCTTCTTTCACCTGGATCGGCACCGCTCGGCCGAGGTAGCCAAGTTTATCTTTGGAAAGGATTTCCAAGGTACGCTGATCCGCGACCGTTATGCTGCTTATAATGGAATCGGTCTCAATTGGCAAGCCTGTCTGGCCCATATCATCACCAAGGCCAAAGAAATCAGGGCCGAACATGCGCTTTTGCCCCAACCGGACCAAGATATCCGGGTAGATTCCTTTGCCAGCCGAGTCCAGGACTTCTTCTCCAAAGCGTGTCAAACCGGCCAGAAACTCAAAGCTGGAATCCTGGCCTATCCCTCCGCCAGGAAGATTGAAAGTCAGTTCCTTAAAGAGCTTACCGCCATCTGCCGACAACCCTTCGTTTTCAAACCAGCCGAAACGTTACGAAAGTATCTCAGTGGTCCTGAGCAGAATAACCTCTTCACCTTTCTCCGTATCCCCGGGATCCCACCAACCAACAATCAGGCCGAACAATCCTTGAGATATCTGGTCATCTTCCGTAAAATTTGTTTTGGCACCCGCTCCCAATCCGGGCTGGAGACCCAGAGCATCCTTCCCAGTCTGGTTCACACCGCCAGGAGGCAGGGCGTCCATCCTCGGGAGTTTCTCCAAACCCTCCTAACTTCCGATACGGCCTCCGCTCAAAAGGCCCTTTATAATAATTCCAGTTGACCTCTTTTCTCTTTGTCAGGCATAATTACTACCAAATCTTTTCCGGTTGAATCTGTCTTTCAACTTGGCGGGGGGACTGTCGTCTCAAAATAAAAGGAATAAACTGTTACACAAGGGCAACTGAGGTGGATTTGCTTTAAGAGGAAAATATGACCAGACGACCCCACATTCTGTTGTTTAACCCGGACCAGATGCGCGCCGACGTTCTGGGCCACCTGGGCAACGCTTCGGGAGCGACCCCTAATCTAGATCGCTTTGTCGAGAATGAGGCTGTCTCTTTCAGCCAGGCCTTTTGTCAGAATCCGGTTTGTACGCCTTCCCGCTGCAGCTTCATGACCGGCTGGTATCCCCATGTCCGGGGGCACCGGACTATGACCCATATGCTTCACCCTGAACGGGGTGAAATGACCCTGCAGAGAATACTTAAAGAGAATGGATATTATGTCTGGTGGACCAGCCGGAACGATCTAATCCCGGGACAGTTCGGTTATGGGGAAGAATGCGACACCCATTATACCCCAACCCGGGAAGACTTCCAGAGATGGGGATATTTTCCGAAACCCAATCTGCATTCCGGCCGGGGCTGGCGGGGGGGGCCGGATGGAGATAACTATTACAGCTTCTATGCCGGCAAACTGGATCGGGGAGAAGACACCATATACGCCGATGTTGATTGGGGGTGGATTCTGGGAGCTAAAGAGTTTATCCTGAATTACAAAAGAGACAAACCCTTTTTCATCAACCTGGCCCTGGCCTATCCTCATCCTCCTTACGGGGTGGAAGACCCCTGGTACAGCCAAATCGACCGAGTTAAAATTCCCGCCCATGTGCCGGTCCCGGAAGATTGGAAAGGAAAACCGTCAATCCTGAAGGAATTATGGAGGCGTCAGCAGATGCAGGATTGGAGCGAAGAGCGTTGGCGTGAACTGCGGGCTACCTATCTCGGACAGTGTGCCCGGGTAGATTATCAGTTTCAACTTATTATTGAGGCCTTGAAGGAGAAAGAATTCTTTGATGACACGGCAGTTTTCTTCTTTTCCGATCATGGGGACTTTACAGGGGATTATGGGCTGGTGGAAAAAAACCAGAACACCTTTGAAGATTGTCTGACCCATGTTCCTTTTATCTTCAAACCACCCCGGGACAGGGAGATCCAACCGGGGATTAGCGAGGCCCTAATCGAATTGATTGATTTTCCGGCTACGGTTTATGCGCTGACAGGAATCGATCCCGGATATGACCATTTCGGTCAAAGTCTGTTGCCCCTTCTGGCCGATAAAACCAAGGTACACCGGGAGGCGGTCTTCTCTGAAGGAGGACGGCGTTTTGGGGAAGTGCAGGCTATGGAAAAGGAATCCCTTAATAGCCATCAAAACCCCCAAGAGAATCTCTATTGGCCTCGGTTGTCACTGCAGGCGGATGATGAGAGTCCTTTTCACGGCAGGGCGGCCATGTGCCGAACCCGCCGTTTCAAATATGTTTGCCGTCTTTATGAAAGGGATGAACTGTATGATCTTGAAAAGGACCCGAGAGAAATTTTTAACCTGACAGGGGATCCGGCCTATGACCGAATTTTGGAGGAGCTCAAGGAACGAATGACAAATTGGTATATGGAAACCTGTGATGTCGTTCCCCGTGATCTGGACAGGCGTTTTTAGTCATCTGTCAATCAAGATAACCTCGTAAAAAGTCAAAAAACGACTTTTCACGAGGCGGGAAAGGGCTTCCCCTTTCCCGCCACTTGAAGTAAATTCAAGTGGTTCCACCCTTACCCCAGGCCGGGGCTTAATCGCCCTCGGCCTGTTGATGGATTTTCCCGAGTCCATCAATCAAAACCAAGGCATTTTTAAAATATCGTATCAGTCTCGAGCATTGATTTGGCTCTGAAAATTCATAATGAAAAATCAAAGTAAAATCCTGGTCCTTAGTGTTTCGGCCGGTGCCGGTCACGTCCGGGCGGGACAGGCCCTGCAGGCCTCATCAGAACGATATTTTCCAAATGTCACCACCATCCATACGGATGTCATGGAGCTGGTGCCGAGGCTTTTTCGCAAAATCTATTCGGATTCGTATATCAAAGTGGTGGAGAAATATCCGGCTTTGTGGGGTTACCTGTATGATAAAACCGACCAGGAAGATGCCGATTCGCCCTTCAATCACTTCCGATCCGCCCTCGAAACCCTTAATACCGGGAAGCTGGTTCGCTATTTGAAAGAGACCGATCCCGACATGGTGATCTGTACCCATTTCCTGCCCGCACATATCCTGTCGGATCGAATCAAGAAGTCCAAGTTCCGGAAGCCCGTCTGGGTGGTCGTTACGGATTTTGATGTACACGCCCTCTGGATTGTTCCCAATATGAAGGGCTATTTCGCCGCCCACGATGAGGTCGCCTGGAGGATGGCCGTCCGCGGTGTACCACGAAACCTCATTTCCGTCTCCGGCATCCCCATCATGCCCCGGTTTTCGGACCAACACTCCCGGTCGGAGTGTGCGGTTCGATTCGGAATGGAGAATGATAAGCTGACCATCCTGATGATGTCGGGCGGGGCCGGTATCGGAGGGATAGAGACCTTGGCCGCCGAGCTGCTTCGTCACAACGAAGAGTTCCAACTCATTACCCTTGCCGGGAAGAACAAGGCGCTCCTGGCCGCCTTGGAGGGGCTGGCCAAGGAGTATCCCGGAAGACTCTTTCCCCTCGGGTTCACTTCTGAAGTCGAACAGATCATGGCCATGGCTGATTTGGTGATTACAAAACCCGGAGGACTGACAACCTCCGAATGCCTGGCCATGGGACTTCCTATGATTATCGTCTCGCCTATTCCCGGTCAGGAGGAACGAAATGCCGACTTTCTCCTTGAAAATGGCGCGGCCCTCAAGGCCTATGATGGGGCTGCCCTTACCTGGCGGATCAATCGACTGCTCCAGGAACCAGGACTCCTTGAACGCTTGGCGGAAAACGCCGCCCGACTGGGCCGACCCTATGCGGCCCGCACTGTTATCGAAACAGTTCTTGGAGAAAGTATAAATCCATGAGGGGCCAGAACAGGCGAATGCACTAAAATTAAAAGAATGAAGTCGCGGTCTCCGCGATAGGAACCTCTTTTCATTATTCACTTCCTTGTATTCATTTTCTTTGACTCCCACATACCTTTTCATTATACTCAGTCCCGAACTAATTTTTTATCTTGCAGCCAGACCGGGGGGATGCTGCAACGCTATAACCGGTCAATGTAAGGCACCCCCACACGACCGTAGGGACTGACGAAGCATGGAAGACATCACCGAACATTTTCTCCACAAGTTCTTCTATCCCGAAAGCGTTGCCCTGATTGGCGCCTCAGCCAATCCCATGAGGCCGAGTTACAACCTTGTCGGCAATCAGGTCAAGCTTGGTTTTCAGGGCAGGATGTACCCGGTACACCCAACGGAAAAAGAGATCCTCGGGAAGAAAATTTACCCGAGTGTTACCAGCATCGAGGAAGTCGTCGACCTGGCCGTGATCGCCGTCGGCCAGGCGCAGACGCCTAAGATCCTCCAGGAATGCGTCGAGAAGGGCATCCGGAGGGTGGTTCTCGTCGCCGGCGGCTTCTCTGAGACCGGCGAAGCGGGAAGGAAGGTGCAACAGCAGATGCGCGAACTTGTGAAGCAGAGCGGGATTCGGGCCATCGGCCCCAACGCCCTCAGCCCCATCAATCCCCGTCACAACTTCGCCATCAGCTTCCACTCCATCGAACAATTGAAGACGGGCGGTCTCTCCCTGATCTTCCAGTCCGGTCTTTACGAACCGCGCCTCCGCTGGATGTTCTCAACCTTTAACCTTCATTTGAATAAGCTTATCGACCTCGGCAACAAGATGGATCTAAACGAGGTGGATGCCCTGTCCTACCTTGTCTTTGACCCCACGACCCGCGTCATCGGTCTCCACCTGGAGAGCATAGAGGGAGAGGGTCGCCAATTTCTGGATCTCATTCATCAGGCCTCGGCTCTGGGAAAGCGCGTAGTGGTCCTCAAATCAGGCCGCACCGAGGAAGGAGCAAAGGCCGCTGCTTCCCATACAGGGGTTATGGTCAAAGGGAACGATTTAGTCCTGGATAGGCTGCTGAAGCAATGTGGGGCTATCCGGGCCTATACCATTGAGGAATTCTTTGACCTTGCCCGGGCTTTGGAACGGTTCGGCCCTCTCACCCTCAAGGGCGACCGTATCGCTGTAGCTACCCTTCCGGGAGGGGAGGCTGTTATCATGACGGACCTCGTTCAGCAGGAGGGTCTGAAAATGGCCAAGACGAACGAAGGGACCCTAAAAAAACTGAAACCAATCTTTCCCCCCTGGGAGGTATCGGCCAACCCCTTCGATCTCGGGGTTGCCCTCCAGTTTAACGACTCGATCCGGGTTTACGAAACCCTGGTTGCGGCCATGAGTGAGGATGAGAACGTCGATGCTATTCACCTTCAGATTCCCGACCAAATCCTGATTTTGCCCAAAGAATATTTCAAAATGTTTCACCGGGCCCCTGCCCGGGGTAAGCCTCTGGCCCTATGGGTAGCAGGCCTGGAGTCGGGAACCCATGAAACCCTTCAATGGCTGGAAGAACAGGGGATCCCCGTCTTTCCTACACCGGAGAAGGCGATCCGAGCCCTTTCCGCCCTCCATCAACTGAGTGTTTTTGGAAAAGCATGAGGTTATTATACCTATTTCTCGGCTTTGGCAACAACAAGGGGAACATTGAACAGTATTTTCGATCTAAATGAGGAGCTGGTATGGAATTCAGATTCAATGAAAAGGAACAGGCCTTTTACAACGAGGTGGATACCTTTTTAAATGAGACCCTGCCTCCGGATTGGGCGTCGCATCCCATGTATTGGCCGGGAGGATACGGCAGCAGCTCGATAGGCCTGGAAGACTCAGAAAACAAAGAGATTTTGATTCGTTTTCGGAGGAAGATGGTTGAAAAAGGATGGGTGACCATATCCTGGCCCGAAGCCTATGGAGGGCGGTCCTATACCTACATGGAACAGGCCATCTTCGACGAGCGGACCAGTTATCACCGGGCACCGATTCTGGATGTGATTGCCTCCGGCATTGTCGGCCCCACCTTGCTGCGCGTCGGTACGGAAGAACAAAAACAAGAATGGCTGCCCAGGATTGCAGCAGGTGAAATTAATATGTGGCTGGGTTACAGCGAACCCAATGCCGGTTCGGACCTGGCCGGCATCATGACCAGCGCCGTAGAAGATGGCGACGATTATATTATCAACGGGCAGAAGGTCTGGAGCAGCCTGGCTCACCTTGGGGGATATGCCTGGCTGATTGCCAGGACCGACCCCGATGCCCCGAAACACAAGGGGATCAGTTATTTCATCGTGGACAATAACACCCCGGGGATCACCATCCGCCCATTGGTCAATATTCTCGGACTCCACGAGTTCAATGAAGTCTATTTCGACAACGTCCGTGTCCCCAAAAAGAATTTGATCGGACAGAAAAATAAAGGTTTTTACTATTTGATGACCTCCCTGGATTTCGAGCGGGTTATCCTGGTGGGTATTGGTGGATTCAAGCGGGTTTTCGAAGAACTGGTTGCTTATGTCAAAAAGACCGAGAGAGACGGGGCCCCCTTGGGAAGCTTTCCGTCGGTCCGCAAGAGGCTGGCGGAAATCGCCATTAAAATAGAGATCGGATATATGCTGGTGTGGAAGACGGCCGACATGCTGGACAAAGGGTTATCGCCCAGTGTCGAAGCCGCGGCCTTGAAGGTGGTGGCGACTGAGTTAAGCCGGGCCATGGCCGAGGCGGCCATGGATATTTTCGGACCATATGCTTTGCTGGAGCGCGGGTCCCCTTATACCCCGTTCAGGGGCCTGACGCCTATCGGATATCTGGATTGCATCTCGGCCACCATCGGTGCCGGTACTTCGGAAATCCAACGCAACATCATCGCTTTAAGGGGATTGGGTTTACCTCTTTGGTAACCCCACAATCCGCTGACAGATAGGGGGACTCATTTATGGAACTCGCTTTGAACCAGGAACAACAAATATTGACCAACTCGGCCCGGGATTTCTTGAGAAAGGAATGCCCAATATCGCTGGTTCGCGATATGCGGAACGACGAACGGGGCTATTCCTCGGAGCTCTGGGGTAAAATGGCTGACCTGGGCTGGATGGGCGTGGAGATTCCGGAGGATTTCGGCGGGACCGGAGGCGATTTTCTGGATTTGTGCCTTTTGCTGGAAGCCATGGGCGAAGCCTGTCTGCCCGGACCTTTTTTTGCCACCGTAGTCCTGGGGGTTTCAGCGATATTAGAGGCCGGCTCCGAAGAACAGAAAAAGAAACTCCTGCCTACCGTGGCCGAAGGAAAACAACTTATGACCCTGGGCCTCACAGAACCGGGCGGTTGGTACGGCCTCTCCAATATATCCTCGACGGCAGAGAAAACCGGCGGGGCTTATCGATTAAAGGGTGTTAAGTTGTTCGTCGACAACGCCCATGTGGCTGACCATATCCTCTGTGCAGTCAGGACTAATGGAGGATTATCCCTTTTTATTGTGGAGGCCGACAGTCCGGGGCTGACAATAAAACCCCTTAGAACCTTAGGGTATGAAAAACAATGCGAAGTGGTGTTGGAAAACGTGTCCGTTCCCGAGGCCATGCTTTTGGGGCCGGTCGGAGGGGCCGGGCCCTTTTTGGAGGCCCTGGAGAATAGAGCCGCCGTGGCCAAATGCGCCGAAATGCTTGGGTTAATGCGGCCGCCTTGCGAACTTTCCTTGGCCCACGCCAAAGAGCGAGTACAGTTCGGCCACCCCATCGGCTCCTTTCAGGCGATTCAACATCATTGCGCCAATATGGCCGTGGCCATGGACAGCGCCCGTTATCTGACCTATCAAGCAGCCTGGAGAATAGCCCAGGGGCTTCCGGCTGAAAAAGAGGCTTCTATGGCTAAGGCCTTTGTCAGCGAGGCTTCAGGTATGGTTACCCGGCTGGCCCATCAGATCCACGGGGCTATCTCTTTTTGCGACGAACACGACCTACACCTGTACACCCGGAATGCCAAATCCGCGGCCACGTTATTCGGCGACATGGATTATCATCTGGAAAAAGTGGCACGGAGTTTTGATCTCTAAACAGGGTAGGGATACCCCGAAAGAAAAATTCCAACATAATGAAGTCAAGGATGAATGGGGAGGGGGGTCCGGCCATTGCAATATAGTATTGTCGCTTTATATTAAGGGTCTCAAAATAATTTCGAAATGAAACATTTCGGTTCACATTAGATCGAGGCCCGGGGGGGTTATTTTTGGGAATTGTCCAAAGGGTAACTCATCGCCCTATCCCGGCCAGTCCAGCAAAGTTTGATTCGAGGCAGGGCCTACACCGAAGCCTGTTTCGAGCACAGGTCCTGGCGACCCCCAGGGGCCTGCTCTTGATTTAGTTAAATAATTGGCCCGGCATAGAAGCTTCCAGGTTCAGTGTGGACAACCCCCCAAATAACCCCCCCGGGCCTCTTTAGTTAATATTATATTGAGACTCTTTATGGGAATTCAGCCATGGCTTCTCCGCTGGAGACCAAAATCCCTTCCTGGTTTCTGACCTCAATATTAAAAAGGACCCACTGGCCTTTTTCAGTTTTTAATTTTTTTGACACGATGGCCTTCGGCGAAACCGTATCGCCCGAATAAACCGGTTTGAGCCAACGGGTTTCCAGACGGCGATGGATGCCCCCCTGGGGCCAAAGCCATTCGGTCATCATCCGGGTGATTAAAGAAAAATTGGTCATTCCATGGGCGATTACCTGTTTAAACTTCGTTTTTCCAAATTCCTGCCTGGCCATGTATTCAGGGTCCAGATGGAGGGGATTGAAATCCAGGGACGCTTCGGCAAAATCGCGGATGGTTTCCCGGGATATTTCCATCGGACGTCCGTCTATCACCTGTCCGACTTGAATTTTCTCAAAGGGGTTTGAATTCACTGTCCTCGTCTCCTTTCCTTACCTGGGCCTGATGGTCCAGCCCCGACCCGAGCAGATGACCTCGTCGTTTTGATTGTAAAAGACATTTTCATGGATGACAAACAGACGCTCTTTTTTGATAAAGCGATCCAGGGCCTTGCAAACCAGGCGGATCCGGTCTCCCGGCCGGGCCGGTATATTGTAGTACCAGGATTGTCCGGCATTGATGGTCCCCGGTTCCCTCATCCAATCATCATCAGGGGTGCAGGCAAACATGAGCATCACATGGATGCTGGGAGGGGCGATGAGTCCCCCGAAGGGGGTTTTTTTGGCATAGTCCTCATCAAAATATAAGGGGTTTAAATCTCCGATGGCCCGGGCATATTTTTGAATCATCTCTTTGGTCAGGATCACAGGAATCGAAGGACGTAATTCCCCCGGCCGGATCTCATCCCAGGTTTTACGCTTTTCCCAATTCTTCCAAAAATCCTTTTCAATTTTTTGAAGGTTAACCTCTTCCATAACCACTCCTTTCTCCTATTTTAAACGTCCGAACAGACCCAAGTTGTGAAATAACAGGTGTTGTGATTCCCACCTGATTATCCAGGTGATCCCGGAAATAGGTTCAGGTCCCCGGATCTAAGGACCAAGAAGGTCTTTCATGATGTCCTTGGCTTCATCCAGTTTGGTTTCTTCCACCATGACCGTTCCCCAGCCCTTCTGGGTTACGAACAGCCCATCATAGGCGGTATCTTTGTATTCCCTGACTAAGAAAGGGATCTCAGCCTTTCCCAAGGCATCGGTCAGGAGATCGGCCTGAAATTGATTGTCCAAAGTGATCAGTTTTTTCCAGTTCACAAAACCTCCCTTGTTATTGGTCCGGACACCTTAAATCTGAGAATTGAACTCTAACTTTTTTGCATTTCTTTTATTAACCTGCCTGTTTCTTGGTAAATCCGACCCCCATTTCAAAAGCCTTCTGACAATCTATAGGAAAAATTTCCTCTCGCCTCTTGGCTTTCTTTTCCGGATCAAAAATTTCCATTACCACCTTGGAATAATCTTCAAATTGATAAGTATCAAAGCTGCATAAAAACTCTGAAGCTCCGAATGTTGTCTGTAAGGTCTTTTGCGTAGAAATGATGTTCTTATCGTAACCCAATTTTTTCATCCACTCCTCAGGAGCGTTCATAGTATAGATAAAACCGGTCTTGATCTTTTTGGGAAATAGAGAGCGGGGAGGATAGGAATAAGTATGATAGGGAAATATCAATCGTTCCATGAAAGATCTCATCTCTCCGGAAACCGTTCCAAAATAGATCGGGGAGCCCAGGATGATGGCGTCCATCTCCTCCACCTTTTTCAGAATCGGGGTCAGGTCGTCCTTGGCTGCACATTTTCCATAACTTCGGCCTCCTTTTTTTTTGCAGGAAAAACAACTCAGGCAGCCTCGGAAATTAAGATCATACAAGTGAATGAGTTCCGTATCCGCGCCCTGTGAGGCCGCGCCTTCCAAGGCCCGGTTCAATAAAGTAGCCGTATTCCATTTTTTTCTCGGACTTCCATTTACAGCCATTACTTTCATTAATTATTTCTCCTTCATTTTTCTAAGGTCTTATCTCTTCAGGTAACAACCCGATTTTATTTATCCTGACGAAAGAGGACTCCTTAATCTACAGCCTTTTTCCCCTTGACTCCCATTTACACCCCATTTTATACTCCTTTCACCTAAAAAGAAATACCGATAAATCAAAAGTATGGAAAGGAGCTAATCAATGGCCTGGGACGCAGGATTGGAAAAGGCTTTTCATCCCAAGACCATAGCGATCGTCGGCGTGTCGTCCGATGCCAAACGAGGGGCGCCCTGGGCTCCGGGAGGGACGTCTTTTATCACCAGCCACGAGAAGCTTGGTTTCAGTGGGCGCATCTACCCGGTTAATCCTAAGGCCTCCGAGGTGCTTGGATATAAGGCCTACCCCACGGTTTCATCGATCCCTGAGCCCATCGATCTGGTGATTGTGGCGGTCCCGGCCCGGGCACTGCCCGCGGTCCTTGAGGATTGTATCAAAGCCGACGCCAGAAATATTCATGCCTTTACCTCCGGTTTTGAAGAGACCGGGGAGCCGGACGGGATCGAGATGGGCCTGAACATCCGCCAGATTGCCGAGCGCGGACGGTTGCGGCTTATCGGGCCCAATTGCATGGGCCTATATGTCCCCTCGGCCGGGATCGGAACCTTCGACCAATTGCCCAGGGAAAGCGGTCCGGTAGCTTTTCTCTCCCAGAGTGGCGGGCATTGCAACTGGTACGCCCACTACGGGCCGAATTACGGTGTTCACTTCAGCAAAGTCATCAGCTTTGGTAATGCCTATGTGTTGGACAGCACCGATTTTCTGGAGTACCTGGCCGCGGATCCTGAAACGAAAATTATCTGCCTGTATCTGGAGGGGATCAAGGACGGGGAAAAACTGCTTCGTCAGGTGCGGGAAATCAACCGGGCCAAGCCGGTCATCATCTGGAAGGCCGGTCTTACTACCCATGGTTCGCGGGCCGTTGCCTCCCATACGGCATCCTTAGCCGGTCAGGAAGCTGTCTGGCGCGGGTTCTTCGCTCAAACCGGGGCGGTGCCGATCTTCTCTTTGGAAGAAATGGCCGAAACAGCTATGTCCTTTCTCTATTTGAAGCCGCCGAAGGGTAAGCGGGTCGCAGTCATGGGACTCGGGGGCGGGACGAGTGTCTCGGCGGCCGACACTTGCAGCCGGGAGGGGCTGGATGTCCCCCCTTTGAGTCAGGCCACCCAGAATGAACTGAAGAAATTTATTTTTCTGGCCGGGGCCAGCATTAGGAACCCCCTGGACACAGGTTTGGTTTTTCGGGATGTCTCAACCCTTAAACGCGAGATGGAGCTGGTCTCCGATGATCCTATGATTGACTTGATCATTGTTATGCCCCACCTGGATATGGCCCGGCACACTGGGTTGGAGCAGGTAAATCGAATGGTGGATTATTTATTGGATTTCGCCAAAAACAATCCGGCAGGAAAGCCCGTAGCCCTGGTATTTCACTCCTTTGCCAATGATCCCTGGGAAAGCGAACTGCGTGCCAAACTTAGAGTGGAGCTTCCCAATAAGGGAATCCCCGTCTATGGGACACTCGCCGGTGCCGCCCGGGCACTGAACAAAGTGGCCGAATACGGTCGATTTCAGAGGGCAACAACTGAAAAATAGTTTAGCCCCCTTTCCACTGAGGGGCTGATAAAATATTCTTTCTTAGGAAAACGGAGAAAATTCGATAAAAGCTTTTAATGGATCTGGGATTTGGGGGGATTTTCCGAGGCAGGTCCTCCCCTTCTTCGTATCTGCATCTGTAAAAAACCGTCGCTGAAGGGGTAAGGACCGAATTTGAAATGAGCACAACGGGAAACTGTCGCAATCCCTGAGGCAGAATTCCACTTTCCGTTCCACCGCACAATTCAAGATCGGACAGACTCCACCCATCAGCCGTAATTGGGAGGCCAGTTTCCTGGCAGCTTGTTCCGACAGGCCGGACCCGCAAGGACTGCAGCGCCCATCCGTAAAAAGTTTACAGATATAACAGTTGATTCCGCAGGCACCGGTTCCTTCCGTTCCTTCCATCCCCCTTCCTCCTGACCCGAGTGAAAATAATTTACTGATGATATTATCTGGACCTTTCCTCAAAAGTAAAGAATAAAAAAATAACCTTCCCTTGACCACGGTCTCTGATTAGGGCATACTGACAAACATGCAAATTGGAATTATCGGACTCCCCCAAACAGGAAAGACAACCCTCTTTCAAGCCCTGGCCGGAGGGGAAAAGGCTATCTCGGCTTTTTCCTCCGGACAGTTGGAAATCCATACGGCTGTGGCCCAGGTACCCGACCACGTGTGGATCAACTTACCGAAATTTTTAAACCCAAAAAAACCGTTTATGCCCAGGTCACCTTTGCCGATATCGCCGGACTGGACAAAGGGGTCAGTAAAAAAGGCCTGCCCGGGGTCTTTGTCAACCTCCTGGGTCAGATGGATGCCTTTGTCCATGTCTTGCGGGCCTTTGAAAATCCGGCCGTAGCCCATAGTGAAGGGTCTATCGATCCGGTCCGTGATCTGGCCCTGCTTGATACCGAGTTTTTACTTCAGGACCTCACAACCGTGGAACGTCGGTATGACCGATTGCTTGAAGGTTTGAAGAAAGGCGCCGTAGACCGGGATCCGGCCCTCAAGGAAAAATCAACCCTTGAAACCATGAGAGAGGCCCTGGAAGAAGAAAAACCCTTAAGGGATCTCGGATTTAGTCCCGAGGAAATCAAACCTTTACGGGGCTATGGGTTTTTATCCTTTAAACCAATCCTGGTAGTAGTCAACACCGGAGATGACGGGAAGGGACCGGAGATCACCTATAACCATCAGGCCAGTGCCATGGTCCATCTGTCCGCCCGGTTGGAAAAGGAGATCTCCGAATTATCCTCCGAAGATGCCGCCATGTTTATGGAAGAATACGCCATAACCGAATTAAGCCGCAGCCGGGTGTTACAGCTTTCCTATGATCTGCTCGGGCTGCATTCCTTTTTCACCGTCGGGGAAGACGAAGTCCGGGCCTGGACCTTAAGGCGGGGGGCCACGGCCCTGGAAGCCGCGGCCGCCATCCATTCCGATTTAGCCAGAGGCTTCATTCGGGCCGAGGTCGTGGCATATAAAGAATTGATCGAAATGGGAGGTTTGAACCAGGTAAAACAAAAAGGCCGGCTGCGCCTGGAGGGAAAAGAGTATGTCGTCCGAGACGGAGAAATTGTGCATATCAGGCACAGCTCCTAAGAGTTAAAAAAAAACCGTTCGTCGTTAAGCGTTCGTCGTTCGGAGAACGCCCTTTTTGTGTTCAAAAAACGGGCTTGAAAAAGCAAGAAAGTTTTTTACGAAAAAAGGATTATAGGTTTTTTATGTCTATTCCTGGAAATTTATTGACCACGGCCATGGCCGTTATGCCCCATCAAGATGTGGATCAGGCCCTTTCCACCGCCCTGTCCCTGGACATCCCCTTCTGGCCCCAGTTGCCTCACGTCAACTATTATGAAGATATGTATGTCCAGGCCTCGGAACATTTTCCCGGCATCCTTCTGGATCTGGAAAAAAGAACTTTACGTTTTTCCCAGGAAAAGTTTGCTCTTGAATTGGAAGAGGCCCTGAGTCATTTTGAAGAACCGGATTATTTTGATATCAGCCCCAAGTATTCGGTCGTCTATCACCGCTATCTGGAACTCGATCTGTCCGATCGACCGGCTATCCGCGGCCAATTGGAAGGACCGATCAGTTTCGGATTCAATGTGCAGGACGATCAGGTACGACCGATCATTTTTGATGATACGGTCCGGCCTTTTTTACTTGAATTCATGGCCAAGCGGGTTAACACCCAGTTAGCGCGCTTTAAAAGAAAAAAACGCCAATGCCTTCATGTATGTGGATGAACCGGGGCTGCAATTCCTGTTCAGTGCCATGGCCGGGTATGGGGACCAGGCAGCTCACGCGGATATGGAATACTTCTTTTCCATGATAGAAAGGCCCCGGGGGGTTCATTTATGCGGTAATCCCGATTGGGATTTCCTATTGGGTCTCGATCTGGATATCCTTTCCCTCGACATTTACACCAACGGGGAGGTCTTTTCTTCCTACTATAAATCAATTAGGAGATTTCTGGATCGGGGAGGGATCCTGGCCTGGGGGATTGTGCCCACCAACTTCGAACCCTTTGAAAATGAGCACCTCGATTCCCTGGAAAAACGGTTGACCGGTCATTGGGATTTATTGACCCAAAAAGGTCTTGACCAGGAATTTCTGCTTTCTCGAAGTTTAATTTCCCCGGCCACCTGTTGTCTGATCAATCCTGATGGGGAGAAGACCGTTGAACGTGCATTTAAAATGATCCGTGATCTTTCGGTTAGACTGCGAAGACGGTTTAAATTAGAATAAATATCCATGGATTCACAATCTTTCGATAAGACCATTGAGGCCCTGACTATTATCAGCCGGGCCATTACCTCCGATCAGTATTTGGAGGATATTTTACGGCTTATTGTCCTGGTCACGGCCGAGGCCATGAATTCCAAAGTCTGTTCCCTCTGGCTGTTGGATGATAAAACCCAATCCCTGACCATCCGGGCCACCCAAAGCATCAACCGGGACTATCTGAAGATCCGTTCCCTCAAAGTCGGGGAAGGGGTGGTGGGCTATGTAGCCAAGGCCAACAAACCCTACATTTGCCCCAATGTCATGGAAGATAGCTTTTTCAAAGAAAAGGCCCTGGCTCGAAAAATGGGTTTGGTTTCCATGTTAAGCGTACCCATGAGTGTACGGGAAAGAGTCATCGGCGTCATCAATTGTTATACCTCTGTGCCCCATAATTTCACCGAAACCGAACAAAATCTTTTTACTACGGTGGCCAATCAGGCGGCCGTGGCCATTTTCAATACCGAGCTGATGGTCAAGTCCAAGGTCATTCAGGAAGAATTGGAGACCAGAAAATTGGTAGAAAAGGCCAAAGAGGTCCTCGTCCGGCGCCGCAGTTGGAGTGGAGAAGAGGCCTTTCGCTGGATACAAAAACGAAGCATGGATTCCCGGAAATCCATGCGGGAGGTGGCTGAAGCTGTCCTGCTTTCAGAAGAACTTTAATTTTTATTTTTTTCTTGCCTTTTAGCCCTCACTTTAATCAAATTAAGTAAAACTTAAATTATTAATAATAAATAAGTAAAAAAATATTGACAATATAATTAAGCTTAGCTAATATTTTACACACTATAAATAGTATAAATAAATATTTCACACAAAGACGTGTGAAATTTTTAGTAAAATGAAGACAAAGGCGTCTTTCCATAATTGAGGAAAGACGCCTTTTTTTATTTTAAATAATCCCAAGGAGGAACAAATTATGAACTTGCAACAACCCAATTCCAATGATGCCACTCGGACCTTTAACCGTTCCAAGAGCGTTGTCCCCATGAGCGGCCTTTGTTCAAGATGTATCGATGGTTGCCGGGGTAACTGTGAGGTCTTCAAGGCCACCTTCCGGGGCCGGGAACTAATCTATCCCGGACCATTCGGAGATATCACGGCCGGAGGAGACAAGAATTATCCTATCGATTACTCCCACCTGAATATCCACGGCTATGCCTTGGGAGCCAAGGGTCTGCCTGCCGGCGTTGTAGGCGATCCCGACACGGCTCGTTTCCCCTCGGTGAATACCGAAACCGATTACGGCTGGGATATTAAGGTCAAGATGGCCATGCCGATTTTTACCGGGGCCTTGGGATCCACCGAGATCGCCCGTAAAAACTGGGAACATTTTGCGATTGGCGCCGCCATCTCCGGAGTGACCATCGTCTGCGGGGAAAACGTCTGCGGTATTGATCCCGGTCTGGTACTGGACAAAAACAATAAAACCGTCCAGGCCCCGGATATGGACCGAAGGATAGAGGCCTACCGTCGCTATTACCGCGGTTTGGGCGAAATTCTGATTCAAATGAATGTGGAAGACACCCGGTTGGGCGTGGCCGAATATATCATCAACAAACACAAGATCGAAACCATTGAATTGAAATGGGGCCAGGGAGCTAAATGTATCGGGGGGGAAATCAAGGTCAACTCTTTGGAACGGGCCTTGGAGCTCCAGAAAAGAGGCTATATCGTTACCCCAGATCCCTCGGACCCGATCAGCCAGGCGGCCTTTAAGGATGGGGCCATCAAGGAATTTGAACGCCACAGCCGCTTAGGATTTATTGATGAAGAGGGTTTTTATGCCGAAGTAACCAGACTTCGTAAACTGGGCTTCAAAAGGATCACCCTGAAAACCGGGGCCTATGGCCTGCGTGAACTGGCTATGGCCATCAAATGGGGTTCCAAAGCTAAAATCGATTTATTGACTATCGATGGTGCCCCGGGTGGAACCGGCATGAGTCCCTGGCGGATGATGGAAGAATGGGGTATGCCTTCCCTGTATCTCCATTCGGCAGCGTATGAGTTTGCCCAAGTCATGACCAAAAAGGGCGAAAGAGTGCCTGATCTGGCCCTGGCCGGAGGGTTCAGTTCCGAAGATGGTATTTTCAAGGCCCTGGCCTTGGGTTCCCCTTTTGTTAAGGCCGTTTGTATGGGCCGGGCCTTGATGATTCCGGGTATGGTCGGCAAAAACATCGAACAATGGATCAAGAAAAACGACCTGCCCAAAACGGTCAGTGAATTCGGGACCACTCCGGAAGAAATCTTTGTCTGCTATGAAAATGTGACCGAACTGGTCGGTAAAAAAGAAATAAAAAATATCCCTCTGGGGGCTATCGGTATTTACAGTTATGCCAATAAACTTCAGGTCGGACTGCAACAACTCATGGCCGGGGCCAGATGCTTCAATATAGAGGCCATCAGCCGCCAGGAACTTATGTCTTTGACCGAGGAATGTGCCAAAGTAACGGGCATCCCCTATCTCATGAATTCCTACCGCCAGGAAGCTTTGGATATTTTAAATAAATAATCTGTCTTTTCAATCAGCAAGAGGCGGGTCTTTAAACCGATCCGCCCCTCGTCCTTCCGAATCCCAATATAATTATCTTCCAGTAGCGCGAGCCAGCAGGGCAATGTGATCCCTTTTGAGGATTCGCCATTAGGGGGAAGAATCCCGATGATCGATCCATTGACTGATTCGTTTGATGGCGGCCATGGCTTTTCTCCTTTTTCCCAACGCTTAACAATTAAAAACCGGCTTTTTAACGGTGTATCGGTCCTTATCCAATTCAAAATTATTTAGGCCCAAAAACGGGTAAATATTTCATCAGGTCGGTAAGCGTAAATTTCAAAGGGGTTTTTCTCTTCGGCTTCAAGGTTTTTTTTGCGGCTGTTTTTTCTTGAGGGACTTTGGGACTTTCGACCAACTCTTCATTGTCATTGAGGTCCACAATAACTTGAAGAACTTTGGAATCTTCGGTCAATTCTTTAGTGATGGCCTCGATCTGTTTAACGACTATAGGATCGTCTGGCTTTAATTCGTAACTTCTTTGGTAGTCAGCCAAGGCTCCCTTCAAGTCCTCCTGTTGCTCTTTAATAACCCCCAGTAAAAAATAGAGAACAGGATTATTGGGGGCCAAATCGATGGCCCGGTTAAAATCAGCCTGAGCACCTTTCAGATCCTCCTGATAAAATTTAATAACCCCTCTGGCATGATAGGAAGACGGATCGCTTGGGTTTAAATCGATGGCCCGGTTAAAATCGGCCAGGCCCCCTTTCAGGTCCCCCTGTTTAACCTTGACTCCCCCCCGGTCGAAATAGGAAATCGAATTTTGGGGGTTTAACCCGATAGCCCGGTTAAAATCAGCCAGGGCTCCTTTCAGGTCCTCCTGCTGAAACTTAATAACCCCTCTGGTATGAAGGGAAATCGAATCGCTTGGGTTTAAATCGATAGCCCGGTTAAAATCGGCCAGGGCCCCTTTCAGGTCCCCCTGTTCGGACTTGATATGCCCCCTGTTTGCATAGGAAAATGAATTCTTTGGGTTTAAATCGATAGCCCGGTTAAAATCGGCCAGGGCCTCCTTTCAGGTCCCCCTGTTCGGATTTGATATGCCCCCTGATTTGCATAGGAAAATGAATTCATTTGGGTCTAATTCGATGGCCCGGTTAAAATCAGCCAGGGCTCCATTTGGGGCCCCCTGCTGAAATTTAATATTGCCCCTGACAATATAGGGATACGGATTTTTTGGGTCTAATTCGATGACCTTGTCGAATGCAACCAGGGCTCCCATAAGGTCCCCTTGCTGAAATTTAATATTTCCCTTGAAAATATAGGGATAGGGGTTCCTTGGGTCTAATTCGGTGGCCCGGTTAAAATCAGCCAGGGCTTCCTTCAAGGCCCCCTGTTTAAATTTAAGATTTCCCCTGGCAATAACATAAGGATATAAATTCTTTGGGTTTAATTCGATGGCCTTGTCGAAAGCAGCCAGGGCTTCATTATATCTCCCCTGTTCTTCTAAAGATTGCCCTTCTTGAAAATAAAATGTGGCATCCTTGGCTAATGAAAGATTGGAATTGATTAAAAGGCCAAGAACAATGGTCATAAGAAAGAGAGCTTTTTTCTTTTTTTGAAGTGCTCCAGATTTATATAAATTCATCGATTGTCCTCCTTTCTGTGATTAATTCTGGGAACAAAACTTCTATTTTTTTGACTTTAGATTCTTACAGAGCGTTTTCTGAAAATATATCTCTATCATTCAAGGCAAGGCCAGGAAACCTATGTTAACAAGCACGAAACATTAACATCTCAAATATGGGAATCTTATCGCCGAATGGGAAAAAAGTTCAAGATTGAAAGCCCAAAGATCATAATTTGAAAATAATGGGGAAAAAGGAGGAAGTCAAGATTTTATGCCGGCGTCAAAAAAAGGGATAGGTCAAAAAATAAAAAACGAAGAGGAGGAAAAGAAAATTCAGGGTAGGGGAGGTACCTTTTTATCCGACCAGTATCAATCCGGCAACCCAGGACAAAGGGTCGGCGGTTGTTTCGGCTTTATTGATCTTGATATTCGCCGGCCACCCGCAGGCCTTCATCAGTTTGGAAACATTGATGCCGAAACCGGACATGGAAGGTCGGGCATTCTCCCGGTTGCGGCATTCACCTTCTTCCGATAAAACCTTACAGGCCCCATGTTCATGACAAAAAATTTGTTTACAGGATCCCCCGGCGAAGGCCCTTGAATTTAAAAAGCCCATTTTGACTGCTTTCTGTTCGATTCCGGCAGCTATTTCATGAAGCAATCGCATTATTCCCCTGCGTTCCTCAGAGAAAAGGGCGGCTGAAGGAACAACCAATCTTACGATAACGGCGGAGGTAAGGTTTTTTTGCCATTGACGAAATTCTGAAGGTCCGCCCACATGGGGCGGACAGCTCGGAGACAAACCGAAATTTATGCATTTGGGTTCCCTGCAAAGAGCGGCCAGACTATCTTCTACGATAATATCATTGGAAGAAATAAAGCAGGCATCGCTTGCGCCCAATACCTTGGCCAGGTGAACCAGCTCTTCTAAATTCGGAGCCACTTCATCTTTTTTCAGGACGTGTTCGCGATCAAGGACCGGTAAATTTATTGTATTTTTTCCCATAGGTACCCTTTAAAAAAAAGGGACACCTCCCAGTTAAATCGATTTTTTTGAATTCGGGGGGCATAATCAATAATTAGTATCCTTCCGGAAATGAACATTTCCAGGATGGAGCGAACAGGGATCAGCTTTTAGCTATCGGCAAAATTCTTTATTCTTCATAGGTTGGCTGACGGCTGAAAGCTTCATCCGGAGATTTTGGATTTCCGGAGGAAACTCAGTTAGTCTCAGCCCGGAGATGATTTAGATATTATGTCCCTGGAAATCAGGAAGTCAAGCGGGATTATCAGATAATGCTTCTTGATGAGTTGTTCGATTTTTCAATCCTGTTGCGTTGTCTGTTCTTCTGCCTGAAAATAGCCAACGAGTTCAAAACCATCTTGGTAGGGGTCTCCCCTCCTTTTTTTGAGCAGATTATCAATGCCGTAAAGGCGGAGATAACCAGGGTCGCCGAAAGGTTTAACCTCCAGCGCGGGCAGATCATGAGAGAGGCTGGAGATCTGGAAACCAGCTCGCTGCTCCAGGAACGGATTGACAAGGCAGCCGAATATTTTTTTGAGAAAATCTAATCGCTGGTGATCCAACCCTGCAGTCGGTTTCAGTAGAAACCGACAACCGCGAAGCCCACAAAGCCCTGCAAAAGGCCCTGGAGAACGTGTTAAAGGAAGCTGCGGGGAAGTTGTATGCCTCAATGCCTGCCGATCAGGCATCCTCTTTGTTGATTTTCTCAAAGTGCGCGCACAATCCTTATTCCAGGGACCAGCCGCCAAACCGGTCCCTCGGAAAGAAGACCAAGGGGCGGTATCCGAAACTTTCAGCCACCCCAAGCTATTCGACATACTTAAACAATGGCGTGCGGCCAAAGCTAAGAAAGCCGGGCAGCCGGCATTTCTGGTGCTTCATAACACGGTCCTGGCCGAGATTTCCGAAAGGTTGCCGGCTTCAAGTGAAGAACTCTGCGTCATCAAGGGTTTGAAAGGCAAGAAAGGTAAAACCCTGGAGCCTGAAAATCTGGAGCTGGTTGCCGAATATCGATTGGAACACAACTTGCCCGCATCTCAAGCGGTGCAGGAAATCGAGACCGGTCGGACCCCAGGCGAAAAATCCAAAAAGTCAAAAACAAAAGAAGAATCCCTGAGGTTGTTTCTTGAGGGGAATAGTGCCGCCGAAGTGGCGGCGATGCGCGGCTTGACTTTAACGACTATTGAAAGTCATCCGGCCCACTTTGTCGGCACCGGGAAACTGAGTCTGGCCCAGTTGATTGGACTGAAAAGGCGACCCGTATTGCCGCCTATTTCCAGAGCAATCCATACCAGGGGCTGACCTCTGGCCAAAGAAGCCCTGGGGAAAGATGTATCCTACGGCGCCCTGCGGTTCGTCTTGAAAGATCTTGAACGACAGGGTAAACTCAAAACCGGTTTTTAGTGCTTTAAGTATGGAAAGGTTTATATTCCGACATGAATAACATCTCGGCCATAAAATTAATTAGTTCTCATCCGGAACAGACCTTTCCGGATGGAAACTAATTAGCATCGATCTGTTCCGTACTCTGGTCAAGGTGGTTGAAAATCGAGGTTTTTATCTGGCGGACCTTGATGGGAGAAAATTATAAGGATAAAATAGCCCAGAAGTATTGGGACAGGGCCACCGAGATTCTATTCACTAAGCTGGATGCCGCAGCGACCCAATTAGACCTTTCAAGAACATCGGCGATATTTTTATAGAAAGTTATACCCTGCTTTTTGCAGAAATAAACTTTCAGTATGACCCCCGTTTGGCGGCAGAGTCTTTGCTTCAAGATCATAAACTGGATCATCTGTTTAATTACTTGTCCAATGCCTCAAACATCCTTATTGCCGTGAACAAAACCCCAGCTTCGCCTTTGAATGTACCTGATCCGCTTGGTTTGTTATCGACCGAGTACCATTCATAAAAACCTTT
Organism: uncultured delta proteobacterium; assembly: GCA_963782435.1. Classification (GTDB taxonomy): domain Bacteria; phylum Desulfobacterota; class RBG-13-43-22; order RBG-13-43-22; family RBG-13-43-22; genus RBG-13-43-22. Next base: position 49,962 of record CAWAKF010000024.1, read on the forward strand.
ATTAACTTTAACCCGTTTCATCATGGGTATTGCCTGTTTATATGCTTCCAGGACAAACCCGTATCTAATCAACTGTTGGATCATTCTCCCGCCAAACCATGTCCAGTCACCACCGTTCTGGTAATTGTAGGCCGGGTTCATGCTTTTATTGAAGAAATAACCTTCCGGGTAAGGAAGATAAAGTGTCAACCCAATGGTGGCAGCCCCGGCTTTTTTTACACTTTTTATCATCTCATTGAGATAAAATTGTATTTCTTCCTTACTCAGTAACCCAGCTTCAATAGCAATTGCTGTTCCTCCAAAGTAGTATATTTGGTTCTCATCAAAATCGACAGGGAAAGGCGATCCATTGAGGTATATATGAGGGATGAATTTTTGTTTTTCTTTATCCCATAGGTTTTTTCGTAAGCGTCAGACCAACCCAACTTTTCAGGGCTGGTAGGTTTTGATAAGATTAAAAATGATGGCGGAGATTATAGCCGTTGCTCTTTGACAATAGGACGGATAAAGTGGGGCCAGCTACGGTTGGACGATTAGGCCGTACTCATTCTTGGGGAGGGGTTTCCATTGATCGGGTAATAGCTCCCGGAGGCGACTGACCGGGTGACTCATAATGCGCCGGAGCAGGTCATCTAAATACTCCCAGGGATTGACCCGGCAAGCCTTGCAAGACTGGATGAGCCCCAAGAATAAAGCCGTGGCCCTCGCTCCTCTTTCACTGGCGGCAAACAACCAGTTCTTTCTGCCCAGGGCCAGAGGACGGATGGCGTTCTCGGCGATGTTGTTGTCCGGTTTCAAACGCCCATCTTCCAGATAACGATAGAGGGCTTGCCGCTGGTTGAAGGCATAATCCACAGCTTTCCGCAAAGGCTCCGAAGGAATCGTCTGGGCCTTAATCCCTTCGATCCTTTCAAAGAGATGATCAATCAAGGGCCGGGAGCGCTCCTGCCGTATTTGATACCTTTGCGTTGGGTTCAGATCAGCGCACTCCGACTCTATTTTATAGAGCTGGCCGATACGGGCCATGATCTCGGTGGCCTCAAGCTTCCGGGAGGAAACGGCTTCATCAAAATGGCGCCGGGTATGGACCCAGCAGCCCACTTCAATCACCCCTTCACGGCGGAACAGTTCGTCATAACCGCTATAGGCGTCCGCATGCACATAGCCCTGATAATCCCCTAAAAAATCCAGAGGGCGTTTCTTGCTTCGATCATGGGAAAAATCATAGACCGTAATCGGCGGATCGGTACCTCCCCGCACATAGGCCCACAACCGGGCCTTTTGGACTTTACCCCGTCCTTTGACCTGAAGGGGTATGATCGAATCATCGGTGTGGAGGATTTCACCTGAAAGGACCGCCTGTTTCAAGGCTTCTCCCAGAGGGATCAGGGCTTCATAGGTTTGGAGAACCCAACTGGTCTGGGAAGCCCGGGGAATATCCACCCCTTCCCGCTCAAAGATCCCGTTTTGGCGATACAGGGGTAAGTGATCGGCAAACTTGCTGACAATAAGATAAGCAATCAGCCCCACATCGGCCTTGCAACGTTCAATGGGATGATCCGGCATAGAAGCCACCAACACCCCCGGCCCTTCCAGATCCGTGGCCCCATACTTGGGCCTTTTATAGACGTTGACAATCAGCTTGCCCGGCCGATACTCCAGCTTCTCGGAGATCTCCCAGCCGATCTGTTTCAAAGGCCGGCCACTTTGGGTCTTTTGCTCTTCCGGCAGATCAAGGACGATCTCCACCCGCTCCAGATGATCGGGAATGGGAATCCTTCCCGGATGGTTGCGCTTGGTCCGGACCGGAGCAGGTTTTTCAGATTCGACTAAGGGGGCCAATGGTTCCGGGTTGGAGGCTGGTTGCTGGATGGCCTCTAACATGACCGATTCGAACATCAATTGATTGGGGTTCATTTTCTCGGACCTTCGGCCGTAAATCCGCCGCAGGAGTTGCTCCACCTGGTGTTGTAACCGGCTCAGGTTGAGTTCGGAGGAATGCAGCTTCTGGGTCAATTCCTCAAGTTGAAGAGCTTGACGTTCGATGAGATCGTTGGCCTCGGAAAGTGACATAACCATTTGGAATATATAACATTATAATCAAAGAAAAACAAGAAAATAATGCTATTTTTTATATCTTTTACTCACTTTTTTAGGGATCACTCCTTCCAGCAGAAGGTTGAGGTCCCGCCGATCGATCAGCCCATCTTCGGCATCCCTATTAGGAAGGCTGAAGGTACCCTTCTCCAAACGTTTATACCAGATGGCCAGTCCGTCGCTGTCCCAATAGAGCAGTTTAACCCGGTTGCGGTATCGGTTACAAAAGACAAACAAGGAACCAGACAAGGGATCCTGGGCCAGTTCCATCCGGATCAACCCACACAGGCCATCGAAGGATTTTCTCATATCGCAACAGGGCCGGTACAGATAGATCCGAGTGGCGCCGGTCAGAGCAAGCATGATCCCTTAGCCCTGAGCACGGAAATAACTTGGCCGAGGGTGGAAGGATCGAAGCCTCGATCCAGATCAATGGACAGGCCTTGATCAATCCGTAAGCGAATGCCGCTTTCTCCCTTTTGGGAGGAAGGAACCAATTCCAAAAATGCGCCCGTTACCGGGGGATTGGGTTGGGATTTAAAACGTTGGCGCCAAAGGTAAAATCTCTGGCGATTGATCTGATGATCCCGACAAAACTCAGTCACACTCAGACTGCTTCGGCTATGGGCTATAACCAGATTTTGCCAATAGGTGGATCGCTGCTCTTGGGTCATGGCTGGTACTCCCTTCTGAGGTGTCAATCTAAATTCTTCTTGGGGAGTATCTTAGCCTGTCCGGCTATTATAGTGAAGATGGGTTGGTCTGACGCTTACCCATATCGTTAGTGTCTTGATCTCCCATATAAAAGCGGCTTGGAAGTGATTTTAAAGCCTCTATATTTACCGGGGAACCAGTGAGCAGTTGAACATCTGAAATACCCAATTGATAATTAAGATCTTCGCCCAAAAGAAGAGATGACGTAAAAAGAATAAAGATACAAAAAAGTAAAACACAATTTATTCTTTTCATCTCTGCATCCTTGTTATCCTTCAAAACAAATAGAACGAAAGGAGGGAATATTTTTCATAATCACTTGACTTAAGAAGGTTAGTTATCAGATTATCTGGGATTATGGCTGCCTGGTTTCCCGGCAGTATCCCAAAAATTCAATCAAGCAGCTGTTGGCTTCAGATACTCCCAGAACCGAAAGGCCATATTTCTATTTCCCATATCACAATTATTTTTTAAATACTATCAATCAATACAGTTTGAAATCTTCTGGTCTGTTCAAAATGAAAACTTGAGGATAGCAGGAAGAAGTTAATTTTTCGTTTTTTAATATCCATAAAGTCGAATGATGGGTTTTTATGGCTCAAAGAAAAGGAGGTTTCTTTGATCCTTTACCTTTGATCAAAAAATGAATTTGATATTTTAATTCAAGGCTTCGAATTCAAACCTTGACAGTTGTTCCTTGATGGAGGCGATATTTCGTTTTTCTTCCAAGGCTTTTAAAATATATTTTTTTCCCTCCAGGGTCCCGAAAAGCAGACAACCGACCATAATATTTTCCTTGATGACCAGCTTCCGGTAGGTACCCTTTTCGGTGTTTTGCTCAACCATGGCTTCCAATTTACCCTCGGGATCGATATCGCCTGCGGCCAGCAAATCGATCCCGGCCACCTTAAGCAGATTGGAGAGCGTGGTCCCAGTATAGGAAACCGCAGTACCGGCCATGTTCATTCCGGCAACCTCTCCCTGTTTTTCCGAGGCCGGCCAGATACCGTAGAGCATCCCTCTGTGCTCAATACTGTCCCCGGCGGCATAAATATCCGGAATCTCCGTTTCCATTTGATCCGAAACCGGAATCCCCTTTCCGATCTTCAGATTCAGTTTTTGGGCCAGTTCCAGATTGGGCCGGACCCCGGCGGAGATGATGATCATATCCGTTTCTATTTGTCGACCGTCCTCCAGTAGAAGGCCTTGCATTTGATTCTCTCCGACGATTTCTTTGGAACCCACCCCCAGATAAAAGGTCAGACCCATTTGCTCCAAACGGGTCTGCAACAAGGTCGCACAGGCTGGGTCGGTTTGACGGGGGAGGAGGCGTGGGACGAATTCAACGACCGAAACCTTCAGGCCTGTTTTTCGGAGACTGTTTCCCACTTCCAGCCCCAGTATCCCTCCCCCAATCAGGAGGGCTTTTGTTTTGCCGCCGGCAAATTCCTTGATTGCCTGAGCGTCTTTGAGGTTGCGCAAGGAGAAGACCCCTTTTTTCTCCGCCCCTTTGATAGGCGGTACAAAGGAGTGACTGCCCTCGGCCAACAGCAGTTTATCATAGTGGTGCCGCTCTCCTGATTGGGTTACGATGGCTTTCTTGACTGAATCGATATCAACCACCCGGCTGTTCAGAAAAAGTTGAATCTTTTTGGTTTCATACCAGGTATTGGAGCGGATCTGAAGTTTAGGAATTTCTACTTCATCGGCCAGGTATTCCATTAATCGGATGCGGCTGTAAAAGGGAAAGGCTTCATCGGTAAAAATTTTAATTTCTCCCTGCGAATCGTATTTCCGGATGGTTTCCGCGGCGGTTGTTCCGGCCACTCCGTTGCCGATAATGATGTATTTCATAGTATAAATCTCCTGTCTTTGAAAAAATTATTAACCAACTAAGCTCCTTTAAATGGCGTTGGAACATTCTTTTCCAGGCAACCACCATATCCTTTTAAATCCGAAAAATATTTCCTATAAATACCACGATCTCGGGTTAAAATAGCATCACAATTCGCTAAGGCAAAGCCGCCGATATAAAAATCGGAAAGTAAATGTTTTTTTTGCAATAAGGAACGGCCGCAGTGCGGGCATAGAGCCTTGGTTTTCTGACTAAGATACTTCATCCATCGCTGGCCGGCAATGGTCGTTCCTTCAATGTCGAGTGGGAAAATCTGAATCTTATGATCTTTTAGAAAAGAGACGGTAAGGGTGCGATCTCCTGCAAACCGGGGTAAAAGTTCGGCAAAGACTATGACCGGAACCAGCAATGTTTCTTTGGCAGACAAGGCCGAATAGAAGATTTCCTGAAGGGGTCTGAATTCATCCTTCAAAATATCAAGGAAAATAGTCGTATCCACACAAAGCTTCATTAAATCGGACCTCGAATTTCCTCCAGATATTGGTCTGTCGTTTCCCGGCCTTTATATTTTCCACGCCATCTTTTTTTAACTCTTCGACTGGGTTGACGATCAGTTCAAATTTCTCCCCTTTTTGGGCAATGTCAACTTCCATCCCCGGTTTGATTCTTAATCCTTTACGAATCTCCGGCGGGATGGTAATTTGATACTTAGCGGTCACTTTAGACATGAGTCATACTCCTTTTAAGTATACTATTTATAGTTAAATCGTATACCGCCTGCATTAAATTGTCAAGAAAGATTTGGATCCTGCTATTCGGTTAATGTAACGTTATTTAGTTTAGAAGTTAAAAAAATAATCCATGAAACTCGTTCTTGTCCAGCCCCCTATTTCAGGATTTTTATGATACTGAGGTGAGACTTCAGCCATTGGGTCTGGCCTATTTAAAGGCGGCGGTCAAAAAGCACTTGCCGGATGTCGAGGTCATCATCAAAGATTTTCATCATGGCCGGGGAAGAAAGACCATTGCCTGGCCCGGGGAGTTAAGCTATCTGAAAGCATATTACCCCTGGCCGGATCAAAGTCCTTTCTCCCTGTTTCATCACTATTATCATTTCGGGGCCTCCTTTGAGATCGTTGCCCGGGAAACGGCCTTTGAAAAACCCGACCTGGTGGGGATCTCTTCTCTCTTCTCCCCTTATTATCGTGAAGTGCTGCAAGCGGCCGAGGCAATTAAAGAAAAAACTCATTGCCCCATTGTCCTCGGCGGGTCCCATGTCTCGGCTGTGCCTGAACTTATGCTCAGGAACCCGGCAGTGAATTGGGTGATCCGGGGGGAGGGGGAACGGCCCCTGGTGGAATTGATAAAGGCTTTGCAGGGAAGAAAGGGATTGGAGCAGGTCCCCGGTTTAGGCTACAAACAGGATGGCCGTATGCTTTTTAATCCGCCGGGCGATCCTTTTCACATTGAAGAACTCCCCCTGCCGGATTTTTCTGATTTGGATCGGGAGACCTATCTTTATGAAAGGAGGCCCCTGTGTTTTGTGATTACTTCCAGAGGCTGTCCCCATCAATGTTCCTTCTGTTCGGTGCACAATACTTTCCCCGGTTATAAAAGGCGTTCCGTCCAAGATGTATTTGAAGAAATGAAAATTCGGTATCAGGAAGGCTACCGGGTATTTGATTTTGAAGATGATAACCTCACCTATGATCAGGAGGCAATGAAAAATCTTTGCCGAAAGATCAGGCAGGGGTTTCCGGCCGGGGAAATCGAATTGCTGGCTATGAACGGGATCTCTTATCAAAGTCTGGATCGGGAATTGTTGCAAGTGATGAAAGAGGCCGGCTTCTCCCATCTGAACTTATCATTGGTGACCTCCAATTCTGCAGTTCGTAAAGAAACCCTTCGGACCCAAAGCATGGGAAAATATCTTCAGGTAGTAGCCGAAGCATCCCGATTGGGATTTAAGATCGTCTCCTATCAAATATTAGGCTTACCGGGGGAATCCTTAGATTCGATGGTCAGGACTTTGCTGCTTAATTGCCGGCTTCCGGTGCTCCTGGGCGCATCGCCTTTTTATTTAACCCCCAATTCCCCGATAGCCAAAAATTTTCCAGAGCTGAAGGTCGAGGATATATTCAAATCCCGGCTAACTGCCCTGGGACCGGAGATGAATCGAGTTAAGCGGGAAGACCTCTATACCCTTTTGGTCGCCACGAGGATTATTAATTTTTTCAAAGGAATTTTCTTCGAGGAAGATATGATTACCCTTCAAGAAGCCTTGAGGATTGCCCGAAGCAGAGGAAAGAGAACGGCGACCGGGGCTGAACTTTTCGAAAGGCTGTTATCGGAAGGACGCCTCTATGCCGCCACCCGGGAGGGTCCTAAACCGCTACCCAAATTTAATGCCGGCCTCTTTTTTTATTTTTGGTCCAGGTTGGATTTTATCAAAACGCAAGAAGGTAAGGTTATTGTAAAAAAGGAAAATAATTCCGGATCGTTTGACACACCATCCTGATTCTGATATTATTTCTAAGGAGTTATTAATGGGCTAATGATGAAATTACCAGAGGAGATATCCAGATGATTGTGCATATCAAGGCCAGCCTGAGTCGAGGCCAGGGAAGCCCTGAAAGGATTACTGGCCGATGAGGCAACCTTAGAGAAAATAAAATTGGCAGCCGAATTACTAATCGAAACCTTCAATAATAACGGCCGGGCTTTTTCCTGTGGAAACGGCGGCTCCATGTGCGATGCCATGCATTTCGCTGAAGAGCTGACCGGGCGATATCGAAAAAATCGCCGTGGCTATCCGGCGGTTGCCATCAGTGATCCGAGTCACCTGACCTGTACGGCCAATGATTTTGGTTATGATTATATCTTTTCCCGCTATTTGGAAAGTCATGGGAATCCGGGAGATTGCCTTTTGGCCATCAGCACCAGCGGGAAGAGCCCGAATGTGCTTAAAGCGGCTGAAACCGCCCGGTTCTCAGGGATCAAAGTGATTGCCCTGACCGGCAAGGCCGGATCTGAAATGGAAAGTTGTTCGGATGTTTGTATCTGCACCCCAGGCGGTTCTTTTGCCGATCGTGTTCAGGAACTGCACATCAAAGTAATTCATATCCTGATCGAAATGGTGGAAAGACACTTCCATCCGGAAAATTACAATTAATATGGGTCTTATAGTAATCTTGACAAGAAACGATATGATCCCCATTAGACTAAGTACCGGGGGGCTTTATTTTTGGGGTTGTCCACCATGAACTTGGAAGCTTCTTTTCCGGGTTAATTATTTAACTAAATCAAGAGCAGGCCTTCACCTATGATAGAAAAAAGCTACGCTGTATGCCCTGCCTCGAATCAAACTTTGCTGGACTGGCCGGGATAGGGCGATAAGTTACCCTTTGGACAATCCCCAAAAATAAAGCCCCCCGGTACCTTTCAGCTAATATTATTTTGAGACTCTTAATAATTGTGTGGCAAAAGGATTTGAAATTATGAAAACACTATGGAGCTTTTTATGGTTTCCTGCCCTGGCAATTACCTTTTTGGCCATGCCTGCCCTTTCATTTTCTGCCCCACCGGTGCCAAAAGGGAGAGAGATCAGGGACTATCAAGGGAAACGCCTGGATGTGTTTGATCGGGCCTATGATAATTCCATCAAGGGTCCTCAAAAGATTGATCCCAATACCTACCGCTTAACCATAACCGGTTTGGTTGACTCCCCTCAGTCTTTAACTTATCAGGAGGTATTGAAGCTCCCCATCCATGAAAGGGTAATAACCCTGCATTGTGTGGAGGGTTGGACGGAAACCCTTTTGTTTAAAGGGATTAGAATAAAGGATCTGTTGGGACGGGCTAAGGTAAAGCCCGGAGTTAAGACAATAATTTTTTATGCGGCCGACGGGGACTCATCCTCCTTGGAATATAAAGATATTGAAGGGCTGGACCTTCTGCTGGCCTTTGAAATAAACGGCCGAACACTGGATGCCAAGCGGGGATTTCCCTTTCAGGTCGTGGCTGAAACCAAGTTGGGGTACAAGTGGGTCAAATGGGTGACCCGGATCGAACTTTCCGATAAACCCTATCAAGGATTTTGGGAACAACGGGGGTATGACAATCAGGCGGACGTAAAATGAATTCGAGTCACATTGGTTTCATCAGAAATTGATATTTTGGTCTTTTCTATCTTCGGATACCCCCTCTGTCTGATCGGGTGGTCTATCCTCGGAAATGAGATGAACGGCTGAAGCTTTAAAGGAGGCGAAGACCCGCTCACCTATGGCCAGCTTGAGGTCGGCCAGGGATCTACGGGGCACATAGGAGACCAACGGAAATCCGCAATCCAGGGTTACTTTCAGGAAGGGACCGATGGAGGAGAGACCGACGATCTTTCCCTGAAAAATATTGGCGGAGTTAACCGATTCATCCGGATTTTGACTGTCGATACTCACATTTTCCGGCCGGATACCACAAAACACTTTTTCCCCCGGTGACACGTCCCCGACAGCTTCTATAGCGCCTCCGGGAACAGAAATCAAGATGGTCCCGGCTCTATTTTTCAGAACGGTCCCGGGCGTGACACTTTCCATGCCCACGAATTCAGCTACAAAACGGTTGGCCGGATGTTCCATGATCTGCTCCGGAGAACCGTTTTGGACAACCCTTCCCCCTTTCATCACCATGATCCGGTTTGACAGCCGCATAGCCTCGGATTCGTCGTGCGTCACCAGCACAGCCGCAATCCCGGTTTCTCGGATAATTTTTTCCATATCATTGATGATGGACTGCCTGGTGGGGGGATCAAGGGCGGCGAAAGGTTCATCCAGAAATAAGACTTCCGGACTTGTGGCCAGGGCTCGTGCCAGGGAGGTGCGTTGGGCTTCTCCGCCGGATAATTTCCGAGCTGAACGGTCGGCCAGATGGGCGATACTGAACCGTTCAAGACCTTCCATAACCCTGGTCCTGACTTCTTCCCCGGCCATTCCCCTGATTTTCAAACCCGAAGCCACATTGTTGAACACGGTGGTGTCAAATAAAAGAGGTTCCTGAAAAACCATGGCGATGCGACGCCGGTAGTTTAAAACCGCCTGGTTTGAATTGATTTTTTTACCTTGGAAAATGATGTGACCGGTGACCGGTTTGAGCAGACCGGTAAGGGTCAGAAGTAGAGTAGATTTACCGCTCCCATTGGGTCCGATCAGGGCAAGGATCTCCTGATCGGCCAGACTAAAAGAAGGGATGTCCAGAACTTCGACCCGCCCCCGGAGGACCCTGAGATTTTCCGCTTCAATAACCCGGGAAGACCTATTCATCGGGGCCGTTCCCGCTGTTGAATCAGGGTAAGGAGGTAGTTCACCAGAAAGGTGAGCAGAAGGAGGATAATTCCCAGGGCAATGGCCATATCAAAATTCCCCATGCCGGATTCCATGACCGTTGCCGTGGTCAGTACCCGGGAATACCCTTTGATATTCCCGCCGACCATGATGGAGGCCCCGACCTCGGAAATGACACCACCGAATCCGGCCATGATCGCGGCCAGGAGGGGCAGGCGCGCTTCCCGCAGGAGAAACCAGACCATCTGTAGTCGCGTGGCCCCGAGGGACAGGATCTGCAGCCGCAGATTGGCTGGGAGATTCTGAATAGCGGCAATAGTGATGCCCATGACAATGGGAGTGGCGATGGTGGCCTGGGCAATGATCATGGCCGTCGGCGTATAAAGGATCCCCAGGAAACCGAAAGGCCCGTTGCGCCAGAGGAAGATCATCACAAACAAACCGACCACCACCGGGGGCAGGCCCATCCCCGTATTGACCACGCTGACCAAAAAACGTTTCCCGAGAAAGTGGTTCAAGGCGACCACCGTCCCGATCGATATGCCGATAAACACACTGATAAGCGTGGCCGCCCCGGAAATTTGGAGGGAGAGGAAGGTAATTCCATACACCTCCGGATTAAAAGCTCAGGAGGAGATGGAGGGCCTTAAGTATCCCTTCAAAGATCAGTTCCATTAAAGGCCGAGCGATTCCGGCTTTTTCCCGGCATCGGGGAAGAACAGGGGAGCCCCGTATTTATCCACGCCGAATTTTCCGATGATCTCCTGGGTTTTTTTGGAAACCATAAAGGCGGCAAAGGCTTTGGCCCCGGCGGTATTAACCTTAGGCCACTTGGCCGGATTCACCTCGATGACATGGTAGATGTTGAGTAGAAGGGGTTCACCCTCTACCAGAATATCCAGACCAAGGTTCTTTTTGAGTGCCAGGTAAGTGGCCCGGTCGGTAAGGGTATATCCTTTTTTTTCAGAAGCCACGTTGAGGGTTTGGCCCATGCCGAGCCCGGTCTGTTGTAACCATTTCTGCCCTTCTGAGATTATTCCGGCCGCCTTCCAAAGTTTCTTTTCTTTGGCATGGGTCCCGGAATTGTCGCCTCGAGAAAGGAACATGGCCCCAGCTTTGGCGACTGCCTGCAGGGCTTCTTGGGTCGTTTTCATCCCCTTGATTTTGGCCGGGTCTGAGGGCGGGCCGACAATAACGAAGTCATTATGCATAACCAGCATGCGGTTGATCCCGAATCCTTGGGTAACAAAGGCTTTTTCGGCGTCGGGAGAGTGGACCAGGAGCACGTCGGCCTCTCCTTTTTCCCCCATTTTCATGGCCTGGCCTGAACCCACCGAAATTGTTTTGACGAAGTACCCGGTTTCTTTTTCAAAAACCGGGATCAGGACATCGAGAAGACCCGAGTCCTGGGTACTGGTTGTAGTGGCCAGGATGATGTTTTTCTGGGGTTTCTCCCCGGCTATAACAGGAGACAAGGAAAGGGCCAAAAGGAAAAACAGGACGACCATCAGCATAACAGACTTGATTGAAAAATTTTTCATTTTTATTTTCTCCTTGTGTTTTATTATATGAATTATGATGGATGGTAAAGGGCTCTAACCTTCTGTTCAGGGTCATTCCGGCGAAAGCCGGAATCCAGGAAGATTTATTGCTCCTGGACCCCGGCTTTCGCCGGAGTGACGGGTTGGGTTTTTTCAACGAACTTCTCTTTATTATTTTACATCGGTAATTACTTACCCCGAGCGGCTTTCCATTCCTGGGAATCAGGGAAGAACAAGGGGCTTCCATAGGTTTCCTTGCCGAAATCACGAACGATAAGCTGTCCTTTATCTGCGGCGGTCAGCCAGGTGACAAAGGCCATGGCCTCCTGGTGATGAACCTTGGGGAACTTGGCCGGATTCACCGGAATAAGGGAGATGAAATTTAAAAGCGCTTCATCATTTTCTACCAGAATAACCAGTTTGATGTTCTTTTGGAGAGAGAGGAAAGTGGCCCGGTCGATGAAAGTGTAAGCACCCTGTTGATCGGTGTATTTGAGAGTCGCGGCATTCCCTTCATTCCCTTTCTCATAAACCTTATACCAGGGTCCCCCCGGTTTAAGACCGCTCATTTCCCAGAGTTCCATCTCGGCTACGTTTGTCCCTGATTTGTCGCCACGGCTGATAAATGGTGCACCCTTGGCGGCAATTCTCTTGAGGGCCTCAACGGCACTTTTCAAACCTTTTATGCCGGCCGGGTCGGCTGCCGGACCAAGGATAACAAAATCATTATACATAAAGGGGATGCGTTTTGTTCCGAAACCTTCCTTGACGAACTTCTCTTCAAGAGATTTGGCATGAACCATGACCAAGTCGACATTTCCCTGTTGGCCGATTTTTAAGGCCGCACCGGTTCCCGCTCCGACATGACGAACCCGGATGCCGGTTTCCTTTTCAAAGGCTTCTTCAAGAACCGATACGATGCCGGAATCAATGGGACCGATCGTGCTGGCCAATAAAACAAATGGATTTCCTTCGGCCGAAAAAGTTAAACCGGGGATCAAAAGTATCAGAATTGCCAACCAGAGGATAAAGAATTTTTTCATCAATTTTTCTCCTTTTATCTGCCCATGGATTACCTACCCGTTAGGGATTTTTTTTCGTTACCCCGAAGTTAAAATACCGAAGAAAAGAAATTATTTTTTTATATGCCAATTATGGCATATGAGTCAATAAAAAAAAGGAGTTCCCTATTCTCCGGGGGGGAGGAACGATTTAGGATTCCAATCTAAAAATAATGGGAATGACCAACTGGGCTTCGACCGGGGGTTTGGGGAAGGGAGCGGTGTCCTTAACGGTCTCCATGGCGCGCTTATCCAGTATCGCAAAACCTGACCCTTGAATAATCTTGACTTCCCTGACGGATCCGTCCGCTGAAATAATAAAGGAAAGAATGACTTTCCCTTGCCAGCCCATGCGCCGGGCACTGGCAGGGTAGCTGATGTTCCGGAGAATCTTATTTCGAATATAGGCAAAGTGATCTTTTAAATATTTGGTCTTCGCCGATTCTTTTCCGCCGGCTGAATTGCCCGGTCCTTCATTGGTCCCCGATCCTTCTTGGGACCCTCCGGCGATTCCGGGAGATCCTTCCTTTATCACCTTGGGATGGTCCGGTATTCCAAGTCCCATGGGGCGGCTTTCCAGGCTTGGTGCTTCCGGGAGTTTCACCATCGGTGGAATTTCCGGGGCCGGGGCGGGCTTTGCCTTTTCTTCCGGAGGGGGGGAGGTTCTTCTTTCTTTACGATTTCAGGTTTGGGTTTGATGATCTGCTTCTTGATTACCGGCATCGGCGGCGGTGGGATGACCTCTTTAACCCGGGGTTTAGGCTTTTCCAGATTAAAATCCAGGATCGTCAATTTTTTTGACGGTCCGATATGGCTGCTCAGAACCAAAGCGGCCACAATGACCAGTCCGTGAAGCCAGAAGGAAATATGGAAGGCCCTGGTCTGATATTTCACGTTTGCTCCTCAGTCTGGAGGCTCACCCGGGAAAAATTTAAGCCCTTAACCGCATCCAGGACATTGACAAAGATCTGCAGCATGATGCTGCGATCGGCCCTGATTAAAACCGGGACTTTTCTGTTCATAGAACTCAAATCGGACTTCAATCCTTCCAAGGTGACCGGTTTGGAATTCAAATAAATTTTTCCGGCCCGGTCGATTTCAATAGTCTGGGTTTTCAGGATTTCACCCGAGCTTCTATGGGCTTTGGGCAGATCCATGGGGATCATCCCGCTGGCGATAAAGGAAGAGGTGGTCAGCACAATGGTCAGGAGGACCAGCATGACATCCACCAGGGGGATGACATTGATATAATCAAACTCCTTTTCTTCCATGTTCGATCTCCCAGTTCATTAACAGGACTTTCACTTTTCTAAGCAGGAAATTGTATAAAGAGACGGAGGGAATGGCCACCAGAAGACCGATGGCCGTGGCCTTCAAGGCCAGGGCCAAACCGACCATAATCTTGCCCGTGTCCATAAAACCCTCCTGTCCGATCATATAAAAAGTGAGCATGATACCCAAAACCGTTCCCAATAGACCGATATAAGGGGCATTACTGCCGATGGTGGCGATGAGATGGATCTTTTTAGTGAGTTCCAACTCCAGGCTCTTTTGATCCGGGAAGGCTTCTAATTTTATACGACGGTAGGCATGAAACCGTTCAATTGCAATCCCTATGGCGATCATACTTAAGAGGATTAAAAATCCTATGATGCCGTAATCGACTACTGCTTTAAGCCATTCCATATAGTGCTCCAAATTCCATCTTATGAAGAAGTCTCCCTATTAGCGGGCCGTTCCTTCGTAGAAATTCGATCCGGCCACAGATCGAACCCGATTGATTCTTCCCGACGGGTAAGACGATAACGCAATCGGTATTAATCTTCAAATACAATTTTGTGATTGAGCAGGTTCATCCCCTTGATGTGGGCCTTAATAATTTTCTGATCACCAAAAATGTCGACCAATCGGAAGTTGTCATTCCCTTCCGGCTCAATTATATCTACGGACTCCATGAGGAGTTCCTCATTTCCTTCTTTAACCAGATAAGCATTGGCTTCACACATTCTTTAAAACCTCCTTGATATTTTTCTCCACCAGTGACTCAACCAGGTGAGGTAAAGGTTCTTTTATCATCCCTACCAGTTCAACTTTTTCTTGGGAAAGGGGCAACAGGATTTTAACAGCCGGGCTGGACATGATCGCTTCGGCCATGCGGGGAGTGATTTCACCCAGCATGGCATGAGCCCAGGTAATACTAATCGGGCCGACAATACAATCAGCAGTGGAGACGGTATGACAAATGGCGTTTTCTCCCGAGGCGCCCTTATTGGCTCCGGCCCTAAGCATTTGGGACGTAGCAATGGCGTTCGTGCCCAGGGCAATCACCTCTACAGATTCTCGAAATATTTCTTTAATAGATTTTACCAACAACAGTCCGATACCGCCACCCTGTCCGTCAACCACACATATCCGTTTAATCGGCATACAATCCTCTTCCTTCCCTAAAAACCATGAAAGTCCGCTCAAAAGTTATCGTCGTGCCGAACCCAAAAAATAACCCAGATCATCATTGATCAAGAAATCAATATGGAACCCTGCCATATCAAAATATTTTTTCATCTTTTCCGGAGCAGGCATCAGGTCCTCTTCCACCGCCGTTCCCGCCTTACGGTGCCGGTCATTGATGCGGTCAAAATCAATAAAATGAAAGACGACCAGTTTCCCTTCGCGCTTTAAGGTTGTGGAGATGAGCCTCAGAACCTTCTCCTTGTCTTGAAAATGGGGAAAGACCTGGTGGCAAATGACGAGATCGAAGCTCTCGGTTTCGAGGGGAAAAGTTTCTAAGGCACTCAGGTGAACCTCAACATTCTTTCTGCCGGCCAACCTATTTCGTGCCGCCTCAACCATTTTCGGACTGATATCCAAGGCCGCTATCCGGCCCTGGGGGCCGACCCGGTCGGCAAGAACCTCGGTTAATCTCCCTGTTCCGCATCCGGGTTCCAGGACTCGTCTATTTTCCATCGAACCGGTATACCGAAAAAGACGGCTCAGTTTTTTCCACTCATCCTCTCCATAGTCTTGAAAAGACCAGGGGGCTTGAACCTGTGAATCAAAATAGAGTATTCTATTCTGATAGATTGATTTTTCCATGAGAACCATCTCCCTTTCCATAATAAATCATTGCAGGAAAAAAGGCAACTCCCCGATCCTACCGTGCAATTTTTCCATTTCTTTTTGGATGGGACGTCCCAGCAGAAACGAATAAATCTCGTCGGCCTTTTTATCCAAACTAATATCCTTAAACTCCTTGGGATAAAGAACTTTACCCACCGCATAAGCATCGATAACGACCGTCCCCATATTGGTCATGTACCAGTTGAAGGCATGGAGGATGTATACCTTTTTATCCCGGAAGGCCTTCAGCCCCTCATAAAAAGACGGTTTTTTTACATAATCCTGGCGGATCCGGTCGCCGCCACCGCTGTCGAGAAAGATAATGTCCGGATTCCAGCTCAGGATTTTTTCCCGGTCTACAAAAAGGTGTCCTTGGCGGCCTTCCTGCCTGGCTGCATGGATGGCTTTGACCCATTCAAAAGGGGGATACCCGGTTTCCGTGCTTTCCAGACCGTGCGTGCCCTTGAACCCGATGCCCCCGATATAAACCAATGGTTTTCGGTTTTCGGGAAATCCCTCCACTCTTTTCAAGAGATCTTTTCGGGAATTCTCTATAAAACGAATCACCGCTTCGGCCCGATCCTGCTTGTCAAGAATTTGACCGCAGAGACGGATAGATTCATAAACCTTTTCGTCGAAAGATCCGAAGGGCCCATAAGTCAGAACGATAATCGGAATGCCGATCTTCTTTTGCAAGGCCTCGGCTTTGTCGCGGTCCAGATAGGTGATGAAAATTACATCCGGTTTCAGGGCCAGAACTTTTTCCAAATCCGGTTCCTTGTTGATTGAATTGGGCCCGCCAAGTCCGATGGAAGGAAGCCGGCCCAATTCACTATTGGCGATCCAGTAGGGCCGTGTGGTCGGAAACTGTTTCTCAATATCTTCCACGCCGACGACGATATTCTTCTTTTCAAGATAAATAATTAAACGCAGGGTACCCGGACCAAGGCAGATAATTCTTCCCGGATGTTTAGGGACCGACACTTGACGGCCGGCCATATCCGTAAACTGGCGGGTTTCTCCTGCCAGACACGGACAGGCACCGGCCAGGATGACCATGATCACAACGAAAATAAGATGGGACCTATTTTTGAGTGTTTTCATTGGCTGTTCCTTTTCACATTTCGCCCAAGGGAATGACTATTTTGTATTGATCCACTTCACTGAGAATGACCTTTACTCCATAGACCTCCTCGATGTCTGCTGCGGCAACCTTCTCTTTGGGGGCTAATAAGTGTACCCGGCCTTCCCGGAGCATCAAAAAATGATCTACAAAGCGAAAAGCCAGGTTAATATCATGCATGGAAACAATCGCCGCCATATCATGCTCTCTTACCGCTCTGGTTACCAATTGCATGACCTGGAGCTGGTTTTTCAGATCCAGGTTACTGGTAGGTTCATCCAGAAGCAGGACCTCCGGTTCCTGGGCTAAAGCCCGGGCAATGATGACCTTTTGCATCTCTCCACCGCTTAACTGATTAGTGGAGCGGAGGGCCAGATGTTCGATATCCAAACGATAGAGAATGGCCTCGACGATATGGAGGTCCTTTTGGGTGGCTTCCCATTTTATATAGGGTTTACGGCCCAGCAGAATCGTATCAAATACGGTTAATGGTTCATCTCCGTACTTTTGGGGAACGTAGGCAAAGTGGGTGGCCACCTCGTTTCGGCTCATGCCTTTGACGTTTTCTTCATCCAGAAACACCGTCCCGGCTCCTGGATGAAGAATCCGGTTCAGGCACTTAAGCAGGGTGGTTTTTCCGGCCCCGTTGACACCTAATACGCCCAATATCTGACCCTGTTGGAGTTCGAATTCAATACCCTTGAGGACCGGATGTCCGTTATAGGTATAATCCAGTCCGGCGACTTTTAAGATCATCGTCCCAATCCCCTGATAAGCAGATAAAGAAAAAGGGGTGCCCCCATAAAAGAGGTTAGAACTCCCACCGGAAGGGTCCCCGAACCGACCAAAAGTCGTCCGGCCGTATCGGCCAAAAGTAACAGTAAGGACCCGATCAGGCAGGAAAAGGGGATAAGCAGGCGATGATCGGCCCCAATCAACCGACGTCCGATATGAGGAGCCAAAAGTCCCAAAAAGGCAATCACGCCGTGAAAGGCCGTGGCCAGGGCTGCTACCAGAGAGGCCAGGAGCATACCCCAGAGACGAAAAGTGTCGACCTCGACCCCCAGGGACCTGGCCGTATCTTCCCCCGCAGACAGGGCGTTGAGATTCCAGCGATTGAAGACAAAATAGGCCACGACCAGGAGGGTAACCGCAGTCAGAATCCCGATCTCCTGCCAGTTGGAGCGGGCCACATCGCCGAAGGTCCAGAAAACGACTGAGGCGATTTCCACTTCCGAGGCAAAATATTGCACCAGGATGGTCCCTGAGGTAAACAAGGAAGACAAGGCCACCCCGGCCAGGATAATGGCTTCCGGGGAGAGCTTTTTCAGTCTGGCCAGTAAAAGGATGACTATGGTCGCGGTTATGGCGCCAAAAAAGGCAAAGAAGGTCACCGCGTAAACGTTATTAAGCATAAAACTGCCGGCATCCGCCGTTCGTAAGGCGCTGCTTTGCAGGCTGCCTGCGCCTAAAAAGACAATGGCGAAGGCGGCTCCGAAACCGGCTCCCTGGCTGATGCCGAGGGTAAAAGGAGAGGCCAGTGGATTCCTCAAGAGGCTCTGCATGGCCACCCCGGACAATCCGAGTCCGCAACCGGTTACAATGGCGGCAATAATGCGCGGCATCCGAATATTCCAGACTACGATCTTTCCAGTGCTGGAATCCAATCCCATCAATGCTTTTAAGATTTTCAGGATAGACAAATCATAAGATCCTACAGCGATGGCATAGACGATCAAGATTAGGAGAAACAGACAGAGAACGAAAAAAAGTGAGATTTTTTTTTGGAGCGAGGCCTGATAAAGTTCCCGGATTGCCGTTCGATGGCTTTGAAAGGCAACCGATTGGTCGGTTTGAGATGGTTTTTCAAGATGGCTCATGAGATACCAAAAAAAAAGCCAGAATTGCGCATCCTTTTTCAAAAGGATTGGCCTTCATGGCTAATTTGCTTATAAAAGTAAGTTAAATGAGATACACGAGGGCTTCGTGCCCTTTTTCTAAAATGTATTCATTATGAGACCCCCTGTCAAGTTTTTTGTGGCCATCTGATCGGTGGGGACGTTGGTATTGATAAAATATCTTATAACCCATCTTCAATATAATGCATTTCACTCGGGGAGATCATAGGTATTTCCATCCTGGGGAGGATTTATTCGTATCTTCTCTCGGCCTCCTCAAAACAGGGAATGCACAGGACCTGGTCCTTAAAATGGCGTGCCCGGGATTCCATAACCGACTCTCCGCAGGAGGTACAGGTCAGACTGGACAAAATTCGTGCTTTTTGGGGGACCGGCGCTGTCGGCGTCTTGATTTCAAAAAGACTGTCAAAATCGGCCTCCATGATATGGAGCTTAATCCGCTCTCTAAAATCTTGCATGGTCTTTTCTTCTTCCTCAGTCAACCCCTCCTGCTGCATCTTGCGAACCAGGCTTCGAAAGGCCGGGCCGACCTCGCCATACAAATCCGACCGGGTCACCAGACGGGCCGATTTTCCGTCTCGTCTTCGATAAAAGGTGAAGGCGTTTTTTCCGTAATCCTTATGAATCAAGTTACCCTTGCCGAAAGTGCAGCTCAAAATATACTGAATGGCATCCACCCCACACATGTCAGTTTCAACCACGGCCACGATTTCCTCGTCTGAGGCCTTACCCATTTCCTGGGCGGCCCACTGGGCGGCTCGAATCCCGATGGCCAGTCCCGGACACCAGTGTCCGTGAAAAGCGATGGTTTCTTGGACCTGTTCCGGGTATTTTGGTTCAGCGTTCATAGTTCCTCCTATTATCGGTTTTCAGATTTTTTTACACTTTATCTGTTTTTAACCCCTTCGCACAAATAATATTTTGACCGGTCAATCAGTCTGATCATCCGGAATCCATTTTCGGCGAGTAGAACAATCATCTCTTCTTCTTCCGGAAGACAATCCATGGACACCGGACTGCTTCCCTTATGGTGATTTTTAATTTCCTGACTGCTTAAAGCATGGGCGATAATCAGGGTCCCCCCATTTTTTAAAACCCGCCCCATCTCGCCAATAGCAGGCCCTTTATCCTCGAAATGCGGCAAGGCCCCGAAACAAGCCACATGATCGAAAAAATGATCGGCAAAGGGCAGGGCCTCGACCGAAGCTGATTGGAAATAGACCCGGGGTTCCTGACGGAATTTCTCTCTGCCTATGCGGACCATTTCTTCGGCGAAATCGATGGCCCAAACCGATCCCTCTTTACCGATATTTTCAAGGAGGTAAGGGATGATACCGCCTGTACCGGAACCGACATCCAAAACACGGCCGCCTTTTTGGAGATGGAAATCCGAAACCAGGGATTGCAGGTGGTCTTTCAATTCAGAGGTATAGAATCGTTTATCCCAATCAGGGGCCAGTTGATTGAAAAAATCCATTCTGGAGGCAATCTTGTTGGTTTTCCTCTCTTGGGGACAAGGACCGGTTCCATCCCCCTTTGATTTATAAGGCCACATGAATTCCTCCCATGAAGGTTATTCCGGGGGCCGGGTAGCCTTTAAGAAACTCATAACTGGTGTTGGTCAGATTTTCCCCGGAAAGATACAGGGTCGTTTTCACCGGAGCTCCTTTTGGGGTGAGGGTATAACTTAATTTGGCATTGACCAGATGATAAGCGTCCACCTTATCCGGTGCGGCGGCAGGATAGCGGGGATTGGAGACATAACGGGAATCCACATACTGGCCGTCCATACTTAGGGTAAACTTTTTTAAGAAACGATAATTTAATCCGGCCGAGGCAGTTTGTTTCGGAGCGTAAGGCAGATTGTCCGGATTTGAATTCAAAAATGTCGCTCCGATAAAAAATTCAAGATCCTTAATCGGGGAAATAGTGGTGGTGATTTCAATCCCCTGTGTATTGTATTCAGCCAAGTTTTCGAAATGCGGTGGTGGCGCCTTGAAGACCATCCGGTCTTTTCCATAATCCCAGAAAAAGGTCAGGTCGGCCTTTAACCAGGAGGTGAAGAGCTGAGAAATCCCGGTTTCGTAGTGGTCAACCTTTTCTGCTTTCAGATTCTTCCAGGCGTCCCCCAGGTTATAAATTTGGGCATAATAGACTTGAAATACTCCGGGCAGGTTGAAGGCCCGGGCATATTGGGCATGCAGTTTTGTTCCCTGGTATTGGGCCACGATTCCGCTCTGCCAGCCCAAATCATTGCCGAAATAATTGCTCATATTATAGCGCATACCCGCTGAAGGTGTAACTTGAATCGTTTTCCCAAAGGTATGATTTACTGCCACATATGGGGCGGAATTGGTGAAGAAGGTTTCCGGCAGCCTGATTGTGCTGGTCGGACGAATTTCCTCAAATTTTCCTCCATGACGAAGATAATCGTAACCGACCAGGACTTCTCCATCCTTCCAGAGATGAAGCTTTTCAAAGGCTTTGAACCCTGTGGTGGTCCAGTCGGTATTACTGAAAAAAACCTCTTTTTTAGATGAATCCCATTGTTTCCATTCCACTCTGCCTATATCGGAAAAAACCTTGAGTTGACCCTTTCCCCAATCATATTTATTAAAGAGGGTAAGATCGAAATTGGTGTCGTTGGTGCTGAACTTGGGGGTCACCGGGGGGTTGGCACTTCCCTGCACACCGGGGTCCTGGGCCCAGTTGTCCGAATGTCCGGCGATAAAAGAAAGATCCCATTCTTTGGATAATTCATATCCCATCCGCCCGAAATAGTTCTGTAACTGCCCGTTGGCATTATCGCGATGACCATCTGAAGATTTAAAACTTCCAGCCAGGTAATAATCCAGGCGGTCCACCTTCCCACCATGCTGAAAAACCGTGTTCCAGGTGTTATAAGAACCATAGCCGACATCAAGACTGGTTTCAAATCCGGGGGTGGTTCTTCTTTTGGTGATCAGGTCCACGGCGCCATAAGCCATATTGCCGAAAAGGACCGGTTGGGCGCCTTTGTAAATATCGATATGATCGGCGATATCGACATTAAGTAGATCCATCAATGGATGGGTAAAAACTCCTTGAAAAAGCGGTTTACCATCAACCAGGGTTTGTATCTCGGCCCCGGGTCTGGATACTCCCATACCCCGGATAAAAATAGAACTGCCGGATCCGCCTCCATACCCGCCAATCAAGTTATAGCGTGATATATTGACCCCAGGAACCCACCTGAGGGCCGAGGGCAAATCGAGGGCATTCAAATCTTCAATCTGTTTATTGCTCACCGTTGTCACTTGATTAGCGTCATTGGTGATCCGGTTCCCTTCGATGATGGGGGTGGCTACCACTTCGATGGGGGTGAGTAGGGTTTCTTGAATTTTTTCCTCGGCCTGGACCGAGACAAATCCGATTAAAATAGACAAAACAGAAATCGAACCCGCTTTCAAAAGTTTTTTCATCAGGTACCTCCTAAGATTATTTTATCACCTCCTTCTTGGAAGTTTTAAATCGTCACGATTCAAAAAAATAAAAAAGGCCACGAAACCCCGGCTTTTTTTGAAGCCTCGGCCTTCGTGGCCCTATCAAAATATTTTCTTTTTAAGTTAAATTACAGTAGATCGCCTTCGTGGCTTTCCATGTTGAAAAAGCCTACGATACTCTCACAACAAATGTCAATAAAATAAATTACCATATTATTTTGGACTTGACATAAAACCCTTTTGAGTTTATGAAATGCTTTAATAGGGGATCAGAAGATCTCTTCATTAAAAGGTCAAGAATTCTTAAAGTCATTTAAAACCACGAAGGTTTTCGTCTTGTTGCAACAGGACCTTTCGTGGTTTTTGTTTTTGGGTTCTCTTAAAAGGCGGTTATTAAGTGGAATCAAAGGAGCTTCTGGGAAAAAGAATTAAGAACTTTTAAAGAATGAAATATAATTATCGTGCGGAAACGATTATTGATGAGCTCCCTGCCCAGGAAGATTAGGTCAATCAGAGCTATGGGGTAAGAATTTTGACGCCTCTGTTTCAGGTTTCATCAGAAAGGAGGCGGGAATCAATTTATTTTAAGGAGGATTCGATGAATAAAAAATTAGTGTCCTTTTTAATGGTATGGATATTTTTTGCGTTACCGGTCCTGGCCGACTCCCAGGAAACAGAAAAGAAGGAAGAGAAAAAGGTATATACCCTGGAAGAGGTGGTGGTAACATCCACGAAGGTACCGCAAACTCAGGAGACCCTGACCCAAAAGGTCGATGTGATCAACCAAAAGGAAATGGAACAGATGATCTATGGTAACCGGAATATCACTGAAATGTTCACTTATCAACCGGGGACCTCTATCGATGTCCTCTCCCGGAATGATGCCAACTGGGGGTCTTATGGCGGGTTAGGGCCTAAGTATAATACCTATCTTTTGGATGGATTGCCTATTGATAATTTTGTGGATCCCATGAGCCTCGATGCCTGGGCCATGGAAAGGGCCGAAGTCCAGCGTGGACCGGCGTCGGTCATGTATTCCAATTATTTATCGATGGATTTTGCCGGAAACCAATCCCCCCTGGCCGGTACGACCAATCTGATCTTGAAGGATATCATCGATCAACCACTGACCCGGATGGTTTTGGGTTACGGATCATACAATACCTATAACGGCCGTGTTTACCACCAGGGACGAAACGGTAATTTTAATTATTTCTTAGGGGCCACTTATGAGAAATCGGATTATACCAACTATGGAACGGACAACTCCTGGTTGAATATGCTGAAGGATCCTGCTTACCAGAAAACCAGAATCTACTTTAAAACCACTTATCTCTTCGACCGGGAGGATCATAAGATATCCCTCTTCGGGAATCATACCCAACATACGGGTGATGCGGGGCGGCCCAACCGGGATTACGACCACAATTACGACACCCTGAATGCAGCCTACAGCAACCAGATCAATCAGATCCTCAATACCCAATTCAAGGTGGGCTATCGTTCTTATGACCGGAGATGGGGAGAGGATAATTTCCCGACCGATTTGAGTCTGAGGGAACACGATGGGGTCAAACAGAAGATCGTTCCTGTTGACCTGGCCTTCAATCTGAATCACTGGGGGAAAAGCCTGTTTACCTTTGGAACCGATTATCAGAAGGCCACCTATGAAACCTATGCCGAGACCAATGGGATCGATACCAAAGGCAATGACGTCTGGGCTTCTACCTGGGGGTTATATGCCCAGGAAAAACTGGTTTGGGAGAAGTTTGATTTTCGCTTGGGAGGGCGATACAACACGCTGAAGCATCATTATGATCTTATCAGCGGAACCTTGCCGGCCGAACAGGAAAAGTCCTGGGACAAATTCCTGTGGAGTGGAGGTGTGCGTTATAATGCCCTTGAGGAATTAGCCTTTTATGGAAATGTGGGGACCAGCTTTCAACCCCCCTCGGCCAAGTCGGTAGGCGGTACGCTTATGCCTCAAGATAGGGGGGTTATCGGAAGAAACGGGCAATTGCCGAATCCCGATTTGAAGCCGGAAAGCGGGATTGGTTACGACCTGGGCCTGGACTTCAAGATCCTAAAGGGGTTGGCTTTGGGGGTGCGGGGATTTTTGAACCAGGTGGATGATGCCATTGTGGATAACGCGGTCAGCAATAACCCTTCTCAGAGCCAATCGGTCAATGCCGGCAGGTCCACCTCTTATGGCCTGGAAATCGAGCTCAAACAGCGGGCCACCGAGTATCTGGGGTGGTTTGCCAATTATACTTACACCAAGACCGAAATCAAAAACAGCGTAGATCCGGATCAGGATGGCAGTAATGTTCCCTTTGTTCCGGATTATGTGGCCAATTTGGGATTGACCACCTACCTGCCCCGGGACCTGACGGTTTCGGCTTATCTTCATTGTGTCGGAAATTACTACGACAGCACTTCCAAATCGGGACGGCAAATCTTCGGCCCCTACCAGGTCATCAATATGAAGATCCAAAAGGGATTGTATAAAACCAAGGATTACGGCATTGACCTGATCGTTGACTTGATCAACCTGACCAATAACCAATATGAAATGCCCTGGCAGTTCAAGGACACGGGTTTTTCAGCCTTCGCCAGTGTGGAGTTCAGGTTTTAACCGAATTTTCAAAAACTAAATTAGGGTCGGGAACCCCTTTGTCCCATTCACAACGAGAAAGGTGAGAAGGGGATTCCCGATAGAAGGATGCGATAGGCGTTATGGGGTACCCTTCCCGCAAAATTTTATTTCTCGGCCTGGTTTTTCTTTTTTGGTCCAACATGACGACCCCCGGTTGGTCCGCTAAAGCTCCCGAGGATACGACCGGGATAACCGTTAAGGATTTTCGGGGCAAGGTCCTCCGATCGGAAAAGCCGGTCCGGCGTATCGTCTGCCTTATAGAAAGCGCTCTAAGCGGCCTCTACATGTTAGGGGAGGAAAAAAGGGTGGTCGGAGTTTCGAGAAATATTTATACCGGAAATGTCTTTCCTTATTATGCAGCCATGGATCCGAGGATTAAGAATAAGCAGCTTCCCGCACCCGGGAACTGGGATTTTGTCAACATTGAAAGTGTGGTGGCGCTGAAACCGGATCTGGTTATTATCTGGTCCCATCAGACGGAATCCATAGCCGCCTTGGAGGGAAGAGGGATTCCGGTTTTCGGGGTTTTTATTAAACAACAGGCCGATGTCTGTCGGGAAATCCAGGGCCTGGGAATCTTAACCGGAAGGGCCGCCAGGGCAAAAGAACTGATCGACTATACCCAAAAGGAGCTGGCTCGCTTTCAGGACCGTGTAGCCGCCATTTCTCCAAAAAATCGGCCGGGGGTCTATTTCATGTGGGCCCAAGGTAATCTGGAAACCTCTTGCGGCCAAAGTACGGTCAATGACCTGATTGAGCAGGCCGGCGGAAGGAACGTCTGTGCCTCTCTTCCCCTTGAACATATAACCGTCAATCTGGAAAAGGTCTTGTCCTGGAACCCCGATCTCATTGTCATGTGGACGAACGACAAAAAAGGTCCAGGGGATATTATTCGGGATCCCCAATGGAAGAGGATCAAAGCCGTGAAGGATCAAAGGGTTCATGAATTTCCGGAAATTTTCTTATGCGATCTTTGGACCCTGAAATTCCTCTATGCAGTAAAAATGACGGCTAAGTGGACCCACCCGGCCTTATTTAAAGATATAGACCTACTGAAGGAAAAAAAGCAAATGTTGCAATTTTTCTATGGTCATAAATTGTCCGGGGTGTAAGAGCCTTGCGGACCCATTGGAAACCAGGATGGTTCTATATTCTTCCCCTCCCCCTGATCATCGCATCTCTGTTCGTGGGTCCCTCGGAACAGGTGGGGGTCAGGTCGATTTTGCAATGGCTGGGCCAAATGGTTTTTCCCGGTTTGTCGCCAGGGTCCCTGGATGGTACCTTGGTGGAGGCGGTTATACTGGATGTGCGTCTGCCCCGGGTCCTGTTGACTTTTTTAGTTGGTGCGGCCTTGACCGTTTCCGGCAACGCCCTTCAGGCCCTGTTCCGCAACCCTCTGGTCTCTCCTGATATCCTGGGACTATCTTCCGGAGCTGCCTTCGGAGCGGCCCTGGCCCTGAGCCTCGGCGTTCTTCCCCTTCAGGGTACAGCCTTTCTGATGGGGCTGGCCGCAGTGACTTTTGAGTTATTTTTTCGCCTTAACCCGACAGGGGGTGGCCATCGTTTCCTTGATTTTGTCCGGGGTTATTGTCTCCGGGATTTTTACGGCCCTCCTGACGCTGGTCCAGTTTCTGTCCGATCCCTTCAAACTCCAGACCATTGTCCATTGGACCATGGGCAATCTGCATACCGCTGATTGGCTGAAGGTACGATCGGCTGCTCTTCCCATTCTTTGTGGATTTTTTTGGCTTTATCTGATGCGATGGCGGATGAATGTCATCGCCTTAGGGGATGAAGAAACCCGGGCTGTGGGCATGAATCCGGAAAAGGAAAAAATCCTGATTCTCATTCCGGCCACCTTAGTGGCCTCGGCCTCGGTGGCCGTAGCCGGGGTTATCGGCCTGGTGGGCCTGGCCTTTCCCCACATGGTTCGCATGATGGTTGGTCCGGATAACCGCAAGACTATTCCGGTTTCTTTTGCCTTCGGAGGTTCTTTTTTATTATTGGTGGACGACTTTTCCAGGACTTTGGCCTCCTTTGAAATCCCTATCGGTCTTTTCACCACACTCATCGGCGGTCCGTTTTTTATCTATTTGTTGAAGAAAAACCGCATGGGTTTCGGAGAAAACTAATCAATGGCCTTTATTGTCGAGGAACTGACTTTTTCCTATGAAGGGCGACCGGTATTGCGGGATATTTCCCTTCAGGCACCCGAAGGAAAATTCACCGTTCTCTTGGGGAAAAACGGTAGTGGTAAATCCACGTTGCTTAGGTGTATGGCCGGATTGATAGCACCTGAAAAAGGTCGCATTATAGTATTTGGGAAGGACCTCAGTCGACTCACCTTGAACGAGAGGGCCAAACTCATCGGCTATCTGCCCCAATTCCACCATCCCGTATTTCCCTTTACGGTGGAAGAAGTGGTTATCACCGGAAGGGCCTCTTATGTATTTTTTACACCCGGCCAAAAAGATAAAGACAAGGTCGGTGAGGCCATAAAACGAGTCGGTCTGGAAGCCTTCAGAAAACGGCCATATTCGGAGTTGTCGGGAGGAGAACGTCAATTGGTATTGATTGCCCGGTTGCTGGCCCAGGAACCCCGAATCGTTGTTCTGGATGAGCCCCTTTCCCACCTTGATTTTCCCAATCAAATAAAATTTCTAAATCTGTTAAAAGAATTTACCATGTCCGACTTGACGGTCATTGCCGTACTCCATGACCTTAATAGCGCCTTTCTCCATGGAGACCATTTTATTTTTTTGAAGGATGGAAGGGTCCGGACCGCCGGTCCCGATGAACAAGCTTGGGGGCCGGCCATTCTGTCACAGGTTTATGATACACCCATAGAAACCATTCCCTTCGGAGAAAGATCGTTGGTTATACCGAAATGAAATCATAATTCCTTACCAAGGTTTTAACAGAATTGAGATTAATAAAGGACAGGCGACAGATAATGTAGGGCTATTTATAGGTAAGCTTCTATATTATAAGAGTTAATCCAATCTAAAAATAATGGGAATGACCAACTGGGCTTCGACCGGGGGTTTGGGGAAGGGAGCGGTGTCCTTAACGGTCTCCATGGCGCGCTTATCCAGTATCGCAAAACCCGACCCTTGAATAATCTTGACTTCCCGGACGGATCCGTCCGCTGAAATAATAAAGGAAAGAATGACTTTCCCTTGCCAGCCCATGCGCCGGGCACTGGCAGGGTAGCTGATGTTCCGGAGAATCTTATTTCGAATATAGGCAAAGTGATCTTTTAAATATTTGGTCTTCGCCGATTCTTTTCCGCCGGCTGAATTGCCCGGTCCTTCATTGGTCCCCGATCCTTCTTGGGACCCTCCGGCGATTCCGGGAGATCCTTCCTTTATCACCTTGGGATGGTCCGGTATTCCAAGTCCCATGGGGCGGCTTTCCAGGCTTGGTGCTTCCGGGAGTTTCACCATCGGTGGAATTTCCGGGGCCGGGGCGGGCTTTGCCTTTTCTTCCGGAGGGGGGGGAGGTTCTTCTTTCTTTACGATTTCAGGTTTGGGTTTGATGATCTGCTTCTTGATTACCGGCATCGGCGGCGGTGGGATGACCTCTTTAACCCGGGGTTTAGGCTTTTCCAGATTAAAATCCAGGATCGTCAATTTTTTTGACGGTCCGATATGGCTGCTCAGAACCAAAGCGGCCACAATGACCAGTCCGTGAAGCCAGAAGGAAATATGGAAGGCCCTGGTCTGATATTTCACGTTTGCTCCTCAGTCTGGAGGCTCACCCGGGAAAAATTTAAGCCCTTAACCGCATCCAGGACATTGACAAAGATCTGCAGCATGATACTGCGATCGGCCCTGATTAAAACCGGGACTTTTCTGTTCATAGAACTCAAATCGGACTTCAATCCTTCCAAGGTGACCGGTTTGGAATTCAAATAAATTTTTCCGGCCCGGTCGATTTCAATAGTCTGGGTTTTCAGGATTTCACCCGAGCTTCTATGGGCTTTGGGCAGATCCATGGGGATCATCCCGCTGGCGATAAAGGAAGAGGTGGTCAGCACAATGGTCAGGAGGACCAGCATGACATCCACCAGGGGGATGACATTGATATAATCAAACTCCTTTTCTTCCATGTTCGATCTCCCAGTTCATTAACAGGACTTTCACTTTTCTAAGCAGGAAATTGTATAAAGAGACGGAGGGAATGGCCACCAGAAGACCGATGGCCGTGGCCTTCAAGGCCAGGGCCAAACCGACCATAATCTTGCCCGTGTCCATAAAACCCTCCTGTCCGATCATATAAAAAGTGAGCATGATACCCAAAACCGTTCCCAATAGACCGATATAAGGGGCATTACTGCCGATGGTGGCGATGAGATGGATCTTTTTAGTGAGTTCCAACTCCAGGCTCTTTTGATCCGGGAAGGCTTCTAATTTTATACGACGGTAGGCATGAAACCGTTCAATTGCAATCCCTATGGCGATCATACTTAAGAGGATTAAAAATCCTATGATGCCGTAATCGACTACTGCTTTAAGCCATTCCATTTGATTCTTTCTTGGCCGCTTGATAATAGAGTTTTTTAAGAATTAAGTCCAATTCGATGGGAAACCTCCAAGACGTTATGAGAATTTAAGGGGCCAAGAAAAGGTCCAAGGTCCAAGGTGCAAGGCCTGCGCCTGCAGGCCCGCAGGGGCAGGAGGTTCAAGGAAAAACCGTGCACCTTAGGCCTTAAACCGGCAGTTTCCTTGAACCCTCGAATCCCTGAATCCTTGACCCCTCTTGTTGTCTAAAACTTTGCTGAAACCCCTACCCAAAAGTTTCGACCCGGGGCAGGGTATCCGAATTCCGGGGCGTAGTTCGTGTCGAGAATATTATTGACCGCCACATAGCCTTCAAAATGTTTCAAGAAAGGTTGACTGATCTTGGCATTAAATATCGTATAATCACTCGTCTTGAGCGTGGCCTGGGTTGGGCTGGATGGGGTGGGTAGCTGGTAATAACTTTCCCCAATGTAAATCATGTTGAAATTAATCCGGGTTTTCACCTGGGGGACCTGGTATTGGATCCCCAGGTCCATTTTATGCTTGGGGACATAAGTCACGTCGTCGGAAACCCTTCCGGCACTCCGATTGCGGGCATCTTCATAGGTATAATCGGCCCTAAGGGTTAGGCCTTCAACCGGGTATACTTCCCCATTTATCTCAACCCCGCTCAGTTGAACGTTTCCCAAGTTATAATTCGTACCGATATGAGCGTCCCCATCCTTGGTAATCATGTCGGAAACATCATAATAAAACAAGGATAATTCGGCTCTGGCGACCGTGGAAAAGGGGCGGGATACACCCAGGGTGTAATTCCAGCTTTTTTCCGATTTAAGATCCGGGTTCCCCCCTTTACTGCTGTAGAGTTCGTCCAGGGTGGGGAAACGGCTCTTGTGCGCCAAAGAACCGAACAGTTTAGTGGCGTTGGAAAGCGTATAGGTCAGTCCCACCATAGGGTTAAAGTCACTGGTATTGGGGGTAGGGTTATCTTTCATACTCAGGAAATTTCCTGTATTTTTGTCCGTATTGATTGTTTCGGCCTTAGATACATTAAACCAGTCATAACTGATGCCGGCCAGAACCGAAAAATTCTTTTGAAGGTTGAATTCATTTTCCAACCCCAGAGAACCGGTGTAGGATTGGGATTCGGCATAAGGCAGATAGGTGTCCTCCCGCTGCTGATGATTGTCCTTTTTGTAATGAAGAGAAATTCTAAGGGTGTCCCAATCGACCGGTTGGTAATCCGCAAAGAGAGAACCACCCAGAATGTAATCTTTATAGGTGCTGTCTGCGACCGGGTTGGTATAGGTCTGATCCAAATAGGAGACCAGATCATCGGAATGATTGTGATAAAAAAGCTTGGCCTTTAGGGTCACCTTATCCTGAACTTTTTGCTTGGCATCCAGATCAACTCCCCAATCCGTATAATTAGGCAGGCGGGCGAATTGAGAAAAATAGGGCCTGCTGTTAAAGACCGTCATGGAATCCGTGGAAGGGGACCAGCCTCTATCCCGGCTCAAATAGTGAAAATTAAGATAATATTCAGAATCTTTTTGAGGTTCTATCCCGATCTTGGCCCAGAAATCATTGTTCTCATAATCCGAATTGACCCTTTTACCGGTATCCTGCAGCACCGCGGTTGAGGTTCCCCCGGCTTTCGCGTAATCGTGGTAGGTTTGGGCTGAAAATCGCCGGAAAGATTGTAGCCGTCTGATCTCCCGTAGGTATAATTCAACCAGTAATTGAAGATCCCGACTTTCATCCCATGGGTTGCGGAATAGCGCTGGGTATTGTTTTCACCGAACTCCATAGAGACGCTGGTATAGGGTTTTTCGGAGGGTTTCTTGGTAATAATATTGATGACCCCGCCCAAGGCATTGGCTCCGTAGAGGACAGAGGCCGCGCCCTTGGTGATTTCTATTTTGGCAATATTTTCAGTGGGGATCTGGTTCAAATCCAACGAAGCATATTTGGTTTCATAATAGGGGACCCCGTCGATTAAGACCAGTATCCGGCTTTGAGAAAACCCATGTATGGAAACATTGGGCGTGTTCTTTGACCCGGTGGTCACCCGGATCCCGGGGGCGCTGGACAAGGCCTCGGCCACGGTTTTACTGTTGGTGGCCTTGATATCCTCGGCCGTAACCTCCGACACAATAGAGATCTCTTTCACCTTGGGTTTTTCAGCCGAGACGACGACCTCCCCCAGATTATAAACCTCATACTCTTTTTTCTCCTGGCCGGTCTCAGCCCAGGAGAGGCTAAAAATAAAAAGAACCAAAAAAACTGTTAATTCAAATATCCATTTTTTTTTCATCTCTCTTCTCCTTTTAAGATAATATTTATGCAAGATAACTTATTTATTTTCTAAAAAGATTGATCACCTCGATCTTTTCGACGGCCTTGACATCCCGATCGGCGGCCAGATCGTCCGGGGGGATGAAAAAGAATTTGCCGTCTTTATCTAAAGGATTATGGTTGACGATATCGGCAATCAGCATTCGACTGCCGCCGGTGGTCAAAAATAATTCTCCGAAAGAAACCGAGGAACGGTAGCCATCCGGGGCAGAGATCAGGAAAATTGTTGAAAGATCCATTTCCGCTCCGGCCTTTTTCAGGATATCAACTAAGGGGACCCCTTCGACCCATTTCAGCCCGTGAAAACCCATGCCCTCTCCAACCTGTTTGGTTAGAAATTCCTTGTGGTTATATGAGGATAAATCGGTTATGGTCATAGAGTTTTTTACCGCCCCGGATACAGTAAAAGAGGGCGAGTGCAGTTTGGCCATTTTTTGGGTTTTTATTCTGGGGTTTAAATCAATAACTTCAATGCCGGTTATAGCTTCCAGACAACGGTCGGTAAAAAAGTCGTTGGCAATGACCAGTTTGGGCAAACCAACCGGCCGCTTAAGCTGACCGAACCAGTTTTCATAAACCTCAGGTTTGTGACAGGATTCGCATTTCCTGTGGGGCATGATGGGGGTGAAGGAAAAGGCCACAATAATATCCGCCGGATTTCGATAAAAGACCTCGCTCCAGGAAAGGGCGGCCTGTTGCCCCGCTTTATTCCTGACAACGATGACCAGATCGATCAATTTCGAAAAATCGGCTTTCTCTTTCTGGATACCGGCCTGCTCCAATACGGTTCGTAAGGGAATCCCTTGATAATTAAAGGCCCCTCTAAAGTTTTTGCCCTGATCCACCTCGTTCAAACGGACGGTGATGGACGGCATCTTGGATAATTCATCCAGGGTTAAATGAACCGTCTTTTTGACCCTGCCGGAAATCGTCAATGCCGGAAGTGAAGCCGCCCGGGTGTTGATCTGAAAGACGAATAATAATGTTAAGGTTAAGATGATGTTGATTAATCTTTTGGACATAATTGAACAACCTCCTTAGAGTTTTTTCCTCTGGGGGAAATACCAAATCAGGAAGACGCACATAATCAGGAACCCCGATAAAATGAATTTTAGGCCGGGATCCCGTTTGATAATCAGGTTCAATTTTGGAACGGCCGCGACTGAAAAGTCCTTTTTCTTTCCGGAAAGATCGAGATGAAAGCTATATCCCGCCCAGCGCAGGGGGCTCGAGACCGCCACATTTTTTATGACAATATTATCTGAATCCTGCAATCGGAGGGTAACCGAACATTGGCGGATCGATCCCCTCAGACTGTCGGGAAGGGAGTACTGGGTACAGCTTTGGTCGATCAATTCCCAGGCCATCCCTCCGGGTAAAGGTCCCTTCAGCCCCGCGGCGGTTGGGACCACCTGGTGATACCCGATAACCAGACTGATAAAGTGGCCGGAAAGGATTATAAGGAAACTCAGATGAATGAAAGTCGGGGTGATCTTGACTGAAAATAATCTGGTTCCGAGTTGTTTTCTCTTAGGCCAGAGTTGGAGGAGTCTTTTTAAGGCACAGACAAAGGTATTGATACCCAATAGAAAAAGCAAAATTAAGAGGGTCCCGAACCACCAGATCCTGCCGGGGAAGGGGCGGCCGAAGTTGCTGTACCAGTCCTGAATAAGGGAAAAATTCAGGGGATTGAAAAGGTCGGGGAATTTCTGAAGGTAATAGGACCCGATGGCCAGGTTTAAAGAAATGGTTAATAAGAGCCAAAAGTTGACCTTTACCTCGCTGCAAAAATCCCAGAGGGTTTTCATCCCATCCCCCCGGTGATACGGGGGTAGTTCAAACTGCCGACCCAACCGCCATAGCTAAATATTATCAGCAGAAGAAAACCGATGAGGGCCAATCCCGCCTCCTGTTTGAGGGTCCCGGAGCCCAGATACCGCCAATGTAAAGCGGCGGTATAAAAAACCCATAGGGAAGCCGATTGCAGATGACGGGGACCCCAATGAATGGGAGTGGCCCATCCCAGGTAGGACCAATAGGCCCCGACTATCTGGGCGATACTGTAAAAGATAAATCCCCAAATGATAAAGGCGCTGAAAATCCGGTTTCCGTCGGGATTTTTTAGATAAAAAAAAGCAAACCAGGCCCCTAAGATAAAACAGGCATGGGCCAGGTTTTCAGAAAGGAAAAAGAAGGAAGAATAAATCGTCAACATCTTCGGATTGGGAGGGATAATCCCCTTGGGGAAAAACAAGGCGATGACTGAAAAAAAACAAAGGGGGATCACCCAGGATTTATGGGAATCCTTATGGTTCGAAAAAAAGTTTAATCCGAGACCGATCAAAGCCAAGATCCAGGGCAGGAAGAAAGTTTCTTCAAAGAGGGGAGGGGGATACCAAAAACCCAATAATAAAGTCCTGGATAACAGAAACAGGCTGTGGAAGATAAAACCTATGGATAGAATGATCTGGCCGGCTATTGGCCGATGGAGCAGATGGA
This sequence comes from uncultured delta proteobacterium, assembly GCA_963782435.1. Classification (GTDB taxonomy): domain Bacteria; phylum Desulfobacterota; class RBG-13-43-22; order RBG-13-43-22; family RBG-13-43-22; genus RBG-13-43-22. The sequence goes on from CAWAKF010000024.1 coordinate 84,243, forward strand.
AACCCAAACCCAATAGGTAAAAACCAACTGCAAACCAAAAGGCGTATTGGAGGAAAACGGTATTCAAGAATTTGGCCCTGAATGAATTCTAATGAAATGAAGTATGATATCGTTGTAATATGTCTCGTTTGGCATATATGCCAAAAAAGACATGTTTGTCAAGGAAAAATCTTGCTGATCTTTAAAAGGAAATTGATTGGATTTTTACTGAGAATAAAGAAGATCGGCGTGCGCTGGACCTTGAACACCAGCAAAATAGATTTGTTTATTCCGGTTTCTCCTATAATCAATTAAGTCTTCTGGTCTGGGGTCCTATTAAAGTCTTGGCTTTTTTACCGAGATCTTTATAATAAATTTCAAATACCTCAACGGCGATATCCCCCCTATTAATTGGCCTAAATCCCGGCGATTTCCGGCGAAAGGAAATATGGTGCCTTTTGGCACCAAAGAGGGCTTCCTGTTGATCGGAAAAACCCTCCTTGATACCAGCAGGGGAGGGGGAAAATACAATCTAATACATCAAACGAACAGCCCTGACTCCCAAATCGTTTCGAATCCTTTTCTTATTAATAGGCCTCCTGGTAGAGATTCAAAACTTCCTGTGGGTCAGCTACGGGTCGCGCATTGAACAGCGACGCGGCATCGCCCATGGCGTGGAAGGCACAGAGGGCAAGATTTTCTTCCGAAACGCCCACATCACGAAGCTGAAGGGGATGACCGCTGTTTTTCATAAGGGTTTCTATTGCCTCGGCCGCCGCCAGAGCTGCCTGGCGATTGTCCAGACCCGTGGTGTTTACACCCATGGCCTGAGCGACCATGGCCAACTTGTCGGCGGCGAAATCGACGTTGAAGCGCATGACTTTGGGAAGAACGATGCCACAAGCTGCGCCATGAGGAACATTATGCAGGATGCCGACGGTATGGGCCATGGCATGGGCCAGGCCGACCTGAGCGATGCTGAAGGCCCACCCGGCCATAGTGGCGGCAATCTGCAGGTTGTTGCGGGCTATTTCATCCTTCGGGTCAGCAACAACCACAGGCAGGTATTTGGCAATCAAACGGATGGCCTGCATGGCCTGGCCGTCGCAGATAGGCTGGGCCATGGTGCTGGTCAAGGCCTCGACGGCGTGGGTCATGGCGTCCATGGCCGTGGTCACGGTCAATCCCGGAGGCAAGGTCAGGGTAAAGCGGGGATCCAGAATGGCTACATTGGGCACGATATGAATATCGATGATATAGACCTTTCTTCCCGCCGTCTTGCTTTTGATGACGGCCACATTGGTTACTTCGCTTCCGGTTCCCGACGTGGTGGGAATGACGATATGGGGCGTTTGCGGTTCCAGTAAACGTTGCATGGCGATATGATCGTTGGCATTTCCGCCGTTTTTCAGGGTAACGCAAACCGCTTTGCCTGTATCAATGACGCTCCCACCGCCGACGCTGACGATGCAATCGGCCTTGAGATCCCTGGCCTTGGCTACGGCGGCATCCACGATATCCAGGTCCGTGTCCTGGGCGATGTCGTCGAAGACGCCGACACAGAAATCAACCAGATGCGTCTTGAACCAGTTGGGCAAGTCCGGCCTGTCCTGACTCCGGGATCGGTGAGGATCAGTGCCCGCTTGCACCCCAGATCAACAATCGCCTTGTAGATGACGGCAAGGCATCCATGGCCTCCAGATAACGTTTGTCGGACAATTATAGGCAGCAATATTGATCTTGGTCTCATCCGTTAAGAATGGCCATGCTGAAATTGCTTTCCGCAGCGGCGAAGGCAATTACATGATATCTTTTAATCTGCGTGTATTCGGCCAACCCACTATGGCCCAGCTCCCGGCCGACACCGGACTGCTTGTAGCCGCCAAAGGGGCAGAAATCGCCGAAGGAATGATAATTGTTGATCCACACCGTTCCGGTGCGAACCTGGCGGGCGATCCGCTCGGCCCGGGCCGTGCTGCTGGAAAAAACGCCTACCCCCCAGGCCATATATGGAATCGTTGGCAATGGCGAGCCGCCTCTTCATCACTGTTGTATTTGATGACGCAGACCACCGGGCCGAAAATTTCTTCCTGGGCGATGCGCATCTTGTTCTTCACGTTGGTAAAGATGGTGGGGGCGTAGTAGAAGCCGCCCTGGATGCCTTCGCGCTTCGACGCGTTTGCCGCCGGTGATGAGCTCGGCGCCCTCTTCCTTTCCCGATCTGGTCACATATCGTTCAACCGTGGCCAACTGCTGGCTCGCTGACTAGCGGTCCCAGGTGAATGGTTGGGAAGCAAGCTGATAACCGACCCGCAGAGCCTCGGCGCGCTTTTTCATTTTGTCGACGAATTCATCGTAGATTTTGGCTGGGACCAGCACGCGCGTGCCCGAGTCGCAAATCTGGCCCTGATGGAAGAAGGTCCCGAAGACGGCCCCTTCCACGGCCAGATCCATATCGGCGTCGTCCAGGATGATGTTGGCCGATTTGCCTCCCAACTCCAGCGTCACTTTCTTAACCGTATCGGAGGCCATCTTCATGATCTCCCGCCCACTTCGGTGCTGCCGGTGAAGGCGATCTTGTCCACGTCGGGGTGGGTGCAGAGGATTTTGCCCAGTTCCCCGCCCGGACCGGGAGGATGTTGATGACTCCTTTGGGAATTCCCGCCGCTTTGGCGGCTTCGGCTATGATGAGTGCGCTCAGCGGCGTGGCTGAAGCCGGTTTCAATACAATGGTGTTCCCCATCATGATGGCCTGAGCGATCTTCCAGAAAGCCATGTAGAGAGGGAAGTTCCAGGGAATGATGCCGACGCACACGCCGATGGGCTCCCTGCGGATGAAATCACGGCCGGGGCCAAAGACGTTGCCGGAGAAGGGAATCTCCTCTTCCCAGGGGAATCTGGTGGCGGCATAATAGGCCAGATTGCGCAATAATTCCGACCCCAGCATGCCCCAATACTTGGTGAGTCCGATGACCTGGCCGGAGTCCATGGATTCGGTGATGGCCAGGCGCAAGTCTTGTTGAGTGATCTGATCGGCGAAATCGTAATATCTTGTCTGCTCTGGCTGACGGCGTCAGGCGCGCCAGCCTCCCTCGTCGAAAGCGCGCCTGGCGGCGGCGATAGCCGCTTCGGCATCGGCTTTTCCGGCCTGGGCCACCGTTGCGATGGGTGTTCGTTCCCGGGATCGATCGATTCGAAGGTTTTGCCGCCCTGGGCATCTACAAACTCACCGTCAATAAACAGCTTGTACTGATCCATAGTTGCTCCTCCTCTTTTGGTGGTTATTGTTCAGGTTTTCTTCCTCTTTCATTCTTTCTCCATAATACGAATGTCACAAACTCCGAATCCTTCCCACTCACTCAAAGGCTTGCTCGATGTTAGCACAAAGCCCTTTTTATCCCTTTCATCCACCCAGGCAACAGTCACCTCTCCCATGGTCTGGTGCACATCAGGACTGATCACGAACTGTAGTCCATCCGACTCCACGACCAGATCAGCCGGACCCCGCTGATCCAGAAATAGGCCTAAAGATGCGTCGCAACAGCCGGTGGACTGTATATCGATGCGTATCGGGGCTTGGATTCCTCTTTCTTCCAGGGATTTTTTTATGGATTGCATGGCTTCCAGAGTCAATTTAACGAACGACATATTCCTGCTCTCCTTAGAATAAAATTTCAAGACCGTACCAATACTTATTGGTTGGTGGCTAATGCTTCAACGCATGATTCTCGAATACGCCATGCTTGGGAAAGCCCCAAGTTATGCCTGATGGCCCAAGAGACCATTGCCCCGTGATGAAGCCTGATTTTTTTATCCGGCAACTCTTCGGGCAAGACTGCCTCTTCGGATAACAGGGAGTCAAACGGAGACAATAATCCCAAAGGCAAGCCCGTGAAGTCGTAACGATAACCAGCCAGCCTTAGGTAACAGTGTGCTTCGGGAATTGATGTGATGGATGCTGCTGAGAATATAGAACCGACTCCGGGTGTATTGTCCTCTGTCATTTCATAAACACCGACGATAAGTCCCACCTCTATGTGTCCGCACTCGTGTGCGAGGGCAGCCAATAGGCGATGTTTCGAACTACAGGTACCACGGCTCTCCTTCAAGACGGAAAGAACGTCTGCCACTTTTCTTGGACGGCCGTACGGAATGGTTCGTATGTGCTCTGCCACCGCCAGGAACTCCGAGAACCCAAACTTAAGGGTTTCTCTACTTATCGGTCCGCATTCGGTAATAAGAAACTTTAGATGCGCATCCATGGTCTCCCGTCTCCTTTTCCTGCAAGAACTTTTCCAAAGGTGTTATTATAATCGGGCCAACCCTCTACTTAGAAGTTCCATCAGACCTTCCGCTTTTTTACCTAATTCTTCGCTTCGGTCTGCTAATACCTCGAAAAACAAATCGTTGCTGATAGTTTTTAGTTCCTTAAGGCTTTTACCCTTAACTAAAATACAAAAAATCTCTACGGCCACATTAGTCGTCGGGTCACAAGTGCATAAATAGTTGATTTCGTGCAATACACCATCCTGAATATGGATGAATAAATGTAAGTAGTCACCGACATTTCCGCAGATAGGTATGTTTTCATTGACCGTATCCAAAAAAATGGAAGGATTCTCTATCGAACCGGCATGTACAAAGCCGTGTTTAAGCAGGTTGCGATAATATCGAATGACCGCCTGATCCATTTTTTATAAGCCATCTTGTCCCGCTTGGCGGGACTCCAAGAAGCATGAAAATTTAACTAAGGTTTCAAGTGAACGACTTGGAATTTATAACCCTTGAACCCCATTTTCGTATTAAGCACTCATGCCTGCCGGAAGCAGGCACCGACTAAGCATGAAAATAGGACTTAGAATCAAGTCGTTAAGAGATTTTATTCTGAATTCTGGCTCCTGGCTCCTGGATTCAAGAATTCTATTTTCGTACTAAATTAAATAACTCCGTTCCTTAAATATTTCCTGTAAGGTCTCCAGAAATATCCGGCACTCTTCGATGGTGTTATAAAAATAAAGGGACAGACGATAGACCATTCGATGTTCTCCTGGCAACCGGGGTTTTGTCCAGCCCTGCCCGTAGATTTTGTTCAAATAGGAATGGACACAGAAGAGGCCGTCTCTGATCATGATATTATTTTTGGTATCCAATTCTTCGGTCAGGCCAACGGCATTGGGTCTTTTGACCTCGAAAGTCAGGATCCCTCCCCGCAACAGGGGGTCTTTCGGTCCAAGTATTCTGAACCATCCGGTTTCTCCATAGCGGTTGAGCAACTGCTCGGTCATGAAACAGTTCAATTGGCTCTCATAGGTTTGAATCTTATCCAGGCCGATTTGTTGCAGATATTGGAGGGCCGTTCCGGCAGCAATCTGTCCGGCGTAATTCTGGACCCCCACCTCAAATTTCTCAGGTCCTTCCAGAAGATGGTAAGAGGCATAGGTTGTATCGTGAACGGTTCCGCCACCCAACAGGACCGGCTCGATGTTATCCCCACCATCCCCGCCCTCATCTGAATTATTACCTTTCAAAAGTTCCTGTTTGACGTATAGGATACCTACACCCCGGGGGCCGCACATTTTATGAATGGAAAAGGCCAGGAAATCTACATCCAGGTCCTGGACATCCACCGCCTGGTGTGGAACGGTTTGGGCCCCGTCCAGCAGGACTCTTGCCCCGTACCGATGAGCGATTTTTATGATTTCCTTGGCCGGCAGGGTATATCCGGTCAGATTGGAGGTGAAGGCCATGCTGATTAGCCGAACCCGGCCGCTTTCCAGTTTGTGTCGAAATTTTTCCAGATCAAAAGTGTCATCCTGGCGAGGTTCCATGATCTCAACTTGGATCAGTCCGGATTTCTGCAATCTCAACCAGGGAACCAGATTTGAATTGTGTTCTTTGTCGGTAAGCAGGACTACATCCCCTGGCCGGAAGTTGTACCCCAAGGCGACCATATTGATGGCCTGACTGGCATTCAAGGTGAAGATGATTTCTTTTTCTGATCCGGCGTTGATAAATTTCCGAATGATCCGGCGGGAACCTTCCCATCCCCTTTCGGGGTTTCCTTCGATCCGGCCACTGACTTCTTCGGCAAACCAGTGCCGGCTTCTTCCGCCGCCACAGGCAGGAAACTCAGTATAATACCGGGTAAGGGCTTTGATGACTTGATTGGGGACGAGGGTGGTACAGGCGTTATCTAAGTAGATGGGAGGCTTCCCGTTTCGCCGGTTTTGCAAAGCCGGGAAATCCTCCCTCAGAGATTCTACCAAGATTTTTCGTTCTGAAATCATTTGGCCGTCATAGCAGATAGGGCCGCCTTGACTTTTTCCGGTGTGGCCGGGAGATCAAAAATTCTGACTCCGCAGGCATCTTTAATGGCATTGGTTACGGCCGGAGCGGTGGACACCATGGTCATTTCCCCGATGCCTGTGGCCCCCAGCGGGCCGTTTTTCCGCGGTGTTTCCCGGGTCAGGATTTCCATATCAAAAGAGGTTCCAATGGTCGGGAACTTAAAACTCACATAGTCTTTGGTTTTTCCGAGAATATACTCCTCTCGGAGGGCGTAACCAACCCCCTGGTCCATACCCCCTTCAATCTGACCTTCCAGATTCTGCGGGTTGATAACCGGTCCGGCATCGACCATGGAGGTCATTTTAATAACCTGCACAGCACAGGTTTCCGTATTGACTTCCACCTCGGCCATTTGAATGTTGTGGCATTCGGAGACAAAGGAGTCACCTTGCCCGGTTTTGGGGTCAAGCATATATTTTCCCTTTACCGCCTGGCTCCCTTCATACCTGGTCGGTTTCCCTGATTGAACCAGACCGGCATAGGTCTTTGATCCGGCCTCCTGGAAGGCTGCCAATAATTTGTCAAGGGCATCCACGAGTGCGCCTCCACCCATCCAGGTCATCCGGCTGCCGGCAGAGGGACCCATCGCAACGGTATTTTTGGTATCCCGGGTTTGTAAGCGGATTTTTTCCATGGCCAGCCCCAGCTTTTCGGCAGCAATTTGAATCAACATGGATTCATTTCCCTCGCCGGGGTCCGCCACGGCGGCATAAATCGTGATGCCGTCATCCGGATCCACCTCCACCGCTAAACTGGCGCGATCCCCGGCCCCGCCGATACCGAAGGATTCAGCGGCGATCCCTACGCCTCTTTTGAGAGGCCCACCCTTGGCATTAAAGGCCGATGCCTCTTTTTTTGCTTTTTCATAATAAGGTTTGATCGCTTCACAAAGTTCCGGGAAGGGCCATTCCTCTACGATCATCCCGGTGGACTTTGATTGCCCCGGCTGGAGGGAATTGATCTTCCGGAATTCTAATGGATCGATCCTCAATTTTTCCGCCAGCATGTCCATGGCTGATTCCAGGGCGAAGATGGTCTGGGGCGGCCCGGCCCCCCGGGCGGCCCCGCCGAAGCCGTTGTTGGTATAAACCAACTTCCCAAGGGCTGAAATATTGGGGATATTATAAGAACCGGACAACATTTGCAGAGAACGCAAAACAACGGTCGGACCCAGTATGGCATAGGCGCCCTTATCCACCAGAAAGTCATTGAAATAGGCTGTGAGTCGCCCCTGTTGATCCGCCCCCAGTTTTATCTTCATCTGATAGGGGTGTCTTTTGGATGTGGTCAGAATCGATTCTTCCAAACTGGGAATGTATCGGATGGGACGTTTAAAATGTAAGGCCGCAGCGGCGGTGACGGCCTCTGTGGTCACGGCCGCTTTGATCCCGAATTGCCCTCCGGAGAAAGCTTCCTTGTACCGTATATGGTCCCAACCCACGGCCTCCTTGATCTGTGCCGCATGGGTGTGGATATTGATACTCCTTCCGATCATGACCAATTGAGCGGTTTCCCCCTCACCGTCTAAATAGGCCAGACAGGCTTCCGGTTCCAATGGGGCCTGATGATTCATCTGCGTGGAGAATTCCGCCTCGAGGACCACGGCTGATTGGTCCAAGGCCTTTTGGGCCTCCCCTTTGATCTGGGGAAGCGCATAGCAGAGGTTCGGGGAGTGAGGATGGATTTGAGGGGCGTGGGGTACCAGGGCCTCTTCCGGAGTCAGCATGACCGGAAGTAATTCATATTCCACTTTTACAGCCGCGGCTGCGGCCCTGGCCTGATCTCTGGTCTCGGCCGCTACGGCCATTATGGGATCACCCAAAATCCTGACCTTGTCTTCACAAAGAACAGGTTGATCCGGAGCCAGGACTCTGATCCGGTTGGTCCCTTTGATGTCATCGGCCTTCATAAAACCGATCACACCGGGCATCTTCGCCGCCGTTGTGGTATCTATGTTCTTAATGACGGCATGGCCTTCCGTGCTATGGACCAGGGCCAGCTCCAGGGCATTGGGAATTTTTATATCAGCCGTAAATTCGGCCAAACCGCAGGCCTTGAGTATGGAAGAAGGCCGGGGATGAGATACTCCGATCTTTTTATCTCCAAGACTGCGGCAATATTCCTCCGGCGTGATTTCCTTTCGAATAAAACGGCCGGAAAGCCGGACGGCATCGATGATTTTCTTATATCCGGTGCAGCGGCACAAGTGGCGGGCAAGGCCCTTTTTGATGGCCGGCAAGTCGGGATCAGGATTCTGGTCCAGGAGGACTTTGGTGGCTATAATCATACCCGGGGTGCAGTAACCGCATTGAATCGCCCCGGAGAGGACAAAGGCTTCCTGGATCAGGTGGGGATTATCCGGCGTGCCCAGGCCCTCCACGGTGATCACTGAAGCCCCTTCCAGGTCGACTACCTTTTTGAGACAGGAGTGGACTGTTTTCCCGTCGATGATGACCACACAGGCCCCACATTGCCCCTTTCGGTCGCAGGACTGCTTGGTGCCGGTCAGATTGAGGTCCTGACGCAAAAGATCGATAAGCACTTTATCCGGCCCGGTCATAACTTTTTGTGGAACCCCATTGATGGTTAGAGAGATCGTTTTAGTTTCTTTGTTCCCCATATTTTATTCTCCTATTTTTTATTTCAAAATAAGGTTGTTTTCCAAACTCCGAATTTTTTGATATTATTAACTGCCTCATATTAGTATTAACCCGGTTGGGTTGCATTTTCTTCCGTCTGTGACTTCAGTGCTGGTTTTTTCGTCGGACTTATCCACGGGGGAACTTTTGCCCCCTCCGCATTCCCGCCCGCTAAAAACAGCGGGTGGGCTGCGGCTTCCCCCATGGATAAGTCCAGAAAAGACGGCACCCTAAAGTCAATGACTCCATAAAATACAACCCAACCTGCTTTGGGAGATGTCTATATTATTACGAGACAGTTAATAAATCCTTAAGTCTGCTAAAAATCACAAAGCATGAGAATAGGATTTTGCATTCCGCAATCCGAATTATTTCAATTCACCTTCTCCACACACACCGCACAAGCCTTATATTCCGCGGTCAGGGTAACGGGATCGAAGGCCGGATTGGTCAGCCAGTTGGCATTGGCTTCCCGGAAATGAAAGGCCATCCAGACCATCCCCGGGGGGACCTGTTCGGTCACTTTGGCTTTGACAACCACTTCACCGCGACGGGATTTCCCCGGACTTTTTCCCCGTTTTCAATACCCAGGGCCTTGGCATCGGCAGGGGCGAGAATCAGCCGTTTCCTCGCTTAAAAGATCATTCAACCCCTTCACCGTCCGGTTTGAGTCCTGGTATGATAGTGGTAAAGCCGCCGTCCGGTGCTTAACACAAAGGGATAATCCCGGTCGGGGACCTCGGCCGGTGGAGTCCAGTCCACCGGAGTAATGTTGCCTGAGCCGCAGGTAAAACGCCATCCTTGTGTAAACGGTTGTGCCCAGGTGTTCCAATGAGGGAACAGGCCATTGAAGGCCGTTTTTTTCCATGCGGGAATATTTGATGCCGGCCATCTGGGGAACCAGTTCGGAAATTTCATTGTCCCAAATTTCCTGGGCGCTGCTCGCGGCCCAGTCCTGCCCCATTCTTTTGGCGATTTCTTTGAATATCCACCAGTTCGGTTTTGCCACCCCCGGTGGGGGTTTAACCGTTCGCACCCGGCTGACCCGGCGTTCGCTGTTGGTAAAGGTGCCCTCGTTTTCACTCCAGGCCGCAGCCGGTAAAATGACGTGAGCGAATCGGGTGGTCTCGGTCTGAAAATTATCCTGGCAGACCAGAAATTCGGCGGATGAAAGACAATGTTCCACATGTTTGATGTCGGGTTCGGTATTGGCCAGATTCTCCCCAAAGACATAGAATACTTTGATTTTCCCGTCTATCAGACCCTCCATCATCTGGGGAAGCATCAGCCCGTTTTTTTCCGGCAGCTTCTTTACGCCCCAGGCCTTTTCGAACTTTTCCCGAAGGGCCGGATCTTCAACCCGCTGATACCCGGGAAAGACATTGGGCAGGGCCCCCATGTCACAGGCCCCCTGGACGTTATTCTGCCCTCTCAACGGGTTCACCCCGCCGCATTCAAGCCCACGTTCCCTAAAAGCATCTGGAGATTGGCGGAACTAAGGACATTATTGACCCCGCAAGTATGTTCGGTAATCCCCAGGGTGTACATCAGCATACCGGGTTTTACGGCTGCCAGGTCCCGGGCTAACTGGCGGATCGTTTCAGCACTTATCCCGCAGATTTCCTCCGCCCGTTCCGGAGGATATTCCATGACTTTTTTCTCAAGCTCTTCAAACCCGACGCAGCAGGATTCAACGAAATTTCTTGTCATAGAGATCCTCGGTAATCAGGACCTGCATAACCCATTCAAAAGGGCGATGTCACTGCCCACTTTAAGGGGTATATGCTGGGTGGCCGTTTCGCCAGTTCCGTTCGACTGGGATCGATCACATAGAGTTTGGCCCCATCCAACACGGCCCGTTTGACGGCGGCCGCAGCCACCGGATGGGCCTCGGTCATATTGGACCCGATGGCCAGGATCATCTTGGCCTTGCTGAAATCTGCAAAGGAGTTAGTCATAGCACCGGAACCGAAAGCAATCGCCAGACCGGCGACCGTTGGTGCGTGTCAGGTACGGGCGCAGTGATCAATGTTGTTGGTGCCGATCACCGCGCGGAAAAGTTTTTGCATCTGATAGGAATCTTCATTGATGCTCCGGGCGCAACTGACGCCGGCCATGGCATCCGGGCCGTAGCGGTCAATGGTGGCTTTGAGCTTTTGAACAATCAGGTCGAAGGCCTCCTCCCAGGTGGCCTCTCTAAATTCCTCGTTTTCCCGAATCAAAGGTGTCTTGAGCCGGTCTTCCGAGTAAATGAAGCTGAA
>CAWAKF010000025.1:0-41885 GCA_963782435.1 uncultured delta proteobacterium
TGAAAGCGAATGATTACTGGTTGAAAGTAAGTATAACACCAGGGTCAGCCAGAGCCCGCTGTTTGGGGATTGGGTGCACCCAGTCGTCAGCGGGTTTTCTCATCTTTACCCGTTCCGTCTACGTTACCCATGGCATACTTGTGGGGCTCCATGTGCTTGACTTCCTCGGTATGAGCAAAAAGGATAGACGCTAGCAACGTTGTATTGATTTGGAAGAACGTTTTTATGTTCTTTATGCTGTCCATCGCATCCCTCGGCGGACTCGTGCTTGTCAGTGTTTTGAGCTGAAGGCATTTATCCCTAATACGTCTAGGTCTCCAAAATTGATACCTTCGAAAGAATGGGCGAAGTCGTTCCTGATGTTTTTGATAAGCTTCAGGTCTTCAAATTCACTTTGCTCTAGTAGACCCAAATAATAGGCGAGGTTGATTTTAGCGCTCATCGTGGAAAGGGGTGCCATTCCATCAAATAAATCCCTTTCTACCGACTTGTGGTCAATCAGGAAAGCAAGAAGGAGTCGTTCCAACAGCTCTTCGAGGAGAGCGCTTGATACTATCGCTGAAGCCCGGTCAGTTTGCTTAAACACCTCCTCAAAAGTCCGGTTCAATTGATCACCAAAACTACCCTCCAACATCGCAACCTCTTGAGAACAACGTTTACCGCTGCTACCTGTGTGTCCCTTCGGTCAGCCGAATTCCTGTGGCGGCGCCAAGATGGAGTTTTCCTGACCTGTTGGGTGTCCGTTCGATCTCATATTTTGCTCCGCATTGGCATTGGACTCGGTACTCTGTATCACCCGTTCGGTTTCCCAAAAGTTCACGGCATTCGACGCAAAGCCACGCAGCGTTATTGCCCCAAACCAGCGCTACAGAATCCTTGAACGGAAGTCCCTCACGGTTCTTAACAAATGTCCTCGTGGTGTTCATTTCTTCTATTCTCCGCTAACGAAAAGCTCACCCGGAGCAGTCCAGCGGGCTGCTATTGGGTGCAGCGACGGGTTAGGCCGGATTTTTTGCTAACTCAGGTACCCATACTCCTTGTTTGAACAAGAAATAATGCCTCCTCGCAGGATATTTTCGTTTTCTTCCATTTTCATTCTCAAATGATATCTCAAGGTCCATAGTCAACTGTTCAGTTTGGTTCTTATCATTTGCATTTTGTACCATTTCCCATCTGGCTTTACCTTTCTTTGCTAAGACAGTATCCAGAGAGAAATGCCCTTCCGATATTTGGTGAGGGAAAATTCCCCATGTTTCTGAACCGTCATATGCGCCAGGAAAAGATATAAGCTCTCCATATATTTTCAAATTGCAGTTAAACCTTGCTTCTATTAGAAAGTCTGTTGGGTTTATCAAACGAAATCTTACATCACTTGGATCGCTTGGATTCATACCCATTTCATATAGTAATTTTGGTTTAAGTTCTTCTTCCCATTTCTGTTCCGTTGCATTCGCTTATCCGATGATTATCCCATGAATAAATCATTAGAGCGATTAGTGTTAGTGCTAAAATAATATATTGTCCGATTGCAGTGAATTTATTGACGCAGAAATAGGCATCTAGGATTATGCTCAATATTACAATAATACCAATTGATATTATCCATACCTGAATTTATTTTTTAATGTTCATAACATTCCTTTCAGCCTAATAATTATTATACGAGTTCGCCTTTCCCGGATATTTATAATTAAAGATGTTCCGAATTAATTTTTATTGCAATATAAGTAGTTAAAATACCAAGGAACATAATTTTTTACCATATATTTACTCCTTATTAACAGAAAATACGAACTTCGTAATATCCGAGTTTTTTGCCCAACCGCTTTTACTGAATACTGTTTGAACTCTTGCGTTTTTCAAGAGAGAAGATTTGCGGACTACAGGAAGCTATGTTTGGGAACGAGTTCATCTCACAATAAAGGAGAATCTAAAGTCCCTCCCTTGATGTTCCTTTATACAAGGATTATTAATTGAAAGTGGAGGGATCCGGATATTTCATCCCCCCACTTTTTATATCATTTTTTAACTCTAAAGTCATTCATTAGCAAAGCGAGGAAAATGGTTGCGCATGGGTTGCAGATTGAGGGAAAATCATCGCAATCTTTACAATAATACTATTAAAAAAATAAATAAGTTACTCATTTCTAACGAATATAGGCCTCGGTCACATAGCGGCGCATCATGCGGTGGGTATTAAAATAGTAGGCGTTTTTCCCGATAGCATTTTGCATCATCCGAACCCAGATGCTCTTTTCATTATAATACAGTGGAATGATAACCTTTTCGAGTTTAGTGTATAAATCCTCAGCATCCCGGTTATCATAGCTTTCCACCAGCCTGGTCTCTGTAGGACTCGGGCCAATGGACCAGCCGGTATACCCTTCGATATGTCCTTCTATCCACCAGCCATCCAGAACACTGAAATTCACGACCCCGTTATGGGCCGCTTTCATCCCGCTGGTGCCCGAAGCCTCCCGGGGGCGTAGCGGTGTATTAAGCCAGACATCCACGCCTGAAACCAGTTTCAAGGCCAGCTCCATATCATAGTTGGCCAGGTAAACGAGTTGAATGTGATCTTTCAATTTTTCCTTGAAATCGAAAATCCTTTCGATCAGGGCCTTTCCCGGCTGATCGTTGGGATGGGCCTTGCCTGCATAGATAATTTGGATCTTCCCGGTCCCTATGGACTTTAATCTTTCCAAATCGGTGAATAACAAATCGGCCCTTTTATAAGCGGTTGCCCGGCGGGCAAAGCCGAAGGTCAATACCTCCGGGTTTAACGCCACGGCGGTACTCTCTTGAATATAGCTGACCAAAATCTTCTTGGCCTCCTGGTGGGCTTCCCATATTTCTTCATCCGGAATCCTTCCGATACGAACAAACAATTCCGGTTCATTGGCCCAGCCGGGCAGATACTTGTCATATAGTTTCTTGAAGCTCTCACAAGTCCAGGTGTAGGAATGGACTCCATTAGTAATGGCACTGATTTTGTATCCGGGAAACATCGTCCGGGAAACTTCTCCGTGTTTTTTGGCCACTCCGTTGACGAATTCACTCAGGTTAAGGGCCAGAAGGGTCATGTTCAGAAACTCCTGACCGGCCAGCCCCCTAAGCACATCGAAAGGTACCGGCTCCCCCAAAATCTGCCGGACTAAATCATAGGAAAACCGGTCGTGCCCGGCTTCCACCGGGGTATGGGTGGTAAAAACACAGAGATCTTTTACCCGGTTGACATCCCAGACCAGTTTTTCATCCCAAACCTCTTCAATCGGTTTTTTAAAAATTTGGAGGAGTTCCAGTGTTAAAAGGCTGGCGTGCCCCTCATTGAGATGATATTTCTTGATCTCGAAGCCCAGTTTTTTCAACATACGCGCCCCGCCGATGCCCAGAACTATTTCCTGTTTTAACCGGTAAGCCAGGTCTTTTCCGTAAAGAAAAGAGGTGATTTCCCGATCCTCGGGAGCGTTTTCTTTTAAATCGGTGTCAAGAAAGAAGATCGGCACTTGCCCGCGGGTAAAGCTTTTTACGGTATAGTACCAGGCCTGGATTAACACCTTTCGTCCTTCAATCTCCACTTGGACTTTGGGAGAAAGCAGGGTCATGAACTTAGCCGGTTCCCAAATAACCGGGTGCTCGGTCTGCCGGCCTTTTTCATCCAGCTCCTGGCGAAAATAACCTTTTTCACTGAGCAAAGTAACCGCCACCATGGGAAGATTAAGATCAGCCCCGGATTTGATCGTATCCCCGGCCAAGACACCCAAACCTCCGCTGTAAGTCGGGATACTGCTTTGAATCCCAATTTCCATAGAAAAGTAGGCGATCATGGGTTCTCTGGTGAATTCCATTAATAAGAGCGTTTCAGGATTCATGGGTTTCTTTTGAAAAAATAAATCTGAGAATTTTTATCTAAATTTTTTGAAATGGGGAAAAATTGTCTTCGGCCGGACGATACTGGATACTGGATGCTGGATAAAAACAAAAACAATACTCGAATCTGGATTAAGTCCATCCAGTATCGGCTATTTGATCCAGTATCGAATTTTTGGTGTAATCCAGTATCAAGAATCCAGTATCCAGAACCTTGTTAAAAGATATAGACCATTCCCTATTTTTGGATAATCCGGCTTAAGGCCCCAATTTCAAAGATATTTATTAATAATATATGGGGGAAAAGGTACACCCCTTTGTCTTCCTGGCTTAATTTGGATTAAAATCCCTAATATTGTCAAGTGATTATTTATATAATTATTTTTCTTGCCAATATAGGCCAAATCGGCTATTACTTATAATTTTAAATATATTTCTTCAGAAATTTCGGAAGCCAAGAGGGGAACTGGATGGGTAGCGTAGTCAAAAAAAGACGGAAAAAAATGAGGAAGCACAAACATAAAAAGTTGATGAGGAAAACCCGTCATCAGCGTAAAAAGAGGGGTTAACCTCCCTCCCTTTCAGAAGGGCATCGTTACTCATCGTCCAGGCGTTTTCGATTTGGATTGTACCTGCCGATAAAAAAGAAACGTTCCACCATTTTCCAAATCCAGGCCATCCCTTCGGGTATGGCCTGTTTTTATTGGTGAGGGGGGGTTATTAATTCGCGTATTTTGACCATTGCCGGGTCGGATTCCGGCGGCGGAGCGGGTATCCAGGCCGATCTGAAGGTCATCGCTTTATTGGGAGGATATGGCACCTCGGTCATAACCGCCTTGACCGCCCAAAACACCTTGGGGGTTCAAGGAGTCTTTCCGATTCCCCTGGGTTTTATTGAAAAACAACTCCGGTCTGTTCTTTCTGATATCGATGTTGATGCCGTCAAGACCGGGATGTTGCTCCAACCCGAAGTTGTTTCACTGGTAGCCCGGATGTTGAAGAAGTTCAAAATTCGAAAGCTGGTCCTTGACCCGGTCATGATCTCTGAAAGCGGGCACTTTTTATTGAAAGAAAAGGCGGTCCAAACCCTGAAAGAAAAACTGTTTCCATTAGCCGGGTTGATCACTCCGAATCTGTCCGAAGCTTCCCGCTTGACCGGTCTTCCGGTTAAGACCCGGACCGACATGAAAAAGGCTGCCAGGATGATAAAAGAATGGACTAAAGGAAATGTCCTGATCAAAGGGGGGCATTTAACCGGGGCGGCTATAGATCTGTTTTATGATGGGGTAACTTTCCAGGAATTTTCCAGCCCTCGTATCCGGACCCTAAACACCCACGGGACCGGATGCACTTTATCCGCCGCTATCGCCACTTTCTGGGGCCAGGGTTTTTCTTTGAATGATGCTCTGGCAAAAGCCAAGGAATTTATTACCAAGGCCATTGCCGGGGCCCAACCGATCGGTCACGGGAGGGGCTCGACCGATCCCTACGCATGGTTTCAAAAATAAAGGAGTAACATTTTGACACAGATTGAATCAGCCAGAAAAGGGGACCTAACCCCGGAGATGCAGGAGGTGGCCCGCTATGAAGGGGTAGATCCGGAGCAGATCCAAAAAGGGGTGGTCCAGGGGACTATCGTTATACCGGCCAATTCCGGAAAAAAGAAGCTCCGCCCGGTGGGCATCGGTCAAGGATTGACCATCA
Source organism: uncultured delta proteobacterium (assembly GCA_963782435.1). Taxonomy (GTDB): domain Bacteria; phylum Desulfobacterota; class RBG-13-43-22; order RBG-13-43-22; family RBG-13-43-22; genus RBG-13-43-22. The sequence continues at coordinate 5,575 of CAWAKF010000025.1, forward strand.
AGGTCAACGCCAATATCGGGACCTCGTCCGATCAGATAGACCTGGACCAGGAACTGGAAAAACTCAAAATATGCGTCCAAGCCAAGGCCGATTCGGTAATGGACCTCAGTACCGGCGGAAACCTGAAAGAGATCCTGCGGACCATGATCGCCCATTCTCCTCTCCCCCTGGGAACGGTCCCAATTTACCAAGCGGCGGTGGAAACGATCCGGGAAAAGGGAGGGATAATCCACCTGACTGCTGAAAAGCTCTTCGAAGTAATAGAAAGTCAAGCCCAGGCAGGGGTTGATTTTATCACCGTGCATTGCGGGGTCACCCTGGGTTCCCTGGAGCGTCTGCAACAGCAAGGCCGGACTCTGGATATCGTCAGTCGTGGCGGGGCCTTTCTGGCTACCTGGATGGTTTACCATGGAAAAGAAAACCCCCTTTATGAACAATATGACCGGTTGGTTGATTTAGCCCGGAAATATGATCTGACCTTGAGCCTCGGTGACGGCCTGCGTCCAGGATGCCTTCTCGACGCCACCGACCGGGCCCAGGTTCAGGAACTGATTACCTTAGGTGAATTAAGGGAAAAAGCCCTTAAAGCCGGAGCTCAGGTCATGATCGAAGGACCGGGGCATGTGCCGCTCAATCAGATCGAGGCCAACATCCTGCTCGAAAAACAACTCTGCCAGGGTGCCCCTTTTTATGTCCTGGGTCCTTTAGTTACCGATATCGCCGCCGGCTACGACCATATCGCCTGTGCTATCGGAGGGGCTTTAGCCGGGATGGCCGGGGCTGATTTTTTGTGTTATGTGACCCCTTCTGAACATCTCAAACTTCCTTCCCCGGAAGATGTGCGGGAAGGGATCATTGCCTCCCGGATAGCCGCCCATGCCGCTGATCTGGCTCGGGGAAACAAACAGGCCTGGGAACAGGACCGGCAAATGGCCTCGGCCCGGAAAGCCCTGGACTGGGAAAAACAGATCAGCCTCTGTCTGGATCCGGAAAAGGCCCGTAAAATGAGGGCCGAAACCAACCCCGGTGAATCCGACGTTTGTACCATGTGCGGTGAATTTTGCGCCATTAAATTGATTCGGGACTTTTTGAAAAAGAAATAGTTTTTCCTTTTTTAAGAGCGGTTTTTTTATGCAAATATGAAAGTCTCTGACCGGAAAGCTCACCCCCATCCCAAAGAAGTAATTCTGGGGGTATTATCCCCAAGTGATTCTGTTTCCGGAGAGATTCTGGCCAAACAATTGGGAATGACCCGGCTGGCGGTCTGGAAATATATAACTCAACTCAAAGAGGAGGGATTCAATATCGAATCCCTTCAAAGTAAAGGTTATCGCCTCAAGGCCGTTCCTGATATTTTATATCCGGACTTGATTCGGCAAGAAATTAATACCCGCTGTTTCGGGCAAAAAATTTTCCACTTTCTACGCACCGATTCCACCAATATCCAGGCCAGGTCTTTGGCTGCCGATGGGGCCTTGGAAGGAACCCTGCTGGTGGCTGAATATCAGGAAAAGGGAAAAGGGCGTCTGGACCGGCAGTGGAAATCCCCTTCCGGGAAAAATCTCCTTTTTTCCATAATTCTTCGGCCGAAGTGGCCACCGCAACAAGCCTTTTATGGGACCGTTCTGACCTCAGTTTCTCTTTGCCGGGCTATTCGGGATGTCACCGGGATTGAAGTAGGCATCAAATGGCCCAATGACATTTACGCCGGTGACAAAAAGCTGGCCGGAATCCTGACCGAGTTTACTACCGATCCGGATCGAATCGACTATATGATTGTCGGGATCGGGATTAACTGCAACTGGGCCCCGCCCAAACCGCCCCCAGAGGGACAGCCGACTACCAGTCTTCTTAAAGAAACCGGTCATAAAATTTCCCGCCTTAAGCTTCTAACGCACTTTCTGAAACAGGCGGAGACCTTATACGAAAAAGCTAAAACTAATGGAGTGGGTTTACTGAGGGAGGAATGGAATCGGTATTCCCTCGTTAATAATCGACGGGTTACGATTTTCAACAATCAGAAGTCCTGGACCGGCATCGGACAGGGCATTGATGAACTGGGTGCCCTAATCCTTCGGCTTGACCATGGCCGGGAGGAAAAATTTCTGGCCGGGGATGTGCATTTGAGATTCTGAATTTAAGCTTCATTTATCATAAAATTTATCTCTAAAAATTTTGCTTTTCGAATATTATTGGAAGATATTTAGAATCCAGGAATCAGAATCCAGAATCCAGAAAAATTCCTTTTCCTCTTAATCCTTTTTCATTCTGAATTCTGGATTCCAAAATTTCTAACAAGGAGGGTAATATGAAAATACTGGTGGTAGGTGGAGGCGGCCGGGAACATACCTTGGTCTGGAAGATCGCTCAGAGCCCAAAGGTGTCCAAAATCTATTGTGCCCCAGGCAATGCCGGGATCAGCGAATTGGCCGAGTGCCTGCCGATCAAGGCCGATGATATTGCCGGCCTGGTCCGATTTGCCCAAAAAGAAAAGATCGACCTGACCGTCGTTGGTCCCGAAGACCCTTTGACCAGAGGCTTGGTCGATGCCCTGGAGAAAAAAGGGCTAAAGGCTTTCGGCCCCAAGAAAAATGCCGCCGTTCTGGAGGCCAGCAAAGATTTTGCCAAACGTCTCATGACCAAATATCATATCCCCACCGCCTCTTTTAAAACCTTCACCGATCCTGAAAAGGCCCTGGCCTATCTGGAAAAAGTAGGGGCCCCTATCGTAGTCAAAGCCGACGGACTGGCTGCCGGCAAAGGGGTCATGGTTTGTCAAACCAAGGCCGAAGCCCAGGCGGCTATTGAATTAATCATGTTCGATAAGGCCTTTGGGGAGGCGGGCAATAAGCTCCTTCTGGAAGAATGTCTTACCGGTGAAGAGGCCTCATTTCTGGTCTTTACCGACGGGCGGACCGTCGTGCCCATGCCCACTTCTCAGGACCACAAAGCAATTTACGATAATGATCAGGGGCCGAATACCGGAGGAATGGGGGCCTATTCTCCGGCTCCGGTTGTCGACACGGACCTGTTTCAGGAAGCCATGAATAAGGTGATGATCCCCACAATCCAGGCCATGGCTAAAGAGGGAAGACCCTATCAAGGGGTGCTTTATGCCGGATTGATGATTAAAAACGGCGGAATCAAAGTTCTGGAATTTAATGTACGCTTTGGGGATCCCGAGGCCCAGCCTTTATTGATGCGTTTGAAAACAGATTTGGTGGAGATCTTTGAGGCCGTGGCGAATGGAACCTTACATAAAATCAAAATCGACTGGGACGAACGGCCTGCGGTCTGTGTGGTTATGGCCGAAAAAGGCTATCCCGGGTCTTATCAAAAGGGCCACCTCATTAAAGGGTTGGATCAGGTCAAAGGCTTGAAGGATGTGATGGCCTTTCACGCCGGTACGGCCTTAAAAGACAAGGCCGTTGTTACCAACGGGGGACGGGTCTTGGGAGTGACTGCTTTGGGAGAGGATATTCCCAGAGCCATAAAAAAGGCCTACCAGGCTGTGGGAAAGATCGGTTGGGAAACAGATTACAATCGAAGGGATATCGGTCGGAAGGCCTTAAAATACGCCGGGAGTAAAGCCAAGTCGGCTCCTCTGGTGGGGATTGTCATGGGTAGCGATTCGGACCTTTCGATTATGGAAGGGGCGACAAAAATTTTAAGAGAATTTAATATCCCGTATGAGCTGATGGTATCCTCGGCCCATCGTTCACCCAAAAAGACGGCTGAGTTTGCCCGTAAGGCCGGGGAGCGGGGGTTCAAGGTCTTGATTGCCGGAGCCGGCGCGGCCGCCCATCTGGCCGGTGTTTTGGCGGCAGAGACCACCCTGCCGGTGATCGGGGTGCCCATTGATTCTTCCTCATTAAAAGGATTGGATTCCTTACTGGCCATGGTTCAAATGCCCTCGGGCATTCCGGTGGCCACGATGGCGGTCGGCCCTGCCGGGGCCAAGAATGCCGCCATTCTGGCCGTTCAGATCCTGGCCCTGAACTCACCCACTCTGACCTCGGCATTGAAGGATTATAAGGCAAGGCTGGAGGCTGAGGTCGAGGAAAAAGATCGGAAGATACATGCTGTCTGGCCGTAAGAAAAGTGACGGGTGATGGGTTTAGGGTTGCGGGTTGCGTGTTACGGGTTTAAACGACCACCATTTTTGTATCACTTCTTTTCATTAATGAACTATGAAAAGGTTTTTCGACGAACGCCCCTGTCCCTCGCAGGCGCTGAACGATATACATCAATCTTCTCATGAAAATCATAGCTGACTTCCACGTCCATTCCGCCTATAGCCGGGCCACCAGCAAAGAGATGCATTTGCCGACCATGGCCCACTGGGCCGGGCTGAAAGGGATCAAACTGCTGGGCACCGGTGATTTCACCCATCCCACATACTTTGAAGAAATCAAAACCGAGTTGGAGGAGACTGGACAGGGGCTCCTAAAACTGAAAGGGGATAATGCCCGGGCAGTCCACTTTATTTTAACGGCCGAAACCAGCCACATCTATACCCAGGCCGGCAAAGGCCGGCGGGTCCATATGATGATATTTGCCCCGACCGTTCGCACAGTAGAAAAAATTAATCTTCATCTGGACCGCATCGGCAACGTCAAATCCGACGGCCGACCCATCTTCGGCTTCTCGGCCAAGGACCTGGTCAAAATCGTCCTGGATATCGATCCGGAATGCCTGGTTGTTCCGGCCCATGCCTGGACTCCCTGGTTTTCCGTTTTTGGCTCCCATTCCGGTTTTGACAGTCTGGAAGAATGTTTTGAAGAAGAAACAGCCAATATCCAGGCGATTGAAACCGGCCTTTCTTCCGACCCGGCCATGAACTGGCGCTGGTCGGCCCTGGACCGGCTCACTCTGATTTCCAATTCCGATGCCCATTCACCGGCCAAGATCGGCCGGGAGGCCAATATCTTCGATTGCCCGTTGACCTATAACGATATTATTCAAACCATCAAAGACAAAGATCCGAAGAAGTTTTTAGCCACTATCGAGTTTTTCCCGGAAGAAGGTAAATATCATTTCGACGGCCACCGGAGTTGCGGGATCAGTTATGCCCCGGAACAAACCCGGGAAAAGGATTATCTCTGCCCGGTGTGTGGAAAAACCCTGGTGGTGGGGGTTATGCATCGGGTGGAAGCCCTGGCCGACCGGCCGGAAGGTTTTATTCCTGAAGGGGCAGTTCCGGCCCTTCATCTGGTACCATTGGAAGAAATCCTGGGTGAGGTTTATGCAGTCGGGGTCCAATCCAAACGGATTCGAAAAGAGTACCTCCGCCTTATTGAACGAGGCGGGTCCGAGTTTAATATCTTGATGGATCTTTCGGAAGAAGAGCTCCGGTCCTTTATGGACGACCGCCTGACCGATGGAATTTTGCAGGTCCGCCGGGGCCTGGTCCAAGTCAAGCCCGGCTATGACGGGGTTTACGGGCAGGTAAAAATTTTCAAAATGGATGCCCCTTCTGAAAAACCCTCCCCACAACTCAATCTTTTTTAGCCGTTCTTGTTATTTTATGAAAGTGACCTCGATGTTGCAAAAGCCGAGGATGCTGGAGAGCCGCGGCGGCATGGGTGAGGTCGTACTAAGGTACTGCGAACCCTTGCCAACAAAGGAGATGCGGCAATATACGGCTTTCCCAAAGGGTAAAAATTGATCGATATTTATTGTAAAATCCATACTACATCTCTGGTTACTTTTGGCCTCGGTCCCGTAACAACCAAAATACCAAGTCATTATCAGCAAATAGACATCTCAAGATCAATTTTTATACAACTTCGAGGTTAACATTATTCATGCTAATGTTGGGCAGGGACCTTCTGCCCCCTTTTTTTTGAAAATAATTCAATCGACCCACGCTCAAGAGAAATCTGTCTGGCAAGAAATATTTTTGCCAAGCTTTGGTACGGTATATCCCTTTTATTTGCAAGGGTCTTGAGTTCCGCAAACATGTCTTCCGGGAGGCGAATTGAAATCGACTTGATTGATGGTTTAAGCTTTGGGAAAGAAGCCCTCTTAAAATCTTTAATATTAAAATAATCGAGAGGAGAATGAATTGCCCAAAATTCTCTCCCTTCGTCTTCATTCCTAAAATTTGGAATATTATTATCCTTTTTCATCGTAATATTTTCTCTCATTTTTATTCATGTCTCTGGCGGAGATTACCCTGATTAAATAATTCCTCTTAGTAAATACAATAACAAGAAAACGGCCAGCATCTGTTTTCCCCAAAGCAGCCCACCGTTTTTCGGATTCGGAATGCCTTGCATTGGGGAGCCGGGGACGTGTCCACTGGATTCACTAACATATTCTTGAGTAAGCGACCCCGTTCTCCTGGCTGGGGTCGCTTACCGTTATCTGGTATCGGCTTATTGCCAGCCGCTTCTCGCCCCTGGTCTTTTGGCCGGCAAGGGTCCGGCAGGCCAACGAAATCCTAATTCCATGGCCGTATTGACATCCTCGGGTGTGGCGATCCCCTCTTCGACAATCTTCATGGCTTCCCGGCGGGCCGCTCCCATGACCCGGTTGCCTATAAAACCCGTATCACCCGGGACATCCTTCACACGAACAGGCGTTTTCCCCCAGCTTTTACTCAGATCTTCAATGAGTAGGATCACATCTTCGGTCACTTCCTTCGTGTATATCACCTCCACCAGTTTCATGATATTGGCGGGGCTGAAGAGGTGCATGCCGATAAACCGGTCCTTGCGATTGGTCACCGCGGCCAGGTCGGCAATCGTGAATCGTGAGGTATTACTGGCAATAACAGCCTCTTTTTTCAAAGTTGAGTCCAGTTCCTTAAAAATCGCGAGTTTCATGTCCTTGTTTTCAATGGCCCCATCAGCCCCTCCTCCGATGGCCTCGATAATCAGATCACAATCTTTCAGATCCTCAACCTTTGTCGTGAAATTGAGAAGAGAGAGGGCCTTGTCCATTTCTTCTTGCGTAGTTTTCCCTCTTTCCACGGCGCCTTTAATGCCAAATCTTCCGTTAATAATCGTGTCTTTTGCTTTCGCACAAATCTCATCCTTGAGATCGCGTACCATCACTTTATAACCGGCCAGAATTGCCGACTGGGCAATCCCTCCGCCCATAACTCCGGCCCCCAAGATTCCGATACATTTAATATCCTCCAGTTTCATAGGTCTTTCCTCCTTTTCATGTTTTAGTTTTTTATGGGGTTATTAACTCTGATCATCTTCAAGATTCAAGTATGGTCTCCCTATCCCCCTTAGGCTCTTGCTCCTGAATCACTACAACACGTCGATAGGGTGACCGGTTAACGCTCAGTTGAAAAAGATCCGGTCTTGAATAGTGCCCGGCAACATCACAAAGGGCCTTGGCTGAGAAGATGCGATCTATCGAACAGTCGGCTATGAGGATGGTTTCCCCCTCGGCCGGCCCTGCTATGACCTCGCCTCTGGGATCGATGATACAGCTCTCTCCCGGATAATTTTCAGCCAAATCCTTGTATGCTTCCGGAACACGGTCAGGGGACAGTAGGGCACCCACGTCAATGACATAGGCACTTGCCTGGGAGGCAAAGGCCTGGGACAAAAACAGATGTCGCGAGCTATGCATCCCCGGCCAGGCCGCAATGTGGATTTGAGTTCCCTGCGCCATCAGGGTATAACCGGGAAGGACCATGTTATGTTCCCAACAATTGAGGCCGCTTATTTTAGCATAGGAGCGATTGTAAACCGTAAGGCCGCTTCCGTCTCCCTCGCCCCAGGCGGTTCGTTCCCGGTGTGTTGGTTTGAGTTTTCGGTGTAGGCCCAGGATCGTTCCATCGCTGCCGATAAACAGCAAGGTGCAGTAAACCGTTCCCTGAGTTAGGGCATCCCGTTCGGCCACGCCGATGACGACATCCATATGGGCCTGGCAAGCCGCCTCACACAATTGGTCGGTGGTAGTGCCCGGTATTTCAACCGCATTGGCCAGATATTCGGCGGCCATCGATCCCTTGGATGATCCCCAAACGAAAAATGGGTAACCCGGCAACCATGATTCACCAAAGGCAGCCAGGGTGGCCCCCTGTGCTCCCGCTTCCCGGATCAGGTGACAGGCCTTCTCGGTCGATGCCTGCCGATTGAAGTAAACCGGTTCAGCCTGAATTGCCGCAAGTTTAAACTGAGCATATTCCGTCATTCTTGCCATTCTCCTTTGAGTGTCCCTATCTACTAAAACAGGTTAATATTATCAATTTATTAATGGATAATATGACCAAGTCTAAGATTTACCCTTTGACAGTTCCGCCAGCTTTTCCTCCTTCATCCCTCTTTTGTGTATCTTGCCCGTACCGCCCCGCAGCAGGGGTTCTTTTTGCATCCAGATCAGTGTCGGGATTTTGAATTTTGCCAGGCGGGTACTCAGAAAATTCCTTAATTCCTGTTCGGTCAATTCTTCTTCCGATCGCACCTGGATTACAGCGGCCACCTGTTCGCCCAGTCTTTCTTCCGGCAAGCCGAAGACTGCCGCCTCAAAGACCTTGGGATGTTCGTAAATGACGTCTTCCACCTCGCGGCAGGCGATGTTCTCTCCTCCTCGGATCACCAGGTCCTTGGCCCGGTCTTTTATATAAATAAAGCCGTCATCGTCAATGATGCCGACATCTCCGGTTTTCAGCCATCCGCCTTCAAGAAAAATTTCCGCTGTTGCCTTGGGGTCCTTCCAGTAACCTCTCAGGTTGGCCGGGCTTTTAAAACAGATCTCTCCGATCTCGCCGTTCTTTAAAGTCCTTCCCAGCTCATCGACGATCTTGGCCTCTACCAGGGGAGGGGTAGGACGGCCAACGCTATCCGGATGCGTTAAATAAGTTTCCCCGGCATTGGTAGCCCCCACGGCCGTGGTTTCAGTCAATCCATAACCGGCCTGGGAAATATGCCTTCCTAATATTTGTTCCAATATTTTGACATGCTGTGGCGGCCGGGCGGCCCCTCCGCCGCCCATGACCGTCAAACTGCTCAGGTCGTATTTCCTCAGATGGGGGGAGTTGACCATTTCCCAGGACATGGAAGGCACCCCATTGAATTGCGTAATATGTTCTTTCTCGATCAGCCTTAGGGCCTCTTCCGGGTCCCATTTATACAGCATGATCATCTTTCTTTTGATGATGAAGTTGGCCAAAAATTGAGAGACAAGGCCGGTGACATGAAAAAGGGGTACGGTCAGGATGGTGGAGGGTTTATTAGCCGGTTTGACTTCATCCAGATAATCCTTATTCAGGTGCAATAAACCGATAACGGGAAAATGCCAGGACATGACTGTGTTAATAACCGCCCGGTGAGTAGTCACCACTCCTTTGGGTCGGCCGGTCGAGCCGGAGGTGTACATAATATAAGCGTCATAATCAATATCGACTACGGCCGGGGGAAAATCCTTTTCCTTTGAACCTGAAATCAGATCCTGGTAGCGGAGGGAACCATCATGCAGGTCTTTTTCCGGGCGTGACCACAACTAAGGGTATTTTGAATTCTTTCAGATAAGGGACCAGACGGTCGGACCGCTGCTGATCTGCGAAAATAAGTTTCGGCTCACTGTCTTTAAGCCCGTAAGCCAGTTCTGGTCCTTCCCACCAGGCATTAAAGGGCACGGCCAATGCACCAATGGCTGTTACGGCCATAAAGGCCAGGCAAAACTCCGGATAGTTACGCATAGCAATAGCCACCCTATCCCCTTTTTCAATGCCGAATTTCTCTTTCATCCGCCAAGCCAGTCGGGCGGCGAGTTGATACGCTTCTTCAAAAGAGTAGCACTCGTCCTTGTAAATCATGCAAGGCCAATCCTCATCCCCGAACCAGTCGATAAAAACCCTGGCATAAAAAGAGTCCTTATCCATCCCAAGAGCATACATTTCCCTAAGGTTCCCGGGAGAGGATTTAAATACCCTGTATTCCACCCCCCGGATGGTTTCGGTAGTGACTTCAAAAAGTCCGCCGGGGGAAGTAAATTCGTTAATCAGACGCTGACGGACTTCATCGGTAATAACAGTAATTGAACTCATTCAGATATTTCCCTTTTTCTTTTTTTATCAAAAATTTCCCCAAATTTCATTTGATGGGGCGTTTCTTACGCAACTTCAAAATTCTCAGATTTAAAATTACTGTAATATCGGCCATTCTGAGCCGTGAACTTGAGCACACAGTAATCGGGATCAGTGACGCCTTTTGAATAATACCTTTCATCACCATCATTCCATATCATTGTCTTCGAGGCGCTATCCTGCAAAACCTCCATGGTTCCCCTGAGCATGACGCCTCTAAAGAACCTCTTGTCGAAGAAATAAACACAGGCCTTGGGATTGTCCGTATATTGCTTGACGCGCATCGACAAGGTGTTTGTGGTAAAGAACAGATGCTTTATCCCTTCTCTTTTCCGCGGGGGGAGCATGGCCTTGGTATTGGGAAAACCCGCTTCATCCACTGAGCTGATAATGGAAACGGTTATTTTATCGATCAGATTTCCAATGGTCTTAGTAGAATCTCTCATGGTTTTCCTTTCCTTAACAGGTTTCTGAAAAAGGCCCATCTACTTTGTTACCCTTATCCCTCGTCATTGCGGCGTACTGCTTTGTACGCCTCATTCCTCTGGATTTCTTCGCTAAAAGGCCCGCTCAGTCCCACCCCTTCGGGGCGGTTCCCGGTTTCGGGTGCCTCGTATCCGGACCTTTTTGAGCAACCTGTAGTATTGAGTTTTTCTGCAGCCTATTAGGCTTTGTATTCTACAATAATCTCTGCCTCAAGATCGAAGGACGGGGTATGAACCAGGAGCATCCTGGCCGGATTCGGACTATTATTAATGTATGAGAAATGCCGCCCCTTTTTTATAACACACACATCTCCAGGGTTGAGTGTCATAGCGTCGTCATCAATTTGAAACGAAACCTGTCCCGATATCAGGTAATAATACTTGTCGGAACGTTTTGACCAGGCTTCCGGGTGACTCGCTCCTGAGGGGACGGTGATTTCGGCCAGAGAGGAACTCCCTCCGAGTCTGGCCGTGTAATCGCGTATTTCCAGGCCATAAAAATCAAAGGGAATGACCTCATCTTGTCTGATTTTCATGGTTGTCCTTTTTGCCCCTTTTATTTCGGCTTCCAGACTCACTACTCCTGAGTTTCATTTTCGTGTACCTTCCACATGTCTTCATCCGTAAAGCAACGTTCGCTTTCGTCCGGGTGCATGGCATCCTGTTCCATTTTGCGCCGGTCGTATGAGGGGTCCAACACTTCATTATAATACTCATGTTGGATAAGCAGGTTCATGATCTGGCTGGTCCCGGTCCAGATCATGGACAGGCGAGTATCTCTTAAGGCCCGTTCAATAGGATAGACATCCGTATACCCTATGCCGCCCATGATTTGCATGGCGTTATTGACCACATCCCAGGCCGCTTCGGTGGCAAACCGCTTGGCTTCGCTGACTAAGCGGCGTACATTAGGGCTATTTTCATCCGCTGCCCTGGCGGCAAAATAAGACAGTGCCCGGGCCGCATCCAGTTGGGTAATCGAATCGGCCACTAAAAAATTAATGGCTTGAAACCGTCGTATCTCCTGCCCGAAGGCCTTGCGCCGGTTGGAGTATCTCAAGGCCAGGTCCAATGCCCCCCATACCCCCAGGCACCCGGCGGCAGAGGTCAAACGCTCGGGGATCATCATCTGATTAAAACACAAAGCGCCTCCATGGAGTTCTCCGACCAGGTTCTCTTTGGGAACCCGGACATTGCGGAATACCAGCCGGCCGGTACCACCTCCCTTGCATCCTAAAAGACCGTATAGATATTCGGTCTTAACTCCAGGCCCTTTTTCGATAATTAAAAGACTGATATGAGAGGAGCGGTGTGCCCCGGGTTCGAAATTAGTTCGGCAATAAACCAGAAAAAAGTCCGCGCCCTCCGCTCCGACCACAAAACGCTTCTGCCCGTTGACGATAAAGTGGTCTCCTTTAAGATCGGCCCTGGTAGTGGCGCCAAAAAAATCGGAACCTCCTCTGGGTTCAGTCAGGGCTTCGGCCGCAATCAGCTTTCCCTCAAGATAGGGTTTCAAGTACTTCTCTTTCTGCTCTTCGGTGCCGAAGCGGTTAAGGGCTTCGCCTACAATAGACGGCATGACGAAGGCACAACCGAGGGCCATGCCCAGACAGCCTATCTCTTCGGTTGCCGCTATCTCCGCCACCCAGCTCATTTCCCGGCCGCCGTATTTTTTGGGGAACCGGATCCCGCGAAGATTGAGGGCCGCCAATTTTTCTGCAAATTCCCTTGGGTAGATTATTTCGTCCTTGTCCATCTTTCTAAGAAAATCACTGTTAATCTCTTCACGAACGAATTTCTTAACTTCGTCTCTTAAGGCGATTTCTTCCGGAGTCAATAAAAAATCATACATAATAACCTCCTTGGATACCAACGAAAATAATGGATATGTTGGACCCCTTCCTTTAAAAAAACTGGTTTATTAATAGACTAATAAACATTTTTTGCCGGCGGCATACAGATCCATAGGATGATATAGGCAATCAGGCCGACGCCGCCCACAAAAAGGGAAGTAAGAAAGATGACCCGCCATAACCAGGAAGGAAGGGGGGTGTACTCTCCGAATCCCCCGCATATCCCGGCTATCTTCTTGTCCTGTGCCGATTTCCTCATTTCCCTCAGATTTCTGAGTACTTCGGAGGTGCCTGTGTTTTTGAATTCTTCAGCCATTCCGTTTCCCCTTTCTATTGGGTTGTTAAACGAGACCGGGTCCTCAATCTAATCTGAACCAAAACGTTTAAAATCAAAATTATTATGAGTCCCTGATTAAAATCCTCCTGATACCGTAGTCAGCTATTTAGATTTACCTGCATCACTGTGACCATATGGTCTCGATAAAGCTCCTTTGAAATAGTATGCCACCCTAATCTTTTATAAAAATGCTCCTTATCCGGAGTAAATAAGTAAAGGGTTTTTATACCGGCCTCTCTTGCCTGATTCATGACGAAGAGGACTAATTGAGTGCCGATACCTCTGGACCTGTTTTCCGAGGAAACAAAGACACTCGCTAACCAGGGGGAAAGCTCTTTTTTCGTGTCCATGTCATGGGCAACGATAGCCGCGGACCCCAATAGATCCTTTTCTATCGCAATAAATGTACTGGGGATGAGGTCATCGTTTAAAAAAGACTGCATCCTTTCTATACGCTTCTCCAAACTTCCTTCCGGATTCAGATAGGACCATTCCTGGTGATGCCAACCAGCTAATACAGGAATATATTGCGGCTTTAATTTTAGATCAATGATTTTCATATTTATTTTTCTGAGAGTCGCGAGGAAGCCATATACTCATCGCTATGAAGGTTAAAGCGGCCGGTATTGAAGCAAGCATGAGCACCATGGGAATGCTCCCTGAGGTTCTATACATTGAAATAGCGAGCAAAGGCGCGACAAAGAGGGAAAGATCCATTAACGAATCAAACGCTCCCATTGATGTTGCGATATGTTTCTGCGAGAAGATCTCTGCCGCGTAGACGAAGCTGAGCAAAAAGGTTGTAGCCTCGCCAATGCAAAAGATAGAGTAGAAGATCAGTAACGGTATGAAGGCGTTGCTGAAAGCAAGTCCGGCGCAACCCATAACGATGACCAGTTGTGATACCATTACAAACAGCCCTCGCCCGAACCTATCGGAAAGAGTACCCACAACAAAGGAAACGCAGGTGAAGCTTAGTGCTCCTCCGGTCAGAATCAAACCAATTTGCCAAGCCTCCAAACCGACAAGCTGCGACTTTATGGGAACAAAGCTATAGAGGACGCCATGGCCGAATAGACCGGATATCCCCATCAGGAGGAATAGGTACACACGGGGAAGGGAGAAGGTCGTTCGAAGGCTGTGAAATACTCCGAGGTTATGCGCCGATTTAGCTTTTTCTGTGCCTTTGAATAATCTCATGGCAACAAAGAACGCCAGCAAAGAAAGTATGCCGTCGGCAACGAAAGGGGCCCGCAAGGAGAAGAGAGAGAAGGCGGCGCCCAGTGCAGGTCCGACTACAAAAGACAAACCTTGACTGGCGCGTAGAATGCCAAAGAACTTACCCGGTGTATTTTTGCCCAGGGACGCTGTTGTCGCCAATAGAGCAGGCATTGTGATGGCGTCGGCGACACCTCCCAAAACACGTAGCGCAGCTAATTGAGTCCAGTGCGTTGCAACCACGCATAGTATGGACGAAAGCGATCCCATGAAAGCCCCAACCAGGACTAACTTCCGCTTTGAGTAGCGGTCTGCCAATATGCCCGCAAAGAATTGGACGACGACCACGGTCATCAACGCGGCGGAAACCACAAAAGATGCCCCGGTCGGGCCCGCGCCAAGTTCTATTGCTAAAGCGGGCAAGACAGGAAGACCGACCAGACTGCTGAGGAAGAGGACGAAGGCCATGATACCAACGCCATACATCTGGCCTATCTTGTCCAGCGCATCCCCGGTGTTGGAGGAGTATTGAGTTTGCATTCCGATTGATTCTTCCATCGTCTGGCGAACAATGTAATTAAGTGGTTTTCTTGGAATGTACCATAAAATTAGGTTAAAGGAAAAATATATTGAATTATAGTAGTGGGTTGGCTAAATTGGTAACTGTTTAACATCACAAACCCGACCAAGATACCCTTTACGGTTTATGGGCATACCCCGGATGGCAGGAACGACAGGATGGTAGTCATGGTTTCCCGAGCAAGGTTCAGGGCTTCTTCGGCCTCTTCCATATTGGGCTCATCCAAATCACCGGGGTACCGATATTGCCAGGCATAATCCGAAAGGCCGGCGGCACGGCGAAGAAGCGGCTCAATATGCGGCAGAAGCTCTGTGCAGGCCTCGCCGAGTTCCACCAGATTATGCGTTTTGCGAAAGATACGCTCATGCCAAGTCAAAAATCCTTTCATGGCTTTCTCCGCCGCCTGTTGGGAGTGGTAAACCGCTTGGTCGGTCATGGCAGGATCATCCCGGAGCGCAAGTTCGGCCATCCGGATATCATGGGCGGCCTTTTTAAACCAGGTCCTTGTTTCGGAAACAAGTTCAGGATCGGGCGTCATAGAGCAACTTCCCTTCCCTGAGAACCGTCGCCGGTAGGGAGGTTACGACCGAAGACCTCCGGGCGAATCGACCTGCCGTCCAAACCACAACATCCACCGCCGTTCCGGTTCCCCAGAGGCAGTCATAGGCCAGCTTGGCCCTTTTGTGTTCCGGAGGTGCATCGTCTGGTACAACCATCATTAGATCAAAATCGCTGTCCGGTCCGGCTTCACTCCGTGCGATGGAACCAAAAAGATAGATGTGCAGCGGCTGATAGGTCTTTACCAAACGCTTGACGATTTCCGAAAGGTTCGAGTCCGGTTTTATGTCGAATTTATCCATAACTTTTTTCCTTTTGACCCGGCAAAAACAACCTGATTTCTCATCATTTTTTTATAATACAACAACAAAACAGATCATCGCAACATTAAATTATCTCTTCTTCGGATAGCTCCCCTCCTGCCCTCCAGGGTCGTGGGTTCCCATTCTTCATTCACCGGACGATCCTCTTTTTCACCTCAGCGCAAGCCAGGGTCAGGTCATTGTCGATCTGATTTCTTCCACTGATGTCAGACTCCAAGAGAAGACCCTTTCCTGATGTTTTCACCTCTCTTGACTCAATCGGATCTTAACTTTTTCTTCCAGGTCGAAAACAATAGCTGTTAAGGCCGTTCCCGGAGTGATCGGTCCGGAATTGTTCCAACCTTTTAATAAAGCATCCCTTTGCTTCTGTTGGAACTGGTCGAGGCTGACGGCCAGGTCTTCCCAGAAAAGGAGTTTCTGAAGAATGTGACGTTCCGGAGCCGTCAGGTCCCTTTCGGTATCATAGGCATTTCCGTTTTTGGTTACAATAATCATTCCCTGTCATTTAAAGGCTGTTTACCGCCTTTTCAATTCTGGTCAGGGCCTCGGTTAAGATATAACGAGGGCAGGCAATGTTCATCCTCTGGAATCCGCTGCCCCCCTTTCCAAAGAGGAACCCGTCGTCCAGGCCCACCCTGGCCTTTTCCCGCATAAATTGTCTCAGCCCCAGATCGTCCAGACCCAATGCATTGAAGTCCAGCCAGATCAGGTAAGTGCCCTGAGGCGGAATCACCTTTATCCGGGGAATTTTTTTGACGAAATAGTCCATCATATAATCGAGGTTTCCCTGTAAATAATCCAGGACCTGGTCCAGCCATTCATCTCCGAAACGATAGGCCGCTTCCAAGGCGGTATAACCAAACAGGTTGGGCCCCGGTAAAATACCGGCCCTGGCGTTGGAAAAGTCATGACGGAGTTTCTTGTTGGGAATAATAATAGAAGAGGCTTCCAGACCGGCCAAACTGAAGGTCTTACTCGGGGCCATGCAGACGATAGAGTTTTGTTCAAATTCTTCGGAGATGGAGGCAAAAGGGGTATGCCGGAACCCTTTGAAAAGGATCTCGCAATGGATTTCATCCGATATGACTGGTACCCCATTTCGAATGGCAATCTCTCCCATCCTGGTTAACTCCTCCCGGTTCCAAAGACGTCCCACCGGATTATGGGGATTGCACAGAACCATGGCCTTGATCCGTCTTGGAGTGGGAACGCATCCCCATCCGGGGTTTGAATTTTCTTTCCAGGTCCTCAAAGTCCATTTCATAATGATTATCGATGCGCTTAAGCCCGTTATTGACGATTTGACAACCTCCGTTGGTTACGGCCGGGAAGAAGGGATAATAAACCGGTTCCTGAATAATTACCTCATCTCCGGGATGGGTCAAAGACCGGATGGCCACATTCAGTGCGGGAACCACACCGGGGGTAAAGACAATCCATTCCGATTTGATCTTCCAATTGAATTTCCGCTCCATCCGTTCCACAATGGCCTCATTAATACTCGGACCCGGTTGAGTATATCCATAATAAGGATGCTCTGCCCTTTTTCGCAAGGCATCGACGATGGGCTGAGCTACCGGGAAATCCATATCGGCAACCCACATGGGAATGACCTCGTTAGATCCGAATATATGTTGGGTTGAATCCCATTTGGCGCAATTGGTATTTCGTCGGTCACACTGCTGATCGAAATCATATTTCATCATAATCTCTCCATATAAATATATTAAGGGTGTTGTCTCACATACTCGCCGTATTTTACCAGGGCATCCAACACGCAGGCGGCCTCTCCGGGCATGTGATAGCAGACGGCATTGTGTCGCCCCAGGGAAAAGGTGATTTCTGCCTGCTCAATGTTGTTGGCCCATAAGTATTCGGAGGCTACAACAATCGGCTTGTTGTATTTATCGGCCAGAGCATTAAACTCTTCCAGAGCCAGGGCGACCGATTCTATGGTTCTCTTTCCCCAGTTCTCTCGACCGGATTTATCCTGGGGGGCATCGAAAGTTCCGATTCTCAAGGCTGGCATGAGACTCAGGAACATCAGACCCTCAACCGCCGGGCACTGTAACACCAGCTCAACGGCCTTAAAGAGACTATCGGCTCCAGCCCCGGCCACCAAATCCACCGGGTTGCCCCGATTCCACCAGGCCGGGAGAATTTTATCCAGTTCATTAATCGTTTGCTCAGGCAGTTGGACGATATCGAAGCCCAGTTCTGCGCAGGCATCGGCGGCCAGCACCCCCCACCCTCCTCCGGCGGTAACAATGCCTAAGCCGCGTCCCTGGGGAAGGGGCTGGCGCAGAAAGGCCAGCCCGATGTTTAGCATTTCATCCAGGCTCTTGGCCCTGATTACTCCGGATTGTTTGCAAACGGCATCAAAAACAGCATCCGAGCCGGCCAGGGCTGCGGTGTGCGAAGCGGCCGCCTTGGCTCCGGCCTGTGTTTTACCGGCTTTGAGCATGATAATAGGCTTCTTTTTGCTGACTTTACGGGCAACCGCTAAAAAGCGTTCTCCATCCTTGAACCCTTCAATATAAGACAGAATGACTTTGGTGTGAGGGTCCTCCGCCAGGTATTCGAGGTAATCCTCGCAGTGAAGGACAGCCTCGTTGCCGCTGGCGATGCAGATACTGCAGCCGAAGCCCCGCATCTGGATCTGGAGCGCCAGGGAATCCATTACATTGCCGCTCTGGGCGATGACGGCCACAGGACCGGGCGGGACGAAGAAGGAAGGGAACTGAACATACTGGGCATTCCAGGGGCTAATGATACCATTACAATTGGGTCCGACAAAGGCCATTCCCCCTTTGCGGGCAATTTCAACAATCTCTTTTTGAAGCCGGCTACCTTCGCCGCCCAATTCCGCAAAACCGGCGGTGATGATGATCCCGGCCTTAATCCCTTTGGCGGCGCATTCTTTGATCACACCCGGAACGGCCGGAGGGGGGACAATGATAACCGCCAGATCGGGTGTCTCCGGCAGGTCAGTGATGGTCGGGTAGACCCTGAGACCGAGTATCTCGGATTCTCTGGGATTGACCGGAAAAATAGTACCCTGGAAACCGCCATCTATGATATGTTTTAGAGTAAGGAAGCCCCACTTGGCCGGGTCATTTGAGGCGCCGATAAAGGCTACTGAACGGGCATTAAATAAAGATTCCAATTTGTTATCGATAGATATCACCAGTTTTCTCTCCGCAGAAGTCGATGTCTTTGTTTGACAAAATATTTTTTTTATTTTAGATGTGTGAAGTATAGGGGAATGTATTCTTGTGTGTCAAGAATATTGGGCTGATCTCATTCAACGCCTTTTTATTCTTACAAAACCGGTGTGTTTTAATATATCAGGCAAAAAACAAATGAAAGCAATCTGAAATTCGCTTGAGGAGAGAGGTTCCCCGGTATATCCTTAAATATTATTATGAAAGGAATCCTATTGAGGTTTTCAGTCTTGAAGAAAGGGCAATAAAACGGAATATTAGATAATAGAGGAGTCATGGTTATGGGAGCTTATACCACCTATAAAGAAAAAATCATTGAATGTACCCAGTGGCTTTCCGTTAATGGATTTTTCGGATCCCTGAAAGGGACCGGGGGCAATGTTTCCATGCGGGTGGAGGGTGAGGAGGCCTTTGTCGTCACCCCTTCCACCCTACCTTACGACCAGCTCACCCCGGAGGAAATGTGCGTCTTGGATTTTAACCGAAAACAGATTGATGGAAAACGCCAACCTTCGGTGGAATCCGGACTTCATCTGAAGGCCTATCAGGACCGTGCGGACGTCAAGGCCGTGATCCATACCCACCAGACCTATGCATCCGTATTTGCCGTTTTAAACCAGCCGATCCCCTCCCTTTTTGACGAGGTCACCTTCCACATCGGTCCTATCGTGGACGTCGTACCTTATGCGCTTTCCGGAAGCCCTGAACTTATTGTCAACATCGGCGGGAAAATAGACAACGGGTGTCATTGCTACCTGTTACAGAACCATGGGGTGTTGGTCTTAGGATCAACCCTGGAAGAAGCCTGGCTTAATGTTGAGCTACTGGAAAAAGTCGCCAAAATTTATCTAAGTGCCCTCTCCACCGGAAGCAAACCCACCCTGCTGCCCGATGATACGGTTAATCTATTGATAGAAGTCCGCAAAGCGGAAAATAGGGGATAAATTTATGGAAGTCCAAATAAGTCGGGAGATAGGGGGGATTAACAGAAATTTCTCTGTTGAGAGTTCCGAGTTGCGTGTTCCGAGTTGTTTGGCAAAAGACTACATCTTCTTAATTCGCAACCCGTAACCTGCAACAGTGGTCATTTTAGAAATAAATCCGAAAATGATACTTTGAAAGAATTTAAATGGGTTGTTGACCGAGAAAACTAAATTTGGATTTTCCGGTATTATCCCCAGGAGGCGTTGACCGTGGAACCCCCATCCATCAGATAAATGGCCCCCTGACAATAGGAACCAGCCTCACTGGCCAACAATAAGGCCATTCCGGCAATTTCATCCGGCTCACCTACCCGGTTGACCAGATTTTGAAAGCCATGTTTTTCCCGGTGGGCCACCAGGGGGGCGGCCATCTCGGTCCGGACCAGTCCGGGACAAATGGCAACACATCGAATGCCATCTTTTCCCCACTCGCAGGCGATCTGTTTGGTGAACATGATCAGGGCCGACTTGGAAGCGCTGTAGGCCCCGGCAAATATATCCGGTTTGATGCCGCCGGTGGAGGCAATATTGATAATGACCCCTTTTCCTTTCATTTTCATTCCCGGGTAACACAATTGAGACAGATGAAATCCGGCCCAGGTATTCAACCGCATCACTTCGCTGAACTGGTCGTAGCTGAGATCAGAGAGAGGGACAAAATAGCCGATCCCGGCGCAATTTACCAGAATATCGACCTCACCCCATTCACCGGTTACCTTTTCGTGAACTTTTTTTATTTCACGGTCCGAGGTCAAGTCAGCCGAAACAACCAGAGCGCGTTGGCCGGCTTTTTCGATTTCCAATTTAGTGTCGTTAAGACTTTCGATTCCCCGAGCCGCAATGGCCACATCGGCCCCGGCTTTGGCATAGGCCAGGGCAATCGCCCGGCCGATCCCCCTGGAACCCCCGGTAATTAAAGCAATCTTCTTTTTTAAAGAAAATCTATTTTTTGGCATGATCTACCTCCCCATTAATTAAGGGTCTCATAATAATATTGGCTAAAAAGGACCGGGGGGGTTTATTTTTGGGGATTGTCCAAAGGATAACTTATCGTCCTATCCCGGCCAGTCCAGTCCCGCCAGCGGCGGGATTAAATAATTGGCCCGGCAAAGAAGCTTCCAGGTTCAGGGTGGACAACCCCAAAAATAAACCCCCCCGGTCCGAATCTAATGTGAAGTAAGACGTTTCATGTTAAGTCTAACCCCGTGGCCGAATCTGTCGGATGAACCTATGTCGAAAAAAAATATTGACTTTATAATTTAACCATTTTAATTTAATAGCGTTAAATTGTCCTCTACAATAGATTCTTGGCAAAAGCAATTTCTTTTTTCAACCTAATAGATAAATGGTCCAGTCTGAAGGCTCATAACCCTTTTAATTCAGTTTTTTGTGCAGCCCTTTAACAGAATAAAATACAGGAGGCGGTCAGATGGAAAAAGATTTTAAGATTTACGGCTACCGTTGGATTATTCTTCTGCTTTTTGTTCTCATCAACCTTTTGATGCAGCTTCAGTGGATCACTTTTGCGCCCATTACGAGTGAGGCGAAACAGTTTTATAATGTTCCTGCCCTGCAAATCGACCTCCTTTCTCTGATCTTTATGATTGTCTATATTTTCGTATCCATTCCGGCATCGTATATCATTGACACCTGGGGGATCCGGATCGGCATCGGAATCGGCGCAGCCCTTTTGGGGATCTTCGGATTAATAAAAGGAATCTACGGCGCAAGTTATGAAATGGTTGTCGTTGCCCAAATCGGGATTGCGGTCGGACAGCCCTTTATCCTGAATGCCGTCACCAAGGTGGGGGTCCGGTGGTTTCCCCTCCATGAGCGGGCGACCCAGGCAGGCCTGGCCGTCCTGGCGCAGTTCGTTGGGATACTCCTGGCGATGGCCCTTACGCCGATCCTCTTTAAGGCCTACGGCCTGGAAAATATGCTGATGATCTATGGAGTAGCTTCCCTGGTCGGCGCCGTGATCTTTATCCTGTTCAACCGGGAGCGTCCGCCTACGCCTCCCTGTCCTCCCGGCCATGACCAGCGAATACCGGTTTTCGCCGGCCTCAAACATATTTTCAAGCAAAGAGATATGATCATACTTATCATCATTTTCTTCTTGGCCCTGGGGATCTTCAACGCGGTTACAACCTGGGTCGAGCAGATCGTCAGCCCTCGCGGCTTTACCATTGCCCAGGCCGGGATGGCCGGGGCGCTTATGATGTTCGGCGGAATCGTCGGGGCAATCATCCTGCCGCTTTTTTCCGACAAAATGCGAAAGAGAAAGATCTTTCTGGTCCTCTCGATGATAGGTGTTATCCCAGGGCTCTTCGGAATGACCTACGCCGGCAGTTACGGGCTGCTTATCGCCTCAAGTTCAATTTTCGGTTTCTTTCTCATGGGAGGCGGGCCTATCGGTTTCCAGTACGGTGCTGAAATATGCTATCCTGCGCCTGAGGCTACATCTCAGGGTCTGCTTCTCCTGGCGGGACAAATTTCGGGCATCCTCTTCATCTTCGGCATGGACATGGCCATGAAGCCGGGAGCCCCGAAGACGCCGGCTATGCTTCTGTTCATAGCACTCACGGTGGTCTGTGTTATTCTTGATTTGATGCTCCGGGAATCCAGGCTTGTTACTACGGATGATATTTAAAGGTCTGGTCAAATCTGAATAATTATTACTATAAGCCGAACGATCCGGTAGTCAGACGCCGAAAAAACTGAATCGATCTGATTCCCGCGGCCTGTAAGGGGTAAGTGGGTGATTAAAAGAAAAAGATTGATTGACTTTAGGATCTCTTTATATTAATTTAACGGCATTAAATTAATAATCGAAGAGTAGGTGTCTGGTATGCCAAAGGTTACACGAAGTGTTGAAGAAGTTGATGCGGTTCGTGAACAAATCCTTGTTTGCGCCCTTAAACTTCTTGTCCAGCATGGGTACGAAAGCCTGTCCATGTCCAAGATCGGCCATAAGATGAAAATGACTGCGGCCAATATCTATAATTATTATGCCAATAAAGACGAACTGCTTATAGCCATTCATAAAAGAGCCTATGGAATGCTTTACGATAAGCTGCTCCATGCCGTTGATTCGGCTCATACCCCGCTGGAACGATACCGGAATCTGACCGATGTTTTTGTGGAATTCGGCACGAGCAATATCAATATGTACGATATCATGTTCAACAGACCCATCAAACAATATAGCGATTATATCGGCACTCCCCTGGAAGAATTGTCCTATGATGAATATCATAGCTCGCTTCGGGCCTTCTCCTTAACCGTCGATGTGATTCGGGATTATCGGGAATCGAGGAAGAACCTGAAACCTGCCGATCCGAAAAGTTTAGCCATTCAATGCCTGAGCTCACTGCACGGGATCATTTCACTGCACAACAGCGGGGTTCTCCGGCAAATTGTTGACAACCCAAAAATTACTATAAGAACGATCATTGATAATATAACGCGTTTCGTCATCAAATGATTTACCTGTTCAAATGACAAACTTCTTGAGAGACCTTTTGGATGGAATCCATAGAAGGTTCGACTGTTCTTTGGCCTATTGTGAGGTGGGATCATGAATAGCAAAGAAAAATATATCCTGGCCGTAGACCTGGGCACTTCCGGTCCCAAGACCGCTTTAGTCTCGGTTTACGGTGCGGTGTTAGATAGCGAGTTTGAGGATACCCCTGTTATTCTACTTCCCGGCGGTGGGGCCGAACAGGACCCGGATGGGTGGTGGAAAGCCATTATGTCCACGGGGAAAAAATTGCTGGCCAAAGAACTGGTTCCGCCGGAAGATATTGTGGCGGTTAGCGTCACATCTCAGTGGTCAGGTACGGTTCCGGTGGACAAAGATGGAAAGCACCTGATGAACGGGATCATCTGGATGGATTGCCGGGGCTCTGAGGCCGTGAAGGACATCCTGACAGGCCTTATCAAAATCAAGGGCTTACCTTTGTTTAAGATGATCACCTGGCTGAAACTGACCGGAGGCGCTCCGGCGCAGTCCGGTAAGGACCCGCTATGTCATATTTTATGGATAAAAAAGAACCTGCCGGACTTATATCACAAGACCTATAAATTTCTCGATCCCAAAGATTATATCAATCTGCGTTTCACGGGCAAATTCGCCGCCACCTTTGATTCGATCCTGCTCCACTGGGTTACGGATAACCGCGATCCGTCTCGTATAGCCTATTCCGACAAGCTCTTAAAAATGACCGGCATTGAGCGAGCAAAGCTGCCCGACCTGATCCAGGCCATGGATATCCTGGGTCCACTGAAAAAAGAAGTTGCCGCCGAGCTGGGCCTGGACCCGGATACGCCGGTTATCGGTGGTACGCCGGATGTGCCGTCGGCCGGAGTGGGTTCAGGGGCCGTCAGAGATTATGAAGGCCATTTGTATATCGGCACGTCGTCCTGGATCTCAGCCCATGTTCCCTTCAAGAAGACTGATATCGCCCACAGTTTCGGATCGTTCCCCAGCCCGATCCCCGGTCGTTACCTCATCCTCAGCGAACAGGAAAGCGCGGGAAAATGCCTGACCTGGTTGAGAGACAATGTTCTCTATCATAAAGATGAATTAATGAGGGAAGAGAACACCCCCGATATTTACCAGGTGATGGACCGAATCGTGGCCCGGGTTCCTGCCGGTGCCAACAGCGTTATCTTCACCCCCTGGCTTTACGGAGAGCGTTCGCCTGTAGATGATGGTACCATCCGGGCCTCCCTATTCAACCTGTCGCTGGAAAATAACAGGGAAGACATCGTCCGGGCTGTTTTTGAAGGCGTGGCTTTCAACTCGAAATGGCTGCTCAACCCAGTGGAAAATTTTATGAAAAGACCTTTCCCTTACCTCAATTTTGTCGGAGGTGGCGCTAATTCGGATATCTGGTCGCAAATTTTTGCCGATGTACTCGACCGGAAAATCAGGCAGGTCAAAGATCCTATCTATGCCAACGCCCGGGGTGCAGCTTTCCTGGCCTCAATGGCCTTGAAATACATCACCCTGGAAGATATTCCCCAGTATATCAAAATTAAGGCTGAATATACACCCAACCCCGACAACCGCAAAATATATGACAAAATTTTCGCCGAGTTCATCCATCTTTACAAAACTCAGAAAAAGGCCTGTGCGCGGTTAAATAAAACCGCGGCGGTGTGTGCGCTTGAACCATAGGCCCCAGGTCCAAAAAGGAGGTTACTACTCTATGGAATATCAAGAGATTGTATCAAGAACAAAGGAGATGTTATCCAGGCCCGTCCATCCCATCCCGGAAGGCAGGCTGGAATCTGAGCGCAAGCTCTACTATGAGCGGAACAATCGGTCGCTGGCAATATTCGAGAAGGCCAAGGGGATAATTCCCGGAGGCGTTGAGCACAACTTAAGCCAGAACAAACCCTTTCCGCTGGCCATGGACCGGGCCAAGGGCTACCGGGTTTGGGATGTAGACGGCAATGAGTATATCGATTATCTCATGTGCGGCGCGCCTATTATTCTCGGTCACGGTTTCAAACCTCTGGATGAAAAGATTATCGAGATCATCCGGGAAAAGGGGCCCTCGACCGGTTTGACTTCGGAATATGAACTTCTGGCCGCAGAGGAAATCATTAAGCACATGCCCGGCGTGGAGATGGTCCGCTTTCTCCAGTCCGGCACCGAAGCGGACATGGCCGTCATCCGAATAGCCCGGGCTTTTACCGGGAAACTCAAAATCATCAAGATCGGCGGCAGCTATCACGGCTGGTCCGATCAACTGGTTTATTCGGTTCATATTCCCCGGACCGGATCACTCGAGTCTAAGGGAATTCCACCGGAATGTTTCACCCATATCGTGGACGTCGTGCCCAACGATTTTGAGGCTCTGGAAAAAGCCTTTAAAGAGAATCAGGATAAGGGCGGGGTAGCCGGAATCCTGGTGGAGCCTGTCGGCGGTGAGTCCGGCGCCCATCCGGTTCATCCGGACTGGAATAAAGCAATCCGCACTTTATGCGACCAGTATGGATCGCTGATGATCTTCGATGAAGTGGTTACCGGCTTCAGACTTGATATGGGAGGCGCTCAGAATTATTACCAGATCATACCGGACCTGACGGTTTTGGGCAAAATCATCACCCATGGTTATCCCTCGTCCGGGGCTGTGGCCGGGAGAAAAGAGGTGATGAGCGTCTGCGAAGGCAGCCTGGGCGAAAAGATTTTTGTCGGTGGTACGCTGGCGGCCAATCCCATTTCCATGGCGGCCTGTTACTATGCTTTGAAGCTCATGGTGGAACATGATGCGGTGGGGAAGGCGACTGCTTTTGCCGACCGGCTGGCCAAGGCCCTCAATGATTTATTTACCACACGTCCCGATCTGGGATTTTTTGTTTATAATTTCGGTCCCATCATGCATTACATGACGACGGCCTTCTTTTCCCTGGACCTGACGGCATCGGATGCACTGGGACAGATTTTCACCCGAAAAGAGGTGGCCGATAATTACCAGGTGGTCACTATGGCCCATGGATTGTGCACCCTGGCCGGAACCCGCATGTATACCTGCATGCAACACGACGACCAGGCACTGAAGAAGACTGTGGAAATATGGGAATATCTGCTTTCATTGATTCCCAAGAGCTAATCAACCTTGTTTATAAATGGATTCGTCCGACCGAGCTCCGAGAACAATGATACTGGATGCTGGATTCTTGATACTGGATTATACTACCGATACTGGATACTTGATCTCCTTTATCCAGAATCGATCGGCGAGAAATGACTTACTATAAGAATTTATAGACCACACACCAATCCCAAAGGAGTTTACCACCATGAAAGAAAAGAAAAGCCCCAAGGCCGTAAAAAAAGTAATAGACGCCTTTGCCGACAAACCCATCGCCTTGCCCGAAGGCATTGACATGGAAAACCACGTTATCGCCACCTATTGGATTCAGGCTGACCGGTCCATGGACCTGTCGATCATGGGTCAGTTTCTGGCCATCGAACAGACGACAGGCACCTGGGTGCCCGTTCCCGGCGAGACGCCGGAAGTTCGCGCCGGTCATGTGGCTAAACTAATCGGCGTCTATGAGGCCCCTTATTATGAGTATGCGCTACCCCCCGAAGTTACGAGCCGTCAGCATATTATCCAGGTCGCCTTTCCGGCAGCCAACGTCGAGGACCAGCTTCCCATGATGTTGACCGCGACCATCGGCAACATTTCCATGGTGCCCAATTTCAAGCTCCTGGACCTTAGAATCCCCAGGGCCACGCTGGATCAGTATAACGGACCGAAATTCGGCACGGACGGTTGGTGGAAAGTGCTAAACTTGAAGAAAGGCCGCCCGTTGCTGAATAATATGATCAAGCCCTGCAGCGGTTACCCGCTGGAAGTGGGCGCCAAACTTTTCAGGGAGGCGGCCATGGGCGGATGCGACGTGATCAAAGACGACGAATTGATCGCCAATATGCGGTATAACGATGCGGTGAAAAGGGTTAAGGCCTATATGAAAATCGAGAAAGAGGTCTTCGAAGAAACAGGGGAGCACACGATTTACACCGTCAATGTTACCGACCGCCTGCCACGAATGTTCGATCTGGCCAGACGGTGCGTCGATGCCGGAGTAAACGGTATGATGGTCAACTATCTGGCCGTCGGTCCTGAAGCCATGCGTGCCCTGGCCGACGACCCGGCCATAAATGTGCCTATATTGGCCCACATGGATCTGGCCGGTGTGTACTATATGGCCCCTAATCAGGGTATTTCTTCGCCAATAATTTTCGGGAAGATTTCACGGTTATGCGGCGCGGATGCCATCGTTTTGCCCTTCTCCATGGGCGGGAAAGCCGAATATATGCATGAGCGCTTTATGAATACGGTTCGCAATCTGACTTATCCTTTCGGCCGGCTGAAGCCTACTATGCCTATGCCCTCCGGAGGCATCACACCGGCCAACGCGGCCGATATCGTCAACGCCTGCGGCAAAGACATTATGATCGGCTCGGGAGGGGGTATTCATGCCCATCCTCAAGGGCCGAAAGCGGGCGCCCGTGCTTTAAGGCAGGCCATCGACGCAGCGGTAAAGGGCATAAAATTGGAAGAATACGCCAAAGAACATGAAGAACTGGGTGCTGCTTTAGGTCTCTGGGGAAAGAAAACCGATTTTAAAAGCTAAGCAAATATCTTTGAATTTTGGGTTCTTAACCACGATCCCCCAAGAATATGGGACTGTTTCAATCTTTTAAAATGATGCTGGATGCTGGATGCTGATTTTGAATTTTTATCAAGTATCCAGTATCGGCAGTTTGATCCAGTATCGGTTTTCGGTTTTATCCAGTATCAAGAAACCAGTATCCAGTATCGTCCAAAGTCATCTCGGATCTGCCGCACCCTCGGCCTTGGCAACATCGAGGGGAATACTTACCTATCATAGGAGGTTTCACCATGTTCATTAAAGATCGATTTGAAGGGCTGGTCAAAACCGACCAATCCAGAAGAAAATTCCTGACCTTTTCCGGAAAAGTAATGGCTTTCCTATCGGCCCTGCCCCTCCTGAATTTTTCGGGAAGCAAAGCGAGCGCTGCCAAGGCAGCCCCTAAAGCGCCGAAGACGGCCATTTCCTTAAAAAGCGGAAAATATACCCTGCTGAAGAACGGCCTGATCGTAGACGGCACGGGGAAAAAAAGTTTTAACGGCAATCTGCTCATTCACGACCATAAGATTGAAAAAATCTCCGCCAATGAGATCCAATCGGCCGGTGAGGTTATGGATTGTGCGGGACAGGTCATCATGCCGGGGATCATTGACGCCCATTCCCACATGGACTGGTACCTGCCCATCAATGGCCATGATGAATTGAAGCTTCCCTTCACCGCCCAGGGCGTAACCACCTTTGTGGCCGGTCAATGCGGCTATGGGGTGGCGGGGTTCCGCAAGAACAGCCCCTTTATGAATAAAATTAATCCCAGGACCAAAGGTCTCTTCCACATCGAGTGGGATTCTATGGCCCAATACTTCGATCACCTGAAGAAAAACAAAATGACCCATAATATGATGGTCCTGGCGGGACACGGCACCACCAGAACCTCCATCCGCGGATTCAATGCCGCTCCTTTAAACCGGGATGAGATGAAAGAGATGCTCCTGCTTCTGGAGCAGTCCATGGATGAAGGTGCAACCGGCGTGTCTCTGGGCCTGCAGTATGAACCGGGGATATTCACCACCGGAGAGGAACTGAGAGAGATCGCAAGACTGGTTAAACGGAAAAACAAGCTGCTGACAGTGCATCTCAGGGCCTATTCATCGCTCGCACCGGGATACCCCATGAGCACCCCGAAGATCCTGTTGGATTATATCATGCCTTTCGACGGGTATGAGCCCCATAATCTGCTGGCCATTGACGAGATGCTGAATATTGCCCGGGAAACCGGAGTGAGACTTCAGATTTCCCATCTGATATTTGTGGGGACAAGAACCTTCAAAACCTGCGAACAGGCCCTCAAACGCATTGACCGGGCCGTCCAGCAAGGCGTGGATGTCAAGTTCGATACCTATGCCTATCACTGCGGCCAGTCGATCATCAATGTGTTACTCCCGGCATGGTTCCTGTCCAAGGTCCCGGGGGCCTATAACGATAAAAAGATGCTGGCCAAGCTCAAAAGCGAATTTGGTCTTATCCAGAGGTTCCTCGGTTTCGGAATTAAAGATATCCAGATTACCTATGCGAATCATGAGGACCTAAACCGCTATAACGGTCTCTTTCTGGATGAAATAGCCAAAAAAAGGGGACTGGACTGGTTCGACAGCACCATGGATTTATCTCAAAAAAGCAAAGGCGTGGCCAGTGTACTTAATCACCGCTACAGCAATCTCCAGATCATTGAGACCCTGATGCGGCATCCCGGTTCCCTCTTTATGACCGATGCGCTTCCCGATCTCCAGGGGGTGCAGAACCCGGCCGTCTCCGGAAATTTCCCCCGGTTCTTTCAACTGGCCCGGGAGAATAAGATCATTTCCTTGGAGGAGGCGGTCATAAGATGTCCGGGGCCACGGCCGAAAGATACGGCATCAAAGATCGCGGTTTCCTGAGGGAGGGTCATTCAGCCGACATTACGGTTTTCGACTGGAAGAATATCCGGGATAACAACACGCTGACTGAAACCAGCAAAACACCTTCGGGGATTGAAGCGGTTTTCATCAACGGCAGGCAGGTCGTCCGCAAAGGGAAAGTGGATGCTTCCGTCAAAGCCGGTGAGGTGGTTGTGTAGCGAGACTTTGGCCAAATTTGAACATTTTTCCAAGGTCTTGTTAATGTTCCGGTTCAAGTCGCCTATTGTATTTAATTCCGGATGTTACCAGGCGAATTATCCGGGAAGAGTATGAACCTCAGCCTTCCCCCTGCACTGTCTTGGGATTTTTTAAGAAAAGGAGCAAACCAAAGGCCAGGAACATCGCAAGGAAGTATACCGTAAATATCTGCTGATAGGCCTCAAGAGGATAGTTCGAACCGATTCTGCCGACCCCATCCATAAGGTAGCCGGTAAAAGGTTGAAAGAGGGCTGCGGCCAGAAAGGCAGCCGGGTTCATCAGGCCCATGGCCGTTCCTGTGAGCCAGGGGGGGAAGAATTCTTTGAGGATGGTCATGTATAACGAGAGGGAACCCCCGCCGCTGAGGCCTATCAAAAAAAACAAAGGAATGATCAAAGAACGCTCCGGTTTTCCACCGGAGAAAAAAAATACCGACCAGCAAGCGAAGGAAAACGATACTATTATCAAAAGAATCCGGGTTCGCCCGATATGTAACCGGTCGGCCAGGAAGCCGATTAGTGGAGCCCCGAAGATAAATCCAAGGGGCATGGTCATCAAAACTCCACCGGCTTGAAGACGGGTGTAACCTTGAACATCCATCAAATAGGGGACAGACCAGAGACCTTGAAAGGAAAGGCCCGGCCCTCCGGTAAAAAAATAAGAAAGGGTGATTATCCAGAATCCCGAATTTTTTAGAATAATTCCAAGACGCTTGACCGTCGGAAGGCCGTCCGCAGGGGTTTCTCGGGTTGAAGATAAAGGGGCCGTTTCCACAATAGGCGGCCAGCCTTTGTCCTCCGGCCGGTCCCGCAGAAAAAGCCAGGCCAAAACCCCAAGCATTATGGAAAAGCCCCCGATACCGAGAAAAGAGTATCGCCAGCCAAGAAGTAAAACCAGGTAAGTCAGAGGCAGGGAGGCGGAAAGATTTCCCGGCATTACCCATGGCCAGGAAGAGGCCGGTTATCCCGGCAAATTCTTTTTCTCGGTACCAGCAGGAGAACATCTTCAAGGCGGGTACGAATATGCCCCCCACTCCAATTCCGATCAAGGCCCGGCCAACACCGGCCATGAGCATATTGGGGGCCAGACCGAATACCAGACAACCCAGGCAGGAAATAAGGGTAAAAATGGTCACCACCCGTCGTGGTCCGATGGTATCGGATAAAAGACCGACCGGGGGCTGGACCGCGGCATAGAGATAAAAATAGGCCGAGGCCATAAATCCCAACGCCGTGGCATCGGCCCCGAATTCGTTAACCAGATCGCGGGCGATGACCGTAGGCGATATCCGGTGCAGGCAGGCCAGGAAATAAATAGCTCCCATGATTCCCAGCATCAGCCAGCGGTAGCGAATGGGATTTTTCATAAAGGACATGGCCGGGTATCCCCTTCCTTCCATAAGGCGGCTTAACAATTTGCGGAAAAACCCTTTTTAGACAGGTTGCTCAAAAAGGGGCAGATACAAGGCGCCCGAAATCCCGAGGAATGAGGCGTACATAACGTACGCCGCAATGACGAGGGGTGAGGGCAACGCCGTAGATGGGCCTTTTTCAGCAACCTGTTAAGAGGTTCTCAAGGCTTCGACAATATTCAACCGGGCGGCCCGCAGGGCCGGAAGAAATCCTCCGAGAAGACCCATGACCAAGGAAAAGATAAAGGTCTGGGAAGCAATCTCAACATTCAGGACAAAACCAAAGGCCAATTCGGAAAAGGTCTGAAAGTTGATGGTTGAGATATTAACCCATTGCATCAGGGAAGCGGCCCCAAGACCCAGGATCCCGCCCAGGGCCCCAAGCAGGATGGACTCGATTAGAAAAGCGCTCAGGATACTTTTTCGGGGAAATCCGAGGGCCCGTAAGGTGCCGATTTCAACCGTGCGGTTGGCCACGGCCGCATACATGGTGACCATGGCCCCGATCATGGCCCCGAAAGAAAAAATGATGGTCATGGATAAACCGAGAATGCGGATAAAACGGGCCATCATTTCCGATTGGTCGGCATAGAATTGGGCCTCCCTTTTGATCGTCACCGTTAATCGGGGATCGCCCTCCAAGCGCTTTTTTAAGGACCGGAAAGACGCCTTATCCACAAATTTCAATACCAGGGAAGAATACACCGAGCGGTGAAAGGTATTCATGGCCTGATCCACGTCGGTCCATATTTCCGAGTCAAACCCGGTCTGCCCGGCATCAAAAATGCCAACTACCAGCCAGTCCCTGAGCCCAAAGCGGATGGTTTGGCCCAGACCGGTTCCTTTAAACCGTTTGGCGATATTGCTGCCGACGATAATTTCCGAAGTCCCCGGCTTAAACAATCGACCGGAAACTAATTTTACCTGGGGTCTCAGAACCAGGGAGTTTGCAGAAGTTCCACGAATGGTGACATGCCCGGCCTGATTGGTCCCCGTCTTCGGTAAGGCCACCAGGACCGTTACCTCCCGGCTGAGTAAAGGTTCTCCTTTTTCATCAAGGGCGATTTCCGGCTGAGTTTCTATAATGGCCGCTTCCCGGCGCTCCAGGATACTCATCACCTCGGCATCGGCCGAGCGGCGAACGACAATCCCGTTCTGGAACGATCCCGTATCTTGTAGGGTTTTTTGCAGACCCTCAGAGAGCATCAGAACAGCGGCAAAGACATAAACCACCAGAGCCATGCCGGACACCGTCAGGATTGTCGTTATCTTCCTGGTCCAGAGATTTCTGAAGCTGTAGCTGAAGGGAAGTTTCATCGGCTGCTTTCCGCTGGAAGCGGTGCGAGGTTGCTCAGGGTCTTCCGGTTCATGAGCAAATTGTCTGTAAATCCTGATAATCCTGTCAGATATTTTTATTAAAAGGCTAATTTTTAAGATTATTCAAATTTTTCTCCGGCCGATCATTTCTCGGCAATCTTGATTTTTGCCCCGTCCCGGAGATTTCGATGGGGTTTAAGAACGATTAACTCTCCGGGTTTTAAGCCCTGGGGTATTTCGATAAAGTCGCCCAGGGGAGGTCCTTTCTGAACCGGGATTTCACGGACTATCTCTTTTTCCACCCGGTAAACCAAGGTCTTTCCATTTTTACTAACCAGGGCCGAAGGAGGGACCGCCACCCGAGGTTTTTCTTCCTTGGTGGTCTGGCGGGTGAGAAAGGCAACCTTGGCACTCATCTCCGGAAGGATACGTTCATCTTTCTCCAGGAACTTTACCTTGGTCAACACCGTCGCCTTGGAACGGTCGGCTGTGGGGACGATCATGTGAACCTGGCCGGGAAAACGCATCCCCGGCAGAGAATCCAACTGGATTTCACAGGGCTGCCCCTTTTTAACCTTTTCCAGATTGATTTCGGAAACATCGGCTTCCACTATCAGGGAATCCATATCGGCCATGGTGACCACAGCCGCCTTGGCATTGATGGAAGACCCGAAAGGGGCTACGACTTCTCCCACGTCGGCATTTTTGGTCAAAATGACCCCGTTAAAAGGGGCCCTGATCAGCGTATAGTCCAGTGCCACCTGACCGGCCCTGAGTCCGGCCTCGGCCGCTTTGATTTGAGAGGCGGCGGCAGATTTACCGGCCAGAAGTTGTTGTAATTTGGCGTCGACAGTATCAAAATCCGATTGGGCAACGGCCTTGGATTGGAGTAACCGTTTGATCCGGTCATGTTTTAATTGGACATCCCTGATTTCCGCTTCGATCTGATTCAGATTGGCTTTTGCCGTGTTCACTTGGGCCTGGGCCTGGTTCAAGCCCGCCTGAAGATCTGCGTTTTCCAATCGGGCAATGATTTGCCCTTTTTTTACCCGGGTCCCCTCTTCCACATTCAAGGTTTCCAGTCGCCCGGTTCCTTTGGAGGCGACAGCGGCTTTTCGCTGGGCCACTACGTATCCGCTGGCGTTAAGGACCGTATTGGCCTGGGAGGGATAGATCAGGGAAACCGTGGTTACTTCAACTTCCCTGGCCGGCGTAAGTACACCCTGCCAATAAAGGATGCCGGTCACCACCAGGAGTAAAATCACCACAATCAAAAAAATTCGGCCCTTGTTGCGCCGCTTGCCCGAAAGGACGGCATCTGACCCTGTTCTGGTAATTTTGAGTTGAGAAATGTCTTCTTTTTCCATTTGTCTTTTACCCGTTAATTTGATATGGTAAATTTACGTATTAAATCCTTCCCTAATAAGTAAATCTCATAGATGGGCGATTAGCTCAGTTGGATAGAGCGTTGGTCTCCGGAACCAAAGGCCGTGGGTTCAAATCCCGCATCGCCCACCAAATAATAACAATCAATTGCTTCTTCTAAACCCTCATTAATATTCAATCATATCTTATTTTCTAATGAATTTCTATTGGAATTTAAAGTGGTTTCCAAAAGGTTCATTTTTGCCGATTTAAGTCCGCATCATCAAACAAAAGTCCGTAAACATCAAGGGTAATTTAGATACTGGAATGTCCCTATATATGATTTGGGGAGCTATAAAATAAAAAGGAATCCCGACTTGGTTTAATTTAAAAACAGAAGGGTAACGATGAAATGATAAGTTGTTTCAGAACCAGCGTACCATCTTATGGTTTAATCGCCGAACGGTTTTGCCTTTTTTCTCCGAACTCCGAACGTCTTTTTCTTTACCCCTTTGTGCCAAATTTCTACCGCTTGCAAAATAAATGGCGAGTTGTCTTCCCATGCCGATTATGCTATAATTAAAATATTGGTTTAAGAAAAAAATGATGCCCTTAGGAGGTTACTATGGGGGTTGCAGTAAAAAAACCAAAGAGTCATCCCCATGTGTTTAGACTAAAAGATATTTGTGGCGGAAGAGATATCATAGCTGGAACAAGGATTCCTGTCTGGTCCATTATAAAATGGTACAAACTGGGTCTATCCGTTGAAGAAGTAATGAGAGAGTTTCCTCAGCTAACACCTTCTCAGGTACATGATGCCTTTTCTTATTACTATGATAACCCTGAAGAAATTGAAAAAGACATTGTGGAGAATGAAAATGAAGTGCTTCTGAGAGAGAGCATAGGTTGATCAAGCTTTACCTCGATGAAGATGTTCCCGAGGCCATAGCTATGGCTTTAAGATTAAGAGGGTATGACGTCTTAACCACCAGAGAAGCCGATAAAAGGGGCCTTACCGATATGGCCCAATTGGAATATGCATCTTCAGAAGAAAGAATCTTGATAACTCATAATATAGCCGATTTCTCTAAAATTCATACGGAGCTTATGAAAAAGGGACGCGGTCATAACGGCATTATTTTTTCAAAGCAGTTGCCAATCGGGCTAATCGTAAAAGGACTATTGAAGCTTCTCTCAAGTCTAACTCCTAAAAAAACAAAAAACCAGACCCTGTGGTTGAGTGATTGGCTTTCTTAGATACGGAATCCAACGCTGCTTCCTGTAACGCCTCAAGCCTCGGGCCTCCTGACTCCTAACTCGCCGAACGCCGAACGCTCCTGCCAATCGCAGGCGCCGAACGTCTTTTCTCAAATATCCCTCATACCTCACGCCTCATGCCTTTTTACTCCGAACCCAGAACTCCCAACTCCGATCTGAAGGCCTCAAAAAGGGCATCTATGGTTGAAGAGTATTTATTGGTTTGCGAAAGAACCAGATGATTTCCCGTAAGTTTCAGATCATAGAGGAGGAAGGCGGATGAATGATTGGCGTCGTATTGGATCGATCCCAGACGATATTTAACTCGGAAATATTCAAAAATCGGTTCCTGGACGACCCAGAAAATCTTTCTTTTCCACTTCTCAAGGATAATAAAGGGATCACCCATTAAAAGGTGGGGGTCAAGAGAAAAAGCATCCCCGGCTGCAAGAATAAAGGGGTCAAGTCTGCTCTTGAGTCTTTCTCCTAATTTTTCAATGAATCAAACTTATTTGATTAAAGAAAAATCTGCTCAGCTATCACTTTAAACGATACTTTGGACGTTTAGTCGATTTGGTCCATTTTGTTTGTCTGGTCGAAAAAAAAGGGCACACCCTATATTTTGAAGCTCCCTGCACCAAAGGGCAGGGAATCTTCCCGGCAAGGAAATTGTCTATATTTGTAGTTCGCTCACCTACCCCGCAATAACCTGCGGGGAATGCGTCCGCTATCCCGGTTCAATATCAACAATTAATGAAATGCTAACTTCACAAAATATTTGACAGCTCAAAGCTCTAAGAAAAGAATTACCCGAGGAAGATTGGGTAACGCTTTGTTTTATAAAGGGGAACAAGGGGGAATGTCAAGAAGAAATTAAAAAACGTTCAGCGTCGGGCGTTCGGAGTTCGGCGACTAAACCAAAAAGGGCGGAAGTAAGCCCATAGCTGATAGCTTGAAGCTCATAAGGGGAAAAAATTCTTGAAACGAGAGGCATAAGGTCGAATGAAGTTTGGCGTAGAGAGTAGGGAGTTGGGAGAAAGGTAAAAAATTGGACTAG
>CAWAKF010000026.1:0-37762 GCA_963782435.1 uncultured delta proteobacterium
AATCGATCACGCCTTCTCTTTTCCTCTGCGATATTTCGAGGTCCATCATATACTCCCTGACTGGCAGATATTTCTCGACGACCTCCAACGCCATTGGCCTACCGATAAAGATATCTATGTTGATTTTGTCCGGGACGGTCTTACCGGCAACAGGGAGGCCCGATCCGGCCAGGACGCGATGGCGTCGTTTGACTGAGATTCGGACAGGCGGAGCAAAATCGGTTTTTCACTTTGATGTGCCCAGCTAAATGGCCAAGTCTACCCATGCCGGACTGCCCTGGGTTCGTTATATCGGACACGGTCAGGAGACCGAGTCCATTTCTGGCCCTTTGACGGCTGGGAAATCCCGATAGGAAAATCAGCCATGGTGGAAGTCTATCCCTCATTATGGAAAAAGGAATTTCCCCGCCAAGGACGCAATTCAGACCAGCACGACGCCTATTCGGTTGCTGCCTGGATACGTCGTGCCGAGCTTCACGGGAGTCTGCCACGGTTCTTTAACCCCTACTTAACCCCGAATGAGAGACCGGTCGCGGAAATCGAGGGCTGGATCTTGGGAATTATGTAGTATAGTAGGGATAGGCCTATACGCATATAACTGGTTGATCGATAAAAGCACGGAAACACATATTTACTGATCTGGCTTCCTGCCATGGAAACTAAAACCATCACTCTAAGCCGAAAAGAGCTCTATGAACAGGTGTGGGCCGAGCCCGTGATCAAGCTGGCAGCCCGATACGGCTTGTCGGATGTGGGATTAGCTAAGATATGCAAGAAACATAAGATACCCAGGCCTTCGTTGGGTTACTGGGCGAAGAAGCAATTTGGATACTTGCCTCGACAAACTCCATTACCTGAAAAAAATTATGATCCAGTTATTGAAATAAGAGCAAACCCCTACAAAACCCGGCCATCCAATCTCAACACCCCGATACTTAAACTGATAACCCTGGAAAAACAACCAGATAAGAAAATCATAGTTCCAGAAAAACTCATAAATCCCCACCCATTGATAATTAAGACCGCAGAATTAATGGATTCCATTGAATCTGATCAGTTCGGCAAAATTATTTCACCCTAAGAGGATTGTTTGGATATGGAGGTCACGCCCGTGGATTTACCCCGGGCTTTACTGATTATGGACACGTTGATAAAGGCTATTGAAGAAAGGGATTACAGGATCCAATCAATAGATGGAAAGACAAAAGTCAAAATCTTAGATGCCTGGGTACGATTTAAAATATATGGCAATCCATCCGAACACCTTTAGAGCCGAAAAATCATAAATTGGATGGATATTATGAGTTTGGCTACAACCTGACCGAATTAAGGCCGGCCCTTCCTGGGAATCTTCGTCTGGAAATAATAACGGGTTACCAATATGACCTGGAAAGGCATAGTTGGGGGGATACTCCATCCAGGCAGCTTGAAGATTTATTGAATGAATTTATGAGAGGTCTTTTGAAGGCGGCTGCTTCGGCTATGGAGAGTAACCGACGCAAACAAAACCAACGATAAAATGAAGAAGAATTCCATCCAGCCGAATAGGAAACGGGCGGAGATTTTTGAAGAGATTCAACCGCTTCTGGATCTCTGCAAGATGGGTAAGCTATTTGATGTTCAAAAGTGGATTGAAGAGGATAGGCCGGTTGATCCTCCCCTGATAGCCAAAAACAAGAAGAAAAGCCCCCTTCGCCTGGCAATAGAATTAGGATTTCACAGCCTGGCCGAGGTCTTGCTGGAAGGAGGTGCTCAAATAGAAGATGGACCGAACTCCCTACTGGGCCTTGCGCTTGAGAAACGCCGGCTGGATCTGATAGAGCTGCTGGTTAAATACGGGGCAGATGCCAAATCGATCCCAATGGAATGGGTATTGGGAAAAGGGGATCTAAAAATAATTGATTTCTTTATCAAACAGGGAGGGGATATGGAAACCGGGAATCCCCTGGCTCAAGCTTTTTGTGATCATATGTACCAAGCGTTAGGGGTTTTCAAACAATATGAAAAAAAATTTCCCAGCTTTAAGGAACAAGTTAATATAGCACTGCGTCATAATTGTCAGGAAGGAAACCTAAAATGGGTCTCTCTCATTCTCTGGGCAGGGGCCGACCCCTATGCCAAAGGGCCAAGTTCCCCAAAAGAAGTCCCGGATCCGGAAGAAGATTGCTGTGCCCTTGAACTGGCGGCAATCTTTGGCCATCTGGAGATATTTAAGCTAAAGCCGATTCGGTTGACTCTAACCCCTTCCCGCCAGCAGGACCTCCTTAGATGGGCTTGTGAAGCCGATTAAATCCGATCTCTTAATTGATCTTTTGACCAAAGGTTTTGATCCAAAGACCTTGCCTGACTCCGGTTCCTCTCTGATCCAGGGGCTGCTTACCAGGCTATGCTTGGCCTATGATATCAGTCTCTATGATCTGAATTGGCGGCGGGACAAAAATATTGACTGCAATTCATCCCGCGAAAGAATCAAAATGATCCACCTGCTGGCCAGGCATGGAGCTAAATGGCAACCAAAGGACAACGAAGATTTTAGCCGGGTCCGCTATTCTTTAAGAAAAATGGCTCCGGATTATATACTGGAATTTATCTGGATCACGGGGGGCTACCACGCTTGCACCCGGGAGACAATTGAGCAGTTGATAGGGGTCCCTTCTATAAAGAAGTTGATTTCAGAAAAACGGAATATGGTTGGGAAACTTCTGAGTTCGTTTAAACCATCCAGTGAGGCACCAGAAATATCCGGGTGTTTCCCTCTTCGATAATATCAGTCTCCTCGAATCGGCCGACGAGAATTCCAATCTTTTCCTTTTCCTTTTGCAGGAAGTTTTTAAGCCCCTTCAGGTCGCGGGCCTGGATTTTTTTATCGCTTTTTACCTCCACTGGAATCATCCTGTTCGAACTGTGGAGGACCAGGTCAACTTCTTCTTTGGATTTAGTTCGCCAGTAGTGGAGCCGGACTTCCGGGCTAAAAAGGGGTAATTGGGTCAGCAACCGGGTTACCATGACGTTTTCCAGGGTAATCCCATATTGATTGAGCCGTTCTATTTGACCGATACTGTCAAGCCCCAGCAGGATGTTCCGGAGCCCCAAATCGGTAAAATAGACCTTGGGCGTTTTTAGAACTTCGTTTCTCACATTTCTTGAATAGGTGGTCAAGGTGGTTATGATGAAAGTCTTTTCCAAAAGCATGGTATATCTCTTGACCGTGTCCACCGACACTTCAAGTTGTGCGGCAATATTGGAATAATTGAGGATGTCCCCCACCCGAGAGGCCATCAATTCCATCACCTTCTGATAAACCCAGAGTTTGTCCTCCTTCACCAGGTTTCTAATGTCCTGATCAAGATAGGTGTCCCGGTAGTTTCTCAGAAGAATCTTTTTTTTCTCCAGGTCTGTAGTTAAGGCAACAGCCGGCAAGCCCCCGAAGACCATGGTTTCATCGAGCACCTGAATAATCTTCTTGCTTGTGGGGCATCAGTCGGGACTGATAATGCTTCAGGGCTTTCAGGTCGGGAGTCGTTTCCCCCAGCAATAGATTTCTTATCCCGGATTTATCCGGCGGGGGGAAGCCGTGCCCTTTAAATATTTCGATCTCGGAAAAGGGGAGAATCGGTAAAGACAAGACCCTTCCGGCCAGGCTCTCCTTGATCTGGGTCTTGAGAGTCAGAGAAGAGGAGCCGGTAAGGGTCCACTGGATAGGCAAATGCAGGTCATATAAGGATTTGATATATTCCACGAACCCCGGAAGTTTTTGGACCTCATCAATAAAGAGGTAGATTTGACTCTTTAATCGCCCAATATCCTCTCCCAGAAATCTTTCCAAGATATTAAGAAATTGTCCGTGGGAGGCGGAAAGCTCCTGGCGCAGAGAAAGGTCATCCAGAGTGAAGTAGAATATCTTTTCCGGAGCAACCCCTTTTTTGAGCAGATCGGAAATAAGCTGAAATACCAGGGTGCTTTTCCCGGTCTGCCTCAGGCCTAAAAGGGTCAGGATCTCCGGTTCTTTGAGGAACCGAAAGGCCTTATCGTGGATATCCCGCTCGACTATGCCGGGCGGCAAATGGAAATCCCCTTTCTTCCAGGCATTATAATGATAAAAAAGCCTTTCATCCAAAACAATATACCTCTCGAAATTTTATTGATATAATTTAGAGTATAGTCTTAAAATAAACCATAAAGCAAGTCTTTTTTGTTTCCGAAATCACGCCTTCCCGGATGGCGTCAAGTGTGCGGCATTAAAGCCGAGGCTTTTAAGAGGATCATAGAAAAAATAGGGACTGAGGGGTTGGCTTTTTTAGAAGAAAAACGAAGTCCAGGGTCAAATCTTAAATGTACACAAAATTTCAGGTTCTTTCCTATCTCGGTCACTGCTGACTAAGTGGCCTTTCGAAGAAATTCTCCGTCAACAGTCTCCTCCACCCTGCCCTGTTTCCGGGCATACGGTATCCGGTCCTGGCGGATTTACAAAAACCACCTCGATCCTGTTTTGAATCTGCCCCCCAGGCGACATCGGATTCCCGTTTTTATCCGGGAAAATGACATTTTCCTTGAGCAGTCCCAGGTGCCGCAGTAATATCTCCAGTGCCCGCAACGGATCAATCACTTTAACCTTCTTGGTCTGCCCGATACTGACTTTTTTCTTGCCCTGGCCGCCATAGATCTCCGTGACCTCAATCCCGGCGATAACAGTAGCCGTGGCATCATCCCATTCAGATGGATGCTTAATCGATCCATCTTCCCGGTACAGGTTACGGGCGTCAAAATAGACCATTTTAGCTAAACGCAATAAGGCATCGTTCCTATTTATTCCGGCCCGTTTTAACGCTTCTTCCTCTTCTTGCCTTATTAATTCAGCAACCTGGCTCTTGTGCATCAGTCTGTTAGCGATAACATTAGCATTTTTCTTCGAATATCCCGCCCTAATAGCCGATTTCCCCAATTCATAGGTTTCCAGAAAGTATCGAACGAAGGCCCGCTGCTTTGCGGTCGTCCTTTGCCCATGTTTTGTAGGCAGGAAACGCGGGGCAGCCTCCGTCTCAGGAAATCCAAACATTGAAATCTGTTGGAATTCTTCGTTCATCGCTTTACTGGCAACTATTTTCATCGATCTCGTCAGTCTTCACCAGGTCTTCATAAAAGCGCAGGACCGCCCACAAAAAATTTTTTGGTTTTCTTTTAAGCTTTATAAGCCTGTCCAGGATCAAGGGAAAGGCCGCTCCGGGGAGACCCTGTAGGTCAAAGGCCCAAAGCATCACGGTTCGATTCGCAAGAGGAGAACATCTCTTCGCCTCTATACATTGCCAATAAAATTCGATTATCTCTTGTTTTGTAGCCACAATAACCATCCTTTAAAAATTGATCGTGCCAATTTGTTTTTATTCGCCCATTTTTCTATCGGTGGCTGGTCGTTTAAATGTCGAAGAGTTAACCTTACTGAACCATCTTATTCTTAACAAATCCGGGAATGCGATCATTATCACCGGGACCATTCCGCGTAAAAAATGAGCAATTTCCCATCCAGCATTATCTCTGGAGAGCCCAATGGAATGGCTATCCATTACTGGTCAAACCATTGCCAAAGTAGGTTTCCGTCAATTATTAATCCCCATTTTTTAAAATTGCCTCCGACAGTCCTCTGGTTTCTTTGTTTCAACCAGATATCCGTTTTCTTTGTGAAGTGGTATGACGTATTCCAACACGCCCGTCCTGCGGTGAAACTCAACTCGAATTTGTGCCGCTGTTGGCCCGACCTTTGGGGTTCTTCCAATCATAAAAACAGAATCCGACTCCTGACTTATGAGACTTGAATCCCTAATAGCCGAATAGTCTGGCGTATCGTCTGATTTTCCTTTGGTCGTATGGCAAAGCACGAAGATAATAAATCCGTTTTGAACTGCAATGGTTTTCAGCCTTCGAATGACTTGGCCGATTTCAAGACTGGTATTTCTGGCCCTGACCATATCAAAGAGGAAATGCAAATGGTCAATAAAGATGATACGGGTATGCTTTTTGGCAAATCCCTCCAATATCCTTTCTTCGACCCAA
The DNA here is from genome assembly GCA_963782435.1 of uncultured delta proteobacterium. Lineage (GTDB taxonomy): Bacteria > Desulfobacterota > RBG-13-43-22 > RBG-13-43-22 > RBG-13-43-22 > RBG-13-43-22. Next base: position 6,049 of record CAWAKF010000026.1, read on the forward strand.
TCTATTGAGTACGCCTTTAATTTCATAGGAACATAGAAATTTGGAAGGTCTGGAAATTGAGAAAAGAACTGGAGCGTTGGGACTTCAAAACTAAACCACAGCGGATAATATTGTTGAGTCGTAAAGTTTTTTGTTAGGGATTGAGAAAGAAGTGTCTTGCCCTGCTTTGTGTATCCAGAAATAGCTATCAGTTCACCGGGGAAAAAACCGTCTATGGCCGAATCCATGGAAGGTATGAGGCTTCTCGCTAATCGCTTTAACAGATGCCCATTCTTTTTGAGTTCGAGTTCAAGTTCAATAGATCCTACTATCTGATCTTCCCCACTATATTCAACCAGTTTTTCTAAATTTCGTTCTACCTTCATCGATCATCTCCTTAATTTTCTTAATGGACCATTCGTTATATATAATAAAATCCCTTGCGATTTCTCTTAGTTCCTCCTCTTCTTCATGTTTTTCTTTGAACCTAATCCAAAAGACAAGGTCTTTCTGGTAAAATTCCATTAGGCCGAAGTCTTCGTTTTCAAACAGTCCTACCATAGTGTTTTTTTCTCTTCGGGTATTTCGTCTTCCCAACGTTTTCCGTTAAGCCACGTGGCCGGTAAGGGCCAATCAGGAACAAATTTCCCCCTTTTTTCCTGGTCGGCTTTAAACGCCTTCTGTTTTTCGATAGCTTTATTGATTAATTCTCGGAGTCCATTTTCTGGATTAATCTTTATCCATGCTTTTATGGCCTCCTGTTTCGCCTCATGCTTTGGGTAGGCCCTATAAAAAGAATCGAAATTAGATATATTTATTTTTCCTTTCTTTTCATTCATTCCCTTATAGTGTGGGCTTACTGGGGGCTTCGCTGTGTCTTCGTCGTGGAGTTCGTAGTTTTTTGGATTTTGATATTTTTCATAATTTGAAATAGTTATTACCATTCCTCGTGTGGTCTTCGCTTTGGTTATCATTGCGGCCCTCATAAAGGCTTCGTAACAATTTCGTATTTCATCCCTGGTGGGCTTCTCTTTCCGATATCCAACTCGGTATGACATGGCCTCTCGCATCTCGTCAATTGATGTCAAAAATTGCCCCCGCTTCAATTTCCCATGGTCCTTGAAGTTGGCTTTGAAGAGCATCCAAGCCCAAAGTTTAAAATACAAATGTGGTTTTTCCATGAGTTCGTTTTCGAATAACTTTCGAGCGATAAGAATAAAACCGCCTTCAACAACAGGAAGGTCCATACGATCCCCTTAATTATTGCCCCGAATAAGTTTGGATACCCAGGGCCAACATGACTTTTTAATCAGCATGCCGAAGGTTCCTCTACCAATTTCTCGTCCTGCTTTTCTGGGGCATGGACCTCACCGCCACTATAAATAAGGCCGCCATCCCTTCCCTTTTGAAAACCCCAAAAAACGCCAAAAGGTGCCGTCATTGAGGTCTTCTGGTTTCCCTGTGCGTTTTTGCGATTTAAAGGCCATAGTCTAAACCTCCCCACCAGTCGCCAGCCGTTCGATCAAGGCGCGAATATCTTCAACACACCAAGCCGTGCAACGTTCGGACAGCTTTATGGGACGCGGGTAGCGTCCATCTTTGACGCCAGCCCACCAAGTAGACCTGGAAACGGGAATGACGGGGGGGTAAAAGGGCGCGTCTGTTTTTCGGTCTCGCTTAATGCCGCTGTCCTGCTTGTTGGCGGGTTCTTTGGTTCGGGGGGAAGCTGCCAATGTGCCGATGATCTGAGGCAGCCGGAGAAGGCCAGTGGATGGAAGAGAACTTTGCATACTGCTTGCTCCTTTTATCTCTATTGTCTTATGGGAAGATTAAATCATAAAAAATCGTCAAAAGATAACGAGGTTGGCCATAGTTGGAGGGGATGAACTATGGAAAAATAGAGAAATTAACGAAGAAAGCTATATGAAAAAAGAAAGAATTACGGGTGATGACCCGGGACATACCCAGTAAAAAAGTGGTCATCGAGGCAGCCAGGCCTTTTGATCATAAATTCCTATGACAGAGGGGTCTTGCTTAGAATATTTTTAAGGGAAGTACTTGTAATCCTCTGGTTGATATGAAGGCTCTTGGAGAGACGTTTAGTGATGATCTTTAGGGAACTCTTTGCGATTGATGGCTCTATTATTAAAATTGATATTTCTTTCTCATCAAGAAAGTGGAATATTTCCGGACAACATTCTTTTATATATTCGCTATTAATCCCCTTCTTTTCAACATCCCATGTTTCTCTATAGAAATCAGATGATTTTTTTAGGGGAATTTCCAATTTATATCTAACGTCTTTAATTAATTTTTGAAGTTCTCTGTGAATATATTTTATGATTATTGCTTGATTTTTTGTAAAACCAGGGCCACCGTTTGTTTTAGGAAGAAATTTTTTGATCAAATCCCGGCCAACTTCCCCCCTATTTTCTCCTTTAGCAACGATTCGAACCTGCGCCTCTTGTATGTAGGCGATCCAATTTCTTTCAGTGTTAGCGTCTATTGTTTCTATTTGTGGAGGACGACGGACTTCGGAGTCTTTTTTTAAGGATGACGATAATGAGTTGTTAATATCGACATTCGTTAAACCTTTTGGTTCAATGCCCATCCTCCGCAAAACTTCCAGTATGGAATTGATATTATAGAGATTTCCAGCCACCAAATAAATGTCTCCACTTTTCGGAATAGAAATCCCTACCGGATTGCATCGGGTATTTAAATCTTTCTGGATATGTTTCGGAAGCTCCTCGATGCCGTCGATAATTTTAATTTTCCGATCGATCTTAGTCATAATATAATCTATAACTTTCCTGACCTGATCGGAATTTAGACTCCCTTCTTCTACTTTATTAAAACCATTCTTCCCCATTGTTTCAACAAGTTGCACTATTGGAAAGCGAAAAAAATTTTTCAAACCTCTTTTCTTCCATTCAAACAGGTAAGGGTACTTCCTTTGCATTTCTTCCAATTCAGATAAGTCAGGAGACCGCTCACCGACATTTATATCCTCTTCCTTGATAGGCTCTTTTGTAGGTGCTTCTATGGCCCAGTCTGGACGACATGCTTTTAGATGTTTATCGCGCAGAGATTCATTTTCAAAATTCTGAAGACAAAATGGGCATGATTGAGACTCTTCGGGTTCAGACTCGGTTTTACCGTCCTTTTTCGTATCGGATTTATCAATATTGGCGGGCTTCCTTTTCACGAGCTTTTTCGTGGTGGGTATTAAATCAGACTTAGCGTGGTTTCCCATGTGGTCCCCCATAGACTCTCTCTGAAATTTTCGGGGAAGCAGGGCAGGGTTCCCCGTTTTCGGCTCGTCGGCCTATCCCCGGAAAGCGTAATTTAAGAAAAAATTCGTTAATCTACTGAGTTGTTCCGGTCAAATCGGCTCGGTGAGTTTCTATCAATCCCTCCCAGGTCCGGGCTCACTGCAAGTCAACCTCTGGTAGGTTAAACCTTGAATACTTATGGCCGCCAGATGATCGCCTTACCGGACTATCCCTCAGACTTTAACCCTTTTACCCTTCTACCCGCCGCAACGGTATCAACTTATCCCCGGATTTCAACCCGTCCAGATAGTCCGCCCATGTCGACATCATTTTCCTACGCTCAGCAAGGTGCGCAGTCCGGTTATAAGCTCTACCGTTAGGGTCTCTCACCGCATGGGCAAGCTGGTGCTCGATAAAGTCGGGACGGACCTGCAAGACTTCATCCAGGATAGTCCTGGCCATGGCCCGGAATCCGTGGCCGCTCATTTCATCCTTGGAATAACCCATACGCCTTAATGCTGCAAGAATAGCGTTATTGCTCATCGGCCGTGCGAAGGACCTACCCGAAGGAAACACATACTTACTCGCGCCGGTAAGCTGCTTCAGTTCCTTCAATATTTCTATGGCCTGAGTCGCCAAGGGCACCATATGAGGCTCTTTCATTTTCATCTTTTTTGCCGGGATATTCCACACGGCTTCATCAAGGTCAATCTCTTCCCATTCTGCGTTCCTGAGCTCTCCGGGACGCACAAAGAGCATGGGGGCAAGCCGTAGGGCACACTTCACAACGAAATGCCCCTGGTAGCCGTCTAAGGCTCTGAGCAGGGGGGCAACCTCTTTCGGATCCGTAATCGCCGCATGATGTTTTTCATTCGGTTGTGGCAACGCCCCTTTAAGATCGCCTGATGGGTCACGATCGGCCCTCCCCGTGGCTACGGCATATCGGAAAACCTGTCCAGCAATGGCCCTGATACGATGCGCGGACTCCAGTGCGCCCCTTGACTCTACGCGTCGCAAGGCTGCCAACAATTCAGGGGCTTTTATCTCTGTAATTGGACGTTTGCCGATCCATGGGAAAAGATCAAGCTCCAGACGCCTCAAGATCTTGACAGCATGTCCGGGGGTCCACGTCGATGTGAACTTCATATGCCATTCCCGGGCGATGACCTCGAATGTTTCCTTTTCTCCTGTTTCTGCCTGTTTCAGAGCCTTTCGAAGGGCGCCGGGGTCAATTCCGTGGGCAAGTTGCTTTCGGTTTTCGTCTCTTTTGCCCCTTGCTTCAGCAAGACTGATTTCGGGATATGTGCCCAGGGAAAGCAATTTAGACTTGCCGTCGAACCGATACTTAAACCTCCAAAGTTTTCCGCCTGATGGGGTAATAAGCAGGAATAATCCCCCACCGTCAAAGAGCGAAGTCGGCTTCTTCTTACCCTTGGCCTTTAAAACGTGGAGGTCTGTCAATGGAACGATTCGTTTTGGCATGGCTTCCTCCTTTTTTGGTATACGCAATATTTTTTGGTATATCTTTAAGTGTATCGTACACCCAAAAACATCCTATTTTAACAAACCATATAACACTTTATTGGATAAATGGCAATAAAAAAACCCGCCATTTAAGCGGGTTTTCGTACTTCACTGGACTGTGTTAGATTGTTAATTGGTGGAGATGGGGGGGATCGAACCCCCGGCCTGTACATTGCGAACGTACCGCTCTCCCATCTGAGCTACATCCCCACTAAAAACAGAGACCAAGGGGTCAAGGATTCAAGCGAACCGCTTGGAATTATAACCCTTGAACCCTGGACTCCTTGAACCCTTGTTTATTTCTGTTTATACTATATCAAAAAAAATTGACAATTCATAAAAAAAAAATTATAATTAACTTTTTATTTTCTCTTAATAAGGAGGTTTCTTTGGCTAATCATCCCTCGGCCCTTAAAAGGGCCAAACAAAACAAGGTCCGTCGTCTGCGAAATGCAAGCATGAAATCCCGAATAAAAACAAAAGTTAAACAATACCTTCAAACCTTAGAGTCTTCTCCTAAAGAAACGGCCTCCCCGGCCTTGATTGAAGCGGTTTCTCTAATTAATCAAGCTGGTTCCAAAGGTATACTGCATCAACGAACGGCCTCCCGAAAAATTTCCAGGCTTTCAAAAAAACTCAACAAAATATCCGGATCCCCTGCCGCTTAGGTCTAAAAATTCTCCAAAATCGAGTTATGAATCCGTTCGGAAAGATCTTGAGCGATTTTTTTGATTGCCTCTTGTTTATTCCGGTCGGTCTGATTGGGGTCGGTTGTTACGGAATAGACCTCATATCTCGACAAACTCTGATTTTGCCAGAGGACTTTTTGGTTATCAGTTCGCTGGCATGAAACCTCCAGCGTAACAGTTACCTTTCTCTGCAAGGCCTGGGTCACACTGGCATAGACAACCGAATCTATAGCGATGGATTTAATTTTCCCGTTGATCTGGGCCTGGGCCTGCGATTCCGAAACCACCTGGAGGACCTGGCTCCGGTTGAATTCGTAAATCAAGGCATTGGCAAATTCCACCTCTACCCCCGGTTCAATACTTTCATTGGTAAACACAGGGATGGATACGGCCTTGATATCCGGAGGCAGATTGTTGACCGTCCCTCGGAAACCATAACCACATCCGGAGATAACCAATATGGCTAATAAAGCAGCCATCAACCAATGACCTGTTAGACGGGTCCTTTCCACGGATAATCTCCTTTTATAATAATGGTATAAGGTACAAGACCTACGCCTGCAGTCCCGCAGGGGCAGAAGGCTTAAGGAAAAAACGTGCACTTAAATTTCTTGTCCCACCTTGCACCTTATACCTTGAACCTTGTGCCTTTTCTTTATTTAACCACAATATTAACTAATTTTCTCTGGATCACAATAGTCTTGACCCATTCTTTTCCCTGAAGCCATTCCTGGATTCGGGGAAGCTCCCAGGCCAGTTTCTTGATTTCTTCCTCGTTAACTTCAGGCCCGACCGTAATCCGTGAACGGACCTTGCCGTTGACCTGGATGACGACCACCTGTTCTTCTTCCTGCAAGGCATCGGGATCCCATCCCGGCCAAGGTTGGTTATGGATACTTCCCTTTTTACCCAGGATCTGCCAGAGTTCTTCACACAAATGGGGGACAATAGGCGACAGGAGGATCAGGCCTGTTTCCATTGCCCCGGTAAGGAGAGTAATTTTTTCAGAATCATCCTTGGCCACGGCTTGAAATAAATAAAGGGCATTGACCAGTTCCATAACCGCGCTGATAGCCGTATTGAAATGAAACCGGTCCTCAACGTCTTCGGTGACCTTTTTAATGGTCTGATTCAATTTGATATAGAGACTTCTACCGGTACCGCCGGAGGGAATAATTATTTTAGAAAGAGAGTTACCCTGTGTATCATCCGGGCACTCCAAAACTAAATTCCAGAATCTTTGAAGAAAACGGAAAGAACCCTCTACCCCTTGATCGCTCCATTCCAAATCTCTGTCGGGTGGAGAGGCAAAAAGACAAAAAAGCCGCACGGTATCGGCCCCATATTTTTTAATCAGGGCATCGGGGTCCACGACATTGCCCTTGGACTTGGACATCTTGGATCCGTCTTTGATCACCATCCCCTGAGTCAGCAGGTTAATGAAAGGCTCGTCCACCTTCAACCAGCCCAGATCCCGGAGGACTTTGGTAAAAAAACGGGAATACAATAAATGGAGTACCGCATGTTCAATCCCGCCAATATATTGATCCACGGGCATCCAGTAATTCACACGGCCTGGATCGAGAGGTCCCTCAGAAAAATCCGGACAGGCGTAGCGGTCAAAATACCAGGAAGACTCCACAAAAGTATCCATGGTATCGGTTTCCCGGCGTCCCGGCCCACCGCACTTTGGACAGGTGGTTTCGAAAAACTCCTTAAGCAAGGGCAGGGGTGACCCGCCGGCCGGAGTGATCTCGGCTTCGAGAGGCAGGAAGACAGGTAAATCTTCCTCCTTCACCGGGACGATCCCGCATTGATCACAATAAACCATCGGAATAGGTGCCCCCCAGTACCTTTGCCTGGAAACCCCCCAATCCCTCAATCGGTACTGGATTTTTTCCCTGCCTTGCCCATTTTCCTGTAGATAGCGGGTGATGGCCTTTTGGGCCTCCTCATTATCCTGTCCGTTAAAAGGACCGGAATTGACCAATTTCCCAGGCCCTTCATAGGCCTCTTTCATGGTGCTCTCCGAAAGAGGGGCTTCACTATCCGGTTGGATAACCACTCTGAGTGGTAAATTATACTTCCGGGCGAACTCAAAATCGCGCTGATCATGGGTGGGCACGGCCATAACCGCTCCGGTCCCGTATCCCATGAGAACAAAGTTGGCCACAAAGATGGGCATCTTCTCCTTCGTGAGGGGATTGATACAAAAGGCGCCGGTGAAAACCCCTTCTTTCTCCAAATCAACATCCGAATCAGGACGACGGTTCAGTTCTTGAACCTTTTTTACAAAATTCTTGACCGGTTCTTCCTGGGAGGTATTCAAGCAGAGCTTCTGGGCCAGGGGATGTTCAACCGCCAGACTCATAAAAGTGGCCCCCCAAAGGGTATCCGGCCGGGTAGTAAAGACGGTCAGTTTTCCGGACCCGTCCTCTAATGGAAAATCGATCTCTGTTCCAAAACTCTTCCCGATCCAGTTGCGCTGCATGGTCAGGACCTTTTCCGGCCAGCCCGGCAGTTTTTCGCACCAGGACAGAAGCTCCTCGGCATATTGAGTGATCCTGAAAAACCACTGTTCCAACTCTTTCCCTTGCACCGGTTGGTCGCAACGCCAGCATTGCCCATCGCCCACAACCTGTTCATTGGCGAGCACGGTCTGACATTGGGCACACCAATTGACCAAAGATTTTCGGCGATAGACCAGACCTTTTTCCCACATCTTCAGGAAAAAAAGCTGCTCCCATTTATAATAAGTAGGATCACACGTGGCCAGTTCGCGGTCCCAGTCATAACTGAAACCCAACCGTTTCAACTGGGTCCTCATATAATCAATATTATCATAGGTCCAACGGGCCGGATGAACTTTGTTGGCTATAGCCGCATTTTCAGCAGGCATGCCGAAAGCATCCCACCCCATAGGGTGTAGGACATTAAACCCTCTCATCCTTTTATATCGGGCCACCACATCACCGATGGTGTAATTCCTCACATGACCCATATGGATCCGTCCTGAAGGATAAGGGAACATTTCCAGGAGATAATATTTTTTTTGGGCCGGATCCTCTACTACCTGGAAGGCCTTGTTCTGTTCCCACCGGGCCTGCCATTTGGTTTCGATTGTATGGGGATTATATTTTTCTTTCATAAGTATATTGATCCTGTTTAAACGATGCCGCAAACCTTTCCTGAAATATCATTGAGGCTCAGGCTTTTTTCCCTCCTCGTCAGATTTTCCATATCGTTCCAAAAAGATACTGTCCAGAATACCGTTGATGAAGGCCCCCGATTCTTCCGTGCCGTATTGTTTTCCCAGATCGATGGCCTCATTAATAGCTACCCGGGGAGGGATGTCACTGCAATAGACCAGTTCAAAAACCGCCACTCTTAAAATATTTCTATCCACCCCGGACATTCGCTCAATCCGCCAATTTTCTGCATAATTCTTAATGAGGCGATCAATAGCCTCCTTTTGTTCTCCCACCCCTTGAACAAGACGTAAAAAATAGGGTTGGGACCCTTTTTTTACGGGAAAGTTCTCTGAAAATACAGCCAGCGATGATTCACCGGGGTTTAAAGGATTCATCTCAATCAGGAACAGGGCCTGAAGGGCCGCCTCTCGCGATTTTCTTCGGCTCCCCTTGGATAGGGTCTTCGGATCAGAATTTGGGATTAAGTCCGAAACCTCTGACGGTCCCTTATTTCCGTTTCCTGAATTATTCATTTATTTTTTTGAGTAAATCGACCATCTCAATGGCCGCTATGGCCGCACTCCAGCCTTTATTTCCGGCCTTGGAACCGGCCCGCTCTATGGCTTGCTCAAGGGTATCTGTGGTCAGCACGCCAAAAGACATGGGGACCCCGGTTTCCAAAGAGGCGTTGGCGATACCCTTTGACATCTCGGCACTGACGTAATCAAAATGAGGGGTCGATCCTCGGATCACCGCTCCAAGGCAAATAATGGCATCAAACTTTTTATGTAAAGCCAATCGCTTGGCCACCAGAGGAATTTCGAAGGCCCCCGGCACTTTAAATATCGCCACGTCTTCTTCCTTGGCGCCGTTGCGGTTCAACGCATCCAAGGCCCCTCCAACCAGATGTTCGCTGATGAAATCATTGAACCGGCTTACCACCAGGGCGAATTTCATCCCCTCAGCCTGCAAATTTCCTTCAATTATCCTGGCCATCAGCCTTCCTCCTTTTGGGTTCTTTCATAATCAATCGGAAAAAATTTAAAAATTTTTATTTATACGGGATCAATCACCATTGGTGAAGTGATACCGGATACTGGAATCTGGATATTGGATACTGGATATAAACAAAAAGCAATACTTGATTCTGGATAAAGTCAATCCAGTATCTATCCCCCGGCATCCATCATTATTTTACTGCTTCTATCCCATCAGAACTTAGATCAAGCAGGTGACCCATTTTCTGCCGTTTGGTTTTCAGGTAGTTGATATTCTCTTTCTTGGGGGAAATTTCAATGGGCACGCGCTTGGTTACCTGAAGGCCATATCCTTCCAATCCGATTATTTTCTTAGGATTATTAGTCATTAAACGCATCTTTCGAATCCCCAGGTCGGCTAATATCTGGGCACCGATCCCATAATCCCGAAGATCGGGTTTAAATCCCAGGGCCTCATTGGCCTCAACCGTATCTTTCCCCTGATCCTGAAGCGCATAAGCCTTGAGCTTGTTGACCAATCCGATTCCCCGCCCTTCCTGATGGATGTATAGCAATACACCGCATCCTTCTTTTTCAATCTTTTTCAGAGCGGCTTTAAGTTGCTCTCCACAATCGCAACGTAAGGACCCGAAAACATCACCGGTCAGGCATTCGGAATGGACCCGGACTAAGATTTCCTGTTTAGGGCTTATGTCTCCCTTAACCAAAGCCAGATGCTGGTGTTCATCTACGTCATTCTCATAGACAATAGCCTTAAAGGTGCCGTAAGGGGTGGGCAAAACCGTTTCCGCCCGTCGATGCACAAAGGATTCATTCTGAAAACGGTATTCGATCAGGTCCTGAATGGTAATGATCTTGAGGTTGTGCTCCCGGGAAAAAGACTCCAGGTCCGGCATCCTGGCCATGGTCCCATCATCCTTCATGATCTCACAAATGACCCCATAAGGGTTTAAGCCGGCCAGACGGGACAGATCCACAGAACCTTCGGTTTGCCCGGTCCGCACCAAAACCCCTCCCTCTCGAGCCCGTAAAGGGAAAATATGTCCCGGGCTGACCAGGTCTTCCGGTTGGGCTTTGTCATTAATAGCGGCCAGAATGGTCGTAGCCCGGTCAGCGGCGGAAATCCCGGTGGTGACGCCTTTGCGAGCTTCAATGGATACTGTAAAGGCCGTTTTAAAGCTGGAAGTATTGTGACGGACCATCATCGGCAACTGTAACTGTTCAATCTTTTCAGGTGTTAAAGAAAGGCAAATAAGACCCCGTCCGTACCTGGCCATAAAATTAATGGCCTCCGGGGTAACCTTTTCGGCGGCCATGGTCAGATCCCCTTCGTTTTCCCGATCTTCATCATCGACCAGGATAACCATCTTACCTGCCCGGATATCCTCCAGGGCATCTTCTATTGTTGCAATAGGCATAAAAAAACTCCTTATTGTTACTCATGACTCGTTGCGAGTTGCGAGTTGCGTGTTACAGGAAAAAGTTTTCACTCGTACCTCGTACCTCGTAACTCGTAACCCGTAACTATTTTTTACAAAAATCCATGTTCCTTTAAAAAACCCTCATTCACCTTTGATTTGGGTGCGGGTCCATCCTCATTCCGGCGGGATAAAAATTGAAACACATATTTGCCGATCAGATCGGTCTCCAGATTAACCATGTCTCCTATCTTTTTCGTCGCCAGGGTGGTTTGTTCCCCCGTATGTGGAATAATAGTCAAATCAAAATCCTTCTGTCCGACCCTGTTTACGGTTAAACTGACCCCATCGACAGAGATCGATCCTTTTTCCACAATAAAAAGTCTTAACGATTCCGGAAAAGAAATTTTTAGCCCCCAAAAACCCTCCCGAATCTCTTTAAGAACGATTCTGCCGGTCCCGTCTATATGGCCGGTAACCCAGTGCCCGCCCAGCCGGTCGGACAATCTCAAGGCCCTTTCAAGGTTGACTCGATCTCCGATCTTGAGCCTCCCCAGATCGGAACGGGTCAGGGTTTCCTCCGAGACATCAACTGAGAAGGAATTTCCGGTCCAAGCAGTGACTGTCAAACAAACCCCGTTCACCGCAATGCTTTCTCCCAGTTTCCTTTCTTCCCAGGAAAATCCCGGTTTGATAGACAAAAGGGTTTTACCCTTTTCAAATCGTAGTACTTCTCCCTGCCCTTCAACTAATCCGGTGAACATGCTGGTCTATTTCGTCTGCTTAGTCTATTTGGTCTACCTGGTCTGTTAAAATTGTCTTATTGTCTTCATCCTATTTTGTTTTTGCCTCAGGCCTCGTGCCCCTGCCTGCCCGCAGGTGCCTCTCGCCTGTTTTCTATTATCTCACGTTTCCGGATAAGCTTCCACAAAAATATCCCCGGCTAAGGGTTTAACTCTCATTTCCTTAAACCTTAAGGCCTCGGTCATACGGGCAATCCCGCGCCCGCCGATCATTCCTGTGGCTTTCCTGCCGCCGATAAGACACGGGGCAATAAAAACGATCAATTTATCCACTTGACGTTCATCCAGGAAAGAACCATAAACCTCGGCGCCTCCTTCCACCAAAAGACTGGTTATCCCTCTTCGGCCCAAATGAACCAGCAGCTCTTTGATAGAAAACTGTCCATCCTGATCAGGTAAGGAAAGGATTTCCACCCCCCTCTTTTCCAGTTCCAGCTTTTTATAGATCGATGCCCGGGTCCCGATGACCACCAGGGTCTTGTTCGGACCTGTTAGAATTCGAGCTTTTGGAGAAATCCGCAAGCGGGGATCAAGGACGATCCTCCAAGGATCTTTGATCTTGCCCTGAGGAAGTCTCACCGTCAACAAAGGATCATCTTTCACCACCGTCCCGATCCCTACCAGGACCCCATCCACCTGGTTTCGGATTTGATGGACCAAAAGCCGGGAACGTTGGTTGCTGATCCATTTTGAATCGCCGGTCCGGGTGGCAATCCGGCCGTCGAGGCTGATCGCCGCTTTTAGAATGACAAATGGCAGACCGGTAGTAATCCACTTTATATACACTTCGTTCAGACGCCGGCATTCCTCTTCCAAAATCCCCCGAACCACCTCAATCCCCTGGGAACGCAGACGATCAGCTCCGCCCCCCTTCACCTTCGGGTTGGGATCGGACAATCCGAAAACCACTTTTTTTATCCCACTATCAAGAATAGCCTGGGTACAGGGAGGGGTTCGACCGAAATGATTACAGGGTTCCAGATTAACATACAGGGTTGCCCCCCTGGCTTCTTTACCCGCCTGGGCGATGGCTATCGGCTCGGCATGAGGACTTCCGGCTTTCTGATGGACCCCCCGGCCGACAATCATCCCTTTTCGGACCACTAAGGCCCCGACCATCGGGTTTGGGGAGGTCCGTCCCAGGCCTTTGCGGGCCAGGGTAATGGCCTTTTTCATATATTGGATATCTATTGGGGTAAACGGGGACATAAAGAGTGGCAAGCGGCAGGTGGCAGGCGGCAGGTGGCAAAAAAAATTTAGAATTTCTCGTCACGCGTCCCCGGTCACTCGTCACTTTTTCTTTTTTTTGGGTTCTTTTTTTTTACGGCTTTCCAACAATTCTTTTAATTCCAGAACAAAATCACCCGGGTCTTTAAATTGCCGGTATACCGAGGCAAAACGGACATAGGCGATATCATCCCATTCATGAAGCTTGGCCATGACCAACTCACCGATCTCCGTGGTGGCAATTTCCTTTCGCCCGGAGTCCTGAAATGACTGCTCCAAAAAGTCTATAAATTCTTCGATGGCCTCAACACTGATCGGACGCTTCTTGCAAGCCACCTGAATACCTTCGGCGATTTTTTCCCGTTGAAAAGGTTCCCGCCGTCCATCTTTTTTGATCACCACGGGGTGGATCTCTTCCACTTTCTCATAAGTGGTAAACCGGCGCTGACAGGCATCACATTCCCGCCTTCGCCGGATCATGATCCCCTCCCGGCTGAGCCTTGAATCAACGACCTTGTTATTAAAGGACCCGCAATAAGGACATTTCATAGATTATTCCTTTCAGGAGATTTGGATCAGCGGAACCTGAGCGGCCTTCAACAAGGCTGTGGAAAGCGTATCAGCATAACCTTCCCGATAAATAATTTCCCGTATCCCGGCGTTGATCAACATCTTGGAGCAGATAACACAAGGCAAGTTGGTACAATATAAAGTCGCCCCCGCAATGGTTACGCCGTGATAGGCGGCCTGAATAATCACATTCTGTTCGGCATGAATACCCCGGCACAATTCATGCCGTTCTCCTGAGGGGATCCCTTCCTGTTCCCGCAGGCAACCCACCTCCAAGCAATGAGGAATACCGGAGGGGGCCCCATTATAACCGGTGGCCAGAATCCTTTTTTCTTTAACGGCTACAGCCCCGACCCGTCGCCGCAGGCAAGTCGAACGGCGGGCTACCAGATCGGCAATATCCATAAAATAGACCGGCCAGGGAGGCCGCTGGGCCATTACCGTAGACTTATCCAAATCCGGATTTTTAGCTCTCAGGGCAGAGCTTGGCTTTCTAGTCCCTTTGATCATGAACAGCCTTTATCCATTTTTCTGATTCTTCTTAAATGCCTCCCTTTTTCAAAGGGGGTGTCTAAAAAGGTAAAAACGATCTCCCGGGCTAACCCGGATCCCACTACCCGGCTCCCCATAGCAAGGATGTTGGCATTATTATGAGCCCTGGCCATCCGAGCGGTATAAAGATCATTGCAAAGCGCGGCCCTAACCCCCAGCACCCTATTGGCCGTGATGGACATACCGATCCCGGTTCCGCAGATCAGGATGCCTGATTTTACCCGCCCCTTCGAGACGGCTTTGGCCACTTTGAAGGCAAAATCGGGGTAATCCACCGATTGCTCATTAAAGGTCCCGGCATCCTCGAAGCGGACCCCCTGGGCTGAAAGGGTTTCCAGAATGATTTCCTTTAATTCAAATCCGGCATGATCGGCCCCGATCATTAAGTCGATTTTATTTTTTTTCTCAGGCATGATGGACTCACAAAAATTATTTTTTGGGGGACGACCAGTTAAAAGCACCAGAAGCAAAGCTCGCAAATCCCAGGGAGTAAGGCTTACAGAAAGGCCCAGCCCAATAACGAAAGTTGTTGTTGTAAGGTTACCCCGCAAAACGCGGGGCCGGGGGCCTATGAACAAAGCGGTCAGGCATATTTTTTAAAAAGTAGGACGGCATTGGTTCCTCCAAAGCCGAAAGAATTAGTCAGGGCGGCACTCACCTCGGCCCTCCGGGCCTGGTGGGCCACATAATCCAAATCGCATTGAGGATCCGGGTTGTCTAAGTTGATCGTCGGCGGAATTAGACCTTCCCGGATGGTCAGCACGGTAAAAACCGATTCCACCCCGCCGGCACCACCCAGCATGTGGCCGGTCATGGACTTGGTGGAGCTGACGGCCAGATTGGAGCTGTGGTCTTTAAAAACATCTTTGATGGCCTTGGTTTCAGCCGCATCATTTAAATCCGTTGAAGTCCCATGGGCATTGATATATTGAACCTGCTCCGGTTTCATCCCGGCATCATCCAGGGCCATTTGCATACACCGGATCGCCCCGTCTCCATCCGGAGAAGGTTGGGTCATGTGATAGGCATCCCCGGTTAACCCATAACCCACGATTTCACCTAAAATCGGAGCCCCTCGTTCCAAAGCAAATTCCAAATCTTCCAGGATCATGATGCCGCAGCCTTCGGCCATGACAAATCCATCCCGGTCCCTGTCAAAGGGTCGGGAGGCCTTTTCCGGTTCCTCGTTCCGGGTGGAAAGGGCACGCATGGCATTGAATCCGCCCACAGCCAGGGGGGTGATCACCGCTTCCACCCCGCCGCAGATCATGGCTTTGGCCGCTCCTCTTTGAATCAGTTTGAACGAGTCGCCGATGGCGTGGTTGCCGGCCGCGCAAGCGGTTTCGATAGATAAATTAGGTCCTTTGGCCCCATGTTGAATGGCGATCTGGCCTGGGGCCATATTGGCGATCAGCATAGGGATAAAAAAAGGGCTGATCCGGTCAGGACCGCGAGAGAGCACGACGGAATGAGTATCTTCAATGGTCCGGAGGCCCCCCAATCCGCAGCCGGTCAGGACCCCGACTTGCGGTGCCAATTCAGGGGTGATCTTCAACCCCGATTGCTCTATGGCCATCCGTGCCGCAGCCAGGGCATAATGAACAAAGACGTCAAGCCGCTTGATCAGCTTCTGGGGAACAAAATCCTCGACGATAAACCCCTTGATCTCACCGGCTATCCGGGTCTTAAATTTACTGGCATCAAAGCGGGTAATCGGTCCGATTCCCGACTTACCTTGGCACAGATTTTCCCAGGTTTCCTTCACCCCGATTCCAATCGGAGTAACCACACCCAGACCTGTCACCACCACTCTTTTTTTCAAAACCTTGCCTCCTGGAAATAAGGAATTCTCCTCAACTTATTGGGTGTGACCCTTGATATAATCGATAGCATCCTGAACGGTTTTGATATTTTCGGCATCCTCATCGGCTATCGAAATATTAAAGGCCTCTTCCATGGCCATAATCATTTCCACCAGGTCCAAAGAATCGGCTCCCAGATCATCTACGAAGGATGCCTTGGAAACCACATCCTCTTCGGCTACACTTAACTGTTCACAAATAATGGCCTTCACTTTTTCTTCAATATTCATGGGTAATTACTCTCCTTTCCTTATTTGCTTTTCTTTAGATTCCCAATGCCGGCCTTGGTTTTCTGCCTTATTTTTATTATTCTTTTCGGGAAATATCTTATTTTGCCTTCAGGCAATCATACATAAACTGCAATGAACGATCTGTCCAGTGAAAAAAGAAACCGTCATTCAGAAACAGGTTGTCAGAATAACTCCCTTCCCATCCGACTTCTGACTTCTGACCCCTGAATTCTCATGTTATTTTTTACATATACATCCCGCCGCTGATATGAATGACCTGACCGGTAATATAGTCGGAGGCCTTTGAAACCAGAAAGGCCGCCAATTCGGCCACCTCTTCAGGTTGCCCGCTCCGGCCCATAGGAATCAGGCGTAAAAATTCCTGCCGGACCTGCTCCGGAAGCACAGCGGTCATTTCGGTTTCAATAAATCCCGGGGCGATGGCATTCACCTGAATTCCCCGGGCTGCCACCTCTTTGGCTACTGATTTGGTAAACCCTATGATACCGGCCTTGGAAGCGGCATAATTGGCCTGTCCGGGATTACCCATAACCCCGGACACGGAGGCGATGTTGACGATCTTGCCCGATCTATTTCTAATCATGGCCCGGATCACCGCCTGGGTGCAATTGAAGACCCCTTTCAAATTGATGGCCATGACCCGATCCCAATCTTCCTCCTTCATTCGCATCAGCAGGGAATCCTTGGTTATCCCGGCATTGTTGATCAAGACATCGATTCGGCCCCATTCCTTCTGCAGACCATCCATTTGGGCTTGAACCGTCTGAAAATCAGCGACGCTAAAATAACAGATTTTCCCCCTGGCCCCTTTGGCCTCTACCTCCCGCAGGGTCTGTTCGGCCATATCCGGCTCAGGATCATAATGGTTCAAAAGCAAAACCGTTTCCGGCCCGGCCAAATGCAGGGCAATAGCCCGGCCGATGCCTCGAGAGGCGCCTGTTATCAGGATAACTCGTTGCTCTTCACTCATAATGGAATCCTTTTCATTTTGATCCTGGATACTGGATACTCGATACTTGAAGCTGGATACTTGATACTGGATTGACTTGATCCAGAATTGAGTATCGCTGTTTGTTTTTATCCAGTATCGGTATTTCGATTCAATATCGGTTTTTGCTAGTTTCCAGCTTCCAGCATCTGAATTTTAAGTAGTACCCATCCTAGCCTTCAACTGTTTGATCATCTCCGGTACGATTTCAAAAAGATCACCCACCATACCATAAGAAGCCACATCAAAAATAGGGGCATGGGGATCCGAATTGATCGCCACAATGGTATCCGCGGATTGCATCCCAACCAGATGTTGAACAGCGCCGGAAACCCCGACGGCAATATACAGTTTGGGGGCTACGGTCTTCCCCGTTTGCCCCACCTGATGGGCATAGGAAATCCAACCGGCGTCCACAGCCCCCCGGGAGGCCCCGACAGCGGCTTCCAACAGCTCGGCCAATTCCCGGATCAGGGTAAAATTTTTCTCTTCCTGCAATCCCCGGCCGCCGGCAACAATCACATCGGCTTCGGCCAAACGGACCTTTTCGGTGATTTCTTCAACGATCTCCAATAACCGGGTTTTCGGACTTATTTCAGCCCAATTAATTCCCAGCGGGACAATCTCTCCCGAACATCCGGGTTGAGGCATTCCTTTTTTCATGACTTTTGCCCTTACCGTGGCCATTTGGGGCCGCTTTTGCGGGCAAATGATGGTGGCCATAATATTTCCGCCAAAGGCCGGACGGGTTTGAAGCAAGAGACGTTGTTCGGTATCGATAGACAGGTCGGTACAATCGGCCG
This sequence comes from uncultured delta proteobacterium, assembly GCA_963782435.1. Classification (GTDB taxonomy): domain Bacteria; phylum Desulfobacterota; class RBG-13-43-22; order RBG-13-43-22; family RBG-13-43-22; genus RBG-13-43-22. The sequence goes on from CAWAKF010000026.1 coordinate 24,179, forward strand.
TCAACCCCGTTCCGATCTGTGTCGCTACTTTGGGAATAAAAGACCGGCCGATAGAAGTAGCGCCGGCCAGGACGATTTCAGGCCGATAGGTTCGAATGATCCGGGTCAGGCATTCTCCATAGAGTTCATCGGTGAAGCCCTCCAGAGAAGGATGATCGACCACAACCACCCGATCAGCCCCGTGTTCAATCAGGCGGCCGGCGGAAGCGGAAACATCTTTCCCCAGCAAAGCGGCAGAGAGAGACACCTTCAGGGTATCCGCCAATTCCCGGCCTTTATGCAGGAGTTCAAAGGCTACTTCCGCTATTTTGCCCAAGCGTTGTTCAGCGAAAATCATGACACCGGAATAATCCTCGGCCCCTGTGCCCTTTTCCAGAACCGGGACGAATATAGCTTCCACCGGACATTCATCCGCACAGGCCCCGCACAGGGTGCATTGATCATTGACCGAGGCCTTTCCCTCGACCATTTCCAGGGCATTGAAAGGGCAGATCGAGACACAGGCCTCGCAGCCGGTACATTTTTCTAAATCAATTTGGGTTTGTAAGCTCATATTTTTCTGAAGGATGATGCTGAATCAAACTGCCGATACTTGTTTCTTGATACTCGATGCTTGATTCTGGATAAAAGCAAAAAGCAATGCTTGATTCTGGATAAAGTCTATCAAGCATCCAGTATCTATATCATCTTTAATTATCAAACAATCAATTTGAGTGTGGTCAATTTTTCCAGCAATTGTCCAACCTGTTCTTCCGAGGTTCCCTCGATCCATTCTCTTTCTTTCAGTCTGGGTGGAGGGAAAACCTTTATCACCTGGGTGGCCGAACCCTGCAACCCCACCCGCTCGGGATCCGCTGCCAGTTCCTTGGTCCCATAGACCTCGATTTTCAGCGATTTGGCCCGCATCTTTCCTTTCAAAGAAGGAACCCGGGGTTCATTGATTTCCTTAACCACGGTTAGCAAGGCCGGCAAGGGTAGTTCCATCCGGTCATAACCGTCGTCCATCAGACGTTGGACACGAATCCGTCCATCTTCGATCTCTTCGATCTTGCGCACCCAGGTTACATAGGGGATAGCCAAGCGTTCGGCAATCCCCGGTCCTACCTGGGCCGTATCCCCATCCACCGCCTGCTTTCCGCAAAGGATTAGATCAAAGGGGCCGATCTTTTCAATCCCCTTGGCCAGGGTATAGGAAGTCGCCCAGGTATCCGCGCCGGCAAAGGCCCGGTCGGAAAGCAAAATCGCCTCATCGCCCCCATAGGAGACGGCCTCTCTCAATGAGGATTCGGCTTGCAGGGGTCCCATGGTACAAACCGTCACCTTCCCTCCAAACCGGTCCTTCAGGCGGAGCCCTTCCTCCAGGGCATACATATCGTAAGGGTTGATGATACTTTCCACCCCTTCCCGAATCAGGGTGTGGGTTTTTTCATCCAGACGAACCTGCCGGGTATCCGGAACCTGTTTGATACAGACGATGATGTGCATAGCTTAAAATACCGTTCGGTGTTTTGTGTTCGTCGTTCGTCGAATAAAAACCCTTTCGTCCCTTTTCCTCTGACCGGTTTTCGCCGAACGCCGAACGATGAACGCTTAACGGAAGAAAAGTTTTTAACTTTTCTTCCGTCCCCCTTCTTTATTGAGTTCCTGGCCGATAATATTTCTTTGGACTTGATTGGTGCCCTCATAGATTTGAAGGATCTTGGCGTCCCGCATCATTTTCTCCACCGGATAATCCCGCATGTATCCGGTTCCCCCTAACACCTGAACGGCATCCGTGGTCACCTTCATCGCCGCATCACTGGCAAAAACCTTGGCCATGGCCGAGATCTTGGAGACATCTTTGGCCCCGCTGTCTATGAATCGGGCCGCCGCATAGACCAGGGCCCGGGCGGCCTCGGTCAAAGTAGCCATATCGGCCAGCATATGCTGGACGGCCTGAAAGGTAATAATCGGTTTTCCGAACTGGACGCGGGTCCGGGCAAAGGACACGGCCTCATCCAGGGCCCCCTGGGCCAGGCCTACGGCCTGGGCCCCGACGCCGGGGCGGGATTGATCAAAAGTCTTCATGGCGACAACAAATCCCATCCCCTCCCGGGAGATGATCCGGTCTTTGGGAATACGGCACTGATTGAAGATCAGTTCCCCTGTGGTGGAAGCCCGGATCCCCATTTTACTTTCTTTTTTGCCGAAATTGAAACCCGGGTCCCCTTTTTCAACGATAAAGGCGCTGGCCCCGCGCGGGCCTTTACTGCGATCGGTAATGGCAATCACCGAATAAATATCGGCTTCCCCGGCATTGGTAATCCACTGCTTGGTCCCGTTTAGGATATATTCACTGCCTTTTAACTCGGCCGTGGTCATGATCCCCCCGGCATCACTGCCGGCGGTTGATTCGGTCAGGGCAAAGGCCGCTAATTTTCGTCCGGAAGCGATCTCGGTCAGGTACTTCTTTTTTTGATCTTCATTCCCATAGAGAAGGATAGGATAGGCCCCCAGACCGCTGGCCGCAAAACTGGTGGAAACCCCCAGGCAGGCCCGGCTCAATTCTTCCACGGCCAGGCAGTTTTCAAATGACCCACCCCCGAATCCGCCGTATTCCTGAGGAATACAAACCCCGAACAGGTCCGATTGGGCAATCACTTTCAATAATTCACGGGGAAATTCCTCTTTTTCATCCAATTCGGCCCGGACCGGTTTGATTCTCTCATCGGCGATCTTTTGGGCGATCTCCTTGATCATCAGCTGTTCTTCGGTTAGAAAATAATCCATACTCCTGCCCTTTCCCTAAATTTGGTGTTTTCAGCTTTGAGTTTTCAACCTTGATGGCCTCGTAAAAAGTCGCCGAAATCCCATTGCCGTCATTCCGGCGAAGGCCGAAATCCAGTATATTAAAGAAGTTATAGTTTTTCTGGACCCCGGCTTTCGCCGGGGTGACAATTTATTACGAACTCATCAGCTATGAGCTTTGAGCTATAAGCCGGCAGCTCCTCCGATCTCAGGAACTTATTTTCTTTTTAATGGAATCCCAAAATCGGTACGGTTTCACTTTGTGATGATAGGCTTCGAAGTTTTTCAGCCCCTCCAGGACATGTTCGCTGATCCGGTTTTCAATGGCCTGGCCCGCGACCCGTATAGCATTCCTGATGGCCTTCGGATTGGAGGCCCCATGACTGACCACCACCACCCCGTTGACGCCTAACAGGGGAACTCCTCCGTATTCGGCATAATCCACCCTTTTCGAAAACCGTTGAAAGGCCGGTTTCAAAAAAAGAAACCCCAACTTGGAACCCAGGCCGGAACTGATTTCTTCCTTTAACATCTTTTTCAGCGTATCCGCCAGGCCTTCACTCAACTTCAGACAGATGTTGCCGACAAACCCGTCACAGACAATAACATCCACCTTCCCGCTGAAAATGTCCCCGCCTTCTACATTGCCGATGAAATTCAACGGGGTCGTTTTCAGAATTTCCGCTGTCTGATGAACCAGCTCATTTCCTTTGGTTTCCTCTTCACCGATGCTCATGATCCCCACCCTGGGGTTGGGACGCTTCATAATGTACCGGGCCAGGGGTTCGGCCATAATGGCAAACTGGACCAATTGAGAGGCCGTACAATTCACATTGGCCCCCACATCGATCACCAGGGTTGAAGAAAAATGGGAAGGGAGAATAGCCCCCAGGGCCGGTCTTTCCACCCCGGGCAGTTTTCCCAGAACGACTACACCCAGGGCCATGGTCGCCCCGGAGTTTCCGGCGCTTACCACACCATTAGCCAACCCCTTCTTGACCAGATCGAAAGCCACCCGGATGGAGGCGTCCTTTTTCCTCCGGATGACATCGATGGGGGATTCCCCCATCCCGGCCACCTCGGTGCAGTGATGGATGTCTATCAGGTTCGAGTCATAGGTCTGCCCGGCCAGTTCCCTGGCAATAAGATCCTGGTGCCCCACCAGGATCAAGGGTATTCCCAATTCCTGGACGGCCAGAACCGCCCCTTTCACCACTGCAGCAGGGGCCTGGTCTCCACCCATGGCATCAACCGCTATCTTAACAGGCGTCAACGATTCCTATCCTGAATTATTTATAATGAATTTATTAGGATTTTTCTTCCTCGAGCGCCGTAACCTGCCGACCCCGATAGGTCCCGCAGGAAGGACAGGCAAAATGGGGCAGCTTGGGTTCATGACACTGAGGACAACGGGAAACCGAAGGGGCGGTCAGTGCATCATGAGCCCTTCGTTTCCCGGCACGGGATCTGGAATGTCTTCTTTTTGGTAAAGGCATCGGTTTTTCCTCCAAACAATGGGCAGAGTCAAATCTGGTTAAAGGTTTACTTGATCAAGCCAACAAAACTGAGATCCTGGAAAAATGTTCAATAGTCAAGTTCAAGGAAGGCGAAAATTTCAACCGCTGGAATATATGGAATATTTCGATGATTGAAATTTGAACCTGACACAGAGATTGAGCAAAAGGGGGCACTTTTCATAGGTTTCAAACTTTCAAATTTTTTAAAACGGAAAAAGGTCCGTTCTCTTCTTTGGATTTGCAATTGCAAGGATTCGTATTTCTGTTCTCCCCGCAGACTGAACAGAGGCCGAGGCAAGATTCCCGGCATAAAGGTTTTATGGGAATGGCCAGGATCACCTCTTCTAAAATCCTTTCAGACAAATCCAGGAACCCCTCTTCGATCAGGCCGGTTTCCAGATCCTCGATTTGCAAGCCGGTATCTTTTCCTTTGTCCGAAGGCTTTAGAGGAGTTGAAATCAGCCGCCATTCCAACCCAACCGTTTCTTCCAGGTTTTTCAGAAAGGGTTCCAGACACCGACTGCAGGACAGCCTTAGCTTTCCCCTGACCCTCCCTCGAAAAAGAATACCTTGACCGGTTTTGGTCAATTTCCCTTGAACTTCCACTGGGCCGGAGGGAACAAACCCGAGGGGCCTTTCCTGATCAATTTCCTTAAACCAGGCAGGTTCCAAAAGGAAATCGATTGCCAGCCCATCCACCGGAATGGTATCTACTTTAATTGGTTTCATTTCTTATAAGGTAAGGGTTCCTTACCATTAGCAAAATAAACTGTTAACTATAGTAAAAAGTATAATTTTGTCAAGAAAATTCGCCTTTGGGTTGCCTTTGGATAAGAATTATGGTACATACCGGCCATGATTAAAATAAGAACCCGTTTTCCACCCAGCCCCACCGGCTATCTGCATATCGGCGGAGCCAGAACCGCCCTATTTAACTGGCTTTTCTCCCGCCAGCAGGGAGGGGTCTTTGTCCTGCGGATAGAAGATACCGACCAGGCCCGCTCCACCGATGAAGCCACCCGGGCCATTTTGGAAGGCCTGGAATGGCTGGGACTCGATTGGGATGAAGGCCCATTTTTTCAGTCTGAACGTACTGAAATATATCAACAATTCATTTCTGAACTTTTAAGCCAGGGCAAGGCCTATTATTGCCATTGTTCACCGGAACTGCTGGAAAAGAAAAGGGAAACAGCCCGGGCGGAAGGCCGGAAACCCAAATATGATGGGACCTGCCGGGAAAAAGATTTAGGGCCCGGGCCTCAGACCGTTGTCCGGCTCAAAAACCCCCGGACCGGTACTACCGGTTTTGATGATCTGATCCGGGGTCCCATTGTCTTTCCCAATGAGGAACTGGACGATCTCGTCCTGGCCCGGAGCGACGGTTCTCCCACTTATCATCTGGCCGTGGTCGTGGATGATATCACCATGGAAATCACCCACATTATCCGGGGAGACGACCATATCAACAATACCCCGCGGCAGGTCCAGATTTATCAGGCCCTGGGTCGTCCTTTGCCCCTTTTCGGGCATGTGCCCATGATTTTAGGGTCGGACAAGACCCGCCTCAGTAAACGGCATGGGGCCACCTCGGTCCTGGCTTACAGGGATATGGGCTATCTGCCTCAGGCCCTGATCAATTACCTGGTCCGCCTGGGCTGGGCCCATGGGGACGAAGAGATTTTCAGCCGCCAGGAAATGATCGAAAAATTTTCTCTGGCCCAGGTGGGGAAATCAGCCGGGGTCTTTAACCAGGAAAAACTACTCTGGCTCAACAGCCATTATATCAAAGAAACCGCCGATCAGGAACTGGCTGCCTTGCTGGCCCCTTTTCTTCAGGGAAAAGGGTTCAGGGATCCGGACCTGGATTATGTAGCCAAATGTTGCGCCACCTTGAAAATGCGATCCAAGACCCTGGTGGAAATGGCCGAGGCTGCGGAGTTTTACCTTCAGGAAGAAGTCAGCTATCAGCCCGAAGCGGTTAAAAAATTCTTTTCTCCCCAGACCATTCCCTGGATGGAGGCGATCATCGAATCCCTTTCCACCCTTGCTGAGTGGGATGAACCGGCCATGGAATCGGCCTTCAGCCGGACCATCGAGCAAACCGGGGCGACCATGAAACAGATCGCCCCGCCCCTGCGTTTGGCCCTGACCGGAAAAACAGCCAGCCCCGGGCTTTTTGAGGTTATGGCCGCGATGGGAAGGGAAAGAACGTTAACGAGGATGAATAAGGCAATCATATTTATCAAGGGGTAGGAAGGAACTACAAAACTGCTTGATTTTTTTTAAGTCCTATTCTATCGTAAAATTTTATTTCGCCGAACGATAAACGACAAATGTTTTTTCGTACAAACCACTGGGGGATCGTCTAACGGCAAGACTGTAGACTCTGGATCTACCTATCGGGGTTCGAATCCCTGTCCCCCAGCCATTTTTTTCTATATTGGGTCAGTCTCGAATCTGAGAGATCTGAGTTTTTGATCTGACTCCTGACTCCTGACTCCTGAATTCTGACTTCTATCTTTTCATGGTCCCATCGTCTAGTGGCCTAGGACACCGGCCTCTCACGCCGGTAACACGGGTTCGAACCCCGTTGGGACCACCAAATATTTCAATAAGTTACCTATATTTTTTGTGGTACTGAAGTGGTACAAGAAATAAAAAATCCCCTACCCTGAACCAATCCTCCGATTAGGTTTTTCTCCCCCATTATTACCTTACAATAAAGAAAGAAAAATAGCTTTGCAGTTTCCCTGGATAAGTTTAAAAAATCATTCTTTCTTTAAATATGTCTTGACATGTTTACATAAAAACATTATTATGCATAGAAAATCAATTGAAATGCGGGGGCTAAGAGATGGATCTCCACGGGACAGAAATCATAAAGGTTGATGACCAGGGAGGGACTTTCGTTGCTAATAGCACAGACCTTCTTGAATTGGTTAAGCGATTTATTGAATCCCAGGATGTTTCCCAGTCTTCCAGGGCTACATACTACCGGGAATTGAAACAGTTTATTGGCTGGCTTAGGGAGACGGGCAGGATACACGCTCTCGATACCCTCCATCGACAGGATATCCTTGCCTACCGGGAGCATCTTCTAAACCTTGGCAAATCATCCTATACCATTGATGGTTATATGACAGCAGTTAGAAAATTGTTCGAGTGGTTGGAAAGTGAAAAGATTTATCCCAATATTGCAAAGGGAGTGAAGGGGACCAAAAAGGCAAAGGGATTTAGAAAGGATTGCCTTACTCCCTTCCAGATCCGGGAGGCCCTGGAATCAATCGACAGGGGAAACCTCGAAGGTCTTCGGGATTATGCCCTTTTTAATCTCCTTATCAGGACCGGTCTTAGGACCATAGAGGTTGCCAGGGCGCAGGTGGGGGATCTCCGGCAGGAAAGCGGGGAGGCGGTCCTTTGGGTTCAGGGAAAGGGCAGAAGTAATAAGGATGATTTCGTTGTCCTGGTAGAAGAAACACTAAAACCTCTCCGGGAATATCTTTCAGCCAGGGGGGAAATGTCAGACACCAACCCTCTCTTTGCATCAATCTCCGATCGAAACTGTGGCCTTCTCCTTACTACCAAAAGCATCAGCAGGATCATAAAGAATACCCTTCGAGGGATTGACTTAAACGATAAAAGACTATCGGCCCATTCCCTTCGGCATACCGCTATTAGCCTGAGCATTAAAGGAGGAGCAAGTCTTGAACAGGCCCAGGCCATGGCCCGGCATACCGACCCGAAGACCACCCTTATATATTTTCACAATGCGGACCGGATTGAATTAGGGGCCGAAAGGTTCATCCATTTTTAAGATCCATGTCTGTAAAGACGGCATTACGGACATAGAACAAGGAGGCAAATAATACTAATGAGGAAAGAAGAAAAGCCAACGGAGGAACAAGTCAAGCAGTTGACTTTGAGAATTCCAAGTGAACTTCATTTGAGTCTAAAGCTCAAGTGTGTCAAAGAAGGCCGCCCGATGGGGGACGTGCTGGCGGAACTTATCAAAAAATATGTTGACGAAACTTAAGGCCCCGATGGATCGGAAACTATATCCTCTTTGTATTTGGGTGGGGCTCATTTATGAAGAATAAAAAATAGTATGGGGGGAACCGAAATTCATGTGTCCCTGTGTCCCCAAAGGAGAATTTGAGTCATGACAAAACAAAATAAACCTAAAATTACGAACGACGCTGAAGATCAAAAAATAGTGTTCGACCTAACCACTCTGGACAAAGAAACCTCTGGGCTTTATAAGAAACATTTGGCCAGGCTAAAAAGAACTCCCCCAAAATTTAAGATCACTAAAGAAGAATCTTCGGGTAAACCTACCTTGGGTTATGATGACACTAATAACCCGGCTCTAACTTATTTTAAGACGATTGAAGCCTTGGGGACCGTTGATCCCGGTTTGCAGTCATTTTTAATAAACCAATTGCTAAACGTATTTGAAGGGTTTCCTACTGCTGATGGCTGGAACTTTGATCAGATTGAGGAATTTTTGAGTAATGCCATGGCAATTCTAACCGGAATAAATCCAAGAGATGAAGTTGAAGGACTTCTCGCTGTCCAGATGGTGGGGGTCCATAATGCAGCTATGATGACTTTGAAAAGGGTTATGATTAAAGAACAAACCATCGAAGGGAAAGAGGCCAATGTAAATCATGCCACCAAGATGTTGAGGACCTTCACGGCACAAATGGAAGCCTTGAAACGATACCGGACTGGGGGTCAACAAAAGGTCATTGTTGAACACGTCAACGTCCATCCAGGCGGGCAAGCCATAGTCGGGACTGTAACCCAGGGGGGGGGAGTAAATGAAGGAAAGTGAATATGGACCCCATGCAGACCGGGTCAAAAACATATCCTTTGGGGGCATTAAATAACGGGAACCCCCCTTGCGATATAAGGTCTCAACCCCGATGCCAGGCAAAGGCTCGGACCGGAAAACAATGCGGAAATATCGCCGTCAAGGGAAAAAGGGTTTGTCGCCTGCACGGTGGCCTTTCTACTGGGCCAAGAACCAAAGAAGGGCTTGAACGGTCAAGGAAAGCGAACTGGAAACACGGTCAATTTTCGGCAGAAAGAATTGCCATGAGGAAATTTATCAATCTTTTATCCAGGGAGAGCAAGCGGTTAGTTGAAAAGGTTTAACTGACGAGATAAACATATCTCGTGACTGAGAAGGAAGTAGTACTTACCCACGATTCCATTAGCGCAGTCCGATTATGGCGAAAAGCATGTCTGCTTCTCTCGGATAAAAGCGTCGTAGTTCCTGAACGGCATCAAGGGCGGCTGTCCGGTTTCCGGAATTGTTATATGCGAATACGAGGTAGTACCAGGCACTGAATTCCTTCGGATTGGTGCGGGTGGCCTGGCGGTAGGCATCGATGGCGTCGTTGTAGCGTTTGAGATTGTCGTAAGCGATCCCGAGGTTGTACCAGGCTTCGGCAAACTCCGGATTGATCCGCAGGGCTTGTCGATAGGCATCGATTGCGTCGTTGTAACGTTTGAGGTCATTGTAAGCAACTCCCGAGGTTGTACCAGGCTTCGGCATACTCCGGATTGATCCGCAGGGCATGTCGATAGGCATCGATGGCGTCATCGTAACGTTTGAGGTTGCCGTAAGCGTTCCCGAGGATGAACCAGGCGTCGGCATTTTTCGGTTTGTTTTTCGTCCACTTCTGGCACCAATCAAGCAAGCCATCCCAATCCTTCGTCTTTTCAAGGGCAAGGGCGCGCTTCAACCATTCGGTTTGACCGCGTCCCTCGAGCTGCCATTTTGCGGCCCGGCTTGACCTCGCCTATCCATTCCACCGGTATGGCGAAGTTCAGGCTCTGTCCACCTTCCATGTAAAGGGTGGTCAGGCCGACCAGCCGTGCCTTCTTTATCGAACAGGCCCCCGCCACTCGAACCGGGGGAGATGGCCGCCGTGGTCTGAATAAAAGGTGGCGGTCCACCCCGGAGCTGCGCAACGATGCCGTCGGAAAGGGAAAGTTCCAGACCCTTCGGCGCTCCGACGGAATAAACCGGGTCCCCCACCTTGAGACCTGCCGCCTTGCCGAGCTGTGCTGGTTTCCCTGTAATACCCTTGGCATTAAGTAGGCATATATCCTTGTCGCCGTCTTCCGCAAACAGAGTTGCGGGGACAAGGTGTTTGCCCCGACCCACCTGGTAAGATGCACCATTTTCCACGACATGGCAGTTGGTGGCGATCTTCCCGGAAGGGAGCAGCACCCCGCTCCCCTGGCCTTTCACCTTTCCTTGGGAGTCCAGAGTCTTCACCACAACAACAGAATCCTTGACCTTATCGAAGACCTGGCCAGGTGTAAGAGCGTGGACCTGTGCGGGAAGGATCGAGAGGAAGAACACAGCGACGATCAGGCTCAAAACTGATGGCATATTCGTCCTTTGATAGACTTTGCTTTTGATATGGAAAGAGTATAAGGCAAGAAAAAGACAGTATCAAGAATAAAGGTAGGGTGAACGGCAAGGGGAAGGAGGGATTTCTGGTTATTTTACCATTGGGTTAAATCTTCCTAATGACTTGATTATGATTTTCTCCACCTATTAAATTCTCTCTCATATTTGACTTTTTTTGACAAGCTCCCAAGGTATGAGAGGCCTGCCCCATCCTTCCGAAGGCCGAGAATCGAGGGCAATTCCTTTTGGAGTTGTTTTCTTTTAAAATTGACTTTAACTATTTGTTATGATTTAAATTATCCAGTAAAATATTTGCTTACTAACACCGGCAACCCTTTAACCGAAAGGCTGGTTCATGAAGCAGTTGGATAAGATCCCATTTTCTCAAAAGAGAGGTGGGGTTTTTATTTTACAGCCGGTGGATGATTGGCTAAGACTTCCTTACCGTACAGATAAAGGATCTTAAGTAATGAGACTTCGGTTAAAAAATCTGAATGGCTGGCAACGATTGGGCATTGTCCTCTCACTCTCATGGGTACTATTTATCATTATATTGGCAACTGAAAAAAGACCGATTATTGACCTTGAATTAATTTTGGTCTCTTTTATTCCAGTCGTTCAGGCTGGGTAGGGATTTATTGCTTTTTTTGGATATTTCGTTGGGTTATAGAAGGGTTTCGTCAAGATAAACAGAATCGAGAAAGGTACAAAAAGAAGTCTTTTTAGTGGGGGTTGGAATCATAATCTTAATGGGGATAATCCCTCCATGGTATTACGATCAGGTCTATAGAAATAATGAAAAACCCAGAATAGCAATTGAGGCAGGATACGGTTTCCTATTCTCTCCGCCTTCTTGTCCAAAAGGCGGATTTATTTTAGGAAATATGGGCGCCCTCATATTGACATCCCTCGTCTTTTAATCCAATGGATTGTAGTTGTTGTAGCCATGAGTGGAATTCTCTTTGTTTTAAGAGATTTCAAAAAGGATAGTCCATGAAGCGAATCTTTTCTTTTCGTCTCTTTATTGCGATTGGGTTTTATTTCAACTATCACTTAAACAGACAGGAAAATTATCGATGAACAAGTCAACTACGGGGGACAGCGTTTACGATAAGGGCACCGAAATAACAGTCAATGATGAAACCGAAATCGAAGAATCCTTCAAGAAACCGCCCAAGAGACTCTCTTCCCTGAAGAGCCGCCCCGAGGTGGTACAAAGACTACTGGAAAACTACAAAAAGGCTATACCCCAAAACCAACATGGGAAAATCCAAACCCAAAAGCCAAGATGAGGCTGGCAAAAAATGAAAAGAAAAAAGATAGGGATAATTCACGTTTTGATAGGGATTTCCCTTTTAATCATTCCTCTTGGTTTTGTATCAGACTATTCCTCTCGGAAAAGTTTAATTGAAAATTTTGGTAGAATTAAAATAATCTTAAAAAAGGGAGAATGGATTGTTAGTGAAAAAGAGGAACAAAGATACGCGGCCGCATGGAAAAAATGGAAGAAAGGGGACTCATGCCGGTATTTTAAAAAACTGTTGACCGACGAGGAATTACTTGTTTTTTACCAAAAGGAGAGAGAACACCAAGAACAAATGAAGATGGAGGGCGAGCCTTTAGAGGTCGCCCCTGAGCCCGCTTCTCTGCCTGGTGAAGAAAGAAGCCCCGGCTTCCCCAGATCGGACTATGTAGGGGAGTTGGCCATTCCCTATAACATAATATTTTCATTGGGAATTATTTCTATTTGTACAGGTATTGGTTTAATATTTTGGCCCCAAAATAATAGCAGAGAACCACATTAACGAGTTCTTTCTTTATCTTGTGGAATAGGGTAGCTCCCGAAAACACCATTCATTCCATTGTTCATGGAGGTGCAAGCATGAAGAAAATATTTTTTGCAGTTCTATTTTTTCTATTCGTCGTGACGGCACCAGTTTACACTTACTCTTTAGACCAGCTTCCAAATGAAAAACATCTGATTTCCATCTCTACTGGCGGCTTTATGTTGATTGAGTGGTCGTTGGGATATTATTACTTAGTTGATACTCGTTCAGGGAGAGTGTACAAACTGATAGGTGAACTCGATAGTCCTGACCATTTTGAATTAATAAAATACGAGGTTTCTAAAGGATCCTTATCTGCTCAACCAGAAAACGAACCGACTAATCAATTTCCTGGCAGATTTGCATTTACCGAGTTTAAAAACAAAAACTATGTATTGGATACTGTAGCCGGCAATATATCGATACTCCGGGATTCTTATAAAAAGCCTATAAAATTAACACTTGTTCCTCGTAAGGACTAATAAAAATAGATGATCCGGGACTCTTCCGGGAAATCTTAAATACAACATCTTGGGTGATAAATCGCCAGGAATAACCGCCTATGAGGAGGGATGTAAAATGAAAATAATTAGTCCATTATTAGCTTTATTGTTATTGGCTTTTTGCACTGGTGTTCTATTGGCCGATCAATCGAATATTCAAGTGCAAATCACTACATCGAAGGATAGATTAATTAATATCGTTACCAACGAAAAAAGTTTAGATTCTATCTGAAAATATTGTTGCTGAAATTCAAAGGAAATTCTTAAAAGCAATATTGTTTCATCACCCGATGAGATAAAACGTAGAAAGATTATACTGTCGATTGGATATGAATATCTGCAAACCAATGCGGTATTTAATAAAATCACTTATGTTATTAAAGGTAAGTTCAATTTAATCAGACCCAAGACTCAGAAAGTTCTCCTCAATGAAACTTTTGACATAACTGAAGACGAATTTTCTGAGAATTATGAAGAAGGTGTCAATAAAATATCAAAAGAGTCATACGATATTTCAGGTAGGG
>CAWAKF010000027.1:0-61414 GCA_963782435.1 uncultured delta proteobacterium
TTCGAACCCTTCAGATATTTACAAAATGGTTTTTGGTGAAATTGGGCGGAATCTGATCTTTTTTTGAGGGTGTCCGAAAATATTTTTAAGGGGAGGAAAGTTGTGGTCAGTTGGATCAGGGTTTTATTGGTTTGTTTATTTATGGTGGCATGCTCCTCTTTTGCCGGACCGATCGAGGAAGGCTGGAAAAAAGTAAAGGATTCTGAAGGAATTCGGATCTTCACCCGTTCGGAAAAAGGTTACCCCATGGATGAGTTCATGGGTGTCGGTGATATCAGTGCTCCCTTGGATGTTGTAAAGGAGGTTTGGCTGGATTTCCCCTCGTACACGCAGTGGTTTGGTTCTTGTAAGGAGTTCCGTACAATTAAAACTCTCTCTAACGAAGGTCACCAATATTTGGTCTATTATGTCATCACTTCACCTTCCTGGGCCGTAGGTATAAGTGATCGGGATGCGGTCATGGAAGTTTCAACCGAAGATCTTTGGGCTAAAGAAGGTAAGGTGATCATTAGACTGAAAACCGTAAAGGAGCCTCTGGTACCACTTAACAGCAAGTATTTCAGAATTACCCATCTGATCGGCAAGATCACTCTGACCAAGGTGAATGATAAAACCACTCACATCGTTTATACTGCACCTTACGATCCGGGTGGTAGGCTTCCCCCCAAGGTCGTTCAGTTTACGGCAGTGAACCGACCCTTCGACACCATAACCGGCCTTCGTATGATGGCCAAAAAGGACATTTATTACCAGAAGGCAGGATTTGATAAAAAACTATAATCTTATTTTGAAACACAGCAATAGGCATATTTCGTATTATTTATGGAGGTCGCCATGATTCGTATCCATCCAGTAACTAACCGGTGTCAGCCGTTATTGATATTGATAGGAATAGTTTTAATCACCATAGGATTTTTTTCAGTGGTTCGGGCCGAATCAATCAAGGAGAATCCAAGTGATACGGCTTTATCACTCCAGGACTGTATCAAGATTGCCTTGGAGACCAGTCCCGTTCCCCAGGCGGCCTTGAAGGGGGTTCAAATCGCTAAGGAAACCGTCGGAGAAGCTCGGGCCCCCTATTATCCGAATCTGGGCCTCCAGGCCCGATATGCCTACTGGCAGCAGAGGGCCTTCCTGCCCAAGGGCCTTTCTCTTCCAGGCCAGCCGGTACCCAAAATAGTCGGTCCCACCGACGACTGGATGGCCGGCTTGCAGGTCCGATACACCCTTTTCGACAGTGGCGAACGGCGGGCTCAATATCGTTCGGCCCTGGCCAGGCAGGGAGCGGCTGAGGAGGAAAAGGCCCGGATTGCCCAGGATCTGGTACTGGGTGTTTATCAGAGTTTTTATGGCTTGGCAGCAGCCCTGGAAACTTATGCCGTTGCTGAAAAAAATCTAACCCGGGCAAAGGACCATCTGCGCTTGGCCGAAGAACGGAAAGCAGCCGGGGCGGTTTCTAAAGCCGATGTCCTTCGGGTCCAGGTAGAAATGTCCAATGCCGAACTGTCCCTGGTCAGGGCGGAAAGCCTGATCCGAATTTCCAAAGGAGGTTTAAACACAATCATGGGCCTGCCGGTAGAAAGACCTCTTAATATTGAGATCAAAAGAGAAGAAATAACTTCTCCGGATTTATCCGATCTGGAAAAGACCTTGGATCAGGCCGCACATAATCGGCCGGAAATCAAGGCCGCTCAAAGACGGATTGAGGCTTTTAAAGGCGGTTTGGAGGCGGCCAAAAGCAGCTTCGGGCCAAAGGTTCGGGTCGAAGGAAGCTATGGACGAAGAGATACGGAACCTTCCCTGGAGGAGGAAGAATGGCTGGCTGGAATTTCCATTGAATGGCCTTTGTTTACCGGATTTTTGAGGCAACACCGGTTAGCCCGGGCCAAGGCCGACGTTTTTAGAGAAGAGGCCGAGGCCAGGCAATTGCTTTTAAAATTTCGACAGGAGGTTTGGACAGCCCATTCCAAACTCAAAGAGACCTATGAAGCGGTTCAAACTACAAAAGTGGCGGTTCGGTATGCTGAGGAGAGCATGCGCCTGGCCAGAGAACGCTATGAAGCCGGGGCGGAACTGTAACCGACCTGCTGGATTCTCAGACCGCTTTGGTCCGGGCCCAGGCCACCCAGGTCGAAGCGGAATGGGATTACTATACAGCCAAAGCTGTTTTTCAACGGTCCATTGGAAAGATAGCAAGAGGAAGATAAATCGTGATTTCCTAAATAAAAATAAATTCTATTACTAACAAGGTGCGCATATAAAGGTCGTTTATAATATTTTTCGTATCCGGTAATTGTTTGGTTGAAAATTAACCATCAATCGGTTAAAATTTAGCCATGATTATAAGAAATATTACCCGCTTCTTCTTGGCGTCTCTCCTTGACTGTTCATAACCAAAACATGAAAAAAAAGAAATGACCCCACTTCCTCCTGTCATCACCGAATTGATCAACCGGTTTGAACAAAACACTCAAGCCTATCACTCCGAGCCTTACAACGAAACCCAATTGCGCCGGGAGTTTGTGGATCCGTTTTTTGAGGCCTTGGGCTGGGATGTAAACAACAAACAGGGGTATGCCGAGGCCTACAAGGATGTCATCCACGAAGATGCCATTAAAGTGGGGGGAGTGACCAAAGCCCCCGATTACTGTTTCCGCATCGGCGGCACCCAAAATTTTTCATTGAAGCCAAAAAACCCTCGATCAAGATCAAGGAAGACATTGCAGCGCGGCTTTTCAGCTTCGCCGCTATGCCTGGTCGGCTAAACTTCCCTTGAGTATCCTGACCGATTTTGAAGAATTCGCCGTTTATGACTGCCGGATCAAGCCGGACAAGGCCGACAAAGCCTCTACCGCCCGCATCCTTTATCTTACCGTAAAGGATTATGCTCAGCATTGGGAAGAAATCGCCTGGGTCTTTTCCATGAGGCCGTGCTGAAAGGTTCATTTGATAAATATGTCGAATCGGGTAAGGAAAAGGAACGGCCGAGGTGGATACGGCGTTTCTTAAAGAGATCGAGTCCTGGCGGGAACTCCTGGCCCGCAATCTGGCCCTGCGCAATCCGAACTCACTCAGCGGGAACTCAACTTTTCCGTTCAGCGCATTATCGACCGGATCATTTTCCTGCGAATCTGTGAGGACCGGGGCATCGAAGACTACAACCGGCTCATAGCGTTAGTAAACGGCACCAATGTTTACCGGCGCCTTGTCATCTCTTTCGCTGGCGGATGAACGTTATAATTCCGGCCTGTTTCATTTTTCGTTAGAAAAAGGGCGAAAGGAAGAACCGGACCGGCTTACCCCCAGCTGATCATTGATGATGAGCCGCTGAAGGAAATTATCAAAAACCTCTACTATCCGGACAGCCCCTATGAGTTTTCCGTTCTGCCGGCCGATATTCTCGGTCAGGTGTATGAACAATTTCTGGGGAAGGTTATTCGTCTGACTGCCGGCCATCGGGCAGTCGTAGAGGAAAGCCGGAGGTTAAGAAAGGCGGGGGAGTATATTACACGCCCACCTATATTGTAGATTACATTGTTAAAAATACCGTGGGTAAATTGGTAACCGGAAAGACGCCCAAACAGGTGCGGCTAAAATTCGTATTTTCGACCCGGCCTGCGGATCGGGTTCATTTCTGATCAACGCCTACCAGTATTTACTGGACTGGCATTTGGACTGGACATAAAATACCCTCCGGAAATGGACCAGGGCAACGTTCCCCGGCTGTATGCCACGGGCAAGGGGGAGTGGAAGTTAACCACTGCCGAGCGAAAGCGGATCTTGCTTGAACAATATTTTTGGAGTGGACATCGACTCTCAGGCCGTGGAGGTAACCAAGCTATCGCTTTTGCTTAAGTATTGGAAGGGGAAACGAACAGACCCTTTCCAGGCAACTCAAGTTATTCCGTGAACGGGCCCTGCCGGATTTGGGCAATAACATCAAATGCGGGAACTCCCTCATCGGGCCGGATTATTCTACATGGTCAGCAATTAAGTTTTTTGAAAGAAGATGAGGTTTATCGAATCAATGCCTTTGACTGGAAGACTGAGTTCCCCGAGGCCATGAAATCAGGTGGATTCGATGCAGTCATCGGTAATCCGCCTTATGTGTTTGGCCGTGATCTGAAAGCCCTTAATATTGGGGATAATATTAAGGAATACCTTCGAAGTCACTATAAAAGTTCTCCATCACCAGTTAGATATGTTCTCAATTTTCATGGAAAAGGTGTCTCAACTATGCAAATTATTAGGTTGGGTAGGAGAAATTGTTCCAAATGTTTGGCTCACAAATACATATTCGGAAAGTACACGTAAATTTATTTTAGCGCAGGCAAATAAATTAGATATTATTGTTCCAATATCTGCTGTTTTTCGAAAACTTACAGTGGACACTATTGTCTATACTTATCAGAAAGCAACTTTCCCAGGAAAGAGCTTTTCCATAAAATCAATCTCTTTTGGAGATACTGCAGATCTTTCTGTTTGCGACATTGAAGGCCAAGGATAGGAAATTTTTTATCTCAGTTTGGTTGCGAAACCGGAACACAAATCCCTAATTTTATAATGGCGAATTCGCCATAATTTGGAGCCAGGGGGGTCTGAACAATTATAAAATCAGCGTCAAGGAATGCTCGACATCGCCCCCGTGACATCTTGATCGGCAAAGCGCCCGACCCCAAGAGGTACCTGGGAGATCGAAGTCGGATGGGATTCCAATACGGCTAAAGCTGTTTTTCAACGGGCCCTTAAAAAATTGGACCCAAAGCAATCATTTTTAAAACAAGTTTGGAAAGACTTTTAGGGAATGTTTATAGATGAGCGTTATAGTGACCTAAAAATCTGTAGGGAAATAATCATGGGAAGCATTAAGGTTATGCTTGATCCCAAGACCATCGCCCTTGTCGGAGCCAGTGATCGAAACGGTTCCTTCGGCAGGGCCATCCTTGAGAATCTCCTTTCCGGAGGAAAGAGAAAAGTATTTCCAGTCAATCCTCACCGGAAAAATATCCTGGATCTGATGTGTTACCCGGACGTCAACAGTATACCGGAACATATTGAACTGGCGGTGATCGCCACACCGGCCAAAACCGTCCCTGGTGTTGTGGAAGATTGCGGTAAATCCGGGGTTGACGGGGCAACCATCATTTCGGCCGGATTTAGAGAGGTCGGTGAGAATGGGAAGGAACTGGAGAAGGACCTTGACGAAATCCGAAAAAAATACGGCTTAAAAATCATTGGACCGAATTGCGTCGGAGTAATCCAACCCCATATCGGTCTAAACACTTCTTTTTTAAAAGTCTCCCCTGAGGCAGGGAACCTCGCTTTTATTTCTCAAAGCGGTGCCATGGGCATTTCAATCCTTGACTGGGCGATTAACGCCCGGGTCGGTTTCAGCATGTTTGCCACTCTGGGTTCTATGATCGATATCGACTTTGGAGATATGATCGATTTCCTCGGAGCAGACCCGAATACCCGGAGTATCATGCTTTACATGGAAAGCATCGGAAATGCAAAAAAATTTATGAGCGCCGCCAGAGGGTTTGCCCGGAACAAACCGATCTTCATCGTTAAGCCGGGCAGATTTAAAGAAAGCGCCAAAGCCGCCGTATCCCATACCGGGGCCATGGTCGGGGATGATCAGGTCTATGAAGCGGCCTTTAAAAGAGTAGGTGTGATTCGGGTTAAGGAATTCAGCGGGTTATTCAACACCGCGGCGGTCCTGGACTCTAAATGGCTGCCGAGGGATCGCCGGCTGGCTATTGTTACCAATACCGGGGGTTTTGGAGTCATGGCTACCGATACCTTGCTGGAATTGGGAGGGGAGCTGGCCAAACTGTCGGACCAAAGCATCAAAGAACTCGATTCCTTCCTGCCTCCGTTCTGGAGTAAGAGCAACCCTATTGATGTGCTGGGAGATGCCGACAACGAACGCTACCAGAAGTCCGTCGAGGTCTGTCTTAAGGACCCTAATGTAGACGGAGTCCTGGTCATTTATACCCCGCAGGCCGGTTCATCTCCGGATCGTCTGGCCGCCGCATTGGTGGAAATTGCCCGGGAAGCCTGGAAACCCATCCTGGTAGCCCTGGTAGGAGGGGAACATGTTCATAAGGGGAGAGAAATTTTGTTGGGAAATAAAATTCCCGTCTATGAAACCCCTGAAGAGGCGGTTAAAACCTATCTCTATATGAATAAGTATTACAAAAACCTGGCCCTACTCTATGAAACACCAACGGAACTCTCTTCGCCCGAAGCCCCGCCCAAAAATCATTTAAAGGCTTTTCTCAAACGTGTTGTCAAGGAAGGGAGGACTTTCCTCACGGAAGAAGAATCAAAGAATTTTTTAAGTAATTATGGAATACCGGTCACAGAACCTTACCTGTTACGGAATATTGAAGGGGCGGTCAATGCCGCTCATCGAATGGGATATCCCGTTGTTTTAAAGGTCCTCTCTCCGGGAATTACCCATAAAAGCGACATTGGCGGGGTCAGAACCGGCATCAGGACGGAATCAGAATTGAAAGTGGAATACAGGGAACTGTTGCAAAGGGTTCAGGAAAAAGTTCCCCAGGGTACGATGACCATAGTCTCAATACAAAAAATGATTGAAAATATAGATTGTGAGATTATTTTAGGTGCAAAAAAAGATCGCGATTTTGGTTCAATTATCCTCTTCGGCCAGGGTGGAACCGGGGCTGAACTAATCAAGGATATTTCCATCGGCCTGCCGCCGCTGAATCAGACCTTGGCCCGAAGATTGATGGAAGAGACCAAAGTGTATCAGATCCTTCAGGGATATCGAGGGAAAAAACCGGCCGAGATGAAGGCCTTGGAACAACTATTGGTCAACTTCTCCAATCTGATTATAGATTTTCCGGAAATTGCCGAAATGGATATTAATCCCATAGCCATTTCCAATGGGAAACCCTATGCCCTGGACGCCCGAATCATCATTGATCCGGGACATTTTGATCAGGCCCTCCCTTATCCCCACCTGGTTATTACCCCTTATCCGACCAGATATACCACATCCTGGAGGTTATCCGACGGCACAGAAACAACCTTACGGCCGATTAGGCCGGAGGACGAACCTTTAGAATATGAGATGCTTTCGGATTTATCCAAAGCCACGTTGAGATCCCGGTTTTTTTCCATCATCCAGGATATCTCCCATGAGATGCTTATCCGTTTCTGTAATATTGATTACGACCGGGAAATGGCCATAGTAGCCGAGATACGGGAGGGGGGCCGAAAAAGGATCATCGGTATCGGACGGTTGATGACTAAACCTGAACTTCAAACAGGAGAATACGCCGTATTGGTCCACGATGCCTTTCAGGGCAAGGGGTTGGGTTATAAATTGGTGGACTTGCTCATCGGGATTGCGCAGGATAAGGGCCTGGAGGAAATTTATGGTCTGGTACTCACCGAAAACGAGAGAATGCTGCAAATGGCCGGAAAATTAGGTTTCCAACACAAACTGATGCCGGGAGGTATCACCGAAGTCAGATTGGCTTTAAAATAGCCAGGATTTTTTTATAAAAGAATCAATGAGTAAAAAGGAGGCAACTTTGGAAAAGGAAACCCAGACGATTGACCTTCCCAAACGGTCGACAGGGACCGAAAAAATTAATTTAACTCTGATCGCGTCCGGTTCCGGAACGGACGCCGACTCCATCATGGCCGCCTGGGAAACCGGGTGTATCCCGGAAATCAACCCTCCCCTGCTGATCAGCACCAAAAAAGGGGTCGGTTGTCTGGAAAGGGCCAAGAGCCGCGGGGTCCGCTCTGAGGTGATCGACTATAAAGCCTATTCCGATTTGGATGTTTTTAATGCCGCTTGTAACCGGGCCTTAACTTCGGCCTTTACCGATTTTATTTTTCTGGTCGGTTGTATCCATAAAATTTATCCCATAGAGGGAGTGGCCGTCTATAATATTCATCCGGCCGACCCGGCCAAACACGGCGGGGATAAAATGTATGGACTGGCCGTGCATCAGCATGTCCTGGAAGAAATTAGAGACCTGGTTTATCGCGGCAAGAAGACCCAGAAAGATCCCTTCTACACCTATCCAACCGTTCATGCCGCCACCCTGGACTACGACGGCGGCGACATGCTCTTGCGGCAAGCGGTATTAATACCGGAAACCATCGTAAAAGAATTTTGTGAAGGGAGTATGGATCCAAAACTGGCAGCTAAGGCCCTGCAGGAAGTGGTCTTGCCTTACGAGTGGTTGATGCTTCCGGCTGCGGTCCGTATGGCTGCCCGGCGGATTTTGGAAAAAAGAAAGGCCTTAGGATAATTCGCGGATCAGGACATCCGGTTAATCCCGGTCAAGGTCGATTCAGCCAGGGCTTTTAAACCGTTAGTCCCCTCCCCTTCCTCCAATAGCCTGTTCAGAGTTTCCTTTATCCTCTGCCGTCTTTCCTTGCGGTCTTCATTAACCAGGGGGCCGCCTCCATGTTGCTCTCGGTATATCCTTATCAGAAAATCGGACATCTCCTTTGAATTATAGCCGGATTCCTTCCACAGTTGTATTTCTTTAATAAATCCGGCATAGGCCTTTTCCCTGACGGCTTTGACCTGGTGCGAAAGACTTTCGGATTTTAAGATCGATTTTTTTTCATTCATGGAATACCCCAGTTCAACCAAGAGATCTCGGTCGCAAAGAAAACACAAGGGGATCATGCGGGTCCCTAAAAAATCTTCCCCGTGCCCGGGCATGACCCGGATCAGGCTGAATCCGTGCTTAAGGGCCTCTTTGGCCTCGGTGTCCTGGATTCGGGGGTCTCTCCTAATCCGTTTCTGCCCGCTTATGATCCCCCTCAGTTGACGGGAAGCCATTCTCATATGGAGAGAAAAGGCCCTGAAGCTTTTGGAAAAAAGAGGGCCGTGCATTAACCACAAATCGCCGGAAAAGAGAATATGATTTGCCGGCCGTTTCCCGGCCGGTTGTTTTTCATTACGATCGTGAAGGCTGTGCGGCCCAAAATGGACGATGATTTGGTCAGGGCTGTGCATGGTGGCGCTTTCAGGGCAAGCCAGGATCTCCAGTCGGCCGGTACCTCCAATAGGAATGGATTTAGACAGGAAGGGAAAATCAAGACCGTCGATTACCGCTGACGGATTACCTTCACGGGGAGACAGATATTCAACACGGCAGCGGCGAAGCCGGGCAGGCTCAAAACCTCTTAACCACAGCCGGTCTTCCGCAGTTAAAGGTTCTTCAATGAAATTCCGGAAATTGGAATGGACCAGGATGGTTGCTCCGGATTTTCGGGCCAACTGATCGGACAGACCGCAATGATCATGATGGCGATGAGTGATGATGATTCTCTCAATACCGTCGGGATTTATTCCTTGATCCTCCAGAATGGATTCTATCCGGTCCCGATACATGGGGTCCCCGGTATCGATCAAGGTGTGACGTCGGGATCCTTTATGGTGATAGCTGAAAACATAAAAGTTCGCGCCACTATTAAAAAAGAAACAGGTCAGTATCGTACCGGCATCATCCACCGACTCGGAGGTGACTTTATAGGGATCTTCCTTCTGTTCGGTAATGGTATTATCGGATAAGTCTTTATGGTTGGTCATTTTCTCCTTCTTTGTTCAGGGAATTCCATTAGCATGAAAGATCGGTTAAACCACTTGATTATTGATGAAGAAAGGCAAAGGGGTTTGTCTGATCAGGGTTTTTTTAGGTGGACAGAGTATAAAATATGCCCATAGAGGGGTCAAGGAGAAAACAGGAAAAATTTGGGAATATTTATTTGATATTGACATTAGGCCTTGTTATGTTAGAAAAATAGATAGGTTTTTTACCGGCAACCCAGCCGGCATAACATTTGATAGCTCTTGATTTTTAAATGGAGGGGAAGAGGGCTGTTTAATCAGAGTTTCCCTTACCAACCGCTTGGGGCTCCCTGGAAAAGAATAAATAGTTTAAATAAGTTAAGGTAGCAAGGTCGGTTGCGGCCTGATTAGTGTAATCCATGCAAAAAAACAAACTACTCAATAAAATAACCGACTGTTTAATTACCCAATTTCAAATCTCCCCTGAAAAAATTAACCCAAAAGCCTACCTGTTTAAAGATCTGGAGATGGACAGCATCGATGCTTTGGATTGGTTTTCGCCGTTGGAGTCCGAGATCGGCCTGCCTAATATCGAAAAAGCACTGAAGAGGATTTGGAACGTCCAGGATGTAGCGGACTGCCTTATAAGAAATCTGAATTAATAAGCCGAGACTTTCGGATGGACGGCATTCTTTAAGGAAAAAATAATGAAACAGCTCCTGCAAGAACTAAAAGAAAAAATCGTTGAAGAACTCCAACTCGAAGATGTGAACCCGAATACACTGGCTGATGACACTCCTTTCTTTGATGGAGGCCTGGGACTGGCCTCGGTGGATCTTTTAGTCCTGGTGGTCCTGGTAGAAAGGGATTACGGGATCGAGATCTTTAGTAAGGATCTGGGCGAGAAGGTTTTCATTACCCTTTCTTCCCTGGCTGAATATATTGAGGCCAACCGAAAAAAGGGGTAGAAAAACCGGGTACGGTTCGGTTTATATTCTGATGCAAAAGGTTTCAAAGAATAGAGGGGGTTAGATGAAAGAAAGACCGTGGCTCAAACACTATGAGGGACATGTCCCCTATTCCATAAATTATCCTGGGGTCCCCATTCAGCAATTCCTAATGGACACGGTTGCCAAACATCCGGATTATACAGCTCTCTCTTTCAATGAGATCCATATGACCTATAAGGAACTGAATGAAAGGGTAAATCGGTTCGCCCAGGCCCTTCTTCAGATGGGGGTGGAAAAAGGGGACCGAATCGCCTTTCTATTGGTCAATTCCCCTACCTATGTCATCGCCTTTTTTGCCGTAATGAAGCTTGGGGCCATTGCCGTTAATCTAAGTGTCGGGATTCAGGGGGAAGAACTGGCCTGTGGCCTGAACGACTCCGGGGCCGGTATCGTTATCACCCTGGATCTGTTCGCCCAGAATATCTATCAGGTGATTAATAAAACCGGCGTAAAAACCGTTATCCTCCATTCCATTTTCGGGTTGGAGAAGAAAATCCCCCTGGACACAGGGGATCCAACCCCGGATTTTTCAGGAGGTGACGGCCTCGGCCCCAAGTGCGGATGAACCTGCGGTCCGGGTTTCACCCACCGATGTGGCCGTACTTCAATTTACCAGCGGCTCCACCGGCGCCCCTAAGGCCGCTACCCTGACGCACGCCAACGTGATTGCCAGTGTGCTCCAGGCTGATGCCTGGATGGGAGATCAGCATGCCGGCAATGCTTCGGTCTTGTGTGTGATTCCTTTTTTCCATGTGTTCGGGTTGTCGGCTAGTCTCCTCGTTTCCGTTCTAAAAGGATATCGGATGATACTCCTGCCCAGGATCGATCCCCTGGATATCCTTTCTCTGATGAAAATCAATTCTACTTACCGGCCCATTTCTTTTCCGGTCGTTCCCAGCCTGTGGGCGGCCATCCTGTCCCTTCCGGCAGAGATGCTCAAGCCCCAACTCTCTTCCGTTCAGGTGGCGACCAGCGGAGGAGCGCCACTTCCTGCCTGGGTTCATGAGCGATTTGAAGACCTCACCGGCCGGAAGATTATCGAGGCCTTTGGGCTTTCCGAGGCCTCCGGGGCCACCCACTTCTTACCTTTCCCCCATGGCGGGCCCAGAGGCTCTATTGGGCTACCCTCACCGGACACGGAAGCCCGGATCATGGACATAGAAACAGGTCAGAAAGAATGCGCCGTGGGTGAAATCGGCGAGTTGTTGGTTAAAGGTCCCCAGATTATGCAGGGCTACTGGAATAATCCGAGCCTCACCGCATTGGCTTTGCAAAACGGCTGGCTTTATACCAAGGACCTGGCCCGCATGGATGAAGAAGGCTATTTTTTCCTGGTGGACCGTAAAGACGATCTGATCCTTTCCAGCGGATTCAACATCTACCCCAGTCAAATCGAGTCAGTCCTGGAAAAGCACCCCAAGGTCAAGGATGTAGCCGTGATCGGTATCCCGGACCGGATAAAGGGGCAGGCGGTAATGGCCGTGATTGCCCTGAAGGAAGGCCTGGAAGGCAGCCGGGAAGAATTTCTCCGGTACTGTAAGGAAAACATGCCCGATTTTCGGGTGCCCAAGGTCATCCTTTTCCGTCCTGAGATCCCCAGGGACCCGGCCGGGAAAATCCAGAAAAAGGTCTTGCGGCAGGAGGTTCAACCCGTTTAAAAGAGCATGATAAAGGCTTCTCTTATACAGACGGCTTACCAGGGCTCCCTTCTTCTGGGTTCCTGGGTTATCCGTTTTTTTTCCTGGTGGGTCTCTACCGGATATTTCTTGTTTTTTTCCTCCAGGCGGGCAAATAGTGTCCAACTCTATCGGGTCATCTTTCCCGATCGAAAAGGATGGTATCACCTTTACTGTGCCTGGCGTCAGTTTCATTCCTTCGCTGCTACCTTTGGGGACCGGATTGACGTTGAGAGAGAGAAAGGGGAATTCTCAGCCACCCAAGGGAGGGAAGCGGTTTTAGAAGCGCATAAACAAGGGACCGGGGGAATTATCCTCATGTCCCATCTGGGCAGTTTTGAAATGGCGGCCAGGGCTTTTCAGAAGTATGGGCTGAAGCTTCTCCTGATGATGGGCGAAAAGGAGGCCCGGCTGGTGGCCCGCGATCAGCGACAGGCCCTACAGGAGCGGGGGATCACTATTCAGGTCGCGACAGGAGAAAAAGACTCTCTTTTCGGGGGATTGGAAGCGATCAAGTTTCTCCGGGAAGGGGGGTTTGTCTCTGTGGCCGGAGATCTGATCTGGACCGAACAGCGCTCTCTTTTACCGGTTAAATTTTTTGACCGGGAAGTAGCCCTGGCTTCAGGTCCCCATCTTTTGGCACTGGTCTCCGGCGCACCTATCTTCACCTTATTTACCTTTCGGGTTAAACGAGGAAGCCACCGGATCATGGTCCTTCCTCCCAGAAAGGTGAAGGCTTCCTCCCGTTCTGAACGGGACAAGGCCCTTCAGGAGAGTGCCCAGGTATATGCCGGGGACTTGGAGGGGATGGTACGCCGGCATCCTTTTCAGTGGTACATATTTGAGCCCTTCTTTCAATAAGGGTCGGCCGGAATAGAATAGGAAAGGACGCATCCCGCCTGTCGATATCGAAACTAGGGAGATAGCGAGTTGATTATGTCTGAAAATTTTTTAATAACCGGGGTGTCCGCCGGGTATGAAAGGATAGTCGCCTGGGCGGATATCCTTGACCGGATCAATGTTTACCCGGTGCCTGATGGCGATACCGGCCGTAATCTGGTAATCACCCTGAGCGCCTTAAGGAATAATTCTTCTTCTCTTGATTCATTAATCCGTGAAATTCTGCTCTCGGCCAGGGGCAATTCCGGCAATATTGCCGCCCGGTTCCTGGCCGGTTTACTACGGTGTAACGACCTTGGGTCTCTGGGGGCTTCGGCCGAGGCCGGCCGTGATATGGCTTACCTGGCCGTTTCCAATCCTCAACCGGGTACCATGCTCTCTCTTTTTGATACGTTGGTAACCTCTCTGAAAAAAACCCCTTCCAACACCTCCAAGGACTGGGTGAAAGGGGTCATTTCCGATCTGGAGGAGGCGGTAAGAACCACCACCGAGCAATTGCCCGAGCTTAAGGAAGCCGGGGTGGTTGATGCCGGAGCCCTGGGTATGTTCGTTTTTCTTGATCCCTTGCTGAACACCTTGGCTGGCCGGCCGATGGGGGACTCCCTGTTTATCGATGAGTTGAAGGACGCCCTCGATCTTTCCTCAGGTTGGCAGGACCGGCCATACCAAGGCTATTGCTTGGATGTGGTGCTCAAGGTAAAAGGGGATAATCAAGAAGTGATGAAACAAATGGGGGGTGCAGGTGAATCCTTGGTGGTCATGCCCGGGGGGGATTGTCTCAAAATCCATCTCCATGCCCCGGATCGCGGCAAAGCCAGAGAGGAACTGGCCGCCCTGGGGTCCATTGTCAGCTGGTCCGAAGACGATCTGGCCGAACAGACCCTTCGATTTATTGAACCCCGGAAGGACCAGTGCATCCACATCATGACCGATGCCGCCGGTTCCATGACCCGCGATCTGGCCCAGGACCTTGGAATCACCCTGCTTAACAGCTACATTACCATGGATCTTCTCAGTCTTCCTGAAACTTATGTGGATTCATCCCGGCTTTTTGCTGCCATGAGAAACGGGGTCCGGGTTTCTACCAGCCAGGCCTCGGATACGGAGCGGAGAGAATGCTACCATAAGGTCATGAAAGTCTACGACCGAGTCCTCTATCTCTGTGTGGGCTCCTTTTATACCGGGAATTACCGGGCCGTCAGGCAATGGAAGTCCGAGAATGATCCCGAAGACCGCATGATTGTCATTGATACCGGGGTGGCCTCGGGAAAACTCGGTCTGGTGGCCAAGGCCACAGCCGAACTGGCCCTGGCGGTCAACGACCCGGAGGAGGTCATTGCCTTTGCCAAGAAGGCTGTTCAAAGGGTGCAGGAATACATCTTTTTAAATAAATTGCAATTTCTGGCTGCCGGTGGAAGGATGTCCAAGACTGGGGCTTTTTTTGGTGATGTACTCCACATTAAACCGATAATCAGCCCCTTTCCGGATGGGGCGCGAAAGTTAAGTGTGGTGAGGACCCTTCAGGATCAAGTAAAATTCGCCTTCCGGGGTCTGGAGAGGGAACTCCCTAAGGATCGGAAATCCACCTTGCTTCTCGAATATTCGGACAATCAAGACTGGCTGGAAAAGGAGATCAAACCGGAGATTCAGCGAAGGTTTCCTTTGGCGGAAGTCTCTTTACAACTACTCTCCCTTACCTCTGCGGCCCACATGGGACCGGGTTCCTGGGGCATAGCCTTTCTTTCTTTAGACCCTCAAGCTGCCGATGCTTCGAATGGCTGAGATAATCATCATGAAAAGGCAATGGTTCTGGTTGAAAAGGAAATAGCGGGTTGATAATCAGGAGGGGAATAAGATTTAAAAGAGGGCTTTCGCCGTCAGGCTTTCCAGCCTGAAAAACCTAGAAGGTCATCACAAGTGACCAGAGCCATCACCTGCCCCGCTGCTTCGCAATGGCGCACAAGGTAGGTTTTGCCTTGGACTCTCATTGAACTTCCTTCCTTTTCCATTTTAAAAACCTCCACTTCACGAATAGCCTGAAAAAGATGAAGGTCCAGTGCCTTGGCTGCCGCTTCCTTGCTGGACCAGATCCGCGTCGCAGCGCACAAATAATCCAGATCGGAACTGGAAATAAGTTCCTCTTCTCCGGAAGAAAGAAAGAGGTGTTGAATCCTTTGGATCCTTTTGGAAACCCCTTCGATGTCCACCCCAACCGGACACTTATGGGCGACGGCTACAACGAACCGGGAACTATGGGAAACCGAACAGTATAACCCGCTGTCCCCCAGGCAGGGCCTCTGACCATCAGGACCAAGGGTTTCAATCGTGCGGTCTAATTCGTTTTCTTCTACCAGCCCCAACCGGCGGGACAGAACCTTCAGGGCTACTCTGGAGGCCATGAAACTCTTCTGTCTTCGCGGTCCCATCCTTAAGGATTTTTCCAATTCACGGGGTGTAAACAGATGGCCTGTGTCGCAGGAAAGGGTTTCCAGATCAAAAATCACCAGTCCCAGACAGGCTGCTTGAAGCCGCTCGATCCCCGTCCAGGAGACAGAGGTGTTATTAAGGATAACATGGGAATTTAATAGTGAATAGGACAAAAGCCTTTGGCTTTCATGGTAGAAATAATCACAATAATATCGAATGACAAGGGGATAGTCAAACCAAACATGATCCTTGACAATGAGGCCACCTTCAATTAAAAAAATAGCCGAAGATATTTGAAAAATGATGCTGGATACTGGATGCTGGATAGAAACAATCCAGCATCCAGTATCCAGAAGCGCATGATATCGCGTTTTAGAGAATTTAGAGATAAATTCTCAGACTTGGCTGAGAAGAATCTAAAAAACGACCAATGATTTGGTGAAATAATGACTCCATCCATTTCGACCAGTGTCCAATTCAAAGTGCCTTATTATGATGTCGATATCATGCAGATCGTCTGGAATGGAAATTATTTTAAATACTTCGAATTGGCTCGGCAGGCATTTTTTTTGGAACGCGGATTGGATTTACAGGGGTACGCGAAAGCAACGGGTTATATTTTTCCGGTCATCCGGTCCATGATCAAGCATATCCGGCCCTTAAGGATGGATGATGAATGTATCTGCACCGCTATTCTTAAGGAGGCGAGAAACAAAATCGTTTTGGATTTTAAAATCAAGTTGCTATCCAATGGATTGGTTTGTGCCAAGGGTCAAAGTGAACAGGTGGCTGTTCTTTTACCGGAAATGGAAATGGCTTTTCTGATCCCCGAAGAAATCCGGAAGGCTTTAATTGGAAAGCAATAGAAGAGTTGTCTTGGTAGGAATGGGTATTCCGGTCACCTTCCTCAAAAGATTCATGGGCCAGACCATGGGAGCCTGCGGGGTAACGAGGCCATTGCCACTCTCCTGATGATGTGGAAGAGTTTCATGGCCTCTTCTGAAACCGGATTCCGACTTTTTGTCGGAATGATGATAAAGGGATCTCAGAAACCTGTTCCGAGTCCATCAATCAAGGCATAAAATAGTTTAACCAGTAGGCTCCAGTCCTTTGCCCTGCAGGACTCCACCGTCGATCACGATCTCGGCACCGGTAGTATAGCTGGACGCTTCCGAAGCCAGGTAAACGGCAGCCCCGACGATTTCATCGGGCTGACCGATCCGTCCCAAGGGGGTCATCTGGGCCATGGCCTCCTGTCCCTTTTTGGCCTCTTCCGGTGAGAGGTGGAACCAATGGGAATTTAACATCTTGGTGCTGATCGGTCCGGGGGCAATGGTATTGACCTGAATATTAAAGGGAGCCAATTCCAGGGCAAAGGCCCTGGTTATCATTCGGACACCGGCTTTGGAAATACTGTAGACGCTTACTTCGCGTTCCGGGATGAACCCGTCAATGGAGGCGAAGTTAATGATTTTTCCCCCTCCTTGTTTTTTCATAACCTTGGCCACGGCCTGACTGGTGAAATAAAGGCCTTTCAGGTTCAGGTTCATAATCGTGTCCCAGAGGCGTTCATCGGATTCCAGTACACTGCCCATGGCCGGACTGGCCCCGGCGTTATTGACCAGGATATCGATTCGCTCAAGTTTGCTCAAAGCAATGTCCACCATTTTATTGATTTCTTCCATTTTGCCCAAATGGGCCTGAATGGGAAAGCCTTCTCCTCCAAAAGCTTTTATTTCAGCAGTAGTGGCTTCCAAGTCATTAATTTTGCGGCTGGTCACGGCTACCTGGGCTCCGGCCTTGGCCAATCCCAGGGCAATCGCTTTACCGATTCCCCGGCTGCCGCCGGTAACAATTGCTTTTTTCCCTGTTAAGGAAAACCTGGATAGATCAAACATAATAAACCTCCATCAATTTATTTTTTATATTCGAATTCTATGTCCTGAGTGGAAATTAGCAAGAAAAAAATGAGGACTTCCTGCTGGAAATCACTACTAACGATAAGCCCAGATCTATTATCTTAATTAAGGTAAGGAAAAGGCAAGCCATTTATTCTCCTTGACCCCTGTTTCCATCCTGTTTTATACTCCTTCTCGCTCCGGCATAAAAATTGGTTGTTGAATTGATTTATTTAGCAAAAAAATAATAAAGGGGACGACCGTTAATATTAAAATAACCTATATTCCCAACCGATAATCCTTTTCCTTCAACATCTTATCTCCCCGTTGAACCGTCGCCATAACACGGTCCCTTTGTCGGCCTTTTCCATTTATTTATATCTCTTCCATTAGGAATAACCAAGACACTCTACCCAAAAGGCCTGGCATTTCTAATCGTGCTATCCTTGGCATACCCGAACTATTCCTTCCCAATATATCACAGGTCTAGATATTTGATTATTAACGGTCGTCCCCTATGACTTTGAATTGTATCGATACTGTTAAACAACCGATCCATCTCTTGATGCAGTGGCCCATATCATCACCAAGGCCAAAGAAATCAAGGCCGAACATGCGCTTCTACCCCAACCGGACCAAGATATCCTGGTCAATTCCTTTGCCTCCCAAGTCCAGGGCTTCTTCTCCAAAGCGTGTCAAACCGGTCAGAAACTTAAAGCCAAAACCCTTTCTTATCCCTCCGCTGCCATAATGGAAAAACAATTCCATAAAAAGTTGGCAGCCCTCTGCCGACAACCCCTCGTTTTCAAACCAGCCGAAACGCTACGAAAGTATCTGGTCGGCCCTGAACAGATAAAACCTATATTACCTTTCTGCGTATCCCCGGGGTCTCACCGACCAACAATAGCGCCGAACAATCCCTGAGATATCTGGTCATCTTCCGGAAGGTTTGTTCGGAACCCGCTCCAAAGCGGGCTTGAAATTCATAGCATCCTTCCCAGTCTGGTTTACAACGCCAAAAGGCAAGGCATACATCCCCGGGAGTTTCTCCAAACCCTCCTGACTGCCGATTACCGCCTCCGCTCAAAAGGCCCTTTATAATAATTCCAGTTGACCTCTTTCCTTTTCCTCAGGCATATTTACTATCAACGGTATTCCGGTTTATTTTCTCTTTGAACTTGGCGGGGGTACTTTCATCTCAAAATAAAAGGACTAAACTGTTACGTTATTCAAAGTAAACTAAAAAAATAAAGAGGCAATAAAATGACTATAAGTGCACATATCAAAAAGGGATCTGAAAAAACCCTAATAGAGAATTGAGATCCTTTGAGTTTATAATTTAAATGAAGTATGCTGAAAAAAATAACCAGTAAAATTGTTGGTAAAACATAAACCACAAACACCCAAATTATACCAAAATCAGCCTGTCCAAGGCTGAACCTTTTAGTCTTGATGCAAGCATTATTTCTCGTTTTAATAAAAAATTAGATATTACACATAAACAAAGCGAAATCCATTTATAAAAACCGATAATTTTTTGAAAAGGTTATACCTTTTGAACACCATTGTTATTCATCTATTTCCACCCTTGATCTTTGTAGATTGATCGAATATATTTCCACGTAAATGTACGCTGATAAGAAAGCCGATTAATAATCATTATTAAACAGCCATAAAAAATAAATTTTATTTCCATAAGCGAATACACTATTATTAAAAATTGATTTTATATGAACGAAAACGGAAAGTCCACATATAGGAATCATTCGGTCTCCATTGAAAAATGATCAAAGGGTTTTGTTGGATACGATCTCCCAAAGGCTATTAACACAAGCAGCTACATATGATGGAATCATTGTTCGATAGTTTGCAAGAACTTGCATGGAATTACCTAAATATGATTTCAACCATGAAATCCAGTATTAGGTCATGATATTTGAAGACATTCATCCAAATATGATATATGATCTACTAGATAGTTCATTACTTAATCTCCCGGTTCAATCAATGCTTTCTCCCTTCCAATACTGACTGTTTGCCAGTGAAGACGATAGGTCCTGTAATCCAATCTGAATCAATCCAATTTACCGGATCATTAAGCACATATCCATACAGATTCGTATCTCTACCAGCAAAGTCGATTGGGTCTTTGGCGGTCCAGCGGCCGAGGGTGGGATCGTAGTCGCGAGCACCGAAGCGGACTAAATTTGTATCGCGGTCTTGGAGGCCACCAGCAAAACCGAAGGGAATGGTCAAAGATGGATTGGTGTCTGAGAATATACTGCCGAAGGAGTCATAGTCAATTTTTTTGACAATGGTTCCGAAAGTATCGGTCATCGCCCTTAAAGATCCCACCTGATCATAAGGCTAGATAATAAGTACTGCCGTTGTAGTTCATCGAGACCGGCATACGTCCATCAGCATAGTTGAAGTCGCATGATCATATTGTTATTTCGCGTCAAAAACAGCTAAAAGGGTAATGGCGTCTTTCCAGAGGTATTTTTCTGTGATGGTTCCGTTGACTCGCCTTGCTATTCTTCTGCCCATAGGATCATGATCATAGGTGATGGTGGGCCCCGAGGGGAGGGTTGCGGATAGAAGTTCACCTCTCGATGAGTAGGTTGTTGTCATCGTTCCTAATGGGGTTGATTTGGTGGTCAGGAACCCATCGGCATCGAACTGATAGGTTTCATTCCCGGTAGAGATCATGTAGTCTTCGGCTGAAACGGTGTAAGTGCGATTGATGCCGCGGATAGTGTTTATTTCCGTCACTCGGTTGCCATTGGCATCGTAAGTATAAGACTCTACGACTACACTGTTCTTTTTAACTTCATTCAACCTGCCGTTGGTATCATAACCATAATCAAAGATATCCGCCACCCCATCCAGGGTCTCGACCTTGTGGGTGATTCTTCCGGCCTGGTCGCGGGTCAGAGAATAACTGTATTTTGCTTCTCCTCCAACGGTGTAAGCCGAACCATCCAATTCTCCATAGCCACTGAATATTCGATTATTGGTCAAGGTCCCATCGGAAAGCGTTACTGGCAATCCGTTTTGGGCATTGCGGGAGATCGTATATCCACCTGTGCCGGTCAAGAGACCATCGTTGTCATAAGTGAAGGATTGCGATGCTCCGGCATAGCTTAAAGAGGTGAGCCGGAAATCGTTGTTATAACCATATCCGATGATCTGATTCAACAGACCGGTGCGGGTATCAGATGTCAAAAGGGAACCGTCATAGGTATAAGCAATGTTTTCTGTACCTCTGGTCGCATTAAGAAGGCTTGAACCACAATTGTAAGTGTAGTTAGTCACACCCTCCGGGGTAATGGTGGAACTGAGAAGACCGGTGGTGTACGTATTGGTAATTTGCTTGCCTGATGGGAAGAGGATGGATTTCAGGTTTCGTTCTTTATCATAGGTGTACTGATAGTTGCCGGACATGGGCGTGGCCATAGCCCGGCGCAGGTTGACACCGGTGTAATCGAACCCATAACTTATTATTTTGGGATTGGTCAACACGGTCATGTTGCCGTTGGCGTCATAGTCATGACTGATTAATGTGTTATCCGATAGGGTCTGGGTTTTCAATCTATTTATTGTATCATAGGTGTAAGAATAAGTTTTGCTGTCCGGAGTGGTCAGGCTTTGGATGTTACCCTGGTTATCATAGGTAATCGTAGAGGTCCTGTTTCCGGTTGTGGCGGTGGTCAGCCTTCCCCGGCCATCATATCCATACATCACTGGGAGGAGTCCTGTCACTGTCATATTCTGGGTGAGCAAGTTCATAGGATCATAGGTGAGTGTTAAATTCCTCCCCAGGGGCGATGTGCTGGTCAGAGTACCGGTGAGGGTGTTGTTGAGGGTTGTCCAGTTGTTGCCGTTAATTCCAAAGGTCCTGGTAATTATATCAGGCACCGTATCAGAATTAGTGTCCTGATAGCTTCTACTGTCTGTTGTGGTCTGAGTCAATCCCGATGGGGAGGTTTGAGTAACTTCTTTAAGATATTTATATTTATAGGCCGAGTCGAGGTCGTATTTCATAGTCTGGTTCATACCGCAGGCGGGTTGATTGGTCTCAGTCAGACCGTCTGTGGAACGGGTGAAGGTACTTGTCGATCCAAAGGGACTGGTTGTGATAGAAGTATAGGCCCCGGTGGAATCGGTCCGATCCTGGTAGGTGGTGGTGTTCCCTTCGCCGGTCTGCATGGTAACCATAGAAGTCCCGTAGTTCTCCACACTCCGGGAATAGCTCCAGGATCCTCCTTCCGGATCGAAGACATTGGAGATTCTCCCATTTGCATCGTATTGATGGACAAAATGGTTCCCCTTGGGGTCATATTGGTCGGTCATCAAACCATCCGAAGAATAGGCAAAGGAATAGGCCGAGTTGTCCGGATAGGTGACGGCGGTAAGGTAGTTGTTGCCATCAACGGTCAAGCGGGTTACGATTCCATCCGGTGAAGTGATTGATAAGGGTGTGCCGCTTCCATCCCTCTGGATGGTGGTCTGGTTGCCGAATCGGTCGGTAATCAATATAAGCTTATTGTCTGAATCATAGCCAAAGGAAAGCAGGGTCTTCCCTGTTGCCAGATCGATGGTGGTTTTGTGGAAACCGATACTGCTCATGACATAGCCTTGGCCATTTGGGTCGGAGAAGGCCGTGTCGCCTGCAGTAATAATGGACCCAAAGGCTTCCGGATAGGCCACTTTCCTTATCCGTTGATTTCCATTATCTCCTATATATACAGTACCTGCACTATCGACTGCCATATAAGCTCCCCAGTAAAAATTTGCCTGGACAGCCAGACCGCCATCTCCGCTGAAACCCTGCTGCCCATTCCCGGCATAGGTGGTTATAATTCCGATAGTGTCCACTTTCCTGATGCGGGTACCCCAACTATCTCCTATATATATGTTTCCCGAATGGTCTATAGCAATACCACCTGCTCCACTAATACTTGCCAATGTGGCCGGTCCCCCATCTCCACTAAAACCGGCCTGACCATTTCCGGCAATGGTAGTTATAATCCCACTGTTGTCCACTTTCCTAATCCGATTGGTATTGTATCCATCTACTATATAGATATTACCGGCCTTATCTATTGCCACACCATTAGGGCCCCCGATTTGTGCCTGGGTAGCGGGACCTCCGTCGCCGCTGTAACCATATTGACCCGTACCTGCAATAGTAGTGATAATCCCATTAATATCTACCTTTCTTATACGGCTATACCAACCATCAGCAATATAGAGATTCCCGGCATTATCTATTGCTATTCCATTTATATAGCCGAGGGGGGACTGTGTGGCCGGGCCTCCATCTCCAAAAAACGGCACATACTCCCCTCCCTGACCATTGCCAGCAATAGTGGTGATAGTTCCATTCGTATCTATCTTCCTAACCCGGTGATTAGCAAAGTCGGCTATGTAGAGATTTCCTGCATTATCTATTGTTACATAAAAGGGCTCGAAAAAGCTTGCCTGAGTTGCAAGGCCTCCGTCCCCACTGTAACTCCGCTGACCATTGCCGGCAATGGTAGTAATAATCCCTCTGGCATCAACCTTTCTTATCCGGTCATTCCAACTATCAGCTATATATAAATTACCTGCATTATCAACTACTAAGCCACTTGGAGCCCACAGACTGGCCTGGGTTGCAGGGCCCCCATCTCCATTAAAACCCGCCTGACCATTCCCGGCAATGGTTGTGATAACCTTAGCATTATTTTTAAGAGTTGTCCCATCTCCTTTATACAGGATATTGGGATCAGCAGGATTCAGATAATGATTGGAAGAGAGTGTCCAGCCTTCTGCAATATCGTCTGTCCCACTCCGAGAAATGGTTACTGAACTTTCTTTCCAGGATATCATCTCTTGCCGTGCTTCAACAAATGTAATATTGGTCCCAACCTGCCCAAATGACTGAGACCAACTGCTGTCGTAGGCAGAATAATAAAAAGCCTGGTAAACAAAGCCTATACTAATATTGGCATTGATAGAACCTGATATTTCCCGGCCCAGGTAATCGAACCCGTCCCAAACAAATTCGGCCTTTTGATTCGGCTGAGGGGGAAGGTTGGCCTTATAGGTGCGGCCAGCCACCTCCATTTTGACAATGATATTTTTAAGACTTGCCGGCACACTTGACCTACTGGCAGGTATAGTAATAACCGATTTATATCCTTTTGTTCGGTTGCCGGCATAATGAAGGGTCATGTCCATACCAGGAATCGGGATATCCTCATGAAAGATGCGGCTTCTGTTTTCAACGTAGGAGCCTATACAGTTATTGTCATCACCAGGACATTGGTTATCCACAACCGGGTTTCCCTCCGGATTAGGCTCAATGGCATCTTGTGGAAATCCAATAGGCCAATTACAATCCCAGGAAGAAAAATGGGAGATTTCCACCCGCCAGAAAGTGGCATTGGGTGGATATTGGGTAGGATCGGTCAGACCCGGAGCGGGATATTGGTTTACCCCATCTGTATAGGCATCGACCATACCATTGCCATTGGTATCGAGGAGTTTGACTACCACGCCGTTATTGGAAGGGATCCAGATCGCACGATCACGGTCGTAATAACCCACGGGGACGATCTCGCCCACATTGAAGCCCAGGAAGTTATTCATATAGACCACAACCGGTTTATCAAACCGGACACTCTTGGCCCCATCCACCGATAGTTCCGCACAGTAGGTAAAGGCCGAGGTGGGCGGGAGCTTGGCCGGCATGGATTCCGGGGTGGGGTATTCCGTGGCTCGAACCGTGATATTGGTCAGGGGCTGCTCATTGCCCTGATCGTCTTTCACCCAGGCCTGGGTGTCCCCGGTAAAGACCATGGTCAGGGACCGGGTACCGAAAGAATCCGTGGTCGGAGTGCTGCTGTGAGTCAAAATGGTTTGGGGATTGCCGTCAAAGCTCAGGGTTGAAGCCGCGGTATCCTCCGGGATCATGACGATGGTCTCGGCATTGGCAATGGTATTCCAGCCGATCTGGACCTGCCGGTGAACGGTTATGAAACCGGCCTTCTGATAGGTCATGGTTATGGTACCGCCTCCGTCCACAGGAATGGAAAACCGGCCTGCGGTATCGGTCTGGGCCGTTCCGTATTCGGGCTGGTTGTGGAGACCAACGATCACTCCAGGCAATGGATTTCCGGCGGCATCATTGACCAACCCGGTGATCAGGGAAAAGCGTTTGGGATCATAGCTGGAGATAGTAGTATCCGGGGGGACGAGGTCTTCATATTGTTTCCCATATGAGCCATCCGGAATTGGTGTGACGTTGGAGGCCGGGGTCACGGTGAACTGGACGGTCTCCGAAGTGCCTCCTCCCGGTACAGGATTGGTGACCATAACCGGGTAGGTACCCGGCGTTTGGGTCGCATTGGCCGGTATCGAGGCTGAAAGGTGGGTGCTGTCCACCCAGGTGGTTGAAACCTGAGAATTGTTGAACAGAACGGAGGAGCCGGTTACAAAATTGCTGCCGTTCAAGGTTAAGGTAAAACCGGAACTGCCGGCCTGTTTTGTATTCGGGCTTATAGAGGATAGGACCGGTACAGGATTTCCCCCGATAACTGTAAAAGTCATGGGATTCGATATCCCTCCGCCCGGGGCCGAGTTTGTGGCTGTGATCGAAAGGCTGCCGGCAGAGGCAATATCTTGCGATCCAAGGGTTACCTGTAGCTCTGTTCCGCTGATGAAGTTGCTGGATTTGGTTTCTCCGTTGACAGAAACGGTGGTGTCGGGAAAGAACCCAGTGCCATAAACCGTAACACTCAATCCAGGGCCACCCGCTGGAGTGGAAGCCGGATCAATAGCGGTAATGGTGGGGACCGAATTTATTACGTTAAGCACAGCGGTATTGGACGGACCGCCATTGGGGCTGGGGTTGGTCACCATAACCCGGAAAGACTTGCCCTGGGCCAGGAAGGTTTGCGAAAGGGTAACGGTTAGGTGATGATTATCCACGAAGGTTACCGGGAAGTTCAAAGAAGAAGGCTGAATCGATACGGTGGAGGTCTTTAGAAACCCCGAACCCTGGATACTTAATTGGGTCTCCAGACTGCCGCGGGCGATAGTCACCGGGCTGATGGATTCTATCTCCGACACGGGATTGGGAAGCTGGATCAGGGTCAGACTGTCTGTTTGACCGTCCACCACAGCGGCTATGTTGGTAAAGGGATTGACGGCCACGCCCCGGGTTCTCTTATTCAAGGGATATTGCTGAATGAGGGTGTTGGTGTTCAGGTCGATATGATGGAGTGTCTGGGTGCTGCTGCAGACGACTAAGAGACTGTTATCTAATGGATTCATGGCCACATCCATGGGAAATCGGTCTGTAGGAATGGAGACCGTATTCCAGTTGTTCAAGTCAACAACTGAGACAAAGGACTCCCAGAGATTGGCCACGGCTGCCAGATGGGTTTCGGGATTGATGCTGACAGCCCTGGGGAAATGACCTACAGGGACCTTCCTGGTTTCCACAAAGGTATTCAGATCGATAACCGAAAGGTTATGGTCCAATTCATTGGCCACCAGGGCCAGCTTTAATACCGGGTCCACAGCGATGTCCTTGGGGCAATTTCCCACCCCGATGGTTTGGATGACCTTCATCTGTCCCAAATCGACCACCGAAACCTTACGGGTCAGATAGTGGGTGACCAAAGCCAGATGAGGACCTGCAGAGCCGCCGTCATAAACTGCTACGCTGTAGGGTCCAAATCCGACCCTCACCGTTCTCTGAACCTGATTAGTATTCAGGTTAATGACGGATAAAGTACTATCCAGGGAGTTGGCAACGACAGCCAGGTTCAAAGTAGCATCAACGGCCACACCGGTGGGGAGGTTGCCGATGGGGATGGTGGCCTGAAGGGTCTGGCTGTTCAGGTCAACCACATCGACCTTTCTCGGCCAAATGCTGACCACCAGGGCCTGATCCCTCTGGGGATTAATGGTTAGACAGCCGGGGACACCGTTGAGGGGGATATTCGTATCATCCGCTACTGAAGATACATAACCAAGAGTGAAAATAAAACACAAGGCAATGAAGAATAGGATAGGCAGTTTTCGTGACAGTTTCATAGGACCTCCCTTTAAAAGAAATTAGATTTTAAATTGCTTGAACTTAGGAGACCTTTGAAAAGTGCCCCCTTTTGCCCAATCTCTTCGTTAAACTCAAGTTTCAATCCTCAAAATATTACATATATTCCTGTGGGTGAAATTTTTGTCTTCCTTGACCTTGAACAAAATTGAACATTTTTCAAAGATCTCTTTATTAAGACAGGAGTAACGGGCTTTCCTGTTTTTTGCTCAGACCACGGGAGTATCCGACGAACATTACCCCACAAATGCAGACCCCCTCCGGGTTCGATTGGTTTAATATTGCGAAAACCGTGCCAAGGTAAAAAACCACAGGAAACTACTTAAATATTACAATATATCAATATGTTAATAAAGGTGAATGTCCAAAGAGACCCAATCGAATTTGCACAATTTCTTGTGAGTTTTATAATTTCTTGTGAGCAGCAGCACTGGGTTTCTGATCCCTGGATGACATAGACCCCCCTTCTAATTCCTGAGAATAAATTACATGATTAGAAATAGCTGGGGGACAGTGAGGGGGGAGGGGAAAACCTGTTATTCTCCTTGACCCCTGTTTCATTACTGTTTTATACTCGTTCCATCCAAGAGAAATTTCTTCAGAGGAGGTAAGCGAATATGGATTTTTCATTAAAAGGAAAAGTTGCCCTGGTCACCGGAGCCAGCCGGGGAATCGGCCGGGCCATAGCTATCGGGCTGGCCCAGGCCGGTGCAGATCTGGCCATTGCCAGCAGAAAACTTCCTGATCTGGAAAAGGCGGCGGAAGAGATCAGAAAAACGGGCCGAAAGTGTCTTCCAACCGCAGCCCATATCGGCCGGATAGACGAAATAAACAACCTGGTTAAAAGGGTTCAGGAGGAATTCGGGAAAATTGATATCCTGGTGAATAATGCGGCCACGAATCCCTCCATGGCCTCGGCCCTGGATGTGGACGAACGGGCCTGGGATTCGGTTATGAACCTGAATCTTAAGGGTTTGTTTTTCCTGAGTCAGACGGTAGCCAGGGTTATGAAGGAAACTGGTGGAGGGAAAATCATCAATATTGCCTCCATCGCCGGGATCAGTCCCGATATATTGCCGATATACTCTATCAGTAAAGCCG
This sequence comes from uncultured delta proteobacterium, assembly GCA_963782435.1. Taxonomy (GTDB): domain Bacteria; phylum Desulfobacterota; class RBG-13-43-22; order RBG-13-43-22; family RBG-13-43-22; genus RBG-13-43-22. The sequence continues at coordinate 27,696 of CAWAKF010000027.1, forward strand.
GGGTGATCATGGCCACTAAGGTGATGGCTCAGCAATGGGCTCCTTATAATATCCGGGCCAATGTCGTGGCCCCTGGTATGACCAAGACCGGCTTCAGCCAGCCCCTTTGGAGTAACCCGGAAATCCTCAAAGTTGTTACCGGCAGAAATCCCATGGGACGGATAGCCGATCCTGAGGAAATGTTAGGGGCCGTTATTTTCCTGGCTTCGGATGCTTCCAGTTATGTGACCGGCCAGGTTCTGGCCGTTGATGGAGGGTCGACCATATAGTCCGAATAAGCCCCGGATCAGTCTGGATAAAAAATGGTTAGGAGTCCTCTAATCCCCTATTTTTAATCCGTTAGGCTTGACAAAGGCCCATGGGGTAATTAAATTTAGGATACCTTTTAAATTAATAATTTCCAGGGATATTACCTGCTTATATGACTATAGTCTTGAACCAGAGAAACCGGACGATTTTGAATGCTATTGTCAGGGATTACATCGAGACGGCCGAACCGGTCGGCTCCCGGGCAATATCCAAAAAGAATGATATTCATCTAAGTCCGGCGACTATTCGAAATATCATGTCCGACCTGGAAGATATCGGGCTGATCGCTCAACCCCATATCTCAGCCGGCAGGGTGCCGACAGAGACCGGACTGCGGTTTTATGTCAACTCTATCCTTGAGTTGCGCCCTTTGGCCGATTCGGAAAAGCGAAGAATTCAGAATTATTTAATGGAAAGCAGCCAGGAAGTGGAGGAATTGTTAAAGACCACTTCCAAAATGCTGGCCGTGGTCACCGAGCAGGCGGCCATCGTATCCAGGCCCAAATCTTCGGCCACTGTTTTTAAACATATTGAATTTATTCGATTAAGAGATAATCTGGTTTTAATGGTCCTGGTTACCCAGGCCGGACTGGTCCAGAATAAAATCATTGAAATCGAGGACAATCTTTCCCAGGTTGAACTGGATCGGTTAACCCATTACCTCAATGAATTGCTCAGTGACCTGACCCTGGATCAACTCAAACAAAAGGTCCTGGAGGAAATGAAAAAAGACAAGGATGATTTTGACGCCTTGTTGTCCAAGGCTCTCGAAATTTCCAACCAGGCCTTTCAGGAAGAAACGATTGGAGAGGTTTATATCGAAGGCCGGACCAACTTAATGCAGTATCCGGAATTCAGTCAGATTGAAATATTACGGGACCTTTTCCGGGCCTTTGAAGAGAAAAATATTTTAATTCGCCTATTGGAAAAAAGCATCAACGCCATCGGAATTCAAATTTTCATCGGATCGGAAACCCAGATCAATGAGATGGGGGGATGCAGCGTCATAACCGCTTCATACACCAAAGGGGAATATCCCATCGGTACTCTGGGTGTGATCGGACCGACCCGGATGAATTACGACCGGGTGATACCGATTGTAGATTATACGGCCAAGGTCATCAGCCGAATTCTGGAAACGAAGATCTGATTATTAAAGGCGGACCTCGTAGGCCGATTATTTACACCGGTTTGCCCCAATCATATTAGGGTGGTGCATTTCGACGGCTGAAAAGGGAAAATTTAAAGATTAGAGAGGTAGACCATTTGACCCACATCAAAGTAACAGAAGAGACTTCTTCGCCAAAGTCCTCGAAGGCCGAGGAGGAATTGAAAGCCGGGGCTGTTAAGGAAGAAAAAACGGATTTGGAGGTCCGGCTTCAGGAAAAAGAAGCTGATGCAAAAGAAAACTATGACCGCTATCTTCGCCTTTCCGCCGAGTTGGAAAATTATAAAAAGAGGACGGAAAAGGAAAAGGCTGAAACATATAAGTTCGCCAATGAAAACATCTTGAAAGACCTGCTGCCGGTTCTGGACAATCTGGAGCGGGCCTTGGAGCATGGAAGGGAATCCGGTAACCCCAAAGCCCTTCTCGATGGAGTCGAAATGACCCATAAGTCGCTTTGGACCGTATTGGAAAAGTACGGAATAACTAAGATAGAAGCCATGGGGGAAGATTTCGATCCCAACCATCATGAGGCGGTTATGGTTCAGGAAGATGCCCACAAGCCGGCCGGCCAGGTCATCTCTCAGTTACAAATCGGTTACCGATTGCATAACCGCCTGGTTCGTCCGGCCATGGTGGTCGTATCCAAAAAGCCGGAACTGAACCCTGACGAAGATCCCGAATCCTGATATTTAAAAGACATGGGACTTAATGTGAGTAAACAATAAATACATGCAGGGGAATTAAACCTCACGGGTTTTGTAACTCTGCTTAATAGGTTGATAAAATTATAAGGAGGAAAAGATGAGTAAAATTATTGGAATTGATTTGGGGACCACCAATTCGTGCGTGGCCATCATGGAGGGTGGAGACCCGAAGGTAATTGCGAACGTGGAAGGGAGCCGAACAACCCCTTCAGTGGTTTCCTTAACAGACAACAACGAACGCCTGGTCGGGCAGGTGGCCAAAAGGCAGGCGATCACCAATCCGACCAACACGGTTTATGCCGTCAAACGGCTGATCGGACGGAAATACGATTCAAAAGAGGTCCAGAGGATATCAATATCCTTCCCTATAAGATCGTCAAGGCCTCTAACGGCGATGCCCATATGGAGATCCGAGGGTAAAGAATACAGCCCTGCCGAGATCTCGTCCATGATCCTGACCAAGATGAAACAGACCGCGGAGGAATATCTGGGCGAAAAGGTCACCGATGCCGTTATCACCGTACCGGCTTATTTCAATGACACCCAGCGTCAGGCCACCAAGGATGCCGGACGCATCGCCGGCCTGAATGTTCAGCGGATCATCAACGAACCGACGGCGGCTTCCCTGGCCTACGGCCTGGATAAAAAGAAGGACGAAAAGATCGCGGTCTTTGATTTGGGCGGCGGAACTTTTGATATCTCCATTCTCGAAATCGGAGAAGGCGTCTTCGAGGTCAAATCCACCAACGGCGATACCCATCTGGGTGGCGAAGATTTCGATCTGCGGGTCATTGATTATCTGGCCGACTGAATTCCGCAAGGACCAGGGTATCGATCTGCGGAGCGACAAAATGGCCCTTCAGCGCCTGAAAGAGGCGGCGGAAAAGGCCAAGATGGAACTTCCACCGCCATGGAGACGGATATCAATCTTCCCTTTATCACCGCCGATGCCAGCGGCCCCAAGCATCTGAACATCAAACTGTCCCGGGCCAAGCTGGAGATGCTGGTGGAAGACCTGATCGAAAAGGTGGATGGCTCCCTGCCGGATGGCCTTAAAGGACGCCGGACTATGCCGCAATCGGAGATCCAGGAAGTCATCCTGGTCGGCGGAATGACCCGAATGCCCAAGGTTCAGCAAAAGGTCAAGGAGATTTTCGGCAGAGAACCGCATAAAGGTGTCAATCCTGATGAAGTAGTGGCCATCGGCGCCGGTATTCAGGCCGGGGTTCTTAAAAGGTGACGTCAAAGATGTTCTGCTTCTCGACGTGACTCCGCTTTCCCTGGGGATAGAGACCCTGGGCGGTGTCATGACCAAGCTGATCGAGAAAAATACCACCATCCCGACCAAGAAAAGCCAGATCTTTTCCACCGCCGCCGACAATCAGCCTGCCGTTTCCATCCATGTCCTTCAGGGCGAGCGGGAGATGGCGGCTGATAACAAGACCCTCGGCCGTTTCGAGCTGACCGGCATTCCGCCGGCTCCCCGGGGTCTGCCTCAGATCGAGGTCACCTTCGATATCGATGCCAACGGGATCGTCCATGTCTCGGCCAAGGATCTGGGAACCGGCAAGGAGCAGTCCATCAAGATTACCGCCTCCAGCGGCTTGTCCGAAGAGGAGATCGAACAGATTGGTCAAGGATGCCGAGATGCACTCCGAGGAGGACAAAAAGAAGAAGGAACTGGCTCGAATCCCGAAATCAGGCCGACACCCTGATCTATTCCACGGAAAAAACCGTCAAGGATCTGGGAGACAAGGTAGAGAGTTCAGTCTGAAATCGGATATCGACTCGGTTGTTGAACGCTTGAAAAAGGCCATGGAAGGAAGCGATGCCGGGGAAATCAAGGGGCTGATCGATGAACTGACTCAGACCTCGCACAAACTGGCTGAAAAGATGTATTCCCAAGCCAGTCAGCAAGGCGGCCCGGATGCCGGTCCGGAATCTGAAGCCGGTCCCTCAGGCGGGAAAAAGCCTGATGACGACGTGGTCGATGCTGACTTTGAAGAAGTGAAATAACGTTTATCTGATTTGCTGTTAATCCTAAAAATTCCCTGCTCTTCCAGATTTGGAGGGGCAGGGGATTTTTTTTGCCCAAAGGAGAGATTGAATTCTTGAAGTTGTTCTGGTAAGTTATTTTGCGGAATTTTCAAGTTTGATTAATCTTAGGGAGTTTTTTTTCAGAAAGGGATATGGTTTACCATGGAAAGGAGGATCGGTTTCCTTGAGGGGGTTAGCGGGCATACTTTCGATACGATTTACGACCTCCTTTTTACTACGGAAAGGGTAATAACCCTCCTGGTCCATCACCCGTCTGAGGTGCCGCACCAATTTGGGATTACCGAGTTATTATTCGGCGGCCTGCTCTCCAGACAGCGTGAGCGATTTGACAGGAAGAAATCGGCCGAGGAGAGGCTTTATCCCTATAAGGAAAAGACCTTTGATGAGCTATTGGCCGGTCATCGTTTTAACTTCGAGATCCCCTATAGCATGGTCACGACTGCTGAGGTAACCCATGGATTGTTCCAACCACGTTTGAAATTCCACCTTGACAATCCATTAACCTCAGGACGCATCATCCATTTTACTCTCGCTAAGGATCAGGTTCCCGATGCAGAGAATCTGCTGAATCTGGCTTTACCTTTAAAGATCAAAGAAAAATAATGTGCTTTGGAAAAATGATATTACATTTAATACAACTTACCTGGAGATAGTATGCAAAGAGTCCTTGAAGACATCAGAGTTTTGGATTTCGGGCGGTTCATTTCATGTCCGTACTGCGGCATGATCCTGGCGGACATGGGTGCGGAAGTGATCCGGGTGGACCGGCCCGGCGGAGAAGAAGATCGAACCCACAGCCTCACAGGGCCGGACGGCAATAACCTGTCCTTCCCCAGTTACGCCCGGAATAAAAAGGGTATTACCCTGAACATTTCGAAAAGAATACCGGAGGTGCGGGAGATTTTAGATTCCCTGGTGAAGCAATGTGATGTAGTGATTCATAATTTTACACCGGCTGCAGCCGAATCCATTGGCCTGGCTTACGACCGTCTGACGACCGTAAAACCGGACATTATTTTAACGGCTATCTCCTGTTTCGGAGACGAAGGCCCCTATCGAAATCGAACGGGATTTGACTTCATCGCCCAGGCCATGTCCGGGGCCATGAATTGCGGAGGATTTCCGGACAAACCGCCCATCAGGGCTTTTTTCAATCCCATGGATTACGGCACCGCCCTGTCTGCCGCCGTCGGCACCCTTTTGGCCCTGCGTCACCGGGACAAAACGGGAGAAGGCCAGAAGGTTGATCTGGCCCTTTTAAGGACGGCCCTCTCCTTTACGGCCCCCATTATTGCCGAAAAGGAAGTGTTGGACCGGGACAGGCCCATGATCGCCAACCGTGCCCCCTATCTAACGACCACGGATTTATTTGAATGTAAAGATGGCTATGTGTTCATCGCCTCTATCATGAATAGTATATGGAGACGACTGGCCAGACTTATCGGCCATGAGGAACTGATCAATGATCCGGAGTTACAAAACGACTTGAGCCGGTTTGAACACCGGGACAAAATCGATCCCCTGGTGGCGGACTGGATAAGGATTCGCACGGTGGAGCAGGTGCTGGCTGAAATGGAAGCCGCCCATATCCCCTGCAGTCCCTATTACGAACTGAGCCAGGTGTCAGGGGATCCTCATATTCGGGAAACCGGTATGCTGCCATTGGTCGATATGGAAGTCCCGGGTCTGAAACCGCTGCCGGTCAGCCCCAACCCGATCAAACTGTCAAAAACACCCGGCAGGATAGAAACCCGAGCGCCCCGCCCCGGAGAACACAATCTCGAAATTTATGGGAGATTATTGGGGTACGGAAAAGAAACCCTGGACGAATTAACCGCAAAGGGAATCATCTAAATAAGGAGCAACAGAAATTAGGTATTATTAAGAATTATTGTTTTTCAAATCAGATCTTACCCAACCCTCCCTTGGATCTTCGGAATAATCCGTTTAACCTTTCGTAGATCTTTTCCTAACATTCATTTATTCCCGCATATTTTAAACGTCCTCACCAAAATTTATTCTTAAGGCTTCACCTAATTGTCCATTTTTTATACCGGAAGGGTTCTTCTTAAATAATATTCAATTCACGAAACACTGTTCTGTTTACTTTACAGAAAAAATGAATAAAATTCACAATAACCCGAATTATTCCATCTATGTCCTCCAATTCAGTTCATTTTTATTTCAATATTTTTTTAATAAAACTAAAATATTCCCATTAAAACAATTCAAGATGGAGCATATGAATAGAAAAACAGATTATTATTATTTTTTTCTTGACAATAAATAATTATTCAATAACATTGTTACTCAAATTTTACTCATTAAGATACTCTCCATTACAATCTAAACCCATGAAGGCAACCTTTCTTAAAAAAGGAAAACCAATCAAAGAATCCACCCCCGATCCTGAGGGTCTAATTCGGCTCGAGAAAACAGTTCTCGAAATCTTCTCGGAACAGGATTTCCACAATTCAGACATGAGAACCATTGCCAAGAAAGCAGAAATAAGTTTTGCCACTATTTATAAGTATTACAGGAGTAAAGAGAAATTACTTTTCTTTTTTATCAACAAATGGATGAAGGAACTGGCGGACCGGCAACTTGATCATCTTCAAGGTCTGGAAGATCTCAAGGAAAAGCTGAGAAAGATTGTCTGGGTCAACATGGATTTCTACGAGAAGAACCCGGGGGTGGGTAAGATCATTTTTATGACGGTCCCACAAAAGGCCTGGATGTCTGATGAAAGTTTTATCCAGAAAGATTTTATAGGGGTATTCCTGGAGGTCCTTAAAGAGGGACAGGAAAAGGGGTATTTAAATTCAGAAGTCCGCCCCGGGACACTTCTTGATTTCATATACGGCGTGATAATCCGTTCTTTTATTATGTGGATTTATCGCGGGCAAAAGGAAAGTTTTACAGCCCAGGCGAACATTTTATTCGAGATGATCTGGGAGGGGATTTCAAATACAAGTTTAAAGAAAGAACAACCAAAAAGGGAATGGAAAGGAGGAAGGGTTATGGAGAAAAAGAAGAGGAACCAAGGGGAAGATCTCACAAGGAGGGAATTTCTTAAGACAACCGCAGCGGTAGGCGCTTTGACGGCTACCGGAAGTCTCACGGCTCCATTTTCCGCCATAGGGGCCGCAAAAGAAATAAAGGTTGGATTGGACTTGGCTTATTCGGGACCTTTTGCCTTTATCGGCCCCCGTGCAGAGGCAGCGATTCGCTATGCCTTTTCCAAGTCTAAATACCGAGACAATGTAAAATTCTTTCCTGAGGACAGCCAAAACAAGCCTGAAGTAGCCGTAGAAAAAGCTCAAAAATTGGTAGAAAAGGAAGGGGTAGACATTCTAGTCGGCCCATTGGCCGGTCATGAGGCCCTGGCCGTATCCGAATACTGTAAGTCGAAAAAAAAACTTATGCTCTTGGTTTATGGGGGGAATGTCCGGATAGCTGGATCTAATTGCTCCCGTTATACCTTTTTATGCGGCCATACCACCTACAGTATAAGTGCCCCGGCCTTACCGTGGATCGTTAATAATCTTGGAAAACAAATCTTCCTTATTGGTTCGGATTACAGTACGGGCCATGACATCTGTGGTTATTTCAAAGAAGGAGCACTGAAAATGGGAGCTACCATCGTCGGTGAGGCTTATCCTCCTTTGGGTCATTCAGAATTTGCTCCCTATTTGTCGCAAATCATGAACTCAAAGCCAAAACCAAAAGTAGTTGCCGGTTTTGTTGGTGGCAGTGACTTGGTCAATTTCACTAAGCAGTTTTCTGAATTTGGCCTTAAGAAAGAAGGAATCGTTATTGTGACTACCATTGGTCAATACTCGGCTAAGTTGATCGAGGCCATGGGAAATTCAGCTGAAGGCATGTACGATATTTTTCATTGGGCTCCCACCCTTGCTAATAAAGAAAATATCGAATTTATGGCCGGTTTCGCTAAATATGCAAAAATGGAGGCTGACGACGCTGCTGTCCTAGGTTATGACGTAGGGACGACCATTACCTATGCCTTAGATCAAACAGGTGGGGATACCGACAACGAAAAATTAATTGCCGCCATCGAAAAACGACGCTGGAAAAGCCCAAGAGGAGAATGCAGTTTTGGTCCCAACCACTGTATTGTACATCCCGTTTATGTCCGAATGGTCAAGCGTATCGGAGGCAAACTATCCATTGTTGCGGTTGCCAACGTTGGTCAGCATACAACTCCCGGTGATGCTACAGGTCCTGGCGGGAAATGCCAGATGTGAGGGAAATCTCTTGAGTATTGAACTCTTCCTTACAAATTTGTTATACGGGGTTACGATCGGATCAGCCCTGATCTTATTCGCATCGAGTTTATCACTTATTTTCGGTGTAATGGGTGTAGTTAATTTTGCCCATGGATCCCTAAGTATGCTGGGGGCTTATCTTGCATATACCTTAATGCTCTGGATCTTCAATTTCTGGACCGCGTTGATTGTCTCCCCTATCCTGATCGGGATTTTCGCCTTGGGTATTGAGGCCTTTGCCTTGCGCCCTCTTTATGGAAAAAATCCGTTGCTTCAATTCTTTTTGACCTACGGTATTGCGATGATTATTGCCAACTTGGTGCTTCACTTATGGGGGGGAGAAGCCTTAAGTATTGATAAACCCTCATCTTTGGAGGGGCCAATTTACCTTTTGGGAATTTACTACCCTAAGTTTCGTCTATTTGTATTTGCATTTAGTACCTTTTTGGTCATAGGGCTATGGTTATTCATCACTAAGACCAAATGGGGGATCATCCTGAGGGCAGGCATCCAAAATCGCGAGATGGTTGAGGCCTTCGGAATAAATATGTCCAGTGTTTTCACCTTGGTCTTCGCCCTGGGATCGGCGCTGGCTTCAGTAGCCGGCGTGATTTTGGGGACAATGCGCAATCTCAACCCAACCATGGATTTGGACCTGGTTATAAGTGGATTGATTGCTGTGGTGATCGGCGGCCTGGGAAGCTTCTGGGGAGCGGTTTTGGGTGCCTTAATCATTGGATTATCAGAGTCTTTTGGGGCGCAATTAATGCCGGGATTCGGCAAATTTACTGTCTATATTGTTATGGCCGCTATCCTTCTGTGGCGTCCTAAGGGATTGATCAAGGAAATTTAATGTCATTGGCAGACTTTTCAAAAAGATATTCTGGGTGGTTCGTGGTAGGCTTTCTGGTTTTGCTTCCCCTTGGTTCACAGACTTTAATCAGTGAGTTTTACCTGTCGTTGCTCATCCGGATCTTTATCTTCGGTATCGTCCTTTTGGGATATGACATTCTTGCCGGTTACTGCGGATTAGCCTCATTTGGACATGCTGTCTTCTTTGGTACCGGGGCCTATATTACGGGGATTTTGTTCACCCATATTTCTTCCTCCATCTGGCTTGCACTGTTCTCCAGCATCTTAGCCTGTACCGTTATAGGGTTCGTCATAGGGTTTCTTTGTATCAGAAGTCGGGGGCTTTACTTTGTCTTTCTGACCTTCGCCTTTGCCCAGTTTTTTTATCTCTTCTTTAACTCTTGGAAATTTGTGGGGGCTGCGGATGGCATGCCTGGCATTCCAAAACCAACCCTTGGATTTTTTTTTGATCTCAGCCATCGAATAGTCTTTTATTATTTTGCTTTGCTGATCATGGTATCCGTTTATCTAATAGCCAGGCACATTGTTAATTCAAACTTTGGTAGGGTGTTAGTAGGAATACGAGACAATGAAGAAAGAGCGGAATTCCTTGGTTACGATGCTCGTCAATGCATGCTTTTGGCCTTTGTGGTCTCAGCAATCTACGGAGGGATTGGGGGATGCTTATTCACGGCTTACCAGAAATTCGTTTCCCCATCGGTTTTCCACTGGGGACTTTCGGGAGAAATTTTGGTCATGGAACTCTTGGGTGGAATGGGCACTCTTATCGGTCCCCTCATCGGATCAGCCTTCGTGATCTTTCTTGGAGACCTGCTTAGTAGCTGGATGCCCAATACTTGGCTTATGTTCTTAGGAGCCATATTCGTGATTTTTATCTTGTTCTCCCCGGAGGGTATTTCTGGACTATCTAGGAGAATGATCCTAACCTGGATTGGTGCTCATGTTGATAGAGATAAAAAATCTCTCTAAGAACTTCGGCGGACTTACTGTCCTCAATGATCTTAGTTTTAATGTACCTGAGGGACAATTGACTTCAATTATCGGACCCAATGGGGCCGGCAAAACCACTCTTTTTAACGTGATTAGCGGACGTTTTCCTCCAACCAGTGGGCGCATTCTTTTTAGAGGTGAAGACATAGGTGGTCTCAAGCCTTATGTTATCTCTCAGAGAAGTTTAGACGCGGTCCTTTCAAATCACCAATGTCTTTGGCTCGTTAACGGTCAAGGAGAATGTACGATTGGCCTGCCAGTCCCGGTTAAACAGGAAGATTTCTTTGATAAAGTCTGCAGTCAGTGTTGACGGTTTGGAAGAGAAAACGGATAAGATCTTGAGACGGGTCGGCCTCTTTTCAAATAAAGACAAGCTGGCCGGGGAAATGAGCCATGGTGATCAACGGCACATGGAAATTGCCATGGCCCTGGGAACGGAACCTCAACTGCTTCTTTTAGACGAACCGACCTCTGGTATGTCGCCTGCCGAAACCATTGAAACCATGAATCTGATTAAAGAGATCTCTGCAGAGGTAACGATCCTTTTCATAGAACATAATATCCATTTAGTTATGAATATATCTAAAAGAATCATTGTGCTCGATTACGGCCAGCGGATAGCAGAAGGTTCTCCGGAAGAAATTAAGGGGAACGCCGAGGTAAGAAAAGCCTATTTAGGAACAATATGAAGATCCTCGAGGTCAAGGAATTAAATACTTATTATGGTCTAAGCCATATCCTTCATGGGATTTCTCTGGAGGTTAAAGAAAAAGAGGTTGTGTGCCTTCTGGGAAGGAACGGAGCAGGTAAAACCACATTGATCCGTTCGATCATGGGCCTAACCCCGCCCCGCTCCGGAAGCATCCTGTATAAAGGGGAAAGCCTATCCGGATTAAAACCGTATCACATCTTCTGTAAAGGGATCAAAATCGTTCCACAGGGGCGAGGCGTCTTCCCCGGACTCTCTGTGGAAGAAAATATTCGTTTAGCTATGGTTAAAACTAGGGTGAAAAATCCTCGAAGTGAATTGCAGAAGGTATATAGTCTGTTTCCTGTCTTGGAAGAAAAACGAAATCAAAAGGCGCAGTTTTTGAGTGGAGGCATGCTCCAAATGCTGGCCATTGGCCGGGTTTTGTTGGGAAACACCGGTCTAATTCTTATGGATGAGCCAACAGAGGGGTTGGCCCCACTTATTGTGTTGCAAGTCGCTGAAGTTATCAAGGAGGTGAAAAAAATGGGCTGCCCGCTCATCCTGGCCGAGCAGAATCTGAATTTGGCTTTAGATGTTGGGAACCGACACTACATTATAGACAACGGAACGATCAAATTTGAAGGGACAAGCGATGAAATACGTGAAAACGATGAAGTGAAAACGACCTATCTCGGATTAGGTTCATAGTCAAACTCTACCAAATCGAGGAGAGCTGGATATGAAAAATGATAGACCTTACTGGAACATGGGGATTGAACCCAAGTTCAACACCCCGGAGATGAAGAAAATCCAGGAGCGAAAACTGATCGAAAGAATCAAACTGCTCAGAGAGAAGGCGCCATATTTCACACGATTGTTCAAGGAACATGGGGTTCATGAAGACAAAATAAAGACCTTCGAAGATTTTCGAAAGGCCGCCCCGCCCTTTACCAAAGCAGACTGGCGCGCCATTGCCGAAAAGCATGACGGGAATATTATTTCAGCCCTCGATGAACTTCTACCTATCAATGCCTATGAGGACCTTAATTTAATGGCCACAACCAGCGGGACCACAGGCGAGCCCCAACCTTATCCCCTGACGCGCTTTGATTCGTGGGATATGTATGGTGAGGTGGTGGCCAGGTATTGCTGGCGTGCCGGTTTGAGACCTAAAGATCGCATCGCCTGGGCCTTCGCCTTAAGTATGGCCGCTGCCGGTATTATGAGCATGATGGGCCCCTATATTATGGGGGCCCTGGTTATCCCTGTAGGGGCCGAAGCGGGTACCGAAAGAATTCTAAAAAATATCCGCTATTTCAGAACAACGGCCCTGGCCGGAACGCCTTCCTTGGTCCAGTATCTCATTGAAAAATGTCCCGATATTTTGGGCTGCCAGGTAAGTGATCTGGGCATCCGGACGATAATGGCCGCAGGGGAACCAGGAGCCGGCCTACCTGAAATTCGGAAAAAAATTGAAGAGGCTTATAAGGCCCGTCTTTTTGATTTTGGCGCTGCTCTGGGTGTTTCCTGTCATCACCCCGAATACCAGGGCATGCACCAAGTGGCCGATGACTTTATGATCTTGGAACTCGTCGATCCGGAAACCAAGGCGCCTCTCCCCTTTGAGCATGGCCAAAGAGGCGAGGTCCTGATGACCATCATCGATGGCGGGGGATGGAGTTATTGGGTCCGCTTTTCACCCGGAGATATTTTTGAGATCTATACCGAACCGTGTCCCTGTGGAATGAGTGGCTTCCGTTATAAAGTTGTGGGACGGACGGATGACATGCTGAAGGTGAAGGGCGTCATGGTGTACCCTGCAGCCATCGCCAATATCATTGAATCTTTTACGCCTCGAATTACAGGTCGATTTATGATCGTACTCGATGAGCCACCGCCAAGAGTGGTCCCTCCACTAAAAATAAAAGTGGAAAGGAGCGAGAATATCCCTGTGGAAAAATTAAGGGATCTGGCGGGAGAGATAGAAGATTCTATGAGTTCAAAGTTAAAAATCCGACCGCAGATTATCTGGCTTGGACCTAACGAACTGGGTCGGACGACATACAAAGGAAAGGTTTTTGAAAAGACGTATGAAAAGAAGTAGTGGCAGATCGCGACGTAAAATCAACATTGTTTTTTAGAAATGGTGGAAATAAGAGATGATAAAAAAAATAAATCATATAGGAATTGTAGTCCAAAGAATTGATGATCTCCTCCCGGTTCTGGAAAGTGGATTTGGAGCGAAAGAAATCTTAAGAAGAGAAATCGAGGAACATCAACAGATCTCCTCGATCGTTAGGATGGGGAAAGATCATTTAGAACTTATGGAGCCAACTTCTAAGGAGGGAACAAGCGGTAAATTTTTAAAGGAACGAGGGGAAGGGATACACCATATTTCCCTTTTATGTGAAAATGTGCCCCAGATGGTAGAAAGGTTAGAAGCGTTGGGCCTCCGGATCATCGGTCAACAATTTGAAACCGAGGGAAAGAGTGCCTTTATTCATCCCAAAACCCTCCATGGCATCTTGGTCGAGATTACTGATGTGGACTCGGCCGAGGAAGGGAAGCGTTAAGGCAGGAAGAGGGGGAAAAAACAAACTATTATCATAAAGGGAGGGTCTTCAAATGAATGGTACGACATCATCAAAAAGATTGAAAGATCGTGTGGCGCTGATCACAGGGGCCAGCAGAGGCATAGGACGGGCAATCGCTGAAAAATTCGCCTCGGAAGGGGCAGATCTTTTTCTCTGCGCGACGGACATACAAAAATTAGAGGAGACCCGCGGGCAGGCGGCCAAGTGGGGGAAACGCATAGAACTTTATGCCGTAGATGTGTCTGACCGAAGCGCAGTCGAGACAATGGTGCAAAAAGCGATCGAATTATTTGGGAGGATCGATATCCTGGTTAATAATGCGGGTATTTATAAACCATCTCCTTTTGTAGATTATTCATTCGAAGATTTTGACCGCATTATCAAGGTTAATCTTTATGGGCCTTTCAATGTAACACAATTTGTTCTCAGGGATATGCTAAAACGCAATAAAGGGAAAATCGTTAATATTGCTTCGACGGCGGGGAAATGGGCCTCCATGAATCAAAGTGCCTATAATATCTCAAAACATGGAGTTGTAGCCTTGACCCGATGTTTGGGGCTCGAATTGGCGAAAAAAGGGATCACGGTCAACGGGATTTGTCCGGGAGTAACTAGGACAGATGCCATGACTAAGAGTTTTGCCGAAGGGCATGCCGAAATTATGGACATGGCCCCCGAACAGGTCATTGATTGGGTCTTCCAAAGGGTTCCCATCGGAAGATGGCTGGAACCCGAAGAGATCGCCCACCTCGCCGCCTATCTGGCCTCCAGTGAATCGGATGGCATGATTGGACAGACAATCCTGCTGGATGGGGGAATGCTTTTTGTATAAATGAAGTTAGAAATCAGAATAAAACCCTTTGAAATGAAAGGAGGATGCTATGCGCATTAATAAGATTATCGACTTGTCCATCCCTATTGAAAACTGTAATTATTCAGGCTTTCAACCGGACATCAAATACCTCCCAGATCACCAGGAGGGGGCTCGGTTACTGGGAAAACTATTGGACCTTAAGCAGGATGATTTTCCGGGAGGAATGGCCCTTGCCTGGGAAGAATATCACGGAATAACGCATATGGCTACACATCTGGATGCCCCCTGGCATTTCGGCCCGACCAGTGAAGGGCTCCCTGCAAAAACCATTGATCAAATTCCCTTGGAATGGTGTGTCAGTGACGGAGTGAGGTTGGACGTGAGACATTTCGGAAGGGGTTACCTGATTTCCGTTCAGGATGTAAAAGACGCTTTGGCCAAGATAAATTATACAATCAAGCCCATGGATATTGTCTTGTTCTGGACCGATTCCGACAAGCTGATGCATGACCCGGGCTATACAGCCGCTAATCCAGGTATCGGGGCGGAAGCAACCCTGTGGCTGAGCGAGCAAGGGGTCAAGATCATCGGTACGGACGGATACGGTTATGACATGGGGTTTATGGACATGGCCCAGAAATATAAAGCAGGAGACAAACAGGCGCTCTGGCCGGGCCATTTCGCAGGCCGCCAGAAAGAATATTGCCACATTGAGGCCATGGGAAACCTTGAGAACATTCCCATGGACTTTGGCTTTACCGTATCTGTGTTGCCCATCAAGTTGGCCAAAGCATCAGCTTCCTGGACCCGATGTGTTGCTATCATCTGGGAATAAGATAATAAGGAGTGTCTTCAATGAATGATCGGGATGTAGTCATTGTTAGTGCAGTAAGAACCCCCTTTGGAAAGTTTGACGGAGTAATGCGGGAAATCCCGAGCATTGATCTCGGAGTTCTGGTGGTTAAAGAGGTTCTGAAAAGAGTTCAAATTGACCCGTCAGAAGTGGATGAACTCTATTATGGAACCTGTGTTCCTGCCGAATATGCGCCCTATCTAAATGTCCCAGCCAGGCAGGTCACTCTCCTGGCTGGATTTCCATCCAATAATATCTCGTTGACCCTGGATAGAGCTTGTTGCTCTTCCATGTCCGCTTTGCGCCTGGGATACAGAGCTATCCGGGCGGGGGAGGCCGACCTCGTTATTGCCTGTGGGGCAGAAAATATGAGCAATACCTGTCTGATTGTAGAGGCAAAACAGGTGCGATGGGGAAACCGGTTGGGACACATCCAGATGCAGGATATACTTTTCAAACTGGGCTATGAGAGAAAAGGTTTTAACCCCGTTGCAGTCGATGCCGGTGAAGTCGCTTTGGAATACGGGGTTACCAGGGAAGATCAGGATAACTGGGCACTCCGAAGTCAGCAACGATGGGCGAAAGCTTTTCTTGAGGGAAAATTCAAGATCGGTGAAGAAATCATGAATATACAAATTCCTCAGAAAAAAGGGAATTCTGTTCTTCTTGAGAAGGATGAACCGCCACGCGAGTCCTCTTTAGAAAAGCTTTCAAGCCTCAAACCTATATACGGAAGCCCTACTGTGACTGCCGGTAACGCCCCGGGGATGAATTCAGGTGCCTCGGCTATCGCGATTATGAGCCGGAGAAAGGCGTTTGAAAAAGGGATTCCTATACTCGGTGAAGTCCTTTCATCCGTCGCCTCGGCCACTGAACCGAGATATATTGCCACTATACCCGCCGGAGCAATCAAAGTCGCTCTTGAGAAGGCGAATATGAAACTGGATAATATGGACCTCATTGAAATCAATGAGGCCTTTGCGGCCATGCCTTTGGTATCAACCAAGATCCTTGCGGATAACGATGACCTTAAATGGAAAAAACTTCAAGACATAACGAATGTAAATGGCGGAGCTATTGCGATCGGACATCCTGTCGGCGCGAGCGGTGCTCGCCTCATCATGACTTTAATGTATGAATTAAGGCGAAGAGGAGGAGGATTTGGAGTTGCAGCTATCTGCGGTGGGTTAGCCCAGGGGGAAGCCGTAATAATAAAAGTGTAATCTTAAGAGAAAATCAAATTAGCATAAACAAAGGTTTCCGATCCCCCTGAGACTAGTGGAAACCAAAAGACCGCACCTTCGGACTTTCAACAAGGTCAAAACAAACTTCAGTCGGGGTCTGGAATCCTTACTGATTGAAACCGTTGCCGGTCAGCCCCAACCCGATCAAACTGTCAAAAACACCCGGCAGGATAGAAACCCGAGCGCCCCGCCCCGGAGAACACAATCTCGAAATTTACGGGAGGTTACTGGGGTATAGTAAAGAAACTCTGGATGAATTGACCGCAAAGGGAATCATCTAAAAAAGGAGCAACAGAAATAGTGTTCCAGAGCGCCCTAAGATAGCAGCCCTATTTCTTTATCCCTGAACTTTAAGTATGAGGACCAAATGCCATTCGATGACAAACTGGCCTTTCGGGTTTGGAAGATCTTGAAAAAAATTGAGGGTCTGTCGGAAAAGAAAATGTTCGGCGGGATTTGTTTCCTTGTTAACGGCAACATGGCCTTGGGATTAGTGAACGAAGACCTGATGATCCGCGTGGGATCGGATTCTTATGAAAAAATGTTGTCCCAACCCTATGTGCGAAAGATGGACTTTACCGGGAAACCATTGAAAGGGTTTCTTTACGTTGGGCCTAACGGGACCCAGTCTGATAAAGACTTGAGAAAATGGGTTCTGAGTGGTGTTGAATTCGCATTGTCGCTGCCGGCCAAGAATAAAAAATTAGAATGAAATTTTAAAGTGTAATCATCAAGGAGCATAGCTGGATCGAGCCAGTATCCCCCAGTGATCGTCTTTTTTGGTAACGACCCAAAGAGATTTATGGACCGCATATCTGGATCCATCGGCCTTGTATCGGCTGAATTGGATATTAAAGTGCACCTTCATCGGTGAAGCGTGAATGACCTCCACCGAATCCAGAGTGCTGTGGTGCCATCCCTCCTGCTTGGTCAGAATGGCGAGTACCGATTCAAGGGGAAAGTATTCCGAGGCATTTTGAACTATGCGCACCTGGCCCTTGTCGTTGATGCGGACATGCGGGAAATGATGGGTATTCAGGTGCGCCTCACCGTTATGGCTGTTAAAGGCTTCAAAAAATGCCTCAATGGCTTTAGCCGCTTCGATTTCAGACATTGGGCTTTCTCCAAAATATTTATCATCTCGAATGGTGAATTCAGAATCCAGGAGTCAGAATTCAGAATAAGAAAATAATTAACAACTTTTTAAAGGTCGTATTCTGGATTCTGACTCCTGGATTCCAAGCAATATAGCAGGGTTAATCCCACTTACTTAAAAGGGTAATTACGGTCTCAGGAAGACGAACCAATTTCCCATCCTCATCCAAACAGGCATGGATGGTGTGTCCTTGCGCCAGGAGATCGTTTTCCTGGTTAAAAATCCGATAGTCAAAACGCAGGGAAGCCCTGCGGAGGAACCCGACACCGGTATTGATCAATATAATTTCATCATACCGGGCCGGCTTATTATATTTGCAAAAGGCTTCGGTAACCGGCAATAGAAAACCCATGGTCTCTATCGCGGCATAAGGGAGACCCAAATGTCGGATCAGTTCCGAACGGCCGATTTCAAACCAGCGCAAATAGTTGGCATAATAGGCCATTTTCATGGCATCGACATCGCCGTAGATCACCCGGTAGGTCGTCTGAAAAAATTTCATTTGGACATCTCCTGATGGCATTGTAAAAACCAGGGCATAAGCTGATCCCCTTTTATAAAAGAGACCTCACCCTCATAAGCCGATCGCTCTGAAAACCCCCTCCTTCGGACAGGCCGACGTTGGTCATCCGATCGCAACACACCCAAAGGAACCGGCTCTCTTGTATGGGTCATGACCTGGATTGGAGTAAAATGATCGGTAACGATCAAAAGAGAATAGGCTTCAAAGCGGTTTAAACCTTCCAGAACAGGCCCCACAACCTCCCGATCGAAGGCCTCTATCGCCTGGATCTTTTTCTCCAGGCTCCCTTCATGAGAGGCCTCATCCGGGGCCTCGACATGGACATACACCAGGTCTTTTTCAGCCAAAAAGGTCAGGGCCTTATCGGCCTTTCCTCGAAAATTGGTATCTAAATAGCCGGTCATCCCTTCTACAAAAAGGGATTCCAGTCCGGCGGACACCCCAATCCCTTTCAACAGATCCACTGCAGAAATCACGCCTCCCCCGAGGCCGAATCTTTCCGGGAAGGTGGGCATGTCCGGTGTTTTCCCCTGACCCCACAGCCATATGGAATTAGCCGGAACCAGACCGCGGTCCTGTCTGGCTTTATTAACCGGGTGTTGGTCCAGGAAAGACCAGGATTTCCGGATCAAATTCACTACCGGGCCCAGTTCCCCTGTTGATTGCAAATATTCAGTCACATCCTGGCCGGTCAGGTCATGGGGGGGTGGGGTTTTTACAGAGGGGTCGGCCCCGGACCAGACCAAAATATGTCGATAACTGACCCCCGGATAGAAGGATAATCCAGGTTGGGCTAAAAATTTGTTGAGGTCGGTGATTAAAATCCGGGCTTCTTCCGTTGAAATATGCCCGGCACTGTATGAGTTCATCTTCACTGCTTCATTTTCCAAATGATCCAGACAAACCAGATTACAACGGAGAGCCACATCTGCTTCTCTTAGCCGAATCCCCATACTGACCGCCTCAAAAGGGGCGCGTCCGGTATGGTAGACCAAGGGGTCATACCCCAGGATTGACAGATTGGCGACATCACTTCCCGGTTCACACCGCGAGGGTACGGTTTGGGCCCACCCCATAATTCCCTGAGAGGCCACAGAATCCATGTAGGGGGTATGGGCCGCTTCCAAAGGCGTCTTTCCATCGAGGTTGTCCTGGGGATAATCGCCCATCCCGTCTCCGACCAATATGCAATATTTCCTGATTCTTGAATTCATAAAAAGTACCCATGCCGGGAGAACGCCCTTTATGTGGATTAAAGGCCTTTAACCCTAAACCCGAAACTCGTTAACCGAAATTGTTAATTTTCTACCCGTACAATCACCGTTCGATCGGTGATCACAGGAAGCCGGTCAATCTCTTCGATAGCCTTCCGGACAGCGGATTCTTTGGCCTCATGGGTCATCATGACTATGGGAACCGGCCCTTCAGCCTCCCTGCCTTTTTGAATCACCGAGGCCACACTGATTTGGTTGGTTCCGAGAATACCGGCAATAGTGGAAAGGACACCGGGGCGATCCAAGGCGGAAAACCGGAAATAATATTGGCCAATCACCTCTGAGAATGGTTTTAATGCCAAACCCTTTCCCTTAATGCCCTGATTCCGGGGAATTCTTTGGGTAATCCCCTTATTGATATTCCGTCCCATATTGACTAAGTCGCTGACTACCGCACTACCGGTAGGCATCATACCGGCCCCCTGACCATAAAGTAATACATCTCCTACCGAATCCCCTTTGATAAAAAGGGCATTATAGGCCCCTTGCACACTGGCCAACATATGCCCCTTAGGGATCATAGTCGGGTGAACCCTGGCTTCCAGCAGGTCTCCTTCCTTCCGGCAGATAGCCAACAGTTTGATCGAATAGCCAAATTCCCGGGCAAAGGCAATATCCAAGGCCCCGATTCGGGTAATTCCTTCCACAAAAATGGCCTCAGGATTTAAAGGAGACCCATAAGCCAGATGCATCAAAATGGAAAGTTTATGAACCGTATCCATACCCTCAACATCCAGGGTGGGATCGGCCTCGGCATAACCCTTTTGTTGGGCTTCTTTTAAGGCCTCCGAATAAGGCAATCCTTCTTCGGTCATTCGGGTCAGGATATAATTGGAAGTCCCGTTAAAGATCCCCAGGATGCTTTCGATTTCATTGGCCACCAGCCCCTGTTGCAGGGCCAGAATTACCGGGATACCTCCGCAGACACTAGCTTCAAAACCGACATCCAATTTACAGTCGTTAGCCTTTTGAAAAATTTCATCCCCCTTGTGGGCCAGTAGGGCCTTGTTGGCAGTTACGACGTGTTTTCCTTTTCTCAGGGCCTTTAAAATAAAACTTCGGGCCGGCTCCAGACCCCCGACCAGTTCCACGACAAGGGAGATATCCGGATCATTAAAAATATCTTCGGCTTTATCCACTAACAGGCCATCAGGAATAGGGATCCCCCGATCCCTGGTCAAATCGAGATCGGCGATCCGTTTTAACTTCAAAGGTGCCCCGACCAGGGATTGAAGAACATCCTCTTTCTCCAGTAAAATCTTGACCACCCCGGTTCCCACCGTGCCGAATCCTATTATACCAACCTGAATTTCTTTCATGATTCCTCCGCTTACTCCATTAACCTTTGAGCAAAAGCAATTACTTCGATCCTTTTTCCAAAGCCTTTTTGATACCCCTGACCGCCTGTTGAATCCGGTGAGAGTTTTCAACCAGGGCGAACCGGACATAGTCATCCCCATATTCTCCAAAGCCCCGTCCGGGCGATACGGCCACCTTTCCCTCGCGAATTAGAAATTTGGAAAATTCCACGGACCCCATTTTCCTGAAAGGCTCAGGGATTTTGGACCAGACGAACATGGTCCCTTTGGGTTTTTCCATCTTCCACCCTATCCGGTTCAGCCCCCGAATCAAGGTATCCCTTCTTTCCTTGTAGGTGTTGACGATCTCCTGAACACAATCCTGGGGACCGTTTAAGGCAATAATGGAGGCAATTTGGATTGGCTGAAAAACCCCATAATCCAGATAACTCTTTATTCGGGTCAGGGCATGGATCAGATCTGGATTACCAACCGCAAACCCCATCCGCCACCCGGCCATACTATAACTCTTAGACAGGGAAAAGAATTCCACACCGACATCCTTGGCCCCGGGTACCTGCATAAAACTGGGGGCTTTATACCCGTCAAACACCAGATCCGCGTAAGCGAAATCGTGGACGACCATCATATGGTGTTCCTTGGCAAAGGCCACGATTTTTTTAAAAAAATCCAAATCCACAACCATGGTGGTCGGGTTGTGCGGAAAGGAAATAATCAACATTTTCGGGTTTGGCCAGGTTTGTTTGGTAGCGGTCAATAAATCCTCAAAAAAATCCCGGTCATGGCTCATAGGAATGCTTCTTAGATCTCCCCCGGCAATAATGACTGAAAAGGGATGGATCGGGTAGGTCGGATCAGGCGCGAAGACCACATCACCGGGACTGGTAGTAGCCAAAATCAGGTGGGATATCCCTTCCTTGGCCCCAATAGTTACAATGGCTTCGGATTCCGGATCCAGGTCCACCTGATAACGCTTTTTATACCAATCGCAAATAGCAGTTCGAAGTCGGGTGATCCCTTTCGAAGCCGAATAACGGTGATTAGGGGCTTTCAAGGCGGCTTCCCGAAGTTTATCCACGATGTGTTTGGGGGTGGCCAGATCGGGGTTCCCCATCCCCAAATCGATAATATCTTCCCCCTGGCGCCGTAAGTCCATTTTTAAGGTGGTAACAGTAGCGAAGACATAAGGGGGAAGGCGATTCATACGGCCGAATTCTTCCATATCCATCTCCTCTTTTTTGTGATAATATAGCACTTTAAACTAAAGACACCTTTAAAGTCAAAATTTTTCCTCAGGGATTTTTGGTAAGTATTGACAATGGAAAGAAAGGGAATTAGAATTCATATTAATTTTCTATTATTAAAGGGTGTAATCTCAGAAAAAGGAAGGGAGAAAACATGGCTGATAAAAATATCACTGAAGTAACCGATGAAAACTTTAAGACGGAAATAATGGATGCCTCAACCCCGGCCCTGGTTGACTTTTGGGCCGCCTGGTGCGGTCCCTGCAGGGCTATCGCCCCGGTGGTTGAAGAGTTGGCCGTTCAATTTCAAGGGCAGCTTAAAATTGGCAAGTTGAATGTGGATGAGAATCCCAAAACACCGGGCCAATATGGGATTCGGGCCATTCCCACCCTGATCCTCTTTAAAAACGGAACCGTGTTCGAACAGATCACCGGAGCAGTGTCCAAGAGTACGCTGGAAACCGCTATTAAAAAAGCCCTATAGTGATCCAGTGGAAAATCCCATCTATGAAATGATCATTGTAGGAGGTGGGCCGGCCGGACTGACCGCCGGTTTGTACGCTCGACGTTCCCGGCTGAATACGCTTCTTATTGAAAAGCTCATCCCGGGGGGCAGGTATTGACCACCGACTGGGTGGACAATTATCCTGGGTTTCCTGAAGGTATTTCCGGTTTTGACCTGGTGGAGAAGATGCGGTTGCAAGCCGAACGATTTGAATTGCCTTTCATAAGCGATGAGATCGTTTCCCTGTCTCTTCAAGGTCCGGACATACTGCTTACCGGAACTCAGGGTACTTATAAAACCAAGTCCTTGGTTATCGCCAGTGGGGCTGCTCACAAAAAGCTCGGGGTCCCCGGAGAAGATGTTCTAGGCGGGAAAGGGGTTTCCTACTGCGCCACCTGCGATGGTCCCTTTTTTAGGGATCAAGAGATCGCCGTGGTCGGAGGCGGAGATACCGCTGTGCAAGAAGCCCTCTTTTTGACCCGGTTTGCAAAAAAAGTATATCTGATTCATCGAAGGGATCAACTTCGAGCCTGTCAACTCCTTCAAGAGAAAGCATTAGACCATACAGCCATTCAACCGGTTTGGAATTCCATCGTCGAATCTATTCAGGGGACGGATCAAGTGGAAGGTATCCGGCTCCGGAAGAAAGACGGTTCTTCAGGTGGAACTATTTCGGTCCAAGGGGTTTTTATTCTGGTGGGAACCAAGCCTAACACGGAGTGGCTGAAGCCGATTGTCCCCTTGGATTCCCAAGAATTTGTCCAAACCGATGACAATATGGCCACTTCTATCCCCGGAATTTTTGCTGCCGGGGATGTTCGCCAAAAGCTGTTAAGACAGATATCCACGGCCGTTGGAGATGGTGCCACCGCCGTTTTTGCCGCGGAAAGATACCTGGAGACCCTATGAAACAAATCCCCTGTTATACCCGTTCTCCAATGAACCACGCCCTGATTTTTTTTACCCTCTTTTGTTTATCGGTATCCATGATGGGTTGCGGGCTGTTTAAAAGCAAAGCCTCCAAAGAACTGGAAAAGACCCCTGAATCCCTGATTGCGGAAGGGCTGGATGCCTACCAGAGGAAAAAATATGAAAAGGCCGGGGAAGCTTTTCAAAATTTAAAGGACCGTTTTCCTTACAATCCTTATGCGATCGTCGCCGAGTTGAAATTGGCCGACAGCTATTATTTGAATAAAGAATATCTGCTGGCCGCAACTGCTTATAAAGAATTCGAAAAAATGCATCCGGCTAATGAAATCATCCCCTATGTGATCTTTCAACTGGGCATGTGCTACTTTAAACAGATGCCCACCGTCGACCGTGACCAGAGTAATGCCTTCCTGGCGGTTCAGGAATTTGAACGGTTGATTAAGAATTATCCCAAGAGCGAATATGTTCCCCAAGCTCAACCTCTGCTGATTACCGCCCAAAAAAACTTGGCCTCCCATGAATTTTACATAGGGGAATTTTATTTTAACCAAAATAATTATAAGGCCGCTTTGGGCCGGTTTGAAGGGATCCTGCAACAATTCCCCGAGACCTCTCACCCCCCCAAACTGAAACATTATATTGCGATATGTAACGAAAAACTGGCACAAGGTCGCCCCCCCAAGTTAAAAACCCCTTGATGGCAAATGCAGGAAATTTTAATAATCGTCTTGTATTTGAAAAAGGGATTAGAATAACGAAGATGTAAATACTTATCGTTTGCCGCGTGGTAGGTTCAGGATCAGGTAATACGAAATCCGCAATCGAAAATCCGAACAGGAAGTGGCGCCCTAAACTACGTTGAGTTCAGGACAGCCATGAACCTTACCTGGTTCATGGCGGAGAGAGAGGGATTCGAACCCTCGGTAGAGGTTTCCCCCTACACTCGCTTAGCAGGCGAGCACCTTAAGCCTACTCGGTCATCTCTCCGTATAGGATTGGCAGTCACTGATCAGGTGAATACATTATTTCAACGATTCTCTTAACATCAAACGCAAGGAAGATTTACCTTTTGTGGTTTTAAAATATCTTTCCCTCCGCTTAGCATCTACCATGCTTTTATACCCTTCATAAAAAATCAATTCAAGGGGGCGGCGTGGTTTTGTCGAATTTACCTCTCCATTTTGATGTTGCTGGAATCTATTTTTTAGATTCCCCGTATATCCTATGTAAAGACCCTCATCCAATTGACTTTTCAAAACGTATAGATAGTACATATCCGTTTAAGTGGCGCCCTAAACTACGTTGAGTTTAGGGCAGCCATGAACCTTACATGGTTCATGGCGGAGGGAGAGGGATTCGAACCCCCGTTCCCCGGAAGGAAAGCGGTTTTCAAGACCGCCGCCTTAAACCACTCGGCCATCCCTCCCTCCTTGGTTTGTTTCTTTTTACCATTCTCCTCCCTTTCTGTCAACCACAAGACAAACCTGAACTATTTTTTATAGGTTCAAGCCCCACTTTCCCAACAATTAAAATTCCGGTCTCCTGCTTTTTTTATTCAAGTACTCCTGTTAATTACCCTGTTTTTTTGAGAGGGGAATAGAAGAATAATATAACCGAAAAGGGGCATGAAAAGAGGTAGATTCTCAAAAGGGTTAACAGGGATATGGAGGTTTTTGATCGAGATAAAGTAACCGGGGGAAGGGACAGGGATAGACCAGGGGGTTAGGGATAAAGACCGGTACGTCCATGGGTTAGATGGTGACGGGAGAGGATGCGTTTAATGGTGTTTGCAGAAGGCAAGGGACGAACCCCGAGTTGGCCTATGAGATGACGAATGGGAAAAGCCCCGCAAGGCAAGCCACGATTGTAGAGATGGAGCCTTAACCCTATAACGACCTGTTCGATTTCGGAGTGGGAGAAGAGCCCTTCAGACATAGGGTCCTATCGACCGAGGGGGGGGCGGCGGGGGCAGGCCCCCCTGGGGGATAAAAGGGTTTAGCCTTCGAGATTTTTAACTTTGAGGACCATCTCCGGAGAGACGGAACGTTTTTGATCGAACATGGCATAGGTTAAGGCGGCTTCAGTGACGGCCCCGATTTTTCTGGGGATGCCGAAGGAGACCTCGTGGACAGCGGAAAGGGCCTGATCATTGAGGAGGGGTTCCAGAGCCCCGGCCAGCTTGAGGTGGTGGAGGACATAGAGTCTGGTTTCCTCGGGAGAGAGACCGGACATATGGTAACGCATGGCGATGCGCTGGCTGAAAGGCTCCATGACGGCGAAGTCCATGACCCTTCGGAGATCGGACTGACCGCAGAGGATGAGAATAAAGGGGTCATAGGAATCCATTTTAAAATTGGTGAGTAAGCGGAGTTCTTCTAAAGGGCCGGTTTGGAGGAGATGGGCCTCATCGATAATGAGGAGGATGGTTTTCCCGGCTTGTTCTTTGGAATCGAGGAGGGATTGCTGGATCTGGTTGTAGATGGCACTTTTGGAAAGCCGGGTGGGCAGACCTAAGAGCCGATTGATATGATAAAGAAGGTCGGCCCGGGAGAGAGTGGAAAGAGGGGTATAAAAGGGCTTAAAGAGGTTTTCGTTGAGGGTATCAACGAAACGTCGCATAGCTAAGGTTTTACCCACCCCGGGATCCCCGGTTAGAAGAAGGATACCTCCCCGACGTTTGATGTAATCCAGACGGGCTAAACATTCTTTAAGGGGATCGGTAGGGAACAGATCGGCCGGTTTGATATTCTTATCAAAGGGGAAGTGTTTGAAGCCGAACCAGGCCAGGAGATCTTTCATGAGCGGACCCTCCCCTGATGGAAAGAGAGATGGGTTAAGATTTCCTTAGGCCGGAAAGTGCGGGCGTTTTCCTTTTTATCAAGGAGCTTGATTCGTCCGACCCGGATATCATTGTCGTAGAGAAAGAGTTCCTGGGGGTCATCGACGGGATGTCGAAGCTCGATTTTCTGGCGGATGTAAGCCGAAGGGACCTCATAGAGGGAACCCTTGAAGCTGATGGTAGCATCATTGTTGACGAACCGTTCATGACGGATAAGGAAGATCTCATCGAGTTCGGATTTGGAGAGCCTGCGCAGATCGATACGGGATAGGGAGGCATTGTAACGGTCAATGGGCCGGTCATCAATACCGGTGTGAAGTTTATGGTGATAATCATCTTGGACCCAGGTCCAAAAGGCCTGATTGAGATCATCGAGATGGGCACCTTCCTGAAGATCGGATAGGAAGCGCTCCCGGACGGTTCGGAAGAAGCGTTCTATCTTTCCACGGGAAGGGCTATCATAGGGTTTGGAGTGGATCAGGGAGATCCCGGCCAAGGCGCAGCATTTAGCCAGGAGATCGGAGGAGAAGCTGGCCCCATTATCTACATAGAGTCTTTTGGGGATCCCATGGGTTACTAAGGCCTCTTTGAGAACCGGGGTGAGAGCGCTGATGGTCTCGGAGGCATTAAAGGCCTGGCCGACGATCATCCGGGAATGATCATCCAGAATGACACAAAGGATGGCTTTAATAGAACGATTCATATAACGGACCTGAGGGCCGTGCATAAAGTCGCAGATCCAGAGGTCATTGACGTTATCGACCTCAAAGGCTTTGCGGACATCGGACCGTTTTTGAAGGGAAAGCCAGCCCTGGGTTTTAACGATGCGCAGTAAAGTCGTGTAGTGGACCGGGGGTTCCCCGAGCAGCTTTTGATCCCGAAGTTCTTCATAGAGTTTTTGGACGGAGTAATTAGGGTAGGCCTTACATTTAACCTCGATGGTTTTAAGCCGTTGGTCATTGAAACGCCGGGGTCTTCCCCCGTCTGAGCGTTCTTTGGGTTTAAGGGCATTGAATCCGCGCCGGCGGAAGGTCCTCAGCCAGGACTTCATGGTGGAGACGGCGATTTTGCGTCGGCCATAGTAAGGGAATTCGTGATCTTGCTCGGCCTGTTTCCGGAAGTATTCGTTTTGGGCTCTGGCCGGTTCAGCCAAGACAGGGGCAATGATCTGGTAACGTTTGATAGCGATTCGTTCTCGGGAGTCTTTTTCCATAAGTGCTACCTCCTTTAAGGTTTATTGATCAAGTTGATCCCTTACTAACTCATCTAAAACAGGAGGGTTAGCAAAGCTCTGTAAAGGAGGTACTGAAAACCGGCGGGCGGTTCAAAGGGGAAGGTCGGTTTTGGGAAAGGAAAAGATCCTGGGAGAAAAAGGGAGGCCACTGAGAGTGAACAGGCGTTGGGCAGCCTTTCAGAAAAGGTCTTAGGGAGAAAGGCTCACCGCCTAAGCCGCTGCTGGGAAGGGATTCCGAACATAAACTGTCGGGTAGTCCGAGTGTACCGATGAAGGACTTCGATAGGTTGAGATCCAGGGGAGTTCCAGCCCAAAGTACCTAGGGTCAAATCTTAATTATTGACAAAAGAAAGAGATTGTGATTAGAAAAGGGTATGAGTAGACCATTAAGAATACAATATCCCGGAGCTGTCTACCATGTGACCTGTCGGGGAAATGAACGGAAAGAAATATTCCGGGAGGACCAAGACCGGATAACCTTTCTGGAGCTCCTGATGGATAGCCAAGAAATTTACCAGGTGAAATTGTACGCCTGGGTATTGATGGAAAATCATTTTCACCTGCTATTAGAGACTCCTTTGGGAAATTTAGATCAATTCATGAGGAGATTTAATATTAGTTATACCGGCTGTTTTAATAGAAAATATCAAAGGGTGGGCCATTTATACCAAGGGCGGTATAAAAGCATCCTGGTAGAAAAGGAAAACTACTTATCAGAATTATCCAGGTATATTCACTTGAACCCCATTCGAGTTCAAGGGATGGATTCTAAGACTCCTGCGGAGAAGATGAAATTCTTATATTCCTATCGCTGGAGCACCTTGGGAGGGTATTTGGAACAGAAGGAAAAATTGGCCGGAGTCGATTATACCCTGATTTTGGAAGAATTCGGGGGAGATCATCCCGGAGGACGTCAGGCTTATCGAAAGAGGATTAAAGAAGATGTCCAGGAGGAATTAGAGAGTCCTGTAAACGTCGTTGGGGGGAGTATCCTAGGCCAAGAAGGTTTTATTGACTGGGTAAAGACTAATTTTTTAGCTCAGGGGCCTGATCGAGAATTTAGCGGTGCCCGACAAATAACGGGCTATAAGGCTCATAAAAGGGTCCTGGAAGCTTTCCTGACAGAAACCGGACGAACGGAGGCTGAATTAGTGACCGAGAAGGGGGATTTGAGACGAATAGCCATGGAACTACTCTATCGTTTAGGGGGTTTAAATGGTGTGGAGATTGGAAAAATCTTTAAGATAAGCTATAATGCTGTAAGCAAAGAACGGAGACGGTTGACAGAGAGAATGAAGTATGATCCCAAACTTAGGAAATATTTTACATCTTTTTTACTTAAAATGGAATAATTGTCACTAATTAAGATTTGACCCTAAGTACTCTACAAATACTCTACAAACGACACGCCTCAGATGACTCGTCTTGTTGGGCTGCAGCAGCGGCACCAACAAGCCCTTTAGACACCGATCAAACTTGGCTACATGGGCCTTCAGCATCGCAAGCGGTGTGCCATGAGTCAACGATGCATTATGTTTCGTAATCAGATAGACCAGGGTCTGGGGCATACAAAATGGAAGATGAAAAGACCGTGGGAGTGGTTGTAAGAATCAATAGCGATCAATATAGACGTCCTTAAATAAGTAAATAATTTGACAGAGCAATAGGGTTAGGGAATTCGGGACCCTTTAAAATCTGCCGCTGTCCGGAAGCGGAGAGGGACCCCCGCATTTTCTGCTATGCAGCCAAAGGCCATCCCGAATTTTCTCTTTCTCCCGAGGAGCTCATCGTCACTTATACCACCAATTCGAGCGACCTGGCCTTGATCGAATCAGATGCCCGATTTTATCACCCCCGGTTTTTGAGGCTCCGATTCGGAAGTCCCTAACCCGGACAGAGGCATATCTCTCACAGAGCTCTCAGAGTCGCAGAGATAACCAGCCGCCTGTCCTGAAGTTGTCTGTGGCAAAAAGAAAATTGATTTGCCTGACTTTTTTCCAGGCGGACATTCACCTGGAAAAACCCTCTCGCCCAAAAGATCAGATAGAGATCTGATGAACAACCCCACCCTCTTAAATTAGAAAGGTGTTTGAAAATAATTGACTTTTTGGCATTCAAGAGAGAAAATATAAGAATAGCTGGTGTATTTGGAAAAAGGTGTTGACCGGATAGGGTGTATTTGTCTGAGTGGTTTAGCAAAATGAAAACATAAGAGAGGCCAATTATGAAATTTCCGGAATCAGATCGAATCACGATTGATCCCGAAGTGATGGGGGGTAAACCCTGCATACGTGGAATGAGGGTCACGGTGGGGACCATTACTGGTCTTTTGGCTTCAGGAGCTTCTTTCCAAGAAATTCTCGCATTGTATCCGTATTTAGAAGAAGAAGACATCAAAGCCGCTCTTTCTTATGCAACTTGGCGGGCGGAAGAATTTGAACTAACTTTAAAGGGGGGCGTTCGTGATGAACTCGTATAACTCAATGATACCTGAATCTATTGATCTAAATTGCAAAGCAATTTCTGCACGAACGTCCCCTTTTACGCTTTTATTCGATCGTCCCCTTTTATTTAAATGGTCGTTAGGCCAGAAATATTATGAAAAAAACTCTTAAGCGTATCGTCATAATTACTCGGCCAAAAGAACAGCTTGGACATTATGAGTATTTTATCGATGTTCGAAAGAAACGATTCTTGTTTTTTCCAGCAAATGAACTTGAATATTTTGAAAAGGCTCTCCTGAATATCTCTTCAGGCAAAAATCCTTCTGATTGGGTGCTTACAAAGCCGAGTGAGAAGGATAAGGGAATAGTAGTAGAACCGATATCGGATAATTGTTTCTATGCATGGGATGATGAAATATATTTTTTCCCGAATAATAGCATCAGGGATGAATGGTTAAATTATCATTGGCAAAAATATCAAATTGAAGACGATATCGAACTTTCTGATATTCATGGTTTAAAAGTGAGAAGGATAAAGGGAGAAGCTTATTCAGACTGAGGTCTATCTTCACCTGCCACTGTTAAATTATTTCAAATATGTCTATCTTAGGCATATATGAACCTGAGAGATTTAACCAACGGTGATATGAATTTGACGGTATGGCGATATATGCCATTTTCTAAATTTGTATCTCTTCTTGTTTATCAAGCAATCTGGTTCTCCAAATTGAATATTCTTCAAGATCAGTTTGAAGGAATGATGCCCCGTGCGACAAAGGAGATGATGCAAGAACACCATCGAGAGTTAAAAAGGAATTTCCCTGCCGAGTATCATTCGCAGTTTGAAGAGATGGCTTCCCGCAATGAGCAAGATTCAAGGGAACTTCTAGTCGTTAGTTGCTGGTTTCTAGAAGAGGATGAATCTGACCGCATGTGGCGTGAATATGGTGGGGGCGAACAAGCAGTTGCGATAAAATCAACAGTCAAACAACTTATTGACAATATCGGTGTCCCGCATGACAAACACGAAACGCACATCGGGCGTGTTTCTTACATCGATCATAAAACCCATATCATGACCAAATACCACGCGAATCAAGGTCATGAGCGAGCTTTCATGAAAGATGCCGAACAATTTAAGCATGAGAAGGAGCTACGCATTGTAACACTGAATATAATAACAAGGTATTGCGTAAGTCCAGAGGGAAAACCTTACGAAAAGTCAGAAGTTCAGGTAAAAAACATGAACAATTTCGAAAATCCAGGTCTGTATGTTGCTGGTCGGCTGAAAAAGCTCATTTCGGAAATACGTGTGTCGCCAAAGGCTGATGAATGGTTTTACTTACTTGTGAAACGAATCATTAAACTGAACAACATAGGGATTCCGGTAAAAAGGTCTAAGCTTTTGCAGACCTAGCAATGCCAATTCAGCCGACATTAAATAACGCGCGGCTGATCGGCGCCGGAACGGCGAGTTGCGCTTTGCGCCTCGCCCGATTTGTTCCTATGTGCGCTGATTCGCGCACCGGAACAAAATCGTTCGAGCGCATTCGTCCTCGGCCTTAGCAAGCAAGCTTGCCAGCCCGATCCCGAACCGCACAACTCGCCATGTTTTGTGGACGTTGATATGTGACTTGCATTAAAAATACCTTACCTATTTGCAATCTGAGTATCAAATCCCCTTGTTCCATGTTTACTGTAGAGAATATTTGGATAACCTAAAGTGAACGGAATGAACCCCGTCTTTACAAAGGAAGAAAAAATTGTCTGGTGATAAATTGTTAGGCCTTATAGGTACACCCGGATCGATAGGTGAATTGTGGAAGGATTACTCCCAGAATTTTCTTTCGAAAGCACAACTGGAAGAATTGGGTGGGGAATTCTATGCCAAAATAGCTGAAGTTCAAGAATTCTCAAAACAAGATTGCATTGATTACATTTACAATCTTATCCTCAATAGGACCTTTGGCGGTTTCCTTCGGGAGAAGTCTGTGGTTAATGACGGATTGGCCAAAATCTTTCCGGATATACTTTTTGAGGAATCCGATTCCGAACTGGACCATGCGGGAGACATCGACTATGTGGCAAAAGTTGATGATAGCGCCTTTGGCATTCAAATCAAGCCGGTGACGGCGAAAGCAAACTTCGGCAATTATTCTCCGACAGAAAGAATGAAAAACAGTTTCGCAGAATTTGAAGAGCAATACGGCGGCAAAGTATTTATAGTCTTCAGCTTGGATGGAGAAATTGGAAATAAAGAAGTCATTGAACAGATTCGACAGGAAATAGAACGACTGAAGAAATAAATACCCGGGAGGCATTTACCAATTACAGGATAAGGCACCTCGAAACATACATCGGGATGAACTCTTGAACAGGTGGGAAAAGAAAGAATTTCATCATATACTGCCGCTTGTATAATGGAGAAAAAATATGAATTGTGTTTCTGTATTAGAAGCTCGGTATTTCAATGATTACCGGATTTGGTTGAAATTCAACACCGGGGAAACAGGAGAAGTTGATCTTCGAGATGTTGTGCACAAATACGCCATTGCCTCCCCATTGCGAGATCCCGTAGTGTTTTCAAATTTTTACCTGGACTCCTGGCCCACTCTTGCCTGGGAATGCGGTTTTGATATCGCCCCTGAATCGCTTTATTTTATGGCAACAGGAAAATTGGAAAAAGATGTTGAAGGGCCTAACAATCGCCGGCTCACGGATAGCCGTCAGCCTGCGGCTGTCGTCCACCGGTGAGACGTAATGCTGAAAATAGAAGGAGGAAATAATGGAAGTATATACATTAACTATTTCATTCCCCTATGATGAAGATGATATACCTTGGTCAAGGACAATTGAGGTTAAGGAAGATTGTACTTTACAAAATCTACACAAGTATATTCAAAAGATAGTCAATTTTGATGATGATCATTTGTATGAGTTTTACGTCGGGAAAAATCCTAGAAATAGAGCTTTTACCGTTCCAAAGAAAACGAAACTCAATGGAATATACCCATTGACGGGTTATAAAATCTATTATCATTTTGATTTTGGAGATGACTGGTTATTTGAGATCAAAAAATCAAGAAAGAAAAAAATAGAAAGTAAGCAAACAAAATATCCTGTACTAATTGAATCATCCGGTGTGAACCCAGAACAGTATCCTGATTATGAAGATTGATGCAGCTAACCAAGCAGCCGATCTCTTAACCTCGTAGTTGCATAAAAATTGATCTCTTGGCGGTAATTTATTAATAAAAACAATATGTTTTGATAATTTCAGAATCAATGTCAAAAGTCACTCAAGGTGAAGTTTGGATTTCATTAAGATATCGATCAAATTTTCCCCTTCGGGAAAGCCGTGTGATGCCACATCTCCTTTGTTGGCAAGGGTTCGCAGTACGTTAGTACGGCTTCACCCTTCCCGTCGCGGATCTGTGGCATCCTCGGCTTTTGCACCAGCGAGGTTAACTCTCCGGCTGATGGACATGATGAGAAGGGAGATCAATATGAACCAGATCGATAGGTCAATTCAATGGCAGGAAGGCAACGGCGAGCCGGTAGAAATTGGTTATCTGAATCCTAACGGTCAGCAGAGCTGCGGTCATTGCGGAGTTCCGGGTAGCGATCATGGCCAATATGCCTACAAGACTGTATGTACCATCTGTGA
>CAWAKF010000028.1:0-12166 GCA_963782435.1 uncultured delta proteobacterium
CTAGACTACAGAGTAGTGACCCTATGTGAGCAATACGTTAGACGCACGCAAAATGAGCTGAAATAATTAAACCAAGGAGAATGAAATGGACGAACTTAAATTAAGCACGGCAGTTTGTGGAATTGATTGTTTTAACTGCGAAGTTTACTACACGAATATTGATTCTTTTTTTGAAAAGATGTCCGAAGATAGGAAAACCGGATTTGCTTCCCGCGGAATGACAAAAGAGAAATTGCTTTGTAAAGGTTGTCGAACATCAGGATGCACTATGATCGTTGGCAAATGTGAAACACTAGAATGTGTGAAATTGAAAGAATTGGACTTCTGCTTTGAGTGCAGTGACTTTCCCTGTTTAAAATTACAACCATTAGCAGAAGGCGCCGATAGATACCCTCATAATTTAAAGGTATACAACTTAATAACTATTAAAAACAAAGGACTTGAGAAGTGGGCTTCTGAAACGGCCGAAACAAGAGAAAGGTATTTCAAAGGAAAATTTAAGATTGGTGCCGGGCCGCAAAAATAACTTTAGTCAAACATATGATTAAATACATATGTTACAAAAATGCCTAATTAAAGATTCGTCTAACAAATTTCTGCAGCGTAGCGCTGTCGCGCCCGCTGAGAAACACGTTCGCAGTGAGGAATCAGTGGCAGAAATAGAATCAACGACATATTCACTTGAGGAAGGTTCAGAACTTCAACTTGATTTTAATAAACTTGCCCAAGTTGTGGAGCAGAACCCTGACGTTATTCCTGTGGCCGTTCAAAACGCGCTCACCAAGGAAGTCATCCTTGTGGCCTACACGAACAGAGAAGCTTTTGAAAAGAGCGTCGAAACACGCATTGCGACATTTTGGAGCACATCCCGCAATGAACTATGGATAAAGGGCAAGACATCCGGCAACCTATTCAACTTGGTGGAGGTCCGTGTTAACTGTGAGCAGAACTCCCTCGTTTATCTCGTACAACCAAAAGGCGAAGGCATCTGCCACACGAATAATTCTAAAGGAAGAGCCAGGGACTGCTATTATCGCCGCATAGACCTGGCTAACGGTACTTTGGAAAACTTGGATTTGTAAAATTGCTCTGCGAACAAGCGCCTGTACTTGGACGCGCGATAGACCCCCGCGCGCCAGTAAGGCGCCGCGATTACCTGGGCGCTGATTCGCGCTTGCGCAATAAAACTTCAGCCTTCGTGACTTCACTTGCATCTGCAGGTCTCAGCTTTTCGACCCCACAAGGTCGTTCTCCCTCATAGCTCTACCCTTATTTTCTTTTCACAATCCGGAGCCCGTCTTTGATCTGATTGGAAGGGTGGATAATGACCTCCTGCCCTTCCTTGAGCCCTTTCCGGATCTCCACTTCAAAGGTTCCTTGCCGGCCTACACCCACTTCCCACCGTCTGGCCCGGCCGTCCTGATTGACGAAAACCGCCCAGTTCTGGCCGATTCTGAAAAGGGCGCTGGCCGGAATTTTAAGGACCTCCTCCCCCTTCCAGATGATGATCCAGGCCTCAACCCGGAATCCGTCTCCCAGGGAAATTGGGGAGTCCACAAAGTCGGCAATAACGTTAACCCGTTTTTCTTCCACACCCAAAGCCGACACCTTGGTAAACCCCCAAGGTTCCACCAGTCGCACTTTGGCCTTGAGCGGATGATCCCCGCCCCAGTTATCCAGCAAAACCATATTCCCCGGTTTGACTTTAACCGCCTCCGTCGTCAGCAGGTCAATCACCACTTCAAGCTGAGACGGATTCCCGAGCACTATAAGCGGCGTTCCAGGTGCGACCACCTGCTCGTTTTTTTCCATGACCTTGAGCACCCGCCCGGCCACAGGAGAACGGACAGGGATTGTTTGGGGTTCTCCTTTTTCGTCCTCCAGGGCCAGCAGACCGGCCCGGATGGCTTTGACATCAAAGGCGGCGGCCTGGGCTTTCAACTTAACCGCATCCAGTTCTTCTCTCCCCAATTTTTCCGCATCCCTGGCAAACTCCAGTTCCTGCTGGGTGACCAAACCGTTTTTTTGCAATTGTTCTGTCCGTTGCCTTTCCCGCCGGGCCTTTTCAAAATTAACCTGAGTCTGCCGAATCAGAATCTCCGCTTCCTGGGATAAAGCTTCAGCGGCCTTAAGCCTGGCCCGAACCTCGGTCGATTCGCGCTTCCCCAGGGGCAGGGGATGGATCACGGCAATCACCTGATTGAACCCCACCGGATCCCTTCATTAAGCTGGATACGGGTCAGACGCCCGGAGACCGGAGAAGAAACCACGAATCGATCCTTGGCTCGGGTTTCACCCTCCTCATCGACCGTAACCATCAAAGGGCCTTTCTGGGCGTGTTGCAGATCCACTTCGACCGGTGAGGGGAGGAAGACCCAAATGAGAAAGCCTAAAAAAATTAAAGCCGCAATAACGTAGAGGAGTACTTTTTTTCTGTTTTTTTTCATAATGATTGGCCCCATTAAACTATAGTTTCACGATTTCAATATGCTAACAGTACGAGGCCTAAGATGTACGGTTTAATGTGTTTCCTTAAACCTTAGACCTTGGACCTTAAACCGAAAATTATTCCCTTGTTTTCAACACAGCAATGAGATCCAGGTGCTTTAACCGCCGCCGAATAAAAAAACCGGAAATGAAGGCGGCCAGGATGGTAACAGCCAAAGAATAGAACACACTTTTTCCGGTCAGAACCAGAGGGAAACGGTAAAGCTCCGTTTCCAGGGCCTTGGACATGAGCCAAGACAAATAATAACCGATGATCAGCCCCAAAGGGAGGGCCGTCAAAGTAAGAAAGGCCTGCTCCCCCAGAAGGATACGGGCGATCTCCTGTTGGGTGAATCCCAGGACCCTCAGAGAGGCCATTTCATGACCCCGTTCGGAGAGAGAGATACGGGCGCTGTTATAGACCAGTCCAAAGGCAATGGCGGAAGCGAAAATGATTAAAACAAAGGTGGATATCGACATACTCTTGGCGATGGTTTCATTAAAACTCTGGACCATGTGTTTCCGGAAGGCCACACCGGCCACGGCCGGAGTCTGTTTGATTTGAGTAAAAAATGCTGGTTCTTTCAGGGGATCCACGGTTAAAAAAGCCCCGGAAATAGAGGGACCTTCCCGCATGTATTTGTTCAAAGTGCTGATATCCATATAGGCGGAAATCCCCAGGAGTTCATCGATAATTCCGGCTACAGAAATATGGAGGACCTGCCGGTTCCCTTCCAGGACCTCAACGGACAGAAAATCGCCGGCCTTAACCTGGAGAGATTCGGCCAACTGTCTGGTGAGCAAAAGGCCTTCCGAGGGCAGTTTAACCGGCCGGAGATCTTTATCTAAGAGGTGTTTCAATTGTCCCTTTGGTTGTAGGCCCTGGATACCGATCCTTCGGCTGCGGTGTTCATAGCGCAAACGGGCGGGAACCATACGAAAGGATTCTACGCTGAGGACCCCGGGCAGGTGAGCGGTATCATAACGGGCCCTCGAACCAAGCGGATGGTTAAAAATCAGCGTCGCGTCTTCCCTCTGGATGGTCTCAAACTGGACCCGTATCAGGTAATCGATGGCATCAAAGCTGTATCTCCCTACCAGGAGAATGGCCACGGCAAAGGCGATGCCGAGCAGGGTAAAGCCGGCCTTGGCCCGGTTCCGTCCCAGATTACGGATAATCATACGCACGGCCGGTGAGATGAACCGTTGCAGACCGATTCGTTCAATCAAACCCGGATGAAATCGTGCTGGAGGTTCCGGACGCATGGCCTCGGCCGGAGGCAAAGAAACAACCTTCCGGACCGATAAAAGGGCACCCAGACCGGCAGCCGCAAAGCTAATAAATATGACCAGGACCAACAGATCCGGACGAATTCGGGAATAAAACACGGGGAAACGATAAAACTGTTGATAGACTTCGGCGATCAGGCTGCCCAGCCAGAGGCCCAAAACAGTGCCCGGTAAAGATCCGGCAAAAATCACTACCAGGGCAAACTTCAGGTAGTGCCAACCGATCGCGGTATTGCTGTAACCAAAGGCCTTCAAGAGAGCAATTTGGGGACGCTGCATAATGACCAAACGGGAAAGGACGATGTGAATCAGGAAAACGGCGACTGCCAGAAAAATAGAAGGGACGATCATACCCGAAACCCGGTTCTGGGCGATCTCATCAGACAGGAAACGGTTGGAGAGCTGATCACTCCGGCCATAGGCCCCCAGGCCTCCATAGGGTTCAAGCAACCGGTCCAGCCGGGCGATAACCTCGGCCTCCTGGGTTCCCGGAGCCATGGTCAAAGATAAATCATTAAAGGCCCCTTTCATTTGATAAGCCGGACCCATGGCCTCCCGGCTCATCCATAGGACCCCGTAACGTTTGCTGTCCGGCAATATGGTCCCGCTGGGGAGTTCGATGACATATTCCGGAGAGAGGGCTACGCCGACGATATGTAACCGCTCCCAGCGGCCGTTGATGACCGCCCCCAGTGTGTCCCCGGGTTTAAGGGCATTGGCCTGGGCAAAGGCCTCACTGATGAGGACCTCGTTTCTTTTTCCGGGTTCGATTGTTCTGCCTTGCCGCAAAGCCAGATCATTGAGTACCGGCCGGTGGGATTCAGGGATGGAGACCAGCCGGCCCGTGGCCGGTTCCTTCAAGCCGGGCACATCCAGGATCACCTCGAAAACAATGCGTGTTTGCAAAGCGGTGACGCCGGGGATGGCGGCAATCGCTGAAGTCAAGGATTCGGGGGCCCGTTTAAGTTGGGCAAAAACCTCGGCGAAACGATATTCGCCATAATAGGCGGACTGGGAGACCACCAGCGACTGAAAAGTGTTATGCATGGTCACAAAAGCCGAAAGGCCGCAAAGTACCACCAGGGCCACAGCTATAGCCTGCCCCCGGTAGTGGATGAGATCGCGCAGGAGTTTCTTATCCAGAGGAGTCATGGCCGGTTACCAACTCAAATCTTTAGGGGAAGCCTTGACCTGGTTTTGATGGACGTCAACGATCCGGCCGCTGCTGATGCGGATGACCCGGTCGGCCATTAAGGCGATAGCCGCATTGTGGGTAATGACAGCCGTAGTAGTGCCCAGCTGCTGATTGACATGATGCAAGGCTTCCAGCACCCGAATGCCTGTGGTGATATCCAAAGCCCCGGTGGGTTCATCACACAGCAGGACGTCCGGACGTTTGACAATTGCCCGGGCGATAGCGATACGCTGCTGCTCTCCTCCGGAAAGCTGGGCCGGAAAATGATGGAGCCGTTCTCCCAGATCAACTAAATTCAGGGCCTCTGCGGGCTCCATGGGATTTTCGGCAATTTCGGCTACCAGGGCTACATTTTCCAGAGCGGTGAGACTGGGAATCAGGTTGTAGAATTGAAAGACAAAGCCCACATGATCGCGGCGAAACAGGGTTAACTCTTTGTCATCGGCTCCGGAAAGATTGTGGTCGAAATAATAGACTTCGCCGTCGGTAGGCACATCCAGCCCGCCCAGGATATTAAGGAGGGTGGACTTACCGCTTCCGGAAGGCCCCAGCAGGACCACAAATTCCCCTTCAAATAGATCCAGGTCCACGCCGTTTAAGGCCTTAACCTCTACCTCACCCACCTGATAAATCTTGGTTACCGCTTTCATCTGAAAAACGGCTTTAGGGTTTATGGCTTTAGAATCTTTTTCCATTTATTTCCAACCGAATTCCCGGTTGTTTCCAGGAGGGTGTCCGCGGTCTCTCGGAAAACGGACGTATCACGGCCGCAGGTTTTCCCCGGCGTAAAAGAACAAACAGTTCACCTTGTTCTACCTCGGTTAAACAAAGAGAAGCCTTTTTACAAAAATCCGTAAAGCCAATGGTTTTCATAAGATCGGTCTTTCTTTAAATGTGCATTAAAGAAAACCTCTTGTCAAGAGACTCGGTTCTTACACAAGAATTCCCGTCGTTGCTGAAGTCTGTCGATGCTTATTTGAATCCTTCCAGGTTTTGTTAATGGAAATTTGAGGATTCAACGGATCCTTTATAAAACCGGATAATTTTCCCCCCAGGGCCGGATCGCTTCGAAGGCGGCCGAGGCTTGCAGAACCCTTAAGTCGGTAAAACGGGGACCGATGATTTGCAGGCCCACAGGCAGTCCTTCCCCGGTAAATCCGGCGGGGATGGAAGCAGCCGGGACATGGGTCAGGTTGAAGATGGCACTGAAGGGTGACCAGTTCCTGTAATCCACCTGGGAATCCTTCAGGCCCTCCTGGGCCGAGACGCCGGCCTTGAAGGCCACGACCGGCAAAGTCGGAGTGAGCAGGAGGTCATAGTGTTCGAAAAATCTCCGGACCTTGTCTCTAAGCTCGTTGCGGCTAATCTGGGCCTGAACGAAATCGGCCGCCGATAATTGTAGTCCTGCCCTGGTCCAGGAAACCAAAAGCGGGTCCATTCTGGATTCCCACTCCGTCAGGTACTCTCCCAGAAAACCGGCCAGCCCGCCGAGCCAGAGGGGGGCATGGATAGAGATGGGGTCCTCAAACCCTGTGTTGGTTACTTCCTCAACGCTACACCCCAGTTCTTCAAAGGCCCGCGCCGCTTGGGCGGTAATAGCCGCCACCTGCTTTTCCACAAAGGGAACGAATCCGAGATTCGGACTCCAGGCTATCTTCAGCCCCTTGATCCCTGCCTTCAGTTTACCCTGAAAATCCTCCGGTACCCCTTCGAGGGAAAGAGGGTCCGCCTCATGTGGCCCGGCCATAACGGAAAGCATCAGGGCCGCGTCATCAACCGTACGGGTCATGGGACCGGCATGAGAAAGGGAATCGAAAACGCCGGCAGGATAGACGGGAACCCGGCCGAAAGTGGGTTTCAACCCATAGATGCCGGTGAGCGAAGCCGGGTTGCGGATGGAACCTCCTCCATCGGTGCCCACGGCCAGAGGGGTCATCCCGGCCGCCACCTGGGCGGCCGCCCCACCGCTGG
Source organism: uncultured delta proteobacterium (assembly GCA_963782435.1). Taxonomy (GTDB): domain Bacteria; phylum Desulfobacterota; class RBG-13-43-22; order RBG-13-43-22; family RBG-13-43-22; genus RBG-13-43-22. The sequence continues at coordinate 6,944 of CAWAKF010000028.1, forward strand.
AGCCGCCGGGGGTAAGGGTGAGATTCCAGGGATTCCGGGTCACGCCGGTAAGGGGTGAATCGGTCATTCCCTTGTGACCGAATTCAGGGGTATTGGTCTTTCCCATCAGGATCCCGCCGGCTTTTTTAAGTCTTTCCACCAGGGGGGCATCCTCCGCGGGAATAAAAGATTCAAATATCTTTGAGCCCCGCATTGTGCGGACCCCTTTGGTATAAATCAGATCCTTTACCGATACTGGGACCCCGTGGAGCGGTCCCAGCGGTTTTCCTTCCATAACATCCATCTCCGCCTGTTTTGCTTGCTGGATGGCACGGTCAAAGGTCAGGGTGCAAAAGGCATTGACCTTCGGATTGATCGATTCGATACGCTTAATAAAAGCCGTGACCACCTCCACAGGCGAAAGTTCCCGGCGGCGGATCATTTGGGCCAGTCGGACGGCACTGGTATAACAGAAATTCTCGGCATCGGTTTTCATTGGTATGGGTACCCTTTCATGGGTTAAAATGAAATATCCATTGTTGTTCGGTCATCTTTCATTGATGTTTGTTGTTGGTTTTTTCGTTGGAAAAAGTATAAAATGCATCCAATGAGGGGTCAAGGAGAAAAAACGGCATAACATTCCAAATTCAGAATTCCAATTAACTATTGACTCCAGCGAATAGTTGGGTAAAATTCGACAAATATTCACTGGAAGGAACAAGCCGATGACAGACGACACCGTGACTATGCAAAGCATCCGACAGACCGTCCAGCTCTATTTCGATGGAATGTACCATTCAGATATTGAAAAATTAAAGAAGGCTTTCCATCCCACCGCTTCCCTGATGGGGTATTTCAGTGGAAGTCTGACCTACATCCCCCTTGAAAAATGGCTGGAGATGGTAGCGGCCAGGCCTTCCCCGGCCAAGAACGGAGAGGAATACAACATGAGACTTGTCTCCATGGACCTGACCGAAAATGTGGCCATGGTAAAAGTGAGGGATTTATATCTGGGTCTGTGGTTTACCGACTACCTGTCTCTGTTGAAAATCGATGATGATTGGCTGATCGTCAACAAAATATTTCATCATGAACCCAAATTGATGGACCTGTAAAAAGTTCATCAACAGGCTGAGGACGTTTAAGTCCCGGCCTGGGGTGAAGGTGGAACCACCTGAATTCACTTCAAGTGGCGGGAGAAGGGAAGCCCTTTCCCGCCTCGTGAAAAGGCGATTTTTGACTTTTTTACGAGGTTATCACAATTGAGTAAAACGGGATGAAAATATTTTTATCAATCACAAAGAGAGGTCTTTGAGATGGAATTTCAATTCAGCGAAGAGGAAGAAAAGTTCCGGGGAGAGATCCGGGCCTTTGTAAAAGCGGAACTGCCTTCGGACTGGACCCTGGGGATGTTTGAAGACAGCGACTCCGACGAGGAATGGGCCTTTATCATGTCCATTTCCAAGAAGCTTTCTGAAAAAGGATGGCTGACGATGACCTGGCCGCGGGAATACGGGGGTCAGGGGGCCTCGGCCTGGAAATCCCTCGTTTATGCAGAAGAAGGAGGTTATTGGGGAATTCCGGGTACAGGCATGGGGGTGAGCGGGGTGTCCTGGGTAGGGCCGTCGCTGATCCTTTTCGGGACCGAAGAACAGAGACTGAAGTATATGCCGCTCATTGCCGCGGGTGAACCGGACGGGGTCTGGTGTACGGGATACAGTGAGCCGAATGCCGGGAGCGACTTTGCTAACCTGCGCACGGCAGCGGTTCGGATCGGGGACGAGTATATTATCAATGGGCAAAAAATATGGACCAGTTCCGCCCATGTAGCCCGGTGGTGCTGGCTGGCCGTAAGAACCGACGCGAACTCCCGGAGCAAACACCAGGGCATCAGTATCATCATCGTCGACATGAAAAGCCCCGGCGTAACCGTTCGTCCCATCCGGAACTTTATCGGCAATCATCACTTCAACGAGGTCTTTTTCGATGAAGTCAGGGTTCCTGTTCAAAATCTGGTCGGCGAAGAAAACCGGGGCTGGTACCAGCTCATGCGTTCCCTGGGTTACGAACGGGGCGGTGTAGCCGTCCGGTCCTATGGGCAAAACAAAAGGGTCCTGGAAGAATTGGTTCGGTATGCCCAGGAACAAGGTCTGATGGCCCGGTCTGAAATTCGACAGGAACTGGCTGATGTGGCCATCGATATCGAATTACAGCGCCTCCTGGCTTACGAGACGATCTGGAAAATGTCCCAGGGTAAAACCCCGACCTTCGAACCTTCACGGGACAAGGTATTAAACGATCAGATCCTCATTCATCTATCCACGGTTGGAATGAACATCCTGGGGCCATTTTCGCAACTCCGTCGGTCCAGCCGGGATTTGAAGTGGTTTAGGGATTTGGGTGGGGTACGCAGCCTTTACTGGAATTTGATTGGGATGAGTTCTGCCGCCGGTACCGAGTTCACCCAGAAAAACATTATCGGCCAATTCGGCCTCGGTTTGCCGAGATCATATTAAGAACAGGTTCAAGGAAAAACCTTACACCTCCTGCCTGTCCACAGGCCTTTTGCCGGGAGTTATTGTATCCTCGAACCCTATTTTCTTACCAAAGGAGCCATGTTATGGATTTCAGTCTAACCAGTGACCAGGAGATGATCAAGGATTCAGCCAGGAAATTCATCGAAAACGAGTGCCCCAAGGAAGTATTGCGGGAATTAAATCGCAGTGAAAAAGGATATGACCCGGGGATGTGGCGTAATATGGCCGACCTGGGATGGATGGGCCTGGCCCTGCCCGAAGAATATGGAGGGGTGGGGGCCGGTATGATTGAACTGGCCCTGGTAATGGAGGAACTGGGACGCGGTCTCCTTCCCGGGCCGTTTTCTTCAACTATCGCGTCCTGCTCCTTCCCGATCCTGGCTTTCGGCACAGAAGAACAAAAAGAAAAATATCTGCCGACCATTGCGGGCGGTGAGGCCATATGGTCTTTGGCCCTGACCGAGGAAACCGGAACCAACGAGGTCTCTGGCATCAGGATGCCCGCTAAGATTGAGGGGGACGCCTACCTGCTTAACGGGAACAAGCTTTTCGTCCCCTATGCCCATGTGGCCGACTCCCTTATCGTTGTCGCCCGGACGAATAAGGGGGGGATTCTCCAGGAGGGCATTACCGTGTTTGTCGTTGATGCCAAGAGCAGAGGCCTCGAGATTGAAATCCTCCCCACCACAGCCGGAGATAAGCAGTGTGAGGTACGTTTTTCCGGGGTAAGCATTCCCAAAAGCAATATTCTGGGAAAGCCCGATCAAGGATGGCCAGTGGTGGAACTTATCTTTCAGAGGACGGCCCTCTTAAGAAGCGCTGAAATGTTGGGCGGAGCCCAGGCGGTCCTGGAGATGACTACGGATTATGCCAAGCAGAGGATCCAATTCGGCGCGGCCATCGGGTCCTTCCAGGCTGTTCAACATAATCTGGTAGACCTCTTCAACGAAATCCAGGGATGGCGCTATCTGGTGTATGAGGCCGCCTGGCGGATTGATGCCGGTATAACAGACCTCCCGGCTGCCCCTTTAATCTCCATGGCCAAGGTCAAGGCCAATAAAATCTATGAGAAAACCTGTATCGAATGTATGAAACTCCATGGGGCCATCGGATTCACAGAGGAACTGGATATCGGTTTGTACCATCTAAAAACCAGGGCCAACCTTGCCTTGGGGGGTGACACCCGATTTCATTTAGATAGAATTGCAGATAGTTGGGGTTAAGATTGCCGGACTTTTGTCTGGTTTTTAAAGTCGACCGGGGACCGTTAAAAAGCGAGAAATCCCCGGAGTCAAATATGCCGGATTCTTTTTGAGATTCCGGTAAAAATATTCCGAGTTCACAAGTCCGTTTCTTCCGTGAAACAGGAATGAAGAAATCGGATGAGTTCATACCTGTTCATAAATTTAGAATTTTGTACGATATCGCCCAATTTTGGAAAAATAAAGCAGATAGCATGAGCTTCATAAATCAGGTGCCGGCACCTTCCTGGCCTCATGTCTTCTCCGCCCTTCTTCATAAAGCCTTTTTCCTTCCTCGGTGGTAATGAGAAGGGGAGGAATCGATATCGGTTTCCCGCTTTGATCCAGAGACACATAGATAAAATAGGCGGTCAGGGCCTTGTGCCGTTCTTCCGTAACAAGATTTTCAGTCTCAACTTCCACCCGGATTTCTATGGAAGTGCTGCCCACAAAGACGGGTTTGGCATGGGCGAAAACCAGTTCGCCGATATGCACCGGCCGTAGGAATTTCAAATCCTCCACTTTGGCCGTCACCACATTGGAATGGGCGTGGCGGGCAGCGACTACCCCGGCGGCCGTATCCATCATTTTCATGATCTCTCCTCCGTGCACATTTCCGGCGGGGTTGCCTTGATTCGGAAGCATCATCTGGACCAGGGTCATGGCAGAATGTCCGGTGGTCCTTTCTTTTGGCACGGATCGTTCCTTAAGATGCTCGATGAGGTTTTTTATTATTTTTTCATGCCGGGATTCCATTTCAGCCATTCGTTCGAAATATTTTCCGATTTCCGTAAACCCTTCCTCTCGGGCGGTCTTGGCAAAGCCTGGATAAATTGTATTATATTCGTACGCTTCTCCGTGGACCGCTGTCTCCAGATTAGCCAGGGTATCCTGGACTTTTCCTAAAAACTCAAAGTGGCCCCGGGCATGCTCTTCCTCATTTTTGGCAATTTCCAGAAAGGCATCGGAAATAAAGGATAGCCCCTCTTTTTCAGCCGCGACGGCATAGTAGTGGTAGGCGTTTCTGGCCTTTGCCTCCGCAGCAAAAGCGGCCTCCAGATTTTTTTCGGTTTGACTTCCTTTTAAATTCATCTCGTCCTCCTTTTGGTTTTCTTGGACGCCTTCATGAATCCCACCTAATTTGAGTCGAGGTGCAAACTGTAAGGTGTCAGGGGGTAGCCCGTAGGTTTCTAACGATCTTAGTTATCCTATTACCTGAAAACGGTCTCCCGGTCGATTAATCCTTCCCTTTCAATCACGTCACCCAAACTGGAAAGGTCAGGATATCCAATGGATAAATTTTAACACAATTTTTATTGAAAAAATTATTTATCTTATTTGAAGCACCCAGCCCCAGGGGGGGAGGGATACTTCCAGGTCAAAAAGGGGTTTTCTCCCGGGAAATGAATATGATGCCTGAACCACGGGTGGATGGGAATTTTAAGGGGTTTTGCGGGAAACGAAAT
>CAWAKF010000029.1:0-180740 GCA_963782435.1 uncultured delta proteobacterium
CGCGGCCGTGGAATCGGCGATCAACGCGCTTGAGAATCACGGTCTGGATCGTTGTTTGGATCATGGATTGAACGGCTTCAAGCGCTATGTTGCGCTGGCAGTGCTGGCGCGCAACCTTCAGAAACTGGGATCACTGCAACGAGAAAGGGAACTTAGGAGGCTGAAGCGGAAAAGAAAACTGGCTGCCTGAGACGGTAACCAAAGCGACATAAAAAATGGGATAGAGGAGAAGTGTTTCCAAAATTCACTAAAACCAAGCTTGAAATCAGTTATCCGCCTTCCAGAGGATGCGCGAACACATTTTAACTCCTAAAAGTATTTTTTCGTATGCCAGCGTATCTCAAAAAATTGGGGTTTTCGGTCAGACACTAAATAGGTTGTCTCTGTTCCTCTGCGAGGTCTGAGAGCTCTGTGAGAGATATGCTTTTATCCGGTTTTTTCGGCTTATGATATTTTTGAAATGACTCCTTCAATCAGGGCCGTCAATTTAGGTTCCGCCTTTTGGGCGGTTTCAATAACGGATTCCATCGTGATCGGTTTCATGCAGTCCGGGTGATTAACATTGGTGATGACCGAAAATCCCAACACGCACATTTCCAACTGGACCGCAGTGATTACTTCCATAATGGTGGACATGCCGACGGCCTGGGCGCCCATAGAGATTAAAAAACGGGTTTCGGCCGGGGTCTCCAGGGATGGTCCTTTGAGACCTACATAAACCCCGTTGCGCAGGGGGATTTTCCGCTCTTCGGCTGCTTCTTTGGCCAGAACGCAGAGCTGGCGATCATACACCTGAGACATGTCCGGAAAGCGGGGTCCCCAGGAATTCAGGTGGGGACCGACCAGGGGATTTTCGCCGGTATAATTGATTTGATCGGTTATCAACATGATATCGCCTGATTCAAAAAGAGGATCCAGCCCTCCGGCGGCGTTGGAGATTATCAATGTCTTGATTCCCAGGGCAGATAAAACCCGAATGGGGAAGGCGATTTGCCCGGCCGTATACCCTTCATAAAGATGGAAACGCCCCTGCAAAACCAGTACTTTTTTACCCCCCAGCAGACCCCAGGTCAGATTCCCCGGATGTGATTCGACTGTAGAAGGAGGGAAATAGGGGAGTTCTTGATAAGAAATAGAAGAAGACTCCTCAAGATGGTCGGCCAGCCCTCCCAAGCCGGTCCCCAACACTATACCTATACGCTTATCGGCAGGAATACGTTCCTGAAGGATACCAAGGACCTGCTGGATATTTTGTTCCGTTTCTTCCGGTCTTTTTTCCATAGTGGTCCCTATTTCTTTTTGCCTGAAATAATCATTTAAAATCACCTCATGATCAAAGGCCAGAGGGGAGGGCAGGGAATTTTGGTCAAAAACCCTGATTTCCGCGGCATCATCGGCAGCCCGGGGAGACCCTTCAGCCCGGGCGATAAATACGGTGGTGATGGTATGACGGCGGGGGTCCCGATCCGGATTGGAATAGGTGTGCAATTGCCGGACCAGACTGACCTTAAGGGAAGTTTCTTCCTCGGCCTCCCGGATAGCCGCTGCTTCCAGGGATTCCCCGTAATCCACAAATCCTCCGGGCAGGGCCCAACCGAATGGTGGATTTTTTCTCCGGATCAGGACGATCTTTCCGTCCTTGCGCTCGATGATAATATCCACTGTGGGGACCGGATTTTTATAGGTGGGGGCAGGGGAGTTCAAGCTGATTTTCTTCCCAGGCGATACTCAGGACAACGGCCTAAGCAGGCCTCCATTTTTAAAAGACATCGGGTTTGAACCTGATGGATACAGGCGGGAAAATTAAGACCGGATTCAATAAAATTTTTGCAGGAAATCTTGGCCATTTCTTTTAAATTTTTATCCACAATATATCGTTGGGCTATCAAACCTTCCCGATCATGGATGGTCAAACCGAATCGTTCCAGCCGCCTCAGCCGGTCCAGGGTTTGGTGACCCATCCGTTGTCTTTCAACAACGAAAACACAAAGCTGTTCCTCATCAAGAGGGGGGAATGCAGGTTTGATGCACCGTCCCCGCATGAAATATTGGCATTTTTTCCCGGAAAGTTTTTGGACCTGGGCCATGTCAATTTCGGATTTCGGATTGCTGATTGCGGAATGTACAGAATTGGGTTTCTTTAATCGTTAGATCACTACTGTCCCAACGTTTAATTTTAGACTGGACCTAAGTTTATAAAAAAGCGATATTTTTGAAACAAAATGTCATTTATCGATTTGAATAAAATTTCTAAAAATGGTCATACTTCCTCAACAATGAGGAGGGAGATGACCTATGAATTCCGGAAAAACAATTTTCGCCCAACTGATGGATTTCCTGCCAGAGTACGAATTTCGAAAATGTGTCGAAAAGTACCAAGGCCATTACAAAATAAAAAGTTTCTCTTGTTGGGATCAATTTCTTTGCCTGGCTTTTGCCCAATTGACTTATCGGGAAAGCCTTCGAGATATCGAAGCCTGCTTGAGAGTGGCCCAACCCAAACTATATCACATGGGCTTTCGAGGCCAAGTCTCACGCAATACTCTGGCCAACGCCAATCAAGTCAGAGATTGGCGTATTTATGCCGATTTCGCTCAAGTGCTCATCCACATCGCGCAATCTCTTTATGCCAACGAAGATTTCGGCCTCGAATTGGATCAAACGGTTTACGCTCTGGATTCCACGACCATCGATTTGTGTCTATCCCTTTTCCCATGGGCGAAGTTCCGAAAACGAAAAGGGGCTGTAAAATTGCATACCCTCCTGGATTTACGAGGGAGTATTCCTACCGTAATCTTAATTACTCACGGAAAAGTCCACGACATACAAATGCTCGACCATCTATGGAAAGAACCAGGGGCCATTTATCTCATGGATCGTGGTTATGTCGATTTTGCTCGTCTTTACAAAATCCATCAGGATATGGCCTTCTTTGTAACTCGGACCAAAAGCAATTTCAATTTCAAACGTCTTTATTCCCACCCCATCGACAAGTTGTCTGGACTTCAATGCGATCAAACTATTGTCCCGGTGAACTACTACGCCAAGAAAGATTATCCGGAAAAACTAAGACGCATCCGCTTCTTAGACCTCGAGAAAAACCAGCGCCTTATATTCTTAACCAACAATTTTTCCCTGCCCGCCTTGACTATCACCGAGCTGTATCGATGTCGTTGGCGGAGTAGAGTTGTTTTTCAAATGGATCAAACAACATCTACGAATCAAGGTATTCTATGGCACTTCCGAAAATGCGGTCAAGACCCAAATATGGATTGCCATCTCGGTCTATCTGCTCGTGGCCATAATCAAGAAACGGTTAAACTTAGATTCGAGCCTCTACACAATTTTACAGATTTTGAGCGTCACGCTTTTCGAAAAAACCCCTATTTTACAGGCTCTTTCGTCGGGTCGCATCCCGTTTCCAGAGGTGCCTATCGGTAACCAGTTGACTTTATTTAAATAACGTTGGGACAATAGTGTCGTTAGATAAAACCTCAATCGGATCCCCCGGTTTAATCTGCCCCCCTTTGAGTATACGTACGAAAATTCCTTCCCTGGGCATGACGCAATCCCCGGCCAGTCGATAGATGGCGCATTTGTCATGACAGACCTTGCCTATCTGGGTGACTTCCACCAGGGCCTCCGGTCCCAAATTCATTCGGGTTCCGATGGGAAGTTCCGGGAGAACAATGCCTTCAGTGGTGATGTTTTCGGCGAAGGAACCCGGACGGACTTTCAGTCCCAGGTCCTGCATCTTTTTTATACTCTCCATAGCCAAAAGGCTGACCTGGCGATGCCATGGACCGCCGTGGGCATCCCCGTCCAGGCCGAATTCTTCAACCAATAGCCCCTCAGGGATATTTTTTTTGGGGACCCCTTTTTGATTACTGATGGAAACGGCAACGATTTTCATTATAAATCCTTAACCAAAGTTGTTTGAATTTTTGTTCCGGGTTAAGAGTTAAAGAAAAACTGCTATCATCGTCAACTCGAAACTCGCAACTCGCAATAAGTAATACTGATAAACAAGTTTACCTCTTGCCTATCTCCTATTTTTTATATTTTCTCCCGCCAGATTTCGAAGACTACCACATTATCCGGATCGGGACAAGCCACCTGGAGCCGGTTGGGATCTTTGGCCCAGGGAAACCGACCGCCGAATTTCAGGGCAGTGAAAAAGGGGAAAATACTATTCAAGGCCCATTGGCAGATAGAAGAACCCATTTCCGTAAATTCGAAAACCTCTCCCACCTGATGGCCATAGGAGCAAACCCCGGTCCCCCTGATCTCCATAATTTTCCCCATAACTTTATATTCGTCCATATTGCTTTCGTCGGCATTCGGCGTTCGGCGTTTCCCGCCAAAGGCGGGATTCGGCGTTCAGAAAAATTGTAGGGGAGAAACCAAATTTGTCAAGCGAATTTATGGGATTTATGGGATCGTAAAGGCTTCTTGGCCTAAATCTACTCCTATTTCGTTGGTACAAGGGGATGTCCTCACTCTCCATGATCAATCTTAATAAATTTGGATTCAGTGAATACTATAGTCTGTAGACATATAATCTGCAAAAAATTAACATTCATCAGGATAACAATTTACACATTTAAGGAGGGTTCCCTTGACTCTGGAAATTATTTTCGGCCAGGTCTTTAAAAAAATTCGCTTGGAAAAAGGCCTTTCACAAGAGCAACTTGCCGATGAAAGTGGTTATCATTGGAAAATAGGGACACCTGACTCTATTTTCAGTCCCCTCTTTAAGAGGAGTCGTTATGGGATGTTATCAATTCTAATGTGTGTATTGAAAGGAGAAATATTTGATGGAAAAATTCTTTTTAATCGAAGTTAAGCAAGGAGTGGAACCGTTTGTTCATGGGCCTTATCGTACAGAAGTTGACCGAGATCATTCAGCAAGGAAAGTCCGGGATAAACAGGATGACGACGACTCTCTTTTTTGGGCTCGCTTTGATCGAAAAAAAGGATTAGTAGTAGGTCCATATATTGCAGGGTTCTTCTTTCCAGAAGAAATTAGGGATATTGATTGAATTCGCCTTTCGGAAAATAGCCTTTCCTTTTTTATGGCTTATCTTTTTTCCCCGCTGGATTCATTTTATTTCTCTTCAAGCTGGTGATAGTGGGAGGACGTTGCGCTCTGATTGTTTAATATGTTTTCCGAGCCTGATTGCCGGTTGAAGTGATAGCTGAACAGATAATCTTTAATTCTGACATCAATTTGATTTTTTTCGAACTCTAATATTGCAAATTAGAAACTACGTTCCGTATTATGTAATGGCCTATATTTTGCGTGAATATTTTGAGGGCAACAAAATATTGGTATTATGTCCCCGGAATTTCACTTTGGCTCGATTCACAACATTCTGGTTTTCAGCGAGGTCGGTCTTACCGGGATCGGCAACTTTTACTTTGTAATGGTCAAACACAAGCCTCTTAGCACCGTGGTAGAAGATTTCGAAGTAATCGAACTTCAGACCGGACAAACCACCAGCACCGGTAAGCTTGTTCAAGGATTCAAAGACTTGATGGAATCAGGGACCTTGGCTCCTAACGCCACCTACAATTTCGGCATAAATACTTATGACATTTGGAAGAGGACATTCACCCAGATCCTCAACAAAGGGATCATCCTTGAGAAATGGAAAAGGAAGATCTTCTGGGTCGTCCAGGAACCGATTTTTGAATACTTCCGACATAAATATCGTCTGGGATCACTCCAGTACAATCCCAATCATTCCTCTGTCTTCCTCCTCTATGATCTGAAGCTTACGGGGAATCGTCTGGTCCTTTCCCAAACCAATAAATACTCCTCGACCATAGACGCACTTTTTGAGGCCTTCAGGAAGAACGACGAGATTCCACCGGTCGAAAAATTCGTGGAACGATTGCAAATCAAGGTTGATTCCGATCTTAAGCTTGGTCTCCGGTTAGATAAAAAAATATCCCCCAGTTATTTTGACGCCCCTAAGCCGACTTCTTCCGGAAGGGTTAAAGAAGATCAGGAAGGGCATGAGGGAGAGTGAGGATGTATAGTGGATAAGGCCCAACCCGCTTTATCAAAACTAATGGGCGCTGACCCTATTTTTCAAAACGAGGGTGAGAGGAAATTAGTAAGGTGTCCCCGGATTTCGGATTTCCGGATTTCACACCAGTTCCTGTATTCAAAGTTAACCTCCTCGATGATCTTTTTTACCCTGCCGCTTCCTATGTGTATACAGTTCCAGGATACCAGAAAGTTGATTCCATGCCAACTTGACGGGGCACTCTACTCAAAAACATTTTCCGAGAGGAGCTCGAAAAAATCTTCATCGCTCATTTTCAGAAATTCATGGCAGACCATTTCCGTATGCTCACCCAAGCAGGGAGAGGGCATTTCCATGCGAAGGGGCGTGAGGGAAAGACGGAAAGGGAGGCATAATACCGCGGACATAGATGGTAACATCCTAACTCATGATTTCAAGAGAAAAATATTGGTTCAAGAAAAATAACGGTTTTAACGGGATAAAAATTGGTCCTTTTTTTTGAAGGCACTTCCAGTATACATCTGACAGGCAGACGTGATTTATCAATTTCCCCAGTGCCCACCAATCCCACTTTCAGCGGGCAATAAATTTAATCCTCGGGTTTACCAGTTGGTTGGGATTTTCCCGGAACAAACCAATTCTGCATAGTATAAGGCGAAATCTTGGAACCATATTTTTTTGCAGGTTAGGAAATACGTTGAGGTAGAAATCTGTTGGTTTTACTGGCGAAGAAAATTGTCACTCGGCCTTGGCCTGCAACTTATTCAATAAGCGAACTATCTCCCGGTAACATTTATCAAAAGATCTTGCTCTCCTCGCCGACTGCAGGTCAAACAGCTCAGAAAGTGCGGGTTGGTCGATGGTTTCTGCATAAGGCCGATTTCGAGGCATTCGGCTGCTCAGCCATTCCTTTGCGCCCCGTATCGCTTCCGGGTCTTCGACTATCTCCAGGTCTTCAGATAGGCCTCGTTTACCCTTGAGAGATTCCGAGGCGGCAATAAACCAAGCTTCATATTCCCTGTAGGCCAGTACGAGGGAAATCGGAAGGTCGGGACGGGCCAACTCGACACGATATAATAGAGCCGGGCCGTCCCACTTGGGGCAGCTGTTTTCCCAATCGCAATCAATCAGGATTAAAATACCGCCTTCCCTTCCCAATTTCCTAGTAGTAAGTTCTATGGTTCTTTCCAATTCCCCTGGTTTCTTTAAAAGATTCGCTGGAACCCGCATCACCGGGCCGATGTCGGGGCCAGAGAAGGATCAATCTCGGCAGCAATCCGACGAATCAATACCGGTACGGCTTCGACTTCCCCGTGTCCCTCCACGATGGCGGCAATTCGAACGGGCTCATTTTGATGCCGCTCCAAACAACTCCAATTGCGTTGCAGGAATTTTTTCAATTTCTTCGGTGTCAGGGGTTAGTTGATTTAACCGAAGCAACTCACCTGCCGTATAGAGCTGGTCCCGTATTGCACTCCGTCCACCTTGGTCGATCGGGCCGATTTTGGTCTCTCCTTTTTCGCTCACGACACCAAGAATATGATCGTCTCGGATGGATTTGTCATCCAGAAGGTCTGGGCTGTGACTAGTAACCACGATCTGAACCGTTGATGAAGCGGACTGGATGGCATCGCGCAATACACCCGCTGCACCGGGATGAACAGCAACTTCAGGTTCCTCGATCCCAACAAAGGGAACTGGTTTCCTGCCACCATTGAAAGACTGATATAGCGCAGTTAAAACGCCAAGTGCCGCGGAGAGTGCCATCAGACATATTCTCAGCAGGAAGACGCAGGGGGCTTTGTTTTTACCCACAACCTGTCGGAATTCAATCGTCTCTTTTTTCCCAACATGTTTAATTTCGACACCTTGAACTCCAGGAACGACCTTTGAAAGGAATGTTACGATCTGGTTGTGTGCCTCAGGGTGTTCCTTCTCCAATACATTCAAGTACTAGCCAGGTTGCCGCCATCACGGCGTAGTAATTCTCCCGAATCTGTAGGCTGCAATTCCCTTATTTCATCCGGATTCAGATTATAGAAACCCATCTTTGACAACGCATTATATAGGGGACAAATGCCGGTAGGCCGGCTGCCGCGACTAAATATAACCTATCGGCTAAGATGGAGGCATGATTTTTTCACTGTAACTTTTAAGCTCTCCGTTCTCAACCATGTAAAATTTTGACTCCAATGCGGAAACATAGACATGGCATTCCTCTTGCTGAACTTCAAATCGCCCTTTGGGTTGAGCTCCGACTCTAAAAGCAAACCATCCTGTGCTTCCATCTGGAAGAATAAATTCCAGGCGAATTCCAAAATGGGTTGGATGGCCGGAGGATCGTCTCCGAACCTCTCCGATTCCCCCTCTTTCCCTGAGCGCATGTTCCAGACTTGTATTGAGTGACTCTGTAATGAGTCGTAAGGCATCCAAGAAATTGCTCTTTCCCGTCCCGTTGGGTCCAATTAAAAACGTCAATGGTCCAAGTCCCACGGAGCAGGCGGCAATGCTTTTATAATTCCGCAATACGACACGGTTCAAGAAAATGGGGTTCGTCATCTGAACCTCCTGATTTAATAGATTGTTTTTTAATACAAAGACTTCCGAAAATGATATGAGTTTAAATTAAGTATGAAAGGGGTGTCAAGAAAAAGTTCAAACACTGATCGGAACGTTGGTGTTGAATCGCCTTATTTATTTCCATTTGACCGATTGTTTTTACTTGAACCCGATCCTTCTTGTCCTATTTATCAGCCCCCCCAAAATAAAAGAATATGGGTCGGGATATTCGTCCAGAACGAGTCATAAAAGATTTATTGTTCAAAGGGGATGTTGTTAGTTTTTTCCTGAAGAACCCGCGCCTTTTCCGCCTCCGGATCAGCCGCACCAGCTATTCGGCTTTCCATGACCAGGGTTAGACCTATATCTGGATCTACAAAGCTCATCCTATCATTCGGCCAGGCGACGGTGATGTCCGTCCTCCTACGATAACCATGCATGGCCACAATACCCATGGCGAAATATTTTCGCATGACCACATGGATTCTTGGTACGATAACCGAGTTTTGAGCCTGTAGCTAGACGATGATCTTGGTGGGTAGTTTTAATTGGCCCGGCAAAGAAGCTCCCAGGTTTAGGGTGGACAACCCCCCCAAAAAGATCCCCCCGGTCCTATGTTAGGCAAGCCCATCCGTTTCATGTCAAGATTACTTTGAGACCCTAAATACGATCGCACCTTTTTGATAAGAACCAACTCGTACCCCTTCGGGAAAGCTTGGTGATGCCGTCTCTCTTGCCTTGTCAAGGGCTCCCGGTACCAAAGTGCAGCCTTGCCCTTGACGCCTTAAATCTTCAGTCTCGTCGGCCTTTGCAATGTTTAGGTTTATTCAAAAACGTTTTCCGAGAGGAGTTCGAAAAACTCTTCATCACTCATTTTTAGAAATTCGCGGCAGACCATTTCCGTATGCTCTCCCAGGCAGGGGGAGGGCATTTCCATGCGGAGCGGCGTAAGGGAAAGACGGAAAGGGGGAGAATCATAGTTGACCTTTCCCATCTCCTGATGATCCAAAGGGACCAGGTGTCCCCGGTGGGCCAATTGGGGGTCCTCATGAATATCCCGACCGTTTTTCACCATCCCGGCCGGAATACCGGCCTCCTGAAGTTGGATCATCAGATCCTCGGCAATATGGTTGATTGTCCAGGCGGCCAGACGATGGTCGATTTCATCTTCATTTGACTTCCTTGACTTGAGAGTTGAGAATTTTTCGCTTTCCGCCCAGGCCGGGTTTCCCATCAGGCCTTTGAGCGCTACCCATTCATTTTCATCAAATACTGAAATGAGGACCCAACGGTCCTCTCCCTGACAGGGGTAGGCACCATGGGGGCAGGCATCAGGGTGCTGATTCCCCATGGCCTGCAGGACCCGCTTGTTGGCTCCATAGTCCAGCAAGGCCGGTATCAGCATCTGCTCTGAGGATTCAAGCTGCGATAAATCGATACAAAGCCCTTTACCTGTCCTCCTTTTGTAATCCAGTCCGGCCAGGACCCCGATGGCAATATAACCGCCGTTGGGAAAATCCGAGTAGGGTGCAGCCGTCCCCACCGGAGAACGGTCCGGCCAGCCGATGAGGTTGGAGAAACCGGCATAGGCCTGGAGCATGGTACCCAAACCGGTCTGAAGGGCATAAGGACCGGTTTGCCCCATAAGGCTGGCCCGGAGCATTATTATGCCGGGGTTGATCTTCTTAAGATCCTCATAGGCCAGCCCCCACCGTTCCATGGTTCCGGGGGTAAAGTTTTCCACCACCACATCCGCCCATTGCACCAATTTTTTCAACACCATCCTGGCCTTGGGATGCTTGGTATTGAGAGCCATCCCGTACTTTCCATCGTTTAGATGGGCCCAGGTCCCGGATCGATTGATACCGGAAATGCCTCCGGGGAAAGGAGGGTAGGCACGTAAGAAATCGATGTGCTGCTCGGATTCGACCCTGACCACGGTGGCGCCCAGATTGGCTAAATACTTTGTGCCCTTGGGTCCGGCAATCACCCAGGAAAAATCCAAGATCTTTAGGCCGTCTAAGGGCGGTCCCCCGTTTTTGTCCAGCGGCAAAGAGGGATGGGGTCTCCCTGGTTGTTCGGCCTGTTGACCAAGAATTTCCTGATTATGCTCCCCGATGAGTGGTGGTTTTTTTAGGTCATCATTCTTTCCATCAACAAAAAACGGCGGACCGGGATGTGGGATTGTCCTCCCGGGCGAAGGATAGAAGACCTCCTTCCAGAAGGCCCTGGCCTTCAACTGCTCACTTTCATAAAGGTCCTTGACAGTGCTTAAAGGAAAAAGAACGAAGCCGCGTTTCAGGGACTGCTGAAAAAGCTCATCTTTGGTGTGTTCAAGGAAAAAAGCCTGAACAGGGACCTCAAAGCGTTCGATCTCCTTCTGAGAAAG
Source organism: uncultured delta proteobacterium (assembly GCA_963782435.1). Classification (GTDB taxonomy): domain Bacteria; phylum Desulfobacterota; class RBG-13-43-22; order RBG-13-43-22; family RBG-13-43-22; genus RBG-13-43-22. The sequence continues at coordinate 10,984 of CAWAKF010000029.1, forward strand.
GGTGGCCATGTCCAATCCCTCCCAGGGGATATTGAATAGATCGGCGGCCAGGCCCTCCTCATTCATCCAATTGAATAAGGCGCCGGTCCATTTCCCCAGATTGGCTACAAAGATCCTCCAACTGACCAGACCATCTTTACAAGGCCATATGTTACGGAAGTTGATAACGCCCCTCCCCATCCGGGAGCCTTCCCTCTGCTCCAGGAATCGCTGTAGGTCCCAGTAGATGCGGGTGCTTCGGGAAGTCTGGAAAACAGCCTCCTGAATGGATACGTCAATATGCTGACCCAATCCGGTTTTTTCCCGGTAAAGATGGGCAGCCAGGGCGGCCATAGCCCCGTAAATCCCTCCGAGGGGATAGGATTGTTCCGCCGTAAAACGCAAAGGCGCGCGATCCCGATCTCCGCATAAGGTCATCTGACCGCCCATGCCCATGTTGATGAGATCCGAGTCCTTGAAATGGGCATAGGGACCTGTTTGACCGAAGGGGGTAATGGAAACCAAAATCAAAGAGGGGTTTAAGTCATGCAAGATTTCAAAGGACAGTCCCAGGTTATCAAGATAGCCCGGCGGAAAGGATTCGATGAGAAATTTGGCCTGACCGGCTAATTTCAGAAAACGGTTTCTGTCTTTCCCATTTTCAATATCCAAGGTAATGCTTCGTTTGGAGGTATTATAGGCGGCCCAATACAGGCTCTTTTCCGGGTCCGGGTCATCGTCGATAAAGGGGCCTATTCTCCGGGCAGGGTCGCCTCCAGGAGGCTCCATTTGATAACGTCCGCCTCCAGATCAGCCAGTATCTTTCCGCAAAACTGACCACGATGGTCGGCCAGATCGAGCACGGGGTATAAGCCCAATAACATACACAGGCTCCTTTGTAAGTTCATTCAGAGAGTTATCTTCGAGTGTGGATACGCATTATAACTAAAAACGCTTTCCTGTGAAGAAGAAAAATGCCCATCCTGTCAGCCTCAAGAAAAATTTATCTGACCGGAATATCCGGATGTACAAATTTTTGCCCAGGGTCCGAATGCCCCCGAATGGGTCAAATAGGAAGTGGGGCAAGTTATTCTTCCGGATTGACTTTAGTATTTTGATCTGGTTTAATTTTTATAAAATTAACTTGTAACGCGGGCAAAACCAAACCGAAAGGCCGGGCCATGAAACAAGTCAGGCAAGCCCCCATTTTTTATTAGGGGAAATGGGGGCTTTGTTTTGAGAGAGTGGCTTAGGCCCATAATCAAACCAAGGAGCTGAAATGGAGAAAAGCATTGAGGCCCTCCTTCAGGATACCTTTAAGCAGAAGAGAAATGAGGGGTGCGATAAGGTCCAAAGTCTTGAGAAGGCTATAAAGAGTCAAATTAAACCTGGGATGAAACTGCATATTCGGGAGGGTACCGCTGCAGCGACCCGCGAAGTCCTAAGGCAGTTCTGGGGGAAAAGCCCCGGATTTACTTTGATCACCAGTATTCTCAGTAACTTTGGGTTAGGCCTGGTCCATGGCGGGCTGATTAGAAAGGTTATTACCACTCTATGCGTCGAGGGACGTCCGGCCATGAAACCGGCCCGGGTAGTGCAACGGGCCTATTCCCAAGGGAAAATTGAGATAGAAAATTGGTCCCTCTTTTCGTTTGTTCAGAGGTTGATGGCCGGGGCCCTGGGGGTCGGCTTTATGCCCACCAAGTCTATCATGGCCAGCACTATGGCCGAAGAAAATAAAGACTCCTTCCAGGTGATCGAAGATCCCTTTGGAAGCGAAAGGAATCTGGGGTTGGTCAAGGCCCTGAACCCCGACATCTCTTTGGTGCACGGCTGGGTCGCTGACCGCTACGGGAATACGATCACAGGTCCGGCAAGGGGAGCAGGAGAAGGCGTCTGGGGGCCAAAGGCCAGCCTGAAAGGGGTGGTGGTAACGGTAGAACGGTTAGTTTCCACTGATTTTATCAGAAAGCATGCTTTTTGGGTTGATATCCCCGGATACCTGGTGAATTCGGTTTCCGTCTGTCCCTTAGGGGCCCACCCCGGATGCCTGGTTAATCCCGGACTGAAGGGGGTTGAGGCCTATGGGGAAGATTACGCCTTCGGGGAAGAGGAGCAACAGGCCGGCGAAAATTCGCAAAGACTGGATGCCTGGATAAAACAATGGGTACTGGATTGTCCAGCCCATGATGATTATCTGCACAAGCTGGGGTCCGGAAGGATTACCTCTCTTAAGGGACGGGCGAACAAAGAATCCTGGAAGGGGGCGTTGAAGGAACTTTCCAGGTCTTCTTTGGTGGAGGAGGCCAAACCTAAGGAGAAGATGGTGTTAGCGGCCGCCCACCTGATCAGGGACAAAACAATGAAAAAGGGATACCGGACGATTTTAGCCGGGGCAGGGACTGCGGAGCTGGCTGCCTGGTCTGCCTATTATCAACTGAAAGCACAAGGCCATGATGCCGATCTTCTGTTAGGCTCCGGGTTCTGGGGCTATGCCCCAAGGCCGGGGGATCCGGCCACCTTGAGTATTCCTTCCGCAGCTACCTGCAAGATGATAACCGATGTTGTTGATGCCTACGGGGTCATCGTCGGCAATGACCACAGCCGGTGTCTGGCTGTTATTGGTGGAGGAGAAATCGACAAGCAGGGCAATATCAACTCGACCAAGATACGGGGCCATCTTTACCTCGTTGGACCGGGCGGGAGTAACGACGCGGTTAACGCCCCCGAGGTGATCGTGGTCATGAACCAGTCTGCGGCTCGATTTGTGGAAAAGGTCTCTTATATCTCCTGCCCCGGGCCGAGGGTAAAAACACTGGTGTCCGATTTAGGGATTTTTGAGAAGTTAGGGGAGGAGGCCGAGTTCACTCTGACCTGCTGCCTTGCCGATTTGGACCATCCGGCACTGGAGGATAGAATTAAAGCCACCCAGGAAAAATGCGGCTGGTCCCTTAAGGTGTCGCCTTCGGTTAAAACCATACCCCTCCCGGGACAGGAGGAGTTAGCCGTGCTTCGGGCCCTTGACCCGAAAGGCTATTTCAGGGGTTGAAGAGGTGAACACCTTATTAAAACGATTAATATAATATCCAAAAAATAGTTAGGGGAGGCCAAACCATGGGGGAACGATTAAAAGACAAAGGGGCTGTCGTGGTAGGCGGCGGAGGAGGCATCGGGGGAGAGATCGCCTTGGCCTTAGCTGCCGAAGGGGCAAAGGTGTTGGTTAATGACCCTGGAGGGGCCAGAGATGGAGCGGGGTCTGATACCTCCACTACGGATAAGACGGTGGCCAGGATCCGGAAAATGGGCGGAACGGCCAAGGCCAATTACGCCTCGGCCGTCGACTTTAATGCCGCCAGGGAGATCGTTAACAGTTGTATCGAGAACTTCGGTCGCCTCGATATTCTGGTCAACGCTGCCGGTATTAACCGGGAGAAGATGCTTTGGAACATGACCGAGCAGGATTGGGATATGGTCCTTAAGGTCCACCTCTATACTAATTTTAATACCATCCGGTGGGCGGCCGGTATCATGAGGGAACAGAGGCGGGGTAGAATCATACTAACGACCTCAAGCGCCTGGTTGGGCAATATCGGCCAGATCAATTATGCCGCCGCCAAAGGGGCCATTGTCAGTTTCACCCGATCGGCGGCCCGGGAGTTGGGCGGTTATGGAATAACCTGTAATTGCCTGGCCCCGGGAGCTGCTACCAGGATGACCGTGAATGAAGAGGTGAAAGCCGGCTTCAAGAAGAGGGTGGAGGCCGGGGTTATGACCCAGGAGACTTACGAAGCCTTGATCAATATGCCGGGGCCTGAATGGGTTGCTCCTATGGTGGCCTATCTCTGTACCGATGAGGCCTGGAATGTCAATGGCAAGGTTTTTTCAGCCATGGGGGACAAGATAGGCATCTACTCCGAACCGGTAGAGACCATTCAAATATATAATCAGGGAAATATCTGGACCCTGGACCAATTACTAAGGCTGGTCCCCAAGACCCTGTTGGCCGGGTATGTGAATCCCCGGCCGCCGGAGAAGCCCAAAGAAAAAAAGGGCGTATAAATAAAGACCGGGCGTCGTTGCTTCAGGGCCTCATGGTAAAGGATGCCGTTCCGGTTGTCCGAAGCGGTGCGGCGAGGTTGACGAAATCCACCATCAGGCGGCGCGTCCAGCGGGGATCAATGATCTCCTCGATCCAAAAGGTCTCGGCCGTACGGAAGGGAGAACGCAGCTTGTTGAGGCGGGTCTCTATCTCCCGTAGTTTCACCTCAGGGTCCGGGGCACTTTCAATTTCCGCCCGGTAGGCTGCTTCGATGCCCCCTTCCAAGGGCAGAGATCCCCACCGGGCCGAAGGCCAAGCGTACCGGGTACAGAACCGCCCGGTGGGTTGATGGGCCCCGCCGGCCACGCCGAAGGCGTTGCGTAAAATGACCGAGCACCAGGGCACCGTGGTTTGGCTGATGGCGCTCATGGCCCGCACCCCGTGGCGGATAGTAGCTGAACGCTCAGCCTCCGGTCCCACGAAAAATCCGGGGCAATCTACTAAATAAATAACCGGCAGGTGAAAGGTCTCGGCCAGATCGACAAACCGGGTAATTTTCAGACAGCAGTCGGCGGTCCAGGCGCCGGCAAAGTGGTAGGGATCGCTGGCCATGAGGGCTACAGGCCAGCCGTCTATCCTGGCAAACCCGGTAATCATAGAGCGTCCGAAGTTCCGGCCCATTTCAAAGAAGGAACCATGATCGATCAGGGTCTCGATAATCGGCCGTATTTTGTACACGTTGCGGATGTTTCTGGGGATCGCCGTTCCCAGCCATTCTTCCTGACGTTTGGGGTCATCCAAGACGGGGCCTCGTTCAGGCAGGCTGTAAACCGAATCAGGCAAAAAGGATAAAAACCGTTTGGCGCATTCCATGGCCTCCAGTTCGTTATCCACGGCTTCATCCACAGCGCCGCAGGCTGTTTGAATCTTCCAACCGCCCAACTCGTTATTGGTCAAATTGTAACCCAGGACATTGACCACCGGCGGACCGGCAACAAACAACTGCGACTTATCTTTGACCATGACCGAATAGTGGCTGGCGGCCATACGGGCGGCACCCAGACCAGCTACCGGACCCAACCCAAGGGTGACCGTAGGGATGGTTCCCATGTTATTGGCAAGGAAGTCAAATCGGGTGGATTGGCCTACCCCTCCAGGCAAATTCGCCCGTCCTTTGGTCTCGATCGTCTTCACCGATCCGCCGCCACCGGACCCTTCAATCAGGCGGATGATGGGGATACGGAGATCATGGGCCATATATTCGGCCATGAGGTTCTTCTCTTTGATCGTGGCATCGGCTGAGCCGCCCCTGACTGTAAAATCATCACCGGCCACCACGACCGGTCGGCCGTTGACCAAGCCTCTGGCCAGGAATGAGTTCGATGGATTCAGGTCAACGAGATCGTTATTTTCATTGTAGACTGCCGTACCGGCTATGGTCCCGATCTCGTGCATGGATCCTTTGTCCAACAGCAGGTCCACACGCTCGCGGATGGTCAAGCGCCCGGAGTCATGCTGGCGTTTGACCTTGTCCTCTCCTCCCATCCGTTTAGCAAATGTCTCCCGCTTGGCCAATTCATCGAGCTCCGGTTGCCAGGTCATAATCAATCTCCTTTAAATAAAGTTTTTGAAAATATCGAACCCCCAAACCCCGGATTTATTCTAATTCGGCCGGGAGTTAAAACAGGGTCAGGTCCATTTTTTTTTGCGGACTGTTTTTTTATCTCCTTGTCTTGCTTCTCCTCAAAAATTCAGTTATCAGGGGTTGAGGGTCAGGGTGTGACGGGCATGTTCCTTAATGGATTTATCACTGAACCACCAGTATACCTTATCGCCACTCATAAATGGTTTGGTTTGATCGTTGAAATGGGAATTGAACCGACGGGCCGAGACCCCGCCCGGCAGGACACCCATGATCCGGTCATTATCAGCCAGGTCGGCCACCATTCGCAAAGAAGCTGAAATGGTTACACCATAAGGTTTGCTGAATTCATAGAGGGCCCGATAAAGGGTTTCTCCCGAGCCTCCCATCGGATGGGAGCCGCCGCCAAGGAGCCCTTTACCGAACCCGTTACGCCGCAGGGGGTGGACCAACACAAGTTGATGAATCTTGCCCCACTTCCATTTTTCCGGGTCCCGGCCGAGTATCGGGCTGATTTCTTGGATGGCGGCAAGCCCGGCCTGATGGAAAAGGTCGTCTCTTGTTTCTTTTATCCCGGGCGTTTTCAGATTGTCAAACCAGGGAGAGGTCCCTTGGATGACCATTTCCTGGAGCCGTTCCTGCCAAAAGTACCAGTCGTCGAGCATGGTTTCGGCCAATTCCCGGCCCAGTTCATCCGAAAAGACCAGAAGGGCGAATTGACGATAGACAGCCTGGAAGATGGTCGGTGCCGCCGCTTCGGGATTATCCTGAAAGTTCCATTGGGTGAGGATATCAGCCAGGGCCTTGGTATCCTCATGGGTTTTAAGGGCCTGGACCATGACCGGAGTAATCTCCTGGGCCATGAGGTTCAGGGTGTCCCTCTGAAAACCCCAATGACTGTCTGCCGGCTTCAGGCCCGGCGCATCCAGAAGCTGACTGATACGCCGATAGCGATAGGAGGGAGAAAAATGAGATGAATAATAATAGGGGTAGTCTTTTGTAACGGTATCGTGGTTGCAGGTTCCCACCCAACCCCGTTCAGGGTTATAGGACCGGGGCATTTGTTCAAAAGGGATCCACCCGGTCCAATTATCTCTGCCGTCCCGAACAAGATAAGGCAGGGTGGCCTCTCCCTGAGAGCGAATGGGCAGTTTGCCGGAGGACTGCCAACCGATATTCCCTTTGGTGTCGGCAAAGACAAAATTGAGGCCGATCCAATTCACCTCTTTGAGGGCCTCTCGGACCTCGTCGACGGACTTGGCCAGGGCAACTTTGTCAAGCCCCAAAGAGGGGCCCATGGTTTCAAAAGGGGCCCAGCGCAGGGTGATTACATGATCGGTCTTCAACCCGGGAAGTACCCCGGATACCACCGGACCTCTTCCGGTCAACCTGATCCGGATTTTTTCCTGTCGAAAACCGTCAGCGGCCTTCTTATCTTTGATTTTGAGGGTTTCTTCTATTATTTGAAAAGGCCTGGATTGCTCACCTTCCAGGTATCGATCAGGGTTTTTGGGATCGATGGTTTCGACATACAGATCCTGGGTGTCTCCATAGCTGTTGGTTACCCCCACGGCGATATAATCACTCCTTCCTACAACCAAAGACGGTGTCCCTGGTATGGCGCCTCCGACAAATCTCATGTCCGGGGTGATGAGGCCGATGGGATACCACGGACTCGGCATCATCCGGGTTTCCAGGTGAGGGTCATTGGCCAGTATTGGTTTCCCTCCCGGAGTAGATTTGGGCCCCACGACCCAGTTATTGCTGCCAAGGCGTAAAGTGCCCGGTTCCAGATAGCCCGTCAGGACCGGATCAAGACCGAGGTTCAAGCCGGAGGCCGCCCCGACCGATTTTTGGGGACCCTGCCGGAGATGGCCTGGGTCATCGGGATTGACGTTGAGAGGGAAGATCTCTTTTGTTTTTTCCAAACCGATTTTTTCCACCATCATCTGGGCGATGATTTCGGTCTGCAAATTAGCCGATGATCCCCAACTCATATAGTACATGATGGCCAGGGTATCTTCAATACGCCAGGGTTGGGGTTTAATGCCGGCCAGCTTGAATTCAAGAGGCAGACTGCCAGGCCTCTCCTTAATATAGGCATTGATGCCGTCCACATATCTCTGGAATTTCTTTTTGGTTGAGGCATCCAACAGTCGGGCATGCTTTTGGGCCTGGCGAAAGAAACCGATGGTTCGCATACGAATATCAATGGCCCTGGCATCTTTGCCGGCCATTTCACAAAGACGTCCTGAAGAAAACAGCCGGGTCAGCTCCATTTGAAAGATTCGGTCCTGGGCGGTGACAAACCCTTGAGCCATCAAGGCATCGTCCATATCCTTGGCATAGATATAGGCCATTCCCTTTTCGTCACGCAAGACGGTCACTTTGTCCTTCAGTCCGGGTAAGGTGAGTTTTCCATCCGTTTGGATCCGGTGAGTTAAGAACCATCCGCCGAGAACCCCGGCCGCAAGTAGAACCACAATGATGATCCCAAGTCTGATCTTCATCTTCTGTTCCTCCTCATTTGGTTTAATGGAAATAACCGCCCTTCAACCAGAATCTATTTAAAATTATCTCTTATATGCGCCGGGGAAAAAAAATAAAAAGATTAGAATTACTTTCTCCTGCAAGGTAGTATAAGTCAATCGGAGAATAGTGATCAAGGGAAAAAGCCTTTATAATGACCCAACAGGGGTTAAAAAGGCGGGTAAGATTTTTAGGGAGTCCCTTGACACACCCAAATATTTGTGATTACCATGAGTTAAATTTTAAGGCTCATCGCAAAAATCCAAACAACCCCAAGGAGGAAATCTGAAATTATGCCCGGACCTTTACATAATTTAAAAATACTGGATCTCACCTGGGCCCTGGCCGGGCCCTTCGGAACGATGCTGCTTGCCGACCTGGGCGCGGAAGTGATTAAGGTCGAGAGGCCAGGTGTCGGGGATGTAGCCAGGACACTGGAACCCTTGGTCGATTCGGTCAGTACCTATTTTTTCAGCGTCAATCGAGGTAAAAAAAGCATGGTGATCAACCTCAAAACGGAAAAGGGTAAAGAGCTTTTCTTTAAGTTGGCGGCTGAATGTGATGTGTTGGTAGAGAATTTCACGCCTGGGACCATGGATTCTCTCGGGCTGGGTTACGAAACCCTGAAGGCGCATAATCCCAGGTTGATTTACGCTGCTTGCTCAGGATACGGACAGACCGGTCCGGAGTCTCAAAAACCTTCTTTGGATGTGATCGCCCAGGGGAGATCCGGGGTCATGAGCATAACCGGAGAGGAGGGCAGAGATCCGGTACGAGTGGGCGTGTCTATAGCCGACCTTAGTGCCGGGATGTTTACAGCCCTTTCCATTCTGGCGGCGGTCCATGAAAGAATGGAAAGCGGATTGGGGCAGATGATCGATATCAGCATGGTGGACTCGGTTGTAGCCCTGGAAGAGAATGCCTTTGTCCGTTACTTCGCTACGGGGGAAGAGCCTCGAAGGTTGGGGAGTAAGCACCCCCTTCTTTTCCCCTTCCAGGCCTTTCCAACTAAAGACGGGCATATTGTCTTCGTGGCTACCGGGCCTATTGAACAATGGGCGCTTTTTCTGGAGAAAATTAATTGTCTGGATCTCCTTAGCGACGAAAGATTTCATAACCCAAGAACGCGTTATAAATATTATAAAGAATTGGAACCCATTTTCACCGATGCCTTGAAAATGAAAACCACCCAGGAATGGATTAATGAGTTTGAACCGATTGGAATGCCTTGCGGACCCTTGAACAGCGTTGCCGACAGCGCCCATGATCCCCTGCTGATTTCAAGAAGTATGTTTATCGATCTGCCGAACCCCGGCCCGAAGAAGGGTATGATGAAAGTGGTCAATACACCCATGAAATTTTCCAGAACACCTGCCGGGCCGAAAAGCGGGGCTCCTCTTCTGGGGGAGCACACCAGAGAAATGGTCTCGGCCTTGGGTGGCTTGGAGTTGAAGGAAATTGACGAGTTGGAAGCCCAAGGAATTATTAACAACATAAAAAAATAGAAGGGAAAGATGAAAATGAAGAACAAGATTTCTGTATTAAGTATGATCCTTTTTTTATTTTTGGTGATAGGTGTCCTATCAACCTCAACCGCCGCCGGCCCGCAATACGGAGGTGTTTACCGGACGGTAATGTCTGAACCCAGATCGCTGGACCCCCACATGGAAACGTACGCACAGACTTCCGCGGTCACCAACAACACGAATAATCGCTTGATTAGGTGGAACAGGGACATGTCCGGCGTTGAACTCGATCTGGCTGAAAGCTATAGACAGATCGATCCCCTTACCTTTGAATTCAAGATCCACAAGGGGGTGAGATTTCAAGATATCCCTCCGGTGAACGGTCGTGAATTGACCTCGGCTGATGTTAAATACTCGATTGAACGAGTTTCCGGAATGTATGGCCAAAAAGGCAATTTTAAACATAAATACTATTTTGAAGGAAAGTTTGCCTCAATCCAGACCCCGGATAAGTATACGGTTGTTTTTAAGCTCAAAGAACCTTATGCCCCATTTATTAACTATCTGGCCTCGGACTGGTCGGTAATTGTGGCCAAAGAAGTGGTAGATAAATACGGAGATTTAAAGAAAAATGCCATCGGAACCGGCCCTTTTATCCTTGAGGAATATGTACAGGGTTCGCATATTACCATGGTAAAAAATAAGAATTATTTTAAAAAAGGGCTGCCCTATCTGGACAAAATTCAAATTAAGATCATGAGTGACCCGGCCAGTATTATGGCCGCCTTCCTGGCGGGGAATCTGGATTCGTTCGGTCCCTATTTCTTCCAGGTTCCGGTGCTTAAGAAAGAGGCTCCTCAAGTGAAGATTGATAGAGAAAAATCGTTTCATATGTGGGTGTTGAGGACTCAGCCCTGCACAACCACCTATGAAGATTTAGAACCTCCTTTTAAGGACAGGCGGGTCAGACAGGCTCTTGGTCTGGCCATTGATAAAAAAAAGTTACTCAATTTAGCTTGGGGTGGGGCGGGAACGGTTCAAATCGGCGCCATTCCCAATTTTCCTCCTTATTCGCTGTCTGAATCCGATCAATTGGAATATAATCCGGAAAAGGCCAAAAAACTTTTGGCTGAAGCCGGGTATCCTAATGGCTTTAAAACCCAACTACTGACCTGGAACGCCGAATACATGGCCAAGCCGGCTCAAGTTATTCAAGAAATGCTTAAAAAAGTTGGGATTGAAGTTGAATTAAAGCTTTTGGAACAGGCTCAATATTTTAATACCGTTTACCGGTATAAGTATCCCCTGTCTTTACATGTCATGACTGCAGGATATGATCCTGATGATTGGATCGATCATTATTTCGGTCCCCACGACCACACCACGACCTACAAGTGGTGCAACCCCAAGGTTTGGGAACTGAACGAAAAACAAAGAAAGATATTGGATGTAAAACAGCGGGCCAAGGTTTTTCATGAAATTCAGCGGGAACTGATGCGGGATGGAACTCATATCTTTCTATATACCCAAGACAGTTTTTCCGCCTACTGGCCGTATGTCCATCCAAACAATTACTTCCATCCAAATACCAGCCTGATGGGGGAAATGATTTGGCTTGAAAAACGCTGAACCAAAAAAGCGGGGTCAGCACTTGGGTCTTGAAATATCATTGGGCCTTTTGTTTCAATTCCGTTGCTGACCCTTTCTGAACGACCTCCATTGCCGTTCAACTATTTTTTGCAAATCCCCCTGACCGGGTATGAGGATTTAAAAGATCAAATGATTAGGTTGTAAAAAAGTTCCCAAGGGGTTTCAAGGACAGTTAATGAAAGGGGTTGAAAAAAAGATAAACCCCGGTCTCCTGCTTTTGGTGGAAAAAGTCATCAGAGAAACCGGGTTATTCGAATCCGGGGCCAGGATTATCGTTGGTGTTTCCGGAGGACCGGATTCCATGGCCCTCCTTTCTCTGCTTGTCGAACTTCGCCCCAAATGGGATCTGGAATTGATGGTCCTCCATTGCCACCACGGCCTTAGGGCTGACGCCGATAAAGAAGAGGCCTTTGTAAAAGTTTGGGCCAAAAAATGGAGTTGTCCCTTCTCTTAGCCGGAAATTGCCTGTCAGGGATTTTCAAAGGGAAAGCGGGATGTCCCTGGAAGAGGCGGCCCGGGAACTCCGATACCGGGCCTTCCTGGATTATGGAAAACGCAGGCAGGCCGACCGGGTGGCCCTGGCCCATACGGCCAATGACCAGGCCGAAGAGGTCCTCATCGGACTGATCCGGGGAGCAGGTTTAGGAGGTCTGGCCGGGATTCCGGTCAAAAAGGGGCCCTTTCATCCGTCCCTTGATCCGGGTTTATCGCCCGGAAATTTTGAATTATTTGGCTTTAAGGGCCATTCCTTTTAAAGAAGACCTTTCCAATCGGGATTTTCGTTTTCTACGGGCCCGGGTGAGGCATCATCTGTTGCCGGAATTGAAAAAATATTCACCGAATATCCTGGCCCAATTAAACCGGACGGCAGGGTTGCTTCAGAAGGATGAGGAGTACCTCCTGGAAAAGGTCGATCAACTCACCGGGACCGTAATTTCCCGTTCAGGTCCGGAAACCTCCATCCAACGGTCAAAACTGGCCGAGCTTCCCCAGTCCTTGAGCTCCCGGTTGGTCCAAAAAGCTGTTTTTACCAGCATGGGGAGCCTAAGGCATATCCGGGCCAGCCATATTCTTTTGATTATTGCCGCGGCTAAAAGCAACCGGAAACAGGGGCGGATTATTCTTCCCAAGGGCTGGTCCGCCCAGTGGGACCGGGATCTTCTCCGGATTACCCCGGTTCTCCCCGATCTTGAACCGGTGCCCCCCTTTGCCTATGAAATTGAGAAACCTCGGGGGGGTATCATCCTGGAAACAGGGGAAAGGATATTATTTAGGAAATTTAAAGTGCCGCCGGAATTATCCCTGTTAATGAAGGATAAAAATAAGGTCCGGGTGGATTTTGATAAACTGGTCTGGCCTTTGATGATTAGAAACATGCGCCCGGGTGATCGTTTCCAACCTTTGGGAATGCAAGGATCGAAAAAGGTCAGCCGTTTTTTTATGGATCGGAAAATCCCCAAAAATCTGCGTTCCCGCATCCCGCTGATCCTTTCCCGGGGAAAGATCGTTTGGATAGCGGGAATGGAAATTGGACAACCCTTTTGTCTGGACCTTCAATCCTCCAGGGTATTGGAGATGAAATATCTGACTAAAGCTATTTAAAATTCGGGAATCTATGAGTCTCAACTCCGAACAGGTATGAACCGGTAAAAAGATTTATGTATTATTCCGGTTTCTAACCTCAGCACAAAAATATGGCTTATTCATAATAAGGGGAGAGATTGCTTCATGGTTTTCCGAATGTAATCCTCAAAATATTGATTTTCAATAAAATAGCTTTGAATTTCAAAGCATTTTATGATAAATTAATAAGGTTAATAATTCGGAATAAACCCTTAGGAGTAGAGACTTGAATCCTTTTTATAAAAATTTAGCCATGTGGGTGATCATTTGCTTAGTCATGATCGCCCTGTTCAATTTATTTAATAAACCTCAGTCCAACAAGGAATCCTTGAGCTATACCGATTTTATGGCCATGGTTGAAAAAGGCGAAATTCTGAGTGTGACCATTCAGGGGGACGACATTCAGGGATTTTTAGCCGGCGGGAAAAAATTTAAGACGTATGCCCCCAAAGATTCGGACCTGATCAAGACCTTACGGACTTATAACGTCCGCATTACGGTCAAACCCATAGATGATTCCCCCTGGTACATGACCATTTTGATTTCCTGGTTCCCCATGCTCCTTTTGATCGGGGTCTGGATCTTTTTTATGCGCCAGATGCAAGGCGGGGGGGGTAAGGCCATGGCCTTCGGCAAGAGCCGGGCCAGGCTCCAGTCCGACCAGGGACCCAAGGTCACCTTCAATGATGTGGCCGGGATCGAAGAAGCCAAAGAGGAACTGCGGGAAATCATCGATTTTTTAAAAGACCCCAAGAAATTTACCCGCCTGGGAGGACGTATCCCCAAGGGGGTGCTGTTGATGGGAGCCCCCGGAACGGGCAAGACCCTGCTGGCCAAGGCCATTGCCGGGGAGGCCGGAGTCCCTTTTTTCAGTATCAGCGGGTCGGATTTTGTCGAAATGTTCGTCGGGGTAGGGGCCTCGCGGGTCCGGGACCTCTTTATTCAAGGGAAGCGTAATGCCCCCTGTATCATTTTTATCGATGAAATCGATGCCGTGGGCCGTCACCGGGGCGCTGGTTTGGGTGGCGGTCACGACGAGCGTGAACAGACCTTAAATCAATTATTAGTGGAGATGGACGGTTTTGAATCCAGTGAAGGGGTGATCCTGATCTCGGCCACCAACCGTCCGGATGTATTGGACCCGGCCTTGTTGCGATCCGGGCGATTTGACCGCCAAGTGGTGGTCCCGGTTCCGGATGTCAAAGGACGGGAGGAGATCCTGAAGGTCCATACCCGGAAAACCCCTTTGACCCCCGGCGTGAACTTAAGTATTCTGGCGCGAGGGACCCCCGGTTTTTCCGGGGCCGACCTGGAAAACCTGGTCAATGAAGCGGCCCTTCTGGCCGCCCGGCTGGGGCGGGATTTGATCGACATGGCCGACTTCGAAGCCGCCAAGGACAAGGTCATGATGGGTACTGAACGGCGGAGCATGATTATCAGTGAGGAGGAACGAAAAAATACAGCCTATCATGAGGCCGGGCACACCCTGGTGGCCAGGTTACTACCCGGAACCGACCCCATTCACAAGGTGACGATTATTCCCCGGGGTCGGGCCTTGGGTTTGACTCAACAATTACCTATTGATGAGAAACATACCTACCCCAGGGATTTCCTGATAAATAATCTGGTTATTTTCTTGGGAGGCCGGGTGGCGGAGGAACTGGTCCTGAAGCAAATTACCACCGGGGCCGGCAATGATCTGGAAAGGGCCACGGAACTGGCCAGAAAGATGATCTGTGAGTGGGGGATGAGTGCCGACCTGGGGCCCCTGACCTTCGGGAAGAAGGAAGAGCAGATTTTCCTCGGGCGGGAGATTGCCCAGCATCGGGATTACAGCGAGGAAACGGCCCGAAAAATAGACTTTGAAGTAAAACGGTTGATCCTCGATGCCTATCAGAAGGCCCAGGATTTACTGGGGGAAAATTTGGAGACCTTACATCGCCTGGCTAAATTACTCCTGGAAAAGGAGACCCTGGACGGTGATACCATTGATGCTGTCATCAAAGGAAAAGAAGGGTTGGGGAATCAAAGCAAGGCTGAAGGTTGAAGACTGTAAGCAAGAGACAAGATACAAGAGGAAAAACCAATTATTAATTCATTTCTGATTTGTTAAGGTAAAATTGGGCAGGCTTGTTTTCATTTTGACCTTCAGCCTCCAGTCTTCGGCCTTAGGTGTTATATATCCATATAATGATCCAACGGAATAACTATAATATAAAATGGAATCAATTTAACCTTTCTTTGGGGGAAAAAAACCTCGATCATGGGGGTTTTGAATGTAACCCCAGATTCCTTTTCCGACGGCGGTTTGTTTTTTGAGAGAGACAAGGCCATTGTCCAGGGGGAGACCCTGGCTGCCCAGGGGGCCGATTTGCTGGATATCGGGGGGGAATCAACCCGGCCCTTCTCCGACCCTATTTCAACCCGGGATGAGATCCAAAGAATCGTTCCGGTTATTCGGGAGCTGGCCAAAAGGATTTCTATTCCCCTTTCAGTGGATACTTATAAGGCCGAAGTGGCCAAAGCCGCCTTGGATGCCGGAGCCGGCTTGGTCAATGATATCTCCGCCCTGGGTTTTGATCCGGGCTTGGCCAAGGTTGTCGCCAACTATCGGGTCCCGGTAATCCTGATGCATATGCAGGGTACCCCGAGGGATATGCAAGTCAATCCTCAATATAACCATCTCCTGGAGGACATTCACCATTTTTTTGTTGAACGGATCAACTGGGCCCAGAGTCAGGGAATTCCCCGGGAGTTTATTTTTCTCGATCCGGGAATTGGTTTTGGAAAGACCTTTTCCCAGAACCTGACCTTGATAAAACGAATGGATTATTTTCAAGACCTGGAGCAGCCGATGGTTTTGGGGACCTCCAGGAAGGCCTTTATCGGTAATATAACCGGCCAGGAGGCCCTGAACCGGGATTGGGGCACGGCAGCGACCCTGGTCATCGGGGCTTGGCAGGGTGCCCATATGGTCCGGGTCCACAACGTGTCGGCAGCCAAACAGGTTCTGGCTGTCGCTGATGCCCTTGCTGAGGTAAATGAAGCATGAACAGTTTCTGGGTCCTCTTTCAGAATATCCGTTGGCAGGATGTGGTCGACATCCTGGTGGTCGCCTTTATCATCTACCAGATTTTTTTGTTGATCAAAGGGACCAGGGCCGTACAAATCCTTCTTGGCATGGTGGTTATTTTCGTCGCTTTTTTGATTGCCCGGAAGGTGGAACTGCTCACCCTGCACTGGATCTTGAGTAATTTCCTCGGTTCAATCCTCCTGGTGATTATTATCCTTTTTAAGACCGAAATCCGCAGGGTGCTGGCCCAGGTGGGGCGCAGTCCATTTGTCCGGACCCCGGCTGAAACCCTTCAGACCATCGAGGAGGTCATCAAGGCCGCGGTTTATCTTTCCAGCCACCTTACCGGGGCCTTGATTGTTTTGGAAAGACAAACCGGTCTGAATGATCATTTAAGGTCCGGGACGATGATGGATGCCAAAGTAAGCTGGGAGTTGCTGGTGAGTATTTTCCATCCCCAATCACCGATGCATGATGGAGCCGTTATCATTCAGAACAGTAAGATAACAGCGGCCGGCTGTTACCTCCCCTTGACCAGGAATACCCGGGTCAGCAAAAGTTTCGGGTCCCGACATCGGGCGGCCCTCGGGTTGTCGGAAGAAGCGGATTCAGCGGTCGTGGTCGTTTCCGAAGAGACGGGACGTATTTCCGTGGCCATCAACGGGCGGTTTACGCGAGGTCTGGATTCGACCACCCTGAAAAGGGTCTTGCAAACCCTGTTTGCCAAAGAAACCGGGCGCAGGGCCTATTGGTTGTTCGGGCCCAGGAAAGCCGGTCCGGGCCAAAGGGGATCGATCATGAAAAGCTGGCACTTCAAACTCCTGGCCGTCGTTCTGGCGATCATCATGTGGTATTTTGTGGTGGGAGAAGAACGGGCCGAAGTGGGATTGACGGTCCCTCTGGTCTTGGTCAATATGCCCCGGGATTTGATCGTTGTCAATAACGTCCCCCATGGGATAGAGATACGGGTCAACGGGCCGAGCAGCCTGGTTCGATCCCTTTCTATGGAAACTTTAAGCAAATCCCTGGACCTTTCCAATGCCCGGGAAGGAACGGTTTCCTTTTCGATTTCTTCCGAAGGAATTCCTTTACCCCGTGGAGTCAAAATAACCCAAATCAATCCTACTCAAGTAACGGTGGTCTTGCAAAAATTGCTGATAAAAAAAGTTGCCGTCCATGCCCGTATTACCGGAAGACCGGCATCGGGATATGAGTTGGATTCGGTTCAGGCCAATCCCGATCAGGTGGATATCGCCGGACCGGAAGGGGTGGTTGAAAAATTAGAAAGCCTGTCTACCAAGCCGATCGACATTCAGGGGCTGAAATCCGATTTGAAAAAGCGGACTTTTCTGGATTTTCGGAATTATCAGATTTTTTTGGTCAAAGAGGTACCTCTGGAAATTGAAGTGAAAATAAAAAAAAGCAACAGGAATTAAGGAGAGGGCATGCGTAAACTTTTCGGCACCGATGGGATCCGGGGGGTGGCCAATGTTTACCCCATGACGGTTGAAGTGGCCTTGCAACTCGGGAAAGGCTGCGCTTATATCTTTAAAGATAAAAACCGGCGTCATAAAATTGTGGTGGGAAAAGATACCCGGTTGTCCGGCTACATGATGGAAACGGCCATCACGGCCGGGATCTGTTCCATGGGAGGGGATGTCATCCTGGTAGGGCCCCTGCCCACTCCGGGTATCGCCTTCATCACCACCAGCATGAGGGCGGATGCCGGTATTGTCATTTCCGCTTCGCATAACGCTTATCAGGACAACGGGATTAAAATATTTTCCAGTAATGGATTCAAACTGCCGGATCAGATGGAGGAACGGATTGAGAATCTCATGTTTTCCGAGGAGCTTTCTTCCTCCATGGTTACGGCCAATAAGGTCGGAAAGGCCTTCCGTATTGAAGATGCCATCGGCCGTTATATTGTATTTTTGAAAAATACCTTTCCCCAGGAATTGACCCTGGATGGACTGCATATCGTTCTGGACTGTGCCAATGGGGCCACCTACAAAGTCGCCCCTACGGTTTTTGAGGAATTGGGAGCCGAAGTAACCTTGCTGGGGGCCAAGCCCAACGGAGAAAACATCAATAAGAATTGCGGGGCCTTGTATCCGGGTTTGATCAGCGCCATGGTCCGGAAAAAAAAGGCCGACCTGGGGATCAGTTTTGACGGTGACGGGGACCGGGTTGTTTTTGTGGACGAAAACGGGGAAATCGTCAATGGGGATCAGATCATGGCTATCTGCGCCAGCCGGATGTTTAAAGAAAGACGACTGAAAAAAAACACCCTGGTTACCACGGTCATGAGCAACATGGGTCTGGAAGTGTCTATGCGGGAGAAGGGCATCCGCCTCATCCGGACCCAGGTGGGAGACCGTTATGTGGTGGAGGAAATGGTCAAACGAGGCTGCAACTTTGGGGGGGAACAATCAGGTCACCTGATATTTCTGGATCACAACCCGACCGGGGACGGTATATTAAGTGCCCTACAACTTCTGGCCATCATGCAAAAAGAGGAAAAAAGTCTTTCCGACCTGTCGGATATCATGGACCATTATCCGCAAAAGCTGGTCAATGTCCGGATCAAGGAGCGAAGGCGGCTGGAAGAATTCCCGGCTGTAAACCAACAAATTAAAAAAGTGGAGAAGAAGCTGGGAGATAAAGGAAGAATCCTGGTTCGTTTTTCGGGAACGGAACCTCTGGTCCGGGTTATGGTAGAAGGGGAAGATGAAAAAGAAATTAATGCCCTGGCTGAAGAAACCGCCCGAGTGATCGAAAGGGAGTTCAATGCCTAAGAAAACAAAGGACCTATTATTGGTCATTGACGTGGGTAATACCAATATCGTCTTAGGGGTCTATGATGGGCCTAACCGCCTGTGTGATTGGCGTATCCGTACCGAGCGGGATGCCACTATGGATGAATTGGGGATCTCATTTAAAAATCTTTTTACCACCCAGGATCTGGTACTGGAACAGATCGGCCATATGATCATCTCCTGTGTGGTGCCGCCCATGCTGCATACGCTGGAAGACTTCGGAAAACGCTATTTTGATCTACGTCCCCTTTTTGTCGGACCGGGCATAAAAACCGGCATGCCGATTTTTATTGATAACCCCAAGGAAGTGGGAGCCGACCGCATTGTCAATGCCGTTGCCGCCTATGAAAAATACCGGACCAATATGATCGTTGTGGACTTCGGAACGGCCACTACCTTTGACTATGTTTCCGAAAAAGGGGAATTCATGGGCGGGGCCATTGCCCCGGGTATCCTGATCTCCTGTGAGGCCTTGTTTCAAAAGGCCTCCAAACTGCCCCGGGTGGAAATCTTTACCCGGCCCAAAACCGTTCTGGCCAAAGATACCATCAGCGCCATGAACGTGGGCATTATTTTCGGTTACACCGGCCTGGTGGACGGATTGGTTCAACGGTTTATCGACGCCGTTTCCCAAAAACCCAAGGTCATCGCCACCGGCGGATTGGCTCCCCTGATTGCCTCCGAATCCAAGACCATCGAAGCCGTGGAATCCTACCTGACTTTGGAGGGACTGCGGATTATTTATGAAAGAAACCGACCGTAATGGGCCGAGTACCGGGGAGGTAATCTTTTAGACTTCTGACTTCTAATCAAGAAACCGATGGCGGTGCAACAGGAACAGGCTCCTTACAAAAGGGAAAAGCCATGATGAGTTTTCAGGGGACACGGCTTCAAGATACAAAACTGCCCCTTTCGTCTGTATGGTTATTGGAAACTTTGGCCGAATGCAAAGGGCGCCAACAACTTTTTGAAAACCAGTCTCCGCAACTCCTTAAAACACTTCGAGAAATAGCATTAATTGAAAGCACGGAGTCATCTAATCGTATTGAGGGTGTAACGGTTGAAAAGAATCGATTGAGGCCCCTTGTTCTTGGAAACATCCGCCCTCGAGATCGCTCGGAAGAAGAGATTATTGGATATCGTTTGGCACTAAACTGGATACACACCGAGCACCATAAGATTCCTATATCACCGGAAACCTGTCTGCACCTTCATGGTCTTGCCCAAGGCGGAACCAGTGGCGACGCTGGACAGTGGAAGACCAAACCAAATGATATCATCGAAATTTTTCCTGATGGTCACCGCGAGGTGCGTTTTCGGCCGCTTGCCCCGGAAAGAGTTCCAAAGGCCATGGAAGAACTTTGCCTGGGCTATCGCCATTCCATCGAACAATTGAAGGTCACCCCACTTCTTGCCTCCGCCTGCCTGGTGCTGGATTTCCTGTCTATTCATCCCTTCCGAGATGGAAACGGACGCATTTCGAGGCTCCTTACCTTGCTTGCCTTCTATCATCATGGATATGGGGTCGGACGGTATATCAGCCATGAACGGATAGTGGAACAGTCCAAGGAGGATTATTATGAGGCCTTAAAAGCCAGTTCTACCGGATGGCATAACGGCGACCATGATGTTATGCCATTGTTTCATTTTCTTCTTTCAACCTGGCGTAGAGCGTACCGTGAATTTGAGGAGAGAGCTGGGCGACAAAGACCGGAGCGTGGCTCCAAGACAGAACTGGTGGAATACGCGCTTCAGAATTTGATCGGACCTTTTGGGATCGCCGATTTGGAGCGACTTTGCCCTAATGTAAGTCGAGATACAATCCGTCTGGTAATGAATCGCTGGAGAGAGGAAGGACGATTGGAAATACTGGGAAAAGGGCGCGATGCCAAGTGGAAACGAAAAAATTGAAAGTAGTAATACCACTTTAATGTGGGAATAAATATAGGAATACAATGATTCAGGCGCGTGAATAATACCAGTACGTTGGCATTCCCCAGTGAAAAATCGAAGACAATATAGCCAGATGAGAAAAAAATATCCTTCACCGTATAGGCTTGGCCAAGGGCGGGTATCGGGAAGTGGTGGGGATGGGGGAAGGATGCAATAGCAGAAGATCTTCAGGACATCCAGGCAACTCCTCAACAGGCTGTAATCCTTTAGATTGACATTAACTGTTTGTTCTGGGTTAAATAAATCATTCCACATTAGCTTTTAAAGCGCCGTCCCATAAATTGGGAGCTTTAAAAAAATGTTCAATTTCGCGGATTTCGTGTAATGGTTGATGCTGACTTGGCCATGCTTTATGGAGTGACGACGAAGGTTCTCAATCAGGCTGTCAAACGCAACAAGGATCGTTTTCCGGGAGATTTCATGTTTCAAATGACTGCCGAAGAAAAAATGGAGGTAGTCCCAAATTGTGCCCACCTTTCCCTGCTTCACTTTTCACCAGTCCTTCCTTATGTCTTTACCGAGTATGGCGTCCTTGAAGTTGCCCTGGTGGAAGTGATTGTTGCAAAAGGAAACGGTTTCCATTACTATAAGCAAAAAACTTGGGGATCTAAAATAGTTTTTCTATTTTAGAAGATAAATCTAAAACGAGGTGGATATGACACCAGAAGAAATGCGACAAAAGGGCAGGGAACTTTTTTTGAAACGATTTCATTGAAGCCAGGCGGTCCTGGCCGTGGGCCAGGAAAAGATGAACATGGTAAATGAAGAGGTCATCAAGGCCATGGGGGCTTTGGGCGGGGGTATTGCCAGCACCGGCCGGGTCTGCGGGGCCTTGCTCGGCGGTGTGGCCTTTATATCCAGCCTGTACAGCCGGGGCAATCTGGAGGAAAAAGAACATCCCAACATGTGGCGGTTAAGCTACAAGCTGACCAAAAGATTTGAGGAGTTGACCAAGGAATTCGGAAGCGTAGATTGCTCCAATATCGCCCAGGTGAATTGGCGGGACCGGGAAAAGGTGAATGAGTTTTATAGTAATCCCGACGGACGACGCGGAATTTGTATTAAACTGGTCGAAGATACGGTGGTTGCCCTGGGGGAGATTTTAGATCAGGCGGCCCAGGAAACAAAATAAATTATGTTGAATTTCACCCTTACTCCCGAACAATTGGAGCTTCGTCAAAAGGCCAGGTCCTTCGCCCTTAAGGAAGTGTTGCCGGTCTCCTGGCAATATGATGAAAAGGACGAAGTGCCTCTCTTCCTCTTGAAGAAGGCCTTTGATGCCGGGTTGATGAACGGGGGCATCCCTAAAGAATACGGCGGTCAGGGGGCCGGTCTGATCGAAGCCGCCCTGGTGACCGAAGAGATTGCCGCCGCCTGTCCGGGAATCGCTACCTCCCTCTTTGATAATTCTCTTGGGTTATTGCCCTTGATCCTTTCCAATAATAAATCGCTTAAGCAAAGAATTCTGCCGGAGATCGCTCAAGAATTCAAACTGATTTGTTTTGCCGCTTCCGAACCGACCATGGGATCGGATGTGGCCGGTATGGGATGCCGGGCCGAATCGGACGGTGAAGACTATATTTTGAACGGCACCAAATATTGGATTACCAATGCCGGGGTAGCCGACTATCAGGTCATCTTTGCCTCGATTGATCCGGCCTTAAAGCATAAAGGTATCGGGGCCTTTCTGGTGGAGCGGAATTGGGAAGGGGTATCGGTGGGGAAACCGATCCCTAAAATCGGGCAGCGCTGTTCCAACACGGCTGGAATCCACTTGAAGGATGTCCGGGTCTCCAGGGGCAATGTTATCGCCCCTCCGGGGGAAGGTTTTTTGCTGGCCATGCGCACCTTCGGCAGGACCCGCCCTATTATCGGCGCTTTTGCCGTTGGCGCCGCCCGATCGGCTATGGAATATGCGATCGATTATGCCAAAAAACGGCACACCTTCGGAGCGGTTATTGCCAATAACCAGGCCATTCAATTCAAGATCGCCGAAATGTTTGAAAAGATGGAAACCGCCCGCCTTTTGGTCTGGAAGGCGGCCTGGGAAGCCGATCAGGGCATCGATCCCTCGATTTCCGCCTCAATAGCCAAAGTATACGCTGCAGAAAAAGCCCTGGAGGTAGTCAATGAGGCCATGCAAATTTTCGGGGGGTACGGCTATACCCGGATGTTTCCTGTTGAGAAACTCCTGCGTGATACCCGCCTGTTTGCGATTTATGAAGGAACCAGCGAGATCCAACGGGTGATTTTATCCGCCCACGCCCTGTTTTCTTATAAACCGGTTATGCCGCCCTTGGAAGACCTTCCCATGCTCAGGGCCTGGGATTCCTCAGACTCCCCGGAACCGGATCCAGGAGCCAAGACGGCCTGGCGCTGCCGGGTGTGCGGTCATATCCATTATGGTCCGGAACCCCCGGATGCCTGTCCCTATTGTTTTTTCCCGAAAACGATGTTTAAAAAGGTCTGGCCGGTCGCGGTGTCATAGAGGTAATGTTCGTTCCTTGATCCCTCCTTATCTCAGCAGATTCCCTATTCCCGATACTATCTGCTTCTTTATAACCGGAAAGTGCCATTATTAACCTTACTGGTTACAATCTGGTCACCAAAAAAGAAAAGGACCTAACCATAAATGGTTAAGTCCTTGATTTAGTATGGTAGGCGGTACTGGATTTGAACCAGTGACTTCCACCGTGTGAGGATGGCACTCTACCGCTGAGTTAACCGCCCGGGAGCAATAGTTTCTTTTTAACCAAAATTAGACAAAATTTCAAGGAGAAAATACCCCTCGAGGTTGCATAAAAATTTAGCGATGAACGTCCTGTTTTGATTATTTTAAATCCCGTGTTAATAATTACCACCGGTGAAGTTCGGATCTTATTAAAATTTCTATCAATTTTTACCCTCCGGGAAAGTTTGGGAGGTCGCAGCTCCTTTGTTGTCCAGGGCTCGCAGTATGCGGATACGACTTCGCCCTGGACGCCTCGGATCTGCAGCCTCCGAAACTTTTGCAACATCGAGGTACCCTTCAGCCGGTCCATTATTTTTCTTGACAACTCAAAGAGTTCTTTTATATTTACCACATCTTATAAGGACAATTTCCAGGGGATCAAAGAGCAACCCATCTTCATTATGATATAAGTTGCAAACAAATGAAGAGACGGAAGGAGGTGGACCATAGTCTTCCCATTCCTGAAAATACTGCTTCCGGTTTTTCCTCCGATTCTGTTGGGGACTTAGAAAGGTTTACATGAAGAAAACACCTCTACCCCACCACAAACCTGAAAAATCTTTACCTCCCGTATTGCGGCGCTACTTATATGTTCGGCAGCGGTTTGCGGCGCGGCGGTCCTCATTGTGGAAATCCTCGGGGCCAAGATGCTTTCCCCATATTTCGGAACTTCGCACTTTGTCTGGACGGCCCAAATTGCAGTGACCCTGATCTCTCTGGCTATCGGCTATTGGTTCGGCGGCTGGCTGGTGGACCGTTCGGCTAAGTTGAACCGTCTCTATGTCTGCATTTTAATCGCCGCCCTCTATCTCTGCCTGACCGTACCGCTTTGCTGGCCGGTGGCGGAACGTTGCCTCGATTACAAGCTTGCCTTGGGATCTCTGCTGGCCTCCATGTTTTTGTTCTTTGTCCCACTGGCCTTACTGGCCACCGTAGGACCCTTTCTGGTCCGGGTGATGACCGCCTCCATGAACGTTGTCGGCAGCCAGGTGGGGCGATTGACGGCGATCAGCACGGCGGGAAGTGTCGCAGGAACGATTCTGATCGGATATGCCCTGATTCCGTTTTTCCCGAATTCCATAACCATGCTCTGCACGGCGGCAATATTGTTGGTGCTGGTGGTCATTTATTTCGTCCTGTGGGGCAAGGGGCATGGCCGAGTAGGAACGGCAGTGGTTTTTGCCCTGGTCGGATTAGGAATAGGGTGGTGGGGAGTTGGCGTAGACGCCCGAATCCGGGTCCCCGGCATTACCGAACTGGAGCGACGAAATTCTAATTTCGGTTTGATGCAGGTTTTGGACGGAACCAACCCGCCCTACCGGTATTATTTCAATGATTATCTCTTACAGAATGGTGTTGATCCGGCGACCAAACAGAGCATCCATCTCTTTACCTACATGCTCCATGGATTGGCGCGGGCCTACACGGAAAAGATTGAAAAGGCGTTGTGCATCGGTATGGGGGTGGGGATCGTACCTATGGAACTGGCGCGCGAGAGAGTGAAAGTAGATGTGGTGGAAATCAATCCGGCTGTGGTGCCGCTGGCCAGGCGATATTTTGATTTCGATCCGAGTCGGGTGAACCTATTTATTGACGACGGCCGTCATTTTCTGAACGACTGCAAAGGTCATTACGATACCGTCATTCTCGATGCCTTTCTGGGAGACTCCTCACCATCCCATCTGATGACCAAGGAGGCCTTTGCGACCATCCAGTCGGTGCTTAACCCGGGTGGGACCTTGGTGATCAATACCTTCGGCAACCTGAATCCTGAGCAGGATTTTGCAACGGCCTCGCTGGAGAAAACCTTGCGGGCGGTTTTTAAAAGCGTGAAAATCCACGGCGAGGAACAAGAAGGAAACATATTTTTTGTCGCTTCAGACCGGCCTGAACTGACTTTTCTGCATGAGCCTGACCTGACCGGCATTCATCCAGCGGTTGAAGGACGGGTGGCGGACACACTTAAAGGAGTATTTCGGTCCGACCTGAATCATGGGCGGATATTGACCGATGATTTCAACCCAGTCGAATATTATGACGCTGCCAACCGGGAAAGGCTTCGGCGGCAGTGGGCGATAGTCATGAATCCCCGTTCCGACCACTAATGTTTCCATGTCTGGAAATTATTTTCCTCCTACCGTTCCTTTTCTCATTGATTTAACTTCTTTTCCTCTTCAACCAGAATACCCTGCCCCCGTATGACTTTTTTCTGTGCCATCCAGAAGCAGGGTAGGTATCGTGGTTTAGCGCGAACGCATGCAATAGGGGGAAGGTGTTTTCTATTTTTTCAGGGACACCAGTTCTTTGCTTAGGAGCCGGATGTGTCCCATTTCTTCTTTGATCACCTCATCGAGTTTATTGCGCCCCATATTTTCCGGGACCGCCTCCTTCATCCCCAGATAAAAAACAATAGAGTCCTTCTCTGCTACGATGGCATCCTTCAGGATCGCCTCCATGGAAGAAGTGTCGACTTTTTTTTCGAAAAAGACACGGGTGTCAGCCAGGGCTTTCAAGTAGCCGGCGGCTTCCCCCTGGGGATCAAATACGGTAGAGGTTTTTTCCGGGGCGGTTAATTGGGAGCGCATTCGGGCGAAGGTTTTTTCATGTTCATCTTCCATGGCCGCCAAGGAGAGCAAAAAATCACGAGCCTGATTATCCTGTACCGCTTTGGCGGCGGTCCGGTAAAATTGGGCGCCATTACGTTCCAACTGTTCGGCTATTTCAAAGATTTCGTCGGCGTTAAAATCATACATCATGGTTCAAGATTTCCTTTCTTTTTGAAGTGAATTTTTTAAAAAGATTGATATTCAGACCCTGAGATTCAAAACCGAGGACTGAAATAAAAAGCAACAACCCAATCAGATCCCCTTAGGGATTCCAAAAGAGAACCTTAATTCGAAATAAGTTTAAGACAAGAAACTAACCGGGTCAAGGGGAAAAACAAAGTGCGAAGGAGGCTTCTTCCAAAAACGGCCCAATGGGAAGTCCGCACTTAATAATATAGGAAGATTCTGCCTTCATGTCTCTCTTGTAGAGGTAAACTCATTCAAGGTCTGGATTTCTTTGGGGGTTAAAGGCCGTATCTCCCCCGGAGCCAACCGTCCGAGAGATAATGGTCCCAGGCTGACCCGTTTGAGAGTCATCACCGGATGACCAATGGCCGCACACATGTTTTTGACCTGATGTTTCTCCCCTTCCCGAATGGTAATTAATAACCAGGACCGGTCCAGTCCGGTCTTGACCATTTCCCAATCGGCCCGATGTTTCTTCCCGCTGGGGAGCCAGGTCCCGGCCTGCAGTCGGCGTAAGGAGTCGAGAGAGGGGATTCCCCACACCTTGACCCGATAAGTCTTGGGGACCTGGAATTTGGGATGTTGAAGGGTTTGGGCCAGGTCCCCATCGTTGGTCAGGAGCATTAAGCCCTCGGCATCCCAGTCCAACCGGCCGACCGGAAAGACCCGCTGGCTGATCTGGGCCTGGGATAAAAAGTCTAAAATAGTCGGCCGGCCCTGTGGATCCCTTAAAGTTGAGACCACTCCTTTGGGTTTATAAAAAAGATAATAGACCTTGGATTCAGGGGAGGCAATAAGCTGTCCGTCCACTTCGATTCGATGTTTTGAAGGGACTACTTTGAACCCGAGTTCCGTAACGACCCGGCCGTCGACTACAACTCTTCCGGCCCGAATTAAGTCTTCGGCCTTGCGGCGGGAAGCCAAGCCGGAATGGGACAGAATTCTTTGCAGTCGCCAGGGAAGATTTTCTGCTGCAGACTCCTCGCGGAGTGGAGATCCTTTGGGAATATCGAACTTTTGCCGTTGGCCTTTTTCAATCCGTTTCGTTTTCACTTAAATCAGCATGCATGGCTTTGATTTCTTCCAGTGAAGGGAGAAAGGAGAGATTTTTCAATTCGAACAATTCCAAAAAACGCTGAGTCGTCCCGTAGAGAATAGGGCGTCCCGGAATTTCTTTACGTCCCACAATATGAATCAAATTTTTTTCCAATAGGGTCCGGACGATTCCGTCGACTTCGACCCCGCGCAACCTTTCCACATCGCCCCGGGTGACCGGTTGTTTATAGGCAATAATGGCCAGGGTTTCCAGGGCGGCTTTACTGAGACGGGCGGGGCTGATCTTTTTTAGCCTTTTGATCCATTCACTGAACCGGGGTTTGGTGCGAAACTGGAACCCATCAGCCACTTCCTGAATATAGAGACCCCGATCCGGGTTTTCATATTCCTTAAGCAATTGGGCCAAAGCCGCTTCAATATCCTTTTTAGGAAAACTGTCTCCCACGACTTCCAGGATCTTTTTCAGTCCGATGGGAGTGGGGGAAACGAAAATCAAGGCTTCGAGTAGAGATTTAATTTCGTTCATGTTTGCTTATTTTATTCTCATTAGGTTTAGTAGGTACAAAATCAGTTAATCGAATTGCAATGAATTTTTCAAGAAATCGTCGCCGGGGGAAGAAAATCATAAATCAGGATGTTTCCTCCCTGTATTTCCTGATAGATAATAATTTTTTGAATCCGGGCCAGTTCCAGCAAGGCCAGAAAGGCAACGATGAGTTCCGCCCTGGTGAAGTGGCCGGGAAATATTTCTTCCAACAGGAGACGCCCCAATTGTTTAAGTTTGGCCAGAATTTCTTCCATCTTGTTTTCAATGGGGATCAGAGGACTGGGTAAATGGACAAAGGGATCCTCTTTCTTCTCCAGAAGTATCCGCCGGACTGCTTCCATTAACTCGAAAATTCCCACCCGGAGGAGACCTTCTTCCTTACCTTCCAATTCCTTGGCCAGGAAATCCCGGGTGAAGACATCCCGGTATAAAAGAGGACGTTGCCCCAGTTGTTCCGCGGCCTCTTTTAACTGAAGGTATTCCAGCAAGGGCCTGGTCAATTCCAGCCGTGGATCATCCTCCTCTTCATCTTCCGGCGGTCTGGGCAGCAGCATGCGGGATTTGATATGGATCAGGGTTGCGGCCATGACCAGAAAATTTCCGGCTATATTGATATTAAGATCTTTCATCAGATCCAGATATTCCAGATATTGGGCGGTGATAACGGCAATGGGGATATCATAGATATCCATCTCGTTTTTACGAATTAAATGGACCAGCAGGTCCATGGGTCCTTCGAAGATATCAAGTTTAACGTTGTAGTCCATGTTAAGATACCCGTTCCGAGTTACGAGTTGCGAGTTCAGAAGAAAGAGTTACCTAACCATAAACCTGCAAGCCGTAACCCGCAACCCGCAACCCGAATTCCGCAATCCGCAATCTAAAATCCTATTGCTTGTCTGACTTCTTCCATGGTTTTTTGGGCGAAGGCCCGGGCC
The DNA here is from genome assembly GCA_963782435.1 of uncultured delta proteobacterium. GTDB lineage: Bacteria > Desulfobacterota > RBG-13-43-22 > RBG-13-43-22 > RBG-13-43-22 > RBG-13-43-22. The sequence continues at coordinate 39,821 of CAWAKF010000029.1, forward strand.
CGGTCATTTCCGGTCTCAAGGATGGACCGAACTTCCGGAATTCGCTGGGTCCAATATTCCCTTTTCTCCTGGATCGGTTGAAAGGCCTCAATGACCTTTTCGATCAACCATTTTTTACAATCCACGCAACCGATCCCGGCCCGGGGGCATTCCCGTTCTATTTCCTCGATCCGTTCCGAGGGTGAATAAATTTTATGGAGGGGGAAAAGGATGCAGACCTCGGGATTCCCCGGGTCTTTGCGTCGAGCCCTCTGGGGATCGGTTACCATTTGAGACAATTTGAGACGGATTTCCTCCAGGGAGTCGGAGAGGAAGACGGCGTTATTATAACTTTTACTCATCTTCCGTCCGTCCAGTCCGGGTAATTTCGGGGTTTCGGTTAGAAGCACATCAGGCACTGGGAAGACCTCCTCGTAGAGAAAATTGAACCGCCGCGCGATTTCCCGGGTCAATTCCACATGAGGGGCCTGATCGATGCCCACCGGAACGGCATGGGCCTTGTACATCATAATATCGGCGGCTTGTAGGACCGGGTAGCCGATAAAGCCGTAGGTTCCGATCTCCTTGCTTTCCAGTTCCTGCTGCTGTTCCTTATAAGTCGGATTCCGTTCCAGCCAGGACAGGGGCGTGAGCATAGATAAGATCAAATGCAACTCGGCATGTTCTTTGACCGCCGACTGCAGAAAAAAGGTGCTGATCTCAGGGTCCAATCCAATACTGATCCAGTCAATGACCATGTCCAGGATATACTCATGAATGGTTTTGGGTTCTTTATATTCAGTGGTCAAGGCATGCCAGTCGGCTATAAAAAAAAAGCATTGATAATTTTCCTGAAGTTTTTTCCAGTTCAGCAAGGCCCCGTGAAGATTGCCGAGGTGTAATTTACCCGTGGGGCGCATCCCGCTTAAAATCCGTTTCCGTTCCATTTAAAAAACTCCTTAATCATAGGCGATAGGCTATAGGCAATAGGCTATGGGCCATTGGTGCAAGAAATTTTCCGTCTTTTTTTCCCTTGCCGATAGCCTCTGGCCTCTGGCCTGATTTATATCTACATCAACCCCCCCAGAAACAAGCCGGTGATAAAATAAATCAACGGTGAAATAAACCAATCCAGAACATGGGTCACTAAAAGCCCTATCAAAATAAAAAAGCCATAAGGCTCAATTTTGCTGTATTGGTAAGCGGCCTGCAAAGGCAGAAGACCGACCATAACCCTCCCGCCGTCCAAAGGGGGGATGGGGATGAGATTGAAGATACCCAGGGCCACATTGATTACCACCCCGTAGCGCAGCATGAGGATCAGAGGCTGGAGGATAATACGCAGAAGGGGCCATTCCCAGAGCGGTCCGGCGGCCATTAACAGCCGGTGAATAATGGAGAACCCCAAGGCCAGGAGGAGATTAACCACCGCTCCGGCCAGGGCGACCCAAACCATATCTTTTTTAGGATTTCTGAGATTTCTGAAATTAACCGGGACCGGTTTAGCATACCCGAAAACAAAAGGGGCCTGGGATAAAATCAGTATCGCGGGGATCAGGATAGACCCGAAGGGATCGATATGGGGGATGGGGTTCAAGGTTAAGCGACCCATCAATCGGGCGGTGGGATCCCCCAGCTTATTGGCCACCCAGCCGTGAGCTACTTCGTGCAGGATAACCCCTAAGAGGAGAGGGATGGCCATGATACTGATTTGTTGAATAATCGAACTCATGATTTAAAGTTTTTCCAATGCTGGGGGTGTGAATTTATCGTCAATATTTTTCCAATTGAGCTTTTTTTAAACGAGTTAGAATCCAGGATTCTGAATTCCTGAATTTATGTGTTTGGGGTTAAGTTTTTCTCCTGCTCTGCAAAATGTTTTTTAACATAGGCTATTTCATCCTCCCGGGTCAATACTTTTCCGTTGATTCGAGCCTCCAGGAGGTTGCCCAGAATGGTTTTATACTGGGGACCGGGGACCAACCCAAGGGTTTTGAGCTCTTCTCCTCCGATCGATATCCGGATTGATTTCAATTGAGTAAAAAATAGTGAAATCATTTTCCGGCCGGTTTCCTGGGTGGTTTTGGCCATCAGGAAAAGCAAGGCTTCGATGGGCAGGGGTGAGAGGAGCCTGACTATTTCACTCCGGGATGATTTGGGATTTTTCTGAAGGGTCATTATAACCCTTTCTCCTTCGTTCCGGCACAGGGTCATCATTTCAGAAACCCTTTTAGGCAATCCCAGCCGCCGGCGCAAATCCATGAATTGGGGAATAGGCTGGGTTAAGGCCAGGAAATAAATCAGCCATTTTTCGTAGGGTTCATTGAGATATAGGAGGTCAAACCAGGCCAGGACGGTTCTTATTTCCCCGAAAAGAACCTCTCCTTTCGGGTGGAGGGTCCATTCCGGATGGATGGCCTGGAGCAGTTTTAAATCAATCAGTCTTTTTATGACCGGAAGAGGGTTCTCTTCACTCAGGATCAATTGAAGTTCGGTAAAAATCCTTTTAGGGGCCAGCTTTTCGATGCCGCCGATGCGAATTGCGTTTTCGATCAGGTTGGCGGTCAATTTTCCAATCTTGAACCCGAAACGTTGTTCAAAACGAACGGCGCGAAAACACCCGGGTCGGATCTTCCACAAAACTCAAGTTATGAAGGACCCGGATAGATCGTTCTTTCAGGTCTTTTTGAGCACCGAAAAAATCGATCAGGATTCCGAAATGACGGGGGTTCAGTTTCACGGCCAGGGTGTTGATGGTAAAGTCGCGCCGGTAGAGATCCATTTTGATCGAGCTGAGTTCCACCACCGGCAGGGCGGCGGGAGATTCATAATATTCCGAACGGGCGGTGGCGACATCCACCTTAAAGCCGTCGGGAAAGATAAGGACTGCGGTCTTGAATTTGATATGATAACGGATGCGGGCCGGGAACCGTTTGACATATTCCTGGGCGAATTTGATCCCGTCTCCTTCGATGACCACATCAATATCCAGATTGTCGAATTTCAGGAAGAGGTCGCGGATAAATCCCCCGATGGCATAAACATTGTACCCCAGACTGTCGGCTACCTCGCCCAGCGATTTCAAAAGTGTGACGACCCGTTTGGGCAACCTTTCTTCTATTAAATAACCGACATTCTTTTTCCGAACGAAATAAGGGGCCTTGCGGGAATCGAAAAGGTATTCGGTGATTGACGGGCCGCTGATCAGAATATTGAGCAGGTCGGTACGGGTAATGACCCCCAGGACCTTCCCTTGTTTGACCACCGGCAGGATCCTTTGTTTGTTCTCGATGATGAATTCCTGGATTTGAAACAGAGTGGCTTCCGGTCCGATGGTTGAAAATTCCGTGGTCATGTATTCTTGTACCGGCAGCTCCTTGAGGCCGTGAAAAATAGCTTTTTCAATTACCTGCCGGGTGATCAGGCCCAGCAGCTTTTCGTCTTCCATCACCAAAAGAACATTGATGTTATAGCGGGTCAGCAGTTCGTTGGCATGTTCGATAGTCTCGCCGGGTTGAATGGATTTTACCGGAAAGGTCATCATGTCCCTGGCCTTACGCTGGGGATTGATCCGGCTTTTAAGCAAGGCCATCAGCTTTTCTTCCACTTGAACCAGGGTTTGATCCTTGATCGTGGCCGAGGCGGCAAAAGGGTGTCCCCCACCACCGAAGGTCAATAGAATTTCTCCAACATTGATTTCCCGAATCCGACTCCGGGCCACCAGATAGACCCGGTCTTCCATCCGGGCCAGGGCAAAGAGGCAATCGAGATTTTCCATATCCATCATTTTATGGACCAGAACGGCGAAATCCCCCACATAGGAATCGATGGAGGCCTTGGCCACCACAATCTCCAGATTATTGATCCGGTGCCGGGTAGCCGATTCCAACATTTGATTTAATAAGGAGATCTGTTCGGCGGTCAACTCCCGAGTCAGCATATCCGAGATCAGATTCAGATTGGCCCCTTGCTCCAGAAGATAGGCGGCCGCCTGATAATCCTCGGGGGTAGTGGAACCGAAGGTGAAAGACCCGGTATCTTCATAAATTCCCAAGGCCATTAGGGTCGCTTCATCCGGGGTCAAAGGGATATTCCTTTCCTTCAAGAACCTGGACATGAGGGTCATGGTCGCCCCCACCGGTTTAATAATTTCCAGGCTTCCCTTGATGTCGTTTTCGGCTGAAGGATGATGGTCATAAATATGAATTTCCAATCCGGAACGATTCAATATCTCCGCAAATCGTCCGATCCGCTCCGGTTGACGGGTATCCACCAGGATCAGTCGATGAATCCGTTCCAGCGGGACCTGCTTTATCTTGGTAAAATTATACAGGTAGACCGTGGATTGGAGAAAAAAATTGCGCAGGTTCTGTTCTTGCGAACCCGGAAAGACCAGCCAGGCCTCCGGATAGAGTTTTTTGGCGGCCATCATGGAGGCCAGACCGTCAAAATCGGTATTGAGGTGGGTGGTGATGACCTCGATACCTGTTGGTTCCTGGTCCTTGGAATGGATTGCCGCCTGGATGGATTTCATTAGAAATCAGGCTCGGGGATGATATCTCCGGTAAACTTCCCGGAGGTGCTCATGTGTGACCAGGGTATAGATCTGAGTGGTGGAGATATCCGCATGACCCAGCATGGTTTGAATGGAACGCAGATCGGCCCCGCCTTCCAGCAGATGGGTGGCAAAGGTATGTCGCAGGGTGTGGGGAGAAATCTTTTCAATATTCCGGCCTGTCGTCCATATTGACGCAATATCTTCCAAAACCCCTGCCGGGACAACCGGCCTCCCCGGTTGTTGATAAAAACCCAGGGGACCATCGGTTGTTTAAGCAAGTGAGGGCGTCCTTTTTCAAGATATTCCAACAAACAACGGGAAGCCGCTTTTCCGATAGGGACCAATCGTTCTTTGGAACCCTTACCCACAGTGCGGATAAGATGGGCCTCCAGTTCCAATTGATCCAGGGTCAGGGCAATCAATTCGGAGACCCGCAGACCGGTAGCATAAAGGACTTCCAGCATGGCGGCGTCTCTCAACCCTCGGGGTGATTCGGTTTTGGGCTGATGGATCAGGGTTTCCACTTCCATTTCCGAGAGGGTGTGGGGTAAGGTCCTTTTGGGTTTAGGACCTTGCAAGGGGAGGGCCGGATTGTCTTTTCGCAGAGCTTCCTCCTGAAGAAATCGGTAAAAGGACCTTAAGGCGGAAAGTATTCTGGCCTGAGAACGGCCGGAGAGTTTCCGGGTCCGTAAGGTTCCAAGAAACCCATAAAGGGTTTCGGTCTGAGTTTGTAAAATATCTTTAATCCCCTGTGTTTCCAGAAATCGAAAGTATTGGATCAAATCACGGCTATAAGCCTCTAAAGTATTTGAAGAAAGGCCTTTTTCAACCACTAAAAAATGAAGAAACCGGTCAAGAAGGATATCCGACATGTGGGAAATATAGCAGATCAGGACCGGTCTGTCAAGAAAAGAAGAAATTTCTATTGGTTATGAATGATTGGGTTGGCAAGGCAGTAAAACCCCTTAGGACCTTTGGCCCTTTTAAACCCCCAATTATAAAGTCTTAGAAACCTGCTGCAAAACCCCCATTTTTCTCTTTAGGGTGAGGGCCGAAACCCAACCAATCTCACCGATTCTTGGTAAGATATTTATAGGGTCTGAAGGTCTTGGAGGCTCTTTACAAAAATACCGCCTTCACCGATTTCATTAAAAGTGGATGAAACCAATAACTATTGACAATTTCTAACTATTGCTGTAGTTAAATGACCAATGGAAATTAAAAAAATTGCAGTGGTTACCGGCGGAAGCAAAGGGATCGGGGCGGCCATCGCCGTGACCCTGGCCCAGGACGGGTTTGATATCTGGCTTAACTACCGGAGTGACCATGAAGGGGCGGGCAAGGTTGCAGTTGCGATTGAGCAGGCCGGAAGAAAATGCCGATTACTTCCTTTTGACGTCTCCGTCCCGCAGGATATTCAGAGCCATCTGCAGCCCTTGTTGGAAAATGAAACGCCTTATGCTTTGATCAATAATGCCGGTTTTGCCCGGGATGTGATGCTGGCCTGGATGACCCAGGAGGAATGGACGGATGTCCTTTCAGTCACCCTGGGCGGTTTCTTTTTAGTAACAAAACCGGTTCTTAATAATATGCTGAGGAAAAAGGCAGGCCGTATCATCAATATCGCTTCTACTTCAGGACAGAGCGGCATGGCCGGACAGACCAATTATTCGGCGGCCAAGGCCGGTCTGATCGGGGCCACCAGGGCTTTGGCCGCCGAAGTGGGTAAAAGGAATATTTTAGTCAACGCGGTATCACCCGGTTTCATAGAAACGGAGATGGTCAAAGACCTTCCCAAGGAAAAAATCCTTCCTATGATCCCTTTGGGCCGTTTTGGGACACCCCTGGAAGTGGCTGGTGCGGTCAGCTTTCTGTGCTCGGATAAGGCCTCGTACGTCACCGGACAGGTGATTTCCGTCAATGGGGGTACTTACCGATAACCGGGATCCTTCTTTAGTCAGGAGTTTCCATAGGCTCGGCAGGTCCTTCCCCGTTTAGTTCGAAAATAGATTTCAAATGCGGATTTCGGATTTCGGATTGCAGAATCCGTTAAACCCCATTTTCATGCTTTGTTGTACCCCCAGCATCACGAGGGTTAAATTAAAAATTAAATATCCGGCTAAAGGGAAAAAGTGTTCGGGCATGATCAACGCCTTAGTTTTTGATATAGATGACCTGGCCTACAGCCTTAACGAAGTAAAAGGGACCAGCCTTCCCAACCAATATCTCGTGGAGCAGGAAACTTACACCTTGTTGGAATCCTTAGAGGCCATGGACATAAAGGCCACCATGTTCATTCCGGGCTATGTGGCCCAACAATTTCCCGGCCTGGTCCGGAAGATTGACCGATCCGGTCATGAAATAGGATCCCACGGCTTCAAACATTGGGTGGTCCGGCGTCTGCAGAGAAAGGGGTTTCGTGAAGATGCGGCGGCCGGCAAAAAAATTTTAGAAGATATTCTGTCCAAAGAGGTGGACACTTTCCGGGCCCCTGACTGGGGCATCTGTCAGGACACCCTTTGGGCTTATGATGAATTGATTGCCCTGGGATACCGGGTGGATAATAGCGCCCAACCTTCTCTACTAAAATCCATGGGGAGGTCCCCGGAGGAGATGATTCCATTTTCCTACCAAGGGGCCTTGACCATTATCCCGGTAACTTCTTACCGAATATGGGGAAGAGATTTTCCTTTTAACGGCGGCCTATTTTGCAGTTATGTGCCGATACGGTTCCAGATCGGTCACTACCGAAAATTGAACCAAAAGGGCATTCCTATTAATTACTATTGTCATCCTTATGAATTTTGCCCCCAGGGGATCAATCAGCAGACCTGGAAATATGGTTCCTTACGTGCGGCTTTATACGGAATCCATTTTGGACGGTACCGGGAGGTTATAACCCGCCTGACCGAGTATTTCAGATTTGCCCCACTGCAAACCGCCTATCGACGCTTCCTGCCGGACCTGGCCCGCTCAGATCCGGGAATCCTGTCGAATTCGGAGACCACTTCCTGAAATGGTTCTTGCGGCTTGTGCTCCTGGACTATTTTTGCTATGGTAACCCGTAAATCATTTTTGGCTGAGACCTGATCGGCGGCGGTCTTTCCGGGATGATGTCTGCCCTTATGGCCCCCCAAAGGACATCATACGGCCCCGGTAGAACAATCACGCCAAACAGCCCCCACGATAATCCATTCCTCCCTCGCCGGGGAGTTTGATCTGGACCTGGAGGAAAATGTTTCCTAATGACCTTTTTCCTGAATACCTTGAGCCGGACCGATTGGATCAGGTGGATACGGTGATCGGGCAAAAGGGATGATATACGCCGATTGGTCATTAACACAAATCGCAGTGTGAGCCAGGCTGAAGGAGCCTGATAAACCAGTCTGGAAGAAACCGAAAAATGAACCTGTCCCTGAATTTCCCCATAGCGGCGGAGCAGTTAATTCCTCACCGCTCCCCTATGTGTCTTATTGATCGCCTCCTGTCCTATGCCGGCCTTAAGGGGGAGGTGGAGGCTATTCTTACCCCCGGCAGTATCAGCCTCCAGGAGGACGGCTCCATGGTGCAAACGGCGATGGTGGAATTGATTGCCCAGTCATTTGCGGCCATAAAAGGATATGCCGACCGTCTGGAAGGAAAACCAATCGGGGGCCGGGGATTTCTAGTGGGGGTTAAACGGTTCACTTTCCAGGGACCGGCCTACGAAAAGGACCGGTTGTTGATAACCATTACGCAAACCGGGGAAGCGGACGAATTTGCTCTGGCTGAAGGCCGGGTGACCCGGGGGGAAGAGGTTCTGGCCTTCGGAAACGTCATGGTTTGGGTGCCACGGGAGGTCTGATGTTTATCAAAAAAAGTGTTTACCTTTCCTTTGTTTTTTTTCTACTGTTTTGTTCAGCGTCCTCGAATCCGGCGGCAGAGATAAAATCCGAGCTCAAGGCCAGAGAAAATAAATCCAAGATTTTCACTCTTATTACCGCAGGCGCATCGTCTGTACAAACCCTCTCCAGCGATTTTTCTCAGGAGCGGCACCTGGCCATGATGAAAGCACCCCTGACCTCTATCGGAAGATTTGCCTATGAAAGACCGGACCATCTTTATTGGGAAATCGTAAAACCTTCCCCTATGGGATTTGCGGTCCGGGGAGACAAGGGGAGGCGTTGGGGCGGCGACTCAGGGGTCTCCGAAACCCTGGAGATTAATCAGGAGCCCATGATCAGGGCCATCATCGACCAGGTTTTTGCCTGGACCAGGGCCGATTTCCCCTGGCTTGAAAAAAGGTACCGGATCACCGTAGCGGAGGAGACTGCACACACCCTGATCCTTGCCCCCCTTTCGTTCCAGGAAAAGAACTTCCTCGATCATATTACGGTTACCTTTTCCGAAGACTGGACCCATGTCCGTCAGGTGGAACTGCATGAGAAAGGCGGGGATTTTACCCGTCTCCGTTTTATGAATACCCTTTTGAATCCACCTCTACCGAAAGATCTTTTTGGAAAATGATGGATTCATTCTTTGCCTGGTTTTCAAAAAGTTTTTCTTTTTTCTCCCGCCATAGGATGATCCTGTATGCCTCCATCCTGACCATTGCCGGGTTGAGTGCGATTGTTTTAAAAAACATTAATCTCAGCGAAGACCTCCGGCCCATGCTGCCCTCCGGACAATCCGAAGCAGCCCGGGATATCTCCATATTACAGCAGGCGCCTTTTATGCAAAAGGTTGTTTTCAATCTCAAGGCCGAACCGAACGTGGACCTGAAGACCCTTATTGAAACAGCAGAGAAAATGGCCGGGGACTTAAAAAAACCTTATTACGACCGGGTCATCACCGGTCCTTCGATGCCGTCGCCGGAAACATTTTTTCCTTGGCTTCTTTCCGCCGCCCCGGCGCTTATGACCGAGAAGGATCAGATGGAATTCAAGGCCGGTCTTCAGGCCCAAAGTATCCATTCCAAACTTCAGGAGATCCGCAGCAGGCTGAATTCTCCGGAAGGGTGGATGCTCAAAGGGCTGGTTCAGGAAGACCCCCTGGGTCTTCATCAAATCGTACTGGAAAAATTTCGCTTTCTGAACCTGTTTAAGGGAATGGTTATCAAGGATCAGCATTTTTTCAGTAAAGACGGCCGAAATGTCCTGCTGGTAGCCGATACCCCGGTGAAAGTCACCGATTCTCAAGGGGCCGGAGACCTGGTTCAATATACCCGGGAGATCATCAAGCGCCATACCCGACCGGGTATCAGCATTACTTTTCTGAGCGGTCATCCCTACACCCATGCCAATGCTGAAACGGTCAAAGCCGACCTTTATATCATACTCTCCTGCGCCTCCCTGACAATCCTAATCCTCCTTTTTCTGGTTATGCAGAACTGGCGGGCTATCTTTGTGTTCCTGGTACCCACTTCCGTGGTCCTGATCGCCACAGCCGGGGTATTAGCCATCTATCAGACCATCTCGGCCATCACCATTGCCTTCGGTTCCGTTTTGATGGGCATCGCCGATGACTACCCCATATTTACTTATTTTTCTTTGAGAAACCGGGAGAATTACTCAGGGGAAGTGGTGGCGGAAATATCGGCTCCGGTGCTTTTCAGCGGATTGACCACCATGGCTGCCTTCAGCGCCCTTTTTTTCTCCGATCTTCCCGGCCAGCGTCAAATCGCTTTTTTTTGCATTTTGGGCATCATCGCCTCCCTGGCCTTTTCCCTACTGATTTTACCCCATTTCCTTAGGGGCCTACCACCGGTTAGGCTCTCCCAATATTCCGGAATGCCGGCCAAGGGAAGGGCCTATCGGGTTCTTATTATCGGAAGCTGGCTGCTTGTCCTGGCCTTTGGCTTATGGCAGGGCAGCCGGGTAATTTTTAATGGCGATATGCGGTCCATTAATTGGGTTCCGAAAGCCTTGTTGGAAACTGAAAAGCATTTTAATCAGACCTGGGGGGATTTCAGGGATGCAGCCATGGTCCTCACCGAGGGGAGAGACCTGCAATCGGCCCTGGTCAATAATGACCACTTATTTACCTATCTAAAGGGGAAGATACCGGCTGAAGAGATCGTCAGTCTATCCCCGCTTTTCCCTTCGACGGGAACTCAGGATGAAAATATCCGGAGATGGGAAACATTATGGGATAAGGAAACCCAGAGTCGGGTTCGTTCTCTCCTGATCAGGGAAGGGGATAAGGTCGGTTTCCGGCCCCAGGCCTTCAGCCCCTTTTTTGAAAGGATGTCGGTTAAACCCACTCGGGTTACTCTGGAAGCCCTTAAAAAAGCAGGGCTTGGTGAGTTACTTAACTCCTTGATTATAACCGGCGGTGATAAAACCCGGGTGATCACCCTGATTCCGGACACCCCCCAGGTAGCAGCGATATTCAATAATAATGCTGATCTTCCCTTTGCGGCCCGTTTTGTATCCCAAAACAGATTCAACCAAATCCTCAGTCGGGCCATGATTAGAAATTTTATTCAATATATCATCATCGCCTCCCTGGTAATCCTGGTTTTGTTGACATTGCTATTCCGCAAGGCAAGAAAGGTCTTCTCGGCCATGATCCCGGTCATCACCGGTCTTATGGTTATGTTCGGGGTTATGGGATTTAGGGGAATTGAGTTTAATTTATTCAATATCATTGCCTCCATCCTGGTCATCGGTTTGAGCGTCGATCTGGGGATCTTCATGGTCAGCAGGGTTTCCGCAGGCTATGACTCCAACAACGGTCGGGCCGTTTTTTTGGGGGGAATGACCAGCCTGGTCGGAATGGGAGCCCTGACGCTGGCCCACCATCCGGCCCTTTATTCCATTGGTATAACCGTGCTTCTGGGGATGTGCGGGGCCATTCCCTCGGCTCTTCTGGTCATTCCCGTTTTCTTTAATTCAAAAAAGGAAAAAACAAATGAATAACCTTAGATCGGCGATTAGGTCATCAGCCTCCGGGCCGGTCCAGGAAACGGAGCCTGGTAGTTTTGTCCGGTCCTATTGTTTTGCGCCTGATTTTATAGGGTTTTCTGGACATTTCCCCGGATACCCCATCCTTCCCGCTTTTATCCAGGTGCTTACGGTGTTGACTATGGCTGAAGAGGTAAAAGGCCGCCCGCTCAAGGTCCTGACCCTGGAAAGGGCTAAATTTCAAAAGGAGGTTTTTCCCGGTAAGGAGATTATTGTCCAGTACCGGGAAAGGATCATCCAAGGAAAGACGAAACTCGAAGCGACGCTGACGCTGGACGGAAATCCGGCAGCTTCTTTCCTGCTTGCTTTGGGTACCGAATAAAAATATCGAGGTATAGACATGCATAAACCCTATTTCCCTTCCATTAAAGGTAGTCCCACCCCGCTTGGTATTCGAGTGGAACGGAAGGTACGATTTGAGGAGGTGGACCAACTGGGCATTGTCTGGCATGGACGTTATGCCAGCTATTTCGAAGACGCTCGCAGTGTTGCCGGGGAGAAGTATGGGTTCGGTTATCCGGATTTTAAAAGGAATGGAGTCAGCGCACCCATCCGGATAATGCATACGGAATTCCTTCTGCCCTTGAAGTTTGACGAAACTTTTGTGGTCGAGGGACTTCTTCATTGGACCGAGTCCGCACGGATCAATATTGAGTACCTCATATGGAATTCAGCCGGCCGTTTAACCACCACAGGGCACACCGTTCAGGTGCTGCTGGATAAGGACGAACAACTTCTCCTGATTCCCCCTCCCTTTTACCGGGAATTTCGCGAAAAGTGGCGGACAGGTAAGTTCTAATCGAACTATTGATAGATTCTCGAGTCTATAATCCGGGAATATAAAGGCAACTTATGAGAGAAGTCTGGATTACTGATGTGGGGGTGGTTACTGGGGCCGGGAATAGCCTGGAGGCCACTTGGCAGAAGATGATGGAGGGCCGAACCGCCATCCGGAAGATAGACCGGTTTCCGGTGAAGGCGTACCAGTCGGAGATCGGTGCAACCATCCCGGACATAAAATCCTCCGGGACAGATTCATTGATCCGCAAGATCATGGACCTTCTCCTGGGTCAGATGGCTCAGGTCCCGGCCGATTCCCTGCTAATAACCTCCTCGACCAAGGCCGGTATTGATAACCTGGAAAAGATCAAGCAAGGGGTGCCCGCTGATCCCAAAGATATGTTGCCGTCTTTCATAACCGAAACAGTGGCCACCAGTCTGGGTTTGAAAGGCCGATTGTTTCATGTCACGGCCGCCTGTGCCTCTTCCACTGTGGCCGTGGCCCAGGGCGCGGCGCTCATTACCTCCAAGGCCGCGGAATCGGTTTTAGTTTTTTGTCTGGATCTTATCACCGAATCCGTATTTTCCGGGTTTTCCGCTTTTCAGATCCTGTCCCCGATCCCTTGTCGGCCCTTTGACCGGGACCGATCCGGGCTTTCCGTAGGGGAGGGGGGTGCTTTTCTTATGCTCATGAGTGACGAACGGGCCAGGCGTCTCGGTCGCCCACCTAAAGGGATGATTGCCGGTACCGGGATATCCACCGATGCCCGCCATATTACCTCACCGGATAGGACCGGTGCCGGATTGATCAGGGCCGTCAAACAAGCCATAAAGACCGCCGGGATAATAGAAAAGGATGTTGCCGGAATCAGTGCCCATGGAACCGGTACGATTTACAATGACCTGATGGAACTGACCGCTTTCCAAACAGTCTTTGGGAAAGGGGGCCCCCGATTTATTCGGTCAAGGGATGTCTGGGCCACACCTTCGGGGCGGCGGGTGGGATTGAAATTGCCTTGGGGACACAGACCTTATCCGTCCAAACCTTGCCGCCCACTCTGGGCCTGGTCCATCCGGAAAAGGGAGGGGAAGGGCTGGTCTCCAGTCAACCCGTTGGGATTAAGGGTGATTATCTCCTGACCACAAACTCCGGTTTCGCCGGTATCAATGCGGCCATTATTCTGAAAAAGGGGGAGTTTTCATGAAGGCCATGATAACCGGGGTGGGCTGGGTAAACAGTTACGGCAGGGGACAGGGGAGGCAGGCCGTTTTCAACCCCGGGGAGAGTGAAGGCCGGTTGGACCTTTCCGCTAAGGGTGTTTTTGATAAACCGGTCCCACGCTTTGGGAGAATGGATGACTATACCCGTCTCGGTTTATTGGGCATAGCCCTGGCCATGCAGGATGCCCAGTTGGATCATTGGACGGAGATGCGGAACATCGCCATAATGGCTTCCACGGTTTATGGATGTATGCAGACCGACGCAGATTATTATGATACGGTCAAGCCCAAGGGAGGCCTCCTATCCAGCCCGAACCTCTTTGCCTATACCTTGTCCAACACCTTTCTCGGGGAGGCGGCTATCTATTTCGGGCTGACCGGGGCCGCTTTTATTCTCCATGAACCTTCTATTTCAGGTATCCCCGGTCTGATTCTGGCCTTGGAAGACCTGGAGAGAAAAGAGTGCGAAGGGGTCATTGTCGGAATCTGTGACACCGGGACTCCCCTGAACCTTGGCTTGTCAGGACGGGCGGTTCCTGAAGCCCTGTTCTTTGTTCTTCGGCAAACCGCTGTAGAGCAAGGCTTGTCTTATGGGGTATTGACTCAAGAAAAAATCGGAGAGATCTTCTTCAATGGGAAAAAGGTCGAAAACCTCCAGAAACTGGCTCTTTGGTGCACTCAAAAGGTTTAATAAATTCGATCTAAAACCCGTGGCTATATTTTAGGAAAGGACCTGAGATCTATGAAGATGACCCTTATTTATCCCTCCTGGCCGAAACTGGAAGGGCAGAGGGAATACCATCTGCCTCCCCATGGGCCGGTGGTGTTCGCCGCCGAAGTCCCTCCGGAAGTCGATCTGACCTTTATCGATGAGAATGTCCAGGAGATTTCCTTTGACGCACCGTCCGATATCATAGCTCTTTCGGTAATGTTGACCAGCCAGCTTCCCCGGGCCTTTGAGATTGCCCGCCGTTTTCAGGAACAGGGTATCCCGGTTTTGTTCGGTGGTATTGCCGTCATGCTCCACAGTGAGGAAGTGATGGAACACGCCGATTCAGTCTTCTTGGGCGAGGTGGAGGGCCGAATGGCCGCGGTCATTTCTGATTTCAAGCTGGGCCGAATGAAAAAGGTCTATAACTTTATGAACGACTATCCGGATATCCGTCTGGTGGGAAAGGCCAGAAGGGAGATCCTTAACCGTTCCCTATATAGCTACCGGGGCGTCCAGATGTTTGACTTGGTCCACGCTTCGAGAGGCTGCAGATTCAATTGTTTTCCTTGTTGCACGGGTTTCCTGGGCGGGCGGAAATTCCGTCCCCGGCCTATCGATCAGGTCGTTGCTGAAATGGCTTCTATTCCCAACAACCGGCTGTTTATTGTTGACAACTCCCTGGCCCAAGACCGTCAATGGCTTATAGATCTGTTTACGGCGATGATCCCCTTGAAAAAAAAATGGGTCTCCCATCCCATCCTGGATGACGATCGGGTCCTGACCCTGGCGGCTGAAGCCGGTTCCTGGTATGTTTACCAGGCCATTTTCAATACCTCGGAGGTGATCCGGAACCGGGTTAAAAGACTAAAGGACCATGGGATTGGGATCGAAGGAACCATCCTCTTGGGAACCGATGAACAGGATGAGGATTATATCAAAAGATTGATTGATTTCCTGATGGAGATCGGGATTGATATGGCTGAATTTACCATCCTGACCCCTTTCCCTCATTCCCCCATACGGGATCAGTTTGAAAGGGAGGGCCGGATTCTCAGCAACAACTGGCTTGACTACACGGCGGATAAGGTCGTATTTCAACCGAAACACATGACCCCGGAAAAACTAAGGGAATTGTTCCTTTATGCCTGGAATACTTTTTATCAGGATGGTGGCTATCAGCTCAAAATGGGGGAGCTTTTCAAAAAAGTCATTCGCCGGGAAATGGATGACGGGACCTACAGACGATACGATGTCCGAAGGAAACGATCTTTCAAAACTGAGAAGAGGATTCATGCGTAAAGTTTTTTTCTTGATCCTGCAGATAACCGGGAGAGGACCGGATTTTGTCTGAAGTCATTAAAGTCATCCTCGTCATCCCGGTGTACAACCACGGAAAAACTTTGAGGGGGGTGGTTCAGAAGGCCATTGAAACGGGCGCCGAGGTCCTGGTGATCGACGACGGAAGTACGGATGGGGGTCTGGAAACGCTTTCCGGGCTTAAAGTAACAACCCTTTGCCATTCGGGGAACCAGGGGAAAGGCGCTGCGATCCTGACAGCCGCCAGGGAAGCTGAAAGACTGGGTATGACCCATATAGTCACCATCGATGCCGACGGACAGCATGACCCGGCTGATTTCCGGCTTTTTCTTCCGGTCATCCGGGAAAACCCGCTTGCCCTGATCATAGGGATAAGGAACTTTGATAAAAAGACTACCCCTCTTTTATCCCGCTTCGGCAGGAGCTTCTCAAATTTCTGGTTCAGGGTACAGACCAGCGGTTCTTTGAAAGACACCCAGAGCGGTTTTCGGGCCTACCCTATTGCTGTCCTGACCTGGTTGAAGCTGCACGATAAACGATATTCCTTTGAGGTGGAGGTATTGGTAAAAGCGGCCTGGGCCGGAGTTGAAATCAAAGAGGTGGATATCTCGGTCCATTATCCTCCTTCCCAAGAGCGGGTTTCCCATTTTCATCTTTTAAAAGATAATCTGGCCCTTTCTTTACTCAATACACGCCTGACTATGAGAGCGATCCTTCCTTTACCGCAAAAGCAGTTCATCCCTTCCAAGGACGGTTTGGAAAATATCTCCATTTTTCATCCTTTGAAATCCTTAAGAATTCTTGGAAGGAATACGTCCCCGGCACTGCTGGCGGTATCGGCGGGGATGGGTGTTCTTATCGGAACCCTCCCTTTGGTCGGGTTCTGGACCCTGATTGTTCTTATTACGGCCAATTACTTCGGTCTCAGCAAAATTGCCGCCTTGAGCTCCAATCAATTGTGCAATCACCCTTTAGTTCCGGCCCTGTGCATTGAATTGGGTTATTTCTTCCGCCACGGAAGGTTTCTTACTGAATTTTCCCTTAATACCTTGGGGTATCAGGGACTGCAAAGGATTTTAGAGTGGCTGATCGGGTCTCTGGTCCTGGCCCCTGTTTTTGGCGTTATAACCGGGGGGCTGGTCTATATACTGGCCTGGTCCATCAACCGGGGAAGAAAGGGTAAGCCCGGTGGCGCCGGAACTTGTCCTGGATGAGAAAATATTTTTCCCCCGATGATCCCGAGAAAAGCGGACCCATATTCTCTGCGGAAGACTAAAATGCGAAATAGTTAAAAAAGTGTTGAACCGGTTTCGCTTCTATGTCAATCTTGAAAAGGGAATAATCGATAAGGCCTTCAGCGGAATCAAAGACCCGGAATGACAAAATCCCCTCTAACGTGAGATTATTATTGCAGGTCAAGACTATTATGAAATCCTTAATAATAAGGGTGACGAGGAACAATAGGCAATCTAAGTAAAGGAAGGTTTTCCAATGACCGTTAAAGAAAAACTGAAAAAAATGATTGTGGAAGAACTCAATCTGGAAGAGATTCAACCTGAGGATATCGAGGATGAAGCCCCGTTATTCGGGGAGGGTCTGGGGCTCGATTCCTTAGACGCCGTTGAACTCGTTGTTCTGGTTGAAAAGCATTTCGGTGTTGAAATCAAGAACCTTGAAAAAGGTCGGATAGCCTTTCAGTCAATAAATTCCCTGGCGGCCTTTATAGAGGGAAAAAAAATAGCATGAGTTCCTTTTCCCCTGTGGCTATAACCGGAATGGGCTGTCTGTGTGCCCCGGGTCCTACCCTGGGTCAATGCCTGGAGTCTATTTTTCAGGGTGACCGGAGGCCTGTCCCGCCCCGGAACTTCACTACCGATCACTCAGTAGTTTATCCGGTTTTTGAGGTGGCTGACGACTTGGCCTCTATAAGGATCCAGGGAACTAAGGATAGTTCACGTAGCGCCAAAATGGCCCTTGCCGCTGCTTTGGAGGCCGTTGACAATGCCGGGCTGGAAAGAGAAATGCTTCGGTCCAAACGGGTGGGGGTCTGTTTGGGAACCACCGTAGGCAGTTCCATGAATAATGAATCTTTCTACCGCCGATACCTGCTAACTGAAGAACCGGATATGGCCCCCATTACCCGGTTCCTCCGCAGTAATCCGGCGGATGCCTTGGTCAGAGAATTCGATTTGGTCGGGCCCCGGCAGACCGTTGTCAATGCCTGTTCTTCCGGTACGGATGCGCTCGGACTGGGGGCCCTTTGGATTCAATCCGGCTTGTGCGATATCGCCCTGGCGGGGGGAACCGATGAACTTTGCCATGTCACCTATAACGGCTTTATCTCCCTTATGATTACCGATGATTCACCCTGCAGGCCCTTTGACAAAGAAAGGAAAGGTTTGAATCTGGGTGAAGGCGCGGCCCTGCTGGTCCTGGAATCGGAAGACTCGAGATTGGCCAGAGGGAAAAAGGCCCGGGCTTTTATCCGGGGGTATGGGGCCTCCTGCGATGCCTATCACTTGACCGCCCCCCATCCCCAGGGACGGGGCTTGAGGCGGGCGATTGAAGAAGCCCTGCACGGAAGCGGGATCGCTGCCGAGGACCTGAGTTTCATCAATGCCCACGGCACAGGCACCAAGGATAATGACCGGATAGAGTCTCAGGTTTTGAGTGATCTTTTACCGGGGATTCCCTTTTTGTCTACCAAAGGATACACGGGCCATACCTTGGGTGCGGCCGGGGCCATTGAAGCAGCCTTTACCGTGGCCTGTCTGGAAGAGGGGAGGGTGCCGGGGAATGCCGGTTTTTCCACCCCTGATCCGGAATTGCCGGTTGTTCCAGTCGGGAGAGCCACGGGAATTCAAGGAACCATCGCCCTTTCAGAGTCCCTGGCCTTTGGCGGCCATAACGCCGTTCTGGTTTTCGGGATAGAAAGAGGTTTACCATGAGTCTGGCGATTCAAGGCGTCGGGGTTTTAGGTGGTTTCGGTTGCGGGATTGAGGCCTTACAAACCGCCCTTATTGAACAAGCCTGCCGGGCCCAGAGGGTTTCCATCAAAACACCCCAAGGTCCCAAAGAAATACCCGCCTTCCTGGCGGATACAGTCAAGCTGGAGGATTTTGTAAATAAAAAGGCCCTGCGCCGGGTAAATCACTTTTCGAAAATGGCCCTTTTGGGCGCTTATTTGGCACTTCAGGATGGCGGGCAAATGGAGGGAGACCGTCAAAGGATGGGCATGGTCATTGCCACCGGCTATGGAGCCACCCGGACTACCTTTGCTTTTCTCGATTCCTTTATCGGCGGGGGGGATCAATTGTCCTCACCGACCCATTTTTCCAATTCCGTCCATAATGCCGCCGGAGCCAATCTCTCTATGCTTCTGGGTATAACCGGTCCGGGTTTGACCGTTAGTCAGTTCGAGATGTCCGTACCGTCGGCTCTCCTTACTGCCGGAATCTGGCTGGAGGAAGGGCGGGTCGATTCGGTGCTTTTCGGCGGTGTCGATGAATATTGTGATCTTCTGGGTTATTGCCGGCATCGTTTTTTTGGGGACCCGGCAGCGAGTGTGCAGGATATGAATCCTCTGGCCTTCCATCTCCACACAGCCATTCCCGGGGAGGGAGCGGCTTTCTTTTTGTTGACCCGGGCAGAGGAGGGTTGTCAATCCCCCTATGGATTTATCACGGGTGTGGAAATGGGGCGATATGACCGGAGTGCCTTGGAACTGCCTGAAGAGGCCCTGCTGTTCATCGGGGCTGATGGTCATAAACAATGCGGTAGTTTTTATAAACGATTATTGCCCGAACAGGCAAAGGCGGCCTGCTATACGCCTCTTTATGGCAGCCTTCCGGTCGGCCCGGCCTTTGACCTGGCTGTTGCCGCCTTATCCATAAAAAATAAAAAAGTTTTCTCCTCACCCCATAACATCACCGAAGATTCGGAATTAAGGAGCATCTTTGAGGGAACCAACCATAGTTGGGAAAAAATTTGCTGCCTGAAAATAGGTGGAGATGGGGAGTGGGCCAAGATTACGGTGAACCCTTCACCTCTTTAGCAATCTTAAAATCCATTCCAATACTTGAGGAGGTAGGAATCCAGTACCTCCTATTCCCGATCTTCTTTTTCTTTTACTGTAGTGAGAAAAATTTGATATTCGTAAAGGTTATTCAGCACCCGGGCGGCAATTTCAAAAGAAGAACAGGTCGGGATATGTCTTTCATGAAACCATTCGGCCACTTCCTGGTTTAAGACATCCAGGGCAATATTCCCCTGATTTTCCAGAGCGACAAGCAGGGGTTTCTTCAGTTCTTCTTTTCCCTTGATAACCTTTTGCAGGTATTTAATGACCCCCGATCGGCCTAATTCTTCATACAGCCAAGTAAACTCCAGGTTATAAATAAGGCCGTTAATTTTGGGATCATCCCGTAACACCCGGGCCAGATGTAAAAAATGATCGTCTTCTTCGAAAAAGGCATCCAGAGGATTCTTTACACTGTTTCCCTGCAACGGGATAATCTCCCCCAGAGCTTGGATGCTTTTTTCAGTTAAAGGGGGAACCTTGAGCCCTTCTTTTTCGGCCATGTCGGTCATGGTTACCGAACCTCCGCCGGCACCACCCAGGATGGCCACATTCGGACCTTGAGGCAGAGGGGTCATTCTCAGGGCGGCGAAGGTACTCAAGGCCTCCTGCATGGAATGGACGGAAATGATGCCCGCCTGCTTACACATGGCTTCCCAGATCTGCTGGGAACCGGCAATGGCCGCAGTATGGGACAGGGTAGCTCTGGAACCGCCCTCGGTCTGCCCACCTTTCCAGATGACAACAGGTTTTTTCTGCGTAATGCGTTTGGTGGCTTCGAAAAAGGCCCGACCCTCCCGGAGCCCTTCCAGATAGGCCCCGATCATGTCAATCCGGGAATCCTGGGCAAAGTACTCCAGAAATTCATGAGCCTTTACCCCTCGGGCATTTCCGAAACTGACGACTTTGTTGAAGTAAATATCCCTTTGGGGACCTTGCAGGATAAAATGACTGGCCAGTTGCCCGCTTTGCGAAAAAAAACCGATGTTTCCTGATTTGGTCGGAAATCGATCATTCCAGGCAATGCCCCCCTCGGGGCAATAAATCCCCATGCAGTTGGGACCGATAATCCTGACGCCGCCTTTTTGAGCGATTTCAACAATCCGATCCTCAATTTTCGAATGTTCCGAAAGTCCGGTTTCGGAAAAACCGGCAGTGAGCAGATGAACAAATTTCACCCTCTTGGCCACACAATCTTCCATAACCTTCAAGGCCGCACTGGTGGGGATGGTGAAGACCGCCAGGTCGATTTCACCCGGAATGTCGCCTATCCCGGGATAGGCCTTATAGCCCAGGATATTTTTAGCCGTGGGGTGTACCGGGTAAATGTCGCCCTGGAAATCCTGATGAAAGGCCCCGGACATGTAGGCATTTCCGGAGCTCCAGCGTTTCCCTTTTTTAGGGGAAGCCCCGACATAGGCGATATGACGGGGGTAAAATAGTCTATCTAATTCGTGGTTAAACTTTTCAGACATATGAGGTTCCTCCAGAAATTCAAATCGGAGAGGCCGCTTCAAGGTTGGACTCTATAAGATAGTTTTTCCCTTGGCAGATCAGGAGAGCTTAACGAGTTCCTGCTTTTAAGACCGAATACCAATTTGCTTTTATTAATTCAAATACCATACAACAATCCTGAGCAGGATTCAATGCCCTTATTCGGGGCAACCATTTTTCTCCTTGACCCCTTCATGGAATTATTTTATAAATTTTCTACTATTACACAATTTCCGCCATACGTTAAAATGGTTTCGTTCAAGTTTAACCGCCATGTTTTACTGGTCATTTAACGACCAAGCGGCCCAGGTGTGGCCATCTCCCTTAATAAAGGACCTCCTCCGGTGAGAGAAAAGGGATCTTCCAACGAAAACCTGCTTGAGGCTCGACAGCTGGTCAAATTCTACCGAAAAGCCTCTATGCCGGCTCTTAACGGACTTACCGTTTCGATCAGGGAAGGGGAGGTTTTCGGTCTTCTTGGGCCCAATGGGGCTGGGAAGACCACGGCGATCTCAATCATGAATACCCTGCTGAAACCGACCAGCGGCAGTATTACGGTTTGCGGGATCAATGCGGTCAGATACCCGGCCCAGGTCAGGGGACTTATCGGGTTTGTTCCCCAGGAGATCGCCCTGTATCAAAATCTAACGGTCCGGGAGAACCTGCAGTTTTTTGGTCGGATATACGGTCTACGCGGTAAAGAATTGGCTGTGAGGATTTCCGAATTTCTTGAACTGGTCGGTCTTGAAGAAAGTGCCGGCCAGC
The DNA here is from genome assembly GCA_963782435.1 of uncultured delta proteobacterium. Taxonomy (GTDB): domain Bacteria; phylum Desulfobacterota; class RBG-13-43-22; order RBG-13-43-22; family RBG-13-43-22; genus RBG-13-43-22. The sequence goes on from CAWAKF010000029.1 coordinate 61,669, forward strand.
GTGTCTTTGCCTGTTCAGGGGGGATGAAGCGCCGGGCCAACCTGGCGGCGGGCATTCTCCATAAACCGAAGCTGGTCTTTCTTGACGAGCCGACCGTGGGGATCGATCCCCAGTCCAGAAATTTAATATTGGAAAGACTTTCGGCTATGAAAGAAAGAACCACCATGGTGTATACGACCCATTATATGGAAGAGGCGGAAACGCTTTGTTCTAATGTGGCCATCATGGACTCCGGTCACATCATTGCCGAGGGATCACCGGAAGGGTTGATTCGGAGTCGGCCCGGATGTGTCAACCTGGAGGCCCTTTTTCTGGCCCTTACCGGGAAACAACTCAGAGATTGAAGGTTTTTCATGCTTAAACTTTGGTCCTGTATCCAGAAGGAATTGACCCTGTTGTACCGGGATTTTTCCGGTCTGATGGTGTTGTTTGCCATGCCGGTGGTTCTGGTTGTTGTGGTCACACTGGTTCAGGAAAATGTCCTCAAGTCTATGGGCGAGACCAAGACCAAGGTGCTTTTATTAGATCAAGACAAGAAAACGGTAGGAAAGCGGATAGAAGATTCTTTAAAGGAGTCCGGTTCTGTTACCGTTTTCAAGGAAATCAACGGGAAGCCTATCGATATGGAAACGGTCAAAAAAGCTGTGGCCAGAGGAGATTTTCAGGTCGGTATCCTTATTCCCCAAGGGATCACGGATGTCTTCAGAAATACGACCAGGCAAAAGGTAAAAAATTCCATCTCGGTAGACGGGGCGAAGGGAAAGACCCGGGTAACGGCGGAAGAACCGCTCCCCGATCTTCTGGTCTATTTTGATCCAACCCTCCGGGAAAATTTCCGGGCCGGGATCATCAGCGCTCTGGAAAAGGTAATCCTGGGTTTGGAGGTTAAAGAAAGGATAACGATCTTATTCGAACTCCTTCCGGGAGAAATGGAAGCGGTTGCCAAAAAAGCGGCCGGCCCTATGTGGTCGGAGGAATTAAGAAAGGGAATGCCTAAAATTCAGATGGACTGGGACGAAAAATCCCTGATAAATGTTAAGGAAAAGGTCGCCCGCTTTGGAAATGAAGCCATCATCCCCAATACGGTCCAACAGAATATTCCCGCCTGGACCCTCTTCGGTATGTTTTTTATCGTCGTCCCTCTGGGAGGATCGATTATCAGGGAAAGACAGGACGGGATGCTCTCACGGCTTCTGACCATGCCGACCTCCTACCTGACCGTCATTTCCGGTAAAATTACCGCCTATGTACTGATATGTTTGGTCCAGTTCGGGCTCATTATGACCTTGGGCAGGGTGCTGCTTCCTCTCCTCGGTGCCCCATTCTGGATTTGGGATCATCCCCGGCGACACTTCTCCTTATTGTGATAAGCTCTGCTCTGGCGGCCTCCGGGTACGGCATCCTCCTGGGGACCATGGCCCGGACCTATGAGCAGGCTTCCATGTTCGGGGCCGTTTCCGTGGTCATTGCTGCAGCTCTCGGCGGAATCATGGTGCCGGTTTTTGTCATGCCCAGGATTATGCAGAGCATCAGCGAGTTTTCCCCTCTTTCCTGGGGCCTTAAGGCCTTTTTAACCGTCTATGTCCGCAATGGCGATGTGCAGTCGATCCTTTCTCAGGTGGCCCGACTGCTTGGCTTCTTTGTCTTCACTGCCGCCCTGGCCTGGTTTTTTATGTCCCAGAGGGGTCGCATCCGAATTAGATAACAACCAATAAACAATTCACCTCAATCGTTGACAGCATTGGGTACGACTCCTCCTAAGAGACTAGATTTGCACCTCTTGGCGGAATCGCTCTGAACCCAAGATAAATTTCACGATGGAAAAAGAACCCAAAATTGTACCCAAAATACCTGGGGACAACACGCTCTGGCCGGCCAAAAAGAGGCCTCGCAATGAGGTACGATTCAACAGCGCGGCCGAAAGCATTTGATCGTTCGATCGCATTACGCCGTACGCCGATCCTTCGGGGCTGTTGACCCAATCCCGGATGGTTAATGGTGTAAAGATGTCGAGGAGTTGTAGTCCATGGAAGGGGCCCATAATCTTTTCTGCCCCCCCAATGATTCTATGGGCCACTTCCAGCTTCTTTTTTATGTAATCCGGACCGCGGCTGGCCGGAGCGTGTCTGCTGCCAGGCTTGCCATAATTCATTATGGCCTGAAGTGATCAGTGTCAGTAGATTCTGCCCCGGTTCATTGCTGGAGCGCAATTGTAGAAAGATCACATCCTGGACCCCGCCGTTGGGATCGGCCTGTATCGCGTACAGGTTATGTGAAATCTCGGGGTGCCGCTCGGCCGGTACAAGGGCGTGAACGGCCATCATGCCGGGGGTATCCCTTAACTCCAAGATCCGTCGACGATAGGAGGCCTTAACGACACCGGGTTCAAGTAACTCGATTATCGCCTTGGGGTGGATAGTACCGACAATGATGGTGGCGTCAATGGTTTCTCCAGAATCCAAGGTGACACCCCGGACGCGACCGTCGACCGTTCGAATACCGGCTACCGGCTCTCCGGTACGCAAGTCTCCTCCCAGGGATTTCAGACGTTGAGCGCAGACATCAGCCAGGGTCGCTCCCTGCCCTCTTAGGCGCCAGGCAGACAACAGGTAACTGGCCAGGGTCATGGAGTGATAGAACTGGGGGCACACCGCATGAGGCACACCGATCAAGACTGACGGCAGTCCAAAGACAGCCCGTAGCCCGGGGGAACAACCGATCCGGTCGAAAATCGCCCCCAGTGGTTCGGCTTGATCAAACCAGTATTCAGTCGGGTGATCGGAATATAGAAAGGAAAGGCGGTCCAATTGATCGGCACCGCGGCGTAATAGTGTCATCAAAGCAGCCACTTGTATTTTTTGGGTTGGAAAGGCGGCGTTTAAGCCGGCTTCGTAAGCCTCAAAACCGGCAGGCACATCGAAACAATCGATCCCCAGACGGTTGTCGGTGAAAAGATACCGATCCACCGGCCCGTCGACCCCCATCCGAATAAGCGGAAGCTGATCGGTAATTTCCAGAAAATCAAAACAGCGGCGCAGAATCTGTCCGTGATCCAGGGCACCCATATAATGGAGGCCGACGTTGCACTGCACCCCCCGGCGGGTGTAACTGCGCATCATCCCACCGGGTTGCCGATTCTTCTCGATGACGGTAATATCAAAACCGAGCTTGGCTAAAATGATGCCCGCGCTCAAGCCACCGATCCCGGAGCCGATGACCAGAATCTTTTCCTTGACCCCTTCCGGTGTTGGCATTGGATTGTTTCCTTTCTATAAAGCTTCCGTCGTTGGTTGGGGGTCCATAACCGATCGATTAACCCGTTCCGTTTCAAAGTGAGTTATAAATGCAGAAACATTACGACTCAAGCTGATGTTCAAATGCTTGTCTGACTTGCTCGATCAGGGCATAAATCGAAAAGGTGTCGCTGGCGTAATCAGGCCGGATGCTCATAATCCGTTTTACTTCAATCGTAATGGGAACACAGGTATTTAATAATAGATTCCCCGGCCCAAACAATTTATTCGTATTCTTGATCATTAACACCTCAATCGGAGCTTGACATCGTTTGGCAATGGAAAAGGCTCCTTTTTTCAGCCGCCCAATCTTTCCATCCCGGCTTCTGGTACCTTCCGGAAAGATAAATATATTCCCCTTTGATAATAGATAATTTTCGAGCTTTTCTATCCGTTCCAACGGGAAGGAGGCGAGAGTCTCCTCTGTCGTTGGAAATAAATACCCTGATGTTTTCACCAGCCAGGCTAAAATCGGAACCTTCCGAAATGTTTCTTTAACTATCGTTTTTTGTTTTTCGAATATCGAGATGAGAAGAATCGGGTCGAAGTAGGATAGATGATTACATAAAACAACGGAAGAACGAATGGAATAAACGTCATCGCCAATATGTATATTTAATCGGGGAGTGATGATTCGAAGAAGAATAAAAAACGACTTTAAAAATAGATGATTTAATTTTTGAAAAGAAGCTTCCGGGTTTTTTGAGAACAGGGAGGAAAATAAATAAAAGGGAGAGAAGAAAAAGCAATAGCCCAAGGTAAAATACAGCCACGCAATAATGGTGACCAAAAAATCAATAGAATGTTTAACCCATTTGGGAATGGTCATTTTCTATTTTAGGAGGTAAGGTCAGGCATGGGTTGTCTTGGGGAAAACTTTAAAAACAAGCCCCTCAGACACCAAATTTTAATTTTCTTTGGCTAGATCTTTGATAATCAGGCAGGTATTAACCCCCCCAAAGGCAAAGTTTTGGATAGCCGCAATTCGGATGTTGCCTTCCTGAAGTTTCAGGGAATGCCGAATCATGGCACAGCGATCATCAACTGCCTCCAGATTCAAAGTCGGAGCAACGAACCCTTCTTTCATCATATAAAGGCAGAGAATCGTTTCGATGGCCCCGCAGGACCCCATCGTATGGCCCATATAACTTTTTAAACCGGCCACACAGGGCGAATCCCCATAGACTTTATGAATAGCCTGGGCCTCAATAATGTCCCCCATTTTGGTCCCTGTGGCGTGAGCGCTCACAAGATCAACCTGATCCGGAGAAATTCCGGCATTTTCGAGTCCAAGCAGAAGGGTCTGGGTGACGCCGTTAAGATTGGGTAAAATCAAATCGCCGCCGTTATTGGTACAAGCGAACCCAATGACTTCCCCAAGGATATTGGCCCCCCGTTTCCGGGCATGGTCGTATTCTTCCAGCATGACTGCTCCGCTGCCTTCTCCGACGACAAGGCCGTCCCTTCTTGAATCAAAGGGACGGGGGGTGAGATGGGGTGTTTCATTAAAAGCTGTTGAACAGGCCAAAAGATTATCAAAAACAGCCACGGTTGTGGTGTCATATTCATCAGCCCCGCCGCAAAGCATGGCGTCCTGCATCCCGAACTTGATCGATTCATAACCAAATCCGATGGACTGGCTGCTGGTAGTGCAGGCCGTTGAGGATGAAATGACCCGCCCGGTGATTCCAAACATTTTTGTGATATTCACGGCTGTGGTATGAACCATGGATTTAAGGTATTCCACGGCACCGATGTTTGAATATTCGGAATTAGATCCCCCGAAAAATATTTTATAAATCTCCCGTTGAACCGATGGGCTGCCGTGAGTCGATCCGAAGGCTACGCCTAAACGCCCGGAGGTGACAAAGTCGTTATCTAAACCGGAAGCCTCGATAACTTCCTTTGCGACCTGACAGGCATAATAGGCAACCGGCCCCATGGTCTTACGATGTTGACGTTTGAAATCGTACTCAACAGGATAATCCACTGTTCCGAAAACTCCTGAATGGATATAACTTGTCAAAAGATCATCCTTGCGTAACGGTTTTACTCCGGAAATTCCATTAACTAAGCTATTGACGATTTCTTTTTTGGAGTGTCCAATGGGGGTAATTGCAGAACAGGCTGTAATAACGACTCTTCTTTCCATAAATTGGCTCACATTTCAGGGCCTGGCTTTAGCCAACACTTCTACATAATCACAAATATGGTTAATGGTCCTTATGTCCATCGACTGCTTTTTTTCTTCCTGAGTCAACTCTGTTTTTAAAAAATGTTCAATCTCAACCAGAAGCTCTATGGCGTCGATACTGTCGAACTCGTATTTCTCTCTTAAATCATCATCCAGGTCGGGATTTTCGATCTCAAATTCTCTGAATAGGATTTTTAATATTTCACTCTGGATCTCTTCCCGTGTCATAATGGTACCCATGGCCTTGCTAATATTATAGCTTTCTTCTTTCTAAGTTATATGACTAAGATTCCTTAGTAAATGGTGTTTTAAATTAAACAAGGAGTCTTTAATAAAATCGGTCAGTTTTAAAATTTTTATTATAGTGGAAGAAAAAGATCGGGTCAAGGGGAAAAACGGAAAAACGGAGAACAATACTAAATCATTCCCCCATTGACCGAGATGACTTGGCCGGTAATATAAGAGGCATCCTCGAAACAGAGGAATCGAACAACTTTGGCCACTTCTTCCGGGAGTCCTACCCGACCCATGGGGATGAGCTGTTTTATCATTGCCTTGGGAATGGCCTGAATCATCTCGGTTTCGATCATACCGGGGGCCACCACGTTGACCCTAATACCGAGACGGGCCACCTCCGAGGCCAGGGATCGACAGGCCCCTTCAAGACCGGCCTTGGCGGCCGAGTAGTTGGTCTGACCCCGGTGGCCGAGCTTAGCCGAAACGGAGGAAATGATCACAATCGCCCCTTGGTTCCGGGTGATCATCTTTTGGAGTACCGGCCGAGTGACATTATAAAATCCTTGTAGAGATGTATTAAGAACCCTGGTCCATTCCTCGGAAGACATGAAGACAAAAAGACCGTCTATCGCCACCCCGGCATTATTTACTAAAATATCAATGGCCTCATGACGGGCTAAAAGGGTCTCAAGGCTTTTCTCGGTTGTTTCTTGATCAGTCACATCAAAGCAGACCGTCTCCCCCCTTCCTCCAAGTTCATGAATCAATCCCAAGGTCTCTTCAGCCGCCTTTTGGTTGGTAAGGAAATTGACAATCACATATAGGCCGTTTTTAGCCAGCTCCAGACAGATAGCCCGTCCGATTCCTCGGCTTCCACCCGTTACCAGGGCAACCTTCATAGGCAATAAAAGTTTCATATTTTACTTTCTCCCTCAATCTCTATCGATCTGCCGGATCGGGAAAGACTCCCCCTCCGCTTCCATGGCCTGGATTATGATTTTACAGGTGAAGTCCGACGTGGATTTGACCTGGCCTTCATATACGGCATATTCTCCGACATGGTAGATCTCTGCAATCTGTATAAAAAGTCGAGTCCCCACAGGAAAGCTGGAAGTGGAAAAATCCATTTCTTTAATACCGACCACGAATCCAGGCCGGGCTTTGGCGTTTTCTCCTACATTCCAGGTTCTCAAAGCTGCGATGGCTTGGGCGACAAGTTCAATACTTAATACCGCACTCACCATTCCATCCCGGTGAAGAGGCCAATCGGCGGTTACCGTAGTCTCCGCCTGCATAGTTTTTTCTATAGGTCTTCTTACCCATTCCAGGAGTCTCATACGGTGGCGGTGCGGGATTAGAGGTTCTGCAGGAAACAATTCATTTTGGTCCATTTTTTTCTATCCCTTATTTTCTTAACAAGGACCTTCTTCTCGGACCTTCAAAAAACCATGGGCAACCAGTTTGCTCTGACAGGTAATCTGAAAATCAAGTTTAGCTTCAGGACCACTCGGCATGGCCGCTACAGAAATGATCAGTTCTTCTCCTGGAAGGACCAGATGCTTAAATCTTACTCTGGAAAAACCTAAGATATCGAGAAACCGTCCGTTTTCAACAGCTTGTCTTGTTAGCGTTTCAGAGGCCAAGGCCAGGAGGGCCACACCGGGCAACAGTGCGAATTCCTCAAAGTGCCCAGAGAACCACCCTGATTCAGGTTCGAATCGCGCTTTGGATTCCCATCGTCCTTCAGGGGTAATCCAAGGCTTCTCCAAAGGCAGCCAATTATCCGGGGGAATAGTCATCTTACTTGAAACCTCTCAATAGGGCGATTACCTGGGTAAAGCCACGCAAAGGGGTACTACGGCCCGACTTCAGGCCTTTAAATAGGCGTTTTGGGGAAGGCATAATCTCTAATTCCGAGTTTTTTAATTAAATTAAAGTCTTTTCTTTTAAAGGGACTTTTTGTCAGCATAGAAAATTCTATCCATAACTATTGGTATTGTCAATATAGAATAGCCCATATCATTATTTTCCCTTGACCCCGGTTTCTGTTCCATCTTATAATTCCTTCACTCTAAAGAAAAACCCATAAGAAAAATAATAAAAAAGGGAGGAAAATGATGCCTAAACGCCATGATACTAAAGGCATTATTGAAAGGGTAGCCTCAATTATCATCTCTGAATTGAAATTGGAAGACGTGACAATGGAAACGTTCAGTCCTGATTTGGATCTGATTGATGAATTGGGAATCGATAGTATGGATTTGGCTACTATTGCATTGGTTTTGCAGGATGAATACAAGATTTTAATTGACGAGGATGATTATCCCAAATTGAAAACCATTCGCTTGATCGCTGAATATGTTGAGGAAAAAATTTCAGACCGGGGCTGATAATTCCAGAAGTTTATATTCTATATGGGTCAATTAATTAGAGGAGGTCATAGGCTATGATCATGAATCATAAGGCATGCTTGGAACCGGACAAACCGAAATTTTCCGAACTCCTCGCCCATCCGGAAGTAAAGCAGCGGTGGGAAAAAGTCCGAAAATATTTTTTCCTGCGGGAATCGACTTATGACATGAGCAACCGCTGCAACCTTCGCTGCGACGGCTGCTACTATTATGAGGGTGAGAAACAATTTACACTGGAAAACAACCAGGTGGAAGCCTGGCGTAGGCTGATCCAGTCGGAAAAAGAAAGGGGCATTACTTATGTGGTTCTGGCCGGAGCCGAACCCTCTCTCGTCCCGGAGCTGCTGGAGGTTTGTTTTCAGGAATTGCCGCTGGGCAGCATAGCCACCAATGGTTTCAAAAAGATACCGGAATCGGTGGGCTATAAAATTCATATTTCCGTCTGGGGCAACGATGAGACCAGTCTTCGGGTGCGGAAGGCCAAGGGTCTGTTAACAAAGCAGATTGAAAATTACCGCCATGACCCGCGGGCTGTTTTTGTCTATACCTTTACCCGAGAGAATATCGAGGAAGCCTCCGAAGTGGCTGAGCGGCTTGTTTCCGAGGACTGTACGTTGACCTTTAATGTTTTTTCTTCTCCGGTAGGATATGCCGGACCTTTGCGTCATGATGAGGAGTCGTTGCAACAGGTCCGAACCACCATGATTGAATTATTGGAGAGGTTTCCTCAAAACGTCATTTTTTCGGCTTATAATGCTGTAGCCCACACCCATAGACACAGTCTGCACCTTCTTTACTCCTGCCAGTATCCCCGCCAGAACCGATCCCAGGATATAGGTCTGGGACGGTCATTTCGACAATACCGGACCGATTTAAAATGGGATCGATCCGCGGCCTGTTGTGTGCCGGACACCGATTGTGCCGACTGCCGGCATTATGCTCCGGGATCGGCAATCGTCACCGCCCGTCTTTTTCGCCATGCCGGGGGGTTGGAAACATTTAAGGCCTGGCTGGATTATGTGGATACCTATTTGGCGGTTTGGGTGATGGGGTATCCGAAAGGGGAGAATCTTTGCTCGAGCTCCGGTCAACCCTCCACCGGCTTAGCCGTCGAACAGGAAAATAGATATAACCTAAGGACTCAAAGGATCGGTTTTATGATCACCGTCAGTTCATTATTGGATCAAGCCTGGTACGACCGCTACAAACGGATATCCAATTTGAATATCCGCAGTTCCATTTATGATGTCACCAACCAGTGTAATTTACGCTGTAAAGGTTGTTTCTTTTTTTCTTCCGACGAAAACCAGGCGGCCCGGGAAGAAATGGATATCAAGAAATGGGAAGGGTTTATTGACCAAGAAAAAGAACGAGGGGTCAATCTGGCCATATTGATCGGGGGCGAGCCGACCCTTTACCTGGATCGGGTCGAGGCTTTTTATAAGCGTCTCCCGACCTTTTGCGCGACCAACGGGTTAATTAAAATTCCCCGGGACCGGTTTCCGGATATGATGGTCGCGATCTCGCTTTGGGGCAGTCCTGAAGACGAAAAAGTCCTCCGGGGACGGGACACATTTACCGTATCCAGTAAGAATTATGCAGGTGATCCTTTCACTTACTACCTCTATACGATAACCCCGAGACAAGTGGGAAAAATCGAGCCGGTCATTCAAAGGATCACTGACGTCGGCTTGAAGGTCCATCTTCAGCTATTGTCGAATGACGAACATGTAGACGGCTTTTCCTGGCAGGAGAAGGAACTGAAAGACTTGCGTAGTGAAATGGATGCCATGCTGGAGCGGTATCCCCAGACAGTGATCTCCAGCAAATATTACCATCAGATCATCACCACCGGGATAATGATGGGCCGTCCCTTCGGCTGGAACGAATGTCCCTCGGTTACCGAGTCGGTAGATGACCGGAAACCCCAGCCCCGCCGCCTGATCCATTTTATCCGCTGGGCCTCTGATTTAAAGACGATCCATCGCTGCTGTACTTCGGCCACGCGGGATTGCTCCACCTGCAAGGATGGGGCGGCCCACATGAGCTGGGTCATGGTCAATAAACGGGAACATGTCCGGACCACCGAAGATATACAAAATTGGATTGAAGTCTATGAAATGTTTGCCAAGCTTTATAGCTTTATCCCCTGGTGACCCCATGAGGCCTTGACCACATTTTTATTTTTGAATTATTTAAACAGCCGGATTCGTCAACCAAAAACCGAAATTATCAAAAAGTGAGTTTTTTTATACTATGAAAATATATCTCATTAATCCGAAGACACCGGAAAATTTTTGGGCCATGCGGGGCGCTATGGATATAGTAGGTAAACATAAGACCCTTATGCAAAACACAGCCCTCTTGACCTTGATTGCCTTGACACCCAAAGATTTAGAGGTGGAATATTTTTTTTGCGATGAGAATGTCGCTCCCATTAATTGGGATATCGATTGTGATCTTGTCGGGATTACAGGATATACCCTGCAATTCGAACGGATGGGGTTAATCAGTGCCCGATTTCGAGAAAAGGGCAAACCTGTCGCCGTCGGCGGCATTTATGCGACCATTAATCCGGATAATGCGAGAAAAATAGGTGATCATCTGTTCGTCGGTGAAGCGGAGTATACCTGGCCGCAGTTTTTGAGAGACTGGCTGCAGGGCAGCGCTAAAACTATCTATAAGCAAGAAACATTTGTCGATATCAAAGACTCCCCCGCTCCGGATCTTTCCTATATAAAAGCTGAGAATTACCACTACTTTTCATTACAGACCAGCCGCGGATGTCCCAACAATTGTGACTTCTGTGACGTTGTTCAGGTCACGGGAAGAAAATACAGAAATAAATCAATTGACCAGATTATGCTTGAAGTTAAAAACGCCCAGGCTTTCGGGGCGGAAACCATCTTTTTCTCCGATGACAATTTTGTGGTGAATCGAAAATTCACCAGTGATCTTCTTCAGGAAATTATTAAATGGAACAGAACCCTTGATAGGCCGGTGTCTTTCAGTACCCAGGCAACCATTATGATCGGTGCTGATGAAGAAATTGTCAAGCTCCTGGCTGACGCCCGCTTCCAGGTTATCTTTCTCGGACTTGAAACGATCAATAAGGACTGTCTTGAAGAAGTTAACAAAGGACAGATGGTCCGATACGATCCTTTTCAGGTGATTCCAAGAATTTCGCGGTATGGGATCATCCCCTTTCTTGGGATGATCGTTGGATTTGATCATGATACGCCGGATGTTTTTAAGGAAATAGAAGCATTTCTTGATAAAACCGCAAGCCCCTTTGCCTCGATCAGTGTGCTTAATGCCCCCGACCATACCCCGTTGTATGAAAGAATGAAAAGAGAGGGCCGCCTGGTTGAAGATTTTGGGGGGTTCTGGCATCAGACGACCAATATTGTCCCCATAAACCTGACCCCCGACCAACTATATTTTGGCCAGAAGCAATTATTTAAAAAATTATATGAACCCGAAAACTTCGAACGTCGAATGATCGGTTGGCTGAAGAGTGTAAAATACTTTCCTGATATCTATTCTACGAGGAAAAAGAATCTCTTTCGGATTGTACTGATTATAAAGATTTTCCGCCATTTTAACTTCCGTGTTCCTTCGTCCGTGAGAAGAATGTTTTGGAATACCTTGAAAGCAGCCTGGCAGACCGATCCCCGTCTCATTTCAAGAACCATTTCCCAGCTGGTTCACTATTGGCACTATTATGACTTCACCCACAAAGAAATCGAAGAAAAGATGGGATTGGATGGACAATAATAAGTGTCCCGTTTTCTACATTTGACGAATTCAGTTCAATAATCCTCTGAACCATCAGACAGTTTCTTTTCAGGGCGTTCCACCAATAAAAAATGTTAAATTCTTTCAGATAAAGGATGAGAGGTTAGGCAGGTCGCCGATCGGCAAAGATTAGTTTCGGCCCGCTGTCATTAAGTATATATTCGATTCAGGCCCTTTCTATCAAACATTAAGGGAAAGGCCAGATCACCAATGACCGTGGAGGCCATAAAAGCTAAACAAAACTCCGGAACATTCCTTATGATAATCTACAGCCGATCCTTTCGCCGGTGGCCAGACTGCTTGGCTTCTTTACCAGAGACCGGGAGCCGGTTCAAATTAATTCGTATCTTGATTCCGTTGAGTTTTGTCTGACGGGAGTCCGGGTCCAGTTAATTTTATGTCCTTAATGATTCAAGAGAAACAACATTGAAAAGGTTTAGAGAAAGGAAACATCCTGATCGAAAGTAAGGTGCCAGGCATTCTGGTTTTTGATATGCAGGCCAAAGCTGAAGAATCGCCTGATTTTCCAATTATTACCTTTGAGTCCTATCCTTATCCGGAAGAGACACTGACCTATGCTGAGTTGGTATTGAAAGGCAATAAGCTGGCTAAAGCCTTACGCCAATCCGGCATCGGCCCAGGAGACACCTTTTCGGTAGTCATGAGAAATTATCCGGAAATCGTGATTGCCCTGTACGCCGGTTCTGCTTTGCGGGCCACTATGGTTCCCATCGATCCCCGATCTAAATGCGAAAAACTAAAATATCAGATACGGAACTCGGATTCCAAGGCAGTCATATTTTCTCTGAATTAATGGAGCCCATGGAGGGGGCGCTCTCGGCCCTGCCGGAGGTTAAAACCATTGGAGTCTTATATAAGAAAGAATTCGGCAAGCCTGTTTCAGATAAATATCCGGTGTTAGATGAGTTGTGGGAAGGACCGGAAGCAGCGGAAGTTCCCGTTTCCGGTCACGACCTCAATGATTTTAACATGATTGTCTACACATCAGGGACCACCGGTAATCCTAAAGGGGTCAAATTAAGGGCCAGCCGGTTTGCGGCCAATACCCGATTGGCGCAACTCGTGTGGCAATATAGGCCCGAAGATAAATTGTACACCGGCCTATCCCTGACCCATGGCAATGCCCTGTCGGTTACTCTGATCCCGGCCCTCACTCTGTCGATCCCGGCAGTGATCAGTCGGAAATTTACTAAAAGCCGGATATGGGACATTTGCCGGCAATACAGTTGCACCACCTTTTCGCTGCTGGGCGGGATGATGACCGGCATTTACGCAGAGCCCCAACATTCGGACGATGGGGACAATCCGGTCCGGAAGGTTATTTCCGCCGGTACCCCCTACGGGATTTGGGAGGCCTTTGAAAAACGGTTTAATGTCCAGATCCATGAGTGGTATGCCGCGGTAGAAGGGGGGTTTGCCCATAACCTTCCCGGAGTCGGACCGATCGGATCTTTCGGTAAACCCATGGGTGGACTGATGGAAATGAAAGTGGTCCGAGATGATGACACCGAGTGTGAGCCGGGTGAAAGAGGGGAATTGGTCAGCCGTGTGGCCGGGCAGCAGATGGAAGTCGTTTATCACGGGAACCGGGAGGCATCGGAAGCCAAAACTCGGGGGGGGTGGCTCCGGTCAGGTGACATTTGTCATCGGGACCAGGACGGATGGTTTTACTTTGATTTCCGAAAAGGGGGCGGACTGAGACGACAGGGAGATTTTCTTATGCCGGAATATGTTGAAGGGGTCTTGGCCGAACATCCGGATATCAGCGATGTCTGTGTTTTCGGCCTACCCGCTTCGTCCGGGGCCCCTGGCGAAAGCGATCTGGTGGCGGCTGTTGTTCCTACCAAGGGAGGGATGCCCGATATTAAGGGGCTGTTTGATTTCTGCTTAAAACATCTGGAACGAAACAGTGTACCTTCGTTCATTCAAGTGGTTGAGGAAATTCCCAAGACTATTTCTGAGAAAAACCTGGCTCGGGTTTTGAAGGAGTCCTTCAACCCAGAAGATCCCAATGTGTTTCGGTTTGAAGACCACCGATCTGTTTAAGTTAATCAAAAAATCAATTTTTATGCAACTACGAGGTGATCTCTAAGGCGTTATTTGTGCCCCTTGATCACTTTCCTCTGATCTTAAGTGCACCCCTACCAGATCGTAGGGATGAGCCTCGGTAATTTCTACGTTGATGATTTTCCCAACCTGAAAATCACCCTCGGTGATATAGACCACTCCATCCACATCCGGGGCTTGGAAGCGGGTCCGCCCTTGAATCAACAGTTCACTTTCCGGGCTCAGACCGGTGACCAGGACCGGCTCTACTGACCCAACCCGGCTCTGATTTTTCTTTAAGGAGATTTTCCCCTGTATTTCCATGAGAAGATCCATACGATGATGACTGCCCTCGTCGGGGACCTGATCGGAAAAACTGGCGGCCGGGGTTCCCTCTTCCGGAGAATACCTGAAAACGCCCAGGTGATCGAATTCCACCTTGGAAACAAACTGTACCAACTCCTCAAAATCTTCGTCCCTTTCACCCGGAAAACCGACCATGAGCGTGGTACGTAGGGCGGCCTGAGGTATTTGTTCTCGTATGGTTCTAATTAAATCATTGAGGGCTTTTTTCCTATAAGACCGATTCATGGCCTTTAAAATCCGTTCGCTGACATGTTGGATGGGGATGTCGAGATAGGGACAGATTTTTTCTTCCATGGCCATCAAATCCAGCAGCTCCGGGGTAATCCTTTCCGGGCGTAAATAGAGCAGACGCAGCCATTCAAAAGCATCGATCTTTAACAATGGATTGATCAAATCGATCAGGGATATCGTCGGGGAAAGATCGGCCCCATAGGCCGTCGTATCCTGGCCGATCAAGATGAGCTCACGCACCCCCTGTTCGGCTAAGGTCTGTGCTTCCCGGATTAACACTTTCGGGTCACGGCTGCGAAAAGGGCCACGAATGGAAGGGATGGTGCAATAGGCACAATGGTTCGAACAGCCTTCGGCGATTTTCAGGTAGGCGGTTCCCGGGGAGGTGGTCAGGAGGCGGGGATAAGGTTCTTGCCAGAGTCCTGGGTCGGCCTTCAGAATCATATTGGGAATTTTTCGCCCGACCAGGAGGGCCGACAGGTGCCCGGCTAATCCAAGAAAGGATTCCGTTCCCAGAAAAAGGTCCACTTCCGGTATTTGTTTCACCAGTGTATTTTTATATCGTTGGGGGAAACATCCGGTCACCACCAAAACCTGACAGGCCCCTTCTTTTTTCAACCGGGCAGCCTCCAGAATAGTTTCGATGCTTTCCTGGGTTGCCGACTCGATGAAGCTGCAGGTATTGATGACTACCACTTCGGCCTCTTCGGGTTCCTGGGTGATCGAAAAACCTCCAGCCGACAGTTGATGAAGCATCATCTCGCTGTCCACCTGATTTTTGGCACAACCCAGACTGATGAAATAAAGCTTTTTATTCATAAAAAAGATTTAAAAGGTATCAATTTTGTTTTTTGAAAAAAACGATTTCCTTTTTTTGCCACAGACAACTGCAAAATAGGAGTAAGACGACCATATTTAATGAAAAATCGGTGAGAGGCCGATTTTTCATAACCACTCAGGCCTTCGGCCAGGGTGCGCGATAGCACATGATTGGTTTTTCATTGCCGGCCGATTGCCGGCCCCTCACCGGCAAAGAAAAAATTTTTATTCTCTGCGCCTGGGTCTGTATGCTCTGTGAGAGATAGGCCTTTGTCCGGTCTTTGTCTATGTGTGTCTGTGGCGAAATAAAAAAATATGACTTATTCATATCCGAATCATCCAAATGACTTCACCGTATACATATCAATGGCCGAAAACATGACTCCGAAAAAGAACAGCCATAAGGGAATCGCCTGCCAGAGAAATTTCTTTTTTTCCGCCGGTTTGGGTTCCAGCAATTTTAAAAAATGGACCATGACAAAACATTCCAGGGCAAAAGGGGGAAACCCGAAAAATCCCAGGACCGGCATTTCGAAAAGTTTTATTTGTCCTACAAAAGGAACCGTGTAAATCCATTTGGCAGTAGCCCAGAAATTCCAGAATTCCCAGAGCAGGCCGCAGATCATACCGGATAAAAGGAGTTGGTACAGGTTTCCCATCTTCCCTTCCTTTAGATCGTTTAACAAAGAAGGCCTTCCGCTGTGTTGATTGGAAGGTTCCAAAAGAAAAATAAAGCCCAGCCAAACCAGGGGGAAGGTATATATCGGAAAAAGCAAGGGGAGTATCAGGCACAAGGTCCCGGTAATTATCAAGGGTCTGTACCGGGAAGCTTGAACCGGAATCGGGCGGATTCGACTTTTTTCAAAAATCCCCAAGGTGGATAAAAGACCCCGGGTTTCTAAAATGGCCGGCAGGACCGTACCATAGGCCACGAAATAGCCGGGCCAGCGTATCCAAATTTCTTTAGGTACACCGACATAGTGCCAGTTTTTCAAAACCAGATTAAACCCCTCAAAGATCAGCCAGATCAGGACCGACCAGGGAATTAAAAGAAAAAATCTTCTGGTTTGATTGACCATCATCGAATTTCCTCGGAGCCTATAAATAATACCGTCAATCATGATAATATAGGACCACCAGATCAGGGAATAAAAATAGGTGAGGGCTAATTCGACTTTGAGGATCAAGGCGGTCTGAAAAATCAACAGGCAACCAAGGCCAATCCAGAGATGAATACTTTTTTTCATGGTTTGTCAACTTGACGAAAATTATCGAATTTAATTAATTTCTTCTGTTTTTTATTTTCTTTGGTGGATCTGATTCCGCAATCCGAATTCCGAAATTCGAAATCGCTTTAGGATTTCTCCTCGATCAATTTCCGAATCCTGGGCAGGGCTTGTTTAGCCGCCTGAATACCGGCATCCATCAGGCGTTTCTTTTGGGTAAAATCGGTCATGCCTACCTCCCCCACATTGGGCTCAATCAGCACATCATAGCCCTTGGACTTATAGATGACCAATTCGCGGCCCATGATGCTGATGGATTGGAGAATGACATCCACCAGCGAATTGATTTGAGGGTTGTTAATATTTTTAGAGATATTGACGGCAATGATAATATCCGCTCCTTTGGCCTTGGCTATATCTACCGGCAGATTATCGGTTACCCCACCGTCGACGTATAGTTTTCCCCCTAATTCCACCGGTTGAAAAATACCCGGAATGGAACAACTGGCCCGGACCGCTTTGGCCACGGACCCTTTTTCAAATACCCAGGTCTTACCGGTGTTTAAGTCAGTCGTTACGGCATAAAAGGGGATCTTCATCTGCTCGATGTTTTTTGTCCTGACCTTGGTTTGAACGAATTTCTCCAAACTCTCCCCGCTGACCGGCCCCATTTTAGCCGAAAGCAAAGAATAGTCGAATATATCATCCTTTCCTATGGTAAAGGACAACCATTCCAGATTCAGACTGTTGGGATCAGAGGCATAGAGGGCGCCTATCAGACTGCCGACACTGGTTCCGACAATCATATGGATGGGTATCTTTTCCTGTTCCAGAACCCGGATGACCCCTACATGGGCAAACCCTCTGGCCGCTCCGCCCCCCAGGACCAGGGCGATCTTGGGGGGGCCTTTGCGTTCTTTGACCACCGGAGTCGTACCACAGCCCCAGGTGCCAACGAGGATAATTAACAACATTCCAACTAACCACTCTTGCAACTTCATTAAACAATCCTCCATTTTAAATAAACGGTATAAGGTGTTAGGTATAGGGTTTGAGGTTCGAGTGTTGAAGTTCTTTTACCTTTTACCTTGGACCTTGGGCCTTATACCTTAAACCTTACACCTTGAACCTCAAACCGTCTGTTATAGGGTTATCAACTCCATTTCTCCCCAAACCCCCATCTGATCTCCGATAATAATCAAAACCCCCTCGACCTCGGGGATTTCCTGGGCCCAATCCAGGGCCGGTTGAATATCATTTTTGGTTTGAACCCGGTTTCCTACCGCAGTGGCCATGGCGTCGGAAAGTGCCGCAGATGGCGATAATATGGTTACGGCATCGGCTCGGCCGAAGCTTAAGGAATGACCTACGGTCCCGGAAGAGGTGCAAAGACCCAACGGCTTGGCAGAGGGGGGCAGCTTAATTCCCAGGCGTCCGCTCAAGGAAGACTTGCCGGCATAAATCGACACCGTTAGAGGCTCGTTGCAGACGATAAAAAGATCCCCTCCGTTTTCAATAATAACATCCGGGGAAAAAGCCAGTAAATCCTGTCCGACAAACATAGCGATGGCACCGGCCACCGCAGCCATGGGGCCCACCCCGGCGGCCTGACCGGCTTGGAGCATGGTTTGAATAATAGGCGGGGTGAGTGGATCAAACGACAAGGGACGTAAGGCTTCTTTGAATTCGGGGTGTTGTTGAATATAGGTCTCCAGGGAATGACGATATTGAAAAACCCGTTCATACCCTTTTGTAGAAAGATCTTTTCTGGCCCGCACCCAGAGATCGCTTTCCTTGACCTGGATGGAAAAAGAGACCCAATCCGGAGAATGGGTCTTGCTGCGGTAAAACCGCTCTTGGTATTCGGCCATATAGTCGAGGTTCGAGGTCCAAGGTTAAAGGTTTGAGGAAAAAAAGTTTGGAGTTCGGCGTTCGGTGTTCGGAGTAAAACCCTACACCCTACACCCTACACCCTACACCTTGGACCTTACACCTTTCTTTTACCCCCGCCGCCTCGAATCCGGAGCACCCTCGTTTTTTGTAATATCGGGGTAAACTACCTCTAAAAAGGGGTTACAGGAAAGCCCCTTCATCTCGCGTCGCATCCGGACCGAGGGGCGGATCGTAAAAGTATCCGGAAGATTCAAGAGGATCTGACTTTTATCCGGAAGATAGGCGCAGATTTTGATCGGGCAGGATCCGGAATGATTTTTTAAGAAATCCTTCAATTCTGAAAACTGGGTCCGGGACAAACCGTCCACTTGAATTTTGAGAACAGCCTGCTGGGCCATGTTTTCTTCGGCCTCTGCCAGGGGAAGCACGTCATTGGCAATGATTTTTATTCCTTTTTCATCCCTGGTCGTAATACCGGTGACCCATAAGGGCCCTTCCTCTTTTAACACCTGGGAACATTTTCGAAAAATATCGGAGAAAATGATGACTTCACAAGAGCCGGTCAGGTCCTCAATGGTGGCAAAGGCCATCCGCTCCCCTTTTTTGCTGTTGATCTCTTTCAAAGCGACCACCATTCCGGCTAAGCGCACATTTTCTTTATCTTCCAGTTCAGCCAAGGATTGAATGTCCACCGTTTTCAGGTCCTGCAGACTTTCCGTATATCGGGTTAGAGGATGACCGGTAATATAAAAACCCAATATCTCTTTTTCAAAGGAGAGTTTTTGACTCTCCCGCCATTCCTCGACTAAAGGGGGTTCAATATCGGGCCGGGTTAACCCCGAATCACCTTCCATGGAAAAAAGACTGAATTGATTTTCTGACTGTTCTTTTTGGCGTTGTTGTCCTATGTCCAGGGCTTCAGGCAAAAAGGCCATCAAACGGGAACGGGCCACTCCCAGTGAATCAAAAGCACCGCACTTTATCAGACTTTCGGCCACCCTCCGGTTGACCCGCCGCAGATCCACCCGGCGGCAAAAATCGATCAGGGATTTGAACTCCCCCCCCTGGGTCCTGGCATCCAGGATGGACTCAATGGCTCCGGCCCCGACGTTTTTTATCGCCGCCAATCCAAAACGGATCTTGTCTTCCACAACCGTAAAATCCAGATGGCTCAGATTCACATCCGGCGGCAGGACCACGATCCCTTTTTCCCGGCATTCAGCGATGCATTTGGTCACTTCCGTAGAATTCCCCATTTTACTGGTCATCAGGGCAACCATGAAATCCAGTGGAAAATGGGCTTTCAAGTAGGCGGTTTGATAAGTGATCAGGGCATAAGCGGCACTGTGAGATTTGTTGAATCCATAGCCGCCGAAGGTTTCCATTTTGTCAAAAATGTCATCGGCCGTCTTCTGATCGATTTTTTTCTTTTTGGTGCCTTCCAGAAAGCGGGTTCGCTGCTGGGCCATGACTTCATGAATTTTTTTTCCCATGGCCTTCCGCAGGGTATCGGCCTCGCCCATGGAATAATCGGCCAGAATAACCCCGATTTGCATAACCTGTTCCTGATAAACAATGATCCCCATGGTTTCCTTTAAAATGCCTTCCAGCAGTGGATGGGGATATTCCACAGGCACTTCTCCGTGTTTTCGGCGGACAAAATCATCGACCATGCCGCTTTTTAAAGGACCGGGCCGGTAAAGGGCGTTAAGGGCGATCAGGTCCTCAAAATTTTGAGGCTTCATCCTGAGTAATAAATCCTTCATCCCCGAACTTTCCAACTGGAACACGCCGGTGGTATCTCCCCGGCCCAGCAGTTCATAGGTAGCCGGATCATCAAGAGGGATCCTGGTCAAATCAATCAATTGGCCGTGAGTCCGCTGGATGGTTTTTAAGGCATACTGGATGATGGTCAGATTGTTCAGGCCCAGAAGATCAAACTTGATCAGCCCCATTTCCTGGACCGATTTCATCTCATACTGGGTCAGGGTTTCTCCCTTAGGCCCTTTGTATAAAGGGACGGTGTCGGTTATCGGATGCGGGGAAATAATCACCCCGGCGGCATGGGTGGAGGCGTGACGAGGCAGACCCTCCAGGGCTTCGGCAATAGTCAATAATTCTTTTATGGTCGGGTCGGATTCTTTAAGTTCCTTGAGCCGGGGTTCCATCTCCAGGGCCTCGCTCAAAGTAATATTCAATATGGTCGGGATCAGTTTGGCGATCCTATCCACCTCGCCGTAAGGAATATTCAAGGCCCGACCCACATCCCGAATAACAGCCCGGGCCTGCATCTTACCAAAGGTGATAATCTGGGCCACATACTCCTGACCGTATTTCTCGGTAATATATTTTAAAACCTCATCCCGGCGTTCCACACAAAAATCAACGTCAATATCGGGCAATTCCTTTCGCTCTATATTCAGGAACCGTTCAAAGATCAATCCATAATCCAAGGGATCGATATCGGTGATCTTTAAGGCGTAGGCCACCAGACTCCCGGCCCCGGAACCCCGGCCCGGTCCGACCGGGATGCCTTTTTCTTTGGCAAATCGGACATAATCGGAAACAACCAGGAAATATCCGGAAAATCCGGTTGAGGTGATGACCGTCAGTTCTCTTTCCAGACGGTCCTGATATTCTTGATGCTGGGAAGGAGCGAAGGAAGGGATCCAGTTGTTCTTTAACGGATAAGCGTTCTTCGAGTCCGGCCCGGGCTTCATTCTTAAGCCGATTGTCCATGGTTTCTTCCGGCGGCAGGGCATACCGCGGGAGATGGGAATGGCCGAAGGTTAATTCCAGATTACATCGATCGGCGATGCGCACAGTATTTTCTAAAGCCTCGGGCAGGTCGGCAAACAGCAGGGCCATCTCCTCCGGGGATTTGAAATAAAGTTGATTCGTGGAAAAACGCAACCGGTTGGGATCGTCCACGGTCTTCCCGGTCTGGATACAAAGTAAAACATCGTGGGCCTTGGCCTCTTCCTGGGTCAGATAATGACAATCATTCGTGGCGACGATGGGAATACCCAACTGACGATGGATGTCCAGAAGGCCTTTATTAACGATTTCCTGCTCGGGAATATCGTTTTTTTGAAGTTCCAGAAAAAACCGATCCTGATCGAATATTTCTGCCAGTTCCCGGGTAATTTTCAAGGCCCGGTCGAAATCACCTTTGAGAAGATAATGGGGAATCTCTCCATGCAGGCAGGCGGTCATGGCAATCAGGCCTTTATGATATTCCCTCAATAGTTCCCGGTCGATCCGGGGCTTGTAATAGAATCCTTCAAAATAGGCCTGGGACACCAGTTTGACCAGGTTGCGATACCCTTTTTCGTTTTTGCAAAGGAGGACCAGGTGAAAGGCATTTTCCTGATGGGGATGGGTTTCCTTTTGAAGGCGGCTTCCCGGGGCCACATAGACTTCGCAGCCGATAATCGGTTTCAACCCATGCTTCTGGGCCTGCTTATAAAAATCGACCATGCCGAAGAGATTGCCGTGATCGGTCATGGCAATGGCCGGCAGTTTGAAGGCTTGGGCCTTTTCAAACAACCCTTTTAAACGAATCTCGCCGTCCAGCAGGCTGTACTGGGTGTGGAGATGAAGATGGACAAAAGGGGCATGTTGCATAATTTTAGCTCATAGTACATAGCTCATAGCTGAAAGCAAGGAGTTTCCCTTCGAACTTTCAACTATCAACTTTGAGTAAAAATGAATTTTATAAATCAAATATTCTCCTTTATTCCGCAATCCGCAATGAAAGAATCCTTTCCCGGAATCTGGCTTCCTCCATCCAATATCGAGTATCCAGTATCCAGAATCGGCCATCTTTTTATTCCCACTCAATAGTGCTGGGGGGCTTGGAAGAGATATCAAAAACGACCCTGTTGACCCCCTTGACTTCATTGATGATCCGGTTGGACAGGTGGCCCAGGAGGTCATAAGGAATACGGCTCCAGTCCGCCGTCATGGCGTCCAGACTGTTCACGATGCGCAAGGCGATGACATGTTCGTAAGTCCGCTCATCCCCCATAACCCCCACGGTTTTTATCGGCAGCAAAACGGCAAAGGACTGCCAGACCTTGGTATATAAATCGGCTTTCCGCATCTCTTCCCAGACAATGGTATCGGCCTTGCGGAGGATGTTTAGGCGGGCTTCGGTCACCTCGCCCAGGATACGGATGGCCAATCCCGGACCGGGGAAGGGCTGGCGGCTGACGATCTCCTCAGGCAGACCGAGATTGCGTCCGACTTCCCGGCCTTCATCTTTAAACAATTCCCGCAAAGGTTCAATCAATTTTAATTTCATTCGGGCCGGAAGACCGCCAACATTATGATGGGTCTTAATGGTGGCCGAAGGGCCTTTAAAAGATACGGATTCTATGACATCCGGGTAAAGGGTCCCCTGGGCCAGAAAACGGACCGGTCCGATCTTTTTGGCTTCAGCCTCAAAAATCCGGATGAATTCATGGCCGATTATCGTCCGTTTTTTTTCCGGGTCAACCACCCCCTTCAGTTTTTTTAGGAAAGAATAGGAGGCATCCACATAAACCAACGGGATATGGTAATGGCCCCGGAATAGCCGGATCACTTTCTCGGCCTCTCCACTGCGCAACACCCCGTTGTTGACAAAGATGCAGGTCAACTGTTTTCCGATGGCCTGATGCAGTAGTACGGCCACCACGGAAGAATCCACCCCGCCGGAAAGACCGCAAATAACCTTTTCCTGCCCAACCTGTTCTTGGACCGAGGCGATGGTTTGCTTGATAAAAGAACTGGGGGTCCACAGCGGTTTCAGTCGGCAGACCTTGAAGAGAAAATTTTTCAGGATCCGATGTCCGGCCGGGGTATGAACCACTTCCGGATGAAACTGGACCCCGAAGATCGTCCTTTCGGAATTGCGCATAGCTGCTATGGGAGCGTTGTGACTCCGGGCGATAGGGACAAATCCTTTGGGCAGACGTTCAATCCGGTCCCCATGGCTCATCCAGACGATTCGGTTTTTATTTTTTATGTCTTTACCAAGCCCGGAGAAGAGATCCTGAAAATCCAAGAAGTCGAGTTCCACCCTGCCGTATTCCCTTTTTGCGGAGCGGCCCACCTTCCCTTTTAATTGTTGGGTGATCCATTGCATCCCATAACAAATCCCCAGCACCGGCACCCCTAACTCCAAAATGCCCGGATCGGGAAAAGGGGCTTTAGGATCATAAACACTGGCCGGGCTTCCGGAAAGGATGATCCCTTTGGGATCAAAGGCCTTGATTTTTTCCTGGGACCAGTTAAAGGGATGAATCTCGCAATAAACCCTGGATTCCCGAACCCGGCGGGCAATGAGCTGGGTCGTTTGGGAACCAAAATCCAGGATGAGGACTTTTTGACTGTGTATGTCCATGAATACCTCAAGTGCCGTTCGTCGTTAAGTGTTCATCGTTCGGAGAAAAAAACTTAAAGATCGTTCAGCGTTCATTTCCGTAATGCGGTGTTCGGCGATATGGATTTAAATAATCCTGTTATCATCCTTGATAAATCAGCACAATCGGAACGAAGTTCTTGTTTGGTTTCAGAGCTTATATATTTTTGCTGAAAAGAAATCTCTAAAATGGCCACACATTCTCTAACCGATCGTCTGGATATTTTTAAAAAATGTCTAAATTCTATTTTAGTCCCGCCACTGCCTTCGGCTATATTAAGGACAATAGAAACAGCAGCCCTTATAAACTGATCTGTCAGACAGAATCTTTCTTCCACCGGGAAAAGTCTTGTTATCTTATAGACTTTACCAACGAAGTCCAAGGCTTTTTGATAAACCCTTAATTTTTTCAAAATCAAATATTTCTTCTTTCATCATCCTTATTTCGATGAGCGACGAACGCTCCTGCCGATCGCAGGCGTCGAACGTTTTTTTATTCCAACCGATAATTCGGAGCCTCCTTGGTAATGATCACGTCATGGACATGGGATTCCCGAAGACCGGCCGGGGTGATACGGATAAAGCGGGCCTTGGTTTTGAGTTCTTTCAGGGTGCGGCAGCCGGCATATCCCATCCCCGCTTTTAGTCCACCCACCAACTGGTAAACCGTATCGGCCAGGGGGCCGCGGTAAGGGACCCGGCCTACGATGCCTTCGGGGACCAGCTTGGCTTCGGTTTCATAATCATCCTGGCCATAACGGTCGCTGCTGCCCTGTTTCATGGCCTCTATGGAACCCATGCCGCGATAAACTTTATAGGTCCGTCCTTGATAGAGGATGGTCTCTCCCGGGCTTTCCTCAGTTCCGGCAAAAAGGCCGCCGATCATGACCAGATCGGCTCCGGCGGCCAGGGCTTTAGTGATGTCTCCGGAAAATTTAATCCCCCCATCGGCAATCAGAGGAATCTTGTATTTCTTAGCTATGCGGGCACAGTCCATGATGGCCGTAATCTGAGGGACCCCGACGCCGGCGACCACCCGTGTGGTGCAAATCGAACCCGGACCGATTCCGATTTTTATACCGTCTGCTCCGGCCTTGATCAAGGCCTCGGTACCTTCGGTCGTACCCACATTGCCGGCAACAATCTGGAGGTCCGGATATTGTTTCTTGGTCTCCTGAACGGCTTCGATCACATTCTTAGAATGCCCATGGGCTACGTCAAAAACAATGACATCCACCTCGGCCCGCCGTAGGGCTTCGACCTGTTCCAGACGATTCGGCCCCACTCCCACAGCGGCCCCTACTCGTAATCGTCCCAAATTGTCCTTGGAAGCCAGGGGAAATTTTTTGATCTTTTCAATGTCTTTGATCGTGATCAGGCCGGCTAAATTTCCCTGATGGTCCACCACCAATAATTTTTCAATACGATTTTTATGAAGCAGGGCCTTGGAATCCTCAAGGGTAATCCCCACCTTGGCCGTGACCAGGTTGTCCTTGGTCATAACTTCGGATACCTTTTTCTTGAGGTTGGTTTCAAATCTTAAATCTCGGTTGGTTACGATTCCTACTAATTTTTGCCCTTTGACAATGGGCACTCCGGAGATATGGTACTTTTCCATAACGGCCAGGACTTCATGAACCCTTTGGTCCGGTCCCATAGTCACCGGGTCGACAATCATTCCGCTTTCTGATTTCTTGACCTTTTCCACTTCCGTGGCCTGGTTTTTAATTCCCATATTTTTGTGGATAATTCCGATTCCTCCTTGTTGGGCCATACTGATAGCCGTCTGGGATTCGGTAACCGTGTCCATCGCTGCACTGACAATAGGAATATGCAACCGGATGGACCGAGTCAAATGGGTTTGAACATCAACCTCCTTAGGCAATACCATGGAATAGGCCGGTTCGAGCAAGAGATCGTCAAAAGTCAACCCGTCTCGGATGGGATTTTTCTCTGTAGCCATACAAATTCCTTTCAAAAAAAAAGGTGTCAAGGATTCAAGGGGTCCAGTTTTTAGTTCGGAGTTATTAGTTCGGAGTAAATCCAAATTCTTCTCTCACTGAGCCTTAAAGCTGTCCGATAAATGATTTTACTCCGAACTCTTTACTCCAAACGGTTTAAAGAATTAGCCCCTCCAATAACCCGGTCTCGCTAACCGATAGTTTTTTTTGGGAATAATGGCCCATGATTTCCAAAACCAGAAGGAGGCCGGCAAGGATGATATCGGCCCTTCCCGGTTCCAACCCTCTCAATTCCGCTCTTTGTATAGAGGGCATTGCTGATATTCTCTTAAATAAACCAAGAAGATTTTCAAAGGTCAGGACCGTCCCGTTGATCTGGTCCGGGTCATATTCGGTTAGGCGTTTAGTCATTGCCGCCAAGGTGGTGACCGTACCGGCCGTACCGATTAAGTTATTTATTTTATCACCCTTTACAGAAATTTTCCTTAATAAATTTCGGTAATGAATTTTCAGTAAGTCCGATTCACTGGATTTTGGAGGGTCGTTAATCAGAAATTTTTCGGTCAGTCCTACAACCCCAAGAGGTAGACTGATCTTATCTTTGATTTGTCCGTCATTGATAAAAACAAACTCAGTGCTCCCGCCGCCTATATCAAAAATAATGGTTTGTCCGGAGGAGGAAGGAATGATTGAGAGAACTCCCCGGGCCATGAGACCGGCCTCTTCGACCCCACTGATCACCTTGACCGGAATATCTGTTTCCATCTCGACCTTTTCTAAAAAATAACGGATGTTCTCTGCTTCTCGAAGTACCCCTGTACCGACGGCCAGGACTCGGGCTACTCCTTCCTGTTCAGATTTGATTTTAAACCGTTTCAATACTTTGACAGCGGCCTCCATACCCGGCGAAGAAAGAAGACGGTCAAGATAAAAATTCCGACCCAGCCGGACAATCTCTCGATCCCGGAAAAGAGCACGAAACCTATCCTCTGTTTTCTCGGCGATTAATAATCTTAAGGTATTGGACCCGATATCAATGGCGGCTATTTTTTCCAAAGGGCTGTCTTTTAAATCTTTAGAGAGTTACTGCCTGAATTTCGGATATGGTAAAGAACCAATAATCATTTGTCCAATTAATAATTATTATATTATTTATTAATGATATAAATTAATAAGTCTAAAAAAAGAAAAGATCCCCTAATAGCTTAAAAAAATACTGACAAATAATCAGCAATACGGTTTTTACATGGAGAATTAAAAGGTTAAGTGTTTCTCAAGATCTAATTGGTCTTTTTCTCCCTCAACCAGACCCACACTGTTTTGGAAAGATCATTTTTATGCCCTTTTCTGAAACTTTTTTCAGCCTCATCGGTCTTCTCCTTGGAACAATAAAATATTCAGAGGAAAATTGGGAAGAAGATGCCATTCTGGTAGCCCGGCTAAAGAAGGGAGAAAGAGAGGCCTTTTCCCCATTAGTAGAAAAATATCAAGAGGATATTTAAAAAATTGCCTACTTTAAATTATGAAATCAATCCGAAGCTGAAGATGCCGCCCAAGGGTCCTTTGAGAAATCCCTGTCGGCTATAGGAAGCTTACGGGACGGGAAAAGGTATTTCGGGTTCCTTGAGCATTTTTTTAACACTATCTTATGGATTCGCCGCCGAACCCAAGAAAAAAGTCGTTAGAAAAGTGGAGCCGCCGATCAATTCACCGCGAACTGACAGCTCCTCCCGGCTGGCCTTGGTCATTGGCAACAGCACTTACCAAACGGGGCACTTGAAGAACCCGGTCAATGATGCTTCGGATATAGCCGCCACCCTCAAGGACCTGGGCTTTATTTACCGTCATCCTCAAGAAAAACGCCGATCTGAGGACCATGGAAGAGGCCCTGGAGGAATTCGGGAACAGCTTAAAAAAAGGCGGTGTTGGGCTTTTCTTTTATGCCGGGCACGGAGTCCAGGTTCAAAATTTCAACTACCTGATTCCCATAGGGGCAAATGTGATTAAGGAACTGGATATAAAATTCGTCGCCCTGGATGCTGAAAAGGTATTGGCTGAAATGGCCTATGCCAATAATGGTCTGAACATCGTTATACTGGATGCCTGCCGGCACAACCCCTTTGGCCGGAGGTTCCGGTCCGCCTCTCGCGGATTAGCCGGGATAAGCGATGCTCCCCTGGGGACCTTTATCACCTATTCCACCAGTCCGGGAAAAGTGGCCCGCGACGGCGAGGGGAGAAACAGCCCCTACACCTCGGCCTTATTGGAATTTATCAAACAACCCGACCTGAAAATTGAAGAGGTTTTCAAAAATGTCCGCCGGAAAATCGGCAAGGAAACCGGTAACCAGCAAATACCTTGGGAACTTTCCTCTCTTCAGGGAGATTTTTTCTTTAACCCAACCTCCCGTGTTGAGGCCCATTCTCCTGAAGGAAATCAGACGGTAGGATTGAGTGTACAAGGCCGGGAAGAAGAAAAGCAATTTGAAATGGAGTAGAAGAAGATTGAGGAAGAACGCCGCCGTTTGGAAGCGGAGAAGGCCCAACTGGAGAAAGATCGACAGCGGATAGAAAGGGAACAGAAGCTGGAGGAAGAACGTCTGCGCCTGGAGGCGGAGAAAAGGCGGTTGGAAGATGAGAAAAAGGCCCTGGAGGAGCAGAGGAAATAGAAGCCCGTGGTAACGGCCATGGCCCAACGGCCATCACAGGTACCCCCAGGTTCTTCAAAAAAAATCACCAATTCCATCGGCATGGAGTTTGTGCTGATTCCTCCAGGAACCTTCATGATGGGCAGCCCTTCAGATGAACCGGGGAGGGTTGATAATGAAACCCAGCACCAGGTAACGCTCAGCCGGTCCTATTATCTGCAAACCACGGAGGTAACCCAGGGACAATGGAAGGCTGTTATGGGCAATAATCCATCCTATTTTAAGAATTGCGGAGAGGATTGCCCGGTGGAGCAGGTTTCCTGGTTCGATACCCAGGACTTTATCCGGAAGCTCAATCAGAAAGAGAACACCAGTAAATACCGGTTACCCAGCGAAGCGGAGTGGGAGTATGCAGCCCGGGCCGGGAAGACATCTCCTTTTCACACAGGAAACTGCATCACTACGGATCAGGCCAATTATGATGGAAATTATCCTTTAACCGGATGTTCTAAGGGGGAGTATCGCCAAAAAAAGGTTCGAGTAAAGAGTTTTAATCCTAATGCCTTTGGGTTGTATGATATGCACGGTAATGTCTATGAATGGTGCCAGGATTGGTATGGGGTTTATCCAAGCAGTTCTGTTACTGACCCCAACCGGTCCATCTTCGGGTCAGGACCGTGTGTTGCGTGGCGGCTCTTGGAACGACAATGCCAGGAATAGTCGCTCGGCGAATCGCAACAGGAATAATCCCGGTAACCGCAACAACAACAACGGCTTCCGTGTAGCCCGTGCTTTAGTCTGATGATTTAAATCGGCGGGCCGGGATTCTGTTCTTTATGGAGACCCGAAGCCTGCCCTGCTGAAGCCCTGACCTGCCTACTGCCTGGTGGAAGATGGAGCCACAGGGCCAAATATAAATAGGATGGCTGCTGTGAGCAGGATTAATTCCGAAAGTGGGGGCCGGAAAAAATGTTGGGTTCAGAGGTAACTTTTTTTGTGGAAGTCCGGCTTGCGGCGGGAATGAAATCCGCCCCACCAAACAACATTTTTTTATTGGTTATTTGGATCGTTATGTTATAATTTAGAAGAAATGCGAATCTTCTTTGAGGAGAAAAATCATGGATAACATATCATTTGAATCCATTCAATCCCGACTTCAGGAACTGCCTTCGGAGACGGTAAAAGAGATCTCTGATTTTATAGACTTCTTGGCCGTCAGGCAAAAAAAAAAACAAAACAAAAATCTAATAAAGAAAAACTCCTTGAAGTTTCGGTCGGGGACAAAGGGGATATCCGGGTTTTTGAAACTATCAGGAAAGATATGAATAAATGGATCGTAGGAAAATAATAATAGACACCACGGTTCTTATCGACCATCTCAGGAAAAGCGACAAAAAGAAGAGCCTTTTATACAGGATAATTGAAAAACACGACCTTTTTATTTCTACGATCAGTATTTTTAAGTTGTAAGCCGGGGCTTCCGACCAAAGGAAAAAAAAGACATCCAACTCCTCTTAGGGCTCTTGGAATCTTTACCCTTTTCCGTAGAAATAGCCGAAAAAGCCGGTCAATTATATCTCGCCTTGAAAAAAGAAAATCTCACCCTGGAAATAAGGGACCTATTTATTGGATCAACAGTCATCATCCATAATTTACCTCTTCTGACTTTTAACAAAAAGCATTTTGAACGAATAAAAGAAATCACGCTTTTTGATGATTACAGCTAAACTCAATGGGTTCATTTCAGCAAAATGGTCTTTTCCCCCTAAATATTGTGCCCTTTCTTTTCTCAGAAATCGCTTAATAAAGAAACTATTTCCCTTTAAACCAGTTTTAACGAGAAAAGGGAAAAGGAAAGAATCATGAAAAATTTAAAGGTCATTATTGTTATCCATTTTCTTGTCTTCCTTTACGCTTCCCTTTCCTTGGCCGGAGATTATTCGAAAGCCATCGAGTTATTTAACCAGGGAACCCAGACGCAGGACTCAAAAGAAAAAGAAAGAATCTTTAAAGAGGCAATAGCCCAGCCCTGTGATGATCAGAAAGTCCAAGCAAGGATCCACAACAACCTATCCGATGCGTTTGAAAAACAATCCAAATTCCAAGAAGCCATTGTCGAATATAAAAAGGCCATCGAATTCGATCCGGACCTTCCTACCCCATATATCGGCCTGGGGGATGTGTATTCAAAGTCAAAGAATTTTAAGTCTGCCGAAATCTATTACAAAAAATACAGTGAAATGGCCCGGTTTAAGAACAGGGAACTACTCACCAGGTCCCTAAGGGCCATCAAGGTCATACCAACTACGGGCCAGAAAGTTGCGCCGTCTGAAGACTTATATTTCGGCTTTAACGAGACATTCCTGACCCAAGAATCGGAACGACAGCTTCAGGAACTGCTGGCTGCCATGGGTGACGATGAATTGAAAAACTACCGCTTCCAACTTGCCGGGCACACCTGTTCCATTGGTTCCGAATCCTATAACCAGAAACTATCCGAAGATCGGGCCAGAGCGGTTAAAAACTGGCTGGTGAAAAATGGCTACCCGGCCGTCCGCCTTCAATTGATCGGTTTCGGCAAAAAGAAACCCGTGGCCGACAACAGCACCGAAGAAGGGCGTAAACTGAATCGGAGGGTGGAAATAAGAACTCTCGGGGGAAAAGAATAAAAGAGGGAATGGGTTACATTCCTTCCCAGCAAAGAAACCTATTGAAATTAATAAATAAAGATGTTATTTTTGAACCATGAAAACTCACCTTCTCCCTCAACACTTAAAAAAATCTTTTTGGGATTATGAGTTCCATCGTTTGAATTGGAAGGATGATAGGGATTTAATAATTAGTCGCATACTTTCCTCCGGGGATTGGGAGGCCGTTACCTGGCTCCGATCTAAAATCGATGTCGTTGTATTAAGGCAATGGATAACCGATCATAGAGGAGCCGGTCTTACTCCACAAAAACTCCGGTTTTGGGAGCTGATTCTCAATATTTCTCACCAGCAAATAAATTCCTGGCTGAATGACCAAGAAAGGATGATCTGGGCAAAACGGGTTTCTCTATGAAATTCAATGCAGAAATTTTGAACCAGGCGCAAAAAAAAGTTCTCGAACGCCTTGGTCCCCTAATGAAAGAAAAGGGGTTTTACTTGGGCGGCGGCACGGCCATAGCCCTTTATCTGGGCCATCGTAGGTCCAAGGATTTCGATTGGTTTACCGCCTCTCCCTTTAAAGACCCTTTATCCCTGGCCCAGACGTTCAAAGAAGCGGGGATTGCTCTGACGGTCACGCAGATTTCCAGAGGCACCCTCGAAGGAACCATATCCGGTGTGCGTGTTAGTTTTTTTGAGTATCATTATCCCTTACTTAAACCAACGACCCGCTGGCCGAAAATAAATACCTCTTTAGCCTCCCTTCCTGATCTTGCCTGTATGAAACTTTCGGCTATTGTCCAGAGAGGATCAAAAAAAGATTTTATTGATATTTTTGCCCTCGAAGAAAAAGTATATTCCCTGAAAAAAATGCTTTCTTTTTACCAAAAGAAATTTGGTATCAAGGACATCGGAAACATATTATACGCCTTATCTTATTTTGATGATGCCGATAAAGAACGAATGCCTATCATGTTCTGGAAAACGGATTGGAATACTATAAAATCAACTATTCAAGACAGGATAAAAAATGGGGCGGAGAAAGTAACCCTGTTTAAGCGGTAAAATTATTGCTCCAGAATCGCCTCAATGGGACCTTCCCTTTGTAACATTCACGTTTTATTGTCCTCGTTTCAGGTCTATTCTTCAACATCAGGTATCCTCCGGTTAATAACTTTAAAATACCAAGCCTCCAATAAAAAATTCTGAAACTATTTCTTGCCGGGCCTGTCTTTACCTTTAAATTTGAGGATCTTCTGGGTTTGTTGTACACAATTTATTCTTCTAAGTTGTCTTTAACAAAGGAAGACAAGACTTTTAACTGAAGATATTTATTATTTTCTTCAAGACCGATAAGGATTGCCGGGTGACCTTGCTCAACGTGGGAACGGATGGGAAGGTTCAACTCCTTTTCCCTAATGAATATCATAAGAACAATCAGGTCAAGGCCGGGACCGTTTACATCATCCCGCCCAGAGAAGCCAATTTTGCCATTAAAGCCAAGGCCCCGGCCGGGATGGATGCAGTCAAGGCTATCGCTACTCTGGATAAAGTGACCTTGATCAAGGATGATGATATTATCCCGATTAAAGGCTTTATAAAAGGGTTTAGGAGCATTAATAAGAATGTCCCTGCCCTGACTATTGAACTCGAAGAAACTTAGAAGCCGGTTAATCCCAGGACGTGGGCGGAAACGCAAAAGATCGTAAAAATCGTTCCTAATGTTTCGGAATAAAGGATCAATGTTCACCGCAAAGCCGCAAAGGACGCAAAGGAAATCTTTTCTGATCAATCCCGTGAGGGGAGGGATTGATCAAACAGACCTCCGGCCAAATATTACCCGTAGGGTAGCGAAGCTTATCAATTGCCGGCCCTCGAATAGGGGCCTTGGCATTGGGTTGGCAGAGCCTCCCGTGGCAATTGATAAAACTTTTCTTCTTTGCACCACCCTCTGCGGCTCAGCGGGGAAAACATCTATTTCAGATGGTTTATGCTTATTCAGGAGGAAGGTTATGGGAAAGAGACTTAATTTTTTCGGAGTTGTTCTTGGTGATTTATTTGGCCTGTTTTTTATCGTTCTTCCGGCTGCGGCCACCCAAAAAGCCTTTCTGATAGGTGTCGGCACCTATAAACATCTCCCTTATATCACCAGGAGTGGGGAGAAACTGGACAATCTCAGGGGTCCGGCCAATGACATCCAAAAAATAAAAGAGTTGCTGGTTTCCGTATACCACTTCAGTCCGGACAACATTCTGGTCTCAAAAGGTCATGAAGCCACCAGAGGGGCTATTATCAGTCATTTTATTCAGTGACTGGTCAAGGGGATCAGACCCGGAGATCTGGTTTTGTTTTATTATTCAGGCCATGGCACCCGGATTCCCAAGGCCGACGGTTTTTATAAAGCCATTTGTCCCTATGATACACTTCTAAAAACAAAAAACATTCCAATATCAAAACTGATCCTGGATGACGAGTTAGGAGACCTTTTTGCTAAATTAAAGGGAAGGGAAGTAGTGGTCATCATGGATTCTTGCCATTCGGGAGGCATGATCCGGAGTATAAGGGGAACAACTGTAGATGATTTGGAGTTAACTCCGGCTATCCGATCAAAATATTTGACCATGGAAATTGAAGAAGTGGATTCGAAGGAAATGACCAAAAGAAAGGGCTTTAGTCCCCTTGATCGTAGAGGATCACAGGACCGAATTTCTATTCTTTCATCCAGAGAAGATCCGATATCTGTGGAAATGGCGTTTCCCTCAGGTGTTATCCATGGCGCTTTTACCGCCGCCTTATTGGAAGGAATCGAGGGGGAAAGGGATATCAGCTACAGAGAATGGTTTGAACAGGCCCAAAAGACTGTTAAAGATAAATTCAGGCTGGAGCAGGATCCTCAACTAAAAGCGACCAAGAGTAAGATATTGACTCAGGCCGTCTTTAAGTACCCCCCTACCACTGACGGTCCCACGGTTATGACTGATAAAAAATCCAGGGTCGTTTCTCAGGAGACTTTTTATCCTTCCTCCCTTGATAATAAAGAGGGAAAGATCCTGGTCCGTTTGGATCCCATTAAGAATATCAGACCTGAGGATCAGGAAAATCTTAAGAAAAAACTTCTGACGGTTCATTATGTCGAATTAGTCGAAACGGACGTTTTTGACTGCCTGATCCGTGGAGAGGTCAAGAATAACCAATATAAACTTCGCCTGGCAACCCCCTTGAGAGACAGGCAAAAGATACCATCATCCGAAAATATGGAAGAGCTTTTTAAGGGAATTACGCCTTTTCTGGAATATCAATATCTGTTAAAGAAGCTGACAAGGGTCAACAATCCCCATCCAAGCTTTAACGTTAAGGTCTGGATGAAAGAAACGGATCGCAGGGATTTTCGGGTTGGTGAAAAGGCCCAATTTTATGTCTCCTCAGACAAAGATTGTTATCTGGTCATGCTTAATCTGGACAGCCAGGGGAATATGCGTATCCTGTTTCCCAACGAATATTACAAAAATAATTTTGTCAAGGCCTGCCGGGTCATAAAAATACCGGATGAAAAAAATGATTCTATCGTTTGCATTAGGAAATGGACCATAAATCATTTTTAAGAAAACGGTTAAGCTTTCATGATAGCTTCCGGTTAATGTCAAGAGGTATCATTTCAGGAAAACTCGGGATCCAGGGTGATGGAGCGCGTTGCTCAACACCTGCATACAAATTCAATCTCTGCTGCCAGCCTCATTCGGTTGATCCAAAACCACTGGGCCCTGTTGCTCTCCACAAATTCAGTGACTCTTTGACGGAATTCATCGGCTTCCGTTTTGCTTAGATTCAGGATTTGAAGATATTGTCCTAAAAGCAACAAGGGATCTTTGGACCAATTTTCCGAGAAGGATTCATTGACATCATAGGGAATCTCAGGTTTAAATCGATCTAAGATGATCAAAATACTCTCGTAATGGTTTAAAGTCTCCTTGAAGTGTACTTTGTTGGAATCCAATTTCCCTAAGAGTATGGTCATGAATTGATATGAACAACCTTGGAGTTTGAAAAAGTATAAGGTAAGGCGAAATATCGGTCAGGGAGAATACCCTGTTACGATTTCCAAAGTAGGCGGGAAAAAGATCATGATAGTTGGAATAATTCACAGAAAAGATGTTTATCCCCATATAACCAGAAGGTCATCAAAGAAACCTCATAAAAAAGGCTTAAAGCTATCCGCCAAAATAATTTATTGACAAAATGTCTTTGTTGTTTTACTATTTTAATATCGTTAACAAAAAAGGGGGACGAATGGGAATCACGACTATATCTCCGAAGTTTCAGGTGGTAATCCCCAAGGAAGCCCGGGAGAAGCTACGACTGAAAAAAGGCCAAAAGATGGTAGTGGTTGTTAAAGGGGGAGTAGTCCACATGATCCCGGAAAAACCTCTGGATTTTTTTAAGGGATTTTTAAAAGGTCTGGATAGCAAGGACCTTCGGGAGGGTCGAGAACGGGTATGATTCTGGTCGATTCCTCGGGTTGGATAGAATTTTTTAGTCAAGGCCCTCGGGTTTTGAAATATTCAAGTTACTTGAAAGACCTATCCAAAATAGTGACTCCCACCATTGTGGTCTACGAAGTTTATAAAAAAATTAAAAAGGATCGGACCGAAGAGGAAGCCTTATTGGCCGTATCCTTGATGAAAAAAACAACTCTCATTCCACTGGAGGAAAGCATTGCCCTCTTAGCAGCCGACCTAAGCCTGAAATACTCCCTGCCCATGGCCGATGCCATGGTTTATGCCACTGCTATAGAAAAAAACGCCGAACTGATAACCAGCGATAGCCATTTTAAAGACCTCGAAAAAGTAATCCTTATCCAGTAACATTTTTTTTCTTAACAGGAATTTCCATGAAATCAGCCGATGACCTAAAAAAGACCTTGTTCCGTATTCACGAGAAGGGCTATAAGGCCTATCAGGATATTGAGGGCCATTATCTTTTTTCCCAGTATGAATTATTTATTGACCGCGTTCAGCCCGACCCCTATGCCTCGCCCTCCCGGGTCCGTGCCGTTATCTCCTTAAAGAAATGGAAAATATTTTCCGATCTTTGGGAAAACAAGATCCGCCGCATCGCCTTTTGCGATTTCATTGGCAGGCAGGTCCACCAGATTATTCGGAATCTTTCTTCCAAGCCCCGCGGGACCGGGAATCGAGACCAGATCAACATCGAAGCAGGGGGCCCGGAAATCCTGGAACGATCAGCCGTGGTGATCCTGGGAGAAACCCTGGAACTTCGTTTGACGGTCGATCTCCCGGCTGCGGGAAGAACCATTCAGGGGATGGAAGCTGTTTCCATTTTTTTCGAAGACCTGCCCAAGGTTGTCCAGCAGGGAGTTTTTCAATTTCCCAATATGGGACTTACGGTCAAGCATTTTGTGGATGCCCATGAGGACCAGGTGTGGTTGAGGGAATCCCTCGAGAGCAAAGGACTGGCGGCCTTTGTCCCCGAAGGGGGTATCCTGCCCAGGGAAAGCGGCGTCAGTTCCCGGCCCTTAACCATGGGTAGCGTTCCTTTTTATCCCCCTCAGGAATTATCGGTATCTTTTCAACTCCCTCATAAAGGCATGATTAACGGCCTCGGCCTGCCTAAAGGGGTCACCCTCATTGTCGGTGGAGGGTTTCAAGGAAAATCAACTCTCCTGCGGGCCCTGGAATTGGGGATATACAGCCACATCCCGGGGGATGGTCGTGAATACGTAGCCACCGACCCTAACGCGGTCAAAATAAGGGCTGAAGATGGTCGTTTTGTTGAAAAGGTCAACATCAGTCCCTTTATCAAGTCACTTCCCTTACTCAGGGATACGCTCCATTTCAGCACTGACAACGCCAGCGGCAGTACTTCTCAGGCGGCCAATATCATGGAAACCCTGGAAATGGGGGCCAAGGTCCTGATGATTGATGAAGATACCTCGGCAACCAACTTTATGATTCGGGACCGGCGTATGCAGGAACTGGTACAAAAGACTCATGAGCCGATCACCCCTTTCATAGACAAGGTCCGCCAACTTTATCAGGATATGGGGGTTTCCACCATTCTGGTCATGGGAGGGTCCGGAGACTATTTTGAAGCGGCAGATACCGTAATATGGATGAATAATTACCGTCCGTTTTGTGTAACCGGGCAAGCCAAGGAAATTGCCCAGAGGTTTCCGGTTCATCGTCTGGCTGAAGGTGGTGAGGGCTTTGGAGCAATCACGGCTCGGCAACCCAAGTCGGACAGTTTTGATCCCAGCCGGGGAAACCGGGAAGTCCGTATCGATACAAAAGGCCTGGATACCCTTGTTTACGGGGAACATTATATTGATTTGACTTTTCTGGAGCAGTTAACAGAAACCGGGCAGACCCGGGCCATCGGCCGGATGATTCACCTCTATGCAACCCGGTATTTGGAAAACAGCTACTGTCTCAAAGAGGGTTTGGAAAAGGTAATGGCCGAGATCGAAGAAAAGGGATTGGATCTTCTGATGCCCTACAAAGTGGGAAATCTGGTAAAACCCAGGCTTTTTGAAATCGCCGGGGCCGTTAATCGCCTGAGGAGCTTGAAGATCAAGCTCCAATAGTAAACCATTTGAAGAATAAGAAAGGGATGTTGCTTTATTCCGAAAACTTATTTTCTTCTTTCCCGGATAAATCTGGCCCCTTCTTCGAGGGCGGCTGTATTAATGGGGATCATTTTATGGTAGCGCTTATCCAGGGCTTTTTTAAAGGCCTTGACTACGGCCTGCTGAGTCAGGACCTGGGTTTCTTCGATCAAGGCACCGAGCATAGTCATGTTGGCCAGGCGTTGATCTCCGGCCTTGGCGGCTAATTCGATGGTAGGTACCATAATCATTTTGGTTTCCGGATAATCCCCTTCCGAGGTATCGATCAAAGAAGCATTGACAAAAAGCCGGCCTCCCGGCTGGACCATCGGTCCGAATCTCAACAGGGACGGCTTGTTCATAACTATGGAGGTCACCGGATGATGGATGACCGGGGAACCGATCTCCTGATCGGATATCACTACGGTGCAATTGGCTGTCCCGCCACGCATCTCCACTCCATAAACAGGCATATAAGTGACGTGCCGGCCTTCTTCCATGGCTCCATAGGTCAAAAGGTTGCCGAGTAAAAGAACTCCCTGTCCGCCGAAACCGGCGATAATGATGTCGAAGTACATTATAAATCTCCTGAAACTGTCAGCTTTCAGCAATCAGCTTTTAGCTTTAAATATTATTTTTCCGGTACTGTCTTGTCTTTGTATGTTCCCAATGGAAAGTAGGGGATCAGTTCGTCATGGATTCGTTGATTGGCTTGTTCCACAGTCATCTTCCAATTGGTGGGGCAACTGGACAGAAATTCTACAAAGGAAAAGCCCTGATTTTTAATCTGGACTTCAAAGGCTTTTTTCAGGACCTTTTTGGCCTGCATAAGATTCTTGGGTGTATTGACCGCTACTCTTGCGGAAAAGGCCGTCCCTTCGGTCATGGATAAGAGCTCCGCCATCCGGATGGGATAGCCTTCCCTTAAAAATTCCCGACCCATGGGGGAAGTAGTTGTTATCTGCCCCAACATGGTAGTCGGGGCCATCTGACCCCCGGTCATTCCATATACCGTGTTGTTGACAAAGACGATGGTGATATTTTCTCCACGGTTGGCGGCATGGATGCCTTCGGCAATGCCCAGGGCGCCCAAATCTCCGTCGCCCTGGTAGGTAAACACAAAGCGATCCGGCAAGGCCCTTTTGATTCCGGTGGCAACGGCCGCCGCCCGTCCATGAGGGGATTCACAGACATCAATGTCAAAATAATCATACATAAAGACCGAACAACCCACCGAAGCGGCGCAAACGGTCTTTTCCCGCAGATCATAGGTATCAATACATTCGGCTACCAGACGATGAATGATCCCGTGATGACATCCCGGGCAGAAATGAAAAGGGACATCTTTCAAACTTTTGGGACGACTGAATACCTGTTTCATGATTTTCACCGATACACTTTCTTAATTTCGTCAAACAGTTCATTCGGGGTGGGAATCGAG
Source organism: uncultured delta proteobacterium (assembly GCA_963782435.1). Taxonomy (GTDB): domain Bacteria; phylum Desulfobacterota; class RBG-13-43-22; order RBG-13-43-22; family RBG-13-43-22; genus RBG-13-43-22. The sequence goes on from CAWAKF010000029.1 coordinate 100,930, forward strand.
CCGGGGGGCCGGCCGTAAAAATCAACCCGGGCCCCTTTATCTACGGAAAGCTTAACATCCTCCACCATCTGACCGGTATTGAGCTCCACCACAAAAAAATGATTTACTTTTTGAGATAGCTGATTGAGAGCCTCTTCGGGATAGGGGTATAGAGTTATAGGCCGAAAAAGACCGACTTTCATGCCCTGATCCCGGGCCATCTTGATGGAAGATTTGATGATGCGGGCTACGGACCCGAAAGAAACCACGATCAGGTCGGCATCTTCAATTTGATAGGTGTCATACTCTATCTCTGTTTTCATCTGTTGATACTTCTGAAACAGTTTCCAGTTTTGTTCGGTCAGGTCCCCCTCGTTCAAATAGAGGCTTTTCAGATATCTGGGTTTGCGGCCTTTGGCTCCGGTCAAAGCCCAGGACTTATCGAATTTCGGGGGCTTATAGGTCTTCAGGAGGATTGGCTCCTTCATCTGTCCAAGCAAGGCATCTCCAAGCACCATGACCGGATTACGATACTTTTCGGCCAGATCAAAGGCCTTAATGGTCAGGTCGTAGTTCTCCTGGACGGAAAAGGGGGCCAGAACAATGGTCCGGTAATCTCCGTGTCCTCCTCCCCGGGTGGCCTGGAAATAATCCCCTTGAGACGGGGAAATACCTCCCAAGCCGGGACCGCTTCGGCTCATGTTGACGATGACCCCGGGAATCTCGGACCCGGCCATATAAGAAATGCCTTCCTGTTTTAAGGAAATTCCCGGGCTGGAAGACGAGGTCATGGCCCTAACGCCGGTGGCCCCGGCACCCAAGAGCATATTGATGGAAGCCACTTCACTTTCGGCCTGAATAAAGGTGCCGTTCACTTCCGGCAGATGTTTGGATAAATACTCAGGGATTTCATTCTGAGGGGTGATGGGGTATCCGAAATAAAACTTACAACCGGCGGTTATGGCTCCCCGGGCAATCGCTTCGTTCCCATTCACCAGTTCCATTTTGGGCTTTGTCATAGTCGCTCCTAAATTAGCTCACTGCTTATAGCTCATAGCCGAAAGCCGAAAGTATATCTTTATGGCCTTCAGCCAAAAGTTTATTTCCAAACTTCAATAACGACATCCGGGCACATTTCGGCACAAAGGGCACATCCATTGCACCGGTCCTCATCGGTCATGCAGGCCACGGTAAAACCCTGGTTATTGAGTTTTTCACTGATGATGATATTTTTTTTCGGGCAGGCCAGAACACAAAGTCCGCAGCCTTTGCACCTTTCTTCTTGGAAAACAACTTTTGGCATGATAAAAATCCCCTATCGATTGCGGATTGCGGAATTTCCGCATGTCGGCTCTAAAATATCTTGTCGTCCAGTCCCTAAAGTTTCTCATGAGTATTGTTAAAGAGAAATTAGAGGATGTACGCTGTCTCTGACAGCCGTCTGCGACCTAACTTTTTTCGGCGGCTAAAAAAGCATCCAAGGATTTCATGTCTTCAACATGATAGGCCTGATAGCTATAATCCCTGGGCAGGCATTTTCTCACTAAGCCGAGCAAAACTTTTTTGGGGCCCACTTCAATAAAACGGGATACCCCTTGAGTCTTCAGGTTATTCACCACTTCCGTCCAACGGACCGATTGTCCGATCTGTTGACCCATGATTTCTTTTATTCTTAAAGGATCTTTTTCCGTTTCCCCGGTTACATTTAACAAAAGGGTACTGGTAGGGGTATTAAATGGAATGGGGGCTAAGGCCTTTTTAAAGGCCTCCAAGGCCTCTTCCATTAAGGGGCTGTGCCAGGCCCCGCTCACTTGCAGGGGAATGGCCTTACCGCCCGACTGGGTTACCTGTTTGGAGGCTTTTTCAATCAATGCTTTGGTGCCTGAGATGACGGTCTGATCCGGTGTATTATAGTTGGCCGCTCCAATGGCCCCCTCCTGTCTCAAATTTGAAAGAATATTCTCCAACGTTTCAGAAGGTAATCCTATAATCGCGGCCATAGCTCCAGGGTTTTTTCGGGCGGCTTGATCCATTAAGGCTCCCCGGGTTTTGACCAGCATTAAGGTGTCTTCCAGACTGAGCACCCTGGCAGCATAAAGAGCTGAATATTCTCCCAAACTATGTCCGGCCACCCAGCCCGGTTTAATCCCTTTTTCTTCCATACAGGCCAAAATCGCTAAATTAACAGTGGTAACGGCCGGTTGTAAATTGGCGGTTAAGGTCAGGTCTTCCATGGGTCCGTTAAAACATAATTCTTTCAATGGCAACCCGGATATTTCCTCTGCTTTTTCAAATATTTTCCTGGCTGAGGGATATAAATCGTGAATATCCTTCCCCATTCCCACATATTGGGAGCCCTGTCCGGGAAAAAGAAAAACTTTAGAATCCATAGAAGGTATCTCCTTAAAAAATACTCAGGTATCTTGCTGAACGACCCAATAATTCAGTAAAAAAAGCCATTTTTCCGTTATCCGATCCTGAACTCCCTCCGGCAGATAAATTTCGGATGGAATCCGATCTTCCTGGTTTCAGGAGGGAACATTGGCCCAGTCCTGCTGATTTATTAGGAGTCCATCATATATAAGGGTAAATTTCCTTCATTTCAAGAAAAAACGACGACTGATCATTGACTTTTTTTCTCCTTTAGACTATGTTTCCGGGAAAAGGAAGATAAGCAATGCCATTTCCAGCCAAAAAAGAACGGCTATATTCCCAGAGGGAAATACAGAAAAGGGTCAAAGAACTGGCCCTGTCCATTTCAAAGGATTACAAAAAGGAAGAACTGATCCTGATCGGAGTGTTGAAGGGGGCTTTTGTGTTCATGTCCGATCTGGCCAGAAACCTTTCCATACCAGTTAAGCTTGATTTTGTCCGCCTGGCCAGCTACGGCAGTCATAGTCGAAGCCAGGGGAAAATTCGTTTTACAAAAGCTATCGAACTCCCTATCCGGGATAAACACATTCTGGTGGTCGAAGACATCGTTGATACAGGGCTGACCATGAAATTCCTTCAAGAATTCCTGAATAAAGAGAATCCGAAATCGGTCCGAATTTGTGCGTTGATTGACAAGAACGAGCGGAGGGAAGTCCCAATCACCGTCGTATTATTGCGGATTTTCAATCCTCAAAGGATTTATTGTCGGTTACGGTTTGGACTTTGATGAACAATATCGCCATCTGCCCGGTCTTTATCAGCTTCATTTTTAATCTTTTGCCTTTTTTATTTAATTGAAAAAGGAGGCCCCCGTGATCATCCGCTGTGACAAGTGCGCTACCACCTATCACTTAGACCAGAAACAAATTGAACCTTTTGGCTGCAAGGTCCGCTGTAGTCGTTGCGGCTACATTTTTTGGGCCGAACCCCCTGCTTTTTCATTGTCAGAAGACCCCACCGTTAAAGAGTCATCTCCAAACCCAGAGACCTTAGTACCCTTTCAGGAAGAAGTGGATGCGGCGGCTATTCAATTACAACCAGCCAGGAAAACCCTCTGGACCCTGGGAACCATCGGGCTGCTTATTCTGATCGCCCTTGTTGCCCGTTTTTTCTATGTTAAATATCTTCATCCTAACTGGAGTATGGGCGATACCTGGTCCAAGGTATTTTTTTTCCCGGTGGACCCGGAAGGAAACCAAAAAATAAGTCTGATCAATATCAAAAAATATTTTAAAGAGAATGAAAAGATAGGCCACTTTTTGGTTATCGAGGGTGAGATTAAAAACGGTATCCAACCATCCGGGAAAAAGTAAAAATCCACGCCGCATTAATGAAGGCTGGGAATAAGGTGGCTGTAGGTCGTGACGTCTACGCCGGCTGGACGTTGACCCCCGAAGAATTGGACACCCTTTCTGTTGAAGAAATCAGCCGGCTTCAATCGGGTCAATCGGATCGATTTTCTATGAATACCAGGATCCTGCCGGGAAAACGCTTCCTTTTATAATCCTGTTTCCCCCATTGCCTCCAGGATCAACTCAGGTTTCCATCGAGGTTGTCGGTTCCCAAAAGGTTCAAACTTCCGCTTACCGCAACTTATTTTTAGGTTAGATGAGAATCACTACCCGTTTTATTCTCGATCTTTTTATTTTTTCCCTAATTCTTATAGGAGGTTGTATCGGGTTTGTCGTTATCGAGGGCTGGGATGTATTGGAGGCCCTTTATATGACGGTTATAACCCTGACTACCGTCGGTTTTCAGGAGGTTCACCCCTTAAGCCGGAGCGGTAAGATTTTTACCATGTTTCTAATCATCTCCGGGGTGGGATTTATCTTATATTTCTTAAGTACTATCACCGGAGTAATGCTTGAGGGAACACTGAAAGATGTTTTTGGGAGGAGGAAGTTGGAAAAAAAATCAGCCAAATCAGTGGGCATTATACTGTCTGCGGCTATGGCCGTATCGGTCGAACGGTAAGCCAGCTCTTGAGGGAAAAACCGATGGATGTGGTCGTTATTGAGAAGACCCCGGATGCATTCCTCTCTTTCTGGAAAAGAACATCCTGTATGTTTCCGGGGAGGCCACCGCGGAAGAAAATCTGCTTAAGGCAGGTATTCTAAAGGCAAAGGGACTCGTGGCGGCGGCCTCCTCCGATGCCGATAATGTTTATATTACCTTGACGGCCCGGGGATTGAATCCCGGTTTATTTGTCCTGGCCCGGGCGGCGGAAGAATCTTCGAAAATAAAACTGACCCGGGCCGGAGCCGACAAAGTCGTTTCCCCTTATGACATTGGGGCCCGCAGTATGGCCAACACCCTTCTGCGTCCGACGGTTATTGACTTTATCGAACTGGCTATGCACAACCGCAGCCTTGATCTGCAGATGGAAGAATTGACCGTAGGGGAACATTCCGAAATAAAGGATCTTACCCTGATGGAATCGGCCATCCGAAAAAATTATGACTTGATCGTAGTAGCCATCAAAAAAGGATCGGGAGAAATGATTTTTAATCCCTCTTCCCAGGCCAAGATTCAGGTTGGCGATATCCTGGTCGCCCTGGGAGACCGGGAAAACCTGAGTCGTCTGGAGAAGAAATTGGGGATTACGGCATAAGGCATACTAAAGTCATTTGAAGTTGGATTTTTGGGACTAAGCTTATACGGATATGGAAAGAATTCAATCTTCTGAAATGATACTGGATACTGGATGCTGGATAAAAACAAAAACGATACTTGATTCTGGATAAAGTCAATCAAGAATCCAGTATCCAGCATCGGCAGTCCTATCCGGTATTGTCTGGCCGGAGGCGGTTATTCTCATTTTATGAAAAAAGTAAGAAAAAAATTCTCAGACTTGGTTGCCATAATCTAATAAGGAATTTGAAGGAACGGGGTTGTTTAACTGAAAGGATCAATGGATGGAAACCCACCTGCCTACTCGTGAAGAGGCCTTGAACTTACTTAAGCAATACAATCAAAACGAGGCATTGGTGCATCACGCCCTGGCTGTGGAGGCGGTTATGCGGTTTTTGGCCGGAAAAGGGGGACCGAGAAAGAATCATGGGGGATCATCGGCCTGATTCACGATCTGGATTATGAAAAATTCCCGGATCAGCATTGTCATAAAACTAAAACCATTCTGGAGGAACAGGGCTGGCCGGATGACTATATCCGGGCGGTGATCTCCCATGGTTGGGGGTTATGTAACGAGGTGGAGCCAAAAACAGAACTGGAAAAATATTTATATACTATTGACGAATTAACCGGGCTGGTAACGGCAGCCGCTTTGGTTCGGCCTTCCCGGAGTGTCTTGGATCTGGAGGCGAAATCGGTCCTGAAGAAATGGAAACAGAAAAGTTTCGCCGCTGGGGTCAACCGGGAAGTCATCGAAAAAGGCCTGCAGATGCTGGGGGTGGGGTTAGAAGAACTCATTCAGGATGTAATTTTGGGCATGCGGGAAGTGGCGGGGGAGATCGGCTTATAAATAAATTTGATTGGTGTCTGAAGGAAAATAGTTTAAAGGGAAGAAAGATATGGTTGGGTTTTAATCGATAAAGAAAAATGTACCGGGTGCACTATCTGTGTAACCCGATGTCCGCGATGTTTCACCGAAAATGAAGGAGAAATCCTGGCGAATTCCAATGAGGAGAACTGCATCCTCTGCGGCCACTGTGTATCCCTCTGCCCGACCGGGGCCATCACCCATTTGAAATTGAAGCAGAGTGATTTTGTGGAAATCGACCGGGGGGTCAATTTTGAAACGGGGATGTTTATTGATTTCCTGAAGGAGCGCCGCAGTCACAGACATTTTTTAGATAAAAAGGTCCCTCGAAAAGAACTGGAAACCCTGATGGAGGCCTGCCTCTGGGCGCCGACGGGAAGCAATGTGCAGAATGTGGAAGTCATCATTTATACGGATCCCGCCAAGATTGCAAAATTATCGGACCTGGCCATTGATTATTTCCTTTGGATCGGAGAACGGGTTAAGAAAAAAATCTCCAGGCTGGAAGCCGAGGGTAAACAGGATACCCTGGACTATCAAATGACTTTTCGTTCCCTCGGGCTTGGGGAAAGAATGACTAAAGACAAAGAAGCGGGCAGAGATCCGATTTTCCATAAGGCCCCTGTTCTGATGATCTTTCATTCCATAGCACCCACCAGCGCCCCTAAAGACAACGCGGTTTTGGCCGCTCACACCGTGGCCTTGACCGCCCGGACCCTGGGCCTGGAATCGTGTTATATCGGTTTGCTGGAAGTGACGGCGGAATATTATCCGCCCTTGAGGGAAGAACTTGATCTTCTGCCCGATCATAAGGTCTTTGACACGATGATTCTAGGGTACCCCAGACTGAAATTCCTGAAGACCGTATCCCGACAGCCCATTAAGGTCCGGTGGGAATAAAACTATTGGAGGAAAAGTGAAAATATTAGCCCTTAATTCCAGTGCAAGAGTAGGGGATGTAAGCAAAACTGAAATCATATTGGATTGTTTGGTTCAGGGGATGCGTGATGCCGGTGCGGAGGTGGAGATCATCAATTTGAATAAAAAAAAGATCCGGTACTGTATCGGATGTTTCACTTGCTGGACTAAAACCCCCGGCCTTTGTATCCATAAAGACGATATGACCAAAGAAATCTTTCCTAAGTTACTTGCCAGCGACCTTTTAGTCCTGGCTACGCCGCTCTATCATTATACCATTAACGCCCTGATGAAAACCGTCATTGAGCGGACCCTGCCGGCTGCCCAACCATTTTTTATCTTGAAAGACGGAGTCACCCGAACATCCGCCACGTCATGAAATGCCTAAGTGTCGCGGTCATTTCCGTTGCCGGTTTTCCGGAGGAAAGTGTTTTCGATCAACTCAAATCTTATGTACATTTTCTATTCAAAGATCGATTGGCGGCAGAAATTTATCTGACTTCAGCGGAGATGCTCAGAAACGGATCTTCCCACCCTAAAATAAAAGATATCCTTGATGCTGTTGTACAGGGCGGAAAAGAGTTGGTAGAATTCAGCACCATTTCTCAGGAGACCATGACTCGGATTCATAATCCTTTATCCGATTTTGAAAAAATGGCGCCCTTAACAAATTGCGCCTGGCAAACCTGCATTGACGAGAAGGTTACCATGGGGGAATTTCAAAAACGGAAAATGGTACCCCGTCCCAATTCCATTGAAACATTTTTGACCATCATGCAGGCGGGCTTCAATCCGGTAAAGGCCGGGGAGGCTCGGGTGAGCATGCAATACAACTTTTCCGGTCAGGTGGAGGGGAACTGTTATCTCTCCTTTGAGAACGGAAAACTCACTACCGGGGCCGGCCGGATAAAAAACCCTGACCTGACCATTGAAACACCCTTCGAAGCCTGGATGGATATCCTCACCGGGAAGGCGGAAGGGGCTCAGATGCTGATGGAAGGCAAGTATTCCGTTTCCGGCCAAACCGACCTTCTTCTCAATATGAATCAATTTTTTGGTGAATGATTATTAAGGGTCTTAAAATAATATTGACTAAAAAGGACCGGAGAGGTTTTATTTTTGGGGGATTGTCCAAAGGGAAATTTACCGCCCTATCTCGGCCAGTCCAGCGAAGTTTGATTCGAGGTAGGCCTGGAGGCCCCCAGGTCCACCATAGCCTGTTTCTGGCACTGGTCCTGGCGGCCCCCAGGGGCCTGCTTCAGATTTACTTAAATAATTTGCCCGGCAAAGAAGCTTCCAGGTTCAGGGTGGACAACCCCGAAAATAAAACCTCTCCGGTCCTTAATCTAAGGCGAAGTAAAACGTTTCATGTCAAGACTATTGTGAGACCCCTAATAAAAGGATAGAAAATTTTTGCAAAGAGAGGATAAAAACCATGCCACTTGTTTTTATTCATGGTTCCGGCGGCAGTAAAGAATCATGGACCTACCAGACCCAGTATTTCAAAGACAGCCTTGCCTTGGATCTTCCGGGTCATTCTCAGGGAGAACTTATTCCGACCATAGACGGTTATGTTGAATGGCTTCGGGGTTGGATTCAGCAGAAAGGTCTTCAGCAGGTCGTCCTGGTGGGACATTCCCTGGGTGGTGGAATCGCCCTGTTGTACGCCTTGAAATATCCCAAAGAATTAAAAGGGATCATTACAGTAGGCAGTGGGGCCAGACTCCGGGTCCATCCCCAGTTCCTCGAAGGATTGGAACAGGTGATTAAAAATCCGGGAGCGGAAAACCCATTGAATACTGCGTATGATCTCATTGATCCGGAATTAGCCATGATTCTTAAAAGACGGATGGCCGAGAACGGCCCGGCCGCAACACTGAACGACCTGAAGGCCTGTGATCAATTCGACATCATGGATCGTATCGCCCAAATCACCGTGCCTACCCTGGCCGTGTGCGGGGACCAGGATGTCATGACCCCGCCTAAATATTCTCAATATCTGGCCGGCCACCTGCCCAAGGCCAAAGTGGTGATTATCGAGGGAGGCACTCACATGGTCTTTGCCGAAAAACCTCGGGAGGTCAACCAGGCGATTGAGGATTTTCTTGAAACCCTCGGTGGATAATTCGGGAACAGTTTTGAGTCTTTCAGGATAATACCAATTCCCTTATTACCGGAGCGCCGAATTGGTTTAATGGTTTCCCTTACCTTAAGATTCTTTTCGCATATTCTGGACCAGGTCGAAGAAGTCAAGGCAGCGTATCAGGCACGTTTTGGGGATCGAAACCCGAATCCGATTCGGAAGGCAAAATATATTGTCCTGCCTATTCTGCGCCATTCCATCCTTGAGGTGGAAGAGGTGAATTTTGCCCTGGCAGCCGGAGGTTATCAGGACAACCTCCCTTCCCGCCTGTCTATAATACCCCCATTGCATTTGATCCCGATCTTTCTGGTGGCAGGAGGGTGGTTAATTTGTTTTTGGATTAAATAGAAGAAATAAGAGATTCCACCTAACTAACTATCATTTTAACGACTTTCTAATATTCAGGCGAATCAAGTTCCTTCTTGACATCCTGGATTAGTCTTCCTATCCTCATAGCTATAATTATATAATCCTTTAAAACGCAAATATTTCTTTTTTCATGACAGGAGGGAACCATGGTTCGAGAGTTTACCTTAAAAGTTAACGGCCAATTGCATCAGGTCATGGTCGACCCGGAAACGCCATTACTTTATGTGCTACGTAACGATCTGGGCCTCAAAGGAGCTAAATTCGCCTGCGGATTGGAACAGTGCGGGGCCTGCACGATACTGATTGACGGACAGGCCGTACCCTCTTGCCGCCTGACGGTTAGATCCGTTCAGGGTCGTGAAATTACCACCCTGGAGGGTTTGGGAACACCCGAAAATCTTCATTCTCTACAAAAGGCCTTTATGGAAGAACATGCCGTCCAATGCGGTTTTTGCGTCTCCGGGATGATCATGGCCGCCAAGGCCCTGCTGGACCGAAACCCAAACCCGACCGATGGGGAAATCAAGGGGGCCATAGCCAATAATCTTTGCCGTTGCGGAATCTATGACCGGATCCTCAGAGCCGTCAAACGAGCAGCCGGATTTCCTGTGGATCCCCCCGGTTTTCGGGAAGGATTAAACCAAGAACCGGATCTTTCATCGGGATCGGAAGCTCCCGTTGCGGCCGATGGCCTGGCCGGCTCCCTTATGCATACCCCCGATCTGGATTCCTGGGTGCGTATCAATATAGATGAAACGGTTACCATTTTTACCGGCAAGGCGGAACTCGGCCAAGACATCAAAACCTCCGTGGCCATGATAGGGGCTGAAGAGTTGGACCTTTCTCTGGACCGTGTCCGGGTGGTGACGGCTGATACGGCCCAGTCTCCCAACGAGGGGGTCACCGCCAGCAGCCTCTCTCTGGAGACAAGCGGCAATGCCATCCGCAATGCCGCTGCCGAGGCCAGGCAAATATTGCTTGAGGCGGCCGGGGAGAGACTGGATGCACCCATAGAGAGTCTTACTTTATTCGACGGTACCATCACCGATCCGGTCACCGGCGGACAGGTGACCTATTGGGAACTTTTTGGAGGGAAAAAATTCAATAGCAAAGTCATGGGGATCGGTTTTCTCAAATCACCCGAAAAATATCAAATTGTCGGGCAGTCCATCTATCGTCTTGATTTGCTGGACAAGGTGACCGGACAGGCCAGGTTTGTCCAGGACCTGGACCTGCCGGAAATGGTTCACGGTCGGGTGGTCCGCCCACCGAATTACGGAGCTAAATTGGTTTCCAATAAGGAGGAGGCGGTAATCTCAATGCCGGGTGTTCTTAAGGTCGTGCGGGATGGCAGTTTTCTGGCCGTTATCGCCGAGCGTGAAGAACAAGCCGTTCAGGCTGCTGAGTCACTTCGTAAAACCGCTGTCTGGAAAACCGAAGCGACCCAACCCACCCATGAAACCTTGTTCGATCATATGTTGAACCAACCGGATCAGGCCTTCCTCGTGGTGGATGGGACCCCGGGGGATGATCCCATCCCGCCAATTGAAGCTCCGGCTGAAGCGGCCCATACCTTAAAGGCGACTTTTTATCGGCCTTATCACATGCACGCCTCCCTTGGCCCGTCAGCCGCTGTGGCCCATTTGATCGACGGCAGACTGACCGTCTGGTCCCATACCCAGGGGGCTTACCCCTTACGCTCAGCCCTGGCCCAGGTTCTTAAGATGGAAAAAAGTGATATCCACGTCATCCATATGGACGGCCCGGGATGTTATGGCCATAACGGGGCTGATGATGCCGCCCTGGATGCGGCCTTACTGGCTATGGCCTTGCCCGGGAGACCCGTATCGCTTAAATGGATGCGCACTGACGAGAATACCTGGGAACCCTATGGCGCGGCCACAATAGTCCAGATGCAGGCCAGTTTGAATAAAAGCGGGGAGGTCATCGATTGGAATCATGACGTCCGGGGATACACCCACATGGGCCGCTCCCGGCCATCAACGGAGAGCTCGGGTCTATTGGCGGCCTGGCATTTGGGTGAACCCTTCCAGCAACCGAGGCCCTTCCCGGTCAAGGCCTATCATGTGGGTATCCATCGCAATGCCGACCCGATCTACACCTTTCCGCATCGGCGTATTGTCAAACACTTTTTACCCGACAGCCCTTTACGGGTTTCTTCTTTAAGAGGTTTGGGCTCTTATGCCAACATCTTTGCCATAGAATCGTTCATGGATGAATTGGCCTTTGCGGCCGGGATTGACCCGGTGGAATTCCGCCTCCGCAATCTGGCCGATGAACGGGCCCGGGCCGTACTCATCGCTGTGGCAGAAAAAGCAGGTCGGTTGTCGAAAAGAAAGGGCCAAGAAAAGGACCTCGGGTATGGTATCGCCCTGTCCCGCTATAAGAACCGGCAATGTTATACCGCGGTATGGGTATCCCTGCGTGTTAATAAAACCAGCGGCCGGATCGGATTGGAAAGGGCCATCCTGGCTGTGGATGTGGGACAGATTGTCAACCCCGAGGCGGTTAGCAGCCAAATCGAAGGGGCCTTTATCCAATCGGCCAGCTGGACTTTGAAGGAACAGGTGGCCTTTGATCAACATGGCATCATCAGCGTCGATTGGCACAGTTATCCGATTTTCCGTTTTCCGGATGCACCCCATATCGAGACTATCCTGCTCAATCAACCGGGACAGCCCTATCTGGGTGTTGGGGAGGGAGCCATGGGACCGGCCCCGGCGGCTATCGCCAATGCGGTTTTCCAGGCTGCCGGGATTCGTTTGCGCCAGGTTCCTTTTACCCCGGAGCGGGTCAAGGAGGCCCTGAAAAGATGAAAATCGGCCTTTCAAAAGTAAAGACCATCGGAACCGGGTTGCTTCGACCGGAAGGCGTCATGGCCGCGGATGACGGAACCCTATACGCCGCCGATGCCCACGGCCGATGCGCCCGGATCGAAAAGGATGGAAGGACTTCATTCTTTGGTGACCTGGGAGGCCTGCCCAACGGACTTTGTTTGGACAAAGAATGTAATTGTATTGTCGCCAATATCGGCAATGGTCAGGTACAATCCCTGTCTCCTTCCGGGGCAGTGAAGACGTTGATGACGGAGGCAAATGGGAAACCCATGAACACCCCCAACTTTCCCTATATGGACTCTCAAAATCGCCTTTGGGTCTCCAATTCCACGAACCAGGAAGACGTAAATGCCGCTTTGCAAAGCCCCATTCCCGATGGCTGTATTGTTCTGATCCAAAACAATGTTTCTCGTATTGCGGCCGATGGAATCTGTTTTGCCAACGGATTGACTCTTGATACCGAAGAGAAATTTATGTATGTGGCTGAAACGGTTGAAAGACGGATCCTTCGCTACCGGATTGTACCTGATGGTTCTTTATCCCAAAGGGAAATCTATGGACCCCTGATCCTCGGGACATTGGGATATCCCGATGGAATTGCTTTTGATGAAGCGGGCAATTTGTGGATCACCTTTCCGGCCTGGAATGCTGTGGGGTATATAAATCTGCAACAGGATTTGGTCATGGTACTGGAAGATCCAGATGGAAAGATCCTTAGGCGACCGACGAATATCTGCTTCGGTTGGGAAAATAGAAAAACCGCATTTATCGGCAGCCTGGAGGGGACCTCAATTCCTTATTTTGAAGTTCCTTTCCCGGGAATGAGGCTGATCCATCAAAAAAATTAGCTTTACCAAAAAAAGTTTTATTACAAATATAGAATGAAATCTACCTCCAACAGTCTTTAATATAGCTTCCTGAAATCCTTTAAGTTCAATTTTTGAAAAATCGGAAGAGTACAAACGCAATTCGTTTAAGGACCCTTCCACCTTTGGGGTTCCAGCCTAATGAAAAATCCTTATCCACTATTCCCAAAAATGTGTATAATGTGACCCACAAAAGCCACATCAGTAATATAACCGTCTTCCAGCATCGCCACTTTACCCTAAAGGGAGGGCAAGAATATGGAGGAATTCAGGAAACCCCGTTTCTCAGTTGAGAGGTGGGGTTTTTTATTTTCGAGCCGCATCAGGCGATACTCGTTCCATCAACCCAAGATTCGCAAAAAAGGTCAATAAAGAAATTAGGATTTTATATGAGAAAAGAGAAAATCGTCAATTCCGACTACTTCCGGTGGGGTGCCGTTTTTTGTTTGGTAACCATTATCTTTATGGTCTTTGGCGTTCTCTATTACCACTATGAGGCTCAACGCATACAGGATCATAAATACGAAGATTTATCCGCGATTGCCAAACTAAAAACCGATTCCTTACAGGACTGGAGAAGACGCATTCTTGCGGATGTTAGCCGGATGTCCCTCGGTCCCCTGGTGAGAAGTGAGATCGCGCGCTTGCTTCAAGATCCAACGAACTCCGGTGCCAGAACAAAACTCCGGATGCAATTGAATATCAACAGGGAAGAGGGCTCTTATGGAGACGCCCTGTTTTTAGATACGAAGGGCAATATCCTTCTATCGAACAATCCCAATCCCGCCCCTGTAAACCAGGCCACCATCAAGGCGATAGAGGTTGCTCTTAAAGACCATAAAGCGGTATTAAGTGATTTTTCCCGAGATCCAAAAGGCTCCATTTCCATGGACGCCCTGGGACCAATCCTTGATAACAGCGGCCACCCCATGGCGATTATAGTCCTCCGGAGCAATGTGGCGGACTTCCTCTATCCTTTCATCCAGGGATGGCCAACTCCCAGCAAAACCGCCGAGACGCTCCTTGTTGCCCGAGATGGTGATTCCATCCTGTTCCTGAATGAACTGAGACACAGGTCTAATACAGCCCTTACCCTGAGATTTCCTCTTACGGATACCCGTCTTCCGGCCGTTCAAGCCGTTTTAGGCAACTATGGCAGGTTCCGTGGAAGAGACTATCGAGGGGTAGATGTGCTCGCTGTGTCTCAATCAGTTCCTGAATCTCCCTGGTTCATTATCGCCAAGGTAGATGAGAACGAAATACTGGCAGAGGTTAGATACCGGGCAGGGGTGGTTACAATCATCGTCTTTCTTCTAATCCTGATATTTGCCGGATTGATCATAATTGTTTATCGAAGGCGCCAGGAAGTTGAGCGCAAGCGGGTGGAGGAGACGCTACATGAAAGTGAAGAAAAATACCGCTTGATCACCGAGAATTCCAACGACTGGATTTATCTGATCAATGCTGATGGGAAATTCCAGTATGTTTCGCCTTCCAGCGAACGTCTGACCGGATATCCCTCTGTGGAATTCATAAATAATCAGGAGCTTTTCCTGGATATCATCCATCCTGAAGATAAAGAACAAGTAAAATCTCATCTTGAAACAGTACAAGAAGAAACCAAAGCCCACAATTTAGAATTTCGCATTATTGCCAAGAAAGGTGAACTCCGTTGGATAAGACATTCTTGCCTCCCGGTCCACAATAATCGAGGCCAATACGTGGGACAGTCAGGGACGAACCGAGACATAACCGAGAGCAAAAGGGCAGAGGGTGCACTGCTGGAGAGCGAGGAGAACTACCGCAATCTCTTTGAGAACGCCAACGAGGCCATTTTTGTGGCTCAGGATGGTAAACTAATATTTCTCAATCCGAGGACCGTTATTCTGATCGGTTATTCCGCTGAAGAACTCTTGTCAATGCCATTTATTGAGTTCATTCACCCGGATGACCGGGACATGGTGTTCGATCGGCATGTCAGGCGAATGAAGGGCGAGGAGATTCCTCAACTCTATAATTTTCGGATTATTCATAAATATGGAAACGTCAGGTGGGTAGAACTGAATGTCATAACGATAAACTGGAAGGGGGGAAAAGCCACCCTGAATTTCCTGAGTGACATCACCGAACGCAGAGAGGCCGAAGAAGCCCTCAAGACCCTGTCCCTTAAAGATGACCTGACCGACCTCTATAACCGCCGGGGTTTCTTTACCCTGGCCGAACAAGGGTTGAAGACGGCCCTACGGATGGGAACAGAGATACTGCTTATTTATGGAGACCTGGATAATATGAAGGGAATTAATGATACCTTCGGCCATAAAGAAGGGGACCAAGCCTTGGTGGCTATTTCGCAGATACTTAAAAAAACCTTTCGGGAATCGGATATCATCGCCCGCATCGGGGGCGATGAATTTGTCATCCTGGCCATGAACAGCCTTGAGACCTCGGCTGAAAAACTGATCAACCGCTTCGAGTTGGCCCTGAATGACCATCCTCTCCTCCAAAGGCGTCCCTATAAAATCTCTTTAAGCTTAGGTATTGCCTGGTTTGATCCCCAAAACCCTTGTACCTTAGACGTCCTGCTTGCTCAGGCGGATAAGTTGATGTATGAGAATAAACAAAAGAAGAGTAGATAGAGTTAGAATTGACTCTGCCAATTTTTATGCACCTTTCAAATCATAATCGTTGACCGTTAGTGATACCTTTGGCGAACAGTAGTAGTAATAGTTCGATTCAATGCGGTGAGGTCATGTTCCGAGGGAACTTTAAGGCTTCCTGAAAGCTTTAAATTTATATTTTGAAAAACATATAAGGCTTCAATTAATATTCCACAGAGGGGCATGATATTTTGAGGAAAAAACAGACAATAAGAATTACTAAATAGGTTTTCCCGCTATTTCCAGAAATCCCATAATAATATGCGGCTGATAAAAAACAGACCCCATTCTCGAATAAAGGCAGAGAGATAATGAAAACCTCCTTAAAAGATCAGATTCTTATACCCTTAACCCTTGGATTATTCTTTCTCCTGGTCGTTTTCTTGGCCAGTCTTTTTTGGATTGAACGAAATAATATTGAACAAAGGGTTAAGCGCCAATTTAGATCGACTGAGAATTCTTTCCACTCTCAACTGGAGAATGATGCCCACATTTTTACCGGCATGCTGGAAACGATTATGAATGACCAGGCCATACAAACGGCCTTAAAGGCCGAAAATTGAAAAGCCTTGCTTTCCCATACCGCCCTCTTATTCAAAAAAATATCTTTACAATACCCTGTAACTCATTTGTATTTCAGTAATGCCCGGCGGATCAACCTTCTCCGGGTCCATCAACCCGACCGATACGGGGATCGAATCGACCCGCATTACCACCTTAAGAGCGGAAAAGACCGGAAAGATTACATACGGCCTGGAGTTGGGTCCCATGGGGACCTTGACCTTGAGGGTCGTGGCCCCAATGATCGTAAACGGCAAAAGGATTGGTTTTGTGGAACTGGGGGAGGAGATCTATCACATTACCGCCAAGCTGAAAAAAACCATTGGAGTAGAACTGATAGTCAATCTCCATAAAAAGTTTCTTGATCGTCCAGGTTAGGAGGGGGGGATGAAAATGATGGGCCGGGCCCATGACTGGGACCGGTTTCCAGATGTCGTCTTATTGGAACAGACTATACCGGTCAACGCAGAACTCCTGACCAAATTTTTCTCTGAAGGATCTCATACTCCTGGGGCCATTGGTGAAGAAATATTCTCACAAAATCACCGCTATCGGTATCGATTTTTGGCTATTAAAGATGTTCAAGGTGTGGAAGTGGGCGATATGATCGTCATGATCGATGTAACCACTCAAGTCTCTAATCTTTATTCGACTATGCGGGTCATAGCCTTTTTCACTGTTTTCCCGGGAGGGAAACTCTTTTTTTTGTCCCGCTTTTTTCTGGTGCGGTTTGAAAATCATTTGACCACGGCCCAACAGAAAATTATTGATCTGGAAAAAACCCGCACCCGCATGGAGTCGGAAGTCAAATTTTATTCCGTGGCCCAATCGGTAAACGACGCCATGATCTCCAGCGATTCCTCAGGGAATATTAATTTCTGGAACCCTGTGGCGGTCATTTTATTTGGATATCAGGAAGAAGAAGTTCTGGGGCAGCCACTGACTATGATCATGCCGGAACGGTACCGGGAAGCCTACTTAAAGGGAATGGAACGGCTCCAATCCGGTGAGGAGGGTCTTTTAATTGGAAAGACCATTGAACTGTCTGGATTAAAAAAAGATGGAATAGAGTTTTCTATGGATCTATCTTTGGCCCAATGGACTGCCGGAAATAAAATATTTTTCACCGGTCTTATTCGAGATATTAGCGACCGCAAACGGGCCGAAGAAGAGCTTAAGCGAAATCATGATATGCAAAGAGTGATCAACTCCCTACTGAGTTTTTCTTTACAAGATATTTCCCTTCAAGAGATCTTGGAGCGTTCCCTTCATTTGATCCTTTCCCTCCCTTGGTTAGCTTTTGAAGCAAAGGGCTCCATTTTTCTTATTGAGAAGAAACCTGAAATCTTGATCCTGAAATCCCAACAAGGATTAGCCGAACCTCTAAGAATTGCGTGCGCACAGATCCCTTTTGGGAAATGTCTTTGCGGGAGGGCGGCAATAAAAGGAGAAATCGAGTTTACCGATCGTATAGATGAACGCCATGACATTTATTACAAAGGTATGATACCCCACGGTCATTATTGTGTTCCTATTCTTTCCTCGGGAAAAGTCCTCGGGGTAATCAATTTATATCTCAAAGAAGGCCATATTCGCCAACAGAAAGAAGAGGATTTCTTGTGGGCGTTTTCCCACACCTTAGCCGGTGTCATCATTCGAGAGCGAACCGAGAAGGCCCTCCGATCGAGTGAAGAACAATTTAAGTCCCTCTTTAATCAGGCCGCCGACTGCATTTTACTTATGGATCCTTCCGATCCAAAGGACCCGGTTATTGTGGATGCCAATTTGGCGGCCCAGGCCATGTATGGATATGCCCCGGGGGAACTAATCGGGAAGCCTATATCTCTTTTGGATGAACCGGAAACTAAGAAACATATTCCGGAAAGGATTAAAATCCTATTGTCAGGAAAACACTTAACAGGTGAAGCCCGACATGTACGGAAAGACGGCTCGACTTTTACTGTGGAGATGTCTGCCCGATTGATTCAGCTTAAAGGAAAATCTTATATCCAGGCAATTGATCGGGACATCACCGAACGCAAGCGGGCGGAGGAGGCGATAAGGCAAAGTGAGGAGAAATATCGTTCTGTTCTTGAAAGTATTGAAGAAGGTTATTATGAGGTGGACCTGGCCGGGAATCTGACCTTCTTCAATGATGCCATGGCTCGGATTAATGGGTATGGGAGAGATGAAATGATGGGTTTGAATAATAGAGAGTATACCGATTTGGAAAATTCCAAGATTTTATATCAGACTTTTAACCAGGTTTATAATACCAGGGAGTCTTCCAAGGGGACTCAATACGAAGTGATTGCCAAAAATGGAGAAAAGAGGATCTTAGAAACTTCCGCCTCTTTGATAACAGATTCGTCAGGCGAACCCGTTGGGTTCAGGGGCATTGCCAGGGATGTTACTGAACTCAGAGAGGCCCAAAAAACCTTACAGGAAACTGAGGATCGTTACCGGGACTTAGTGGAGTCCAGCCGGGATCTGATGTGCACCCATGATTTAAGGGGACAAATTCTCTGGGTGAATGAAGAACCGGTAAGAATTCTTGGGTATGCCAAAAATGATATTTTGAAAATGAATATCCAAGACCTGTTAGTTCCTGAACGAAAGGGGGAATTCGACGAATTTCTGGCCACTATAAAGTCTCTGGGTATTGCCAACGGTTTAATGACGTTGCAGACGGCCAAGGGAGAAAAGCGAATATGGGAATACCATAATACCCTCCGCACAGAGGGGGTGGATGAGCCGATTGTGCGAAGCATATCCCGGGATGTCACTGAACGAATTCAAGCAGAACGAGAGACAAGAGAAACCGTAAGAAAACTCAGAAAAGCAATGGGCGGCATCATCCAAGCCATTGCCTTAACAGTCGAGACCAGAGATCCCTACACTGCTGGCCATCAGCACCGGGTGTCCGATCTGGCGCGGGCTATCGCCCAGGAGATGGGCCTCTCAGAAAACCAAGTGGATGGCCTACGAATGGCCGGGATTGTCCATGACCTGGGGAAAATTGGGATTCCGGCTGAGATCCTCAGCAAGCCTACAAAATTAAGTGACCTTGAAATAGAGTTATTGAAAATCCATCCTCAGATTAGTTATGACATTCTAAAGGACATTGATTTCCCCTGGCCGGTGGCTCAGATTGTTTTTCAGCATCACGAAAGGATCAATGGTTCAGGATATCCCTTGGGACTATCCGGAGAGGATAATTATTTAGAGGCCAGGATATTGGCCGTTGCTGATGTGGTAGAAGCCATCGCCTCCCACCGTCCCTATCGACCGGCCAAAGGTATCGATATGGCTCTGAGGAAATTTCCATCAATAAAGGGATTCTTTATGATCCAGAGGTGGTTAAGGCTTGTTTGGTCCTTTTTAATGAAAAGAGATATCAATTAAAATAATAGGTTTACTTAGGCATTCTTTTATTCAGTAATAAATACTTTTCAAGATTCATCCGTTCGTTTGTTTTTCGTTGAAATCGATCAGGTGAGGCCATGTTCGAGGAAACTGGAGGGCTTCCTGTAATCCTCAATTCTTCATTTTGAATAAAATGGAAGAGTTCAAATGGTAAGTGTGCCACGAAGCTACATATGAGATGAGGGGAGGTCCCTCGAAGTCGGCCTGCAGGAGTTGGCTTCAAACCCCCTTAAGCTGCTCTGGTAAAGAGCCAGGGTGGTGAGCATTAAGGAAAAGCCAGGGCCAAAGAACCTGTCAGGTAAGGATCAGGGAGGCGAGCGGAAGAGAACTATCTCTGAGGTGTCGAAATGAATGGAATGATGTCAGAACTGGGGGGCTTGCCGTACTCCAGGATAAGTCCAAGAGGAACCTGTTTACAGCTTGGACGGCATCCGGCATAAAGATAGCGCGAACCTGATCCAGGCTCATGTGTGGATTGTGGGAACCTGTCGTCCCGATGTTAAGTGAGAAATTCAAGTGGAGGAAACCACAAGAATGAGATTACCGATGTGGGGCACAGGGGCGGACCAACTCGTAGTAGTGTGGAAGTTCCTGTAACGGGAATGGAGTGAAGGGGTCGGATCATCCGTCCTTGCCTTATGGTCAACCAGCGATGGGAGGAACCGGGAAGCAAGGTAAAGTTGCTATAAAAGGCAACTGAATGATAGGAGCCGGATGACGGGAGACTGTCACGTCCGGATCTGTGAGGGCCTGGGGGTGAAATTCCCCCGGGCTACTCGACTCGTTTTAAAGTCGACGGGAAATATAAACCATTGGCAAACAAACCAGAGACCCCCATCCTAAATCTCTTGAACTTCAGATAGACTACTCGGATTCCCAGCTTCCTTTCTATGAGGTTGCGAACAACAGCCTATAAAGATTTGATCCCAGATAATGTCCTCACATCTATGGAAAGCTGGAAAAGTATCCAATCTCTTTCTTGCCCTATTTACCTCTCACCAGGAACACAGAACACTTTGCGTGTCTTGAGACTTTATCGGCAACACTCCCCAGAAGATAATCCTTAAGGCCTGTCTGTCCGTGTGTGGCTATAACAATCAAGTCTATTTTCTTGTCTTCTTGCTCTTTCAGGATCTCCTGATAGGGGGTACCTTTTCTCAAATCGGAGACGATGCCAACGTCACTGGATTTGACCACCTTGCGGATCTGTTTCTGCATCATGTCCTGTGCATATCGCATGCTTTTTTGTTCAAGATCCATAACAATTACAGGGTCGAACGAATAATCACCTGCATATAGCCGGATGTTGGGGCTGACATAGAAGGGGTTAATGACATGGAAGAGGTAAATCTTCGCCTTATTCTGCTTTGCTATTTCAACGGCCTGTTTTAGTGCGTTATCCGAAAATTTAGAGAAATCCGTGGGTACCAAAATCTTTTTTATTGCAGCCATAATAACCCCCTTCAGTATATCTTTTAAAAAATTATATAAGAACAATAGTTATTATGCAAGGGAGGAAAGCCTTATCCCCTCAACCTTTCTCTTGATAGTTCGATGCATTGGAATGGCTGGTCAGGTCTTTGGCGGGATGATCTCATATCACCGATAATGGGGAACAAATGGTTTGTTATACGAATTTTACAGTAACGTCTCCCGGGGACTTCATCTAAAAGAAAATCAGGATAGTCTCATTTCCTTACAAGTTATGGAAATACCCTAAGAGCCATCTCATCTTACCGTGTGGTGGATTGTACATTTAATGCGTAATGATCATGTCTAAGGCGATACCGAATATTCTTGGCGTGAATATATTAATAAATGTAGCTTACCCATAGAATTGCCTTGACTTTGCTACAATCGTACATAACTTAAGAATAAGAACCAACATCACGAAAAAGTTGATGATTTAATTGGCAATAAGCCCGACTAATCGGGAACGAGACAAAAAGGAGTATATCAAGATGCAGGTAGAACGAATGAAGGTTGCGCCCGTTACAGTAGCGTATGCAGACGGGGAGCAGCACAAGCTGGTAGTGGAGTTCGCAATCCCAGGAGCGCCAACGGATACCATCGATGTAAAGATCCTCAACGATAGTGTATATTTATTGGCGCCAGCAAGGGACATTGAGTACGTTTCGGCACTGGCTTTGACTTGGCCGGTGAAACCTGAGAAAGCCGAAGCGACTTACGAACACGGATTGCTCCGAATTGAGGTGCCCTTCAAAGATCCGATGGAAGATGCTGTGAAGGTCGTCATCAAAGAAGGTGGCGCGGAAACCAAGATCAAAACAATCGTACCCTGATGACCCGTTAAGTTGTTAGGCTAATAAACGAAACAACCGGGCTCGGACTTGACTTGACAATTAACTAATAAGGGTGGTCAGATACCTACTGGATTCGTTAGATGATAATCAAAAAACAGGAGGTATTTGAGCACCCAAGAGAAGCTTATCAGAAGAAAACAAAGTTTGATAGAGTTAGCCTAAATTATTCAGAACGTATTCCAGGCCTGTAAAATCCACGGATTTTCGAGACAATTCATACATTGCCAGCAGTACCAGACATGAAAGACAAGCCTGCCATCCAGGATGTGAAAGTGGAGAAATTTCGGTACCATGAACCTTTTGGAATCGCAATCAAAAGAAAACAAGCAATCATTGCATGAGTGGCGACAAGTGGTTGAATCCGTGGCCGCCTTTGCTACGAACCAAGGTGGATTTATACGCATTGGTATTAATCCCAAAGGGGAAAAATTTGGGGTCCGCATTGGTAAAGGCACTTTGGAAGATTTGTGCAATAAGATCAAACAAAATACAGACCCCCCTCAGTACCCATCTATCAAAGTGGAGGGGCATGAGGAAGCTGGTATTATCGTAATCCAGGTTGAAGAATCACCTATCAAACCAGTCTGGGCTTTCGGGCGGCCTTTGAAGCGGGTCGGACGAACCAACCAGCATCTCTCAAGGAAGGAAACTCATCGGATGGTGGAAGCCACAACCGGCCGCACCTGGGATGCGCTTCCGTCCGTGGGTTTTCCATTAAAAGAGGCCTCCAAAGAATATGTCCGAGATCTCGCCACATAACTGTTCTCTGGCGGTGGGTCTGGTCAAGAGTGCACGCGGACGATCTCTTCCCACAGGCTCAAATGCTCGCATCACCCGATGGCCCTATTTTGATAGTAACAGTTTAGTCCTTTTGTAATTTATTTTGCCCTTGGCTCACAATTTTCTTGACTTGTGGGCTTTTTTGGGTTTAATAGTATGAGTATAAATACTCATTGATGGGAGGGGTTATGAAACGAAAAGAGTTGCTACTAAAGAGACAAACCCGCCTGAAAGAGGACATAACGGCCTTACTCGATGATTTTCTCATCGGGACCATTGCCAAGTCGCCTTCCATGACCGGCCACAACTTGACCACCAAGTTAAAGGGAAAAACAACCACCCTCTATGTCCGCAAAAGCCTGGTGCCCATGGCTCTGGAGATGGGGCGACGTTATCAGAAGCTCTGGACCCTCATCCAGGCTCTTTCCAAAGTCAATTGGGAACTACTGAACTTGGAGGATAAGTAAGCGTGCCGCCTTCCCCTTACCCGCCTTTTGATTATGGATGTCTCTATTGGGATCATGGCCCACATCTGGAGGGATTGTCTACCCAATGGGTTCTGGAGGAGTATCAACAGGCCCATGAAGTATATCAGGAACATTTTAAGGGGTCTCCGTTTGACTTATGAGGACGATTTCAGTAAATAAGGCATCGTCTTTGAGGGTGATTTTTTGACGATACTCGATCCAGCTATGATACTTTTTGGATAGTCAGGCCTAAAGCTGAAAGAAAAGTAGTCCATTGCCTTGAGTATTAGGCCCATATCAATACAGTTGAAACATCGGCTCGCTTCATGAAGAAAACCCTACCTGCGACAGATGGAAAATCAGTTCTTGGCATTATCCTGTTGCTGTTTATTTTTCCTTAGGGCTTCAGTCTATCCACCTGTGTAGTTTCTTAATCCGAAAAAACAGGAAAGGTATCGAATCCTTCGCTATGGGCTGCTCGGGCCAAGACCTGATCAAAACAAACAAAAAGGATATCCTCCCGAAGACTTTCTCGCATTAAAACTGCCGATGCCAGGTGGATAGCGTCAAAGCCCCTCAATGAATGCTTTTGTAGAGTATTGTCTAAATATTCGTTCAAGGCGTCGTTGACCTCGATCCGGATGAAGCTCTTCCAGTCCTGACGGAAGGTTTGGATTACCTTTCGGGCCGTTGCTTCTCTTAGATCCGTTTCCCTTTTCTTGCGATAAAAGGAGGCCAAAGCCTCTGCATAGGCGACAGAGGAAATGATAATCTCTGTGGCATTCTTCCACAGGGCGATCACCTCGTCTGAAGATGGTTCTCTGAAATATCTTTTTACCAGAGCGCTCGTATCCAAATAAAGAATCATCGCCGGTCCTCGATGACCATTTCCGAAACCGGCTTGCCGGGGATTTGGAGAGGTGAAAGGTTTTCTCTGGCCAGGCTGCTGGTGGGCAATGAGACCAGACCCTTTCGAATCAAAGGGGCCAGCGTTTCTTGCAGCGTTTGCCTTCCCCAATTTTCCTTAACGATCCGGGCGACCGGTTTTCCCCGGTCGGTTATCAGAATTTCCTCACCGGTTTTAACTTGGGCCAGGTACCGGCTAAGATTGTTTTTAATTTCTTTGATCCCTGTCGTAATCATGTTTTTTTCTCCTTAAAGTAGCCCCATTTTTATTTAAAATAGCTACTTTAAGTCGCGGTGTCAAGAGGAAATAGGGGGAAGGTTGGAAAGAAAAAGGGTTTCTCCTTCAATCTAAAAAAAGGCACGGATTTTTTCAAATCAGTGCCTTCTTATTTTTTATTTGGCGCGCCCAAGAGGATTCGAACCTCCGACCGACGGATTCGTAGTGCCACCAGATCTTTTTTGATGGTTTTTTATCTCTGGATATGAATTGTCATTTATTTTAATTATCTTAAACAATTATCTGTTATGAACCATGATGTCGGACGTGGGATTCGTTAACTAACCTCGAATTGGAAAAGAGAACCCCATTTCAGCTATATAAATACTGCGGGAGAAATATGGAAGCGTTTGCTCAATAATTTTATTTGACGGATATTTAGCCGACGTTTGCCGGATAAAATTTCCGAGACTACCCCTTGGCTTCCGATTTCAGTCAAATCAGATTGGTTAAGACCATGCTCTTCCATTAATGCATTAAGGGTTTCAACTGGATTCCCCTCTATTTCAGGAAAAGTACGGGACTCATAGGTCTCAATCAGACTCCCAAGTGTCTCAATTAATGAAGATAGGGGGTGGGACTCATTATTGCCGACCTCATCCAATAGACTATCCAGGAGGTTTACAAGTTTGTTATAGTCTTTTTCCTTGTGCGGTACTGAAAATATTTCCTGTATATTCGGCCAGACCTTGGCAACTTCTTTTAACTGAGTTTTCATTATTTCCTCCAAAATCTTCGGTCATATTCCTCGTGCCTCAGGACATGCCGAATATAGATTCGATGGGTGTTGTAATGGACGGCTGCAATCAATCGGGCTTTATTTCCCCCAATGTTAAAAACAGTTAAACGACCAACAATATCGGCACTTGGAAAGGTTTGCCGAAGTTCAATAAATGAATTAAAATTGGTATGTTTGACGATTCTATACCACGAGTCAACAGCAGGAGCGCAATCGGGATGTTTTTTAGAAAACTCAAGTAGACGCCTTCGGGTGATGATGTGCATAAAATATGCTTATCTCAATTAGAGATATTTGTCAACATATAATCATGCATTCCATCAGGAAAAAAGGGGATAGAGGGTAATTCACCCTTTGACTATTGAAAGCTATTGTTATTCCCAAAATTCTCCTAATGCCGTATGCCGCACTTCTTGCGAACCACTGAGTAGTTTCTTAATCCGAAAAAACAGGAAAGGTATCGAATCCTTCGCTATGGGCTGCTCGGGCCAAAACCTGATCAAAACAAACAAAAAGGCACGGATTTTTTCAAATCAGTGCCTTCTTATTTATTATTTGGCGCGCCCAAGAGGATTCGAACCTCCGACCGACGGATTCGTAGTCCGGCACTCTATCCACTGAGCTATGGGCGCAATAAGGAATATATAAACTGAATGGACGGAACTGTCAACCCCATTCAGGATTGAAAAATGGTTCCATTTGGGGTAAGGATAAGAAAATACGGGTTGCGAGTTTCGGGTTACGGGTTAATAAAAGGTTTAAATAGGCTATGGATTTAACTCGTAATCCGAAACCAGGAACAGCCAAAAGAAAACAAAAAAATCATTACTGATTACCCAAAGTGAGAGAGTAAATGAGAATGAAGGATTGTATTTTTTGTAAAATTATCGCCGGACAGATCCCCGGCATAAAGGTGTATGAAGACGACCGCTCTTTGGCCTTTATGGATATCAACCCCCGTTCGGACGGTCATTGTTTGATCATCCCCAAGACCCATGCCCCAACCCTTTTTGATATCGGGAAGGAAGACCTTATGGGAGTTATGGACACGGCCAGGAAAGTGGCCCTGGCCATCAAGACATCGCTCTCCCCGGACGGTATGCTGGTTTATCAATTGAACGGACGGGCGGCCATGCAGTTAGTCGACCACTTCCACCTTCACCTGGTTCCCCGCTGGGAAAATGACGGGGTGGATTTGTCCCATGGCTTTCAGCCTGGGAATATGGATAAGATCCGGGCCATTGCTGCCAAAATCGTCGAAGCTTTATCTTAGGGTTTAAGGTCCGAGGTTCAAAGTTGAAAAAACAACCGTAAACAGTATTAATGTTGTTTGAAAAAAGAACATCGATTTTCTTTTTTTGCCACCGACAAATGCAGGACAGGAGTAAGACGACTTGTCTTCCTCCTACCATCAGGCCCTGCGGGCACAGATTTTTCATCTCGCCCCTTCCCTATAGGACAATCAATAAATTAGGTCGTCTCTGTTCCTCTGTGAGGTCTGAGAGCTCTGGGAGAGATATGCCTTTGTCCGGTTTTTGTCTGTGTGAGTCAGTGGCAAAAAAAGGATTTGATAAACAGGCAAAGTGTTATGGTAAACCTTAAACACTTCCAAGAAATTCATCCAGATCCTCGAAGATAACTCCCCCATTGGATTCGATTTCCTCCAGGGCCTGGGCCGAGGTGGTTGGGTCAACACCCCGGCACAGAGATTTAACTATTACTACTTTGTAGCCTCTGGCCAAACCATCCAGGGCGGTAAAGTGTACGCAATAATCGGTGGCGATTCCGAAAATAATTAATGTTTTAATGCCTTGTTTTTTTAAAAGGGTATTCAACTCCGTTTCCTGTCCCCCATCGTCTTGAAAACAGGAATAACTGTCATATCGATAATCCCGCCCTTTTTGAACTATGGCCTGAAAAAAGGCCGGGTCGATCAATAATTCCGCCCCCTCCGTGTCCTGGACACAATGGGGGGGCCAAAGGACCTGATCCTTTCCCTGGAGGCGGATAAGGTCAAAAGTCTTTTTCCCGGGATGATTGGGGAAAAAGGAAATATGATCGGCGGGATGCCAGTCTTGCGAGGCCCAGAGAAGAATGTCCTGACTTTTAATCCGATCCATCGCTTTGTTGATTTTATTCAGATAGTCCAAACCCGTTCCCGGTACAGCTAAAGGCCCATCCATCAGTTGTGTAAAATCCCCCTGAATATCCACGACGATTACCCCATTCATAACTGTCTCCCCGATATTTTAATTATTGATTCCTTTGGATCCTGACCAGCCGCCAGTCACTTTCAATCGCTTTCCCAATATAATCCATCCAAACTACTTTCCATTCCCTCTTGCCTCTTGCCTACTTTTCATTATATCAAACAGGCCGGACAACCGCCACTCTTAATAAAGAGAGTTTCGTCCCTCCCGACCTCTTATTGTTTTTTCTTGACTTATTTTTGCAGGATGTTTAAGAGTTTATAATGTGTTTTTCCGCTTCATTATCTTTTTAGAAAGAAAACAGGGGTTCTATGTTTACCCGCATTTTTATTCTTCTTGGAAGTAAGTCCCTGGCTTTTCTGTCTGAACTGGGAGGGATTTTGCTGATGTTTTTTCAGGCGATGGTCTGGACCTTTATTCCTCCCTTTCGTCTAAGGAATCTCCTCAAACAAATGGAATTTATCGGGGTCAACTCCCTTTTTATCGTCGTCCTGACCGGTGTTTTCTCCGGAATGGTTCTGGCCCTTCAAAGTTATTACGGTTTCAGAAAATTCGGCGGGGAAAGTCTTATGGGAGGGATCGTGGCCTTATCCCTGGCCCGGGAAATGGGGCCGGTGATGACGGCCCTGATGGTCAACGCCCGGGCCGGTTCGGCCATCGCCGCGGAATTGGGGACCATGCGGGTCACCGAGCAGATTGACGCCCTGCAAATGATGGCCATTAATCCGGTCCAATATTTGTTTGTCCCCAGGATTTGGGCCGGGGTCCTGATGTTACCCCTGCTAACAGCCATCAATATTTTTGTGGGGATCATCGGTGGCTATTTTGTCGGGGTCGTCCTGTTAAAAATCAATCCCGGTGCGTTTCTGGACAAAATGATTAATATGGTAGAAATGTCCGACCTGGTTCAAGGGTTAGTCAAGTCGATCTTTTTTGGATTGATCCTGACCTTGATCGGCAGTTATAAGGGATACCATACCTCCGGTGGTGCTGAGGGGGTCGGCCGGGCGACCACGGAAGCAGTGGTCGTCTCTTCGGTCTGTATCTTGATCGGGACCTATGTTTTGACTTCTTTATTGTTTTAATAATTATATGGAAGTGAATCCAGAATTCAGGAGCCAGAATCCAGGAGTTAAAAGGGGGAGGGTCCTGTCTTTATTCTGGCTCCTGGCTTCTGGATTCTGACTACTGTCATTTATGATCCGATTAGTAAATGTAAATAAATCTTTTAAAAGCCAACATGTTTTGCGGGACCTGAACCTGACCATCCCCTCCGGTCAGACGACCGTGATTATCGGTCGAAGCGGGGGCGGTAAAAGTGTTCTGCTTAAACACATTATGGGATTGATACGGCCTGATAGTGGTGAGATCTGGATTGAGCAAGAAGAAATCAACCGTTTAAAGGAAAGGGACCTTTACCGGGTTCGCAAGCGGTTCGGAATGCTTTTTCAGGAAGGGGCCTTCTTTGATTCCATGTCCGTGGGGGAAAATGTGGCCTTCCCCCTTCGGGAACATAAAAAGATGGCCCACTCTGAAATCGAAAAATTGGTGGCTGAAAAATTAGCCCTGGTTGGTCTGTCGGGTATTGAAAATAAGATGCCTTCGGAATTAAGCGGCGGTATGCGGAAAAGGGTGGCCCTGGCCCGGGCCATCGCCCTGGATCCGGACATCCTGCTTTTTGATGAACCGACCACGGGACTGGACCCGATCATGACGGCTGCCATCGATCATTTAATCATAGAGACCCAAAAGCGGTTTCAGTTGACCTGTGTGGTTATCAGTCATGACATCCAGAGTGTTTTCCGGATCGCCCATAACATTTTCATGCTCTATGAAGGAAAAATCATCGAAGGAGGGACTCCGGAGGTCTTTCGCCAGTCAACCAATAAATTCATCCAGGACTTTTTATTAGGCCGGACCCCGGAGAATTCAACCTAAATAGATTAAGATTAATCATAGGAAAAGAGAGAGGATTGTTTTTTGCTTTAAAGTTTGATCTATCGTCTGCGGGCTAATCGCTTTTGGTTAAAGGAGGTAACATGGAAAAAAGGGGAGTGAGCACGGAAGTCAAAGTCGGCATCTTTGTCTTCCTCGGTTTGATCGTTTTGGCTTATATGACCCTGAAGGTGGAAAAATATAAATTGATGCTACCGCGGAAGGGTATGAAGTCGTCGCTCTGTTTGACTCCGCTTCGGGTTTGGTGGTGAGCAGTCCGGTCCAGATTGCCGGGATTGAAGTGGGCCGGGTGAAGGATATCCGTCTGACCGGCCACCAAGCCAAAGTCACTATGACTATTCGCAAAGATATCCCGGTTTTTTCCGATGCCAAGGCGAGTCTAAAAACCCTGGGGGTCCTGGGAGACACCTATATTGAGATTAATCCGGGAAGCGACAAGGCCCCTCGTCTCTTAGCCGGAGGCGAAATTAAGGAAACTCTTTCCCCCATAGAGCTGAACCAGATCCTGGCCAGAGCCATGCCGGTGGTGGATGATATACGTTCCGTTACTAAAACCTTGAGCGAAGTGATCGGCACCGAGACCGGAAAAAACGACCTCAAAGGGACCTTTGCCAATTTCAATAAAGCCACCGATGATATCAGGAATATGACCGGGAGAATTGCTCGGGGAGAGGGGACCATAGGAAAACTGGTGCGAGACGATACCCTTTATAAGGATATGCGGACTACGATGACGGATTTAAAGGACACCGTGGCCCAAATCAATGAAGGGAAAGGGAGTCTTGGAAAACTGATTAAAGATGAGGATTTTTATGATGAGACCAAAAAAACCATGACCAGTCTCCAAAGGGTGGCTGAAAAAATCGAATCCGGAGAGGGGAGCCTGGGGAAACTGGTTAATGACGACACCCTGTACAAAGAGGCCAAAGAAACGGTGGCCGGTTTGAATCAAACAGTGAATAAAATCAATCACGGCGAAGGGACCATCGGGAAATTAATCAATGATGATTCCCTCCATAAAGAGCTTAAATATACCCTAAGAAGTGTGACCAAGGCCACCGAAGGGCTTTCCGAGCAGGTCCCGTTGAGTATTTTAGGGACGATTATCGGGACGATTATTAAATAAGGGAAAACCGTTCGGCGTATAGCGTTAATCGTTCGGCGAAAAAGAGATACGACGAACGACGAACGACGAACGACGAACGTTATACGTGTGAACCAATGAAACTCCAAGTCCTGGAACCCTTATTATTAATACTTATTGCCTTGCTATCGTTCTTGGCCTCCGGCTGCGCCCATCTGTCTTCAGATCTGGGACCGGAAAATGTCGCTCCTTTTTTTCAAATTCAGACCGACACGGACAAGCAGAGCCGTCGTTTGGACGCCGCCGGACCTTTCTACTCCCAGTCGGAGAGTCCGGAAGAACGGGAATGGACTTTCCGTCCTTTTTTTTCCTTTCGGGAAAACCTGAAAGAACAGACCGAAGACCTCGAATACCTATATCCTCTGGGCCATTACCGAAAAACAGCCGAAGGAACCCTCAATCGCTTTATTCCATTCTACTCCTCTTTTAAGCCCTCACTGGAAACAAAGGAAGAAAATCAAAAAGAGAATGTGGACCTTTTCCTTATTTTTTGGGGGAAGGGGAAAAATGGGGATCCTTATGGTGGATTCTTTCCTTTCGGCGGCCTATTTCGAGACCGTTTCGCCCGGGATGAAATCCAGTTTGTGCTTTGGCCTTTTTACTCCAGGATACTGGAAGACGAAACCCAGACCCTTCATTTCCTCTGGCCGGTTTTTTCCCTGATCTCGGGGGGCCAACGCAGCGGGTTCCGTATTTGGCCGTTATACGGCCAGGAGAAACAGGAAGGGGAGGGGGCTTATGAAAAGATGTTTTTCCTCTGGCCGATCGGTTATTATCAAAAAAAATATCTCGACACCGATAACCCCAAGACCTCTTTTTATCTTCTCCCCTTGTATGTTTCCGAGAAGAGTTCCAATGAGAATAAGATTATTTTTCTCTGGCCTTTTTTTAATTTTTACACCGAAACAAATTTTGACTACCTTCAATTGGATCTCCCCTGGCCGCTCATTCAGTATGCCCGGGGAGAAAATGCCTTGTCCTTTAAACTCTTGCCCCTCATCTCCTACCGCAAGCTGGATCAGCGGGAAAGAATATGGCTGGGTTGGCCAATTTTTTATCAGGAAAAAGAAGAGACCGATGAAAAAGATGAGGTCCTGAATGAGCTTTTTTATATAACTAAATTCCATCAGGTTTATTACAAAAAAGAAGACCGCTGGGAAAGGGTTGCCAAGTTTTGGCCCTTCTTCCGTTATGCCGAGGATGGAAGAGGGATGGTCCATTTTTATTTTCCGGCTCTGATGCCGGTTGATTGGGAAGGACTTGAGCGGCATTACGGGATGCTTTTCAGGATCTTTGAATATTATCAGGACGGAAAAGGCAAAGAGGTTTCCAAATTTTTATGGGGGTTGTATTATCACCAGAAACAAAAAGATCTGGACCGGATCGAGGTCGGCTTTCTTTTTACCTATCTGAAAGAGAAAGAGACCTTACAGCTCTCTTTCCTGAAAGGGTTGCTGGGATATCGCCGGGATGGCCCCAAACGAGAATTGAAAATCCTTTATATGCCTATTTCCTGGGAGGAGAAGGAAGAGACTGGGAAATCACCCGGGTCCCCTCCGGAGGAGTGAATTCAAACCGGGAGGCAGCCAGGGACACTTTGGTTTGCATTCGGGTGAAACGAAAACGGGTTCCATCTCCCATCAGGTTATCAAAGGTAAATTCCAGGGGGAGTGAGGTGGTTTTGGAAACCCGAACCATGATCTGTTGCAAATCCGGCTGGGGGTTTTTGGGCTTTAAAATAAGCTGATGAAAAGGAGCCTCCTCAGGGACCGTGGTATCCAGACGGACTGAGAAATTTTTATCCCACCCTCCCAGTCCGGATAGAAAATCGATGATCGGCTTGATCTGCAGATAATAATCCTTTAACCGGTACACATTAACCACCTTTTCCTCCGGCAGATACCACCAGACCTTATCCCCATTACAAATCAATTGCTCCGGACGGGGTTTTTTCTGATCCAGCCGGAGCTTGTTAGGGAAAAGGAAAAAAAGCTGTCCTTCGGCCTGGAGGGCGGAAGGGGGCAGTTTGGAGGGAATTTTAGGTACAATATCCCGGACATAATCGGCCTGAAAGGTTTTCGAGGCAGAAAAATGATCTCTAAGCTGGGAGAGAATAGTGTTTAAATCCCCAGTGTTTTGAGCCAAGATAGTATCGGTTTCTCCGGTTATCAGGAAAAAAAACACTAAAATAAGACCGGAAAAAAACTTTTTGAAAATCTGTTTCCCCGGAAACATAAAATTCCCCTTTCAATAATAAAGGATATCGAAGAGTGCCAGAATGATCTTAAGGGACGGTGATAAAAGGATTATCCCAATCCCTTAGAAATTCTTGATCAGGACCTCACGGGGACGGCCGCCTTCCCCGGAACTGACAATTCCTTCTCGTTCCATGATTTCCACCAAGCGGGCGGCCCGGTTATAACCGATGCGCAATTTTCTCTGGATCATGGAGATGGAGACCTGCCGGGTCTCTTTAACGATCTGGAGGGCCGCCTCGTATTTTTCATCAATGTCTTCATCGTTATCCGATGGCTCGGGTTCTTCTATGGTTAATAAGGTTTCATCGTAAACCGGTTGTTTTTGTTTTTTTAGAAAGTCGGTCAACCGTTTGATCTCCGTTTCGGAGACAAAGGCCCCGTGAATGCGCTGGAGCTTGGATACCCCCGGGGGCAGAAAGAGCATATCTCCGGCACCCAGAAGGGCCTCGGCCCCATTGGCATCGAGGATGGTCCGGGAGTCGGTTTTAGAGGAGACCTGAAAAGAAATGCGGGCCGGAAAATTGGCTTTGATGATGCCGGTCAGGATATCCACTGAAGGGCGCTGGGTGGCCAGAAGCAGGTGAATCCCGGCGGCCCTGGCCATCTGGGCCAGGCGGGTCAGATACTCCTCCACATCGCGGGAGGAGACCAGCATCAAGTCGGCCAGCTCGTCAATGACGATGACCACATAGGGCAGCCATTCTTCGGGATATTTTTCAGAAGCCCCTTTTTTTTCTTTCAGCAGCCGCTGGTTGTAGGTATCGATATTCCGGGCCCCTTTGTCGGCCATTTTCTGGTAACGGTCTTCCATCTCCCGGATGGCCCAGCGCAGAACCCGGGTGGCCATCTTGGCATCGGTGACCACCTCGTGCAGGAGATGGGGGATCCCTTCGTAGGGCAAGAGTTCGATCCGTTTCGGGTCGATAAAGAAAAAGCGGACTTCTTCCGGCCGGGCCTTAAAAAGGATGCTGCTGATCAGGGCATTCAAGCAAACGCTTTTGCCCGTGCCTGTAGCCCCGGCGATTAACAGATGGGGCATTTTGGCCAGGTTGGTGACCACGGGAAATCCTAATATATCTTTCCCCAGGGCCAGGGTCAATTTGGCCTTGGGACCGGAGAATTCCTGGGATGACAGGATATCTTTAAGACCAACGGTTTCCCGCTGGCTGTTGGGAATTTCTATGCCGATGACCGGTTTGCCCGGCAGAGGGGCGACGATCCGGATGCTGACCGCCCGCATGGCCATGGCCAGGTCATCGGCCAGGCCGGTAATCCGGCTGATTTTGACTCCCGGGGCCGGTTCAAATTCATACATGGTTATGACCGGTCCAGGGGAAACCTCGGTAACCTGACCTTCCACCCCGAAGTCCTTCAGTTTTTTCTCCAGGAGCCGGGAGTTCATCAGCAGGCTTTGCTGTTGGATCTCCTGATCGTTTTTTTCATAAGTATCCAAAAGCGTTAAAGGAGGCAGCTCGAAATCTCCGGGGTCCTTCATGAAAACGAATTGTTCCTGTTGAGGCTGGGGACGGGGCTGAGGGGCGGCCGGTTTAAGCACAGGGCTTTGGACAATAACCGGCGGGTGGGCCTCTTTTTCCTTTTGGATTTCTTTCTCTACCCTTAGAGACTTGACCTTTCGTTTTCGTTCCCTATTCTTTTGATAAGCGTCCCGCAGGCGGCTGGTTTGATCCAATAACCGGGTATGGAGCTTTTCCGCAGCCCGGGCCAAGGAAACTCTGGTGATCAGGATAAAACCGGTCAAGAGGATAACAACCAAAAATATATGGGTCCCCGGAGGGTTTAATAATAAGGAGATTCGCTGAAAGATCAGATAACCCAAAATCCCTCCCCAGGGGAAATCCCAGCCGAAGTACTGGAAATTCTGCTCTCCTCTGGATAGTAAGGCGGCAAAAGAAAAGATCACTAAAAGATAGCCGGAGGCATGCCAGGCCGGTGAGGGGATAGGGGTTTTTCTGAACGAAAAGACGGCCAGTTGTAAAAAGATAAAACTGAGCCAAAAGGAGGCCAGGCCCAGCCATTCGAAAAGGAAGGACGAGGAATAGGAGCCTATCTTTCCCACCCAGTTCTTTATGGGGAAATCGCCCATTTGTGGAGAGCTGAAAGACGGATCGGAAGGATGATGAGAAAGGAGGGCCAAAAGTATCAGGATTCCCACGGCCCCCAGGGCCAACCCGAGGATTTCATAGTAGAGCGGTTTTTGAGGACGATTGTCTTTAGGCATAGGGTTAGTTTCCTATTATCTTAACAAGGCCGGGATATTGGAAATTTGGAATGATGGGAATAAAGTCTCTTCGTGCCATTACAAGCCACCGTTTTTCTCCCAATATTCCATTATTCCAGCGTTCCATTTTTCTAATCCGTTTTTACATCGGTATGATTAACGGCAGCACTACCGGCCGGCGTTCAAGAGAATGATCAAAAAAACGTCTTAAGGTTTTACGGATCTCTTCCTGGATTTCAGACCAGTTCTTTATATCTTCTTTTTGTCTGAGGTACAAGATCTCCAATACCCTTTCTTTGGCTTCCCGAATCAATTCCGGATGTTCCTCTTCTGAAATAAACCCCCGGGAGATTATGTCCGGCCCGGAGAGAAGGTCTCCGGTCTGGTTGTTCAGCACCACCAGCACTACTACCACCCCTTCATTGGAAAGGTGACGACGGTCCCTTAAAATAAGATTGCCCACATCGCCGACCCCTTTTCCGTCCACAAAAACCCGGCCCACTTCCACCTGATCCACAATCCGGCCACCCTCTTGATCAAAACGGATGACCTGCCCGTTTTCTGCCAGGATCAAATTTTCTTTGGGAATTCCGATCTTATGGGCCAATTGGGTATGTTTGACCAAATGGCGGTATTCCCCATGTATGGGTATAAAATATTTCGGCCGGGTCAGATGAAGCATCAATTTCAATTCTTCCTGGTTAGCATGACCGGAAACATGGATCTCCGAAACTTTTTCGTAAATCACCTCGGCCCCAAAGCGATACAGGTTGTTGATCAGACCGTCAATCGCCTTTTCGTTGCCGGGGATAAAGCGGGATGAAAGGATAACCGTATCCCCTTTTTTTATTTTGATCTGCTTATGGTCGTCCCGGGCGATTCGGGTTAAAGAGGACATGGGTTCGGCTTGACTGCCGGTAGTAATCATGGTCACCTGGGAATCAGGCAGTTGAAGCATCTCCCCCAGGGATAGTTCCATTTGGGGGGGGATGGTTAAAATGCCTATTTCCTGGGCGATCCGACAATTGGTGATCATGCTTTTCCCGTTAAAAGCGACTTTTCGCTGATAACGGACGGCCGAATCCACCACCTGTTGGATTCGGTGGATATTGGAGGCAAAGACGGCCACGATCACCCGTCCTTCGCAGTCACGCATGATCTGATCCAGGGTCTCACCAATCCTTTTTTCGGGGAGGGTATGGCCTTCCCTCTCGACATTGGTGGAATCGGACATCAGGGCCAACACCCCTTTTTCCCCGTATGCGGCAAAGGTGTTGATGTCGGTGATTACGCCGTCCAAAGGGGTTTGGTCAATTTTAAAATCTCCTGAATGGATCAGGGTGCCCACCGGGGTTTGGATAGCCAGGCCGAGACCATCCGGGATGCTGTGGGTGACCCGGATGAATTCCAGTTGGAAAGGTCCTATGGTTAGTGACTCTTTGGGAGAGACTGTCCGCAGGTCGGATTGCCCCAACAGGTGATGCTCTTTCAACTTTTCCTTGACCAGCTCCAGGGTAAAACGGGAACCATAAACCGGGGCCGATATCTCTTTGAGCAGGAAAGGTAAGGCCCCGATATGGTCCTCATGGCCATGGGTCAGGACGATGGCCCGGATCCGCTCCTGGTTTTTTAACAAATAGCTGAAATCCTGAATGACAATATCGACGCCCAGCATATAATCTTCAGGGAACATCAGACCGGCATCAATAACCAGAATATGCTCTTCATATTGAATCAGGAGCATATTCAGCCCGATTTCCCCCAAACCCCCCAT
Organism: uncultured delta proteobacterium; assembly: GCA_963782435.1. Taxonomy (GTDB): domain Bacteria; phylum Desulfobacterota; class RBG-13-43-22; order RBG-13-43-22; family RBG-13-43-22; genus RBG-13-43-22. Next base: position 137,713 of record CAWAKF010000029.1, read on the forward strand.
CGGGATGATGTCCAAGGGGGAGGGGGGGTCAGATAACAATAGTTGTGTTGCCATTTGGTTTGATCCTAATGAAGGGATTGATTATGTTATTATGGCCGATACTGGATACTTGATTCTGGATACTGGATAAAGACAAAGGACAACTACTCGATACTCGGTAGCGGGAAAGGCTGGATACTGAAAAAAATCCAGTATCCAGTATCGGAAGTTCTATCCAGCATCAATGTTTTAAATTCTCCTCAATCGCCTTCCTGACCTTCTTTATTAAAATATCAGTTTCCTTTTTAAGATAACCTTCAGTGAGGATGGGGTCTGCCAAAACAATAGTTATGGTCCCCGGGGTTATCCAAAATCCGCCTTTGGAGAGTACCCGGCCGCTTCCCTGTATAGCGATGGGCACAAGAGGTTTCTTGGATTTTAAAGCCAGGGTAAACCCCCCCTTTTTAAATTCCCCCAGCTTATCCGTTTTCTGCCTGGTCCCTTCCGGGAAAATGATGATCGAAGTTCCCTCATTAACCTTTTTGGCGGCCTCGATGAGAATTTGATAAGCCTGTTTGGGATTGGACCGGTTAATGGGAAAATAACCGGCTCGTTTCATGGCCCAGCCGAATAAGGGGACCTTAAAATAGCCCTCCTTGGCCCACCAGCGAAATTGAATCGGCAGTTTAGAAAGGAGCACCGGAATATCATAGGCACTCCGATGGTTGGCGGCAAAGATATAGGACTGACCGGGAACGAGGACTTCCGAGTTGAAAATTTTGGTTTTCACCCCGCTGATAAACAAGATTATTTTGGCCCAAAGGATAGCAATCCGATGCACACCGTTTCCATTTGAATCAAATAAGGAAATAAAAAGGGCCACTAAACTGAAATCCTATGGTAAGGATAATATGACAAGGTAAGAAATATAAGGTTCGTAAAGACATAAACACCTTTAATCGTATTAAATCTCTAAAATTATAAACTATTGCAGTAAATTAGTCAATCAGTGAATCAGGTTTGAAATGGGCTTCCCGATCAGGTCAGGGTTTGATGCAGAGACTGTAATCCTCTTTTCATGGCCCACCAACCGGTGAACAGGTGAAGGATGAGTACTCCGGCGAATGAAGTGATCATCCACTCTCGGTCCAAGATTGAAAAAGGGGTCGATCGAAGTTGGGTTATCAGCAATCGATAGACCGGTCCGGCTTCCAGGCCTATAGTCACACCGATTAAAACCAGAGAAAAAATCATGTAAAGGAACCCGCCGAAACCGGTAGGCATTTGCCCCAGATTCTCTGAACCGTATTGGGGATACAAGGCCCCCAGGCCGATCGCCAGACCCACCAGTCCGAAATCCAGACTGATCATGGTCATGGAGGAGATCCATTGCATACTGGACGAGACCTGTAATTGTCGGTTGGTAAAATAGATCAAAATCTCGGACAGGACCATTAACGGAATGAAGTAAAAGATAAACTTGTACCAAATGAACTTTTTTAAGGAAAAGGGAGAACTCCGGATCATCCAGAAGGCATATCCTTCGGTGCTGACTGCGGGAAATACAAACCGCACAGCCACTGAAGCCAAAACAAACCCGGCCAGACCCAAATTCAGGAAGGCTATGAAGTTTTTTAAATAAAGGGTCGGTAAGGGGGATTTATGAAGGGGAAGGACACTAAAATTATAGACATAGATGACGATCAGGACCATCAGGATGAAAAGCTGAGACCATTGGGTCTTGTCCCGGTAAAAAGCCTTTATATCCTTCAGAATCATCCCGGTCGTCTCCGGAGAAAAGGGTAAGTACCGCCACAACCGGGTATCGAATCTGTTTTTAACCTGGATCCCTTTATAGGCCCCTTCCTGTGCCCGGGAATAGGAGGAAAAATAATACTGCCCGGCCAAAAGGAGATTGGTAGTAAAGATAAACCAGGCTGTGCTCCAAAGCACCAGTAATGGTAACAGACCCGGGAGAAAATCTCCTTTTAGAAAAGACCAGAAGGCCTCCTTTGCCCAGGAACTGGGAAGATAGGGAGATTCTTGAGCAGTCAGACCCCCTAAATATTCTACGAGAGTGGAAAGCTGGTCGGGGTTGACTAACTGCTCCGGCCGCATAAAACGAAAGACCATAAACAACAAGGCGACCATCAGGATACTTAAGATTACCAGCAGATCTCTGGTTCGGCGGACCGGTAAAAAGGCGGTTAACAGAAGGGTGATGAAAATCCCGATGCTTCCGGCCAGAAAGACAAAAGGCAGAAAAACTAAAGGAAGAGCCAGGTAAAATCCGAGAGGAGCCCGAAAAATTATCCCATAACAGATGAAGATCGGCAGGCCCATCAGGATGACCATCCAGGAGGCATCGAATAAGCTTTCAAAATACCGGGCGGAAAACAGGGTCAGTCCGGAGACCGGGGTTTCATGGATCAGGGCAAGGTCTTTAGAAAGAAAAAAATTAGAGAGGGCGGTGATCAAATGGCTGTAAATCAGGATGGTAAAGAAGGTCAAGAGGATCATGGAAAGGACCTTCTGTGAGAGGACTTCACCAAAACCCGGGATCCCGTTAAAGTAATTCAGTATACGGAAAAAGGCGAAGAAGATCCCGGCCCAAAAGGCCAAGCCGATGGCGCAAAAAAACAAAAATTTCCAGCGGGTCCCCGGTATTCGGTTGAGCCGGTTTTTGAAACCCTGAATACGGGGTTGAAGGAGAAAAAGAACGGCTTTTAGATTTTTACAAAGTATCATTTAAGGATTTTTCGCTAAATTTATCTTATGTCATGGGTTACGGGTTGCGAGTTACGAGTTATTTTAAAAAGATTCCGATTTCCAAACCCGCAACCCGCAACTCATAACCCGTGTCAGTCAAGAAATTCCTCATCCATATCCCCGGTCAGTTTCAAGAAAAGGGCTTCCAACCCTTTAGCTTTCCAGTCAGCCTCTCGAGAAAAGTCTTCAATGGAACCCAGGGCGATCAAGGCCCCCTTTTGGATGATTCCGATCCGTCCGCAAATTTCCTGGGCTGTGGACAGAGTGTGTGTTGAAAGGAAAATGGTCATCCCCTGGGCACTTTCTTTCTGGAAGAGGCGTTTGACGAGCCGGACCCCTTTGGGGTCTAAGCCCACCATCGGTTCGTCGACGATCAAGACCCGGGGGTGATGGATCAGGGCCGAGGAGATGATAAGCCGTTGTTTCATCCCGTGCGAATAGCTCTCGATCAACTCATTCCGCCAGTCCCAGAGAGCAAACAGGTTCAGCCGTTCTTCTATCTCCCTTTCCGTCTCCTTGGGCCGGAATCCATAGAGGCCCCCGACGAAATGAAGGAATTCCAGGCCGGTGAGTTTGTCATAGAGGTAGGGCCTATCCGGGATATAGCCGGTCAGGGCTTTGGCCTGGGAGGGGTTGTTAATAACAGAGAAATTCAAAATTTCTACATCTCCGGCTGTGGGGGCCAGAACCCCGGCCATGATCTTCAGGGTTGTGGTTTTGCCGGCCCCGTTAGGACCCAGAAATCCGAAGATTTCACCCGATGACACTTCCAGCGAGAGATCATTAACCGCGGTCAGCGAGCCGAATCGTTTAGTGAGATTATGGATTCGGATCATTTGGACGACTCGATCTCAATTTTTAAATTTCCAATGATGGGTAATAGTGAAGCCATCCCTTCCTCCAATCCTTCCGTCAGTTTCAAATGGGTGGGATCGGCCGGGACCTGATTGAAAGTCGGGTCCAGGGTGATCCACTTAGAACCCATATAGGCCTCCACCCAGGCATGATAATAAAAATGATCCCGCAACAGGGTGACTCCCAGGGCCATCCGGGAAGGAATCCCTGCGGCCCGAAGCAAGGCCAAAAGCAATGTGGCATGTTCATTACAATCCCCTTCCCTTTGACTCAAAATTTCCACGGCCCGAGGGATGGATAGGGTGGGGGTCTTTTTTAAGTCGTGAAAGACCCAGGCAGTTAAACGGATAACGGCCCGATAAGCATCTTTTTCATTACCCAGGGCTTCCTTCAAGGCTTTTTGAAGCCGGGGATCCTTGAGGGTCAACACGGGATGATCAGTTAGATACCGGTTTTGATCTCCCTGATTATAAGGTAGGAAATAGGTGTCACGCGGAGAAAAGGGTTCTTGTTCGATCCTTATCCGGTTTCCGGAAACCCTTTGACGGCCCTCCGTTTGAGGAATATCGTCAAGAGCCGGAGAAAGCTTGAGAATGATTTTTTTAATCTTTTTCGGATCAGGAGGGTTTTGGACCGGGATGGACAATTCCGCTGCCAAATCAGGGCCTGAACCCTGACCCATCTTTTGGGCTTTTTCCCGGGAGGACCGAATCAAACGAAATCCCAGTAGCCCTTCTTCTTTCAAAACCTGGCCCCTATAATCGATCCAGACAATCATCTTGGTGCCCTGAAAAATCACTTCAAAACGTTGGCCGGAACGAATGCCATCGTCCAGGGTCAGTATTTCTGTGGGGCCGGCTTGGATGGAGACCGGTTGGGGGGCCATCAGGATAGGGTCGAAAAGAGAAAAGGAGGTCCGGTCTCCCGGTTTCATCTGGGCCCTAAAGATCTGGTAGGGTAGGGTAAGGGGAAGTTGAGGCGGTCCCTTTAAGGGAATGATCTGGGTTTGAGTTTGTCCCATCAAATCACTGGTCAATGCCAGGTTGGATTTTTCCAGGGTCCCCTTGAGGCCATAATTCAGGTAACCGGAAATCATTTTAAAATCAAATTCTTTTAATAAAAATTCGGGAGTCAAGGAGGCGGTATAGGTTAAATGCATCTGGCGGGGAAACCCCAGAACCATGAGTCTTAGCAAAAGATCCTGGCTGATGGTGTAGCCTTTGACCGATCGTTGCTTGACCGTATGGGAATAACCGATTTTTTGGTTGTTAAAATAGATGGACATCCAGTCTTCGGAATCCAGGAGAAGGATCTTGGACGAGGCAGGGGCAACGGTGCTCCTGCTCCCGGGAAGTTGATACGATTTATAAGTCCACAGACCCAGAAAAACAAGCCATACGCCAAGGGATATGAAGAAAACGGTTTTTAGTCTCTTGGGTAGGGGAGTGCTTTGACCGGATATTTTTTCCATATTGGTCTCGATGCCGCCCCGCTTAAAAGTCCGGTCGGTTTTCCATTACCTCTTTTGGATTAATTTCAGATGGTAGTTCCCCCTTGCTTGTGTCACTCTCTCCAAAGAAAGGAGCCGGAAAAAGGGAAAAATAGATTGCCGGTCTTGACCAATTGACTTACCGGCGCCCTGATTTACCTAATATACTGCCAAGGACGCCTCGTATAATCCGTTGACCGATTTGACTTCCTACCGTACGTGCCGCCTGTTTGGCCATTGTTTCCACCATCCCCTGACGGCGTTTTGTCCCCCACATCCAATCGCTAAACACCCCTCTACCTCCGGCAGGTTTCCCTTCTTCGACTTGATCCGATTTTACCTTGGCGTCTTCCTTTTCCGAAGTTCGCTTATTCAAGATCTCATAAGCCGACTCTCGATTGACCGGAGAATCGTACTTGCCGCCAATAGGACTGCGCCCCCTTACGACCGCGCGTTCCTCCGCTGTAATCGCCCCCATCCGGCAGCGCGGCGGACAAATCAGGGTGCGCTCCACCGGCATCGGTACCCCTTTATCCTGGAGCGTGGAAACCAGGGCCTCGCCAACAGCAAGCTGAGATATGACCTTGGCCACATCCAGTTTGGGGTTGGCGACAAAAGTTTCTGCCGCGGTGTTTACAGCCTTCTGATCACGCGGGGTATAGGCCCTAAGCGCATGCTGGATTCGGTTCCCGAGCTGGCCCAGGATCTCATTGGGGACATCGTCAGGGAATTGTGAGCAGAAGTAAACCCCAATGCCTTTTGAGCGTATGATCCGCACCACCTGCTCCACACGCTGGCGCAACATCGCCGGTGCGTCGTCAAACAGCAGATGGGCCTCATCGAAAAAAAATACCAGCTTGGGTTTTTCCAGGTCCCCTACCTCGGGCAGGTTTTCGAACAGTTCCGACAGCAGCCATAGGAGAAAGCTCGAGTACAACCGAGGCTTCAAGATAAGTTGGTCTGCGGCCAGGATATTTATGATGCCTCGGCCGCTGAGGTCGGTTCTCATCAAGTCGTTAAGCTCCAGTGCGGGCTCTCCGAATAAGGCTTCCCCGCCTTCCCGCTCCAGCGTCAACAGGGCACGCTGAATGGCCGCCACGGATTGTGTGCTTACTAGACCATAGTGGGTTGATATCTCTTTGCGATTGTCCGAGACATAGGTGAGGAGGGCGCGCAGGTCATCTAAGTCAAGCAATAGCAAGCCCTGATCGTCCGCCAATTTGAAAGCGATTTCCAGCATCCCTTCCTGGGTATCGTTAACCTCCAGGATCCGACCTAACAGGCTCGGGCCGATTTCGCTGATGGTCGTTCGCACCGGATGACCTGCCTGGCCGTACAAGTCCCAGAACAGGACCGGATTGGCCTCATTGGTGTACCCCTCAATGCCGATTTGAACAACACGCTGGAGGATTTTCTCGTTGGGAGTACCAGCCAGCGCCAACCCGGCTACATCGCCCTTTACATCCGCCATGAATACCGGAACACCCAAACGTGAAAAGCCCTCAGCCAACACTAAAAGAGAAATAGTTTTACCGGTACCGGTGGCCCCCGCAACCAAACCATGTCGATTGGCGTACTTGGCCAGCAGGTGAACAGGCTGTTCGCCTTTACCAATAAGGATCTCGTTCACGCAGTGCCTCCTCAATGATGAAGTCAATAATGTTTTTATAACAGCAAGATGCTAAACAAAGCAGTTGGGTGATTTTCGAGAACTATACCATAGAATTGGGGGAACTGGAAGAGAGGAGTTCTGTGCGATTATTCAGGCCGGTAGTATTCAAGCCCCTCAAGGGAGATGACCAACGGGATACCGGGATGCCGGTCCCTCGGATATCCAGCCCCTTTTGCCTGATTATCTTATGCAGGGTTCAAGCCGCTTCAATCATGGCGAATATTTGTCCCTGATCAAACCCCTTCAAAAGGATGGCCCCGGAGCGGCAGGAGGTCGCGGAAAGCCCGCAGCCTTTGCATAAGACCGGATTGATCTCGGCCTTGCCGGTTTTTTCATTCCAGCCCGGTGCCGAATAGGGACAGATGGCCACACACACCCCGCATTGACTACAAAAGGCGGGATTGACCTGGGCCGTGGTGCCGCTGACCTGAATCTTCAGACCGGCCAAGAGAGTCACGGCCCGGGAAACAGCGGCCTGGGCCTGGGCGATGGATTCATCGATTGGTTTGGGATAATGGGCCAGGCCGCACAGAAAAATACCATCGGTGGCAAAATCCACCGGCCGCAACTTGACATGGGCCTCGAAAAAGAACCCATCTTCATTCAGGGGGATTTTGAACATCTGGGCCAGGTCATGTTCCCGGGTGGAAACGATGGCTGTTGCCAGAACAATCAGGTCGGTCTTGAATCGGACCTCCTGACTCAAGACACGATCTTGCACGGAAATCATCAGCTCTTCTTTTTCGGCCTCGACTTTGGGTTTATTTTCCAGAGAATAGCGGATGAAAATCACCCCGGCCGCCCTGGCCTGTTTAAAAAGATCCTCCCGCAGGCCGTAGGTGCGCAGGTCCCGGTAAAGGACATAGACATCCCGATCCGGATTTTCTTTTTTGAGTTCCAGGGCCGAATGTATGGTATGGGTGCAACAGACCCGGCTGCAATAGGGACGGTCCGCTTCGCGGGACCCTACACACTGGATGAAAACCACGGAGCGAGCCTGTTCCACCACCGGATCCTTTTGAGCCATCTTCCTGTCCAGGTCCAGATGGGTCAAGACCCGGCAGTCTTGTCCATATAAATATTCCTGGGGTAATAATTCTTTGGCCCCAACGGCGATAACCACCACCCCGTGCTTCAGTTCCACCGGTTCAATTTGAGCTTCGGGACCGATGACCTTCGTGGTGAAGTTGCCAACAAAACCGTCCACAGATTGGATGGTGTGACCAAGATAGGTTTTGATCTTTGGATGTTCTGCAATTATTTTAATCAGTCCCTGCAAATAATCCTGTATATCCTCACTGCGCCAGGTCTGGTTCAAGTGCAAGGCATTGCCGCCCAGCCGATCGGATTTCTCTAACAGATAGACCGGGTATCCCTGGTCGGCCAGTTCCAGGGCCGCGGTCATTCCGGCCACCCCTCCACCGACCACCAGACCGGACTGGGCCACCTCGACCTCGGTGTCGGTCAGCGGTTCCAGGAGGGCCGCCTTGGCCACGGCCATACGCACCTGGTCCTTGGCCTTGGCCGTGGCCCCGTCCGGGTCCCCGGCATGGACCCAGGAATTCAGGTTTCGAATATTGGCCATCTCAAACAGGTATTTATTCAGGCCGCTCTCCGCCAGGGTCTCTTGGAACAAAGGCTCATGGGTCCGCGGGGTGCAGGCGGCCACCACAATACGATTTAAGCCCTGTTCCTCGATCATACCCTTTATTTTGTCCTGTGTGTCCTGAGAGCAGGTGAACAGGTTTTCTTCCACGTATTCCACATAAGGAAGGGTCTTGGCGAACTCCAGCACCTCCGGCACCCGGACCACCCCGGCTATATTGATCCCGCAGTCACAGATGAAAACCCCCACCCTGGGCCGCTCTCCGGCCACTGACCGGGTTTGGCGGAATGGCCTTTTCCTGGGTCAGGGTGTTTCGGGCTGCCGCCAACTTCCCGGCTGCAGCAGCAGGCTGCAGCACTGGCCTCCACCACCGATTGAGGAATATCCTTGGGGCCGGAGATGACCCCGCAGGCATAGATTCCCGGGCGGGAGGTAGCCACCGGGGTGAAACTTCCGGTTTGAATGAATCGGTTATGATCCAGACGCACCCCCAGTTTTTCACACAGGACTGCGGTTTCGGGGGAGACTTGCAACCCGATAGACAGAACCACCAGGTCAAAGGTCTCACTGAAAAGTTGACCGTCTTCGGTGATCCAGGTCAGACTCAAATCATCACTTTTCAAAACCGGAGAAACACTGTGAATCCGGGAGCTGGATAAAGCGGATCCCGTCCTTCTCTGTCTTGTTGTAAAAACGTTCGAAGTCTTTTCCATGGGAGCGGATGTCCATATAAAAAATGGTGCAGTCCAATGGTTCATGACTGTGTTCCTTGGCGATTACCGCCTCTTTCATGGCATACATGCAGCAAACCGATGAGCAATAACCATGATCGCAATGATTGGTGTCCCGGGAGCCGACACACTGGAGCCAGGCGATTTTTCGGGGTTCACGCTGATCCGAAGGACGCACCAGATGGCCCATAAACGGCCCGGAGGCGGAAAAAGCCGCTCAAATTCCAGGCCGGTGACCACGTCGGGATGTTTAGAATAAGAATAAGAATCATAGAGGGTAGGATCGTAACACTCAAAACCGGGGGCCAGGATAAGCGAACCGATTTGGACAGTCCGTCGTTTGGGCTGTTCCTCGAAAATTAATGGCCCTGATCGGGACAGAATTTTTCACAGGCCCGGCATTTGCCTTTTTGAAAGATAAATGCAGTTTTCATCGTCAATAGCATATTTCAAAGGCACGGCCTGGGGATACTTGACATAAATGGCCTTGCGCATTCCCAGGCCTTCGTTGTATCGGTCTTCCACCTTTTTGGGGCATTTCTCGGCGCACAATCCGCAGGCGATGCACTTGGCCATATCCACATAACGGGGTTTTCGCAGGACCTGGACCTGAAAATTCCCTTCTTCCCCTTCAATGCCGGTTACCTCGGCCAGGGTAAGCAGTTCAATATTAGTGTGGCGACCGACCTCCACCAATTTGGGCGATAGGATTCACATGGAACAGTCATTGGTGGGAAAGGTCTTGTCCAATTGGGACATGCCGCCGCCGATGGAAGGGGACTTCTCCACCAGATAGACATAATATCCCGAATCGGCCAGATCCAGCGTGGCCTGCATCCCGGCAACGCCGCCGCCCACGACCATTACCGCCCCTACTTTTTCATTTTTCGGATTCCTATTTTTTGATGTCATTTTATCTCCTTATTCTTTTCCACCAACACCCGCTCATCCCCGATGCGGTAGGTGAAGCCGATGGTGTCCAGATGTTCAAGAACCGGAATGCCCCGGGTTCGCCCATAACCGAAAACCTCTTTAATATCCGCAATGGTAAATTTCCCCTGCCTTAAAATAACTTCCCTGATCTTTCTTTTGATCTTCTCCAGGGCTTCCGGGGCCAGAAAACGATTATCATTAAGTCGGATAAGTCTTTTCTGGACATAAAGATGGTTCAATAGCTTTTGGACTTCTTTTTGATCGAGACCCTCATCGTGCGATTTACAAAAAAAACCGGCTGAAAAAGATTCATAACCTAACCCTTGGGCATGGTTAAGCAATCGTTCGGTTAATTGTTCCTGTTCCGGGGAAAGCCGGACCGAAAAATTCGGGATACGAAGCATCCCGTCAACTTTTACGAGCTTTTCTTCTTTTATAAGATCTTGGACGATATTTTCAAAAACAGCTTCCTCTAAGGTCGAATCCAATCGGTTTCTAAGCTCCTCGGCCGCTGCGGAACGCTTGAAAGCATCACGGCCGAGAATATCTTTGGTAATCGTGAGCAGCTTATTTTTTAGAAGCACAAAACGGGCCTTGGGGAAAAAACCTAATCCCTCCAGAATAATCAATTCCCCGGAAAGCACCCGCCCATCTAATTCCTTCCGGATGGTCCCTTCGGGAAAACCGGTGCCGGAAGCGATCTCTTCCATGGTGACCGGACGGTTGGGAAACCGTTGAAAAAAGAGTGTGACGACAGTTTTAAAATCACGCCGGACTAAGGGCTGCAAATAGGTTACGGCTTTTTCTGTCTTGATCGTTCGGAATTTTTCTCTTGTTCCTTCCAAGATCACCCCGCCTCCTATGACGGTGTTGCGGTTCATGGGGCAGATAACAAAGAGGTCCAGGGGCGAAAGGGCCAAGGGTTCCTGGAGCCTGAACTGGACCAGTCCTTTTTCTCCCGAGTTAAGGCGTTCCCCGTTCATAAGGATCACCCTGGCCTGAGTCATACCGGTTCCAATGAAAAGCTTGACTTTTTGTCGGTTTAAAAGCGGCAGGTGCCCTTTGGGGAGTATGGTTATTTCGGCATTGAAAAAAAAGGCCGGAAGGTGAAGTCCGGAAGAGACCAGCACCATCCCCGGTCTGACTTCCTGAGTCGAGATTTTATGAAGGTTGATCCCGACCCGCTGCCCGGCAACGGCCTGGCCAACCTTTTGGTGATGGACTTCCAGAAAACGGGCCTTGGTCTCTTTCTGGGTCGGCAGAAGATGGAGGACGTCGTCCTGTCTGAGAATCCCGCTCTGTATGGTTCCGCTGACCACGGTACCGAACCCGGGGAAACTCCGGGTCTGATCGATCCAAAGCCGAAAAGGGGCCTTGATTGACTTTCCCTGGGCTTTTTTCCCCTCTTTTTCGATGGCCTTCAGGATATCCGGTAGGCCCCGCTGATCAATGGCCGAAAAGGGGAGGACCGGCTTGCCTTCCAAAAATGTGTCTTTCACTATCTCCCGGATTTCCAATTCCGCCAAGGCAACGGTTTCTTCATCCACCAGATCGGTCTTACTGAGAATGATGAGACCGCCCTGGGCTTTGATGAATTTCAAAACCTCCAGATGATCCAGGGTCTGAGGCATGACCCCGTCGTCGACGGCCACGACCAGGACCGCCAGATCCACACTGCTTAGACCTCGGATGGTGTTTTTTAAAAAGTCACTGTGGCCGGGGACATCCATCAAAGCCACCTGCATACCGGAGGGTAAAATTAAAGGGGCGATCCCCGGTTCAATGGAAAGCCCTCGCTGTTTTTCCTCCTTCAGCCGGTCCGTATCGATGCCCGTCAGGGCCCGAACCAGGCTGGTTTTACCGTGATCCACATGTCCGGCAATGCCTATGGTGATGCATTTTTCCATGATTTTTTCTTGGGCAAGTGGCTATGGGCAATAGGCTATAAGAAAAAGAAATTGAGGTTTTTTCCTATTGTCTGTTGCCTCTTGCCTATTGCCTGCTTTTATTGGAGGGGGCAAGGGGAATCGAACCTCCTCCCGGTTTATTAGACCGGGCCAACGGGTTTGCAGCCCGCGGGATGCCCAGCACCATTGCCCCCAATTTAGGCAATAGGCACGAGGCAATAGGCAATAGAGAATTTTGATATCCGGTTTTCCCATAGCCCATAGTCCATAGCCTATAGCCTGTCTTTAGATTTATTCTTCCGCCTCCATCTCCACCCCGAGCCGATCCCATTGTTCCCTGGCTTTGGCCTGGGCCTTTTCAATCTCTTCCTCGGTCCAGGGATCGATGACCAGCGAATCGGCCACCAGTTCCCAGATATATTTCACCTCATATTCATAATCCTTATAATATTTGGGGAGTCTTTTCATGATCTGGTCATGACAATTGGAGCAACCCACAACTACCACATTGGCCCCGCTTTGTTTGATCTGTTCAAATTTATAACGCCCATGCCAGGCCGAATCATCTTCATAGGGATTGGGCCAGTTTCCTCCACCGGCCCCGCAGCAATAATTGAGTACCCGATTGGGCTGCATATCCACAAATTCATCCACACATTGCTGAATAATCCACCGGGGTTCTTCGTAAAAGCCGTGTCCGAAACTGCGTTCCAGCTCCCGGCCGTGTTTACAGGAATCATGCCAGGTAAAGACCTTGCCGGCATTGACGCTTTTGTCTAATTTGATTCGTCCGGTCTGGATGATTTCTTGCAGGTATTCATACAGGTAGATATGATTAATCTTATTGTTAGGGTCTTCCAGAACACATTCCTTCATCCCTTTTCTACAACCATAGGAGCCGCCGCCGCAATCGGGCATGATCATACGTCCGATACGATGTTCCTTCATAAAATCAATCTTACGTTTAGCCAGGATCTTGGTGGCCTCGTAGTTTCCGGTAAAAAGCCCCCAGTCTACGGCCTCCCAGTTTTCAGAGGGTACGGTCCAGTTTTCCCGGGCGGCATAAAAGACCTTCCACCACCATTTTAAGTCTTCATTATCGGCAAAGACTTCCTTGGAATTGGGTAAAAAGAAAATATCGGCCTCATCCTTGTCGATAGGCACATAAAACCCAGGCAATTCTTCATCGGCCAGTTCCTTGCCCAAATCGGACAGGAGAAAAAAGTAATCCTCCTGGGGGATGGCCATGTTGTTACCGGTCTTCAGTACATTCTCCACCCCTTTATGGAGAATACCCGGAACCTGGTCCCGGGGTCGCAGGTATTTCATGTGTCCCATGATTCCGACAATGTCGATCCCCATAGGACAGCCCTGAACACACCTGCCGCACCCAGTGCACAGCCAGGGGAATTTGGAATCGACCACTTCGTCAATCAATCCAAAGGCCAGCATACGGATGACCTTCCGGGTATCCAGCCCCGGCGTATGGGGATTGCCGGTAATCGGACATCCCCCGGAACAGGTGCCGCAGGTGAAACAGTTATTTAAATTAAATTTTGCCAGATATTTCCGGATATCATCCGGTAATCGTTTCGGGGAAAAAGCTTCTTCCATCTTGACCTCCTTTTAATAAAAAAACGTTTGTCGTTGAGCGTTCGGCGTTCAGCGAAAAATATTTTCAGGCTCTATCAGTGCCCATACCAGACAGGCATCCTGATTTCACAATCTTTAAGACCCGTTTATGTCATCAGAGAATCGCCGGTTCGATTCTTATGTTCCGCAGGCTTTATGTTCTTCAGGTTAGGATAAAGCGGGCCGAGGGTTTTTATCCTGTCCGTAAAATCCCGGCAGGTTTGGGCAAACTGAGGTCCCATGGCCGAGGAATTGTAATATATTTCCACCCGGCCCGGGTCGATTCCCAACCCCTTGAGGATATTTTTGGCCCGGGCTACTTTTTTTGTGGCCCTCACATTTCCGGTCAGGTAATGGCAGTCTCCGATAAGACACCCGGATAAAAAAACACCATCCACGCCGTCCTCAAAGGCCTTCAAGATGTGAATAACATCCACCCGGCCGGTGCAGGGAACCAAGACGATCCGGACATTAGCCGGATATTGGAGCCGCATGGACCCGGCCAGATCGGCGGCAGCATAAGAACACCAACGACAGCAAAAGGAAATGATAACAGGCTCAAAAAAAGGTTGAATCATGAATTCTCCTAACAAGACGATTCAGCATAATGACTTCTGACCGTTTGGCATTCGACTGAAATAACGAATGCCCACAGAGAAAGGCTATTGGGCTGGACGGAAAGAATGTTTCGGGAAGTACTTCAGTGGGATTGCTATAGAGGAAAAACTTTCGGCCTGGCCCGGTGCCTACCAAACACGGGTAGTTTGGAAACAACAACTTCAGGTAAAGCCGAAAGAAAGGTACATTACAGCGGTCCTTGATAAAAATTTTCTGCTAATGGTTGATATACTCGGAAGGCAGAATTTGTCAAATAGGAAATATCAATAACAATGGGCCAATCAATAGGGACTTTCAACCTCGAAGTTACATAGAAATAAATTATTAATGGTAATTTATCAATAAAAACAGTAAATCAAAATGAGTCGTCACAATTTGCAAGGCCAAAAACTTTTTAATCCGTCGGGAATAAGTTAATCCCATCTGCTGCTCCCTGTATTAGGAAATGGGGATTCTGTGTCCTAATTCCCTTTTTTCATTTTATTAACGCCGTGCCGCTCCTTGCGGAGACAATTCCTGCAGATCCCCCTAACGAAGATTTCAACATCCCGAATCTCACCGTAAAAAGAACGCTCCATCGCACCAATGTCCAGTTTTAAATCAACAGGTTGCAGGCAATGAAAGGTCCCGCACCTCTTGCATTGAAAATGGGGGTGAGAGGGATGATTTTTGTTCGGGGCCAGTCCATAAACCTGCCCTCGCCCCAATCCGCTTAAACGCAAGGCCAGACCCTTTTCCACCAAAAGATCAAGGATGCGATAAACGGTGACCCGATTAATGTCCGAAGTCCTGTTCAAGGTCAAAAAAATTTCCTGAGCCCCAAGGGGGGAAGGGTTGTTTCCGATGGCTTCTAAGACCCTGAGCCGGTTGGAGGTCGGGTCTAGACCCCCGGCGGCCAGCAGTTCCGAGTAATCACAGTGTTGACACATGCTCTTATCCCTTATCCGGCGAAAGGGTCCCCTTGGACGGGTCGTTCATAGACCGGGGTTTCAGGGTATTCCAGAAGATCGTCAGGAGGAATCCCACGGCGGCCACCAGGATGATCGTTGCCCCCGAGGTCAGGTTGAGAAAATAAGACAGCCATAACCCGGCCGTGGTAAACAGGCCGCTTAAAATGGCTGATACCGCCATCATAGCCCGCAGGGATTTGGTGAATTTTTCAGCAATGAACGGCGGAATAGTCAGCAGGGCGATCACCAGGATCAAGCCCACCACGCGGATGATCATCACTACGGTTATGGCGATCAATCCCAGGAGAAGACAATAGAGAAAGGTGACCGGAACGTTTCTCAAACGGGCAAACTCATCATCATAGGACATGGCCATAAAATCGTTAAAATAATAGCTGACAATGACCAGGATGATGATCCCCATGGCGCCCATCTGCCACAGATCGGAGGTCGGAACAGTCAGGATGCTTCCGAAGAGAAAGCTCATCAAATCAACATTATAACCGGGGGTGAGATCAAGGAGGATGACACCAATCGCCATCCCGACCGCCCAGATTACTCCCACTATGACATCGGTCCGATGACGGGCCTTTAGAGTGACCGCGGCTATCACAGCGGCGGCCAGGAGCGAAAAACCGACAGTTCCGGCCAGGTATGGCCAGTCCATGAAAAAAGCCAGACCGATACCTCCGTATGCTGCATGGGTGATGCCGCCGGCCAAAAAAACGATCCGGTTCACCACCACCAAAGTCCCGATGATTCCGCAAACGATACTCACCAGCAACCCTGCCGCCAAGGCATTGCGAAAAAACTCCAGTTGCAACGCTTCCCACATATCAGTTGTCCTCATGTCGGGAAAGCACCCGATGGGGAACCCCGTGGGCCACCAGTTCCACCGGACAATGATAAACCTGGTCCAGCATTTCCTGGGTGATCTCACCGGAATCGTGATAAAACAGTTCCCGGTTGACACAAGCCACGGATTTCACATGGCTGGAAAGTATCATCAGGTCATGGCTTACGGAAACAATGGTCACGGTTTGGTTTAATTTTTTCAACAGATCGTAGAGTTCTCCCCGGCCGTAGGTATCAATACTGGCCATGGCTTCGTCCAGAAAAAGGGCCTCCGGATTGGAAACCAAGGCCCTGGCAATGAATATCCGTTGTAACTGCCCCCCGGAAAGTTCCCCGATTCTCCGATCCCGAACCCCCCAAACCCCCATCTTTTCCAGGGCCGTCTGGGCCGCAAGTCGGTCTTGCCGGTTGTGCCGCGGCCACCCCTTACCTTGCCGGAGACAACCCATCAGGACCACATCGAGAACGGAAACCGGAAAAGTCTTATTAATATGGACGTTCTGGGGGACATAGCCGATACGATGGGCTTCTTTCGCTGGAGGCCGGCCGAATACTCGCACCATTCCCCGAGTGGGGTGCAACAGTCCCAGCATTAGCTTAAGCAGAATGGTTTTCCCACCGCCGTTCGGCCCGAAGATGACCAGATAATCTCCGCGATTCACAGTCAGGTTTACCGCTTGGAGAACCGGTTGTCCGTTAAAGGAAAACCACACGTCGTGCATTTCAATAATGGGTTCGGCCATATGGTTATTCTTTTCGAAAAGTGGTTTTAAATTTATTGGCCGCTTGGCGCAAGTTTTCAGCCCAGTTTTCAGCCAGAGGATCCACAAAAACAATCTTCCCCCCGATTTCCCGGGAAATCATCTCGGCACTTTTGGTGGAAAATTGAGGCTGGACAAAGACCACCTTGATGCCCTGTTCCCTGGCCTTATGGATAAGACTCTGAAGTTGGGCCGGTTTAGGGTCCTTCCCCTCGACTTCGATGGGGATCTGTTTAAGCCCGTAGGCTTGGGCGAAATAGCCCCACGAGGGGTGGAAGACCATGAACGGTTCTCCTTTCCGGTCGGCCAACCAGTCCTTCAACTCCCCGTCCAGGGCATCGAGTTCTTTCAAAAAGACGGCATGATTCTTCCGGTATTGCCTTTCATTTTTTGGATCCACCTTGATGAGACCCGAAAGGATGTGATCGGCCTGATGTTTGACCAGGGCCGGTGAAAGCCATATATGGGGGTCAGGAGTGCCTTTAGGAGAATGGACATCTTTGTTTTGTCTTTGGTGGGGTTCCTGGCGGTGAGTATGAGCGGGCATGAGTATTTTTTCAATCCCCTCATCGGTATGCACAATAAGCATCTTTGGATTGATAGCGGCAATTTTTTTCAACCAGGCCTTTTCAAAATCAATACCCACGGCAAAATAAACTACACTCTTCGACAAGGCGGTCATTTGTTTCGGTTTGGGTTCATAGGTGTGCGGGTCGGCCCCGGTAGGGACCAGAACCGAGACCTCGACCAGGTCCCCCCCGATTTTTTGGACGAAATATTTCTGCGGAGCAATGCTCACAAATACCCTGGTAAGGGCGGCCGCGGCCGGCACTACCCTCATCACAACAATTAGCAGACAAACCAAGCCGCAGATAAACATCCCTTTGCCAGTTTTCATTTTTTCACCTTTTCTGATTCCTCACTCACACTCCCCCGGGGCTTCCAACTAACGCATATCGGCAGAATGCAGAATAAGATAACTCCTAATAAAGAAAAGTCTCTATGCAACTTTGTTGCATTGGCGGACATTTGTCAAGATTTTTTTTGTTTTATTCCCTTTTATTGTAAACTATTTATTGTCTTTTGTTACCGAGTTGGGTTATGTGAAGAGTAATCGCTGGCCACCTGCACTTATCGGCCGTGCCATAATCCAAATAAAATAAGATAGTCTTTCAGTTTTGCGGCTTGGTGATTTATAGCTTTACTTTTCAACACCTTACCATCTCCAAAAAAGCCTCAATCCGAACACCTAACTGCTCGGTATCGGATTCGGAATAATCGGTCTCAAGATGTAAAAAGGGGAGGCCGAACCTATCCCTTACGAACCTCTCAATAGTGTGGGATTCCACATTATAGGTATGGCAGGCTTGCCAGGTGAGATCCACCACCCCGTCCACGGAGAATTCTTCGATCAATTCGGCCAGCAGAGTCAATCGGCCGGGATTGGGCGACATCACTGAACAAGGAGTTTCCAAATATTTTTCGGCCAAAGCCTGCAGAGGTTCTTCCCCTTCGTCTACGACCAAAACCGAGCGGTAGCCGCTGCAGGTTTCAAAAGCCACTACATTGGCCCCGATCTTTTCAATAACTTGGACAACTTTGTGGGACCCCACCCCCACCGGAACGCCCGTTAACAGGATCCGGGGTGTCTTTGTGCTGAAAGGCCCTTCCCCTTTTAAACTTCTTTCTCGAAAGGCTTCCTCAAACTCAACCATCAAGGAAATTCCTTGTTGTTTGTCTACAAAAAAACCGTTTTTAAAGAGGATACTCAATAGTTCCATCCCGCTCAACGGAGATGGTTTCATTTTCGCCAGATCCATGAGGGCTTTCTTGCTTCGTCGTTCCTTATTCATCAAGCAAATGGCCTCAGATAAATTTTCTTTTGAAATCACCGCACCGGTTTCTTTCTCAACTCTTTCTTTGAATCTTTGTACCTCCAGTGTCCAATAAGGCAAAGCTGCTCCAAGATCCTGGTTCTGAGGCAATTGCAGGATATGCATGGGGCGATATTCCGCCAGGAGCTCGAACATTTTCTTCTTGCCGTCACAGGTTGTTTCGCCCACAACCAGATCGGAGAACCGAAAGAAGGGGCAGGTGCCTGTAGCGGCAAAACCGTAACTGCTTTTAATCAAAGGGCATAAATTTCGCGGGAGGATCTTTTCGGCCTCGGCGATGGGATCATTCCTGGTGCCGCAAAGGGATACCGGGATAGCCCCGCCTGCCACAGCCATTTCCACCGGAGAATAAAGGCAGTAAAATCCTATGACCTTTCGCCCCTGCTTCTTGGCCTCTTCCATGTCCATAAGGTTCTGATCAGAGATTTGCTGCAGCTTCCTGTTCAGGTCCAAAAGATTCATCTAAGGTTTCCCTTTCTCCCAAGAATCCAATCCTCTTCTATCAACGAGCGTGCTTTTTACCTGGTAATCCATCGAAACGGATTGTCCGGTTAGGACCTTTTGGGCCGATGCCAGCACAACCTGGGCTACAGAAGCCGTGGAAAAGGCGACACTGGCATCTGTCAGACCTAACCTAAGAGCTTCTCTTGCTTCCCGGATAAGATCCACCCCCACGATGACTACCTCTTTTTTCCTGTTTAATTTTCGGACCACTTCGGCAACCCCTAAGGCCATGATGTCATTGGCGCAGAAAAAAGCCCCGATTGCGGGATTCTTTAACAAGAGACGATCAGCTAATTTTTTCGCCTTTTGGCCTTCGAAATCTGCCGGCTCCCTGGCGGCCAGATGAATTGTTTTGTCTTTTGAAAAAGTATCAGCCGCTCCCTGAGACCGTCCTTGAGATTGACCGGCGTTTGGTCTTCCCTCGACAATCACCACCTCTTTATGGGTCCTGTTCTTTAGTTTCCGGATAATGTATTCAGCGCCCGTTACCCCCTGCTGATAAAAGTTTACGGTCCTGACCGGGTAATAATAAAGGGTTTGAGGAGGAATAAGATCCTGGGCGGTCTTGGCACCTACATCGAGGACGGGAATATTCCTTCGACAGGCAGTAAGGATTCCCGGTAAAAGGTTTTCCCGGTTTAGGGGATTTATTATGATCAGATCAAAATCCTGTTCAATCATTTCAAAAAAAACAAATAATTGTCCTCGTATTTCATTTGAGGTCGGAGGCCAGAAAAAATTTATTTCAAATTTCATCGCCTTCGCATTTTGCTCCAAATAGTCCTTCAATTCAAACCAGAAGGAATTCCCCTTTTCTCCCAATAACACGCCAATCCGAGGGCGATCACCCATTGGGAGGTCCTGTTTTCCACTTGGCAAGAAAGTATCTTTAGCTCTTTTATTCATCGGTTACTTTTGTTCATAAGGGATTTTCCCAGGGTGAGAAATTCTCTCAACATAGGCTGTCCTGTCCTGGCCCCATATTGGGCGACTACAGCAGAGGATGCGGCCGAAGCATAATTCATGGTCTTTTGTAAAGGCCATTTCTTTAATCTGCCGAAGAAGAAACCTCCGGCAAAACAATCTCCGGCCCCGGTGGCATCCACGGCTTCAACGCCGGGAGCAGACACCTGAACGACTTCTCCCTTGGAAGAGACGGCCAGACTTCCTTGATCTCCCAGGGTAACGACCACCGTATCCGGCCCCCTCGACCTGAGTTTTCGGGCGGCCCGGATCACATCCGGCCCGGGTTCTATTTGGTTCAGGGTTTGAAGATTACAAAAAACGGTATGCGTCAAACTCAACAATTCATCAAGTTTTGAGGCCGGTAATTCTCGGAGCCGGTGAAGTTCCAGATCCAGAGAAAAGACGGCCCGACTTTCATTCATGATTCGGGCGCAATAGCGGCAAAGATCAAAATCAAAAAGGTGGGTATGTAAAACCTTTGTCTTTTTCAAATAGGCCGCATCCACCTCTTTGAGATTGATATGCATGAAAGGAGGTATAAAAATTGTTCTGACCTCGGCATCATCTTTGATAATAACCGGTACCGGCGTCTGGCCTTGGGAACGGAAGATGAGATGCGAGATATCCACCCCCAAGGTTTCAAAGTCTTTTTTCAATAGCTCGCCGAATATATCCTTTCCCACCACGCCGACGAAACCGGTTTTAAGACCGAGTTTGGCGGCGGCTGCTGCGAAATTTCCCATGGTCCCCCCGGGTAAAAAATCGGCTGATCTGGCCCAAATCTTTTCCTGGTCCGGTGAAAAAGAATCCAGGAAAAGATAATAATCCACGGCCACAATGCCTAAGGCGATGATATCCAATTCAGTTTTCATGAGGTTAGGTTCTGCAGGGCGATTCGGGTTAAGGATTTGGCCGTTTTTGCCAATCCCAGTTGATTAACCTTTTCAATTTTCTCCATCCATTCCGGTGGAACCGCTTCAAACCCTTTGAAGGCCCCCGCCAGCGCTCCGGTCATGGAGGCAATGGTATCGGTGTCGTTCCCGATATTGGCCCCGGCCAAAACACATTGGACCGGATCGCCTTCGCAGACTAAAAAAATTCCCAGGGCCGTCGGAATGGATTCATAAGCCGGCAGACCAATACCAATAATCTGGGAAAACTCCCGGCAAGCCTCCTCAGGAGACCCGGCTTTCAAGGCCAGAGAAACGGCCAGTCGGATCCTTTTCGGAACGGACGGCAAAGGAACGGTCCGTCCTATCTTTCTCCCGGCCATTTCTCCTTCTTCTGCGCCAATAAGGGCGGCCTTGATGATGGAGAAAACGGTTGCCTGGGGGTTCATGGCCTCGGCTATTCCTCCGGCGATGGCACAAGCGGCCGATATCCCGGTTTGGGTCCCATGAGTAGGAAGACAGGCGGTAACTGCCTCCAGGACTGTCCCATGGAGGTCACCGGGATGGATCAAACCGGCGGGTGAGATACGCATGGCCCCTCCGTTGGTAGCCCCGATCTGGGGGCTTTTTTCCAGAAGACTGGCTTTAATCGGATCCTGTCCGCTGTTGAAGGCCTTCAGGGCGGTCTTGGTGCTCTGACCGAACAGGGTGTCCAAACCTTCCTGGAAGGCCTGATTAACGGCTACGGCAATATATTCTGTCATCATTTGAGGGGTAATCTTTCCGTTGTGGTCAATATAGGCTTTGGCTGTAGCCAATGTTAAGCGGGTGTCGTCGGTAATTTGCCCGGCCTTGAGGGTCTTGTGGACACGGCTGTCTTTAAAGGGCGGTTTAAAGGAGCTAATGGGTTTCCCGAACCTTACCTTGATTTCCTCCCGGGTCATGTCATGAGCGGGCATTCCCAGGGCGTCCCCGATGGCCACCATGGCCAGGCATCCCAATATTTTGGCATAAACAAACCCTTCCACGTCATTTTTCGGCATCCCGGCAAAAAGGTTTTTTTTCATCTATTATAATAGACTCCTTTCTTTTCATATTCCGGCGAACATCATTTGAGCTAAATCCTCCGGTCGTTTTCCTTCCAATGACCCGCACCAGATTCCTTTGCCTTCTTTAAGAACCAGGGCCCGGTCGGCCACCTGGAATACATCCTGCAAATTATGAGTAACCATGATCAATGAATGGCCTTGATCCTTGAGATCTTGGATCAGCCTCAAAATTTTTTGTTTTTCCCAAAGGGCCATGCTGGCCGTGGGTTCGTCCAGCAGAATGACCCGGGGACGAAAGAGCAGACACCTGCAGAGGGCCACAGCCTGCTGTTCCCCTCCCGAAAGGGATTGGATCTGTTTATTCATATCCGTTAGGCCTATCCCGATATGTTGCAAAGCCTCCCGGGTCTTTTTAGTCATCTCCCTTTTATTTAATAGGGGAAAGAACCCATTCAGAAAAGAGTAGGTTCGGAAACGACCGAGATAGATATTTTCCCAGATAGTCAGATTCCTGCAAAGTGATAGATTCTGATAAACCATTTCAATCCCGAGCTGTCGGGATTGAAATGGGGATTTGATGGTTACCTTTTTTTCATCCAGGAAGATGTCTCCTGAATACCGATTGATCGATCCCGAAAGTACCTTTAATAGGGTGGACTTCCCCGCCCCATTATCGCCGACCAAACCAAGGAGTTCACCTTCCTGAAGTTCCAGATCGACATGATCCAGGGCCACCTTACCCCCGAAGCGTTTACCAACATCTATCATGCGGACAATCTGTTTGGCCATGTCTTGCCCCGGATTTTAGATCGAAGTCTTATTTCCAGTCTTTTAGAAGATGGATGTTTCCTTTATTTACAAGCGCACTGGGAACGGAAAGGCCTTCAGGAGGCTTTTTCCCCAAGGCCGCGGCGATGGCTACCCTGGCATAGACTTCAGCAATAATGAAACCGCTTTGGGCTACCGAGGCGGCCAGTCGTCCTTGTTGGATGGCCTCTTTGGCCTGATCGATCAGATCGATACCAGTGACCATAACCTTGCCCTTTTTTCCGGCGGCCTCTATGGCTTCCACAGCAGCCAGGGCCATGACATCGTTGGCACACATAATCCCCCGAAGGTCAGGATGGGCCTGAAGCAGGTTGGAGGTAATATTATACGCCTTCATCCGGTCCCAGTTCCCCGGCTGCACGGAAACCAAAGAAATGGAAGGAACGGCTTTAAAGGCATCTCTGGCCCCATCCCGTCGAGCCTCGGATTGGGGGGCTCCGGGCAGGCCTTCAATGATGGCCACCTTTCCGCCTCCTTCTTTCTTAAGTTGTTGGGCGATGAAATCACCGGTCATTTTGCCTTGTCCATAATAATCCACCAATCCTACAATGATCGGATCGGCCCCTGCCTCCTTGGCTGCTTTCAGATCGACCCTTTTATCGGTCACAATGATTACCCCCTTTTTTGTGGCCTTGACCAGACCCGGGATGAGGTTGTGGGCGGTGATGGTATGAGCGGCGATGGCGTCGTAACCCTTGACCACCATGGTTTCCAGAATATCCAATTGGGCGGTAAGGCTGTTTTCCTGCGGCGCAGCCTGGACGTCGATCTGGACCCCGAATTCCCGGGCGGCGTTTTCGTAACCCTCCTTCATGGAAACCCAATAAGGGTTGGACAAGGTAATCAAAACCGCTCCGATCCGGAGGGGTTTGGTGGGTTTGGGGATGTCGCCGAGTTTCTTAAAGCTTTCCTGACGGACTTTTTGAAAAAGACTGACCTCAGCACATGATCCGTCAAATCCCCCAAAAACCTGAATAGAAATAATCAATCCGGTAATCAGTAAGGCCTTAAAATATTTTTTTGATTTTTGTTTCACGACTTGATTCCTCCCTGTTCTATAATTTTCCTTTTCTTTTTCAACTTCCCTTTTTTAAAAAATATTTAAACGAATATCCTTATTCCGGCGGAGGCTGTCGGCCAGCACAGCGAGAATAAAGACAACCCCGATAATCAACTGCTGGTAATAAGAAGGAACATTGATGATTGTCAAGCCGTTCGCCAGGATCCCGATAATCAAAGCCCCCAAAAAGGTTCCAAACAGACTGGCCTCTCCCCCGAAAAAGCTGGTCCCTCCTATCACCACAGCCGCTATGGCTTCCAATTCGATGCCCAACCCGGCAATGGCTTCGGCCGTATTGAGACGGGCGGTAGTGATCATGCCGGCCAGGGCGGCTGTGAACCCGCAGAATCCATAGACCAGGACTAAGGTCGATTGAACCGGAACTCCCATTCGAAACGTTCCTTCCGGATTGTCTCCGACGGCCCTGAGGTTCACTCCGAAGGGGGTCCACCTGACCAGAAGATAGCCTGCCAGCACCAATAGCAAAGAAAGCAGGACCGGAAGGGGTAAAATCCCCCATTGACCGATTCCCAACTGGCGAAACATCAGAGGCAGACCGTAAATCGGCCTGGCTTCCGTGAAAATCAGGGCCAAGGCCCGGAAAATACCGGCTGTCCCCAGGGTGATAATGAAAGGTGAAATATCCAGTTTGGCTATTACCAGGCCGTTCAGAGACCCGAGAGCCCCACCTGTAAACAACCCGGCAAGTACCCCACCGGTCACGCCAAAACCGGCTTTCATCAGCCAAGCCGTTACAATCCCGCTTAAGGCCAGACTTGCCCCAACGGAAAGATCGATCCCGGCTGTGCCAATGACTAAGGTCATACCAACGGCAACCGTCAATAGAACCGACGATTGGATAAAGATATTTAAAATATTTTCCCATCTAAGGAAATAGGGAGAGAGAAGCCAGAAGATCCCCCCAACTAAAAATACAAATCCCAGAAGATCAATTTTTTTGAATTTTTTTAATAATCCAATTATTTTCATTGATCTTCTTGCATTCCACGCACCAGCCCACAAAAGACTTTACGTAATATTTGGTCATTGATTTGTTCCATCACTCGGTCGTCATAATCCCATTCTTCTTCCCGGGCTTCCTGGATTATAGTATTCCCCTGGTTCTTTTTTTTTACAGCCGAGGTTATAGCCTCCCTTTTCCCCACCAGGCCGGGACGGTTTTTACTTTGATTCAACCAGCGGTGGCAATCGTCATGGGTGCCTACAAAAGAAAAATAAAGGTGATCCCCCCTCTTAAAACAAATCAGCCGAAAGCCGCCGCCTATATTATACTTAATGCAGCCGTCAATACGATGTTCCCCATGATCGGCCAACTTGGCCACATGTTTTAGATCGGTCCAGCCTTTTAGGGTTATTTTGGCAATGACTTCCTCGGCCCTTTTGGCCGCTACACGGGCCTTTTTTCCTTGGAACCGTAAGAGTTCGATTGCCTTATCGAACCGTTTTTCGCGATGGATAAACCAATTCATCTTTCATTCTTATAAAAACCAAAAGAAAAACCTGAACCATATCATGCGTCTTTTTCGGAACTAACCTTTCCATAAAGGGCGGCTCCGATGGCTCCGACCATATCGGGATTTTCGGGAATACAGGGAGTAAAGTTCAGGCCTTCTTTCAGTAAGCTTCGGACACAAGGGTTATGGGCCACGCCCCCGGCAAAGACCAAAGGTGCTTCTTTCCCTACCCGTCCGAGCATGGATAAAGTTCGTTGAACAATGGCCAAGTGGAGGCCCATGGCGATATTTTCCGGGCGTTCTCCACGGGCCATCAGGGAGGTGGCCTCGCTTTCGGCAAAAACCGTGCACATGCTGCTGATCTGGATTCGTTTGTCAGATTGAAGGGCGAAGTCCCCAAAGGATTCTAAGGGGATCTGCAAAGCCGTGGCCATAAATTCCAAAAATTTCCCCGTCCCGGCGGCACAGCGATCATTCATCTCAAACTTGGACACTTTTCCATTTTCGCTCAAAAGAATGACCTTGGTGTCCTGCCCGCCGATGTCGAGGACGGTCCGTACCTCCGGGAACAGATATCGGGCACCCAGGGCATAGGCCTGGATTTCCGTGATCGTTTCGACGGTTTGGCCTTTATGGGATTCGGCAAAAAGCTTGCGACCATAGCCGGTGGCCACAATCATTTTCGCCTTCATCCCATTGAGTATTTTGGTGCATTGCCTTAAGGGATCAAAGGTGGTGGGGACCTTGGCCTGATGAATCAGTTGCTCATGATCCAGCCATGCCAATTCTATGGACCGGGAACCGATATCGATTCCGATGATTCTATCCGTCTGCATCAATTTGTGTTTTATAAGATGTTTTTTGAAACTATGATAAAAATCAAGAGGCAGCTTAATAGTAAAAGACGGAATCCGGCAAAAGGAACCGGTTTCCGTCTTTCACCGAAGGGGACCGGGGAAGTGAGGGTTTTAAGGACCTCTCTTCAAATACTATCATTCTTTGGTCGGCAAAACATGGACCGCCTTGATAATAAGTTGCACCTCATCCCCTACTTTAAGATCCAAATCCTCAACCGATTCTGTAGTCAAAACCGAGGCCATTTCCGCCGGTTTGGTTATCTTGTATTTAACCAGCGACATGATGTCCCCTTTTTTGATCGATTTCACCTTGGCCATAATTCTGTTACGAGCGCCGTATTTCATGGTCTTCTCCTTTTCTGTTTTTTTACTTTAAAGGTATTTAAAACATTTTAAACCAGAGTTAAGGAGAAGTCGAAATTTATTTTTAATTCCTGACCATCTCCACAAAGGCCTCCACCCGGGTTTTCAATTGCTCTACATCTTCCATACTGTAATCCGTTTCAATGGGCAGCATGGGAATGCCGGCTTTTTGCAAAGCCTTTTCCACCTTATAAGCTTCCATGGCATAGGGTTGGCAAAAGGATAAGGCATAATGGATAACCCCGTCGACTTTCAGGTCCTTGGCCATTTCGATGATATGATCCAGACGTTCATTGTTGGGGGTAAAACAGGCGCAATCAATCCGCAGATACCGATCCACCAGGGCATCCAGCAGGACCTCTAATGTTTCCCCCGATTCATCCACCAGATCACGGGTGTTCCGAGTTCCGATACAGGATTCCTCTCCGACAATAACCGCACCGGAGGACTCCACCACAAAAGGCAATTTCCAGTTCGGTACAGCCATGGGGCAGCCGGAAAGCATAAGTCGAGGCGTCTCCTTGGGGACAATCCCTTCTCCGGCCTTGACCCGCGTTTCCAATTCATCACACAATTCATTAATCTTGGCGGTAAAACGGACCGGATCATCATAAAAACTGATCTGATTGGCCAAAATAACATCCCGGCCGGAAATGGGGGTGGGGACAGCCGCCCGCAGACGATTTAGACGTTGCAGGACCCGCCGACGATCATTGACCAATTTAATAGCGGCCTTCAGCTTTTCGGAGGTAATCACCTTGCCGGTCACGGCTTCGATTTTATCTTTAAACCGTAAAACCTCAGATTTCCAAAGGTCCCGGTCGCAGGCGTTTTTCATCTGCGGTATTTCCATCACATAGAGCGGGGCATAGTCGGCAAAAATTTCATAGGCCTTCTTTTTTCCATCACAGGTCGTTTCCCCAACCACCAAATCACAGGATTCGAGATAAGGACAGAGTTTAGATAACTTAAACCCGACAAAGGATTTGATCAGGGCACAGGTGTTGCGGGGTAGAATCTTTTCCGCCACCTCTTGACCGGCCTCGGCCCCGGCACATAACCCCACTTGTATGGCCTCGGCGGCCAGGACGATTTCCTCGGGCACAAAGACACAGAAGGTTCCGATCACTTTTTTCCCTTGGGCTTTGGCGTCTTGAAGTTCCTTGATGCGCAACCCGTGGACTTCGGAAAGGACAAAATCCAGGTATTCCATGCCGTTCAACCGTCCTGATTGACTGAGATAGATATCCCCGTAGAATTTCCCTAAGACTTCCAATAAACCGGCATGGGCATCCAGATCCAGATTTAATTTTTCCCACATTGCGTCATAAGGTGTTGGCATACTTAACCCTCCGTTATTTATTTTTGTTAACGATTAGTAATATCCTTTTGGGCCGGATCTTGCCCCCCCAAGGGAAAGGGTCTGGCTTTTTCAATCAATTCTAATTTTACCTCAGGGCATTTTATTAATAGAGAAGGTGAAGAAAAAGGAGGTAAAATCTATTTTTGATCCTATTATACCGATGAAAATAATGTAACCGAACCTATAATGCAAATAGGAAATATCGATAGGTATGGAGGGAGATATAGAAGGAGACAATCCGGGTTGGAGGTTTAGGGGTCCGTATCGGACCATTCGTGATTTAAAATATTTGTTGGATTTCGTCCGGAAATGGCATTGTTCCGGGTGGAGCGGTCAGCCATCAGCTTTTAGCCATCAGCAAAATTCTTTACTGTTATGGGTTAGCTGAAGGCTGATGGCTGACTGTTTAAAGCTTCAGCCGGAAAGTTTGAGTTCCCGGTTGAAAATTAGTTATACAAAAGATTCCTGGCGATATGGGTAATTTGTATTTCGTCGGTCCCGGCATATATTTGCAAGGCTTTGGCATCCCGGGCCAACTGCTCGACTGGAAACTCGGCCATATAACCGTTACCGCCGAATAACTGCACCGCTTCCATGGCCACTTCGGTGGCCGACTGGGCGGAATACAGTTTCATGGCCGAGGCCTCAGCCAGAGACAGGCCTTTTCCATCCTGCATCATCTCGATCGAGCGAAAGACAAGGTTCTGCACATTCAACCGGGCCACTTCCATTTTGGCCAGCTTTAACTGGATCAACTGGAATTCTCCGATCGGCCGGCCGAATTGCACCCGAGTCTTGGCATAATCGATGGATACTTCCAGGCATCGTTCAATAATGCCCAGGGCCATAGCTGCTACGCCGGAACGTTCCATGGAGAAGGTATCGCGGGCACCCTCTCTTCCAGCGGAGGAAGTCCCTTCTTTTTCGCCGATCAATCTTTCCCGGCCTACATGGACATCGGTTAAAAAAAGTTCACCGGTCGGCGAGCTATGCATGCCCATCTTTCGTAAGGGTTTGGATTGTTCGAGACCCGGCAGGCCTCTATCCAACACAAAAGACAATATTTTTCGATCCTTGGGTTCATTGCCTTCATTAAGCTTGCAGATAAAGACAATCGTGTCGGCATAAGGCCCGTTGGTGATAAAGGTCTTTGACCCGTTAAGAATATAC
The DNA here is from genome assembly GCA_963782435.1 of uncultured delta proteobacterium. Lineage (GTDB taxonomy): Bacteria > Desulfobacterota > RBG-13-43-22 > RBG-13-43-22 > RBG-13-43-22 > RBG-13-43-22. The sequence continues at coordinate 166,890 of CAWAKF010000029.1, forward strand.
CCGTCTCCATCACGCCGGGCATTGGCTCTCATCGAACCGAAGGCATCGGATCCTGAATCCGGTTCGGTGATGGCCCAGGCCCCGATTTTCTCCATGGTCAGAAGATCCGGAACCCATCGCTCCTTTTGGGCAATCGTACCCCGGGAGTTGATGGCCGCGGGTGTCAGGCTCATGCTGACGCCCATAGCCGTCACCAGACCGGGACAATAGCGGCAAAGCTCTATAATCGGAATCAGCATTAAAGCGCCGTCACCACCTGCTCTTCTTTTCTTTGTCGGCGGTTCCAACCCTTTGGCTTTTGCTTCCTCAGCTGATTTTTCAGCCTCGATCTGCTTCTGAAAGTTTTCCCTGGCCATGACATCCATACCGAAGGACTTTAGCAACTTTCGAATGATATCATAAGGCGGCATGTCCCCATGTTCGATTTCCTCCAGCCTGGGTTTAACTTCCTTTTCGATAAATTTTCGAATGGCATCCCTGATCATGACCTGTTCTTCGTTCCATTGATACATTTGGATTATCTCCCATAGATTGAAAAAATTACCTTTTTAGAAATCTGTCGGTTTTCAGTCCGTGACAGGGTTTCGACGAACGACGAACGCTCCTGCCGATCCCAGGCACCGAACGGTCTTTTTACTCTCTGTTTTCTACTTGGGCGCCATACGTATGGCCCCATCCAAGCGAATCGTCTCACCATTAATATAGGGATTCACCAGAAGGTGCTCGACCAGCAGGGCAAATTCCTCCGGCTTTCCGAGACGTTTTGGAAATGGCACTGACTCGTTCAGTGCTTTTATGTTGTCCGGAGGAAGCATGGCCAACAATGGGGTGTGGAAAAGACCCGGTGCGATGGTATTCACTCGAATCCCCAGGCCTGAAAGATCGCGGGCCATGGGCAGGGTCATACCGACCACACCTCCCTTGGAAGCTGAATAAGACGTCTGTCCGATCTGTCCGTCAAAGGCTGCTGCACTGGCCACATTGACGATCGCCCCCCGCTCGCCGTTTTCATCCGGAGTATTTGTGGTCATGGCAAAGGCCGACTTGCTGGCCACATTAAAGGTCCCGATCAGGTTTAAACGGACAATTTTTTCAAACATCGTCAGATTATGGGGACCGAGTTTGCTGACCGTCCGCTCCGCCCAACCGGTGCCGGCACAATTAACGCAAAAATGGACCCCCCCAAAAAGCTCTTTGGCCTTTTGAATCGCTTGATTGACGTCCTCTTCAGCGGTGACATCGCATTTGACAAAAAAGGCTGTTTTCCCTAATTCCGAAGCAAGGGCCTTCCCCTGTTCTTCCTGAACATCCAGGATGATGACATTTCCATCGGCTGCTGCGATCTTCTTTACTGTTGCCGCTCCTAATCCCGATGCTCCTCCGGTTACCAGTGCCGTTCGATCCTTTATTATCATTGTATCCTCCTTTAAGGTTAGGGTGTAGTTTTCTGATAGGTTGGACCGGTCTCTTTTATTACTATTTTATAAAATCGTAATTCATGTTTTATCCGTGACAAATCACTATGTAACATAAACAGAAGGTGGCTTCCACTTTTTTTCATTGGCCAGGCAACACTTTTCATTTGATATAGTAGCCCGCAACCCTCCACCGGCCGTCTTCCCCCAGCATTGGCGTAACCGTTTCGACGGCTGTTTTTTTGTTTTCAAAAGAGGTGTCGAATTGAATGACGACATATTCCCCATCCGGTGCGCCCGGCAAAGAGGTCTGAAAAGTCTTGGACTTTAATTTTCGATTCAACGATTTACCAAGGGGTTTCCTGACAGCTTGCAATGTTTTTTCCCATTGTTCCTGCCCGATGGTATTTCTGAAAAATTCGGCGGCCTCTTTCCAGCTTTCAGGGTAGTTTCCCGCGTCAATCAAACCTAGCCATTTTTGGGCTGAAATGACTGCGGTCTTCTCTTTCCCGGAATTGTCCGCGAAAGCGGAGAAGGAAAAGAATACCAAAAAGCAAACGAATATCCCTGTAACTTTCTTCATCAAGTGCCTCCAACTTTTATTGTAGTCGTGCACCGATTTCACTGGGGTAAAAACCCGTGTTTTAGCAATTTATTGATTGTCTCGGGAAAGGCCATGCACAGGGTTTCATTGAACAGGTTGCGCAGAGCCCCGATGTCCGGCGTCCCCAGTTTCTGATTGAAAAAGGTGCGGGGAGAAAAGACCAGATGAAAACGGGAATGGTCATCGGTCTTCATTCCGGTGAAAAAATTCATGTTAAAGCTGTAGATCCCCATCCGGCCGTATTCGGCCATGACTTTGGTCAGACCGGTGGCCAGGTCTAAAAGATCCTGGCCATTGAGGTCTAGCGTCCACTGGGCCTCTTCCAGGACGGCCAGCACGTCGCCGGCCACGCCCATTGGGGCAAAGGCCGACATCCAATGGGACCGGCCGATTTTTCCCAGATAGCGTTCGTCCGATTGCTTCTCAGCCGTCACCAGATCATCCCAGAAGTTTGATCCCTGGCGGTCCAGGTAGCTCTTGGAGGCTTCCAGTTCCTGGCGCATCAGGTTGGGGGCCGAGGAGGTGGAAAAGACCTGCAAGTGGGGGTGGATGAGAGAACTTCCGGCGGGCGGCATGTAGTTCCAGTTGATGAGGTGATAGACGGATTCCGGATGGCCGGTTTTTTCGATGCGCCGGAAAAAGTCCAGGGCAAAGCCGAAGGCGGAAGCCAAGTGCTCCGGCCGGAAGTCCGTCATGGGGATATAGTGGCGAGCGCCGAACGTGGCCACAGCCCCGATGCTGTCATAGGGGGCGATGTTGGGGAAGATTACCATGTCGTTTTTCTGTAGTCGGCCTTCGGGGATCAGGTCTTTGGGAAAACAGGGGGTCACGGTGAGCACCTTGTCGCCGCAGAAGGGGCACCAGGCATCGGTGCCGGCGATGAGGGCCTCAAAATCGGGCTTCTCCCAATGAAGCTCCATGAAATGACAGATTCGGGCGGTTCGCCCGGTCAGGGGGTCCAGGCGGATTTCACTGGGAATATGCTGCTCAGCCATATCCTTTTGGGGATTTAGGATGACGGTTTCTTTTTTAATGCTTTCAAATTTCATGGTTTCTCCTTGGCGTAATGGAAGAATAGGGGTACCCTCAACATCTATAAAACGAAAGTTTTCTGTAAAAGCAAGGCCATCTCGGCGGACTCTTTCAAGTTTAAACATGAAGTCGAACTTGAGGAAAAGATTGTAACTCTCAGAAAGACCATTGGTCAAGTTTGAAATGGTGAATATCAAGCTCGAAACTGTGGGAGGAAAATCCGGTCAGCCGCTTTGGATATTGAAGGGAACCGGGGGACAGGTCTTGAACTTTGCAGTTCTGGTTAAGAGACATGGAAATTGGTTTGGCTAATCATCTTTCGAATAGAGATAAACTGTGTTTTCCTGCTATTGATTAACAAATCCTCGGAAGTTGTTCCCCGGTTAGCATATCCACCAAACGTCTGCCGCCAATGATGGTTTTCATCACTACTTTTCCCGGATTTTCATGTTTGACTTCTCCGATTATTGCCGCGTCCTGCCCATAAGGGTTTTTTTTCATAGCGGCCAGGACTGTTTCTGCTTGAGATTGAGGGAGAATAGCGATCAGTTTTCCTTCATTGGCCACGTAAAGCGGGTCCAGACCCAGGATTTCAGAGGCGGCGGACACACTGTCCCGAATGGGAATCGCCTCTTCCCAAATTTCCAGTCCAACCCGGGATTGCCCGGCGATTTCGTTTAAGGTGGTGGCCAGGCCTCCCCGGGTGGGATCCCGCAAAACATGGATTTCCGGTCCGGCTTGAAGCATCTCCTGGACCAGGTGATTTAAAGGGGCGGCATCGCTTTTCAGGGAGGATTCAAAAGCCAACCCTTTCCTTTTGGAGAGGATGGTCAAGCCGTGATCTCCCAAGGTTCCACTGAGCAAGAGGGCATTTCCGGGCCGGGCGTTCTGCCCGGCGATATCGAGGCCTTCAGGAATCAATCCGATTCCGGAAGTGTTGATAAAAATCTTGTCGGCCGTACCCTTGGGGACAACCTTGGTGTCACCGGTGACGATCTGAACCCCGGCCTCCCGGGCTGCCTTTTCCATGGAAATAAGAATCTGCTCCAAATCCGGCAGGGGGAATCCTTCTTCAATGATAAACCCGACGCTCAGGTAATGGGGCTGAGCCCCTCTCATGGCCAGATCGTTGACGGTGCCGCAAACAGCCAAAGAGCCTATATCGCCGCCCGGGAAGAAGATCGGGTCCACCACATAGCTGTCGGTGGTAAAGGCCAGTTTCCCGCCTTTAAAATCAATAACCGCACTGTCGTTCATTTCATTCAAAAAAGGGTTTTGAAACCGGGGCAAAAAAAACCGTTCAATCAATTCGTGAGAGGCCCGGCCGCCACTGCCGTGATCCAGTAATATTTTATCGAAAGACATAGCAGATTCCTTTAAAGGTGGCGAGTTACAGGTTCCGGGTTTGAAAATTGATTATTTTTTTCCTTCCCACAACCCGCAACTCGTAACCCGTAACTGTTTACCATGATTAAGTACCAGGTAAATTCTCAGATTCAAGAAGGTTCCAGAATCTATTCGTTGTATTTAAAATAAGCCGCACAGGTTCCTTCCGTAGAAACCATACAGGGGCCGAGGGGGTTTTCCGGCAGGCAGACCGTTCTAAAGAGCCGGCATTCAAGAGGGGTCTTAACACCGCGCAGGACCTCACCACAGGCACATCCCGGATGATCCTGGGCCGGAGGAACTTGAAGATCAAGATGATCTTCGGCGGCAAAGGCCCGATACTCGGGTCGTAGGGTCAGTCCGCTTTTGGGTATTATTCCCAACCCACGCCAGGGGGCATCACAGGGGATAAAAACCCGGTTTAAAACCTGAAGGGCCTTGGGGTTCCCGATTGCGCTGGCTCCTCGTTTATATTGAATCTCAACCTGAGCTTGGTCCTGTTCAATTTGTTGGACCAACAGGAGAATCGTTTCCAGGATATCCACCGGTTCAAAACCGCAAACCACGCCGGGAACCCTGTACCTTGCGGCAACCTGTTCATAGGCTGAGGTGCCGATTATGGTGGTTACATGACCGGGATAGATGAAACCCTGAATGTTCAAATCTCCGGAGTTCAATAAAGCCTCCAGGGCCGGTGGCAAGAGTTTGTGGGCCGACAAAATAAAAAAATTATCCAGCCCCAGGCGTGTCGCTTCCAATACGGCGGCGGCTATGGTTGGGGCCGTCGTCTCAAAGCCGATGGCCAGAAAGACCACTTTCTTACTTGGGTTTTCCTGGGCCAAATTCAAAGCATCAAAAGTGGAATAGACCATACGCACATCAGCTCCTGCGGCCCGTTCCTTTTGTAAAGAGGAGTGGGAACCAGGGACACGAACCAGATCTCCAAAAGTGGTCACCATGACTTCGGGAACCCTGGCCAGCTTGACGGCCCGGTCTATTTCTTCCGTAGCCGTCACGCATACCGGGCAGCCGGGGCCGGAGATGAGCTGAATAGTGGGGGGCAGTACCTGACGAATACCATGGCGGAAAATCGCTACCGTATGGGTCCCGCAGACTTCCATCAATCGAATCGGTTTTTTGGATTGGTTCTGAATGGCGGCAATCAGTTTCCGGGACAGATCTTTGTCCCGGTATTCACTCAAGTGTTTCAGGGGCATTGGCCAGGAGTTCCTTCCAGGTTTTCAGGCTTTCTTTGGCGTCTTCTTCATCAATGAGGTGGAGGGCGAAGCCGGCGTGGATGATGACATAATCTCCGACTACAGGCTTTGGGTCGACCAGATCCAGCCGCACTTCCCGACGGGTCCCTTCATATTCCACAACGGCTGAGTTGCCGGTAATTATTTTAACTTCCATGGGGATGGCCAGACACATATTTATTCCTCTTAAATCAATGTTAAGATTCAAAAAAGGTCCCGTTATCTATGAATAGGTGTACGGGTCTTGAATTTAATGATTTTCCAAAGGATAGTCCAAGCTTCCCTTCCGGCCCTGATTTCTGCGTTGATTCAATGCCGTGAAACTCATTCAAGCCTGTTACCAACTTTGGTGTTGGCCTGCTGTCAAGGCCGGACAGAATCTGTGCCTTCGTTTTTATTAGTCGTTATGGGTGGAAAATCATTAAATTCAAGACCCGTACACCCCGGATTCTGCGATGGACATTTGATTTTTTTCATAGGGTGGCCAGCCAGCGGTCGGCCGCCTGCTCGAACATTTCATAAAACTGCATGGAGCCTCCGAGACCCCTTCGCCCGAAATAGTAATTGATTTCCAGAAATAAGGGAATAGAAGATTTGTCTCCTCGATCAAAAAGAATATCAAAAGCGGCCAGATTGATCCCGGTTCTTTCACAAAAACCCTTAACCGCCAGGACTGCCCGATCTTTTAAAAAGACATCTCCTTCAAAGTCGATCAATCCTCCCTGACTCTTGTTGGTCAAAAAATTGTCCGGGTCGGGTTGAATGCGCCAGTAGGCATAGAGCGTATCAAAAAGAACGACCACCCTCAAGTCTTTTCCTCCGTGATTGATCCGTTCCTGGAGGATAAACCCGTTACGGAGTGAGGGGCCTTTGGGGAGTAAATCCAGTTTTCCGATCAATTCCTGGCCGGAATGGATTAAGAAGACGAAGGCCCCTTCTCCTCCGCTGTTAGCCTTCAATATCAGCGGGTAGCCGGATAAAAGGGTGGTAGGATTTCCAGATCCGGATAATTCTCCCATAAGGATTCACGGTCTTGAAATATAAGAGTTTTGGGATGGGGGACCTGGAAATACTCAAAAAGCAGATTGTCCCCCACTTTTCCTTCCAAGGGGAATCGGAGGTCGTAATTAGGAAAGACCTGGGGTACCAATCGGCGGCATTCCCGGTAAACCCCGGCGGTCACTCCCTGGGGAACAATAATAGCTTGAGCCTTTTTCAGCCGGTTTTTTTCCCGTTCGGTGAGGGAACGACCGGCACAAAGGATATTGATGTCTTTGGTGATACAGGGGTGTAGTGAAGCGATCATTTGAAAAACAGAATACAGGAGTCAGAATCCTGGAGCCAGAATAATACTGAAAAAACTTATTAACCGTTTCAAATCATTCTGAATGCTGGCTCCTGGATTCTGGATTCCCCAGTTTTTTATTTATATAATGAGCGGCTACCGCCTGGCCCAGGGCAATCCCTCCATCGTTGGAAGGAACCAAGGCCTTACTGAATACCTGAAAGCCTTCCTTTTGAAGGCTTTCTTCCATCCCGGTCAAAAGGGTTCGGTTTTGAAAGACGCCTCCACCCAACACCACTTTTTCAATGCCGGTTTCTATTCTAATTTCCCGGGATACCCGGGAAAGGACTTCTATCAGGGTTAAATGAAAACGCCGGCTGATTTGCCCGGTCGATGCTCCCCTCAGAATATCTTCAACAACCCCGCGGATAATGGGCTGGGGTTGGATGAGATGGATCCTATTTTCCCGGATGATTTCCCAGGGATAAGAAACCGCCGGTTCCCTCCCCTGAACCATCTCCAGTTCCATCGCCGCCTGGCCTTCAAAGGCCACGGCTTCCCTTAAGCCGATCAAGCGGCAACACCATCAAAGAGTCTCCCGCAACTGGAGGTCAGGGGGCTGTTGATCCCTTGCCGGATCATCTGAAGGAGGGTTTCCACCTTGGGGCGTTCCAAATTTTTTAAGAGGGGCAGGGGTTGTTCCCAGAAGCGTTCCCCAAAGGCCTGAAATAAATAGCTGACGGCCATACGCCAGGGTTCTTTAATGGCTTTGGCCCCACCGGGCATGGGCAGGTAAGTAAAATACCCCCGTCTTTCAAACGAGGAAAAGTCCCCGATCAAAATTTCTCCGCCCCAGATGCTGCCGTCAGTCCATAACCGGTCCCGTCAAATGCAAGACCGATCACTCCCTTCTGAGCCCGTTTTCGGCCATACAGCTCACCACGTGGGCATGATGATGCTGGACCTGAAGCTTTTGGCCTTTCTTTCTGCTCCTGCACATAGCGGGTGCTCAGGTAATCGGGATGCAGGTCGCAGGCGAGTAATTTCCGGTTGGATATCCAGGATCCGCTGCAAATGCGTAATGGTCAGATTTAAAGAAATCATAGCGCGCAGGTTTTCCAGGTCTCCGATATGCTGGCTCAAGAAAGCCTGATTGCCTTTGGTCAGGCAGACGGTATTTTTTTGTTCGGCGCCGCAGGCCAGCACCGGCGGAACCCGGTTCTTTTAAAAAAACAGGCACAGGCACAAACCCCCTTGAGCGCCGTATAAAGCGGGTGGCGCCCGCGGTTCGTTTGACGATGGAGTCGTCACTGCGCAAATAGATTTCCCGGTTGTGAACGAGGAAAAAATCGGCAATGCCCTTTAAACGCGCGGAAAGCCTCTTCATTATCGATGACGATGGGTTCTTCCGAAAGATTCCCGCTGGTCATGACCAAGGCCTGAAATTCAAGCTTAAGATCAGGTAATGCAGCGGGGTATAGGGCAGCATGACGCCGAAATATTGGTTGCCGGGGGACACCGAAGGGGCAATACCATTAGGCAGTTTTTTGGATAGCAGGACGATGGGGCGTTCTTTGGATTCAAGGATAGCCCTTTCTTCATCCTCTACCTGGGCGAAGGTGGATATGGTTTCCGGATCCTGGACATCACGGCCAGGGGTTTTTCCTCCCGGTGTTTTCGTGCTCTTAACCGCTGGACCGCTTCTTCATTCGTGGCATCAACTGCCAGATGAAATCCCCCCAGACCTTTAATGGCTGCGATTTGCCCTTGTTTAAGCAGTCGGGCGGTTTCCATGATGGGATCCGGGACATCCATGGGAAGCCCAAATTCGTCTTGCAAGAAAACCCGAGGTCCGCATTTTGGGCAGGCATTGGGCTGGGCATGAAACCGCCGGTTCAGGGGGGAATGGTACTCTTCAGCACATTCGTCACACATGGTAAAAGCGGCCATGGTGGTTTTAGGCCGGTCATAGGGGATGTCCTGAATGATAGTATATCGGGGGCCGCAGTTGGTGCAATTGATAAATGGATATTGATAACGTCGATCCGTCGGGTCCCTGAGTTCTCTTAAGCAATCGGGACAGGTGGCGATATCGGGTGAAATAAGGGCCGATCGTTCTGGCTGGATAATGCTTTGAAGGATGCTGAATTGCGGGTCGTTGATCAACGGCAGGGGACTATATTGAAGGCCGGTGATATGGGCCAGGGGAGGGGGATTGTTTCGGACCGTCTGTAAAAAATTTTCAACGGTCTCAGATTCCCCCTCAATCTCCAGTTCCACCCCCTGGGAAGTGTTGGTTACATGGCCGGTTAAATTTCCGGTTATGGCCTGTTGGTAAACAAAGGGGCGAAATCCTACCCCCTGGACAATCCCCTGGATGGAAACACGATATCTAATCTTCATGATAAAAATTGTCCTAACAGGGATTATTCTGATAAAAGATTTGCATTACCAGTATCCCCTTATTGACAGTATGCGGAAACCCTTCGGTATACAGGTTGCTCAAAAAGGTTCAGATACAAGGCGCCCGAAACCGGGCACCGCCCCGAAGGGGGGGGACTGAGCGTTGCCCTTTACGCGAAGAAATTCCGAGGAATGAGACGTACAGGACGTACGTTGCAGTGACGAGGAATGAGGGCAACACTGGAGATGGGCCTTTTTGTTCGCCCCACATCGTGGCTCACTCCCATCCTTCGGGTGGGTTCCCGGTTTCAGCAACCTGTTAATCATTCTACTTCAATTTCTTTTACCAGCAACTCTTTACCGGCAATGGTTTCAATATCTTTGGATTCACACCGGGGGCAGATAAAGGTATAATCCTGAATCTTAAATTCTTCTCCGCATCCCTTGCACCGTCCGGTGAGGGGAACCTGGTTCATCTCCAGCTTAACCCCTTCCAAAGGGGTGTTTTTGGTGATTACTTCAAAACAGAAAGAAAGGCTGTCCGGAACCACGGCCGTAAATTCTCCGACGTCCAAACGGATGAGGCTCACCCGGCTGGCCCCATGACGGGTCATCTCCTGTTCAACAATATCAAAAATGCTTTGGGCCAACGACAGTTCGTGCATATAATGATTGACTTTGGAAACGGACCTTCTTGCCACCACAGGAGAGACCTAAAGCAGGCTAAAGTATAGATCCGATTTGAACCAGACTTTTCACACTGGCCGGGAAAGGAGTAAAGGGTATCCTTTAGTCAATTCCATAAACCATAAGTTCGAGAGGGGACGAAGTCGGGCAATTTTTTCAAAGTCCCTATCTCTGTGGAGTAAAAGGGCCTTTTCATCCAGGGCAACCTGGGCGATACAACAATCAATCGGGCTGTTTACGGTTATCCCTTTGCGCCTTAATTCAAAAAAGATTCGGGCTGCCTTTTTCCAGGTGTCTTCTTTAACCTCAAGATAGTATTGATCGGAAAGATATTCATCTAAAAGACGCCATTCCCGTTCATCTTTAGCCCCTTGTAAAAGCTCAAGCTGAGTAAAACGGCAGAGACCGTAAGGCTCGTCGGCAACGATATCCAGAAAGGTTTCCCGGGCCTTCTTCTCCCGAGACTTTAATATCTCGATCCAGACTGAGGTATCCACCAAGATCATCTGGTTTTCCTTAAAGTCTTATGGCTATAACCCGGATAGAAAGCGATACGTCCGGCCAGGTCGGTCAGGTCTTTTCTCTTTCTTAACCGAATCAATTCCCTCAAGGCCTCATGAATGACCTCTTTTTTGGTTTTGCTTTGGCTGACGGAAAAAGCCTCTTCCAAAAGTTGATCATCAATGACGATATTGGTTCTCACCGAAATTTCCCCCTTCTTGTCTGGATGTGTATCTAATACACATTATATCGGGTTTAAGTTTTCAGTCAAGGGATATTTCCCCAAGAATGAAGAGGATGATGGGGGAGACCAAAACTTCACGTTTTTCACTGGTGGATTCCAGGATTGAATCAATTTCCTTAGAAATCAAGTGGGCTCTTGGCCTCTTTGACTGTCTTGCTTGGAACGCAATGGGTGTAGATCATCGTGGTTCTCACATCACTGTGGCCGAGTAGGGTCTGGATCGTCCGGATATCATAATTGGCTTGTAGAAGATGGGTGGCAAAGCTGTGGCGGAAGGTATGGGAGGTGACACGCTTAGTGAGTTTGGCCCTGCGTACCGCCTCGTAGAGCGCCTCCTGGACATGAGTCTCGTGCAGATGATATCGCCGCATTTCTTGTGCAGCCGAAACCTGGGTGAGTGTCTTTTGCGGAAAGAACCACTGCCAGATAAGATCCTTTGCCGCCGAGGGATATTTTTTTTCAAGGCGGTCATCAAGAAACACCCCTGCATATCCGGCCGCCAGATCTTCGTCATGAATATTCTTCACAACTTCAAGTTGGGAAGCCAGTTCCGCTAAAATCGTCTCCGGTAGGGGAACCGTGCGGTCCTTCTTCCCTTTTCCATGGACAGTGAGTATTCCGGCTTCAAAGTTGAAATCCTTCACCCGCAGTTGCAGGCATTCAAACTGCCGGAGCCCGCACCCATAAAGCAATTTGACCACGAGATCATAAGGATATTGGAGGTGCTTCAGCACGGTCTCTATTTCCTTTCGGGAAAGGACTACCGGAATATATTTGGATTTCTTCGCACGGGGAACGTCCTTGTATTCTCCGAAATCCTGCTTAAGTGCATGCCGGAACAGAAAAAGAAGCGCATTAAAGGCCTGATTCTGAGTTGATGCCGCGACATGGCATTGAACCGCGAGATAGGTCAGGTATTTCTTGACATCCTTCGATGACAGAGATTTCGGCGGTTTATTTTTTAGAAAATGCTGAAACTGGCGTGACCAATGGGCATAGGTTTTAAGCGTTTTTCTGGAGTAATGCCGCGTTTTGATCTCCGCTGCCAGCTCGGCGATGGCGGCATCCCATTCCGGAGATTCTGATTTAACGGCATAGCCATCTTCCCACAGACGCCAGCGCTGACGCTGTGCCGGCACAACAGATGAAGAGGTTTTTGTCGGAATGGACTGAGGTAAATAGTGGCTGGCGCCGGTGTTTCCTTGACCATCGGGGCGATTAGATACCACAGGGAAGAAAGGATACGCTCGCCGAGAATCCCTATTCCTATCTTTTGTCCCTGCACGGACTGGAACGGCAAAATGATGCATAACCACTTCATGCACCGAGCGCAGAAGGAAGGGCGGTTGGCTTCTGTCAGCGCCTCGGTCGCGCCGTGATGATGAGCGCAAATAAGAAACCATGATTAAACACATCATATCAATACTGACTCTGATAGTAATATCAAGTATCGCAATGTTGTCTCTGATCTATGAGCCCCGAGTAGTGGGCCACCTCACAACATTTGGGTATGTTGTAGTGCTTCTGACTGGAAGCTCATTTATTCTAGGATTGGCAGCCGCTATCCACACAATAAGAGAAAAGGCACGAGAAGATGCTGAGGCACACGCGAAACATGTCAAGCAAAAAGGTCAACTTGTCCGATTTGAAACGGAAATCAAAGCCAATACAAGGCCGCTCCTTCCTGTCGCAGTATTTTACACGCTCCGCCATGCGATAAGCGCCGAAGCAACTGATGGACCTTGGCAGAGATGAGACGAGCACGTGAAAATATATAAAAATTTTTTCTAACCATCTCTTTCAGCGGATCGCAAGGACCGTGCGCCGCTGAAGAGTATGTTATGAATATAAATGCCATATAAATAGCCATATAAATATATTGACACACGCCTTTATCTATTATATCTTAAGCCAATGAAAAAACGATCTGATTTTGAGTGGGATTCTGCTAAGGATGAATTGAATCAAAGGAAACATGGCGTCTCTTTCGCCATGGCTCAACTTGCTTTTCTGGATTCTAATCGTGTTATATTAGAGGATCTGGAACACGGTGATAAAGAGAAGAGATTTTATTGCCTTGGCAGAGTCTCTGAAGGAATCATGACCGCAAGATTTATTTATCGAAATAATAAAATCAGAATTATTGGTGCCGGATTTTGGCGGAAAGGCAAGAAAATATATGAAAGCGAAAATAAAATATTTGGATGAACCTATTGGAAAAGTGAAGGTTATTTCAGACTTCCTGCCTTCACCAAAAGAACTGGTATTGAAGGATGAAACCGTTAAGGTCACTATTGCTCTAAGCAAAACCAGTGTAGAGTTTTTTAAAGACGAAGCAAAAAAAAATAATACTCAATATCAAAAAATGATCCGAAGGCTTTTAGATGAATACACAGCACGCCATCCATAACCTGTACCTGGTGCGGAGGAAAGAAAAACACCTTACAGTTCCACATTGGGAAGGCCAGCACTATACGGTGTGAAAATAAAATTTCACGGCGGATCTTATTCCACAAATGCAAACAGCCTTGGTTAGATTTTCTTCTTGAAACGTTCTTTTTCACTGAAGATGCAGCCGCAATAGGGCTGGCGGTACAGGCCGAGCTCTTTTGATATTTGAACCCCCTCCGTCCAGCCCGGCCGGAAATCCTGGTAGTGAAAAGAAATTTCAAGACGCTCCCCGATTTGCATCCCTACTTCTTTGATCCAGTCATGTTTTTGATACCGGCTGTAAAGTAGGGTGGTGCTGAAGGCTTCGAAGTCTTGTGCTTTGGCCTGCCGGGCCGTTGCCGCCAGACGGATTTCATAACAGGTTCGACAACGAATCTGGGCCCCAGGGCCGGGTTTGATTCAGAAAAAATTCTAGATCATATTGATCATCATAATAAATTTCAAGATTAGAAATCCCTCCATATTCCTTCAGGGTGTTTTTACGTTTTTCAAATTCCCGAAAGGGATGGATATTGGGATTAATAGAAATAACCGGTGATCTGAAAATCCTGATTTCGCAGGGTTTGCAAAGGATAGATGGTGCAGGG